>NZ_PXZM01000032.1 GCF_003013395.1 Brevibacillus fortis | reverse complement strand
CACACTCTTAGCAATCATGCGTATTCAGTTTTGAATGAATTAATGAAGAAGTCATTCCTTTAAGGAATGGCTTCTTTTATGATTAGGTACGAAAATAATACGTTCCTTGTGTTAATTGGAAAATACACACTGAAAAGTGCTGTAGGTATTGGGTGAAAATAAAGTTTTAGACCAATTAATAAAGTATTAGACTGGCAGCGAGCGTAAGTTAACAGGCAGAAGAGCTAAATAGTCGAGTAATTTGTTTGGGGAAAACTTATGTTGGTTTGGCAATCATTGCTGGTGCAATTTTGGGAGGCTCTACTTAATGTAGTAGGGGATTTATTAACTTTTCAACTACCAATCTTTTTCACTTTTCGTGCATGGACAGTGTTTTCGTGAATTATAGGTCAATGAAATAGAGGTAGTCTAGGACTTTATTTTCGTGTCTTGGACTGCCTCTGACTCTTTTAACAAGGTTAGTCTAAAACTTATTTTATGAAGGCAGCTGATTTAGCAATGCAAAAACACTGATTAGAGCAAGAACGCCAGTGAAAAAAAGGAAGAGGACAAGTGCCCTCTTCCTTTTCACATTAAGCCTTTCCTGCTTCGTCTCCAGGCTTTTTCCCCATATCATTCCCACTACGCAGAGGAATTTCCTTCAGGAACAGCGCGATGATGACCGCGATTCCTGCTACAATCGCCCCAGTCAAAAACGTAGTCGTAATCCCATAGCTCATCGCTTCCCGAATCATATCCAGCATATGAGTAAACAGCGGCTGTAAATCGGGTGGCAGACTAGCCAGCGTGGCTTCAATTTTAGGTTGATCCAACAAATTTTGCGGATTCGTAAAGAGCGACAGCTTCTCTGCCAGAGCGGGATCGGCTGCTGCTGGATTGTTTCCTTGGCCCATCGCTCCCGACAGTTGCGTCATTTTTGCAGACATGCTGGCACTCATGACGGTCCCCATGACAGCAATTCCTATGGTTCCACCGAGGTTGCGGAAGAGCTGCGAAGTTGCCGTAGCGACACCCAGTTGCTGTGGTGCGACTGCATTTTGCACGGTCAAGGAGAAGACCGGCATCGCAATCCCGATCCCCAGACCGAGAATGACCATGTAGATCACGAGCAAATAAATCGGTGTAGCTGGGGACATGAAATACATCAGCACCATGCCCAGAGCCATGACGGAAAGTCCGCTCAACGCCATCTTTTTATATTTCCCCGTCTTAGTCATGATTTGTCCAGCGAGTGCGGAGGTCGTGAGCATGGCAATGGACATCGGCATCGCGACATAACCGGCCATCGTCGGAGAGATGCCTTTGACCCCTTGGACAAAGAACGGCACATAAATGATTGCGCCCATCATCCCGGCGTTCAGGAAGAATCCGACCAGATTGGAGACGGTAAAAATACTGTTTTTAAACAAGCCCAGCGGAAGCACTGGAGTCTTTACTTTCATCTCAATCATAATAAACACGATCAACGAAACGATTGTGGCTGCAAACAAACCAATTATTTGCCACGAACCCCAAGCGTATTTGCCTGGCCCATCTCCTGCCCATGAGAAAGCGAGCAGCATCGGTACGATGGTGAGAGTTAAGAACAGCGAGCCAAAATAGTCGACAGACTCACCTTCTTGCTTCGCTACCTTCGGGAAATGAATCATGATCAGAAGAAAGGCAATCACGCCAATCGGCAAGAAGATCCAGAACACCCAGTGCCAGTCGAGATGGTCGACGATATATCCGCCCATCAGAGGACCAAGCACACTGGATACGCCGAAGACGGCACTCATGATTCCGCCCCATTTTGCACGCTCGCGAGGTTCATACAGATCACCCATGGCGGTAAAGGCAGTAGACATGATGATCCCGGCACCCGCCCCTTGAATGCCACGATACGTAATCAGTTGAAAAATATCGGTGGAAAACCCGGATAACAAGGCCCCGATACTAAACAACCCGATACCCGTCAAAATAAAAGGCTTTCTTCCATATATATCGGAGAGCTTCCCAACCAGCACGGAAGCGACAGTGGAGGTCAGCAAATAAATCGTAATCGCCCACGAATAGTAATCCATGCCACCTAGCTTGGAGATAATACGCGGCATGGCAACCCCGATAATGGTCTGGTTGATCGCGGCGAAAAACATGGCTGTAATAATCGCGATCATGATCGTCACTTTCTTTTTCTCTGTCAGCTGTTGCAATCTTGATGCTCCTCTCTTTGTTGCTCTATATTCTTCAGAACCTGGCGATAGATGCGGACCAAGTGTTGCTTGTCTTCATCAGATACACCGGCAAAAAACTGTTCAATGGTGCTTCTTACCACGGCTTTGTATTGCCGCAGGATGTCTTTTCCTTGATCGGTGATGTCCAGTTGCACGACGCGGCGATCCGTACTGTCACGATTTCTCGTGGCATAGCCACAAGCAATCAATTTATCAGCGAGACTCGTAACAGCCCCGGGGGTAATATTCATATGTTCTGCAATAGAAGATGCCTTCTGCGGACCATTCATATCTAGAATTCGCAATAGCATGGCTTGTGATCCTGACACGAGTGGGTCCAGACGCTTGTGTGACTCAGCCGAAACTTTTCGTTGGAGTTGAATATAAAGTTCTTCAAAATTGACCTGGCTTGGCATGGTACCCTCTCCTGTTTTCACTACTTAATTATATATGGAGTTAAATGTTTACCCCCTAAAACATTTACGAGTATACACCGACTCATGAAGGAGAGTCAAAGTAACCTTTTACCAATTTGACCAATTCAGTTGGTCATTATGTGATCAATTTCGTCATAAATCGGGAAAAAATACTAAATTTCGACCTGATTTCATGGAATTTTCAGAGTTGCGGTGCTACAATCAGTTTTGGCTTTCTTTTCATATTAGATAAATAGATAGGTGGGATCTTAACGTGTTTGGGAAAAAATTAACCAGCGCCTTGCTCGCAACAGCGCTGATGAGCCCGATGTCGGCTTTTGCAGCTCAAGGGACGAAACAGCCAGCAGATGTCGTGTTAACCAACGGCGCGGTCTACACAGTGGACATAAAGAACAGCTGGGCAGAGGCAGTGGCAATCCGCGGTGACGAAATCGTCTTTGTCGGCGCAGATGAATATGCGAAAGCACACATCGGCAAGGATACGAAAGTAATCGATCTGAAAGGCCAAATGGTATTGCCAGGCTTTATCGACAGTCATACGCATGCGAGCAAAACGACGGGACTCATTTACTCCATTGATTTATTTGACGGAGGCTCTGTCGAGGAGTACGTTGCGACCATCGAGAAATTCGTAAAAGAGCATCCAAACGAACCAACACTGCAAGGCCGCGGCTGGAGCAATCCGGTAGTGCCTGGTATCGGTCCACGCAAGGAAGTATTGGATAAAATCGTGCCAAAAACGCCAATCGCGTTGACCTCAGATGACGGTCACTCTCTGTGGGTAAACTCGGCAGCATTGAAGCTGGCCGGAATCACGAAGGACACGCCAAATCCTGAGGGCGGCATTATCGAGCGCGATCCGAAAACAGGAGAACCATCTGGAACGTTGCGTGAAAGTGCCATGGATCTGGTGCTGTCAAAAATCGGCGGATACACCGTACAGCAATACAAGTCCGGAATTGAAGCCTACCAAGAAAAAGCAGTAGAACGCGGTGTGACTACGGTGCGCGACCCGGATATGCTGCGTTATCCGAATGTACTCGAAGCATACGAGGAGCTCTCGAAAGAGGACAAGCTGACCATCCGCTTCCGCAATGCGTTGACAGCGAATCCAGAAAAAGGACCTGAGCAGGTCGCAGAATTCGTAAAAATCCGTGAGCGCAATCAAAACCCGTTATTCCAAGTAAACGCCGTTAAAATCTTCTTGGATGGTGTCGTAGAAGGCGCTACAGCATATTTAGAAAAACCGTATGTCCATAAGGAAACAAACGGAGAATTAATTTGGAAGCAAGATGTCTACAATCAAACCGCTGCCGCATTAGACAAGGCAGGCTTCCAATTGCACGTCCATTCCATCGGGGATGCTTCTACCCGTATCGCACTGGACGGTATGGAGTTTGCTGAAAAACAAAATGGCAAGCATGATGCTCGCCACTCGCTCGTTCACTTGCAGCTGGTCAACGAAACAGACATCGAGCGCTTCAAAAAGCTGGGTGCAGTCGGAATCGTGCAGCCGTTCTGGTTTATGCAGGAAGAGGGCTACTACGATGAGATCGAAGTACCGTACTTAGGTAAAGAACGCGCAGAAAAAGAATACCCGATGAAGAGCTTCCTGAATAAAGGGGTTCATGTAGCTTCTTCGTCTGACTACATCGTAACGCCAGAATTCAATCCACTGCACGGCATTCAACAAGGCATTACACGGATCGAGGACGGTGTAACCGATCAGAGCAAAATTGCCAACCCAGACGAGCGTGCGACCCTTGCGGAAATGATCGCCAGCTTCACGATTGATGGTGCTTATGCCAACCACGTGGACGACATCACAGGCTCGATCGAAGTCGGCAAGAAGGCAGATCTCATCGTGCTCGATAAAAACTTGTTTAAAATTCCGGCGACTCAAATCAAGGAAGCAAAAGTTGTACTGACCTTGGTTGAAGGGAAGGAAGTCTATCGTCAAAAGGAAACAAAGTAAGAAGGGAAAAATGGTCGTCCGTTGCGATGGCCATTTTTTTGTGCGTGAGGGCGGGAAGCAAGAGAGCTGAGCGAGCTGGCCTATCGATCCAAAGCTTATTGGGGATACAGTGACGAATTCATGGAGGCCTGTCGTGAAGACCTGACGTTGTCCCCTGCACATATTGAGAATCACGAGGTATACGTACTAGAGGCTGAGGGCAGCATCAAGGGCTTCATGAGTCTGGAAAAGGATTCAGAGCAAGAGAAGTGGCTATTAGGCTTTTTGTTCATGGAACCGGAGGCAGTAGGAAAAGGTTACGGAAAGGCTCTGTGGCATCATATGGTAGAGATGGCACAAGAGCTGGATATCCCAGTCATCACCATCCACAGCGACCCGTACGCAGAACCGTTTTACTTGTCGAGGGGAGCAAAACGAGTAGGAGAAATCGCGTCTACCGTTATCCCAGGAAGAAAATTGCCGTTGTTGGAAGTGGAGATTAAAAAAGTACGGAGTATGGAATAGCTGCAGTCTATTCCAATCAGCGTTTCCTTCATTATTTCACGATTTTATACCGGATCGCCTTGGCAACTGCCTGCGTACGATCTACTACGCCCATTTTCTGCAAAATCCGATGGATATGCGTCTTGACTGTACCTTCTGAGATGAGCAAGTGCTGCGCAATCTGATCGTTGCGTTTGCCGTAGGATAGCTGCTCGAGTACGTCCAGCTCTCGATCGGTTAACTGATCTAACATGACAAGCGGGGGAAGCACAAAGTCTGGAGTAGAGTCAGAATGAGATGCAGACTCATGATTTTCTTGTTGAAACTGTAGCACCTCCGCGAGAGCCTTGGCAGCTGTAGCCGTGTAGAACAGTGCCTCTCCCTGATGGGCTCTGCGAATGAGGTCCAGCATATCCTGTGAATCGGAATCCTTTAGCATATAGCCGACCGCACCTGCGCGAATACCATCTACGATGTAATCGTACGTGTCAAATGTTGTGAGGATTAACACTTTTATCGAAGGATGGAGTCGAGTGATTTCTCGGGTCGCTTCGATTCCCGACATGTTCGGCATTTGTACATCCATTAAGACGACATCAGGGATCACTTCTCCTATGAGCTTCACGGCGTCTTCTCCATTGGAAGCCTCCCCGCTTACTTCCATATCCTTCTGCATTTTTATGACATACCCCAAGCCTTGACGGATCATCGTTTGGTCATCGACCAGGACCACACGAATGGTCTCTTTTTTGTTTTTATTTACCATGCTGGCATTCCTCCGTATCTATCGCTATTCGTTTATCAAAGCGGAAAGCTGATGTCAATTTGAAAGCCATGGGGCTCTCGAATGGAATAGGAAAGGTCTCCGTTTAATTGCTGGGCATGTTCTGCGATACCTGTTAAGCCATGTCCCGGTTTGATTTGATGATGATTCGTAATAGTCCCATTGTCCCAAATCGACAGGAATAGGAAGTTTTGCTTTTTTTCAATCGCGATGAAAATCTCCGTTGCATCTGAGTGTCGAATGGAATTGGTAATAGCTTCTTGGAGAATCCGGTAAAGCGTAATCGTCATCTGCTGAGACAGAGGAATGTCTGGATTGGGACTAATCAGATGCATTTTGATGTCGGTATGCTGTTGGGCTCGTGATAAGAGTATACGCAGCGGTGTGATTCCCAGAGATGATTTGTCTGCAGCTAATGTATGTACAGACGAGCGTATATCATCGAGGCTTTGCTTGGATACCGTAAGCATGTCTCGTACAGCCTCCTGTGCGTCAATCGGTCCGCCTTGCAGCATGTATTTCAAAGCATTCAATTGAACGATTAACGATGTGAGACTGTGTCCCAAGGCGTCGTGAACATCGCGGGCGATTCTGGTCCTCTCCTCCAGGACAGCGGCACGAAGTGTATTCACAGAGGCCGCTTGAAGTTCAGAATGAGCTTCTTGGAGTTCAACATGCGCCTCTTGTAATTGTTTAAGATGCTGCTGACTCGATTCCTTTTGTTGATTTTGAAGAGATAATCCGCGTGCGCCGATATACCATCCGATATAGGCCACGACATAGCCGATTACCTCCTCAAAATTATAGTCTTTATAAAAGTACATGTAAGAAAAGGAGCATCCCCCAAAAAAAGTCGCATAGTACAATGCTCGGCGTTCAAGAATGTGAAATCCAATAAAAGCTGCCAATGGCAAGGATAGACCGATCTCTTCTCCTACATATAGAACTTTTATAAATGACACGGTACCAAGAACGATAATGGCGATGTCTTTTTGAAAAGGTTTCCAATTGTTTTTTGGCCTGAGAAACATCAGGAGGAAGCAGAAGATGATGATCAGAGAGATGATAAATGGAATGGTTGGCTCATTCATGTAAGCAGTTGGAATGAGAAAAAATGAGATCAATACAAAAAAACAAATGAGCAGAAAACGGGAGCGAGTTGAAGCGTTCAAGAAGACAACCTCCTTTCTTGGAATACGTACCCATATAGTTTCATTTTAGCATGCACTGTCGTCTATCTCCGGGTGTATGGTCTTCTATCTCTGGATAGATAAAATCGAAATCCACAATTTAACTATCCGATAGACTTCGGCGACGAATCGTATAAGTAAAATGTGATCTGTGGAGGGAACGCCTCGAACGAGAGGGTCCGAAAAATAGACGATGGGTAGGGAGGCTTTTATTTATGAACGAACTGTTTCAGTTAGCAAAGATTCTACGGGAAACGAGCAGCGTGTTTTCCACGCTTTCCATGCAAGCATTGGATTCAAGTGATATTACCTGGCAACAAGTTCTCATTCTGGAACAAATCGCAATAAGCCCGAAAACAATGGGAGAAATCAGCAAGGCGATCAATCTTTCGTATAGTACGACCTCAGGCTTAATCAGTCGGCTGGAACAGATGAACTTGGTGCACAGATTTCGTGATAAATCGGATCGGCGAATTGTGTGGGCAGCATTGACGGAGCGTGTACCAGCGAATTGGGAGCTACAAGAGGGAAGGGCTTGCATACCTGCATCGCTTGATTCCTTGCGCGAGCTTATTTTGGAGAAAGAAATACTGAGCTGATACGTTACGCTTCCTATAAATAATGAGGTGAGAAAATTTTGAATATATCAGAACTGTCCATTAAACGTCCGGTCACGATGATTATGATATCCGTAGCCATCTTCATTTTTGGTTTGGTTACCTTTCCTCGATTAGCTATAGAATTGATGCCGTCATTAAATGCACCGGTCGCGGTGGTCGTTACGTCTGTTGAGGGGGCCGCTCCAGCTGAGGTAGAAAAGCTGGTTACCAAACCGATTGAAAATGCATTAGGTACGGTTCCAAATCTAGACAAGATCACATCGAGCTCGGTGAACGGCTCCTCCATGGTCACTCTTAATTTCAAATGGGGAACAGACATGGATCAAGCCACGCTTAACATGAGAGATAAGGTGGATTTGGTTCGAGGGAGCTTGCCCGATTCAGCTGGTTCACCAAGGGTGTTGAAATACGATCCGTCAAGCCAGCCGATTATTGACCTGGCTGTAACTGGCGATCAAGATGTCAACAAACTGAAAAAAATCGCAGATGATTTGATTAAATCCCGCTTGGAACGAATTAACGGTGTCGCTTCTGTCACTGTCACAGGTGGGCAAGAGCGAATCGTCGACATCATCGTGGACCCCGCCAAACTAGCTGCCTATGGGTTGACATTGGATCAAATAAAGTCAGCACTAGAAAACAGCAATGTATCCGGATCAGCTGGTGCGATACGGGAAGGTGACGGAAAGACTAGTATCCGCGTGCAAGGAGAATTCACCAATGTGGACACCATTGCACTCACTCCGATCTCTGTCGGTGGGAGCTTCATTCGATTGAGCGATATCGCCAAAGTAACAGACACTATCAAAGAAGTGACCGAGCTGAGCTACGTTGATGGAAAGCCGAGCTTGGCAGTTGCTGTGATGAAAGGAACCGGCGGAAATACGATCAAAATCGCGAAAGACGTAAAGGCAGAGCTGGAGAAAATTAATAGCACGCTTCCAGCAAATGTAGAAACACGTATCGTTTTCGATACCTCGACATACATCCAGAGCTCTGTTGACAACACGGTGGTACACGCTCTGGCAGGTGGTGCCATTGGCGTACTCATGCTGTTCTTCTTCTTGGGCAGTTTGTCGTCTATGCTCATTGCGGTCATTGTCCTGCCTGTATCGATCATTTCGACCTTTCTCTTGATGTATATGACAGGTCAAACAATCAACCTGATTTCCCTGGCAGGTCTCACGCTCGGATTGGGATCATTAGTGGATTTCGCGGTTGTTATGCTGGAAAACATTTTCCGTCAGCGGGAACAGGGCAAGAGTATGATGGAAGCGGCATTGGTCGGTTCCAAAGAAGTAGGAACCGCGGTGATGGCTTCCGCATTGGCACAAATTTGCGTATTCTTACCGATTGCGCTGACACAAGGTCTTGTTGCTGAGCTGTTCGCACCGTTAGCTTTGACGGTCGTTTTCTCACACATCGCAGCGCTCGTTTTCACGTTCTTGCTGGTTCCGATGATGAGTGCTCGCATGCTAAAAACAATACCGGAGCATACGAATCACGAAAACTATCGAGGCTTCAATCCGCTGATCTGGTTTAATATCGGGTTCCATAAAGTAGAAAAAGGCTATCAAAGGGTACTCAAATGGGCATTGGGTCATCGAAAAACGGTGATTGGATCTGCTTTTGCCATGTTGATTAGCTCATTGATGCTAGTTCCATCTCTCGGAGCAGGATTTTTCCCAGAAATGGACCAAGGATTAATCCAGGTAGAAATCAAGTTACCAAAGGGTACCGTTTTGACGGAAACAGAAAAAGTGATGAAACAGGTAGAAGAAGTGGTCAATCAAGTGCCAGAAAAGAAATTGGTCAAGTCCTCGATCGGGGGTAGCGACGGTACTTCAGAGAGCGGTGCATCTACTTCTCATAAAGCAACGATCGATCTGCAAGTTGGAGAGATTTCTACGAGAAAGCGATCAACAGAGGAAATTGCTGTAGGCCTGCAAGAGCAAGTCAAGCATATTGCAGGAGCAGAAATCAAGGTGCTATCCCTTTCCGGTGGTATGGGGGGCGGACCAGCCATCTCGATTGAAATTCGCGGAGATGATCTGGACGTCTTAACGGAACTGAGCGAGATTGTAAAAGGGGAAGTAGCCAAGGTACAGGGAACGATGAACGTCTCTACCAGTGTCCAGGAAATGAGTCAGGAGTTCGATGTGAAGGTCAATACAGAGAAGGCGAGCTTGTACGGATTGACAACAAATGAAATCCTTTCTGCTGTGCGAACTTCTTTCCATGGTCAAACCGTTACCCAGTATCGTACAGGTGAAGATGAAATTGATATAAATCTCAAGCTGCCAGAAGACTATAAGGAAGATATCAATTACTTGAAGAACCTACGTATTTCCACGCCGACGGGCGCTCAAATCAGCCTCACCTCCGTAGCGACCATCAGCAAAGTCGATGTACCGCCATCGATTGAGCGCAAAAACATGACGCGTGAAGTGACAGTCACCAGCGATTTGATCGGGGATAACCTGCAAGCGGCCGCGACGGAAATTACGAGTATCATCAATAAGCTGAATGTTCCGGACGGATATACCATCGAAATGGGCGGGCAGAGCGAGGATATGGGCAATTCTTTTGTGAATCTCGGTCTCGCGATTGTTTTGTCCGTCGTGCTTGTGTACATGGTCATGGCTGCTCAGTTCGAATCACTTTTCAGTCCATTTATCATCATGTTCTCGGTTCCTCCGAGCCTTACTGGGGTCATATTGGGACTATTGTTTACAGGCACGCCTATTACCGTATCTGTTTTGATCGGATACATTTTGCTGATCGGTCTGGTCGTCAACAATGCGATTGTGTTAATCGACTTGATCAATCAATTGCTTGCAAAAGGTTGGGAATTACATGAAGCGATTTTACATGCGGGGCCTGCTCGTCTGCGTCCGATTTTGATGACAACCCTCACGACGATTATGGCCATTGCGCCGCTTTCTGTTGCATCAGGGTCTGGTTTAGAGCTGCAAGCGCCTATGGCTACTACCGTCATGTATGGTCTGATCTTCTCCACCATGATTACACTGATACTCGTACCTGTAGTGACGGTATGGTTTGACGAGATGGGGCAGAAGAGACGCAACAAACGTAAGCAAAAACAGGAGAAGAAAATGATTGCCACTTTGGAATCGACAAACGCATGAGAAAAGAGGAGGAACCATTCATGATCATAAATAAAAGAATCGCGATTGTGGCGCTACTTTCCCTTACCTTGATCACAGGATGCGCAAGCCAGGAGGATGCAACAACGACTGCTCCTCCACCAGAAGAAACGGTTACCCCTGTACAGGTTGAAACGGTAGTACAAGGCGTTGTAACCTCTGAGTCCGGACTGACAGCAAAATTGGCACCGAGTGAGGAAGTGCAAATGTCACCCAAAACCAGCGGGAAAATTATCTCTCTACCCGTAAAGCTGGGTCAGCCCGTAACAAAAGGTCAATTATTGTTTACACTCGATACGAATGAGCTGTCTAACAGCGTAAGAGAACAAGAAGCAGCTCTCCGTGTGGCAAAAGCGAACTTAACTCAAGCAGGCAGCACCTCTGACCAAGGCTTGGTGGAAGCACAAAATGATTTGACAGAAGCGGAAAGAGCGCTTGCTGACGCAAAACTGAATCAACAACGTAATCAGAAGCTGTTTGCAGAGGGGGCGATTGCTGCTGAGAAAATGGAAGAGGTAAATTCAACGCACACAAAAGCCCAGATTTCCTATGACAATGCAAAGCAAAAGCTGCAAAGCGCGAAACAAAAAACAAGTGTGCAAGTATCGGCAGCTAGTGTAACGGAATCAGAGGTCAGACTGCAAAATGCGCGAGAGCAATTGGCGAATGCAACGGTCGTCTCTCCGATCGACGGATTTGTCGCAAGCGTGACCGGGGCGGTTGGACAGATGGCAGGCCAGCAACCAATTGTGACCGTCGTCAAAACGAATCCACTTGTGGTCAAAGCGAATTTGTCCGAAGCAGATGTAACGAAAGTAAAAGTAGGAACAGTCGTCAAAGTAAACGTGCAGTCTACAGGGAAAACGATTGATGCAAAAGTAACGGCGATTAGTCCCGTCATGGATTCGCAGCTCAAAGCCTATCCAGTAGAAATTACGATCCTAAATGCTTCTAATGAATTGAAGTCCGACATGGTCGTAAATGTTACCTTCCCACAAGGTTCAGAAGGAGCGAAGTCACTGGTCATTCCTCGTAAGGCAGTCTTTGATCGGGAAGGCAGACAGTACGTGTTCAAGCTGGAAGGGGAAACAGTCAAGCAAGTGGAAGTGTCGACGGGCAACTCGACAAGCGAGTTGATTGAAGTGGTGTCCGGCCTAGCAAATGGAGAAAAGGTCGTGGTAAAAGGACAGACACTGCTTACCGATGGAGGCAAGGTGAGTATTCAGGAGTAAGTAGAAATGGATGAAAAAGAGGCGGAGCAGATCCGCCTCTTTTTCTTATCAAATGGGAAGATTATCTACTCTACCAAAATTGTCAAACAGAGTATAATTTTAGCTATGACAGTTGATAAGGAGTCATAAATGATTATTTCCACCAAACTGTACAAAGGAATTGCCCTACTCATGACAGTCATGCTCGTCTCCGGGTGCTCGATGTTTGCGAGCAAAGACGAATCCACTGAGCGCCAGAAGATAGAGAAGGAGCAGAAAATCACCCGATACACGGGTGAAAAAAGCAAGGCGCTGTCCCATGTATACACGGGGCGCAAGGAAGTAGCTCTGACGTTTAACGGCATGGGCGAAGATAAAACGATGAAAAGTCTTTTGGTGCAGCTAGATGCTCATAAGATCAAAGCAACCTTTTTTCTGCCGGGCATGCGGGTTGCCGAGGAGCCAAACATCGCTAAGGACATTTTGGCCGGCGGACATGAAATCCAAAACAACACACTGAATCAACTGGATATGAGCAAGCTCAGCTACGAGCAAATTTATCGCGAGATTCAGTTGAGTAATGAGGTAATCAAACGCGAGACGGGTATTTTGCCTCGCTATGTGAGAACCAAATCCGGCGATGTAACTGATGACATTCGTTTGGCTGCCGCCCATCTCGGGATGGAAGCGGTCGTCAGCTACAACATCAACCCGAAGGACCGTGATTTGCAGAAAGACGCCAAAACCATCGGAGATTACATAGCTCGCTACATGTCCAGAGGTAGCATTATCTCACTCAATACAGACATCAATCCTGAGGTGATTCCTGCCATTCCATTGATCGCCAAGGCAGCAGCGGATATCGGCTACCAGTTTGTCCCGCTCAGTGAGATGGTGAAAAACGGCGGTGAACGCAAGCCGCTGGAACAAATACCAGGCTTTGACGCGGCGAAACTGAATCCGGGCTACGAAAATGCCGAGTACGAGATCATCTCCCAGGTCGACACGAATAAAAAACAGATCGCGTTAACCTTTGACGACTGGGGAAGCGACAAAACCGTAACGAAACTATTAGACATTTTGGCAGAGCATGATGTTAAAGCGACCTTCTTCTTACGGGCAAAAGGGGTGGAGAATAACCCGAATTTGGCGAGAGCGATGGTGGAGGGTGGTCATGATGTGGCAAACCATTCCTATAACCATCCGGTCGTAACGACGCTGACGGCCGAAGAATTGCAGAGGGACGTGGTCAAAGCACACCAGGTCATTACGGAAGCGATACAACAGCAGCCTGTCATGCTGTTTCGTCCGCCGACTGGTGTGGTAGACGATCAAACAGCCAAAGTGATTGCAGCCACGGGATACGAGGTCATCGCATTGTACGATGTCACCACTCTGGATTGGGACAAGAAAAACAGCGCTCAAGATATTGTAAATGGCGTTATGAGCAAGACGAAAAATGGCAGTGTCATTTTGCTGCATATGCTCGATGACATCCACACGATTGAGGCACTCCCGATTGTACTGGAAAGCTTGAAAAATAAAGGCTACACCTTTGTTAAGATGAACGATATGATCAAGCAAAGCCGCTCTGGCAACTAAACCCTTTCTCAGAAAGGGTTTTTTACTTTTATTCGCAAAGCTCGGGCAATTGACAGTAAAAATACTCTTTGTTATAGTTTTGACGATAATGATTATCAATATCGATAACAGCAATTCTTACATCTGTCTTACAAACGTACATAAGGGAGGCTCATCATGATTACGAACAAAACAGGTAAAGCTATCCTTGCTGTCATTTTTGTGTTCTCGCTTTTTTTGACGGCGTGCGGTGGAGCAAATACGGCAACGCCAGCACCAGCGACGGATTCGGCTTCCAAGCCAGCTGACAAGTCAACAGAAGCATCTGCTGAGAAAAAAATGCGGAGCATTAAAACGCCAAAAGGGACCATTCAAATTCCTGACAAGCCACGGCGTATTGTGACTGACTACTACGCAGGCGAGTTGATTGCAGTAGGCGGAAATGTAATCGGTGCAGAAACGGAAGCTTTCAAAAGCCCGTTTACCGTTGAACAATTGAAAAATGCACAGGACGTGGGGAGCCCGCGGATCAATGTGGAGAAGACATTAGAACTCGCTCCTGACCTCATCGTCGTCATGTATGATGACAATTATGAAGCCTTGTCCAAAATCGCTCCAACCGTGTATTTCCCGTACGGTACGGCGACAAACATCTACGATACGGTCAAATTGTTCGGTGAAGTGGTTGGGGATAAAGAAAAGGCAGACAAGTTCATCGCTGACTTTGACAAAAAAGCTGCCTGGGGCCGTGAAAAGTTGAAAGGCATCGTGGATGAGAATGCAACGGTTGGACTCTACGAGTTGACGAACAAAGGAGATTTGTGGATCTTCGGTGACAACGCAGGGCGCGGTGGTCAAACGGTGTACAATGCATTGAAGCTGAAAATGCCACACGCAGACAAATCCAAAGAGCAAACCGTACAGCTATCGATGGAAACCTTGCCAGAATACGCGGCAGACTACATGTTCGTGACTTTCTACAACCCAGAAAAAAATAGCGAAGCCCTGAAAACCTTACAAGAGTCCGCTGTCTGGAATGCGACCCCTGCTGCCAAAAACAATCAGATTTTCTACAACGACTACGATACATTCTATCGTTATGACCCAATCGCGATCACAGCACATATTGATATGTTCGTAGATATGCTGATCAAAAGACACGAAGAGAACAAAAGTAAAAAATAGCTTATCACGGAAGCCATCCCTCGTCGGATGGCTTTTTTTCGTCTCACGAAATAAACCTTACAAAATGTAAAGAAAACTGTAAGGAACATCAATAGCTCCTATTCTGGAATTTGGTTACAGTTGATAACGACGGAAACAACGAACGCTAGCCAATAGATAGAATGGAGGAACGTAAAATGAGTACTGCTGTACTAGAAGTGAAAGACGTTCAAAAAATATATGGGACAAAAGGTGAAAGCCAGTCGCATGCCTTAAAAGGCGTATCGATGACCATAGACAAAGGAGAGTTCGTCGGAATCATGGGGCCATCTGGTTCGGGGAAGACGACTCTACTAAATGTCATTTCCACATTGGATCGTCCAACGGAAGGCTTTATTGAAATCGCGGGCACGAACATTACACAGATGAAACGTAACCAGCTCGCAGATTTTCGTTCGCAAAAGCTCGGCTTTATCTTTCAAGATTTCAACCTGCTAGAGAATTTGTCCGTGTATGAGAACATTGCACTGCCTCTGTCTCTACAAGGTGTTTCTTCCAAAGAGATCAGCACCAAAGTAAGTAAAGTAGCACAAACACTCGGGATCGAAGAGATTTTGCAAAAATATCCGGTTCAAATTTCCGGGGGACAAAAACAACGCGCCGCAGCAGCACGCGCACTCGTGCATGATCCTGCAATTTTGCTGGCGGATGAACCGACAGGATCCCTCGACTCGAAGAATGCCAAAAGCTTGCTGGAAACGATGACAGATTTGAACGAGAACCACCAAGTATCCATCATGATGGTTACGCATGACGCCTTTTCTGCGAGCTATTGCAAACGAATCCTGTTCATTCAGGACGGCAAGCTGTACACCGAGATTCAGCGCACGGGAGATCGTCAGCAATTTTTCAAACAAATTCTGGATGTACTGGCTGAGCTAGGTGCATCACATGATGTACGCTAGGAGGTAACGTTTCATGCTTTTGAAGCTATCTATGTCCAGTATGCGGAAGATGATGAAGGACTATCTGGTTCTGCTTGTGGGTCTGGTCATCTCCATTTCGATTTTTTACATGTTCCAGACGCTTGCTCTCAATTCTGACTACACGAAAAACAACTCGATGATCTCTTCGATTCAAATCGTTTTCAATGTAGGGGCATTCCTGCTAGCGTTTATCACGATTTTCTATATCTTCTATGCCAACTCATTCCTACTCTCACTGCGGCGCAAAGAGCTCGGAATGTACATGGTCTTAGGGGCGAAGAAGGGAAAAATCAGCCAGATTTTGTTCCTGGAAACATTGACGATGGGGATCGTTTCCTTGGTGATCGGTAGCCTCGTCGGTATTGCGCTCGCGAGCGGCATCGGTGTCTTGCTCATGAATCTGTTGGAGATTTCGACAGAGGGTTACTATGCTTTTTATCTGCCAGCAATGTTGATGACATGGGGATTCTTCCTCGTACTCTTTCTGATCACCTCCACAATTAATGCCATTCGTCTGGCTCGTGCTACTGAGCTCGCTCTCATCCGTGCCGAGCAGCAAAATGACAAAATCAAGTCAAAAGGAATCGGAGCGGTGCTGGTAGCCATTCTTGGAGTTATCCTGTTGGCTCTAGGCTATACATGCTTGCACTTGCTTATGTACCTGCAAGCACTCGGCTTTATCGTTGGAGCTATCTCTTGCACAATCGGGACGTACTTGATTTTCATCTCGCTCTTGCCAGTTCTTGTACAGGCTTTGAAGAAAAATAAAAAGCTGAATGATAGTAAGCTGAACGCATTCACCTTCGCCCAGCTGCGCTTTCGGGTGAACAACCTGACCAAAATCCTCGGAACGGTAGCAATGCTGATCGGGCTTGGTGTCGGCGCGATGGCAGGTGGCTTGGCGTTCCAGCAAAACGTCAATTTGTTTACTACGGTGTTCCATGTGTATGACGTGAATCTGCATGATCCGGTAGAAACGGATTATCAGGCGCTGAAAAAAATGAACGTTCTGGAGCAAAATACGTATCGATACAAAGTCGATGACAAGTCGTTTTACTACCTGAAAGAAGACTTGCTGGCAAATCCAATGCTGATTTCCACAAACAGCATTCAAAATTACTCTGCCGAAAATAAGCCAAAACGTGTGACAGAACCATTGCCTAAAGATGTGTACATCATGAATGCGACAAAAGAAGAAAGAGGGAATATCGATTCGGTTCCAGAGGATTGGGAAGAAGCGATCTCTACCAATCTCGCCAACAACTATCAGTTGATGCAGGGGAAATCTGTCCGTATCGTCGATCAGGTAGCGTATGAGGGGATCACGGGAAGTGAACACAAGGTTCTCGTTGCCCAAGTGGACGATTATTTAAAATACACGCAGGATTTAAAAGAAATGGATGAGCGCCAAAAGCAATTGGTTGCGTCTATCGTTAATGTAAAAGCAGAAGATGTATACACGTCTTCCAAATACAACACGTATGCGGGCATGTATATTTTCACAAGTGGAACGATGTTTATGGGCTTCTTCCTCGGAATTGCCTTCCTGGCGATGATGGCGAGCTGCCTCATGTTCAAAATCTTGTCCGGGGCTGCTCGTGACAAAGACCGTTACAGCATGCTGAGAAAAATCGGTGTACGCCAATCACTACTCGTAGGATCGGTCTACAAAGAGCTGTTCATGGTATTCATTTTCCCGGCGATCATCGGTCTGATGCACGTATTGATCGGTATGGAGATGTTCTCGTTCATCCTTTTGGACCCGTACCTGAACATCTGGATTCCAACTCTGATTTTCGTCGTGATCTACGCGATTTACTATTACATCACGGTTCAGCTGTATCGTGGAATTGTGTTACCGAAAGAAGCGTAATAGGGATAATCCTCCTCAATTTGAGGGGGGTTTTTTTGTATGGTGCTAATGAAACTGGTGAACAACCATAGCTGTACGGAAGTGCTGTCACATGTTTGGAAGGAGACCGCCCGAACGAAGAGAGGATACAGGCGACTGGAAAACATGTGGCAGCGCTTCTTCCCGACCACAGAAGTTGGAGAACAACAAGTTTTTACACATTCCATCGTTGACAAGGATAATGATAATCATTATCATAATTTACTGGAAGATATGTCCACCGTGTACCATCCTTTATCTTTCGAAGTAACACCTAGAAAAAAGGGGGAATTTTTCATGCGTCTTATGAAATTACCAGTGATGCTAGTATTTTTGTCTGCGATGCTGCTACTTGCTGCTTGCGGCAATGCAGGGTCAACTCAACAATCTGGTTCCAACCAAGCTGCTACAGCTCAGCCTGACGCGGCGAAGCCAGCAGAAGAGCAAGTGCGCACAGTGAAGCACATGATGGGAGAGGCGACGATCAAAGGCACTCCTAAGCGCATCGTTGCATTGGAATGGAGCTCAGCAGAGCATTTGTTGGCTCTTGGTATTCAGCCTGTAGGGATTGCAGATATTCCAAATATGAAAAAATGGGTGAAACTCCCTGTGGAGATTGCTCCAGAAGTAGTGGATGTAGGGAGCCGTACTGCACCAAACCTGGAATCCATCATGATGTTGAAGCCAGATTTGATTATCGGTATTAAGCGAAATGTGGAAGCGAATTACGACGAAATGAGCAAAATTGCTCCAACGATTGCTTTTGATACGAATCCTGCTGAAGGTCAAGGATCACAGTATGATCGAATGATCGAGATCTTCAAGCAAATTGCGGATATCACAGGTAAAAATGCAGAGGCCGAAACCGCTTTGAAAGACCTCGACAAGACTTATGCGGAAGCAAAAGAAAAACTGGCCAAAGCTGGCGCAGATAAAGTTCCATTTGTTCTCGCGATGGGCTACAGCAGTCAAAATGCAGTAGAATTCCGTTTGTCCACGGATAACTCTACAGCAGCAAGCATCTTGATTCATATCGGTCTGACAAATAAGTATAAGCCAAAGAAATTTGAGCAAACAGGATTGACACTGGCAGACGTGGAGGCACTTCCAGCGTTGCAGGATGCGAATTTCCTCCATATCATTCAAAATGATGATAACGTGATTGAGAATCAATTGAAGAACAATCCGGTTTGGAACGGTCTTACTTTTGTGAAAGAAAATCGCGTCTACGCCTTGGGCGGAGATTTGTGGCCGTATGGTGGTACCATGTCTGCAAAGATTCTTGCTAATAAAGTTGTTGATCTGTTGGCAAAATAATGAGTTTAGCCAAAAATAAAATGTTCACACGAACTGACATCACTCCAGCCACCTCCTCACAAAGAGGGGGCTGGAGATTGTTCTTGATGGTAGGGAGTGGACTAGTCGCTCTGTTAGTGCTTACATTTGTTAGTTTGACACAGGGGATGGCAGACATTTCTCTGCGTTCTGTCGTACAGGCCATCATTGATCCGCAGGATATTTCAGATCACCATATGATACAAGGTGTCAGGCTTCCGAGAACGGTCATGGGGCTTTTGTCTGGTGCAGCATTGGCTATTGCCGGAGCATTGATGCAGACGGTGACACGAAACCCGCTCGCGTCAGAAACGACACTCGGCGTAAATGCGGGTGCCTATTTCTTCGTGGTGTTCGGGATGGTTTTTTGGCCATCATTCTTGCATGATCACCCGCTGCCATTTGCGATGGCAGGCGGAATACTCGCAGCCGTTACTGTATATTTCATGTCTGGTGGGCGAAAAGGTACGCCAGTACGTGTGGCATTGTCTGGGATGATTGTCACCTTAGTGTACTCCTCTTTGACGAGTGCTATCATCTTGTTTAACGAAGAAACGACAAATGGCATTTTCCTCTGGGGCTCAGGCTCCTTGAAACAAAATGACTGGTCGGGTGTCGAATTCAGTTGGCCTTGGATTGTAGTCGGGCTTTTGGTCAGCTTTTTCATGGCTAGGCAGCTTGATGTACTTACCTTTAATGAGGAAACTGCGAAATCATTGGGGCAAAAGGTGGCAAAGACACAGCTTTTCACCATGTTTATTGCGATCTTGGTCACATGCGTCAGTGTCAGTGTGGTCGGGCCAATTGGTTTCATCGGACTCGTGGCTCCGCATCTGGTGCGATTGTCTGGCATCACCCAGCATAGATGGCTGCTGCCACTATGTGCGATCTGGGGGGCAGCGCTGCTTGTAGCTTCCGATACGATTGCACGCATGTTTATCAATCACTATGGTGAACTTCCGGCAGGAGCCATCACGGCAGCTATTGGTGGACCATGGTTGATCTGGCTGGCTTTGCGTGTCTCGCGCAGTATGAGTGCTGGGGCTGGAGGCTCGATGAGCGTCGGAGGAGCACAACGCAAATTTTCGTATCCGTTGATTGTGTGCACGCTTGCTGTGCTGCTTGTGGTCGTTTGGATGCTCAGCTTGTCTAGCGGAAACTTGTACCTGCCGTGGTCAGAGATCATCGCCATTTTCATGGGACAAGGAAACGAGATGTACAGTCAATTGGTGTTTGAGCTTCGAATGCCGCGACTGTTGACGGCGATGCTGGCAGGTGTGGCACTCGCGATCAGCGGAAGTCTCATGCAGAGTGCAGTACGAAATCCGCTTGCTGATCCACAGATTGTCGGTGTAACGAGTGGTGCGGGTGTAGGGGCGATTATCGTACTCCTCGTGTTTCCCGAGCTCTCAGCTTGGATGCCGCTTGGAGCCGTTGCAGGGGGAATCATTTCTGCTGCGATTGTGTACGCGGTCTCTTGGAGAAGGGGACTCAATCCAATCATCTTGACGCTTGTGGGGATTGCGGTTTCTGCCGCAGGTGCCGCTCTTATCAATATCTTGATCGTACATTCCATGATCTTGGCAGCGCCTGCACTCACTTGGCTGGCAGGAAGTACATATGGGCGGGGCTGGATGGAAGTAGGCCGCCTGCTGCCTGCGATCCTCGTTTTAGCACCGATGGCGTGGTGGTTAGGACGTCGGGTGGACCTCTTGTCATTTAACGATGATAGCTCGACTGGATTGGGATTAAAGGTTCGGATGACGAGGTTGTCTGTGGCAGTCATTGCAGTGCTGCTCGCTTCAGCGGCAGTTGCCAGTGTCGGAGCCGTAGGATTTATCGGTCTTCTTGCTCCGCATGCGGCACGTATGCTGGTTGGACCTCATCATCGCCGTGCAGTTGTCGTCTCCGCCATGCTTGGAGCCGTATTGCTGGCTGCTTCTGATTTGTTGGGAAGGATCGTCATGATCCCAAAAGACATTCCGGCCGGGGTCGTGGTGGCATTGCTAGGCGCGCCATATCTGTTCTTGCTGATGTTCCGTTCGTCTCGTTCCTCACAATAGATAGGCAGGTACTTGCCAAATAGAAAGATCTCCAACATGATGAAAGTAGAACAGGCTGATTCCGGAAATCAGCTTGTCTACTTTTTCTTGTTATTTCCGGTGATAAAAGGATGTGAGTCTGTTGACGATTTATCAAGATTATCCTGGCTTTTTGATGACCGCCTTTCGCAAACAGCGATTGAAGAATTTTCACCTGCGCCAGGTGGAGGTAAATACCCATGTCCTTTGCTATGTGGCAGAAGGAAGCGCAGAGATTACGGTTGATGGTCAAAAGCAGGTGCTCGACACCGGAAAGCTCTTGTTGTTGAGCCCGACGACGATGTTAGAAGAATTGCGGTGCCAATCAGGACCGTTGCACATATACAGGCTGCATTATGTGGAAGCGAGACACAATCATCACGAGAGCGTTCCCGAGAGAAAAGAAGTCCAGGTTTTGGCTGTCTCTACGCCTGCCTCGTTTCTGACGGTATTGGAGGAGCTCTCTCATTTGACACAGAAGCGGGACTACTCTTCTTTTTTGCGGAGCCAAGCGCTGCTCTACGAGCTGCTTGGTGTTGTTCATGATGAACAGAAAAAGAAAGAGGAAAAGGGTATTGGAGCGATTGAGGAGACCATCACCTACATGCAAAAACACTACCGCGAGTCACTGGAATTGGGCAGCTTGCCGAAGCTGGCGGGGTTGACCCCAAGCTCTTATTGCCGTGCTTTCAAACGTGCGACGGGAATGACACCTGGGGAGTATTTGACAGAGCTGCGGATGGAGCATGCCAAGGACCTGCTTGCCCATACTGGAGGAAGTGTGAAGGATGTGGCTCGTAGCGTAGGTTATGCCGATGAGCTGTATTTTAGTAGACTCTTCAAAAAACGCGAAGGATTGTCACCGCAAATTTATATGAAGCAAAGTGACCAGCGGGTAGTCGTGGTCAGCAAGCTGTTTTTGCAGGATCATTTTCTTGCGATGGGAATTCAGCCGATTGCTGCCCCCTCCTTCCCGAACTACTTTGAAACGAGGACGGGCTTTCCCTCTTATTTGCAGCAAAAGCTGCGCGGGACAAAAGCATTGAATGCAGAGCAGTTGATCGATCCGAAAGAGATTTTGACCTTGTCGCCTGATGTGATTGTCAGGATGAATTTTTTCCACAATCGGGAGGCAGGAGACTGGGAGAAAATAAAAGGAACGGTCTCCTTTGACGGCTATCCAAACTGGATTGACTACCAAACCAAATTGGCGACGCTCTTCCAGAAAGAGAGTCAGGCAGAGAAAATCATCAAGCACATCGACAAAGTGGAAAAACAAGCAAGAGATGCACTGTTGCCGGTTACACGCACGGGTGAATGGACGATGATTCGCGTGCTTGCGGATGAGGTGCGCCTGTACGGCGTAGAGGGACACGCCCTTGCTGACTTGTTTTATCACAAGCTGGGATTTGCGCCTGACCGGAATGTGACCCACGCGGCCTATCAACCAAATGCGCTCAACGATCTGATCGAATTGAACCCGGAGAGAATCATCGTGTTCTGGAGCGAACGGGAGCATGTGGCAGCACTGTGGAACAACCCGCTGTGGAGAGATTTGCGTGCGGTGAGGGAAAACAAAGTGTACCATCCCGCCAATCACGAATGGGACCCATGGGGACCGTTTGGCAGAGAGCATACGATTCAAAGGGGCACAGCGTATTTTCTCCAAGTCGCACAGGGGTAATCTGGTCCATGGCAATTAGACAATCACGTCCATAGAAAAGTAAGAGGAGTCTCTATATACTATCAATTGATAATTGTTATCACTAAGTTGATAAGCAGAAGTGGGGGCATTCTCGATATGAAAAGTAAGACCAGTTTACGTACCATGCGCCACATCATGACCAGCTTCTTCGCGCTGTGTTTGCTGGTTGTCCTTGCCGGTTGCGGAGGCAATGCCAATCAAGCTCAACAGGCGCCAGCTGCATCGGGAACGACGACTGAGGCTACTCCAGCACCAGCCGATTCTAAAGAAGTACGTGAAGTGAAACATGCAATGGGCACCACGCAAATCAAGGGAACACCAGAACGCGTGGTTATTCTAACAAATGAAGGTACTGAAGCTTTGCTTGCACTTGGCGTTAAGCCAATCGCTGCTGTACAATCCTGGGATGAAGATCCTTGGTATCCTCACATCAAGGATGAGATGGTCGGTGTAGAAGTGTTGGGCTTCGAAAACGAGCCGAATCTAGAAGCGATTGTAAGCATGAGCCCGGATTTGATCATCGGTAACAAAGTACGTCATGAAAAGATTTACGATCAACTGTCCAAAATCGCTCCAACCGTATTCTCTGAAGAGCTGTCCGGAAGATGGAAAAGCAACTTCACGCTCTATGCAGAAGCACTGAACAAGAAGGCGGAAGGCGAGCAAGTCCTGAAAGAATTCGATGACCGTGTAGCTGCTGTGAAAGCAAAGCTGGGTCCTAAAGCTTCTACCAAAGTATCCGTAGCGAAATTCTCCAAAAAAGGTGTACAGATCTATCAAAAAGATACCTTTAGCGGTGTGCTGCTCAATCAGCTGGGACTCGCACGTCCAGCTTCCCAGGACGTAGACAACTTTGCAGAAATGATCAGCGAAGAAGGTATGTCCACTATGGACGGGGACATCCTGTTCTACTGGGTAACGGAGCCTTCGAAAGAATCTACTGACGTTGTGAACAACGCGAAAAAATGGATGGATAGCCCAGTCTTCAAATCTCTGAATGTGGCGAAAACCAACCAAGTTTACCAAGTAGACGAAACGATCTGGAACAAAGCAGGCGGCATCAAGGCAGCGAATTTGCTGCTCGATGACATCGTGAAGCGCCTCGATGTGAAGTAAATCAAAAAGCGTCAAAGCGAGAGACCTCATCCGAAGAAAGGATGGGGTCTTTTGTTTTAAGTAAGACTGCCCATGAAGAAATCATAGAAGCTTTTCAAGATTTCCAAACGGGGAAAATGGGGAATACTAATTTCTAAGAAACAATGAAATCAATTAAAGGAGCGCAGTTCAGCAATCCTTCATGCGCTGGAATCTTCCTTTTTGCTGTAGTTTCCCCCCTTAAATTTTCAGATATTTATTCAACCATGACATTTGTCATGTCCTTGACTTGACGTTTATGACTACAGCGGCCAGACGCTATTTCCTACAATAAAGATAGAATATTGCGTCCGGCGAATTCACATGTCCCTGTGCGCATCAATCGAGGAGGAAACAATTGATGCATCAAGCCAACATTGCCCAATTGAAAAAGAATGTTGCCCCCTTTGAAAAAGCAGACTTGAAAAAGAGTATCCGACAGCTAATCAATACGCTAGTTCCGCTGATTCTACTCTGGTACGGTGCTTATCTCAGTCTGTCGGTGTCCTATTGGCTCACGCTGCCTATCGTCATCGTCGCAGCCGGCTTTGTTATCCGTACATTCATCATTTGCCACGATTGCTGCCACCAATCCTTTTTCAAAAATCGTCTGGCGAATGACATCGTTGGTACGATTACCGGTGTGCTGACACTCGTCCCTTATGAACAATGGAAAAACAGTCACACTATTCATCATGCAACGAGCAGCAACCTCGACAAACGAGGCGTAGGCGATTTGTGGATGATGACTGTCAATGAATATCTCGAGGCTTCTACTTGGCGCAAAATCTCTTATCGGCTGTATCGCAATCCGATCGTGATGTTTGGTTTGGGACCTATTTTTGTCTTTTTGCTTCAGTATCGTTTTAATGTGAAGCGAGCTCGCCGCAAAGAGCGGTTGAATACGTATTTGACGAATGTGCTGCTAGCTGGTCTTTATGCGCTTTTGATCTGGGCGGTTGGCTGGCAAGCATTCCTGTTGATTCAAGGTCCGATCTTTTTCGTCTCCGCCTTGTTTGGGATTTGGCTGTTTTATGTGCAGCATACGTATGAGGATTCGTACTTTGAGAACGATGAAGAGTGGAGCTACGTGAAAGCGGCAGTAGAAGGAAGCTCCTACTACAAGCTGCCGAAGGTTTTGCAATGGTTAACAGGGAATATTGGCTTTCACCACGTCCATCACTTAAGCCCGCGCGTACCGAATTACAACCTGGAACAAGCACATAACGAGACACCGCCACTTCAGATGGCGACAACGATTACACTGGCGTCCAGCGTGCAGTGCCTGCGGTTTCATTTATGGGATGAGAGCAACAAGCGTTTTGTGAGCTTCAAAGGACTCAAGCGGTTGGCTGCTGCTCAATCGGAAGCAATCATAGATGCACTTCAAGGCTCCAAACCGAGTTTGGAAGGAAAATAAGCCTGCCATAAACCTTTGAATTCCGATACACTTGAGAGAGTGGCGAAGAAAAGGTGGGCAAGCATGCAAAAACAGAAGTGGTATCACATCCTTCAAAAAAATACGGGCTTGAGCCCTTATGTGTGGGTTGTCTTCTACATCCTGCCATTCTATTTCATCTTCCGGTCCTCTTCGACGTACGAAGCGGTGATCGGAATCATCATGATCATTCTGTTTTTCGTATGTTATGTATTCTCTTTCTTGTCAAAGGGCTGGCTGATTTACTTTTGGACGAGTGTGCAGATCATCATATCCGTCGCCATGACCTTGATGTTCGGCTATGTGTATTTCTCGCTCTTCCTGGCGTTTTTTATCGGGAATATCCAGAATAAGATCGGTTTTGCTACGTTGTACACGATACATTTGATTAGCACCACCATATCGGTTAACATCGGCTTTTTCACCAAAAACACTCAATTGATTGGCCAGCTTCCGTTCGTTTTGGTAAGCATGATTGCAGTCATTCTCTTGCCCGTGACCACGTACAACTGGAATAAGCGAGAGAAGCTACAGGGAGAGCTGGAGCATGCGAACAAGCGAATATCGGAGCTGGTCAAGCTCGAGGAACGTCAGCGAATTGCCCGCGACTTGCACGATACATTGGGGCAGAAGCTCTCCTTGATTGGGTTGAAAAGCGATTTGGCCAACAAGTTGATCAGCAAGAACCCTGCTCTGGCGAGAAGGGAGATAGAGGAAATCAGGCAAACCGCGCGAATCGCTTTGAAAGAAGTACGGGAAATGGTCACGCAAATGCGTGGGACGCGGCTAGAGGATGAGATGTTTCGGATCAAGCAAATTTTCAAGGCGGCCGAAATTGAATTCATGCTGGAAGGCGACACGAATCTGACCAACACTTCGCTGATGACGGAAAACGTGTTGTGCATGTGCCTGAAAGAAGCCGTCAACAATATTGTGAAGCATAGCAATGCCGCTGCCTGCTCCATCGTCATCGAACCCACCCGTACCGATCTCGTCGTAAGCGTAACGGATAATGGGATCGGGATGGCGGAGGAATTGGTCTACCGAGGCAATGGTTTGCGTGGGATGAAGGAACGGCTGGAATTCGTCAACGGAAGCATGGAAATCCAGTCCTCGGAGGCTGGAACACAGCTAGTGATTCGGGTACCCAACGTCTTCAAACAACCGGAACAGGAGGCGGGAGGATGATTCGCATTGTCATTGCAGAGGATCAGCGGATGCTCTTGGGCGCCCTTGCTTCCCTGCTGGATTTGGAAGAGGATATGCAGGTCGTCGGGAAAGCCAGTAATGGTGAGGATGCCGTCAAACTCGTGCATCAGCATCAACCCGACATTTGTATCATGGATATCGAAATGCCGGTCAAAAGCGGATTAGACGCTGCTGAGGAATTGAAAGGCAGCGGCTGCAAGGTGATGATTCTGACAACCTTTGCTCGCCCAGGTTACTTCGAAAGAGCTCTGAAGGCAGGCGCAAACGGCTACTTGCTCAAGGACAGTCCGAGTGAAGAGTTGGCCAGCTCAATTCGCAGCATTATGGCGGGCAGACGGATATACGCCCCTGAGTTGGTTGATGAAGCATACGGGCAGGAGAATCCGCTGACGGAGCGGGAAAAGGAAGTCCTGGTCTTGATCGCAGACGGGAAGAACACCAAGGAGATTGCCAGCCAGCTGTACATTACGACAGGGACTGTGCGGAATTACATCTCCGTCATTTTAGATAAACTCGGTGTGAGCAATCGAATTGAAGCGATTATGCATTCCAAGGAAAAAGGCTGGTTTAAGTAGTAGACCAGCTGGAGGAGGCCCTTTCTGTTTTGGCAGGAAGGGTTTTATTGTATTTCGGCGGAGCCGTGGATGGAGGGTTACTCAGTTGGCACTGAATAAAATAGAAGTGAAGAAGATGACAAGTAAATACTGCGATAGTGAACATGAGTGTGTCTTGATTGATGAGGTCCCACTTGATGTTATCGTTCATTCTCTTTACCCCAACCATCATTTGGACGGATTGATTCCGACTATTCTAGACTGGATAGATGAACCAAGAGAGAAGGCTTTTGTGCGAAGCCGATATCTTTCATTCAAGCAGAGAGAAATGCTTCCCATATTGATGTGTCCCGACGATTGTGACTTGTGGTGCACATTAATTATCGTTGAAGTTGTAAGATTTGAGGGCATTATTAAGTGGGAGCGAATGGGTATCGACCAATGCACGAGGGAAGATTTGATTAACAGTTTTGAAAATATAGGGACAAAAGTAGAGTGGCTTGAAAAAGTACCAAGTATGACGTTTCAACCAGAGGAGTATGACTCTCAAATTAGAAAGTTGATAAGGGAATAGAGGTACTCGTTGGTATGTACTCAAAAGTTTTTCATGGTAAATCAATGATTAAGTCCAGCTGAAATGATCTCGAAGAGGTAGGTAATCGTATCCCAACAAAAATAACTAAAGAAGGCCGTGAAGATGAGGGATGCAAGCATCAGGAAAAGCCAAATCCGAAACAACCGCTGCTTATCACGGTAAAATGCATAACAGAGTAGGATCGGTGCAGTAATGACAGGTAGAATTCCGATGCAAAAGAGGTTTATTACTAGTTCGAAGCTCATTTAGGAAGTCTCCTTTCCTAAACAATGTGAGTGTAGCTTTCATCTTGAATTTTGTTGGATGCAACCCTTAATGATTGATGATCTGGTATATTTAGTATGATTTCATCCACTATAGTAAATAAAATGCTAATAGCAAATTTTTTTTATAGTTTCCATCCATATTGCAAAGGGAGGCTTAAAGTGAATCTAGAAACCGATGATCCAAAACAAGTTGTTTTACAGGTTGGTGGGGTATTAAAAAAACTTCGTAAAGAGAAACATTTGAGCCTTGAAGATTTATCAGAATTATCGGGTGTGAGCAAACTGACACTTGGAAATATTGAACGTGGAGAAACTAATCCAACAATCGGGGTGTTGTGGAAGATTTCGAAATGCTTATCTATACCACTCTTGGCTTTATTCTCAACCGAAAACAGTGTGAATCTGTCCCGGGCTGGGAAGGGACTCAGAATTGCTGGGGATAATAAAGATTGGGTAATTGAGCCAATCTTTCAAAACGTAAGTAATGAAATTGAAACGTATAGAGCTTATTTACAACCGAATAGCTCATACTATCCAGAGAAGCATCATCACAATACAACGGAAATTGCGACAGTAATGTCAGGAACCCTTTCTATCAATGTTAATAATGAGTCATACACCTTGAATCAATATGATTCGATTAGTTTTTGTGCAGATGGCATGCATTCATATATAAATCAATCCGACGATGTTGTTGTGATCCATATTATTTTGAAATACGGGGTCTAAAAATCTATCCCCTGTATTCTCATAGACTACGATGACTATGACCCTTTATCGACTGAATGGTTGATAAAGGGTTATTTCTTGTTGTGATTTATAAACGATGATAGCTATTGGACAATTGTTGCTAGTTATATTATAGTGATATTTGTTGGGCAAAAAGTATATTATAATATACTTATAATGTTTTGGGTTTGAATGAACTTCTGTATCAAATTTAAAAAACGAGGAGGGATAATTATGAGCACTCAAGATATAAAATCAAATCCAAATGTTACTAGATCAGCAGTTTGGGTGATGATTGTAGGTATCATATTTATTGCAACTAATTTACGGGCTCCTTTAACGTCGGTGGGGCCTCTAGTTGGTCTTATTAGGGACGATGTTCACATTTCGAATACGCTGGCAGGTATGATTACCACGTTACCTCTATTAGCTTTTGCACTTTTTTCTCCTATTGTTCCTAAATTAGGACGAAAGTTTGGAGTAGAAGTAATGATTCTCATCTCCATTATTCTTCTTACTTTTGGGGTTATTTTGCGTTCCCTGTCAGGAATCGCTACTTTATATATCGGTACTGTTGTTCTTGGATTGGCAATTTCTGTCTCTAATGTATTGTTGCCTAGTCTTATTAAACGGGAGTTTCCCAGAAGAATTGGTTTAATGACGGGTGTATATTCCATATCTATGAATTTATTAGGAGCGATAGCCTCTGGTATTAGTGTTCCCATTGCAGTTGGATTAGGACTTGGATGGCAAGGTGCACTGGGAATTTGGGGTATTCTTAGTTTCGTATCCGTATTCTTTTGGTTACCTCAAATGAAACGCCGCCGTGGGGAAACAGACCCTCTTCATAAGCAAACGGCTGATAGCAACGTGAATTTATGGCGTTCTGCACTAGCATGGCAAGTAACTTTATTTATGGGACTCCAATCTATGATTTTTTACGTACTTATCACATGGCTACCTGAAATCTTGAAACAACAAGGCATAAGCTCAGATCAATCTGGTTGGTTACTTTCTATTATGCAGTTAGCTTTGCTTCCATTTACTTTTGTCGTTCCGATTATTGCAGGACGTATGTCCAGTCAACGTTCATTAGTTACGATTACGACGATTTTGCTTTTCATTGGAACTCTTGGGTTACTTTACGGAAGCCCGAATTTAATCGTTTTGTGGATCATCGTACTAGGAATTGGGGGAGGTTTTGCATTTAGCTTAGCCATGATGTTTTTTGGCTTACGTACAGAGAATGCACAACAGGCTGCAGAGCTGTCCGGTATGGCTCAATCAGTTGGATACCTACTTGCTGCAATAGGCCCGACTCTTTTCGGATATCTGCATGATGTAACTGGTAGCTGGACGATTCCACTTCTCATTTTGGTTTGCGCGTCAGCCTTGCTCTTTATATTTGGTCTAGGTGCAGCTAGAAATCGTTATATTGGATCACCCAAATAGTAAAACATCTGTTCATTCCTACAAATTGAATAAAAAAAGCCTGTACAGAGTACAGACCGTTAATTGTTCATCAAGGCCAGGATGAAAGCAATGATTCCACCGATAGCCATACCTCCAAAAGCAATGTAAGCAAACCATCTTACAGGTGCTGGCATGCTATGTAAATCGGCGGATTTGCTCGGGAGTCCTTCGATATTTTGCAAGTGACTCATTGCGCTGTTAAAGGCTTGATTGTTGTTCGAAGAATTCATGCTGCACACCTCCAGTTAAGAAGTATTATAGCATAAACCTACAGGGGGATTCCGTGATGGAAGCCCAATCTTCATAAGGAAAATATATCCAAAAACTAACTCTCCAACGAATAAAAACAGTCATTCACCATCTTACCCGCAATTTCAGTGCTTTCGGGCATGATTTTATCCAGCTTCATTCCAGCCTTCTCCAAAACGCGTCTTGAAGCTGCATGCTCTTCAGAACAAACGGCCGTAAATTTATTGAATCCAAAAGTATCCACAGCGAAATCAAATACGCGTCTGATTGCTTCTGTAGCATAGCCCTTGCCTTTGGATCCCTCCAGAATGATGAAGCCCACTTCAGCAGTGAGATGTTCTCGGTTACGGGTGCAGATGCTAATCAAGCCAACGTCGTTACCAGAGTCGGTTTCACGGATGATCCAGGTGAGCCAGTGGGTGGAGTCGAGGCTCCACGGAGCGAGTTCTTTCTCAAAGTTACGGCGGATGTCCTCTTCGCTCATGGTCGCTCCGATATGCTCCATCAGTGTCGGGTTGGAATAGATGGAACGGATCAGCTCCCAATCGTGTAAGGCCACTTTCGTGAGAGTCAGGCGTGCACTGAGGATTTGAGTATTCATGGGATCCTCCTTTGGGGAATTGTAAGGAATATTTCTAATAGTATACGTTGATGAATGAGAAGGAAAGGCGTCTATTACCAAGAGTTGGGCTGTTCATCACAAAAGGCCGTCGATATTCTCGACAGCCAAAAGATTGCCTAGTATCGTCTTTTTTGTTGGACAAAGCTTTATCGTATAAAGCTTGTAACGGATGGGAAAATTGCGGCAATGAAGTTATCGACTATAGATGTTCCTAAGCTCATTGATGTCGTTTTGTGTGGGACCGGTGATTCTTGTTAGCCAGGAATTATTCATGATCGAGTAATCGGACCTGTGATTTAGGCGTATGACATGTCCAATCTCATGAGTAGCCAAGGCTTCTAAATAAGCGGCGTTTCTGTTGCTTACTCTGTTCCATTGGATGACAGTGCCACCGGTAACTCTCGAGCCATTCGATTGCCACCAGCCAAATCCATCATAGCCTCTCGCATAACCTTCACCTAAGGTAATGGGAGCGTTTTGTGATGGTGTTAATAAAACAATGCCTGTGTTATTCCAATTGCGTATCGCTTTTTCATAGGCCTGTCTAAGAGCAGGAATGTTTGTGGTAATGGTTACTTGGTACGAAACGAAGGGGTTATTTTGATCGATTTCAGGTGGATTTCCATTAATAAAAGCAGAGGCGACATAGTATTTCACGCCGTTTTTCTCGTAGAAGAACCATCTATTATCTGAGGCGCTTGTCCAATAATCAGTGAGCGAGGTACCTCGGGTCCAACCAGAAAATTGTACTCGGGTATTAGGAGAAAGCCTGTCGATGATTGCGGCAGAAGTAGATGGTCCGGTACGGATATTGACAGGGATCGGAGCGGATACACCGCTAAAATCTACTTTATATTCGGATTGATCCTGTGCGCTTGTCGGAGTGACAAAGTATCCATTTACGAGAGTAACTAGAGTAAGCGTGAATAGTAGGAGTGTACGTAAAATTCTTTCTAACATCAGTGGGGCTCCTTTCCAAACGAGATTAAAAATGTTTGTCTAATGGTAAAATAGGGTCCCAATATTTTCAAGTCAATTACAAAATATTTACAATAATAGAACCCTTCTCCCTACAAATCTGGTTTTTCCTTGCCATTTCAATAGTAGTTTTTTACTGAAAATTTCTGGAAATGGTGATCAAAAAGGAGTAATGGAGGAGAGGGCATGAACGCCCAAAAATCGCGAGGTAAATTTACAGAATAATCTGGACGAAGAGGAAGGGTTGTGCTACAAATAAAGTTAGTTGAATTTATAAAGCCATTGGAGAAATTAACGTAAAGCAGTTACAGTAAACGAAGGAGAGACGAGCATGTCAAAAGAGGAATATGCGATTGGACTGGATTTGGGCGGGACCAAAATCTTGGCTGGTCTGGTGGATCAGACAGGCCGATTGATCGCACAAAAGCAACTGCCTACGCACGCGGAAGAGGGAGAGAAGGCAGTGATCGAAAGGGTGCTGTCCGCCACGCACGATGTCCTGTCAGCAAGCGGCATCCATCCTGAAAAAGTACGCGGTGTAGGAATCGCTTCAGCGGGTGTGATTAACAGCGATAGCGGTGAAGTCGTTTTTGCGAGCAATTTGGGGTGGCGAAATGTACCGATTGGCACGTTGATTGGGCAAAGGTTCGGATTGCCTGTTCAACTGTTCAATGATGCGAATGCAGCGGCAATTGCGGAGTGGCTATGGGGCGCGGGTGTCGGTACACGAAATATGATTTACGTCACGGTCAGCACAGGGGTAGGGGCAGGAATCATCAGTGACGGGCGGTTGGTTTCAGGTAGAGATGGGAGTGCGGGAGAATTCGGTCATATCTCGATCGATTGGAACGGACCGTCATGCCGTTGTGGAAATCGCGGATGCCTGGAAAATTACGCTTCTGGCACTGCCATCGAAAACGCCGCCCGTCACATACTGACAACCGCGAAGGAGCCCGTTACCAATCGAACCCTTGTTGAAAATGGAGAGCTGACAGCAAAGGTGATCAGTGAAGCTGCTCTTGCAGGCGATCCATTTTTCGCGCAAATCGTAAAGCAAGCTGGGTTTTACTTAGGCATAGGAGCAGCCAATCTGATCTATTTGTTTAATCCAGAGGTAATCGTCTTTGGTGGTGGGGTTATGAACGCATCCGCCTTATTGCTCCCGGAAATCGAAACGAGCATGAGAGAGAGATGCATCCCTGGATTGGTGAATGAAGTGCGGGTGGTCACAAGTCATATAGGGGTGGAGGCAGGTGTGATGGGAGCGGCAGGGGGAATATTCAAAAATCCATATTGCAAAAATTAAAACAATTTTGTATCATCTTATTAATTACTCCACTGAAAAAATTAATTAACAAACGAGAACCAAGGAGGAAGAAAAAATCATGGCAAAATTGAGGGTTGCGGTGATTGGTGCAGGGTCTATTTCAGACATGCACTTGCAATCGTACCAACAAAACGAGCGTACAGAAATTCGCGCTGTCGTCGACTTCAACGAGGAGAGGGCAAAGGAAAAAGCAGAGAAGTACGGTGCCCGGACTTACTACAGCAAGCTTGAAGATGTTTTCGCAGATGAACAGGTAGACGCTGTCAGCATTTGTACGTGGAACAATACACACGCAGAAATTGCCATCGCTGCTCTTGAAGCCGGAAAGCACGTGCTTTTGGAAAAGCCTTTAAGTACAACAATTGAAAGCGCTCTCCAAATTGAAGAGGCTGTGAAAAAGAGTGGGAAGCTGCTTCAGGTGGGCTTTGTGAGAAGGTACGACACGAATGCGCAATTGCTCAAACAGTTCATCGATGCGGGAGAGCTGGGAGAGATTTATTACGCGAAGGCATCCTGTCTGCGCCGATTGGGCAATCCGGGTGGTTGGTTCGCCGACAAGGACAGATCGGGCGGTGGTCCGCTGATCGATCTCGGTGTGCATGTCATTGATCTGTGCTGGTACTTGATGGGCTGCCCAAAAGTAACGACTGTTAGCGGCAATACATACAACAAGCTGGGCAATCGCGCCAACGTCAAAAATCTTTCCTTTTACAAAGCAGCTGACTACGACCCTTCCAAAAACACGGTAGAGGATATGGCCAATGCACTCATTCGCTTTGAAAACGGAGCGTCCCTTTTCGTGGATGTGAGCTATACGCTGCATGCGAAAAAAGACGAGCTGACCGTCAAGCTGTACGGAGACAAGGGAGGCGCCGAGGTGGAGCCAGAGCTGTCCATCATTGCGGAAAAGCATGACACCATCCTGAACGTCAGCCCGCAAATGGATAAATTATCGTTTGATTTCAAGCGAGGCTTCCAAAACGAGATCGATCACTTCATCGCAAGCATTTTGGGTGAAAAAGAAACGCTCAGCCCCGTGCAGGACGGTGTAGAGATGATGAAGATTCTGTGCGGCATTTACGAATCGGCCACGACCGGACGAGAAATTGTGTTCACCCGATAACGGTTAGCAAGACCAATCCATGGACATCCAGATATCACCCATAAAGCAGATGAAGACAAGGGGGAAAAGAAATGAAAAAAGCATCGTTTTTGCGAACAGCATCCGTCTTACTTTTTTCAGTGGCTTTACTTTTCGGATGTTCCAGTGGCGGTGGTAGTGGCAATGGAACTCCGGCCGCTTCCAATGGGGGGACAACAACAGGAGCGCCGCAAAAAGATCAGATGGTGATCGCCGTAAACGAGAACTTCATCACGATGGACCCGCAAAATACAGGGGATGCACTGTCATCAGGTGTCCAAAGCGCCATGTTTGAAGGGCTTCTGATTTACGACAAGGATTTGAAGCTCATGCCGGGTTTGTCGACTGAATATTCGGTGAATGAAGATGCGACGGAGTACACCTTCAAGCTCCGGCAAAACGTTAAGTTCCATGATGGCACACCATTCAATGCAGAAGGGGTCAAAATCAACTTCGACCGGATGAGCAACAAAGACAATAACCTGAGAGCTTATCGGAACTACAAATACATCAAGTCCACAGAGGTAGTCGACGAGCACACGGTAAAAGTAACGCTGAACCAGCCGTTTTCTGCGATGATCAACAAATTCACGACTGGAATCATCAGCCCGGCGGCTTTGGAAAAGTACGGGAAAGACATTACCAAAAATCCAGTCGGTACAGGTCCATACAAATTCGTGGAATGGGTACAGGGTGACCATCTGACGGTAGAACTGAATCCAGATCACTGGAACAAGGGCGCTGCCAAGGTCGGTAAAATCGTCTACAAGCCCGTTCCGGAAAACGGCTCTCGTGTAGCCATGCTGAAGACCGGAGAAGCAGACGTCATCTATCCGTTGCCGGAGCAGCAGGTAGAGACACTGAATGGAGCAGAGGGAGTAAAGGTAGAGCGCACACCTTCTACCATCACCCGCTATGTCTCGATCAATATGCTGAAAAAGCCGTTTGATGATCCCCGAGTGCGCCAAGCCATCAACCATGCAGTCGACAAGGATGCGTTCATTAAAGTGGTAAAGGCCGGATACGGGACGCAATTGGAATCCGTGATGTCCCCGACGATCGCACACTACTCGAAGCAAGGCGTCTATGAATACAACATCGAAAAGGCAAAAAAGCTTTTGAAAGAAGCAGGCTACGAGAACGGCTTCACAACCGATATTTGGGGCAATACGAACTCAGATACGATGAAAGGCATGCAATTCATCCAGCAGCAATTGAAGCAAGTCGGGATTACTGTTGAAGTGAAATCGATGGAAGAAGCGACGCTGTCTGATGAAATCTACGGCATCAAATCGCCAGAAGAAGCAAAAATGAACATGTGGTACGTAAGCTGGTCGTCTGCTGATCCAGACAATGCGATGCGTTCATTGTTCAGCAGCGAGAACTTCCCGCCAGCAGGAGCGAACACGGCTTTCTACAAAAATGACCGCGTCGATCAAAGCATCAAGGAAGCGACACAATCGTCAGACCAAGATAAGCAAAAGCAGCTGTATGGCGTCGTGCAAGAAAACGTGTTTAAAGATGCACCATGGATTTTCCTCGCAGTCGATGAAATCTTGTACGGAAAACGCGCGAACGTGAACGGTGTTTATATCACACCGAGTGGCGGCATCTATGTAAGAGAAGCGGCGTTCCAATAATACTTGAAGCAGCGTTCGGGCATTGTCTGCCGCTGGGCGCTGCTTTCCTTTTAGGAGGAACCGTACCATGTTCCGTTATATCGTAAAGAGACTCATCGAGATCATCCCGATTATTTTTGTCGTGTCGTTGCTCATTTTCTTTTTTATCCATCTGGTTCCGGGTGATCCTGTCCGCTTGGCGGCGGGAAAAGAAGCGACGTTGGAGGAAATCGAACGGGTGCGTCAGGAGCTGGGCTTGGATAAACCATTGCATACCCAGTACGTCAACTACATGCAAAACCTGCTAACAGGGAATTTGGGACACTCCTTGAAGACGGGGCTTCCCATTAGCGATATGTTTGAAAACCGTTTTTCCGTAACGATGACGCTGACATTCATGAGCCTGGGCTGGGCATTGGTGCTCGGACTGCTGATTGGGACGATCTCTGCTGTTTTCCGCAATAAATGGCCGGATTATGTAGGGATGCTGACGGCGATTTCCGGTATTTCCTTGCCTGGATTTTGGCTGGGGCTCATTCTCATACAAATTTTTTCTGTCACGCTGGGCTGGTTTCCCACAGGTGGGGTTGAGAGCTGGAAGAGCTACGTGCTCCCCTCGTTAACCTTAGGAGCAGGCATCATGTCGATGCTCGCTCGTTTTACACGCTCCTCCCTGCTCGAAACCTTAAAGGAAGATTTTATCCGAACAGGTCGAGCAAAAGGGCTGAAGGAATCCGTAGTCGTTCGCAAGCACGCATTGAAAAATTCGATGATTCCAGTCGTGACGATCGCTGGTCTTCAATTCGGCTTTCTGTTGGGCGGATCAGTTGTCGTGGAGACGGTGTTTAGCATTCCGGGTATGGGGCGTCTGTTGATCGATTCCATTGCGTTCCGCGATTATCCGGTTGTACAGGCTGTCATCCTGTTGTTTTCACTGGAGTTCATTCTCGTGAATCTGCTGGTAGATATCTTGTACAAGGCACTGAATCCGAAAATCCGTTATGACAGCTAATGGCAAGGAGGTGACGTAAATGGAGGTAGTAAAAGAAATCGGCCATAGCGCAGTGGTTCCTACGGAAAAGAAATCGCGCGCGCGTGAGTTTTGGAAGAAGTGGAAAAAGCAAAAGACAGCTTTCTGGGCTGGATTTTTTATCTTGTTCTTGTTTGTCATCGCGCTGTTTGGCCCGTGGATCGCGCCTTATGATCCGTACGAGCCAAACTATGATGTGACGTTGCAGACACCTTCCATGGAGTATTGGGCAGGGACAGATGAGTACGGTCGGGATATTTTGAGCCGCATCATCGTAGGGACGGGAATCTCGCTTGGCGTCAGCTTTTCTTCTGTTCTGGTCGGTGCAGTGGTTGGAACGATTTTAGGTTTGATCAGTGGATATTACGGGGGCTGGATGGATCGGCTCATCATGCGGTGGAGTGACGTCATGTTTGCTTTTCCTGATTTGCTGCTCGCAATCGCGATCGTTGCGATTCTCGGCCCGGGCTTGACGAATGTCGTCGTGGCGGTAGCGGTGTTCAGTATTCCATCATTTGCTCGCTTGATTCGCGGCAATACATTGGCTGCCAAGGAAGCGGTGTTTGTAGAAGCGGCGCGGTCCATGGGGGCAAAAAGCAGTCGGATTATTTTTCGTCACATCTTTCCAGAGACCGTCTCCAGTATGATCGTCTTTTTTTCCATGCGGATCGGTACCTCGATTTTGGCTGCATCCAGTCTCAGCTTTCTCGGTCTGGGTGCTGCGCCTGAGAGTCCTGACTGGGGGGCGATGCTCAGTATGGGGCGTGATTATCTCGCCACCTCTCCTCATGTGGTCATCATTCCCGGGATTGCGATCTTTTTGACCGTGCTGGCGTTCAACCTGGTTGGGGATGGCTTGCGCGATATTTTGGACCCGAAAACGAAGAACTAAACGAGGGAGATGGGGCAGATGAGTGAGAACATCATGGAAGTAAAGCATCTGCAGACGCAATTTACGAGAGACAACCAGAAGACAGTCGTCCTCGATCATGTCAGCTTTCATATAAAAAAAGGCGAAGTGCTCGGACTGGTTGGTGAATCGGGCTGTGGCAAGAGCGTGACCTCCTTGTCGATCATGCGCCTGTTCAAAGACACGACTGGAGAGATTACCAATGGCGAGATTGTTTACAACGGTACGAATTTGCTCTCGATTTCGGAGAGTGATATGCGCCGTATTCGCGGAAAAGAAATCTCGATGATTTTTCAGGAGCCGATGACTTCACTCAACCCGGTGATGAAAATCGGAGAGCAATTGATGGAAGCGATTCGCTTGCATCTCGGCTACTCAGACCAAAAGGCGCGAGAGCAAGCAGTGAGCATGCTGACAAAAGTGGGCATTCCGCGCCCGAGCGAAATAATGGGGGAGTATCCGCATCAGCTCTCCGGCGGTATGCGGCAGCGCATCATGATTGCGATGGCGATGTCCTGCAATCCCAACCTGTTGATCGCCGATGAGCCAACTACTGCGCTCGATGTCACGATTCAAGCGCAAATCCTCGATGTGATGAAGCAGCTTCAGGCTGATGAGCATATGTCGATGCTGCTGATCACGCACGATCTCGGCGTCGTGGCAGAGATGTGCAACCGTGTCGTGGTCATGTACGCAGGGCGTGTCGTGGAGGAAGCATCTGTTTACGACTTGTTCGATGAGCCCAAACATCCGTATACCAAAGGCCTGATCGGTTCTGTCCCCAAAATCGGGCAAAAGCGCGCGCGGCTGGATTCGGTTCCCGGGAACGTACCGACACCAAACAATATGCCCAAGGGCTGCAAATTTGCGCCGCGTTGCAAGGATGTCATGCCTGTCTGCTGGGAAAAGGAGCCCGTCATTACGACTGTGGGAGAGGAACGTTTTTGCCGCTGCTGGCTCTATCAAGAGGAAGGTAGGGATGGTCATGTCTAAATCACTGGTCGTGGTAGACGGTATCAAAAAAACGTTCCCGATTGATAGCGGTTTATTGAGCAGCAAAAAAAGCGTAAAAGCTGTGAATCACGTGTCGTTCGATATCAAGGAGGGCGAGACGTTCAGTCTGGTCGGAGAGAGTGGTTGCGGCAAGTCGACGACAGGGCGCTTGGTCACACGACTTTTGATGCCAGATGAGGGCAAGATTTGGATCAATGGCGAAGAAATCTCCAAAATGAACGAAACGAAGCTGCGGGAGGTGCGCAAGCAAGTACAGATGGTCTTTCAGGACCCGTACGCCTCCCTGAATCCACGGATGAAAATTCGCGATGTGGTAGCAGAGCCTCTTCTCATTCATACGAAGCTGTCTGCTCAAGAGCGCGATCGGATTGTCGCTGAAATGCTCGAGGTTGTTGGGCTCTCCAGCTATCATGCGGAGAAATTTGCCCATGAATTCAGTGGAGGGCAACGGCAGCGCATCGGAATCGCTCGCGCCTTGATTTTGAAGCCGAAGCTGATCGTCGCGGATGAGCCAGTCTCTGCTCTTGATGTGTCGATTCAATCGCAAATCTTGAATTTGCTAAAAGATTTGCAGGAAGAATTTCATTTAACCTATTTGTTTATTTCCCATGATTTGAGCGTGGTGGAGCATATTAGCGACAAGATCGGCGTGATGTATTTGGGGAGTCTCGTAGAATCGGGCCCGAAGGAAATGATTTTTGCCAATCCCCGTCATCCGTATACAAAAGCGTTGCTATCTTCGGTTCCGATTCCTGATCCACGGGCAAAGCGGGAGAGGATCATTTTGCAGGGAGATGTGCCGAGCCCGGTGAATCCGCCGTCAGGCTGTTTGTTTCATACACGCTGTCCGTTTGTGATGGACATATGCAAGTCGACACCGCCAGCATTGCGGGAAGCGGCAGACCGTGATCATTTTGTCGCCTGCCATTTATGATTTGAATAAAAGGGATGGTTACATGCGTAGGACGGGTGATTTAAAGCTGATCCAGGAACTGAATCGCTCCATCATATTCGATACGATCCGTCATTACGGCCCCATTTCCCGGAGTGAAATAGCGAAGCGGAACAAACTGAGTCCTACTACCGTGACTTCGGCTGTCAGTGAGTTGATTCGCGACTCGTTCGTATGTGAGGTGGGGACAGGAGAGTCAAATGGCGGACGAAAACCGATCTTGGTCCAGTTCTCCCCTGACAGTCACTTTCTGATCGGTATTTCGATCTCTGGGTCGAAGATTACGATTGCCGAGATGAATCTGGAAGCCGCGGTCAAACGAAAGGAAGTTCACTCGATCAAGCCGTACCAAGGGGAGAGTGTCCTCGCTTATTTGATGGACATCATTGAACAATTTTTGCGTGGAGCCGCGAGCCTGGAGACATGCATGGGAATCTCGATTGTCACGCAAGGCATCGTGGACTCGGTCCATGGGGTGATTCGCTATAATCCGAAGCTTCGCTTGCAGAATGCCCCTGTTAAGGAAATGGTCGAGCAGCGCTTCCAGTTGAAAACCTGGCTGGATAACGACACGAATGCGTACTTACTCGCCGAGAAGACACTCGGGGATTTCAGTCATTATCAAAACATGCTGTACGTCACGATTGGGGATGGACTGGGAGCCAGTATTTTGATGAATGGTGCAATCTACAGGGGCTTTAAAGGCGGGGCCGGTGAATTCGGTCACACCACGATTGATCGGGCAGGTGTGCGGTGTGACTGTGGAAATGTAGGCTGTCTGGAAAATTACGTGAGCTGGCCTGCGATTTACTCCAAGCTGATCTCCTCGCTTGCAAAAGGAAAGTCGAGCCACATCTCGGAATTGGTGGGGCAGGATGTTGGCCGGATTACTCCTGTGGTGTTTCGGCAGGCTTTGGCAGAGCAGGACCCGCTTGCGGTCAGCATTTTGGAGGAAACCGCTTCTTATTTGGCTTCGGGGCTGGTCAATCTGATTCATTTGTTCAATCCGGAAGTCATCATTCTTGGCGGTGAGATCGCCTTCGAAAATGAGCTGTTGATCGCCAAAGTAAAAGACTACGTGGGGGAATACGCGCACGGAATCCTGACGGAGGAATTGGAGATTCGGCCGAATTCATTGGGTGAAAATGTAGAGGTCGCAGGAGCTGCCGCGGTTTTATTGCAGGATACATTTCAGTTTTCGCTATATGAGGGAAGCACGGGGAGAGGGAGATCGGGTTCATGGTAAAGGTTGTTGTCGCAGGGGAAGTGGGAACAAGCGTCAAAGAGTCGCAGGCTTGGTTTCGGATCAAAGAGGCAGAGATTGTAGGTGTGGCTGACAGCTTGTCTTCTTTGGGCGAAATCTTGCAGGGAACAGAAGTGGATATCGTGGATATTGGCTCGGTTTCAGAAAGCGCTGACCAATGGGTGACGCTTGCTGCACAGGCGGGAAAGCATATTTTATGCGCAGACGGTTCTGCTCTAGGGCGTGAAGGAATCCGTTTGTGCGATCAATATGGTGTAGTGCTGCAATATGCAAATACGTTGCGTTTTGCTCCAGAATACGAGCAGGCGCACGAGCAAATAAAGAATGGCACCATAGGAAAAGCAGGTGTCATTCGCTTGCGAAGAGGTGCTCCTGCTTCGGCTGAAAATGCAGGGAAATGCCTATTTCAAGAGCTTGGAATGCGGGAATTCGATTGGCTGCGCTGGACATTTGGCGAGGTTGAACGAGTGATGGCGCGAGAGGTCAAGCACATGAATGAGTCAGGACAGATCGTCTATTATGCGTTGGTCATGCTTCGGATGGCAGGCGGGGCAATTGCTCATGTAGAGCTGTCTTTGGCGGATGGGACAGAACATGCTTCCTTTGAGCTTACCGGTGATCAAGGGATGATTACGCATGATAGCCGGGAAAGCATCCCAATTCGCTGGAGTGGGGGAGAGCGATCTCTTTCTGTAACATTCCGAGGGCTGGACCTGATGCAGCGACAGCGGGAGCATTTCGTTCGCTGTGTACAGAAACAGGAAGTGGCACGTCTGCATGCTCGTGATCTGTTAGCCGCACTTGATATCGTTGCAGCGGCGAGAGAATCGGTCAAGAGGGGACAACCTGTGAAGCTCATCCACGGAGGTGACGAGGGATGAAGGTAGGAATCATCAGCTTTGCCCATATGCATGCACATAGCTACGCTACATATTTGCAAAAGCACCGTGATGTGCAGTTGATAGCAGTCTGGGATGATGACTCGCGTCGTGGAGAGGAAATGGCGACAGCCTACCAGCTCGATTTTTACGAAGATCTGCAAGTCTTTTTGCAGTCTGGTATCGACGCGGTCATTATTTGCTCGGAAAATGCCAAGCACAAGGAGCACGTAATTGCGGCAGCACGAGCGAAAAAGCACATTTTGTGCGAGAAACCAATTGCCACCGAGATTGCGGATGCACGTGAAATGATTCAGGTCTGCAAAGAAGAAGGAGTCATGCTCCAGGTTGCCTATCCTGTCCGATTTGCGCCCGTGATGGAAAACGTCAAACAGATTGTTCAGTCAGGTGCTCTCGGAGACATTCTCGCCATCGATGGCACGAACCACGGACAAATGCCCGGCGGCTGGTTCATTGAAAAAGAGCTGTCTGGCGGTGGGGCAGCGACGGACCACATCGTCCATTTGATGGACCTCGTACGTTGGATGCTCCAAGATGAAGTGAAAAACGTCTACGCCGAGCTGGACACACGCTTTTACGAGATGGAGGTAGAGGATTGTGGCATGGTTTCCGTGGAAATGGAGTCTGGCGTGATCGTCGGTATCGATCCGAGCTGGTCGCGGCCGAAGACGTTCCCGACGTGGGGAGATGTGACGATGCGGATTATTGGCACCAAAGGCACGTTGGACGTCGATGTGTTCAAGCAACACGCGCTCTATTACAATGACCGCGATTCGAAGCTGCAACATTTACCTTGGGCTGTGGATATGGATGAGCGGCTGATTGCCGATTTTGTGCAAAATGTCATGGAAGGCCGACCTCCGTCAATTACAGGAGAAGATGGACTGCGGACGCTCGAAGTGGTGAAGGCAGCCTATGAATCCCATCGTCTCAAGCAAGTCGTCACTATCAACAAGGTGCATTTCTCATCATGATGAGCAGTAGCCTTTCTATACAATAAATCAAATGAGGTGGAACTGATGAAAATTGGATTGAGCACTTACAGCCTGCTGACAGCAATTCGAGCTGGTGAAATGGATGTACTGGATGTCGTGCAATGGATCGCGGATAACGGTGGCGAGCACATGGAAATCGTGCCGTACGGTTTTACACTGGTTGATAACTACGAATTGGCAGATGCTGTTCGGGATAAGGCAAAAGCGGTAGGGATTGAGCTGTCCAACTACTCGATGCCGACCAACTTTATTCAGCCCGACGAGCAAGCCTTTGAAGCAGAAGTTGAACGTGTAAAAACACATGTTGATCTGCTGCACCGCATGGGCATCAAGCATATGCGCCACGATGTGTCCGCCTTTACTGTTCCCGTAGAGGAGACGACAATCGAATACTTCGAAAAGCATTTGGCTGAGATGGTAGAGGGAAGCTGCCGAATCGCTGATTATGCCGCGCAATTCGGAATAACGACGACAATCGAGAATCACGGCTGGCTTGTGCAGGCAAGTGACCGCGTGCAGCGTGTCTTGCATGAGGTCAATCGTCCGAATTTCAAAACGACGCTGGATATCGGAAACTTCATGTGCGTAGACGAGGCTTCGCTGGTAGGGGTGCAAAAAAATCTGCCTTACGCTTCGCTCGTGCATTTCAAAGATTTTTACTTCCGTCCGTCCTACCATGATCCAGGCGCAGGCAAATGGTTCAAAACCGTCAACGGCAACTTCCTGCGTGGGGCGATAGTTGGACAAGGCGATATCAACATCCGGGAAGTCGTCAAGCTGGTCAAACAGTCCGGCTATGATGGCTATATCACGGTCGAATTCGAAGGCATGGAAGATTGCCGCGAAGGGTCCAAGATTGGGATGGACAACTTGCGACGTTTTTGGGACGAAGCGTAAAACGGTAGTGGAAAAACGGCATTTGGGGAGACCTGAATTGCCGTTATTTCTTTAGGCGAAATATAAAAACCTCTCCCTTATGAGGAGAGGCGATGGAGACATTAGAATGATTGCGATGTTTTTGGGTTCGCGCCGTACTGGTTGTCTCCTTGGCTGTCTTGGCACAAGAATACGAGCAAAATAATTGCCCCGATTAAAGGAATAAACGCAAGAAGGATCCACCAACCGCTTCTTCCAGTATCGTGCAATCGGCGAGCAGTTACACTCAAACTAGGCAGTAATACTGCAAGTGAATAGATTATGCCCAAAACAGATGCTGTACCAATTAATGACTCTACGAGAGCAATTACCAGAGACACGATGATGTTGAACAAAGTGAACATCCAATATTCTTGACGTCTAGCTCTTCCTTCAAAAGCAACGTATTTCTTCAACACGCTTGTATACCAATGCATGATAATTTCCCCCTTTCTGCTAAATTTTGACACACTTCGATATTTTATCACTAAACCAATGGGATTAGAACCATATCCTGTCAAGTTTTCCTAATGCTAATGAATCATTTTTGTGTGGGACAAAAGTAATGGGTATTTATGAAGGAGATGGAGGAAAAAGTAAGAGCAAACGAGTTTGGATGCTATCACAGGGGGAAATGCGCTTGGAACAAAAAACAGAACAAAACGTTACGCTGCACGGCTTCAACAATTTAACCAAGTCACTCAGCTTCAACATGTACGACATCTGCTACACGAAAACAAAAGCGGAACGGGAAGCGTATATCGAATACATAGATGAACAATACAATGCCGAGCGGTTGACGAATATCCTGAAAAACGTGTCGAATATTATCGGCGCACACGTACTGAATGTCGCCCAACAAGATTATGTACCACAAGGTGCGAGCGTCACTTTTCTTGTATCCGAGGGGCCAGTCGTAGAGGTCCCTACTGAATCATATGAGGAATCCCCCGGACCTTTGCCTGAAAATGTGGTGCTGCAATTGGACAAGAGCCATATTACGGTGCATACATACCCTGAGTACCATCCAACGGAGGGCATAAGTACGTTCCGAGCCGATATCGACGTCTCGACCTGTGGCGAGATTTCTCCGCTCAAAGCACTTAATTATTTAATTCGTTCGTTTGATACAGACTTGATGACGATTGATTACAGGGTGCGCGGTTTTACCCGGGATATACATGGATACAAGCTGTTTATCGATCACGACATCAGTTCAATCCAAAATTATATTCCCGAGGAAATTAAGGAATTGTTCCACATGATTGATGTAAATGTGTACCAAGATAATATTTTTCATACCAAATGCAAGCGCAGGCAATTTGATCTGAACAATTATTTGTTTGGATACACAAAGGACAAGCTGACACCGGAGGAGCAGGCGGATATTACAGAGCAACTGCAAATAGAGATGGACGAGATTTACTATGGGAAAAATATTGTGAATTAACGAGGAAGCCTTCTCTGATTGGGGAGGCTTTTTTTCGTAGCTGAAGTGGGGGAAAGAAGCGCATTTCCAGTCTACGCTTCGGCCTACGCCCCACAAGGGGGGAATGACTGTCCGCTCCGGAATGAATGCACTGACCCCTG
>NZ_PXZM01000031.1 GCF_003013395.1 Brevibacillus fortis | reverse complement strand
ATATTTTACAGACTCCATTTCTGAATCAGAAGCACTTCCTTCAATTAATGAAGACGATCTTCTTGATGCAATCAAGTAGTTTCCCGAGGCACTTGTTTATCAGGTGCCTTTCTTATTCTAATAAATACATCATTTTAAAATAATTCGATCAACAATTCTTCTTTTCAGCACTTCTTTATGTTCATTGAGTGACTTTCCTGATTTTTACCAATGGTGCCTGAATCAGCGTCACCAGGACGAATTGAAACCCACTTTTTCTTTATTTGCCAATTTCGCCTGCTTGAATAACATCAATTTCACAAAAATCCACGTAATTACTTGTCCAATCCGATCTCTTGCGTAAAAATTGGCAGGTTTTCCGATGTCCCTGAGTATACTTTTTGTATGATGGTCAAGGCAGGTGAAACATGTGAAGCAAGCAGGAGCCATTCCTCAAACGGAGGTGCTCGAATCTTCAAGTAGTAATAATCGAATTCAAGTTGTATTCAATCGACCAGTAAGTGTTAAGCAGCTAAATACTTTACCTGAAATAGTTCGTACCACATCGAGTTCGAATTTAACAACTGTTTTTGAAGAATTAGAAAGCCTGATTGGTTTACATGAAGCCAAGAAGACGATTTATGAAATTTATGCGCTCATCAAAATGAATAAAGCAAGGGAACGACACGGGCTTAAAGTTGAGAAGCAAGTTTTCCATATGGTTTTTAAAGGAAATCCCGGTACTGGGAAAACAACAATTGCACGCCTTTTCGGAAAGATCTTTAAGGAAATGGGTGTTTTAACTAAGGGCCATCTAACCGAAGTTGAACGTGCAGATCTCGTTGGTGAATTTATTGGGCACACGGCACAAAAGACCCGCGAGCTTGTTAAGAAAGCTATGGGAGGAATCCTGTTTATCGATGAGGCCTACTCATTAGCTCGTGGCGGTGAAAAAGATTTTGGAAAAGAGGCTGTAGACTGTCTTACAAAATGCCTTGAGGACTTTGGCAATGATTTCGTCTGTATAATTGCAGGGTACAATGATGAAATCGATACATTCCTTGAGTTAAATCCGGGACTGCCTTCACGCTTTCCCGTCCACATCAACTTTGCTGATTATGAGGTGGATGAGTTGATGGATATTGCAAATGTAATGGCAAAGAACAAGGAGTATAGAATCTCTGCCGAAGCAAGTGAAAAACTGAGAAGAAGACTGCTAACAGTAACGAGCGATCCATTTCATGTAAATTTCAGTAATGCAAGATATGTACGAAACAATATTGAAAAGGCAATACGTGTGCAAGCCGTTAGATTGCTCAAAATTCCTGACCCAACCCGTGATGATTTAATGAATTTGAAGTCTGAGGATTTTTCAATTTAGAAACAATAAAATCCCTCATATTGAGGGATTTTGTATTATATTACCGAAACAATTGAGATTCTGCATATTGAACTAGACGCTTCGTCTTCTCACCACCCACAGAACCTTTCTGGCGAGATGAAGTATCTGCGCCAAGAGTAACAGCGAATTCCGATGCAATCTCATATTTAAGCTGGTCTAAAGCTGTCCGGGCTTTTCCATTCTGAGCCTGTCCAAAGCGAAGCAGAGCACTACGATTCCAAGCAGTGATCCCGAGAGAAACGGAACCACCTGCTGCAAAGGATGGACGAAGGGTGAAATTCCTTTTACCAGGAATGCGTGAAATATGACCGTCACGATACCAAACACCCCCACTCCGAACCAGAACAACCATTTTTCCAAGACAGGTACTTGTCTCATAGCGATCTGTCTATTTTTGTGCGCATTTCGCGCAATGACATACATAATGGCCAAGAAGCCGAAAAGGGTACTTCCGTGCTGTAGCAGCTTGTAAACAGGTACCTTATAATGGGCGACCGAGATGGATTGTTGTAGGAGCAAGAAGTGGTCAACCATGCGTCCACCGTCATGGGTAAAGGCATCCCATGCGATATGACTGAAACTGCCTAGTAACGCTGAGTACACAAACACAATTGCCGCTCGCCACGCTGGCATTCTGCTACCATTGTCTACGTAGTCCAGCCCTCGTCCAATCCACACTGGCAAACGCGCAAGCATCGGCTTTTTGACCACGTACTGGTACAAAAACGCTAATAGGATCGCGATAGGCAAATCAACCAGCCACAATCCGAGCATAGTGTGACTGTACACGCTGAATGGCTGCATCCGGAAGAAATACTCAAAATCGGGTGCCATACTGCCAAAAACGAGGGCAGAGAACGAAAACCACTTGCATTTGCGTAATGGCAATACAATAGCCGGATGAGCAAAAGTAAAAGGCATACGCTTACTCCCTTATCATGATTAGAGTGGCAATAGATTTGCAACTACCTGCTTGCCACTTACTTGAATCCCTTTGTCTTGTTTTCCACAATGAGTCAGTTCTTTGATGAGCTGCTCAATTAATCGCTTGGCTTCCTGACTTTCCTTTTTCTCCAGTTTTACAATCAGCTGCACGGCGTCCCCGGATGAAAGAATTCGTTCTGCCTGTCTTTTTTTCGTATCGTAATCATGGTCTTCAATGTAGGCACTTAGACGAATTTCTTTTACTTTTACGCCTTTTTCTGCTTTCCGGTTTTTGGCGTTTTCCTTGATGACCTGTTCCTTATAATTCGTTCGATTCACTAACTGACAAGGTGGCGGACTGGAAGCCAATGACATACATACCAAATCCACTCCCTGTTCTTTTGCCATTTGAAGCGCTTCTTTTGTGGAGACAATTCCGAGATCTTCCCCGTTTACTCCCATTAATTGTACGACTGCTGCTTTTATTTTTTCATTCAGGATCATCTTGAGTCTCACCTAACCTGTTCATTCAATTTTGGAAGGACATCATTACTTCTACAAAGGATGTAGTGTATCCTTCCAATGCTCGTGAATGCAAATCATTTTCATGACGAAGACCAATCGTTTTTGTATAATAGGACAAGGCATCAACTTACGGACGTCTTCAAACAGATTATTCATTAGCAAACTAACTAATTGGGGGTACTTTGGTGGAGTTCAGTTATTCAACCGCATTAACGCATTCTGCGTCGCATGTGATGAAAATGCATCGGCAAAATGTAGAATTTCTGATTCAAAAATACGACGTCTATCCCGGTCAGCCCATTCTCTTGATGCGCCTGACTGAAAACGATGGAATGATTCAAAAAGAATTGGCCCGAAGAATCGGAGTAAAGCCCGCTACGCTAACCGTCATGATTAATCGCATGGCCAAATCGGGACTTGTCGAGCGCAGAGCAGATGAACGGGACCAACGTATCTCCCGCGTATATCTTACCGACAAAGGTCGGCAGGCTACCAAGCATGTCAAAGAAGTATTACGCGTTATTGAGGAAAATTGCTTCAGTGGCTTCTCAGATGAAGAAAAGGATGTGTTGCGGGGCTTGCTCGATCGCATGCACAGCAACCTCCAAGCCTTTTACTTGCAAAATACGCAACCCACTTCTGACTTGTAAAAAGCTTCTTTCCTAGAAAAATAATGAGAAAGGTTTGACAACTTGCCGTGAATAATGTTGCAAAAGAACTTGATCCCTCATCCCTGACTGGCAATAAATCGCGCAGGCTGTGGATGGCTGCGATTCTCGGATCGCTTTCTGCGTTTGGCCCATTGTCCTTAGATATGTATTTACCTGCGCTTCCTATGCTTGCCGATGATTTGCAGACGAGCACCTCCATGACACAACTCAGTTTGACAGCGTGCATGCTCGGCCTATCCATTGGCCAATTGTTCGCGGGACCGATCAGCGACGTACGCGGTCGAAGAATTCCTTTGATTATCGGACTCATTTTGTATGCGGTCTCTTCCTTTTTGTGTGCGGTAGCTCCCTCTATTACTACGTTCGTCTTGCTTCGCTTCGTACAAGGTCTTGCCGGTTCTGCTGGAATCGTTATCGCCCGCGCTACGGTTCGCGATTTGTACTCGGGGACAGAGCTGACGAAGTTTTTCGCCCTCTTGATGCTTATTAACGGGATCGCTCCGATCGCGGCACCTATCGTAGGGGGACAAATTCTTCAATTTACTACCTGGCATGGCGTGTTCGTCGTACTGGGTCTGATTGGCGCTATTATGTTCCTCGTCGTGCTGACAGCCCTTCCAGAAACATTACCACAAGAACGCCGCTCCAAGGCGGGAATCGGCAATACACTGACGACCTTTGGTACCTTGCTGAAGGATCGCGTCTTCATGGGCTACGCCATGGCGCAGGGACTGGTGATTGCTGCCATGTTTGCGTACATCGCCGGTTCACCTTTTGTGTTTCAAAAAATATTTGAAGTGTCTCCACAAACGTTTAGTCTCATTTTCGCGATTAATGGTGTAGGCATTATTATTGCGAGTCAAATCACAGGAAAGCTTGCAGGCAAAGTGAAAGAAACTTCCATGTTTATTGCTGGTATTTCGATTGCAGGAGTCGGTGGTATCCTTCTTCTGGCGATGATTCTCCTACAAGCTGGTCTTATTGCGGTGCTCGTTCCCCTCTTCTTTGTCGTATCCAGTGTAGGGATTGTCGGCGCCACAGGATTTTCCCTTGCCATGCAAAATCAAAGCAAGGCGGCAGGAAGCGCATCTGCTCTCCAGGGGCTACTCTCCTTTATCAGCGGTGGAATTGTCGCCCCACTTGTGGGAATCAGCGGCGAACATACCGCAATACCAATGGGGATCATCATTGCTCTTTCTACGATCGGCGCCATTGTCTGCTACGTGGTCATGGTTCGCCGGAGTTCATCAACATCCTGATCATTTTGCCTCTTGCAAACATACGTTCTGTGCATTACAATCACATTATGGGTAATAATAGTAAGTGGACTTGGCAAGTTGGTCATATAAAAACCAAGGGAGATGTTGACTGATGGCATTGCGTTTGATTCCTTACATCGTTTTGAATGGTACTGCAAGTGAAGCAATTAGCTTTTACGAGCAAGCTCTAGGTGCTGAAGTGCTGTATAAGCAAACCTTCGGTGAAATGCCTGAAAATCCGGAGTTTCCATTACCTGAAGAAGCCAAAAATCGTATCGGACATGCTACTATTCGCGTCGGTGAAACGGAACTGATGTTTTCCGATACCTTTCCAGGACAACCGCATCAGCTTGGTGATCAAGTGACCATCTGCATCTCGACCGATGATAAAGAGCAATCTCATAAGATTTTTGATGCCCTGCAAGAAGGCGGTCAAGTGCTTATGCCTCTACAAGAAACGTTCTTCAGCCCAGCATATGGCAATGTGAAGGACAAGTTCGGAATCACATTCCAAATTTACACAGATAACCATTGCATGGAGTAATAGGAAAGCCCTGTTCGCTTTAACGGCGACAGGGCTTTTTCATTGATTCTTTTTGCGTTGATGGTATTTCCTCGCTCGCACCAAAAAATAAAAAGAACCAGGATCACATGTATCCTGGCTGTTGGTGTTGCTTCGCTTACTGTTGGTTGTTCTCCTGAGACATGAGTGATACAGGGCGTTGCGGAGTGAAAGTGGAGATCGCATGCTTGTATACTAATTGTTGCTTGCCTTCGCTATCAATCACAATCGTGAAATTATCGAATGCTTTAATATACCCGCGCAATTGAAATCCGTTCACAAGGTAAATGGTAACCGCGATGTTTTCTTTCCGCAAATGATTCAAGAACGTATCTTGAATGTTGATCGTCTGTTTCATGTACACTACCCCCTAAAAGGACTTGTATGTTATATATTCGGCAATTGTTGAAACTTTCCTGCCAATATTCGCTTGATAGTTTCCACGTTATTCCTCTGCTCGGCCGGATCGGTCATGTCAAACCATTGAATTTCTGCCATGCGACGGAACCAAGATAGCTGGCGTTTGGCAAAATGACGCGTTCGTTGCTGAATGTCGTTCACTGCTTTTTCTAGCGTGATTTCTCCATACAGATACGGGATGAGTTCCTTGTATCCCAAACCTTGCATGGAAACCAGTGACGCGTCGTAGCCAGCATCCAAGAGCCCCCTCACTTCCTCAACCAGTCCCGCTTCGATCATGAGTTCGACCCGGTGGTTGATTCGTTCATACAGCTTTGCGCGGTCCATCGTGAGACCGATCATCACCAAGTCATAGGGTGAATGCTGCGCCCGTAACTGAAAGTCGGACATTTTGTATCCGCTGCTTTCATAAATCTCCAGTGCGCGAATCACCCGCTTTACATCATTGGGATGCAAGCGTTCGGCTGTAATCGGATCGACATCGGCCAATCGGGCGTGCAGTGCTTCCACGCCTTCGCTGTCAGCCAATCTTTGCAGTCGATCACGCAGCTCAGGGTCTTGAGAGGTGGTGGAAAACTGAAATCGATGGGTAACCGATTCTATGTACAGACCTGTCCCGCCGGCGATAAACGGAAGTTTGCCACGTTGGTTGATGTCTGTAATCAACGATGCGGCACTTTCCTGAAACATCGCGACAGAATATTCTTCGTCTGGATTTTTAATATCAATGAGGTGATGCGGTATGCTCGCAAGCTCCTCAGATTCTGCTTTTGCGGTGCCAATATCCATTCCACGGTATACTTGCATGGAATCTCCGGAAATGATCTCACCGTCGAACTGTTCGGCCAGCTCCAGACTAAGCTGGGTCTTGCCGACCGCTGTTGGGCCAATAATCACGACTAGCCTTTCTCTCTGTTGCAAGGTCACTCCCCTCCACCTATCTCTTTGTAGCTGTACACGACCTGCTGGCCGCGGGAGCGAAACGGCGTAAAACCAAAGCGCTCGTACATCCTACCTTCTTTTCCTTCTTTCATTACCACACGTTTTCTCGCAACTCGCTGCGCTTCCAAGACAGCCTCCTCGCAAAGAGCATCTGGATTGGCGAGCTCTCGGACTCCGGCGATCCCCGACGAGCTTTGTACCGTTACTTCGAACATCGGATCGAAATAAACCACGTCGAAGGAACGTGCAGGCAGTCCTCTCAGTACTTCTAGATGGTTGCCACATCGCACCTCAATACGACGCATGGCTTGCTCCAGTTCTACCGCATCGGATGACCAGTGCCGCAGTCCATCTTCTACCAAGATGGCTAGCAATCGCTCAGATTCGATGCCAACGACTTTCCCATTTGCGCCAGTCGCATGAGAAAAGACTATAGCGTCAGCACCCAAACCCAAGGTTGCGTCCAGCACTTCATCACCTGGATGAATTTGGCAAGAAACAAGCATAGTATCAGTATCGCCGCGCATGAGCCGCTTTATACGAAAAGCGGCTGTGTTCGGATGAAAAAAGAAAGGTTTTTTCCCCGGCACTTCTAGACGCGCTCCGAGAGCGGACACCACCAATACTTCTTCTACCCCATATCGCTTGCGCATTTGACCCAATGAAAAATCTCGCCGATTCACAACCTGTAGCCCCAATGTACTAGCCAATTCAGCTGCATGACGCAAGGTTTCTTCACCAGGCTCAAGTCCTGTTGTAACAATCACGCCTTTGTTCCCTTCCTTACGTCTTCGCCCCTTTTGACAAGAACTGCTGTTCTAGAAAAACGACTCGACGGTTTTTACATAAACGGTAATGATCATATTATTGTAAGCAGGATTAATTTGCCGGTCAAATAGAATCTGAACCAAACTGCTTTCCTCTTCGCTATGACAATCATACCATTTTTTATGAAAGCGCGTCGGGCTGTAGTATGATTTTCCAGTCCATCCATTCCATCCATGTGAACAAGACCCGCGAAGTTCCGTGGGTCTTGTTTATTGAGAGCAGATTTACTCCTCTATGGTAAGGTTCGCCTGTCTGATCCAGTCCAGCCTGCGGTTATTTAACAAACCGAGATTGTAATAGGTAATCGATTGAGCACCTGCGTCCACGGCAGTTTTCACCCTCGCTGCCAGCTCGACTGCTGACTGGATTTGGCTATGATGCAGGGAGAAGGCTGCCCCCAACGTTGCTTCTGGGGCTACCAGCTTGATCGCATGAAACGTATACGCCACCTCATCGACACTTCCTCCATAGGCGAGCGGAACAAGGCGATCGAGTGTAGCCGCAGCTTTTCGCAACGAAACCCCTTCCAAATAAGACTGATTCACAAAAAACGGGGTTGAGGACGGAAAGCCATCCAGCGCAATCCCCTTACTCTGTGCGATTTCCTTCAAGCTCCTCCATAACATGTCTACCACTTCCAGACAGGATTGCTGATAGTGATACAATTCCGGGTATTCCACCAGCAAAAAGGCAATCTCTCTCGCTTCTGCGGATACTTGCGAGATAGAATCGGCTTCCACCATCTGACTGACTAGCCTCGATACAAGCAGTCGGACTGCTCCTACATCGATTTGCTTCGATTCAGCACGCTCCGTACATGCCCCACAAAAACAGAGCGAGAGTAACCATTGCAGTGATTCTCCTAACGGTAGGAGGCATACTTCATGATGCTCGCCATGCTTCATCGGTAAAAAGGCGGTCGCTTCGATCAAGATCCGCTCTGGCTTGACCTGCTCCAGCGTATCTGTAAAAAGTGCCTTGGCGTAATGCTGAACCTCAGGCTGCGATGGACATAGCGCGTATGTGTATGTATCCCCCCAAATGTTTTGCACACAGAGATCTGGATGAGCCAAACCAAGCGTAGAATTATGAAGGCCAACCCACCATGTATGAAATCCGATTCCTGCCTGCTCACAACCTTCTTTCGTTTTGGCAAGAATGCCTGCTTGCGCTATTTGTTCATGTACGGTTGGGCGCAAACGGTTGTACTTCGACCATTCCGGCGTAAACGATACTCCAGAAAACGGCAGCCTGCGAAACGTTTTGCTTCGCGGGTGAAAAAATCTCCCCTGATGGTAGCTGCTATTGACCACTGCTGTATTGCATTTGGCTGCTTGCAATGTTTGCATCACAGCTTCGATACCACCCTCAGCTATATCCCACGGATAAATAAACATCCCCGTTTGGCGTAATGAATTCATCTTGTTTCACCTCGTTTTTGCAAGTAATCATAAGTCAGTGTTTGTCTAAAATCAATCTTGATTTTCGAATTTTCTGAATAAACCACAACGAAGAAACACCCCCAAGGAAGTGTCCCTGGGAGTGTCTATTACATCACACGCTTAAACATTTTTTCTAAGTCATAACCAGAAAAATGAATCACAATCGGCCTGCCATGCGGGCACGTATATGGACTGCTCGTATTGCGCAGTTGGTTCAGCAAGCTTTCCATCTCTGCATGCGTCAGGAAGCGGTTCGCTTTAATCGATGCTTTGCAGGACATCATGATGGCAGCTTTCTCGCGCATCAGCACGACATTGGCTTGGGCGTTTTCTCCCGTTTCCAGTACAAACTGAATGAGCTCCTCAATGACCTCCAGCTCCGCTCCTTCTGGAAACCAATGCGGATGAGCGCGAACGATAAAGGTCCGTCCACCAAACGCCTCGATCTCCAAACCAAACGACTGCAAAAGCGATAGTCGCTTCTCCAGTTTGCTTGCCTCTGCAGCCGTATACTCCACCGTATGAGGAAACAGCATGATCTGGCTGGAAATGACCTCTTCTGCAAGCTTGTCCATGAAATACTCGTAAAAGATCCGCTCCTGCGCGGCATGTTGATCGATCAAATACATCCCTTCGTCATTTTGCGCGACGATGTAGGTGCCATGTACTTGACCAACTGGGTACATAACGGGAACAGGCGAATCCGTCTCATTTTCAGTGGTAGCTTCCAAGAGTGGCGGTGATGGATCGGTACTTGCTGCGACTGGGTTGTCCTCGCTACTGATTTCAATAATGGAATGTTGAGCAGGAGATGGAGCCAGGGCAATGTCCAACTGTGACGGAAGCTTCGTCTCGTAAGGTTGGAGAGATTCCCTCGTGTCCTTTTGATCCAACAGAGTCGCCTGCACCATTTCATTCGGGAATACCTCTACTTTTGCAGACTCCAGCTTTTCATAGTTGGCAGAAGACTCCCTCACCGTACCGTTCTCAATGGATGGTGCGATAGGCGTCACAGTATCCACTTGCTTATTTGTCGTCTCCTGCTTGGCCATCCATTCCTGAAGCCGGGGACTCGCTGCTAATAAAGGCGATTGTGGCGTGTCAGGCTTGGTGATTTGCAGGTCGAACTGCGGTTGTACGACCTGCGTCACGACCTTAGCTTTTGGTTGTGTAGCCATGGGTCTGACAATTCCTAAGCCTTGTCGCAAAGTCTCTTTTACCGACTGTTCTATTGCACTGCACAATTCATCTTCTTTACTGAATCTTGCCTCTAGCTTGGCAGGATGCACATTCACATCGACCAGTGACGGATCCATCTCGATCTGTAGAGCCACAATCGGATAACGGCCGATGGGTAACAATGTATGATAACCCCGCATAATCGCATTATTGATCGAATAGCTGCGCACGTACCGACCGTTTACCAGCGTCGAAAGATACGAGCGATTCGCCCTTGTCACTTCCGTCTTCGAAAGAAAACCAGACCACTTATAGTCGAGGGTCTCCCCTGCAATTGGAAGCAATAGCTTTGCTACTTGCACACCGTAGATAGCCGCCATGACGTGCAGTAGCTTTCCGTCACCAGATGTTTGCAAGAGTGTTTTGCCGTTATGAGTCAGCAGGAAGGAGATCGACGGATGCGTGAGTGCCAGCCGGTTCACATAATCGGAAATATGTCCGACTTCCGTGGCGATCGACTTCATGTACTTCAAGCGCGCAGGTGTGTTGAAAAACAAGCTGCGTACACATACTTCCGTCCCTTTTACAGCGGCTTTATCGGAAATGGTACCGAGCTGCCCACCTTCAATCAAGAGATGAGTGCCTACCTCACTACTGGACGTACTGCTCGTCAGCTCCATACGCGAGACTGCAGCAATACTCGGCAGTGCCTCGCCACGAAAGCCCAGTGTACGAATGCGGAACAAATCACGAGCGTTGCTGATTTTACTCGTGGCATGACGTTCAAAAGCCAACTGACAATCTTCCCGATCCATCCCTTTGCCATTGTCAACGATCCGAATCATCTCCAGACCGCCTTCTTCTACATGGATCTCGATTGTCGTAGCACTGGCATCAATGGCATTTTCGACCAGCTCCTTGACAACCGAAGCTGGCCTTTCCACTACTTCCCCTGCAGCAATCATATTGGCGAGATGCTCATCTAACAATTGAATGCTTCCCATGAGTGCCTCCCCTCCGGACGAAACCTATCGCTTTTTCAATTGCTGTTTCCATGCATACAGCTTCATCATGGCGTCCATTGGCGTCGTTGAATTCAAATCCAGCTCGCGCAGTTCGGCCATAATCGCTTCTTCCTCCGCCGACGCAAACTGCATTGGTTCTTCACGCACCGCCGCAACTGGTGCCGTCCATAGCGATTCGAGCGACATTTGCAAGTCACTCGCTGCATTTCCATTCCCTGCATTTCCATTCGCCTCAAGCCCGGTTAAAATGCTGCGCGCCCGCTCAATAACCCAGGTCGGCATTTCAGCCAGCTCTGCCACATGGATTCCATAACTTTTATCTGCTCGACCTTCTTCAATTTTGTGGAGGAACAAGAGCTTTCCTTCCCGTTCTTCGCATCGAGCGTTGACATTCACGACACCACTCAACGTCTCTGCTAACCCGGTCAACTCATGGTAGTGCGTCGAGAAGAGTGTTTTGGCACCAATTTTTTGGCAAATGTACTCAATGACCGCTTGTGCAAGCGCCATTCCATCGTACGTCGAAGTTCCGCGACCAATTTCATCGAGCAGGATCAAGCTCTTCGCTGTCGCTTTTTGCAGGGCGTGTCTGGTCTCCAGCATTTCCACCATAAACGTACTGTGCCCACCTACTAGGTCGTCGGCTGCCCCGATCCGAGTAAAAATCTGATCGACAATCGCCAGCTTGGCCTGTTTAGCAGGGACAAAGCAACCGATCTGTGCCATCACCGTGATCAAGGCGATTTGTCTCATGTACGTACTTTTACCCGCCATATTCGGACCCGTAATGAGCAAAACTTGGCGATTGGTCTGATCCATCACCACGTCATTTGCCACATACTTTTCGCGCTCCAGAACCGCTTCTACTACTGGATGACGCCCTTCTGAAATGACATACTCGCCGCTTTCCACAAGCTCAGGGCGTATAAATCCGCGCTCGTCACTTACCGTAGCAAACGCCTGGAGAACATCGACAGATGCAATTCGCTCAGCGAGGTTCTGGAGTCTTGGTATATGCTTCGCGACTTCACTTCTTACAGCTACGAACAGTTGGTATTCCAACTCCATCATCTTTTCTTCCGCTTCCAGAATGAGGGCTTCGCGTTCCTTCAACTCTGGCGTGATGTACCGCTCTGCATTGGCCAATGTTTGCTTGCGCTCATACCGACCCGCCGGAACGTTTGCGATATTGGACTTCGATATTTCGATGTAATAGCCGAACACTTTATTGAAGCCAACTTTGAGTGAACGAATCCCTGTCGCTTCCCGTTCTCCTTGCTCCAGTTGGGCAATCCACGTCTTCCCTTCACGGCTTGCTGTATGGAGCTTGTCCAGGTACTCATCGTATCCCGTCCGAATCATTCCGCCTTCACGAACCGATATCGGGGGATCATCCACGAGTGCATGAGCCAAATAGTTGACGATATCCGTACACTCATCCATCCCATGCGCCAGTTCCATCAATACCGGGGTATTTGTTTGGATCATATACTGCTTCAGCTCTGGAACAGCTTCCAAAGACATCCGCAGCTGAATGAGATCTCGAGCGTTTGCATTCCCGTAGGAAATACGACCCGCTAGACGCTCCAAATCATAGACACGATCCAAGCAAGTCCGCAAATCGGAGCGAAGCAGCATGTCATCCTTCAAGGCCTCCACAGCGCTCAGACGTGCCTCCAACTGATCGCGACTGAGCAAGGGCCGCTCAATCCATCTGCGCAAAAGGCGACCACCCATTGCCGTTTGTGTCCGATCCAACAGCCACAAGAGAGAGCCTTTTTTCGTCTTATCGCGAATGGTCTCTGTCAATTCCAAATTGCGTCTGGAAAAGCCGTCCATTTGCAAATACTGCTTGGCATCGTACTGCTTCAACAGGCGCATATGGGCAAGACTGCGTTTTTGCGTCGTCCCTATGTAGAACAAGAGAGCGTTGACCGCCGCTCGCATGGACATATCCAAACCTTTTGCCTGCTCCGCATATTGACTATCCACCGCAAATGCATCTAGTTGGTGTGCGTCCACGATAGTAGATGGCAGTGCTGTCTTTGGCAAAACAGCCAGGCCAAAAAAGACGAGCTCCTTCGGGCGATATTGCAAGGCTTCATCCAGAACAGCATCTGCCTGTCCCACCAAAGAGGTAACGTAAAGCTCGCCTGTACTCATATCACACGCAGCAATTCCCGTCCGACCTTCTACCTGGGCCAACGCTGCCATGTAATTGTTTTCCTTATCAGTCAGCCATTTGCCTTCCATCATCGTACCCGGAGTAATGACGCGAGTCACTTCCCGGCGAACGACCCCTTTGGCTTCCTTTGGATCTTCGACTTGCTCGCAAACGGCTACTTTATGTCCTTTTTTCAAGAGCTCTGCAATATAGCCATCTGCCGCATGGTGTGGAACACCACACATTGGTATGCGCTCAGAACCACCACCCTCACGTCCCGTCAGTGTAATTTCCAACTCACGGGACGCAAGGATGGCGTCATCAAAAAACAGTTCGTAAAAATCGCCTAAGCGAAAAAATAAGAAAGTATCCGGATAATCTTTTTTGATAGCCAGATACTGTTGAATCATCGGGGTATATTCAGCCATTGTTTTCTTCTCCTAGCCTACTCATTGTCGTCGCTATTATATCATGATTGTACGGTAATGTTGACCCTGCATCCAATGGTAGATCCGTTTATAGTAGCTTCCATGTCTTACGCAGGTCTTCATCCGTTATCCACGATTGGCTCTCGATTAAAAAAGAAAAGTACCGATCCAAATGTATTCGTGACAGCGAATAGCCTGGCAACTCTTTTAATTCTTGCCAGACTTGAGCAACGTACGGCAGGAGCTTTTTTTTCTCACCCTGGTAGTACGCTTTGATGAACGGGAGTTTTAGATGAGGCATCGCTTGTAGCTTCTCGTGATTGGTTGCAACCAAATGGGCCAAATGAAGAATACCGCGAGCGACAAGGGGATGAACGAGCCAACTGGGGAGTGTACGATATTCGAATCCATATTCCTTCTCTCTTACATCCCCTAAAAATCCATATCGCTCTCTGCGACTCATACACCCTGCATCCTCGATCAGAACAAGGGGAAGAGCCAAGTACGCATCCAACTTTCGCCGAAGAGAAAAAGTAGGTGTGAGCCCACCAAAATGAATATGCCCGCCGATTGGGTAACCTTTAAACGGCATTCCGCCAGCGAGCCATTCGATTGACGAGTTCCCTATTTTTTTGTAGGCGAGTGTCAGATTCTCGTAGATATGCATAAATAATTGATCGGGGTCCTCCGATGGCGCAGGTCTCAACTCTGCAACCGGGTGCTGATGGAGACCTAATTCTTCCCGATAGCGTGTCGTATCACAACCAACCGTACCATTGATGCTCAGGAAGTCAGAAGCAAGTGCCATCTCTCCAGTGGGCTTGCGCAAAGCAAACTCAGGATCAGCCCCCATGCTTTGCAGCTTTTGCGGTTGTTTGCCCATCCGACCTTCCCACCAATATCGTGCCCGCTGCATATATTCGTCAGCATGCTTGGCTGGCCAATTTGGTTCCACCTCGACGACCTTAAGTCGATGGGGAGAAGCTGCCATGACCGTCACTTGACCCGCATCAGCTCCTGCGGCATACAAACTACGCGCTGCCAGCCCTGTCACCACCAGAATTTCTGTTTCAGTGGAAGGCAAGGAAACGGAGTGCCACTCGGGCTCCTGTAGGCGGTGCAGCAGCCATTGCGATTGCTCCTCGCTCCGGGCGATATCAAGTACATGGTCTTGGTAAAGGCAGATCCTATATGTTCGCCAGCCCGGTCGCGCTGCTTTTCCTGTCGTTACAGGTATTCTCCCCTGCCGGAGCAACCAGCGCCCGATTTCAGGACGATGCAAATACGCTACGACTTCTTTAGCGTTGGCCGTCATCGGTTGTGTTGCTGGCGTTTCCTGCTTGTTCGCTCGCTGACTCGCCTTTGTGCGTAGAATCATGCCTTCCACACTCCCCCGCTATTCTTTTGTTATTTTATGACTACGCCCAGAAAAAAGTGTGAAGTGTACGCATCCGAAAAAAAGAAAAAAGAGGAGATAATTTCTCCTCTTTAGTCGAGCTCGTCGAGTAGCGTAGCGGAATCAAAGTCATCAAACTCGTCACTGTTATCTTCAAAGTCGTCAACCAGATGGAACTCTTTGTCATCACAACTATTGCAGACAACAACGCACACCTTTGTTTCTCCAATGACCTCTACTGCATATTCGCTTTCAACTCTGACTGTGATTGTGCCACCACCACTTAACTCCGCTTTTATGCACTTCGGTTGCTCCACGGCGCGTGCAACGATTTCCAGATCGCCTCTGCAGTTCTTGTCGAAGAACGTAAGCGGTACGAGTACGGAGAACTTAACAGTTTCCCGCTTGACTTCGGTTTGCGTGTTATTAGCAAACGAAAACCACAGGTTGACGTCATACGTACCAGATACTTCAACGGCATCTCCGACTTTCTCTGCTTGGAAGTTCGTGTTTATAATCCAGCATCCGAGGATCGTCGAAGGAGTTTGCGACGGTATGATGGTGTGGGTTGTAGTAGAAAATTTATGGCCTTTGCCGCAGACTGCTTTCGCGATAAGTTCCCGGCACTGTAGATCTTTGTCTATACCCGACATTTCGTTACCTCCTCCATACAACGTTTCTGTACATTTGTATGCAGGGCATTCGACTAGCGTGCAAACAACCACCTTATATTTGGGAAAGTTGTTGGGTATTCATCAAAACAGCGCCAGGAAGACTTTCTATCAAGAATTAGGAGCAGCAGCCGCCAGATTTTTTCTTCTCAGGACCGCCACCCGTCTCTCCAGTCAATGGGTTTCCGCCTGTATCCAAAATAATACGCTCCGAAACGGTGTTCGTGATCACATTCGTAACCATTTGCAAAAGATCGTTCACATCGACCTGCGATTGCTTGAATTCCGTCACGATTGGAATGGCATCCAATTCCTCATGCAATTGGTTGTACTCGTCTTCCACTTTTTTCACCAGTTCCGGCTTGTTGATGGATTCAAACATCACCATTTGCTTTTGCTTCTGCTTCAATGTATCAATCAAATCTTGCACCCGTTCATTGTGCTTGATTTGCAGTTCAGCACGTTTGAAGAAATCAACTTCATTCGTACGCGCGATCATAGCTGCCAATTCGCGAGCTTTATCGAGAATTTCTTTCTGTGTATATGCGTTTGTTTGTTCCATAATGACTTACACCTCAACTTTGGATACGAGCTCTCCGTGGAGTGTCCACGTTTTCGCATCTGTAATTTTTATGTGCACATACTGTCCGATCAAGGATTTGTCTCCGGTGAAATGGACCAACTTGTTCGTACGCGTACGACCCGCAAGCACTTCCGCATTCGTCCTCGATTCGCCTTCCACAAGTACCTCGACAACCTGATCCTGGAGTTTTTTGTTCTGCTCCAGACTAATGCGACCCAAGATTTCATTGAGTCGATACAAGCGGGCTTTTTTCACTTCCATCGGAACGTTGTCTTCCATGACAGCAGCCGGTGTACCTTCTCGCGGAGAGTAAATGAAGCTGTACGCAAAATCGTACTTTACCTCTTCCACCATCGAAATGGTATCTTCGAACTGCTCATCAGTTTCGCCTGGGAAGCCAACAATAATATCGGTAGAAAGCGAGACATTCGGGATTGCGTCCTTGATTTTGCGAACGAGCTCCAGATAATGCTCACGCGTGTATTTGCGCGCCATCCGCTTGAGTACTTCTGTCGAACCGGATTGGACAGGCAAATGGATTTGTTCCACCAGGTTGCCGCCTTTTGCCAGCACCTCGATCAAGTGGTCGTCAAAATCGCGCGGATGACTTGTCGTGAAGCGCACACGCGGGATATCGATCTTGCGGACCTCGTCCATCAGGTCACCAAAACCGTACTCGATGTCCTCAAAATCTTTCCCGTATGCATTGACGTTTTGTCCAAGAAGCATGATTTCTTTAAAGCCTTGGCGAGCGAGATCACGCACTTCCGCGATAACATCTTCTGGACGTCGGCTGCGCTCTTTTCCGCGCGTATACGGCACGATACAGTACGTACAGAACTTGTCACAGCCGTACATGATATTAACCCAGCCCTTGGTGTTTCCTTCGCGCAGCTTCGGCATATTTTCGACGATATCGCCTTCTTTGGACCAAACCTCAATCACCATTTCTTTGCTGAACATCGCATCGCGCAACAGTTCTGGCAGACGGTGAATATTGTGCGTTCCAAAAATCAAGTCGACCTGCTGGTAGCTTTTCAAGATTTTCTTGACGACTTTCTCTTCTTGGGACATACAGCCGCAAACACCGAGGATCAAATTCGGGTTGTTATTCTTAAGCCGCTTCATGTGACCGAGCTCTCCGAATACTTTATCCTCTGCGTTTTCGCGGATCGCACAGGTGTTAAATAGGATGACATCTGCATCTTCAACAGAATCAGAGGAGGTATAGCCCATTGCCTGCAAGATACCAGAAATCGTTTCCGAATCATGCTCGTTCATTTGGCAGCCATACGTACGAACGTGATAACGCTTTCCTTTTCCGATGCTCTGCATGTCTTCTGGGATATTAAAATCGTAATGGACTAAAATCTCTTCCTTACCGCGCTTTTTCGCATCTTTCAGAGAGGGGGCCTGGAAGTATTTCGCATAGTCTTCCGTTTTCTTTGGAGACTTAACGGATTTTAAGTCCACAGTCGCCTCTTTTGTTTCCTTCATCATGTATCACCTCAGCTAAAATCATCTACATAAGTAACCAATAAAGAATTATAGCATTTTGGGTGATACAAAAGCTAATGCTTAATAACCATAATGAGGCAAAATATGTACGACGTGTAATAGCAACTATCTGCTGAATGTAGGAGAGTGTCATCTCCCCCGCTAATTGGGCACTGCAAAAGCCAGTCTGGAAATATTGCCGATGAATGGCAGCATTCGCAGCCGCTTCAACGCTCTTTCAAATATGATCGACTCTGGCTTGGACACCCCTTCCAATCAAACAAGCATGAGCTTCCTCCGTCTTTTTTCCTATTTTCTTTTTCTCCTGCAACAATACAAGCCCACTCGCCGTCTGAATAGCAGTCAACAAAAACTACATTGCTATTTTGAGGAGGTCAACATGAAAAGAGCACTAGCCTTATTTTTGTCGGTGTTAATGTTCTTGACGGTTATCCCGGTCGTCGGTGCCGCTTCCACTCCTTCGTTCTCAGACGTTCCACGTAGCCATTGGGCATACAAGGAAATTACGGAGATGGCGGCAAAAGGGATCATCAAAGGGTACGACAATCGGACATTTAGACCGAACAATGAGGTTACCCGCGCTGAATTTGCCAAAATTATGATCGCAGCAGCAGATGTAGATATAAACAAACGCTACGTCGACCAAACCTTTAAAGATGTACCGCGTCATCACTGGGCATTTCTGTATGTAGAATACGCCAAGCCTTATTTGACTGGATACAAATCCGGGTCAACCTACACGTATAAGCCAGATCAAGCGGCAGTACGTGAAGACATTGCTGTCGCATTGGTACGCCTGTTGGGCTACGATCAAAAGTACAAAGCCGACTTGGATCAATTGAAAAAGTTCCGTGATTACGACGATATTTCGTCAGCTCTGCGTCCGTATCTTGCGATTGCGATCCAAACCGATCTGATGAAAGGGTACAATGGCAATTTCCGTCCACAAGATCCGATTACCCGTGCGGAAGCTGCTTCTTTGCTCTATCGCGCTATTTTGGATCGTGACGATGATGATGAGATCAAAATCGTTTTCCCTACCCCTGGTAAACCGCAACCTCAGCCAGAACCAGAGCGAATCAATATCAGCGACTCCTTCTCTGATTCCAAATTGAAAAACTGGAATACAGACAAAGCGACAGGAAACTGGGAGGTCGCTAGCAAACAAGTGACAGCTGAATCCGATGACGATGATCTGGATCACTACTTCCTGCCATTGAATTGGAATGAGTCTGACAAAGTTAAGAAATACGAATTGAGCGTCGATGTCAATGTCGTAGGCAGCGAAGGTTTAGGAGGCCTTTACTTCAACGGTAAAGACGGAAAAGCCAATGTTGTATTTGTCCAAAAAGATCGCGTTGTTTTAGGAAAAGTGAATGATGTCGAAGAAGACGATATTGACATCATTACTTCTAGCTCCTACAAGCTGAAATCCAGCAATCGCTTAAAAGTAGAAGTTAACGAGAACACTGTTTCCATTTACTTGAACGATCAATACTTGTTCGGTCAACAGTATGTGAAACAAGAAGGAACAAAGCTTGGTCTGTATCTGCAAGAAGAGGCAACTGAAAACGCGCCTCGCAAAACAACCTATCTGGACAATTTCTCCTTCAAGGAGACCAAATAAAGAACCATATTTTGACCCGACAAGCTATCATGGCCTGTCGGGTATTTTTTCACTCTGCATGTTATGTATGTTCTACCAAATGGAAAAAAGATAGCGAAAACGTAGAAATAAACGCATTTCAGATGTATAATGGTAGCTATTCTTGTCCTGTTGAAGGGGTCTTTCTATGTCATTTTCTGTTAATCAGCCATTTCGCTGGATGGACTCCGGTACTTACCAGGATAGTCCACTTGAGCCTTTAATCCGGGATGAAGCGTTGGCAGCCAGTATGAATTCAGAATCAGCTAGCCCTGTCATTCATCTCTGGGTGTACGATCAGGCGCTGTATCTCGGACGCAGAGACGCCAAGCTTCCTCATCTACAGAAAGCCTTGCGTAAGTTCGGTCAAGATGGCTTTGGTTGTGTTCTTCGCTCTTCTGGTGGAGCTTGTGTTCCGCTTGATGCTGGCGTACTCAATATGGCTTGTTTATTGCCTGACACTTCGATTTCGATTGACTCCTTCTTCTCGTTTGTAGCCCAGCTTCTTGATGTGGGCCTGCGTGATTACGGGAAGCTGGAATTTGGAGAAGTGACAGGCTCCTACTGTGCAGGGGAATACGATTTTTCCATTCACGGTAAAAAAATCGGAGGTATGGCACAAAGACGCACGCGACACGGCTCTATTTTGCAGTTGTGCATCAACGTCGACGATCGGCCAAGAGGGGAATGGATGGAGCGCTTTTACCATCTCGCCGGTTTGGATGAAATGCAAAGCCATAAGCCAATTCCTTCCATCGATGCTTCAACAGTTGGCAGCATTGCGAGTTTGACTGGAAAATTGGCAACCATGGATGATGTAAAAACACGTCTATTGGAGGCAATCCGTTCGGAGTGGGCTGTATCACCTACCCCCTTTTATGTGCAAAATGAGTTAGTGACAGATTCGAGGCACCATTTGTCGCAACGATTACACTTATTTTCTTATACCGCAAAAGAACTGGCCGCACCTGACTGGCACTTACCCGAATAACGGGCATTTTACCTGCTTTTGATTCTCCAGGTGCTGCCGGTAAAATTCTGGAGGAATTATGAATAGCAATCGAAAGGGGACGTTTCAGGATCTGAATGCCCTTTTTGTTTTTGGGGCTCTTACTGTCTTGATGATCCACACCCTCAGTTTTTTTCTCTCTAACGAGAAGGTTTATCCGTGGAATAGTGATTTGCAAGCCGTTCTAATCATCTTGTTAAAATTCGGTCGCTCTTTGTTTATATTTGCAACCGGAATGCTGCTGTTTTACTGGTATCAGAACCGACAACTGGATTGGAGTGCCTTCTGGAAAAAACGCTGGCGCGCAGTTGTTTTGCCTTACGTAATCTGGACAGCCATCTTCACGTATTTTAAGCACCAAACCTTTGATCCGGCCGTGCTGGTAGGACCGTTTTTCGATAGTCTGTTTACAGGTAGCTCATTCTACCACCTGTACTACATTCCGCTTTACTTGCAATTGTGCTTGTTGTTTTGCCTGATCAAACCGTGGATGGAACGCTACTTGAACTTCCGCTGGATAATCGCCCTGTTTATTGGACAGGCTGGTCTGTACGTTCTCTACCACTATTTGTTCATTAGACCGTTATGGGCCATTGATTGGGCTGCAAACCCATTCCTGTCCCTCATGAAACACAGCTATGTTTACGGACAGCACTATGTTTTCATGTACGTATTTACTTTTGCACTCGGTGCTTATGCTGGGATGAATGTGGATAAATGGCGGACGTGGATGAGACGCCTTCAGATACCTTCTATCGTTGTGATGGCAAGTGCAGCCGTTTGGATGGCGTACAGCTATCTTTCCGGCTCTAAAAGCTATTACGAGAGCATGAATATTTTCGAACCGCTTTACTTGGTTTACACTCTCTGTGTGATTATCAGCTTTTACCCTGCATCCAGTTATCTCGGCAAACTACCTAAACTCGGTCCGTGGCTTGCCCGGTTGGCCAAACAAAATATGGCTATCTATTTGGTTCATCCGTTGATCTTGTTCTTACTGCAAAGCTACGTCATTCATCGACTAGGCTGGTCGACACCGTTATTGGTATTCGGGATGTTCGTCATTACACCGCCACTGTGCATTTTCCTCTACGAGCTGACGACCTTGTCCTTTTGGCTCAATCGTAAAAAGAGTGTGGGAGCAAAACCCATTTTCAAAAATCAAATGTATAAAGCCTAAAGTGGAAACTGGTTTCCTCTAAACTCCTAATGTAATAAACAGCTTGATCTTGCATACTAGGACTAGGGACAATTGTTCCACACCTCGATTACTTGCCTGGCGTAACTGCCGGGCTTTTTTCGTCCAATTCCCCGCAAAAGGCTTGGCGACGCCAAGTTTTCTTCATGTAGACCTACCGTTTGTACCTCGCTTACGGTATCATAGAAGAGGACCACAGGCAGTTCTTACTGCTATAGACGATAGAAAGAAAAGGTGGTGGATCTGGATGAATCAGGAGATCCCATTGTTACATATTCCGATCAAAGACCTCATAATCGCGTCCACAAAGGTCGCACATGTGCAGTTAGGTAATTCGCTTGAGCACGCCTTGCTAGTCCTTATCAAGTCCGGCTATTCAGCCGTTCCAGTATTGGATCATCAGTATCGTTTGCATGGGTTAATCAGCACGAATATGATCATGAATAAGACTCTAGGTTTGGAACGTTTTGAGACCGAGCGTATGTCCGAACATATTGTAGATGATGTGATGGATACGAAGGTCCCTCGATTACGTGACACCGATGAATATTTGAAAGCATTGGAAGTGTCCATTAATCACCCTTTCGTCTGCATTGAAGACGACGAGCAATATTTCCAAGGAATTTTGACTCGAAAATCCATATTGGCTTTGGTATATCGTCACTTTCGCAATCTACCCTTTCCTTTGGCTGATCAACAACAGCCGGCAGAATCATAAGGTCACAACCATACGAAAAGACGGGGCAATAAATGCCACCGTCTTTTTTGCATTCTTCTGCGTTACTGCTTTAGAGCAAAGGGCTTGGCGATAGAAGCTGATGTTTCCGTTTCTTTTTTTCAGTGAGTAATGTCTGCGCATATTCCAGTGGATGACGGTACGTTTGTTTAAACATCGCCTTCTCTCCAGCTTTGAAAAAAGAATAGCGCTGATCACGTACATTGACTTCAATTAAATACGGATTGCCTCGCTCGTCAATTCCCATATCCATGCCTAAGTCTGCCAATGATGAAAAATGCCGACCGTACTGCTTCGCAATTTCCACCGCCGCTATGCCAACTCTTTCGATAACTGCTTGTTGTTGTTTCATCTCAGGAAAGATTGGTACCAAAGCTTCCGAAAACGGCACCGCTGTCCCACCTCGAGAGAGATTGCTCAGCTTGTTTTTCTTATTGGCGACCTTGGCAACCATCCCGCTCACAGTCCATTGTTTCTCTTTGTTTTTCTGCACCGAAACACGAATATCAAACGTTTTGCCTCCATAGTACGCCAGAGGAATTCCTCGCTGGATCAAAAATCTTTTGTTACCGACCCAACGTCGCACAGTGGAAAGTATCTGCGAATGAGATAGAATCTGCCGTTTTTTCGATGCAATGAAGTGATAGTTGCCTCCGTGTCGTTCAATTCTTGCAACCCCAATTCCGACTGATCCAATCGACGGCTTCACGTACACCACCTGGTATTTATCCAAGAACAGACGCAACTGCTCCATGGAATAAGGCACTGTATGCGGCAGATAGCTGCGAATCTGTTCGTTTTTCCAGAGCATCTGGTGTACTTTTCTCTTATCCCGTACAACCAAGCCATTGAACACCGTCTTCTTTTGGCTCAGTCTTCGAATCACATTGCGTGCTATTGCGTCACCTGTCAGAACACGATTGTGGATGACCCGCGGGACTGAAACCAGTTGTGAGACGAGTCGGTTTCCGTTCCAAAAATATCCTTTGACCCTCTCATCTCCTGGTTTCACATGCCGCGGATGGAAAAAAACAGGCTCCAATCCAAGCTCTTTACCGATTTCGACATAATAAGGCAGACGCTCATATGACTTGATGCCATGAATTCCTTTCTCCATAAGGGCCCAATCCAACATTATCCCGATTCTGTCCACATAGATCCCCCTTACCACATTGCTCTACATAGGGTATGTGCCAGAAAGGGCAAGAGCGTGCCTATTTTTGTACACCTTTCCGCTACCTGACAAAATGTTTGCTTTTCCAAAGGAATGATGTCGGATGCTGCGCTTGCCCGGGAAAGTATCGCCTTGGCTTCTTTTTATTGTCCCCTGCGTTCGATGGCCAGTAAAAACGGTGCTTGATTTTGCTGATTGATATATTGGTATTTCAAAACCAGATAATCCAATTGACTCAGCTCATGGCAAAATGCTTCCACTGTCTCTTTTTCCGTCTCTCCCGCCGGATGCCCCCAGTAAATCATGACCGTCATGATTCCGCCAGGTCTGAGGACCCTCAGCCCTGATTGAATCGCCTGAATGGTACTGCTCGCTTGTGTTGTGATTTCTTTGTCTCCACCCGGCAAATAGCCCAAATTAAACATGATCGCCGCGGCACTAATCTCCAGTTGGTCAATGTCCTCATGACTGGCGAGCTTCATTTCTACCCTTTTCGCCAGACCTTCTCTCTCGAGTCTCTCTCGCGTTTTCTCGATCGCCTGCGGCTGAATATCGAAGGCGATTACTCTCCCTTCTTCTTGCACCAATTGCGCAAGAAATAAGGTGTCATTTCCATTCCCCATCGTGGCGTCTACAACCGTTTCTCCCACTTGTACCCGTTCACGGATTAATTTGCGTGCGACTTCTAATACATTTGGAAACACAGTCAGCTCTCCTCTCTATGTACACAAACAACGTTATAAATCGATTTGCAGGCCGATGCGCGCCGCATAAACTGGACCTGCACCAAAGGCATTGGCCTCCGCGATTACTTGAAACTCATCATAGCCGTAAAACAAATGCGTGACTAATAAAGAGCGGCAGGATAGGGATTGGGCCAGTTCTGCCGCTTGGCGAACAGACAGGTGACCATTTGGCTTCGCTGGTAAATTGTAATCCAAATAGGTCCCCTCGCAAATAAACAAATCCACGTGACTTGCAAACCCCTCCCAGGCTGTACCTGGTCCGCTATCAGCTCCGTATACGAGGACACGTCCGTTTGCTTCCAAGCGCATGGCGTAGCATGGATCTCCGTCACCATGGTCTGTCCGTAAAAAAGTGATCGCTACATCCCCAATGGTAACAGACATTTCTTCGGTGATGGGGGTAAATGTGGTCGCATCTCGATACACCAATGTCTGGGCATTGACCACTGGCAGCGCTGGAGCGTAGATCGGAAGCGGCTTGTCAGCAGGTCTTTGGCCAAATAATTGATGAACCATCAAACCGTACTGCATCACTCCTACATCCGCAACATGATCATGATGGTAGTGAGACAAAAGCATAGCGTCCAGCTCATAAATGGGCGAATACTTGCCTAACTGCGAAAGAACACCGCTGCCGCAGTCGAGAAGAATTTTGACACGGTCTGTCTCAATCAGGTAACCCGGAGTAGCACCACCTGGACCAGGATAAGGAGATTGATAGCCTAACACGGTAACGCGCATATTCGGTTCACTCCCTTTCATAGGATGGAATAAGGTGGGACAGGAGGTCTGAGATGCAAGGAACATGGAGAGCCGCATGGCAGATCGCTTTTACGTATATTGGGACAGTCGTAGGAGCTGGTTTTGCCTCTGGCAAAGAAATTGTAGAGTTCTTTGTTCAATATGGAACACAAGGCTTAGTAGGAATTATTCTCGCGACGATGCTGTTTATTTGGGCCGGCATCCGCGTCATGCTGATAGCCTATCGGATTCAGGCCGATTCCTATCAAGAAGTCAGCACCTATTTATTTGGACATCCGTTTGGAACCGTATTTAATACCTTGCTTTTAACCGTATTGTTAGGCACTACCTCCGTCATGCTCGCTGCTACCGGTGCAATATTTTGGGAGTCTTTTCAATTGTCCCCCCAAATCGGCATTTGGCTTAGCATGATTTTGATTTTTTTCGTAACGAAAAAAGGGCTGTTTGCCATCCATCACGTGAACAGCATTTTTGTTCCGATGCTCATTGGCTTTACTATACTTGTCTTCCTTTATACCAAGCCATGGTTAGATACGAATGTCGTCGTTGAATCGTTACGACCTTGGGCGTGGCTTAGTTCTCCCTTTTATTATGTTGCCTTAAATGTCACGCTTACACAAGCGGTTTTGATTCCGATGGGGAGACAGAGTACGAGTGAGAAACCTCTTATCCTAGGGGGAGTCATAGGAGGAGTAGGAATAGGCCTTCTGCTCTTGCTCGCTTATGCTTCTCTTTCTGTAAAAATGCCGGGAATCCATCACGCGGAAATGCCTATGATTGCTGTTCTGCAAGGCTTGGGGCCGACCATTCCCTTTTTGTTCTCTCTATTGGTGTATGCCGAAATTTTCTCGACTCTTGTGGCCAATGTTTTTGGTCTCGCCCAACAAATTAGACAAGTTACCCCCCTTCGAGGTCCGACTATTTTACTCGGGATTTTACTAATATGCTATATGATCAGTTTTATCGGATTTAGCTCGCTCCTCCGCTTCCTCTATCCACTCTTTGGTCAATTGGTCGTCTTTTTCCTTGTCATGCTCGTGTACAGGCAGTGGCGCGATCGAATATAACAAAAAAACCTCTCCCGTAAAGGAGAGGTTTTTCACTCTATCAAACTTAAGCAAATTCTTTAACCAATTTTTCGAAGTCTTCTTCAGACAAGCGAATGTCTTGGTTAACCAAACCTTGTTCTTTGAAGCCGTTAACGAGTGCTTCATAAGGTTTTTGCTCAGTGTTTTGGTAGATCAGACCCGTAATCAGGCCTTTGTGTTGCATGGAAGTAGACATTGCTTTGATACGGTCATGTGGATCGTATCCTTCGATCGTGTCTACTGGTACGATGTTCTCTTTGAACCAGTCGTACGTGTTTACCTTGTTGTAGGTTACACAAGGGCTGAATACGTTGATCAAGGAGAAGCCTTCGTGTTGGATACCTTTTTCGATCAGTTCAGTCAAGCCCTTCAGATCGCTGGAGAAGGATTGAGCAACGAATGTCGCACCAACAGACAGCGCCAGTTCAACTGGAGAAATGGAGGACTCGATGGAACCTGCCGGTGTAGACTTGGTCACGAAACCTGTCGCGGAACGCGGGGAGGTTTGACCTTTTGTCAGACCGTAAATTTGGTTATCCATTACGATGTAAGTTACGTTCATGTTACGACGGATAGCATGTACAGTATGACCCATACCGATCGCAAATCCATCCCCGTCACCACCAGCTGCAATAACTGTCAGCTCGCGGTTCGCCATTTTCACACCTTGTGCGATTGGCAGGGAACGCCCGTGAATCGTGTGGAAACCATAGCAGTTGATGTAACCGGAAATACGACCAGAACAACCGATACCGGAAATAACCGCCAGATTTTCAGGTTCCAGACCAACGCTCGCTGCAGCGCGTTGAATAGCAGCTTGGATGGAGAAGTCTCCACAGCCTGGGCACCAGTTTGGCTTTACGTTATTTCGAAACTCTTTCATAGTCGCCATGTTTTACCAGCTCCTTCACTTCAGCATAGATTTCCTTCGGCAGGAATGGGTTACCGTCATATTTGAGCACGGATTCGATTTTTTCAGCGTTTCCAACGTGTTGTTTGAGCAAGCTTGTTACTTGCGCTTGAGCGTTGTGCTCAACAACAACAACTTTCTTCGCTTTATCTACGAGTGCTTTAATTTCTTCAGTTGGGAACGGATGCAGCAAACGGATTTGTGCATGGTTTACTTTCATTCCCTCTTGTTCCAAACGGCTTTTTGCTTCTTGAATGGTACCAATTGTGGAGTTGATACCCACAACCAGAACATCCGCATCAGCGTGAGGAGCATCTGCTGTTACAGCGCCTTTGAAGTTTTTCAGTACGCCTTCCATTTTGCGCATACGTTTATCCATTTGTTGAATACGGTTTGCAGCATTCTCAGATGGACGACCAGTTTGATCATGCTCAACACCAGTTACGTGGTGCAAACCGTATTTTTGACCAGGAATAACACGAGGAGAAACGCCGTCTTCTGTTACTTCATAACGTTTGAACAGGTCGTTTTGCTCTTTTTCTGGCAATTCTTGTCCAGCAAGCAGTTTTCCGCGGCGGATTTCTACTTTGCTATAGTCAAATGGAACAACGGTTTGTTTACCCAAGGACAGAGTCAAGTCTGTCATCAGGATAACAGGCAATTGGTATTCTTCCGCAATGTTAAACGCTTCAACTGCATCGTAGAAGCACTCTTCTACTGTGCTTGGCGCGATAACTACTTTTGGAATGTCACCATGCGTACCATAGATCATAGCATTCACATCGGATTGCTCGATTTTGGTAGGCATACCGGTAGATGGGCCACCACGCTGAGTGTTCACGATTACAACTGGTGTTTCCGTGATACCAGCCAGACCAATCGCTTCCATCATCAGGGACAGACCAGGACCTGCAGAAGCAGTCAAGGAACGAGCACCCGCGAAGTTAGCACCGATTGCCATCGTGATAGCAGCGATCTCGTCTTCTGTTTGGATAACAGTACCGCCCAATTTAGGCAGCTTTTTAATCAAGTATTCCATTACCTCGGAAGCAGGTGTGATCGGGTAAGCTGGCATGAAACGGCAGCCCGCTGCTACAGCACCCAGAGCGATCGCATCGTTACCGATGAGGAACAGTTGTTTTTGTGGATCAGCCTTATCCATTTGGAACTCAGGCAGTTGACCACCAGTCAATTCATTTACAAAGTCAAATCCGCGGCGAATGGCATCCATGTTCTTTTCAACCACTTTTTCGCCCTTGCGGAGGAACATATCTTCAACGATGGGACGGAAGCTTTCCACTGAAATGCCGAGGATGGCACTGGAAGCACCAATCGACACCATGTTTTTCATCAGGGAAGTTCCCAGCTCATCAGCGATCTCAGTCAATGGTACAGTGAAGAAGCGAACTGGCTTCAAGCCGTCCGGCAACTTTGGATTAAATTTCGCATCCGCGATAATGATGCCGCCTTCACGCAGCTCATGCGCATTGAAATCGATCGTCTCTTGGTCAAACGCTACGAGAATGTCCAGATCGTCAGAGATCGCACGCATTGGCGTTGTGCTCACGCGAATTTTATTGTTCGTGTGTCCACCCTTAATACGGGAAGAGAAGTGACGGTAGCTATACAGATGGTAACCCATCCGGTTCATTGCCATCGAGAAAATCTCACCAGTACTCTCGATGCCCTCCCCTTGCTGTCCTCCAACTTTCCAGGAAAGTTGACTAATCATTCAGATTCCACCCTTTCAGTGACTGTGAGAAAAGCTGCCTATCACACCTTGAAAAGACTGATAAGATGTGACATTTCTGTGCATAGACAGTAACAATTGTAGTCCTGTCCATGTCAAATTGCAAGTGCTTTTACTCAACTTACTTTTGACCTGAATTTTAATGTTGAACTTGGTACATTAATATCCTCATGCTTTATTGTAGCACGTTTCCGAAAACACGCAACCAATTTCCTTGCACAAATTTCAATACTTCCGCCTCTTTATAACGTTTTAGCAAAGCTTCTAGTAACTGGGCGTAACCTGCTGCGGCTGTCATGTCTCCAAATGTCTTGATGATGCCATCAAAATCGGAGCCAAATGCGAAACATCAATGATCATCCCCAGCCGATTCATTTCGTCTATGACTTCTCGTCCAAATAAAGTAAGTCCACCTGGATTCGGCTCTCCGTTTCCACTCGCTAGGGCATTGCCATGATTCCATGTCAGAGTCATGCCTCGTACACCAAGCCGGAACCACGTACGTAGCTGAACCATACTCTCTTCTAATGCGTGCGCGCCTTCTACAAACAGAATAGCCCCTTTCTCTCCCTTTAATACCCGTTCAGCCAAATCTGCCTTTGTGTAAATGGGCCGGAATTGATCACTCGCTACCTTTTGATAAAATATATCGATCATTTCTAGTACAGTATGAAAACGACGTCCAAGCGGCACCTGTTAAGGGACGAAACAGGCTAGCACTTGTATGTCTACATTCCCTTTTTCAAGAGCGGCAAAACCAGTTTGTAAGAGCTTGTCTTCTTTAATAAAAGTCCAACTCGGGATTCTGCCATAACTTGCATAACACATCGCTATGCGCATCAAGGATTTTCAGATGGAGACGCTCCTTCTTTTCGATAACCATGCCGATCATACTTCTGGACAAACGAAAAAACCTGTTCATTCTTCGAACAAACAGGCAGGTGAAGCATTTGCAGTTGTATCATCTGGGTTCTACGATTAATTTGATTGCAGTTCGCTCTTCTCCATCAATCACGATGTCGGTAAAGGCTGGAATACAAATGAGGTCAACTCCACTCGGCGCTACGAACCCTCGTGCGATTGCTACGGCCTTCACAGCTTGATTAAGCGCCCCAGCGCCTATGGCTTGGATCTCAGCTGCGCCTCGTTCACGAAGAACTCCGGCAAGGGCACCAGCAACGGAATTGGGGTTAGACTTTGCTGAAACTTTTAATACTTCCATCCTTTTTGAACCTCCCGTCTGATAGGAATCCTGTCATCATTAGAATGATATTCGCATAACCCCTAAAAATTCCTGCTAACTCACTTGAAAGATTCAAAAAATTCTAATCTTAATCCCATTATTCCATAAATGGATGGTCAGAGTCAATTCTGATTCGCTCCATTTTTTTCGTATGTCCAGTCGTTTTATCCAGGGTAATCAGCACCGCATTCAATTGCGCAGGATCTGGCGCTACCTCAAAGCGAACAGGGAGCTGCGTCAAAAATTTCTTAATAACAGCTTCGCGCTCCATCCCCAAAATGCCATTACTCGGGCCACACATTCCTACATCACACAAAAATCCAGTACCTTGAGGCAAAATACGTTCATCCGCGGTTTGCACATGGGTATGTGTCCCCACAACCGCTGTTACCTTCCCATCGAGATACCATGACATTGCTTGCTTTTCCGATGTGGCTTCCGCATGAAAGTCTACAAAAATGAGCTTCGTGCGCTTCCGTGCTTGCTCTACTAGCTTGTCAGCCATCTGGAACGGACAATCGAGCGGTGGCAAGAACGTTCGCCCCATCAAATTAATGACGGCTAGTTCACCTTCAGGTTGTTTGATATATGTAATTCCTTTACCAGGAGCCCCTGCTGGGAAGTTCGCGGGTCTAATCATCCGCGGCTCATCATCAATAAAATCGAAAATTTCTCTTTGATCCCACGTATGATTCCCGAGCGTAATCGCTTGAACGCCCCACTCGAAAAGTTCCTTGGTGATTTTCTCCGTAATCCCGCGACCATGCGCAGCGTTCTCTCCGTTCGCTACGATAAAGGTAGGGCTGTATTTTCGTTTCAGCAACGGCAAATATGTTTTCACGATTTCTCTGCCAGGCGAACCCATAATATCTCCAATGAATAACAACTTCATTACCAAATCACCTCATTGCTAGTATACACAATTCCTCTGCTCATTAGAAAACTTGACTTCGTCAAGCATTTGGTGAGTCCTTCATTGCGCTATAAAAAAAGTAAAGTGGCACGCAGCCACTTTACTTTGCATACTCAACTGCCCGTGTTTCACGGATAACCGTTACTTTGATATGACCTGGGTAGTCAAGTTCATTTTCAATTCGTTTCGTGATATCCCGTGCCAGACGGGTAGCTTCCGCATCGTCAATCTTATCAGGTTGAACCATCACGCGAATTTCGCGTCCTGCTTGAATCGCATAAGACTTTTCTACGCCATCGAACGACTCAGAGATTTCTTCCAGTTTCTCCAAACGTCTGATATATGTTTCCAATGTCTCACGGCGTGCACCTGGGCGTGCAGCAGACAGAGCGTCGGCAGCTCCCACGAGCATAGCAATGACGGAAGTTGGTTCGGTATCACCGTGATGAGAAGCAATACTGTTCACTACAACGTGATGCTCATTGTACTTCTTCGCCAGTTCTACACCGATTTCAACGTGTGAACCTTCTACTTCATGGTCAATCGCTTTTCCGATATCATGCAGCAAACCTGCACGTTTGGCCAGCTTCACATCTTCTTTTAGTTCTGCCGCCATTAAACCGGCGAGATGTGCCACTTCCATAGAGTGCTTCAGTACGTTTTGACCGTAGCTTGTACGATAACGCAAGCGTCCAAGAATCTTGATCAGATCTGGATGCAAGCCGTGAACACCTGTTTCAAACGTCGCTTGCTCACCGTATTCACGGATTCGCTCGTCTACTTCGCGACGCGCTTTTTCCACCATTTCCTCGATGCGAGCTGGGTGAATGCGACCGTCTGCGACCAGTTTATCCAACGCTGTCTTGGCAATTTCCCGACGAACCGGGTCGAAGCCAGACAGGATGACTGCTTCTGGTGTATCATCAATAATCAGATCGATACCAGTCAACGTCTCCAGGGCACGAATGTTACGTCCTTCGCGTCCGATAATACGTCCCTTCATCTCATCATTTGGCAGTGTAACCACGGAAACAGTTGTTTCTGCTACGTGGTCTGCTGCGCAACGTTGAATGGAGGTCGTAATGATCTCACGAGCACGCTTGTCCGCTTCTTCCTTGGCCTGAGTCTCAATCTCCTTGATCATCACAGCCATTTCATGACGAACGGTATTCTCGACATCCGTGAGAATGATCGTTTTCGCCTCATCCTGCGTCAAGCCGGAGATACGTTCTAGCTCTGATACTTGTTCTTTATATAAGTGCTCTACCTTGCTTTGCAGTTCTGCGATGGCACGGTCACGCTCAGACAATTCTTCTTCCTTGCGCTCTAACTGTTCCATCTTGCGGTCCAACGATTCTTCTTTTTGCAGAATTCGTCGTTCCTGACGCTGGATCTCATTGCGTCTCTCACGCAATTCGGTTTCCGCTTCGGATCGAAGCTTGAACACTTCATCCTTAGCCTCCAGCACCTTCTCTTTCTTAACGGCCTCGGCGTCCCGTTTGGCTTCCTCCACGATCTGTCGTGCAGCTTCTTCTGCACTGGAGATCTTCGCTTCCGCAATCGATTTACGAGTGAAGTAGCCTGCACCCAAGCCGATTAGCAGGGCAACGAGCACAATGACAACAGTAAGTATAGGATCCATAAGCTTTTTCGTTTCACCTCCTTATTGTAAGAAATCTCCCCGCTTTCCAAGCATTTGTTTTTCATGGAGTGCTCTCACATTTGAACATTCGGCTAAAAAACAAGACCGATTTTACTCGGTCCGCTGAATCCGTACAGCTTTCGCACGGTTTTTCAGTTGTTCCATAGGCAACGAGTGAGCAAATCGCAAAAAGATATGATACACCAAGTAAATACAAACCTATTTTATTATTTGTGAACAAGAATTGTCAAGATCATGCAAATAGAGTTAGCCCTAACTATCGCTTCTATGACGCAATTCTTCACGCATTTGTTGAATGATGGCATGAGAGAATCCCTTGCGCATCAGCATGGACAGCAGCTTGCGTTCTTCATCAGGGGTCGGTGCGCCCTCTATGCGTCGTGCCTTCTTCTCTATCAATGCGCGGGCAGCATCTAGTTCAGCCTGCCTAGACACGCCACGGACAGCGTCCTCTACAATCGCTCTATCTACTCCGCGCTGGGTAAGCTCCATACGCAGCATATAAGGGCTCCTCGGCTTCAAACGCAATCGCTCGTCTACCCATTGCTTCGCAAATGCTTCATCATCGATGTAGCCGTGATCCCTGCAGCGCTGGCATATCTCTTCAGCAATCTGCGTAGAAAATCCCTTCTCCACCAAATAAGAATGCAGCTGGTTGCTTGTCCGTGGGCGTATGCCGAGGTATCGCAAAGCACCTAAATACGCTTTATGCTTTTCTTCTGCTACCAGGACTTCTCGGCAAAAAGCTTCATCTAATTCTGTTCCCTTAAATAGGTTGTACTTTACCAGTATGTCTTCGTGTACGGTAATCGCATACTCGCCTTCTACATCAATATGGTAGCGTTGCTTTTGTTTGATATCTCGATGAACGGCAGTGATCAGGCCGCTCTTCATGATGATTCACTCCTTTGCAAAGCTAAAATAACAGCCTGTCTCATCGACAGGCTGCTCTTCTACTCTTCATTACTCCAGATCAAATGTAGGTTCTTCATCTTGCTCTGGGTCATGTACTGCCTCAGCTTCTGGCACAGAGCCAGGATTAAGGCTGAAGTATTCGCGCACCTTTGTTTCGATCTGCAACGCAATGTGCGGATTCTCCTTCAGGAACACTTTCGAATTCTCTCTACCTTGGCCGAGACGCTCTTCATTGAAGGAATACCAAGCACCACTCTTCTGAACCACATCGATCTCAGAACCGATGTCGAGAATGCTACCTTCTCTGGAAATACCTTCACCGTACATGATGTCCACTTCTGCAACCTTAAATGGTGGAGCCACTTTATTTTTGACAACTTTGATCTTCGTCTTGCTTCCCAAAATGTCGTTGCCGACTTTGATAGATTCCGCTTTACGAACGTCCAAGCGAACACTCGCGTAGAACTTCAATGCGCGTCCACCTGGAGTTGTTTCTGGGTTACCGAACATGACTCCCACTTTTTCACGAAGCTGGTTGATGAAGATTGCAATTGTTTTGGACTTGTTGATGGCACCGGACAGCTTGCGGAGTGCTTGGGACATCAAGCGTGCTTGCAAACCTACGTGGGAATCTCCCATCTCGCCTTCGATCTCTGCTTTTGGCACGAGTGCCGCAACAGAGTCGACTACGATAATGTCTACCGCACCAGAACGCACCAGCGCCTCTGCAATCTCCAACGCTTGCTCACCAGTGTCTGGCTGAGACAGCAACAATTCATCGATGTTCACACCCAGCTTCGCAGCATAAACCGGATCCAAGGCATGCTCTGCATCGATAAATGCGGCCTGACCGCCCTGTCTTTGCACTTCTGCGATCGCATGAAGCGCTACCGTTGTCTTACCCGAAGACTCTGGGCCGTAAATTTCAACAATCCGTCCGCGTGGGAAGCCTCCCACACCAAGTGCGATATCAAGAGCGAGCGCACCGCTAGAAGCCGTAGAAATCTGGATGTTGGATACTTCCCCCAACTTCATAATGGAACCTTTTCCGAACTGCTTTTCTATCTGACGCAATGCACTCTCTAAAGCTGCGCGACGATCTGACAAATGGTACACACCCTTTCAACTTTTCGCTTCTGTTTTGCTTGTCTTCATCATACATCGAGACAGAAGTGTTTGCCAAGTATTTTTTACGAACAAATATTCGCATCACAAAAAAGCAGCCATTCCCTGGGTATTTCCAGTGAAATGACTGCTTTGTCATACTCTCTAATTAGGAACGCTTCGCTCCGCGAGGCTTTGCAGGCTCCAGATTGATTCGTTTTCCATTGATACGCGTTTGACGCAGTGATTCATATACGAATGCCGCAACCTCTTCTGGAACCTCAACAAACGTGAAGTTCTCGAAAATGTCGATGCGACCTACTGATTTTCCAGGGATACCAACAGATTCAGAGATCTCACGAACCAAATCCTGTGGCTTCATGTTCGCATTGCGGCCTACGTTCAGGAAGAAGCGAACCATGCCTTTTGCTGCACCCGTCTCGCCAAAGTTATACGCTTCTACTTCTTGACCTTGTCCCGCTTCCGTATGGAACGCCAGGTGCAATGCTGCAGCTGCTACTTTTTCAGCCGGGTATTGACCTACGAGAGAATCTGCTACTTTTTGATACATATCCGCGATTGCATCGCTTTCCAAAAGGCTCGTCAACTGTTCGCGCAATTGTTCTTGCTTGCGCTCAGCCACTTCCTCCAGGGAAGGTACATTGCGAGAGAGCACTTGTGCTTTTGTCTGCTTTTGGATAAACATCATTTGTCTTACTTCACGTGGCGTAACCAAGGTCATCGCAATTCCTTTGCGACCTGCGCGACCAGTACGGCCAATACGGTGTACGTAGCTCTCAGAGTCTTGCGGAATATCGTAGTTGATTACGTGAGAAACGTTTCCTACGTCGATACCGCGTGCTGCTACATCCGTCGCGATCAAGAATTCAATCGAGCCCTCACGGAATGCATTCATGACCTTGTCACGTTGTGCCTGCGACAAGTCGCCATGCAAGCCATCCGCAAGATATCCGCGGGATTGCAGTACTTCGGACAGCTCATCTACACCGCGCTTGGTGCGGCAGAAAATGATACCCAGCTCGACATCCTCACTGTCCAGAATCCGGCAGAGGCTCTCAACTTTGTTACGATCAAATACTTTGTAGTATACCTGTTCGATCAATGGCGCTGTTACTTCTTCACGGCTAACCGCGATCGTTTGCGGCTGCTTCATGTAACGGGTAGCCAAACGCTTGATTTCCGGCGGCATCGTCGCAGAGAACAGCAAGGTTTGACGCTCTTCCGGCATATGTGTGATGATCGTTTCGATATCTTCAATGAAGCCCATGTCCAACATTTCATCCGCTTCATCTAAAACAAGTGTATGTACGTGATCCAGCTTCAGTGTTTTGCGGCGCAAGTGGTCCATGACACGGCCAGGAGTACCTACGACGATTTGTACACCTTGGCGTAGTGCACGGATTTGATGGCCAATCGATTGTCCGCCATAGATTGGCAAAGTACGAACTTTGTTGTATTTCGAGATGCGCAAGAGCTCTCCCGCAACCTGAATAGCCAGCTCACGAGTTGGGGTCAGCACGATCGCTTGTACTCGATTGGCAGGTGTGATCTTTTCTACAAGTGGAATCCCGAATGCAGCAGTCTTACCAGTACCTGTCTGTGCTTGACCAATCAGGTCTCCGCCATCCAGAACTTTTGGAATGCAAGCTGCCTGAATCGGTGATGGCTCCTCGAAGCCCATGTCGTGAATCGCTTGCAGAATAGATTTATGTAAAGGAAAATCGGAAAAAATCGTCATGAAAAAAATCACCTTTCTTTTTGCATTTGCAGCGCATAAAACAGCGCGTATTTGGCGGCACGCCCAACGATTGCCTGCCTTCTTCCAGCAAGGCGCAACTCTTTTACAACTGTGGGCATTCCTTCTGTCGCGATCCCTACATAAACAAGACCAACAGGCTTGCCCTCGGAAGGATCGGGTCCAGCCACTCCCGTAACAGAAATTCCGTAGGTAGCTCCCAGCTTTTCTCGCACATGTTCAGCCAGCAATTGAGCTGTTTTCTCACTGACTGCCCCATCTGTTTGCAAAATGGAATCAGGTACTTCAAGCAGCTGATTTTTCACTTCATTGGTGTAGCAGACTACCCCGCCACGAAACACTTGCGAGCTTCCTGGTACAGAGGTAATCAACGAGGCAATCGCTCCTCCTGTGCAGCTTTCTGCACAAGCAATCGTCTCATTACTCTTTTTCAGCCGAGAAACCAGCACATCATGCAACGACGAGTTCTCGCCCATCCCGTACATATACTGGCCAACACGGCTGAGAATTTCTTTTTCTACAGGCAATATCAGGTCTTCCCCTTCTTCGACTGTAGCAGCTCTTGCCGTAATCCGCAGCGTTACCTCGAATTCTTTGGCGTATGGCGCGATCGTTGGATTGTCCTGCTTTTCAATCAGATCGAGCAGTTTTTCCTCCAAAGCGGATTCGCCTATTCCATAGAACCGGAGTACCTGAGAATGAAACACTTGTTTTTCAGGAAGCAAATCGGTCAAGTAAGGCATCACGTAATTTTCCACCATTGGATACAGCTCACTTGGTGGTCCCGGCAACAGCACGAACGCACTACTGTCATGACGGATAGCCATCCCCGGTGCCATCCCGAAATCATTGGAGAATACATGGCTGCCCGAAAGCACCAGCGCCTGCTTACGATTGTTCTCCGTCATGACAATCCCACGTTGCGAAAAGAATTTTTCAATTCTCTCCATGGCCTCTGGATTCGTTTCCAATCCAATGCCTACATGCCCCGCCAAGGTTTCTTTCGTCAAATCATCTTGAGTCGGCCCTAACCCACCCGTGAAAATGACGAGATCAGATCGCCCTGATGCCAATCGAATGACTTGTAGCAATCGCTCCGTGTTGTCTCCCACAACCGTATGAAAGTATACTCCAACACCAATTTCCGCCAGCTTCTGAGAAAGAAACTGTGCGTTTGTATTAGCGATCTGGCCTAGCAACAGCTCGGTACCTACCGCGATAATCTCCGCTCTCATCTTCCTCATCCATTCTCTTCGAGAGTAGAAAAGCCTCTAAACTAATAGTTTATCACTTGCAAACGCTCAAGAGAAGAGTCTTGTGAAAAAAGAGACCAATACCCGCATTACGAGTATTGGATCACGTTACGATTTTTCGCAAAGTAGTCGTACCCGGAGTAAATCGTGATGATCACCATAGCCCAAGTAGCTACTTCGTCGAACGGAATGCCGAAGAACTCAAATGGGAAGTTGCGAATCATGACAGCCGTAATCGCTACGATCTGCACCCATGTTTTCAGTTTACCCAATGCACTCGCAGCAATTACCTGTCCTTCTGCCGCAGCAACTAGCCGTAGACCCGTTACTGCGAACTCTCGGCTGATAATGACAATCGCAATCCACGCTTCCAGACGCTGCATCTCTACGAGTGAAATGAGAGCTGCAGAAATTAACAGCTTATCAGCAAGCGGGTCCAGAAACTTCCCCAAGTTCGTCACGATTTTCTTTTTCCGTGCAATGTAACCGTCGAGTCCGTCCGTACTGGCTGCTAGGATAAACACCAAAGCCGCAATCAGCTCGTTATACGTCATCGTCAGGCTGCCAATCGAAAATGTCCCGATGTTGTAACGCACCAGCAGAAAAAACATAACTACCGGCACCAGAAAAATCCTGGCGAGGGTGATGCGGTTGGCGAGATTCACCTAGACTACCTCCCCGGCTAAATCGTATTCATAGGAGTGTGTAATTTTTACTTTAACAATGGTGCCGAGTTCGCCTTTAAAACCAGTGACGAATACTTCACCATCGATTTCCGGAGCGTCATACTGTGTTCGACCTACATAAATATCGTTACGTCCCTCGTAACGTTCAATCAAAACATCCAAGACTTGACCAACAAAGCGTCCGTTGCGATCTCCAGCTACTTCACGCTGAATTTCCATCAGCATGTTCGCACGCTTTTCCTTAACCTCTTCGTCTACATGGTCAGGCAAACGGGAGGCTGGTGTGTCATCCTCGTTGGAGTACGTAAACACACCCAGTCGATCAAAGCGAATATCCTTCACAAACTCGCTCAGGCGCTCGAAGTCTTCCTCTGTTTCCCCAGGGAACCCTACGATCAAAGAGGTACGCAGTGCAACATCTGGAACCTGCGCGCGAATTTTTGCTACCAGCGCACGAATGTCCGTCTGTCTTCCAGGGCGACGCATTCTTTTCAGAATATGGTCTTCCGAGTGCTGCAAAGGCATATCTACGTATTTGCAAACTTTTGGATTGGTCGCAAAGGTGTGGATTAATTCATCCGTGAAAAATCCAGGGTATGCATAGTGAAGACGAATCCACTCGATGCCCTCTACTTCTGCCAGACGATTTAATAGTTCAGGAAGCATCAGTTTTCCATCGTAAATATCCGTTCCGTAGTTCGTAGAATCTTGTGCGATCAAGCTTACTTCTACGATCCCTTGTGCGGCCAAATGACGCGCTTCTTCCACGATGGACTCGATTGTACGACTGCGGAATCCCCCACGCATCAATGGAATCGAGCAAAACGTACAGGCGTTGTCGCAGCCCTCGGCAATTTTAATATATGCGGTGTACGTGCCTTGTTTTACTTTCCGCTTCACTACATCTTCGTACGTAAAAATGGGATTTCCTACAAAAATCGGTCGCTTGCCCTCTAGAGATTCTTCGATAATACCTGTAATCGACATAAAATCGCCTGTTCCGACAATGCCGTCCACCTCAGGAATCTCATTCAAGATATCCTCTTTGTAACGTTGTGTGAGACAGCCTGCCACTACAAGCGATTTCAGTTTTCCGGATTCCTTCAATTCACCCATTTCCAGAATCTTATTCACAGATTCTTCCTTGGCTGCATCGATGAAACCGCAGGTATTGACGATGACCACAGTTGCTTCTTCTGGGTTATCAACCAGTTCATAACCTTTTTCATCTATCAGATGGGCCATCATGTCCGAATCAACGAGATTCTTTTCACAGCCCAGCGTAACAATCGCTACTTTTTCACGCGTGCCTACCTTCTCTGTCATCTTTTTTCCTCCAATTGGTCACACCAACCCATATTACACCTATCCAGTATAATATAAGCCTAAAGGAAGTGTCAAAAAAGACAAAAGTACGAAAGGCAAGCATATGCTTGCCTACTGGGTGACCGCCTCTTTTACTTTAATCGTAATGTTGGACGGCATTGACTTCATTTTGGACGTATCTACCAAGACCCCGTTAACCTTCAATTCCACTGCAGTCGGTTTGCCCAAACGAATATAAGCGGATTTCCCCAGCTCAATCGTTTTTTCCTGATCCTTCTTGAGCGTGTCCTGGTCAACATAATTTTTGCCTTTTCCTTCCGAAATACCAAACCAGCTTGTGCCTTCTTTCACCTTCAGATGAACTGTGATTTTTTCTCCACCTTGCAAGGAGTAGTTATACATCGATCCTTGCTGGGATTCGAATGTGATCGTTGCCTGAGGAGTTTCCGTAGCGGAATCAGGTGTGCTCGTTCCTGTTTCAGGAGGCGGTGTGGTAATAGAAGGAGGCTTCGGTTGTTGTGCAATCGGAGATGTTGACGCCCCACCACCATTGCCAGGTGTGACAATTTCCGCTCCAGGGTTAACTGTTCCACTCGGCACGGGCTGAGTCAACTGACCTCCGTTGTTGTTGACGACAGCGAAATAAATCACCCCGATAATCAGGGCAATAAACAATACCAGCAAGGTCTTGGTAACCCATCGACCTGCTTGTAATGGATTGTTCGCTGAAGCAACTCGTCTGCGACGCAGTCGTTCTACTTGCTCTGTAGGTGGCTGGGCCGGCAAATCGGACTGAAAGTGATTCAGGATGTGGTTTGGGTCGAGACCGACAGCTTCCGCATAACTCTTTATAAATGCACGCGCGTAAAAGTGGCCAGGAAGCACGTGAAAATGGCCCCTTTCAATGGCTTCCAAATATCGCCGCTGTATCTTGGTGATACGTTGGATGTCGTCGAGCGTGATTCCTTTTTCTTCGCGGGCCCTTTGCAGGACTTGACCTAGCTCAGACACAGCTGCCCCTCCTTAATTCATTTCGAAATTATCAAAGCCGCGATTGTTGATAAGCTCATATGTAATCTCTTCATCCGGATGATGACGCAGCTCAATAATGTAATGGAAATCATCAAGTTGGTACTCTGATTCCCTTACGAATATATCCGGATGCTCAATGATTTTTGCGGCAGGAAAGTTCATAATCTCCCGAAGCAAGGTAAAGTGCTTTTCTGTCGATCGCAGCGTTGAGACAATTCCATCTATCAAATATACATGATCAGTAGACATTTCATCAATGGCTAAGGAGCTACGCACCGTCTGGCGCAACAACGTAGAGGAAATGAATGTCCAACGTTTATTGGCGGATACGCTGGCAGCAATCATGGATTCCGTCTTCCCTACACGAGGCATTCCACGAATTCCGATGAGCTGGTGACCTTCCTTCTTCAAGATTTCTGCCATGAAATCCACCAGCAAGCCCAGCTCCTCACGAACAAAGCGAAACGTTTTTTTGTCCTCGCTATCCCGTTCAATATAGCGACCATGGCGAACAGCCAAGCGATCCAGCATTGTCGGGGGACGTAACCTCGTTATGGTTATGTTGTCCATTTTTTGCACAACGTTGCGCAAAACCTCCATTTTTTCATCATCATCGGTCAAGAGCAGCATACCTCGACGCATGGTATCCACACCATTGATCGTCACGATATTGATGTTCAACATCCCCAGAATAGAAGATACGTCCCCTAAGAGACCGGGACGGTTACGGGCAATCTCATACTCCATGTACCATTCTTTCTTTGCTTCCATATGCAATCCTCTCCGCCAACCAGAATTCTCTTCTTATGTAGTATATCACGTTCGCATCATTCGACAATCGCGAAAAGAAAAATCCCCAAAAGTAGGGGATTTGAATGGCTAACTGCCAGCGTTCGCGTCAGTGCGATTCTGAACAAGCTTCACCATGAGTGATGCCAAAGATTGTTGCTGCTGCTGATCACCTGCGTCCCACAGCTGTTTCAACAGACGCTCCTGATCGTTTTTCGGATCTACTTGCTCAGACAGATAGCTACCGATTTGATAAGCTACATTTTGAAGCGTATCACTTTCCATCCCGGCTTGTTTCGCTTGTTCTACACGATCTCCGAGAAACGCTTTCCAGTCGCTAAAATTGTCAAGAATCGACATAGGGAAATTCCCTCCTTTTGTACGTTGCGAACAGATTTGCTGCCCACACAAAAGGTAGAATTCCATCATTTCTCGGATTTTATTCATGCATAAGGCCTTCTACGTATACCATCCACCGTTTGGACTAATCACTTGTCCCGTCACATAACTGGAATCCGCCGCCAGCAAAAACCGCACGACTGCAGCCACCTCATAGGGTTGTCCGAGACGGTTGGCTGGTATTTCTTCCGCGATCATTTCCATTTCATCTGGAGCAAAGCGCTCCATCATCCCACCAGCAATGGCTCCAGGTGCGACTGCATTTACCGTGATCCCGTTTGGTGCCATTTCCTTCGCTAGTGCTTTGGTGAACGTATTGATTGCGCCTTTGGTCATAGAATACAGCACCTCACACGAACCGCCCGTAAGTCCCCAAATAGAAGAAATGTTGACGATACGTCCATACCTCTCGCGTAGCATGGCAGGAACAGCAGCTTGGCATACCAAGAAAGCGGATCGAACATTGAGTGCGATTAGCTCATCGAATTTCTCGACCGTCACATCCGTAAATAAGCCAACATCATCCACAGAGGCATTATTTACGATCAAAAGTGGAGCAACCTGCATTTGAGCAAACATCGCAGCAATTTGCTGCGGATCCCGTAGATCAGCCTGCACGATGCCGTACGGAACGCCCCGCTCCTGGCATTTTTGCACCAACGGCTCCAATTTTTCCACGTTTCGATTGTAGTGCAGATAAAGGGGAACCCCCGCATCAATCAGGTAGGCACCGATCGCCTGCCCAATCTCACCGGAAGCTCCCGTAATTAACGCCCATGGCGTCTCTTGCTTGAACATGAATACATTACTCCTGTGGCGAAGCGGAACGAACGATGGAAACAGCCATCTGCTCGGTAAGAAAATGCTCCTTCAAACGTTTTTCCACATCTTCGCGTGTGATCGACTCCAAGGTCGGCACTACGGAAAACAGATCATTCCCGTTAAATTTGAAGCTGGTAAACTGGTTAGCGATAAACTCCACGGAGTTTAGAGAACGCAGGAAGTTTCCGATTTTTTTACGCTTCGCACGCTCAAAATCATCCTGGGCTATACCGTTTTGCTTCAATTGTTCCATTTCCGATTTGATCGTTTCCACCAAGCGCTCCGGATCAGGTGTATCTCCGCCGATGATCGTATACGCATAGTCCTGCTCGCTGCTGTAGTCAAAATCAAAGCTTTCCGTAATCAGCTCGCTATCATACAAACGCTCATAGACAGCGGAGCTCGTGCCGAACGCGATGTCCAATACCAGTTTAGTAGTCAACTCGCGTTTTAACAAGGCTTCCTTGGTTAGACCGTTTTCCTTTTCCTTAATTCCAATCATGCATTTAGGCAGCCCAACTGTGAGAAAAGCTTCTACTTTCGCCTCCGCTGGAGCTGATGGCTCTTCTGGAAAAACGCGCGTGATTTGTGGCGCAGGAGGAAACTCCTTTGCTCCCTGGTTTTCACGAATGAGCTTCATCATCGCTTCTGGCTCGAAGGATCCTACGACCAATAGGAGCATATTTGCAGGATGATAAAACGTTTCATAGCACTGATACAAATATTCTTTTGTAATATGAGAGATCGTCTCAATCGTACCCGCAATCTCAATGTTAATCGGATACTTTTGGTACATGGCCTTCAGGAGGTTCATGTACACCTTCCAGTCCGGATTGTCATCGTACATGGTGATTTCCTGGCCGATAATTCCTTTTTCCTTTTCTACACTGGCATCTGTAAAATACGGGTCCTGCACATAATCAAGCAGCAGATTCAAATTGTCGTCTAACTTATCTGTGCACGAAAACAAATAAGCCGTACGATTGAAGCTCGTAAACGCATTGCAGCTCGCTCCGTTTTTGCTGAATTCGTGCATGACATCCCGATCTTTTTTCTCAAACATTTTGTGCTCAAGAAAATGCGCAATGCCGTCGGGAACATTGATTTCTTCTCCGCTTCGGGTGCGGAAATGGCTATCAATGGAGCCATAACGCGTAGTGAACACAGCGTATGTTTTGCTGAAGCCTTGTTTGGGAACCAGATAGACTTGCAATCCATTTTGGAGAGTTTCATGATATACCGTTTCATTTACTTGATCAAAGACAGTGGTCTGCATCTTATGCCTCTCCCTTCTTGTCCCGCAGCAGATAAATCGTGTCGATCGTCACCTTGCTCGCTACTTTCTTGATATCCTCAATTGTCGCTTCGTTGATCCCCGCCAAAAGCTCTTCGATTTTCCGGGGTCGTCCGCTAACCACGCCATTGTACGTAAATTCAATCATGCCGCGAGCACTGTCCAACAGCTCACGGAACTGGTTAGACAAAGTCGCACGCGTCTGGCTCATTTCCTCATCCGATATGGTTCCTTGCCTCATCAGATCAAGCTGCTGCTTAATAATCTCAACCGCACGCTGATATTTGCTAACATCAATGCCGGACATAATCATGAGAATCCCTTTGTGGCTCTCTAGTCTGGATACGGCATAGTAAGCAAGACTCTCTTTTTCGCGGACGTTGACAAACAGCTTGGAATGAGGAAAACCGCCTAAGATCCCGTTGAACAGCAACAGCGTCGGGTAATCGTCATCCTTATATGTGATCTGCGTGCGGCATCCAATGTTGAGCTTTGCTTGGTTGACATCGAGCCGATCGATCACTTCGCGCTCAGCAGATGCTTCCTTCGCTGTCGATGCAATCTGCAGTTCTCCTACTTGGGAGCGCTCCAATGGAATATGCTTGCGAATGGCCTCGCTTACTTCTTGCTGCTCAACATCGCCCACCACGAACATATTGATCGGATTCGTCGTCGTTACTTCTTTAAAATATTGATACAGCTCCTGACCCGTGATCTTCGGCAAATCCGCCACGCGCCCCTGGACAAGGAGAGAGAATGGTTCTCCTTTACACATTTCTTCTGTCACGCGTTGGTTCGCATACTTCATTTTGTCGTCGATCAAACTCTCCATCCGTTTGCGGAGCGTCTCTTTCTCCTGTGCCAAGTACTTTTCGGAAAAAGCGTTATCCTGTACATACGGTCTGACGAGCATATCCCCAACGAATTCGATTGCCTGCTCCAAAAGAGAAGCTTCATTTGACAAATATTTTTCATTCGGTACTTCCATATAAATTTGCAGGATTTGCCGCTCGCCTTTTTTCATGACATCGACATCAAAAATGGCACCATACAGGAAGTCCAAATGTGCTCGCAATCGCTTCGTTTCCGGAAAACGAGCGCTGGCACGTTTCATGACCATCGCAAGCAATGCTGTTTTCGTTACATGCTCCTCCGATAGCGCCTGTTCAATCATCGTCACGATCGTCGTTGTCTTGAACTTTTCTGTTGGAAGGATATGTACGTTCATCCCATTGATTTGGGAGCTTTGAAATGCAATTTCGGTTGTAGAAGCAGTCATAGTTCAATCTCCCTTCTCCATCAGCTTACTCATACTCTTCTCTATTGTAACCAATTGTCAGGGCATCAAGCATCAGAATCTTCCATTATATATCCCAGTGCTTTCATCCTATGCGCTCACGCAAGTCCCATAATACGCAAATCACAGCGCTTCCATTGAATTAAAAAAAGAGTGAACGGCACCTTTTTACCAAGGGCCTTCACTCTTTTCCTTACATATCCATTGCATCCCACTCTCGAGGATCATCCGATGTGCTATGCTCTTCAACAAATCGACCGCAATCAGACGAGAGACAGAGCATGCCATCCAACTGCTCATCGTGAAAGGGTAAGCCGTGGCTTCCCCCACAGTACGGACAAGTCCACATACGAAGGGCCTCCTTTTATTCGTGAAGGTACTCCGTAGTAGTTTGTCCCAATATTAGAGGGGACTCTCCGCTTTATTTTGCTCCCAAATCCGCAAGTAATCATAGGGATCGATCGCTTTACCCGTGCTGTTACGATAGAGGCCAAAATGCAGGTGAGGTTCAAACATTCCCACTGTACCCGTTCCACCATAGCCTGTGTCTCCAACAAAACCGATCAACTGTCCAGCTTTTATCGTTTTCCCGACATGCAATCCTGGTGCATACGCCTGCAAATGTGCGTAATACATCCGATATTGACCATTCTTATCCGTAATGTTCACTCTCCAGCCGCCATACGTATTCCAGCCCACTTTGTTGATCGTCCCATCGGATACCGAGTAAATCGGTGTTCCTTTCGGTGCCATAATGTCGATGCCCTCGTGACTGCGTACACTGCCGCTATTCGTCTCCGTCCATTCTCGATCAGACCCGAAGCTGTCACCATACGGCTCATACCAACTATTATTGTGGAAAGGAAAGCGAAATTGACTGCCAATCAGTCGGTCATCTGCAACTTTTGTGGCAATGGGATGCTCGGCTCGTTGTGCACCTTCTGGCAAAAATAAAATTTGGCCCACCAGTAATTCATTAGAAGAGAGATGATTATTTTTCTGAATGGCACTCATGCTCGTGTCGTGGCGAGCTGCAATTTTTGATAAGGTATCTCCCTGTTGAACGACATATGGATTCCGGGAGTATTGCACACTCGCAGCCTTATCTTCCACAGGTTTGGATTGTATGTATGCAACGGCCGACTCCTCATCCCATTGAACTTGATAGCCAAATGCCTCGGAGATAAATCTGATCGGAACAAGCGTCCGCTTATTCACAATAATTGGAGAAACATCCATCTTCAATCGTTTTCCGTCTACGTATGCTGTTTGACTGCCGATCGTAAGGGTTATGTGCTTGCCTTTTTTGTTGAGCAATACTTTTTGAGTGGCGGCATCGTAGCTTACTTCTGATCCTGTTGCCTCCGCTACTACCCGTATCGGAACAAGCATACGCCCATTTCGATGGATTGGCGATACATCTGATTGGACTCCCTTTCCATCCACAACGACAGAAATGACCGGTCCCGGCTCTTTTGCAGAAGCCATTCCACCGGATAATGCTATCATCAGGCAAAAAACAAAAGCGCCTAGAAGCCTGTTCCATCGATAACTGCTGTACTTATGTAGACAGCGGTTCATCTTTTTCCCTCCCCACAGACAATTTGCAAAAACGGATTTGACCGTTTTTTGCTGACCGCAAGCAGTCACAAAAATTATCGCACAGGGGAAGTGACAGGTTCTAGACGCTAAATTTTGTCAACGAATGATTAACGCGATCCCGTATCGTAAGGTTTTCCGAGGGCCGCTGGAGCACTGGATCGTCCCACCAGACCAGCCATCACGAGAATCGTCAGTACGTACGGAAGCATGAAGATAAATTCAGTTGGAATGTAATTGGTCAATCCAAAGATTTGCACCAAAGACTTGATCGCTTGAGCGACACCGAAGAACAATGCTGCTCCCATCGCACCCGCTGGATGCCATTTACCAAAGATCAAGGCCGCAATCGCGATAAATCCTTGTCCGGAAACCGTGTTATGGGAAAAGTTACTAGTTGTCGTCAAAGAGATGGTTGCTCCGCCTAATGCAGCCAGCATACCACTGATCATAACAGCCGTGTAGCGCATTCTCTTAACATTGATCCCTACTGTATCAGCGGCACGTGGATGCTCACCAACTGAACGCAAGCGCAATCCGAATGGTGTCTTAAATACTACATACCATGTAACGAAAACGGCAATGAAAGCTAGATAGCTCGTAGGATACGCCTCAAAAATGGCATGTCCGATATACGGAATTTCACTCAATCCAGGAATACTGAATTTGTTAAACACAGTGGACAATGTTGTTGTCTGACCTGCTCCATCGAAAATAATTTTGGTCAGGTAGATGGAAAGTCCAGCTGCCAAGAAGTTCAGGGCCACACCGCTGACAGTCTGGTCCGCTTTAAACGTTACCGAAGCAACGGCATGCGGAAGTGCAAAAATAGAACCGGCAATCCCTGCTGCAATAAATCCGACCCACGGTGCCCAAGCACCAAGTGAATCTTGGAAAGCATAGGTCATTACGGCACCGGTAAAAGCACCGATAATCATCATACCTTCTAGCGCAATATTCACGACACCAGAACGCTCGGAGTACAATCCACCCAATGAGGCAAAAATCAAGGCAGTGGAAAACACGATGGTATCATGAACGAGGTTGCTAAGAATTAATCCCCAATCCATCAGTTTCCACCTTCCTTTTTCTTCTTCAAGATCGGCTTAACAAAAATTTTCACGATGCCATGTGCAGCAACGAAGAAAATAACAGAAGCAATCACGACACGAATCAACTCAAATGGTACACCCGCACTAAACTGCATGCCGCTCGCACCGAATGTGAGGACACCAAACAGAATGGCAGCAAGGATAACCCCAAATGGTGTATTCCCGCCAATCAACGCTACCGCGATTCCATCAAAGCCATATCCAGTATGTTGCGTCATAATCGCTTGATAGTGGAATACGCCTAATATCTCAGTAGCTCCGCCAATCCCTGCAAACATACCACCAAAGAACATGGCCTTTACGATATTACGATTCACGTTCATACCAGCATACTCAGAAGCATGCGGGTTCAAACCAACGGAACGCAATTCAAAACCAGATTTTGTTTTCCAAAGGAGGATATAGAAGAAAATAGCTGCAAGTACGGCAATCAGTGTACCCCAGTGCAAACGAGCATTGTCAAACATTTCAGCGAGCCATCCAATTGTAATGATCGCAGAATCCTTAACCTCTTCAGATGTTTGTTTGCCAGCTGGAATAAAGAAGGCATTCATAACCCAGTTAGCCAAGTAAAGAGCTACCCAGTTCAACATGATGCTGGTAATAACTTCGTTGACACCACGGGCTGCTTTCAAGTAACCGGCAATGGCACCCCACAAACCACCTGCTACAGCACCTGCAAGGATAGCAAGCGGAGCGTGAATGATAGCTGGAAGGTCAAAAGAAACACCCACGACAGTAGAAGCAATCATCCCTACGATAAATTGACCTTCTGCCCCGATGTTAAATAGACCGGTACGGAATGCAAATGCCACAGCTAAACCTGTAAAGATCAAAGGCGTAATTTGGCGAATGGTTTCACCAAAGTTATACGCGCTTCCAAATACTTTTTTAATCAAAGCCATATAGGCATCGACTGGATTAAATCCACCTGCCAGCATTGCGATTGCTCCGGTCAAAAGACCGAGAATGATCGCAACAGCAGGAACGAGAAACGATTCTTTCGTGAAGACCGCAATAACTCTATTCATCGTTTCCCCCTCCTTGCATTACTTTTCCACCGGACATCATCAAGCCGAGCTCTTGCTCCGTTGTTGATTTCGCATCGACAATCCCCACAATGACTCCTTCATAAATAACCGCAATCCGATCGGAGACGTTAATGACCTCATCCAGCTCCAAGGAAAGCAAGAGAACCGCTTTTCCTTGATCGCGTTGATCAATCAGTCTGCGATGAATGAATTCGATAGCCCCTACGTCCAATCCACGAGTAGGTTGAGCCGCAATCAGCAAATCTGGGTTCTTGTCCACTTCGCGGGCAATAATTGCCTTTTGTTGGTTTCCGCCCGAGAGCGCTCGTGCTGGAGTGTAAATACTCGGAGTCCGCACGTCGAATTCTTCGATAAGCTTGGCCGCATGCTTGTCAATGGCGCCATAATCAAGAAAACCGTTTTTGCAGAACGTTGGATGGAAATACGTTTCCAATACCATATTTTCACTCATGGTGAAATCAAGAACCAATCCACGCTTATGTCGGTCTTCTGGAATGTGAGACAATCCCGATTCCGAAATGTTTCGCGGGCTTTGGTTTGTAATTTCTTTGCCATTAAGAAGGACACGCCCATTTGTTGCTTTACGCAAGCCAGTTAATACTTCAATCAGTTCACTTTGACCGTTTCCGTCGACCCCAGCAATTCCAAGAATTTCACCGGCGCGAACCTCTAAGCTGAGGTTGTTCAGCGCATTCACACCGCGGTTACCCATCGCAGTCAATTTCTCTACGGCCAGAATCGTCTCTTTTGGTCTTGCTTCCGATTTATCCACGCGGAAGTTCACTTCACGACCAACCATTTTTGCAGCCAAGTCGTCTGGATTCGTATCTTTTACCAATACGGAATCAATGACTTTTCCGCGACGAATGATCGTAACCGCGTCACATACTGCCATAATTTCTTTCAGCTTGTGTGTGATCAGGATAATCGTCTTACCTTCTTTTACCAAGTTATGCATGATCTCGATAAGTTCATGGATTTCCTGCGGCGTCAATACAGCCGTAGGCTCATCAAAAATCAAGATGTCCGCACCGCGATAAAGCGTTTTCAAAATCTCTACACGTTGCTGCATCCCTACTGAGATATCCTGAATTTTTGCTCTCGGATCAACTTTGAGCCCGTATTGATTCGACAGTTTTTCTACCGCTTTCTCAGCGCTTTGAATATCTATCTTCAACCCGTTTTTCGGTTCATTTCCTAGCACAATGTTTTCCGTAACTGTAAATGTTTCTACGAGCATAAAATGTTGGTGAACCATTCCGATACCAAGTTCATTTGCAATCCTTGGAGTGGTGATCTCTACAACTTTCTCGTTAATCAGAATTTCGCCTTCATCCGGCTGATATAGACCGAACAAGATATTCATGAGTGTGGACTTGCCTGCGCCATTCTCGCCGAGCAGCGCATGAATTTCACCTTTACCTACGGACAGTGTAATACTGTCATTCGCAATTATGCCTGGGAACCGTTTCGTGATCCCTCTCATTTCAACCACTTTTTTTACCGAGTTCATGCATGCTCACCCCATTTTTCGGGTCTATTGTGAAGGTAAAGGACAAGGCCAGTAGCTCGAACCAGCCTTGTCCATTTTCAGCTTCCTTAGTTTTTACTTGTCAGGAACTGTGATTTCGCCTTTAACGATTTTTTGCTTATATTCTTCAACCAGCTTCAGTACGTCTTCAGGAACGTTCTTCGTGGAAGTGTCAGCCAGACCTACACCGTTTTCAGCCAGTCCGAGCCATTGTACTCCACCTTGGAATTTACCTTCAGACAAGTCTTTCGCTACGCGAATAACCGCTTCGTCAACACGTTTTACCATGGAAGTCAAAGTGATCTCATCGCCGAAAGTCAGGGATTGGTCTTTGTCAACACCGATTACCCATACGTTCTCGCCTTTAGCTTTACGGTCTTTTGCTTCGTTGAACACACCGTCGCCTGTACCGCCGGAAGCGTGGAAGATGATGTCCACACCTTGACCATACATGGAGGAAGCCGTAGACTTACCCATGTCTGGTTTGTCAAAAGCACCCGTGTAAACTTTGATTACTTGAATGCTTGGATCTACAGCTTTTACACCCGCTTCGAAGCCGAGGTCAAAGCGTTTGATAACCGGGATGTCTACGCCACCCACGAAGCCAACTTTTTTCGTTTTGGTCATCTTCGCTGCAACTACCCCAGCGAGGAAGGAGCCTTCATGCTCTTTAAAGAGTACAGATGCTACGTTAGGAGCATCCACTTCAGCGTCGATGATCGCCAGTTTTGCGTTTTTGTTTTCATCTGCTACTTTTTTCAGGTGGTCACCCATCAGGAAGCCGATACCCCAAGTCAGATCCCAACCGTCTTTTACGAATTGAGTCAGGTTTGGTACATAGTCAGCATCTGATTTTGATTGCAGATAGTTTACGTTTTCTTTCGGGAGATTCAAATCGGTTTGGAGTTTTTGCAGCCCTTCCCAAGCACTCTGGTTAAAGGAGTTGTCGTTTACACCGCCAACGTCTGTAACCATACCTACTTTGATAGCTTTAGCGGCTGGAGCGCCTCCATTGCTACCAGTTTGGCCTTGAGGCTGTGCTTCTGGTTTGCTTCCGCACCCAGCGAGAACGAGCGACAGGCTGAGTGTTGCCACAGAAAGCACGGATAGAACTTTCTTCATCTGAGATTACCCCCTGTTTTTAGTTGATGAAATTGTTGAGTGAGGTTGCCCCCACAGTTACAACCGTCTCCGTACGACATGAAAGTGAATTTTGTCAGCCCTGAAGTAATTATGGGAGTATAGCACTGGCTTTTCACTTTCGTCGTAATGAATCTGTTTGAGCAAGAGCATGGGAGCAGATTTATCGCAGTGCAGCAGGTTGGAAACCTTTTCATTGTAGCCCATGGGTTCAATATCGGCCACTGCGTATGCGATCCTTACCCCTGTTACGCTCTCCAGCCATTTGAAGATAGACTCTCCACTTGCCGCATAGCCCTCAGGCACCAGATGTGCAGGAATGCGGTCCACACAATAAACCACAGGCTCACCGTCAGCCGTTCGAATTCGTTCTACTATGAGAACGCCTTCACCCGGATTTAAGGCCAGCCGCTTCCTCTCTTCTTCGGCAGATTCGCCAAAGGATGTTTTCAGGATCAAGGTTCCTGCCGTATATCCTTGACGCTCGATTGCATCCGTCACACTAAAGAGTTCCCCAATCCCGCCTGAAAAAACAGGCTTTGAATTAATAAAGGTACCTACTCCATGTCTACGTATGACAATCTTCTCTTCCTCAAGAAGTCGGAGTGCCTCGCGAAGCGTCGCCCTGCTTACACCAAGCTGTTTGGATAGTTCAGCTTCAGAAGGAAGGCGTTCACCAGGCCGAAGAAGTCCGGTTTCGATATCACTCTTGATCTTGTCCATTACCAAGAGAAACAGTGATCGAACATTCCCTTTGATGCTCATCATCATTCACTCCTGCTGTCCGCAAGCCATCCCAACAGGTAGGACGTCAGACCTCTGATTCGTATGAGACATAATAACAACAATTTCCGTCAATCTCTTAAAAAGTTTACATGAGGGGCGAGTATCATGCAAGCCAAATATTTATGAATAATAATGCAAAATGATTAATTTCGACAGGGATTTTTCTCCTAGATTAGGAAAAAAGACCCTGCCGATACAAATCATGGCAGGGGTCTCATTCTATGAGATATTACTTTCTATGGACGGTCGTGGAAGCCGAACCTCACGAGGCTTGCTTCCTTCATAGGGCCCAACTACTCCTTGAGCTTCCATCATATCAATCAATCGTGCCGCTCGTGTATAACCGACACGGAGGCGACGCTGCAGCAAGGATGCCGATGCCGTCTGGGCTTCTGAAACGATTTGGACGGCTTGATCGTACAGTTCATCATCCACGACTGGCTGCTGCTCCTCCTGCACGTCACCCGGGATCATCTCTTCATTGTAGCGAACCTCTTGCTGTTCTTTTACAAAACGAACGACCTCTTCTACTTCCTTGTCGGATACAAAGGCACCTTGAACTCGGGTCGGCTTGGATGCGCCCATCGGCAGCGATAACATATCCCCTCTTCCGAGAAGCTTTTCTGCTCCTCCCATATCGAGAATCGTTCTGGAGTCAGCCATCGAAGACACTCCAAAGGCAATACGGGATGGGATATTTGCCTTAATCACACCCGTAATGACATCTACGGAAGGACGTTGTGTCGCGATGATTAGATGAATCCCGGAAGCACGAGCCATTTGTGCGAGTCGACAAATCGCATCCTCCACTTCTCCCGGAGCTACCATCATCAGGTCGGCAAGCTCATCGACTATGACGACAATATAGGGAAGTGGCGTACCTTCCACTTGCGCATTGTACATTTCAATGTTGCGACTCCCTGTTTTGGCAAATAAATTATATCGCCGTTCCATCTCGACCACGACCTTTTTCAATGCAACAGAAGCCCTTCTCGGGTCAGTAACAACAGGAGCCAACAAATGTGGAATTCCGTTGTACACATTCAGTTCCACCATTTTTGGGTCAACCATCATCAGCTTGACTTCTTCTGGTTTGGCCTTGAACAAAATACTCATGATCAATCCGTTAATGCATACTGATTTTCCGCTTCCCGTCGCACCCGCTACGAGCAAATGGGGCATTTTGGTCAAATCCGCTACGATCGGCTCTCCAGAAATATCACGACCAAGAGCAACGGTAAGCTTGCCTGGCGCATCTTGATACTCGGGAGCTTCCAACACTTCTCGTAGTGATACGACCGCTACCTCCGAGTTCGGAACCTCGATACCAATGGCTGATTTTCCTGGGATCGGGGCCTCAATCCGGATATCTTTTGCCGCCAACGCCAAAGCTAGGTCATCCGTCAAGCTGACAATCCTGCTTACTTTTACCCCTGTAGCAGGCTGAACTTCATACCGTGTAACAGCCGGTCCTCGATGTACTTCGGAGACTGTTGCATTGACGCCAAAGCTCTTCAATGTCTGCACTAATTTCGCCGCATTTGAGGTATGATCGACGTCTTTTCCTGTTGAGCTCGCTTTGGGCCTTGCGAGCATTTGCAGATTTGGCAGTTCATACGGTATCGTTTTCTGTTCTCCCCCGGCATCTATTGTACCGAAGATTTCTTCTTCTCCTTCAATCGCAAACGTAATTTCCTGATTCGTTTTCGGTTGGGAAGCTCTCGCTTGATGAACGGGATCAATCGGTTCCTCATCCTCATCCAGCGCAATGCGATCCGTAAAATCACGAATTAACGGGGCGTTCGATTGCTGGACTTCTTCCTCCTGAATAGCCAATTGTGGATGAGTTTTTTGCTCTTTCAGCGCAGTAACCGCGATCGCCTCGTTCTCTGACTCCGATTGCTTTTGCTTGCGTCCCTCTTGGGCTTCCTTTGCTTCTTTCTTTTTCTTCTCGTTCTCTTCCTGCAAAAGCTGTACAGAGTCCTTCACTGTATCCTTTGCCTTTCCGTAAAACAAAGCGAGCTTGTCCTTGGCAAACATCAAAATGTTTACATAAGAAAGATTGAACAGAAACATCAGTCCAACGAGGAAAAGGAATACAATGACGAGCCCTGTTCCAATTGCACCAACAAGGCCATTTGTCAGTGCAAAAAATAGAGCTCCTACCATCCCGCCGCCAACTCCAGTGGTGGAAACCCTTTGGCCATGATCCAGCCAGATCCTGTCCCAAGTGACTCGAATGATGCTTTGCTCAGCAAACTTGCCATCCGCGGTAATTTGTTTGTACAGAATCATGTGATCCCATGTTAAAATCGCCACGCCTATTAAAGCGATTCCCAGCACGCGGTAAGTTAGCTTCGGTGACTTTCTTGTAAACATCATATGTATGGCCATACCGATTAGCAGTACGGGAATGATGAAATCCCAAGAACCCGCAATAAACCGAAATAGAAGTGCTAGTACATTTTTGCCCAGCCATCCACTCTCCAAAAGCCCGATCAACGATAGCACGATGATGAGAAGTCCTAGGAGCTCTATCTTGACAACTGAGGCCAATGCCGCTTGTGAACGCTCTTTTTTTCTCCTACTCAATGGCACGCCTCCTCCTCGTTATTACACTCGTTATGTACCATAATGGTAAGAAAACCTCTATCGAGGCCTTTTCAACGTAGAGCGACCGTGTTTTAGCGGAAAGTTTCCATGCGCTCCGGAATTTATTTTATAAATTCCTATTCGTTAAAAAAGGCAGCCGTCGCATGTTCGGCTGCTGTTCGTACATATCTAGTATAACACAGGAAATTCATAGAAATACAGGACTTCTTAGGCTAGCCATTCGGGTTGAAACTGAATTTTTTGTCCGGGGGCGAACTGCTCCTTCAGGTAGTCTTGCGGATCTGGACTAATCAGCCTGACGATCTTTCCTTCAAACGGTCCAGTCTGCTCAATCAGCATCGTGGCATGACCAAGCGAAATCTCTTTTAGCTCTTGTTTTTCCACTTGCTCCATATTCTCAAAAACGGTTTCCATCGGAATGATGGAGTATAAAATCATTGGAGTACACTCTCCTCACCTTTTTGCGCTTTGATCAGTTCGTTTAGCTTTTTCAGCGCACTTCCAAGGCCACCGACTTCATCAATCAGTCCGTATTTAACCGCATCCACGCCAATCACATTGGTTCCGATGTCTCGTGTCAGCTCACCCGTTCTGGTCATAAGCTCACGGAACTTTTCTTCTGAGACCTTGGAATGACGTGCGATGAAGCTCACTACCCGATCTTGCATTTTATCCAAGTACTCAAACGTTTGAGGTACACCTATCACAAGACCTGTCAAACGGATTGGGTGAATCGTCATCGTAGCGGTTTCTGCAATAAACGAGTACGAACCAGCTACGGCAATCGGTACACCGATACTATGACCGCCCCCGAGTACGAGTGTGACTACTGGTTTAGACAAGGACGCTACCATCTCCGCAATCGCCAAGCCCGCTTCCACGTCCCCACCAACCGTATTCAAAATAACGAGTACGCCCTCTATTTTGCTGTTTTGTTCTGCCGCAACCAATTGAGGGATAAGATGCTCGTATTTGGTCGTCTTATTTTGAGGAGGGAGCTGAATATGCCCTTCTACTTGTCCGATGATGGTCATACAATAAATATTGCTTTCGAGCTGTGGGACGTTTGTTTGACCCAGTTGCGTGATGGAATCGAGCAGTTTTTTCTTCGGATCTTCCTGTGCAGGTGCTTCTGTTGGGGGCGAAGCAGCAGGCTCTTGATCATCGGTAGGTGATTGTGGCTGGGATTCCTTACTATTTACCGCTGTGTTTGCAAACGGCGCCCTATTTAAAAAATCGCTAAATTGTTGATTCGACATGGATGATCCTCCCTCACTTTCCTCTGTAGTATGGATAAGGGGAGGAAAAATCATGCGCTCACGAAGCCAAAAAAAGCCAGAAACCCTTCTTTGAAAGGATTTCCAGCTCTTTATCATGTGATCCTACACTTCCATAATAATCGGCAAGATCATCGGACGTCTGCGCGTTTGCTCGTACAGATAACGGCCTAATGACTCTTTTACGTTATTTTTCAGTGAAGACCATTCATTCACATTTTCTTCCATGCATTTGACAAGTGTTTGGGTCACTATGCGATTTGCCTCATCCAGCAACTCTTCGGATTCACGCACGTAGACGAAACCACGAGAAATGATGTCTGGACCTGACAAAATCGTGCCATTTTGTTTGCTGAGTGTAACGACAACTACCAGTATGCCATCTTGTGACAGTAATTTACGATCTCTAAGTACGATGTTTCCTACATCACCAACACCCAAGCCGTCAATCAAAACATTGCCAGCATGGACTTTTCCACCGTAACGGGCCTTGCCTCCTGAGAATTCAACTGTATCGCCGTTATCCAGCAAGAACGTGTTTTCCTCAGGAATGCCCACCTGCTCAGCAAGTAAGGCATGCGTTTTCAACATGCGATATTCACCGTGCACAGGAATAAAGTACTTAGGCTTCATCAAGTTAAGCATCAAGCGCAATTCTTCTTGGCTACCATGACCGGAAACGTGGACGGTTCCGTTAGGTCCATGGCCACCATAAATGACATCTGCACCAATGCGTGATAATTGATCAATTGTACGCGCCACGTATTTTTCATTCCCTGGAATGGGAGTGGCTGCAATAATAACTGTATCCCCTGGAAGGATGTCAATTTTCCGATGGGCGGATCGGGCCATCCGAGTGAGCGCGGACATAGGCTCTCCTTGGCTTCCAGTTGATAAAATAACGACCTGTTCAGCATTTAGCTTGTTGATTTCATCGATCTCAACAATCAAGCCCTCAGGGACCAACAAGTACCCTAAGTCTCTGCTGATATTAATGACATTTTGCATGCTCCGGCCGACAACCGTCAATTTGCGGTTGAACTGTGCTGCAGCGTCCACTACTTGTTGAATGCGGTGAACATTTGATGCAAACGTAGAAACAACAATACGTCCAGATGCTTTGCTGAACACATCCATGAGTGCTTTGCCCACTGAGCGTTCTGATCCGGTAAATCCTGGCCGTTCTGCATTCGTACTGTCAGAGAGCAAGCACAAAACGCCTCTGTCACCGATCATCGCCATTTTTGCCAGATCAGCTACCTGATTGTTAACAGGCGTTTGATCGAACTTGAAGTCTCCTGTATGAACGATGTAACCTTCCGGCGTATCCAAGCATACCCCTACACAATCCGGGATGCTGTGGTTCACGCGGAAAAAGGTTGCCTTCATCTTTCCAAGAACGACTTCCGAGTCGCTGTTGATCAATACGCGTTTTGTTTCGTTTAGGATGCCCGCTTCTTTTAGCTTTGCATCAATTAAACCAAGGGTAAGTTTTGTCGCATAAACCGGGACTTTCAAATGCTTCAGCACGTAGCTGAGGCCGCCGATGTGGTCTTCGTGTCCATGCGTAATAATAATACCCCGAACCTTGTCGCGATGTTCCTCCAAGTAGGTGATATCCGGAATAACCATATCAATCCCCAGCATTTCCTCTTCCGGGAATTTCAATCCGGCATCAATCACTACGATGTCATCACCGCTTTGTACCACGTACATATTCTTCCCAATTTCGCCGACTCCGCCCAGGGCGAAAACGAGAACAGAGTGATTCGACTTTGCCAAAACGTGTAACCTCCTATATTTAGTTGTCATGTCCACTCAAAAAAACCGCCCCAAATCACTTGTTCTTATTATACCCGAAGTGAAATCATGAACACAAGGAAAAAGAGCCATCCCGGGCAGGAATGGCTCTTGATCTTCTATGGAGTTAAACAAGCAGGGAATGTACGAATGCTTTTTCTTGTTCGTTCAGCTCGACTAAAGGCAGTCGAACGCCCCCAACTTGAACCCCGAGCTTTTCTAAAGCGACCTTTGTTGGTCCTGGACTCGGGTAGGCAAACAGGCCTTCAAAAATCGGCAACAGCTTGCGATGGAGTCTTGCTGCCTCGGTATTGTTACCGGCAAAATAGGCGTCCATCATGTCTGTCATTGGACGGCCAACTACGTGACTCGCCACACTGACAATGCCCACACCACCGATAGACAGGATCGGCAAGGTTAAGCCGTCATCGCCACTATACAGCTCAAAGCCTTCCGGGGCATTCTCAATGATTTGCGCCATCTGCGACAAATTACCGGAGGCTTCCTTGATGCATACCACATTAGGCAGTTCCGCCAATCGAAGTGTCGTTTCGGCAGTCATATTGACAACGGATCTTCCTGGCACATTATACAGCATCACGGGTAGCTCGGTCGCTTCCGATAATGCCTTGAAGTGTGCGTAAAGTCCTTCCTGTGATGGCTTGCTGTAATAAGGTGCAACGACCATTACAGCGTCTACGCCAATGGATTGTACAGCTTGGGTGAACTCTATGCTTGATGCAGTATCGTTACTGCCTGTTCCTGCGATGATGTGGCATCTTCCTTTTGCGTAGGAAACCACATGACGGAAAAGATCGAGCTTCTCCGTGCGGGATAAAGTCGGTGATTCACCCGTGGTACCACTCAGTACGATTCCAGTTGTGCCATTTGCAATTAAATGGTCAATCAGTCGCTCTGTTTTATCGTAATCGACCTGTAGCTGCTCATTAAAAGGCGTTACCATAGCGGTAACCAGTCGGCCAAAACGTGCCACTACCTCTCCAACTCCTCTTATCGTGATCAGTAGGTATTTTAAGTCAGGATATGCTCTTACATATGTTGAACATGCAGGTTGAACTGCTGATGAAGTGCGCGCACCGCTTTCACCATATCCATTTCATGCACAAGTACCCAGATGGTTGTATGAGAGTCTGCCGATTGAAGAATTTGAATGTCTTCTTGCGTAAGTGCCTCCACGATTCGCGCCATTACGCCGGGCACGCCCGTCATCCCTGCACCAATTACGGACACTTTTGCGCAATGCGGCAACAGCTGCGGCTCGTAACCCATTTCCGTTAGCAGACGAGCAGCTTTTTCTCCCATTTCATCATGCACTGTGTAAGCAACACCCATTGGGTTCACATTGATGAAATCTACGCTGATGTTATTGGTTGCCATCGTTTTGAAGACTTGCAGCTGTGTATCGTAAGACCCTTCTTTGTTCGCTACCTTGATCTGGGTAATGTTCGGTACATGTGCAATTCCCATAACGACTCTGTCGTTTACAGTGTAGCCCATTTTCCCGATCTCCAGCATGGTCGTAACGAGTGTACCGGGGTCGTCCGAAAACGTAGAGCGAACACGAATCGGCACGTTTGCGTGCATCGCGATCTCCACCGCTCTAGGATGAATGACTTTTGCACCCAGGTGAGCCATGTTGCAAATCTCCGTGTAGGTCACCATGCCGAGCCGCTGTGCTTCTTCGACGATACGCGGGTCCGCCGTCATGATGCCTTCCACGTCGGTGAAAATATCCACCGTTTCAGCCTTCAAGGCGACACCGAGAGCGGTTGCAGTGGTATCGCTCCCGCCCCGTCCCAGTGTCGTAATTTCCCACTCGGCTGTACGTCCCTGAAACCCTGGAACGATTACAACTTGACTTTCCTGCAAGTCCTGCAAAATGCGACTTGGATCGATCGACATGATTTGTGCGTTCGTAAAGTCTTCGCTCGTCACAATATTTGCCTGACCGCCTGTCAAAATCGTTGCTTTAATTCCTCGTGCATTTAGCATGCTGCACATGATTGTAGCAGAGATGATTTCTCCGGTATGCATCAGCATATCCATTTCTCGACTTGGCAGTTGGTTCCCATTCGAACGAACCAACTGCAATAGTGTATCGGTTGCGTATGGATCACCCTTGCGACCCATCGCCGATACGACAACGACGAGGGCATAGCCCTCATCAATTGCTTTTTCCATATGGTAGATTGCCCGCATCCGGCAATCCTCCGTCGTCAAGGAAGAACCACCGAACTTCTGGACGAGAATCTTCACTAACCTCTCCCCTATACTCTTGCTTTTATGAGTTCTTCAGCGATTTGTACTGTATTCCATGCGGCACCTTTGAGAAGATTGTCAGAAACGATCCACATATGCAGTCCACGAGGATGATGGAGATCACGACGCACCCGGCCCACGAATACTTCCAGTTTGCCTGTTGCATCAGTAGCGAGTGGATACTGCTGTTCTCCCGGCACATCTACTAACACGATGCCAGGAGCGTTTTCCAGCAGTGCCTTTACTTCTGCCAGATCGTAATCCTGTTTCAACTCTACATATACCGATTCGCTATGGCCATAGACCACTGGAATACGTACGCAAGTAGCTGAAACAAGTACAGTGTCATCACCGAAGATTTTTTTGGTCTCGTTGACCATTTTCATTTCTTCGTAAGTAAAACCATTGTCGGTGAACACATCAATTTGCGGAATCGCGTTGTAAGCAATCTGATGATGTACAGGCAATTTGCCTACGGGAAGGACGTTACACTGCGGTTCTTTACCATCCAAAATGTCTCGACTCTGGTCGAGCAATTCATTGATCGCAGATTGACCTGCACCAGATACTGCCTGGTAAGTAGAAACGATAATGCGGTCTATACCAAAACGATCATACAGGGGTTTTAGAGCGGCAACCATCTGAATCGTAGAGCAATTCGGATTCGCAATGATTCCATTATGGGCGAGCGCAGCATCCATGTTTACTTCTGGCACAACGAGAGGAACATCTGGATCCATCCGGAATGCGCTGGTATTGTCAATGACAACGGCACCATGACGCACCGCGTGATGAGCCAGTTCCTTGCTGACCGATCCGCCAGCACTAAACAAGGCAAAATCAACCCCTGCAAAACTGTCTGGAGTCGCCTCTTCCAGTACAATTTCTTGTCCCTTGAACGTGACTGTTTTTCCTGCAGAACGTCCAGAAGCAAGCAGCTTAAGCTGTTTGATTGGGAAGTTGCGCTTTTCTAATAGTTGAATCATTTGCTGTCCGACTGCACCAGTCGCACCGACTACAGCAACATTGAAAGTCAGTTGGTTTGCCATCTCTTACTCTCCTCCTAATCGCGAAAAAGCAGGTTTATTGTTTTTTCTGTAGTCTTATTAGTAGTTAAATCTTTCGATGAGCAAGGGTTGCAATTGTCGTCCTTCCAAAGCTGCTTCGCATGTTTCCAATAGGAGATCCATCCGAGCTACAAGCGAATTCGGTTTTTTATCCGGGGCATCCTGCCCGAACGGTACGAAATACATATTTTTCGCAGCCAACAGCTTGGCAATATTGGCTGCATTTAATCCCAGACCATCATTGGTGGAAATGGCAATCACAACAGGTCGCAGATTACGCATCGTAGCTTTGGCCGCCATCAGTACGGCACTATCCGTAATGGCATTTGCCAGTCGACTCGTTGTACTGCCAGTGCAAGGCGCAATCAGCATGACATCCAACAACTTGGAAGGTCCCAACGGCTCAGCCTGAGGAATCGTCGAAATAAGCTCTTCCCCTGTCAGTTCCTTGATTTGTTGCTGCCAGCTTTGAGAAGTACCGAAGCGTGTATCCGTGGTCATAATCGTATTCGATACGATAGGGACCACCCTTGCTCCAGCATCCACAAATCGTTTAATTTGCGGCATGGTTTCCTCAAACGTGCAATGCGATCCAGACAAACCAAATCCAATGGTCTTTCCCTGAAGCTTACTCATGTTGCATCCCCTCCTGGCGCTTTCCTTTGATCCGCAATAAGACGAGACAATGTTTGGGCTAAAATTTGTCCAGCGGTTTTAGGTGCAACGATTCCAGGCAATCCGGGAGCAAGAAGAGCTTTGATACCTCGTCTTTCAGCGTAACGAAAATCTGTTCCTCCTGGCTTGGAGGCAAGATCAAGAATAAACGCCGATTGAGGCATTTGAGCAATCACTTCTGCCGTGAGTAATAATTGCGGGATGGTATTAAAAATGAAATCAGCATTCGTAACCTGTTTCCTTACTTCGCTTATATGGAAGGGAGTCAATCCCATCTCATAAATGCGTGCCAAGTGTTCCTGACGCCTTGCCCCCACTCTTACGCGGGCTCCCAACGCATGCAATGCGCGAGCCATGGACAAACCTGTGCGGCCCAATCCTAAAACAATTGACTGTGATCCATGAATCGTAATATCCGTATGTTGAATCGCCATCATTAACGCTCCCTCTACAGTAGGGATAGAGTTGTAGATAGCTACATCATCACGATCCAAGAGCTCCACGAGGGGAAGCTGTGTAGAAGCCAACAGCTTTTTCAGATAAGGCTTTGCCATTCCCGTGTAAACCACGCAATGACTCGGCAGACTTGCCACATGTTCGTCTAGCAACTGCATTTGTTTGGAGCAGAAAATACTTTCCACGTATCCTTGGTCATCGGTCCCTACGATGGGTAGGATGAGGGCGTCCACGTCTTTCAACACATCGCATGTTAATGGTTTCTTCGTTGCCCCTGTAAAATTACTTTCCAGGTTGTCGAAGCCAACTAACGTGACGCTAGCATCCAGTTGTATGCATCGCTTAATGACTTCCAACTGGCGAGCGTCTCCGCCGATGAAGGCAACATGTATGCCCGTTAGCATGCTGCGTTCCCCTTTCCACACATTTTACTGCATTAAATGATCGAAACGCAAAGGTTTTCCATTTGGAAAAGTTGACGGAAATCCATGCGGTCTACCCCCATCCTATTCCGCTCCTGCTACTTCGGTGACAGTAGCGCCTACTTTTGAGAAGCTTGTGCCTCAGGCGCTTGAAGCTGGATGATGACCGTATCTGGCCCAATTTTTACGATGGAGCTCCATGGAATCACGAGGTCCTCTCGCTTCTTTCCGAATCCAAAGAAACTGCCTCCTGGCAAGATGATGGATTGAATCGTACCGTTTTCGGGATGGATTACCAAATCGGAATCGCTGATGACTCCCATTTTCTCTCCGTTGTCCAGTCCGATAATCTCCTTCCCACCCAACTCGCTTAAGCGCATGGAGAAGCCCCCTTTGTCCTTTCATTTACTGTTGATATACGCAAAAAAATCCGGGCTATGCCGGATTTTTGCTTACAACAAAATATCGTTTTTCACGTTTGCAGGGAAGCCGTCGAGCGGACTTACCATCGCCATAGACATCTTGGAACGGAACAGCTGCTGCGCCACAGCCAGAACAGATTCATGTGAAACACGGTCAATTTTGGCGATGATCTCATCTAGGCTAAGGTGACGGCCCAGCAAGAGCTCATTTTTTCCAAGTCGACTCATACGGCTATTCGTGCTCTCCAAGCTGAGCATCAGGCTGCCTTTCAGCTGCTCTTTACCTTTGTTCAGCTCTTTGTCAGTAATTCCGTGATCAGCGACATCGCGTAGGACGTGCGAGACGATGTCAAAAACCTGTCCCACTTGCTCTGGTGCCGTTCCTGTATACACGTGGAACGTACCCGCTTCTTTATAGGACGAATGATAGGAGTAAACGGAGTATGCCAAACCGCGTTCTTCTCGAATTTCTTGGAATAGACGCGAGCTCATGCTGCCACCCAGCACATTGTTCAGCAAAATCAAGGAATAAACTTCGGGATGCCCCACCTTAAACCCAGGTAGAGACAGGCACAGATGCGCTTGCTCTGTCGCCTTATGATGCGCGATAACGTTACCAGCAAAGTCTGGAGTAGACAAAGTCGGCATACTGCCCGGACGCGAGAAAGCCTGAAAGCGCTTTTGAATGTCTTCAATCAAACTTTCTTCAAAATTACCCGCTACCGTAATCACTGTATTCGTTGGCAGGTAATGCTGATCAATATAAGCGAGCAAATCGTCACGCTTCAAGCTGCGAAGGACATCTTCCGTACCCAAAATCGAATACCCCAGCGGGTGTGTGCTGTACGAAGCGCGTGCAATCAAATCATGCACCAAATCATCTGGCGTGTCTTCATACATGCTAATCTCTTCAATGACGACGTTCTTTTCCTTTTCCAACTCATTTTCATCAAATACCGAGTTGAAGTACATATCAGAAAGAACATCGAGGGCGATCGGAGCGTGTTGGTCGAGCACCCTTGCGTAATAGCAGGTATACTCCTTCGAGGTAAAGGCGTTCACGTTCCCGCCAATCTCATCAAAGGTTTCCGCAATTTCCTTTGCAGAACGAGTTGTCGTCCCTTTAAAAAACATATGCTCGAGAAAATGGGAGATCCCGTTGTTTTTCTCATTTTCATATTTCGAACCAGTCCCTACCCAGATGCCTAAGGCAACTGAACGAACGGACGGAATCCGTTCCGTCACGATTCGAAGACCGTTATCACACGTATGACGTTGTATCACGTAAATCCTCCTCGGTTGTTCATCTGTCTCTATCCGCAAACTCGGGGAATTTCCTTGTAAACACGTCTAACTATAGCAAACTTCCTTTGTCTCCACAATAAATGAACATGTATTTACGGTGACGGGAGTCTACGACTCGATATGACCTCCGAAACAGTTGTCGGCTGTAGCCCCTTCTTTTTGGCGATCGTCAGAAGTTGATCTAAACTGGCTTCTGAAGTAGAAGTAGGATGCATGAGTATGAGGACACCATTCCCCATTTTGCGGCTTATTTTATTGATCACAGAAGCAGGCGAAGGTTTCTGCCAGTCTACCGTATCTGCCGTCCATAGAATCGTCTTCATTTGAAAAGACGAATGCGCGATTTGTACAACGCGTTGGTTAAAAGCACCCGATGGCGGTGCAAACAGTGAAGACTTCACTTCCAGTGTTTTAAAAATAACATCTTGCGTACGACTTATCTCTTGATGTATCCGTTGTGTACCCAGTGTGTTCATATCGGGATGGGAATACGCATGATTACCAATCTCATGGCCACGAGCCATAATCTTTTTTGCTTCTTCCGGGTAACGTTTTACCCAAGAGCCATCCAGAAAGAATGTTGTCTTTACCTTGTGTTTATCGAGTGTATTGAGCATCGAATCGAGATACTCATTACCCCAAGCCACGTTGATCATGAAAGAAATTACTGGTTTATTTGGATTTCCTCGGTAGATGGGATGTGCTCCCAATTGCTCAAGCGAAACAGCTGGAGGTACTTCCTTGTATACCAGCAAATCCGAACTGGACACACCCGCAGCCAGCAATTTATTGAGCGATGCTTCTACATCGACTATACGGCCATTATAGCCGGGAATGGCCTTCCACGTCTGATCGACGACGGCATCTATCGGCTGTTCTTCTCTGCCCTCTTTCCACTTTTCAATCTGCGCCCGTAAACGCACTTTTTCGTTTTCGTTGATGTCGCCATTCACTACTTGGACATTTTTAATCGTACTGATGTAATGATGAATAGGCTGATAATTCAAGAGAACGATCAGCACTGCTCCATATACAACTATGAACAAAAGTCTCCTGGTCCTATTCGTCATTAGGGCGTCGCCCTCCTCTATCGCTCGTACGAGTCTCTCTTGTCCAATGTATGAGGGGAAGAAACGACTTAGACATACGAAACGGGAGCATCTTGCACAAAAAAAAAGCTTCCGTACACGAATTTCTTCGAGTGACGAAGCCTTTTGTTTTTCTTTATTCTGCTTTTGTTGGTGTTTCTGCAGCTTGCTCTTTCAAAACTGCTTTGCGAGAGAGATTTACACGACCTTGGTCGTCGATCTCGGTCACTTTCACTTCTACTTTATCACCAACTGCGACAACATCTTCTGTTTTGGCTACACGCTCTTCAGCCAGTTGAGAGATGTGGCACAAGCCTTCCTTGCCTGCGAACAACTCGATGAACGCACCGTACTTCTCTACGCGTTTTACTGTTCCCAGATACACCTGACCAACAGCTACTTCACGAACCAGATCTTCAATGATTTGTTTCGCGCGCAGATTCGCTTCGTGGTTGATGGATGCGATGAAGACTCGTCCATCTTGTTCGATGTCGATTTTTACGCCGGTTTCTTCGATAATCTTATTGATGACACGACCTTGTGGACCGATTACATCGCGAATTTTCTCCGGATTGATCGTCATGGTCATGATTTTTGGTGCATAAGGAGACAGTTCTTTACGCGGTTCGGAAATCGTGCTCATCATATGGTTCAGGATGTGCAAACGACCTACACGCGCTTGCTCCAAGGACAGCTCTAAAATCTCACGGTTGATGCCGGAAATTTTGATGTCCATTTGGATAGCTGTTACGCCAGTCTCAGTACCCGCTACTTTGAAATCCATGTCGCCCAAATGATCTTCCATACCTTGAATATCAGACAAGATCGAGAAAGATTTCTCATCTTTGCTCATGATCAAGCCCATCGCAATACCTGCTACTGGTGCTTTGATCGGTACACCTGCATCCATCAAAGCAAGTACGCTCGCGCAAATCGACGCTTGCGATGTGGAACCATTGGATTCAATGACTTCTGATACGAGACGAATCGTGTATGGGAACTCTACCTCAGATGGAATGATCGGCTCGATTGCACGCTCACCCAACGCACCGTGTCCGATTTCACGACGCCCTGGAGGACGCAACGGACGTGCTTCACCCACGCTATACGGCGGGAAGTTGTAGTGATGCATGAAACGCTTCGATTCTTCCAGACCGAGTCCATCGAGAATTTGAACATCTCCCAGCGCGCCCAATGTGCAAACGCTCAGCGCCTGTGTTTGACCGCGGGTAAACATAGCAGAGCCATGTGTACGGGAAAGAATGGTTGTCTCACTGGACAGCGGGCGGATTTCGTTCAGAGCTCGTCCATCAGGGCGAACTTTATCGTCAGTAATCAGACGGCGAACCTCATCCTTGACAATATTGCCAAGTACTTCGCTAATCATCTTTTCCTGCTCTGGATATGCCTCAGGGTCCTTGGCTGCAAAATGCTCTTTGGTTTCTGCCTTGATATCGTCAATAGCATCGTAGCGCGCTTGTTTTTCTTCGATACGAACAGCTTCTTTCAAGCGAGCTTCCGCAAATGCACGCACAGCCTGATCGATTTCAGGATCAACCTCATGCAAGATGACTTCCATCTTTTGCTTGCCAATTTCGGACACGATCATGTTCTGGAATTCTACCAGTTGCTTAATAACGTCATGGCCTGCCATGATCGCTTCGAGCATCACTGCTTCCGGCACTTGATTCGCAGCTGCTTCCACCATGTTAATCGCTTTGTGCGTACCTGCGACAGTCAGGTGAATATCGCTTTTCTCCGCTTGCGCTACAGTAGGGTTAATGACAAACTCTCCGTCAATTCGTCCTACGATCACTCCTGCAATCGGACCTTCAAAAGGAATCTCCGAAACGCATAGCGCTGCGGAAGTACCGATCATCGCTGCGATTTCTGGTGAGCAGTCTTGATCCACAGACAGAACAGTATTTACGATTTGTACATCGTTACGGAATCCTTCTGCAAAAAGAGGGCGAACAGGGCGGTCAATCAAGCGGCTAGCCAAAATCGCCTTTTCGCTTGGACGTCCTTCTCTTTTAATAAAGCCGCCAGGAATTTTCCCAACCGCGTAGAGACGCTCCTCATAGTTGACAGTCAGTGGAAAGAAGTCAAGTGGTTTTGGTTCCTTCGAGACTGTAACTGCAGACAGGATTGCTGTATCGCCGTAACGAACCAAGACCGAACCATGCGCCTGTTTAGCCATTTTGCCAAATTCCAGGGTCAGTTTTCGGCCTGCCAGTTCGAAGTCATATGTACGGTATTGTTGCTCCATGATGATAGCAGTCCTCCTTCACAACAATGTGCATTTCACACTTTGTTTTCTACCTATATGTATTATTTCCTGCCGTGATAAAAATTAAATGGGTACCTTTGGCAGTCGTTCTAGATAATAAAAAAAGCTTCTTTTGTGAAGCTCATGCAAGTAAGCAAATTGTTTCTAGCTTTTTACTCGTTTCGGATGGGCTTAGCGCATTGCTACGCCAAACCCTCCTACACGATAGAAAAAGCGGGAAGAACCCGCTTTTTACAAAACGCTGATTAGCGGCGCAGACCCAGACGGTCTACTACCGAACGATAGCGTTGAACATCTGCTTCACGCAGGTATGTCAACAGGTTACGACGTTGACCAACCATTTTCAAGAGACCACGACGGCTGTGGTGATCTTTCTTGTGCGTACGCAAGTGTCCGTTCAGATTGTTAATGTTTTCGGTCAAGATAGCGATTTGCACTTCCGGTGAACCGGTGTCGTTCTCATGAGTACGGAACTCTTGAATCAGTTGAGTTTTACGTTCTTGAGTCAATGCCATCATGACTCACCTCCTCATTTTTTATACCGTTCGCCGAGTCTGCCGTCGGTGAGAATCGGACAGCCAAGCTACGGTTATCTGTACAACGTTTTGAATTATAGCATACCATTTTGTGAAAAGCAAAGAGAATCCTTTACGAGATTCCCTCTGCAAATTTTTGCTTCGCCGTTTGTACATCTCGTCCAATTTGCGCGATAAGTGCATCGACTCCAGCAAATTTCTGTTCCTCCCGAATGTAGAAGAGGAACTCTACTTCTACTTCTTTGTCATAGATTTCACCGGAGAACTCAAAAATGTGCACCTCTAGTGACTTTTCTTTTTTCTCCAGTTCAAATGTAGGCTTGATTCCTACGTTCATGACACCATAGTAGCTTTGTTCATCCACGGTAAAGCGAACACCGTAGACCCCATTCTTTCCGATCAAATACGGCTGATTCACTTGGACGTTAGCTGTAGGAAAGCCAATGGTACGACCGCGTTTGTCTCCATGCACGACTGTCCCGCGCACTTTGTAGGAGCGGCCAAGTAGATGGCGTACCTGCTCAACATCTCCATGATGAAGATACTCACGGATGATGGTACTGCTAACTTTTTCACCCAAGCGATTTACCGGCCCCACTATGTCGAGCCCATAACGACCTTTGCTCATTTCTTGCAAGGTATGGGCAGTCCCCATCCCGCGATAACCAAAGGTGTAGTCGAAGCCAACGACAATATGGCGGCATTCCAATGGGAGAATGCACTCTGCGATGAAATCTTCTGGATAAATAGCCGCAAAGCCAATATCGAACTTCATCACATAAGTGGTGTCTATGCCCATTTTTTCAAATTGCTCGAGCTTGTCTTCAAGTGGTGTCAAATAGCGGGTATAACCGCTTTGCCCCAATACTTCTCGAGGATGCGGATCAAAGGTCACTACCGTACTTTGCCATCCGTTTGCTTTCGCTGTATCAATCGCCTTTTGGATCACACGGCGATGCCCAATATGTACACCATCAAAGTACCCCAGTGCAATCGCACAAGGATTCGCTTGCAGGTCAGACGGAAACGGGTATGTCAGGTAGATCGTTTTCACGGATTACACCTCGGCTGGAAAGACTTTTTCTGGCTTGGCGAAAAGTCCTTTGTCTCCACGGCATACGCGATGGATGCCGAGTAATTCTTCCCCTGCAAACAAGCAAATCAAACTTCCTTCCTCCGCAGTGACGCCTGGAAGCGCGGTCGCAAGTCCATTGCGCACTGCTTTGGTCCGGTCTGGCTTGACCTGAAACGATGGTAAGAATGAGATTGCCTGAGGGATGGAGACCAAGTAGCGGGAAATGTCTTCCCCGTTTGCTGCCTGTTCCTCAATTTGCTGGAGAGGGATTGCCTCTTGCTCCAGGAACGGGCCGCTTTTTATTCGCCGCAACAGCTTCATATGGGCAGGATAACCCAGAGCGCGTCCGAGGTCAACACATAAGGTGCGCATGTATGTGCCTTTGGAGCACGTGCACGTGAATGCAACATCGACAGTGTCCCCATCCACGCTAATCTTATGAAGTGTCAGCTCATACAACGTCACTTTTCGTGCCTGCCGCTCGATCACGGTGCCTTCACGAGCCAGGTCATACAGCCGCTTGCCGTTTACCTTTACCGCAGAGAACATGGGAGGCACTTGCTCCATTTCACCCAAAAAGGATTCCAACAGCGCTTGAATACGCTCCGTCGTAATCGATGCTACATCTACAGTACCTTGCTCCACCACTTCTCCAGAAGCGTCTTCTGTCGTGGTAGTTGAACCGAGGCGCATGACTACATCATAGCGCTTAGGCAGCTCTTGCAAATATTCAACTAGCCTCGTTGCGTGTCCCACACAAATGGGGAGTACACCTGTCACATCTGGATCCAGTGTACCTGTATGCCCCACTTTTTTCGTGCCATATAATCGACGAATACGTGCTACACAATCATGGGAAGTCATACCAGCTGGTTTGTCGATAACCAGCACGCCGTTCACGTTATTCATCGAATTTCACTCCTACTGCATCGTCCAGCACAGTCCATACTTTTTGCTGTACTTCTGAAAGTGGTCCTTTGATCGTGCAACCCGCTGCTTTTGCATGTCCACCGCCACCGAGCTGTTTAGCAATGACAGCTACATCAACCCGATCGCGAGCGCGCATGCTCACCTTGACCACTCCCGATTCCGCTTCCACAAAAGAAACGCCGACTTCGACTCCTTCAATGTTGCGACAGTAATTCACCAATCCACCAGCATCTTCTCGCTCCGCACCCACTTCGGCAAAATCTGCGGTAGAAACAGTGATGGAGGCAACCATATTTTGATGGGACAGTTGCAAGGTTTGAAGAGCGCGTCGCAAAACCTTCACATGGGCAAAAGTGATTTCCTCCAGGCAACGCTCTGCTACGTCTCCTGGCTTCACACCGTATCCGAGCAATCGAGCTGCGATTTCCATGACGCGCGGCGATGTATTCGAATAGCGGAAACCGCCTGTATCCGTCAGAAGGCCCGTATAGATGCACAGCGCAAGCTCTTCATTGAAAGAAACCCCTGCTGCTTCTGCAACATCAAACAATATCTCTGCTGTTGCGGCTGCCTCCGGACGAACCAGGTTTACCGTTCCAAAATGATCGTTGGTCGGGTGGTGATCGATATTCAGCAAAGCAGCGCCAGACGCAAATAAAGACCGTACATCGCCCATCCGCGATTCATCCGCGCAGTCTACGGCGATAACGGCCCCGAACGTCTCGTTCAGCGGTTGTTTGCGCAGGTTATAAAGTCGGTCAAACCGCGGCAAGAAGTTGAACTTGACCGGAGTCTCTCCTTCGTTTACAACCACATACTCTTTACCCAATTGCTCTAGCATGAGCACGACTCCCAAAGCAGATCCTGTCGCATCTCCGTCAGGACTTACATGAGAGAGAACCAGGAAGCGGTCGTGCTCCTGCATAAACCGAGCCGCTTCCTGTACTACCATTTGATTAGGATTCATCCTGTTTCTCTCCCTCTGTGGAGATTTCCCGCAGGATTGATTCAATTTTGCTGCCATAGTCAATTGACTCGTCCAGCTTGAATACAAAATCAGGAATGTGACGTAGCTTTACGCGTTTCCCGATCTCCGTACGCAAGTAACCTTTTGCTTTTGTCAAACCGGCAAGAGAAGCTTTACGCTCTTCCTCACTGCCAAAAATGCTGACAAATACTTTTGCCAATTGCAGGTCACTGCTTACCTCTACATCTGTTACCGTTACGAAACCGACACGAGGATCTTTGAGTCCACGCTGCAATACGAGGCTCAATTCTTTTTTGATTTCTTCGCCTACGCGGCTAATCCGTGTTTTGTTCATCGATTTTCACCTCCGCTGACTGCTCTTTAATCGTAGTATTCCGTATCCACGCGAATCAACTCTACCTCTGGATGGTTTTCCACGAATCGAATGACAGCCTGCATTTCTTGTTGTAAAAAAGAGATCTCATTAGCAACGGCAGCGATACCTAACACGGTACGCTGCCATTGCTCGAGATAAGCCACCTCTGCCGCGGAGACATGAAATCGGCTCCGCAGCTTGCCGATCAGACTTTTGACGATGGCCCGTTTTTCTTTCAGGTTTTGGCTAGCGGGCAGAAACAGTTCAATCTGCACACCTGCTATCATTATTGTTTCACTTCAACCATGACGAATGCTTCGATTACGTCGCCGATTTTGAGGTCATTGAAGCGTTCCAAAGTCAGACCGCACTCATAGCCAGCTGCAACGTCTTTCGCATCATCTTTGAAGCGCTTGAGGGTATCGAGCTTACCTTCATAAATCACAATGCCTTCACGGATCAAACGCGCACCAGCATCGCGGCTCAATTTACCTTCAGTCACATAGCAACCTGCAATGTTTCCGACTTTGGATACTTTGAACACTTCACGAATCTCAGCTTGGCCGATAATATTTTCTTTGAAGACTGGATCAAGCATACCTTTGAGAGCAGACTCGATCTCTTCGATTACAGTGTAGATGACACGGTGCAGGCGAATGTCGATTTTCTCTTGTTCAGCCATGCTGCGTGCATTCGGTTCAGGACGTACGTTGAAACCAATGATGATGGCATTCGAAGCATTTGCCAAGGTAACATCGGATTCCGTAATCGCCCCAGCACCTGTATGAATGATTTTCACACGCGTGCCGTTGACATCGATTTTTTCCAAAGAACCGCGCAGAGCTTCTACAGAACCTTGTACGTCACCTTTTACAATCAGGTTCAACTCTTTGATGTCGCCTTCTTGGATGTGTTGGAACAAGTCATCCAAAGATACGCGGGAGCTCTCACGACGCTCGGATTCACGCTGCTTGGATGCACGTGCTTCCCCGATTGCGCGAGCCTTTTTCTCGTCTTCAAAGACACGGAATTGGTCACCTGCTTGTGGTACATCATTCAGACCAGTAATTTCTACTGGGGTAGATGGACCAGCTTCCTTCAGGCGGCGTCCTTTATCGTTAACCATGGCACGTACACGACCGAAGGCAGAACCTACAACGATAGGATCACCTACGCGGAGAGTACCTTGTTGAACCAGGATGGTTGCAACTGGACCGCGTCCCTTGTCAAGCTCTGCTTCCACTACAGTACCACGAGCACGCTTGTCTGGGTTTGCTTTCAGTTCTTGTACTTCGGATACGAGCAAGATGTACTCAAGCAGTTCTTCAATACCTGTACGTTGCTTTGCGGACAATGGGGAGAAAATCGTCTCGCCGCCCCACTCTTCGGCAACCAGCTCATACTCGGTCAACTCTTGCTTGATACGATCCATATTGGCTTCTGGTTTATCAATCTTGTTTACCGCTACGATGATAGGAACATTTGCCGCTTTTGCATGGCTGATTGCCTCTACGGTTTGCGGCATAACACCATCATCTGCTGCAACTACCAGAATGGTAATGTCTGTAATTTGAGCACCACGAGCACGCATGGTTGTGAAGGCCGCGTGACCTGGAGTATCCAGGAAAGTAATTTTCTTTCCTTTAATCTCGACTTGGTAGGCACCAATGTGCTGGGTAATTCCGCCTGCTTCTCCTGCTACCACGTTGGTAGAGCGGATCGCATCGAGCAAAGTTGTCTTCCCGTGGTCAACGTGACCCATGATCGTAACAACAGCCGGGCGTTCCAAAAGGCTTTCTGGTGCATCAACTTCTTCCAACGTCTCGAAGTTAGTCTCATCGATGATGATTTTTTCTTCGACTTCAATACCGTAATCCGTGCAAATGAGTTCAATGGCATCGCGATCGAGGTATTGGTTAATCGTTGCCATGATCCCCAAGTTAAACAACTTTTTGATTACTTCTGCAGGTTCTTTGCGAAGCTTAACAGCCAATTCGTTTACAGTCAAAGACTCTGTAAATGTGATCTTTGTTGGTGGGTCAAAAACAGGACGCGGTGCCTTTTGACCACCACGCGAATTATTGCCACGGCGGTTGTTGTTGTAGCGGTTATTACCACCACCACGGAACGGCTGACTTTTTTTATTATCTTCAAAAGTCTTTTGAGTTTGTGGTGCCTTTTTGATTTTCTCACGTTTTTCCGTACCCACGTTTGAAGGAAGGTTCACTTTATCTTCAAACTCTTCCCCAGTGCGACCCTCTGTCTGATTCGCAGCGGATTGCTGTTGAGGACGCTGTTGGTTTTGTGGTCTTTGTTGATTTTGTGGGCGTTGCTGGTTTTGCGGTCTTTGTTGGTTCTGAGAGCGTTGCTGATTGTTCTGTGGCTTGCGGTCAGTCGGCTTTGCAGGTTGACTTCTCATATTGTTTGGTTTTCTCTCCTGATTCTTCCCCTGATTTTTTCCATGCTGAGGACTATTTTGATCGGAATTGCTACCTCCACTGTTGATAGCTGGACGATTGGTGTTTGAGGTACTTCCTCCACGATCGTTATTTGGTTTGTCATTTCTAACCGTTTGAGCTTGCCCCGCTTGCTGCTGGGGTTTGATCTGTTGTCCTCTGGAGTCGTTGGGGCGTCGTTGATCGTCCGTTTGTTTGGGTCTTGCATCACTAGGTGTGCTACGCGTTTCCGGTTTGGCACCAGAACGCAATTTGGCCATGTGATCCTCGATCCGCTTAATCGTCCCTTCTTCCATGATACTCATATGATTTGCTACTTCTATATTCAATCGCTTTAGCAAATTGAGGATTTCCTTGCTGCTCATGTTGTGCTGTTTGGCATATTCATACACACGTGTCTTCAAATATACTTCACCCTTTCTAAGTTAGGTGAGCAGACGCTGAATGCTTTCGGCCAATTTCCCATCGGTTACCGCCACGGTAACGCGCCCATCTTTTCCGATTGCGTGTCCCAATGAATGTCGGTCGCCAGTGGTTACACATGAGACACCGTAATAGGAACATTTATCCTTTACTTTCTTGGCGGTATTGTCTGATGCATCTGATGCGAGCAAAACCAGGCGGGCCTGCCCATTACGAATAGCGGTAATGACCAGTTCCTCCCCAGTGACGATCTTTCTCGCACGCATCGCCAATCCGAGTAATTGTGCTGCTTTTGGGGTCATTTTCCCATCATCTCCAGCCATTTCTCACGGAAAGCATCATACTTTTCTTGGGAGATGGACATATTGAGGGCACGTTCCAGCACTTTTTTCCATTTTCCCGATGCGAACGCATCCGGCTTCAGACAGCTTTCCTGCCGACACACATAGGTACCGCGTCCCGCCGCCCTTCCAGTAAGATCGATAATGATCTCTTCTTCTGGCGTCCGGACGACGCGGATTAATTCCTTTTTCGGAAACATTCCTTGGCAAACAATGCACTTACGCAACGGGATCTTTTTTTGCTTCATGATTATTCGTTGTCCGTCCCTTCATCGCTCTCTACTTCTTTTGGATAAGCGATGCCTTCTTGGTCGGCTTGGGACTCGCTCTTGATATCGATCTTCCAGCCGGTCAGCTTTGCTGCTAGACGTGCGTTTTGGCCGCGCTTACCAATCGCCAGTGACAATTGATAATCGGGAACGATCACACGTGTAACCTTCTCCGCAACGTTAACCTCAACATGCAGCACCTTTGCAGGGCTAAGTGCATTGGCTACGTACTCGGCTGGATCTTCAGACCAACGAACAATGTCGATCTTCTCGCCTTTAAGCTCTGTAACGATCGTTTGGACACGCATGCCCTTTGGACCCACACATGCTCCAACTGGATCTACATCTGCATTGATCGAATGAACAGCAATCTTCGAACGATCACCTGCTTCACGTGCTACAGACTTGATTTCAACCACACCGTCATATATTTCTGGCACTTCTAATTCAAAGAGGCGCTTCAAGAGCCCCGGGTGAGTACGGGAAACGACGATTTGCGGTCCTTTAGTGGTTTTCTCTACTTTGATGATGTATGCCTTCACCCGATCTTGTGATTTAAAATCTTCGGATGGCATTTTTTCAGTGATCGGCATAACAGCTTCAGCCTTACCCAGATCAATGTAATAATTGCGAGCGTCCATACGTTGAACGACGCCAGTTACGATATCGTCTTCACGCTCAATAAACTCGCTGTAGATCAAACCGCGCTCCGCTTCACGAATGCGCTGTGTAACCACTTGCTTCGCTGTCTGAGCGGCAATACGACCGAAATCACGAGGCGTTACCTCGATTTCTACGATGTCCTCCAGACGGAAGTTAGGATCGATTTCTTGTGCTGCTTCTTGAGAGATCTCAAGCCGCACGTCCAAAACCTCTTCGACTACGCTCTTCCGCGCAAACACACGCACCATACCTGAATGACGATTTACATCCACCCGCACATTTTGGGCCGAGTTGAAGTTACGTTTGTATCCAGAGATAAGAGCCGCTTCGATGGCCTCGATCAGTACGTCTTTGGTGATGCCTTTCTCTCTCTCAATGGCTTCTAAAGCCTCGATAAAATCGCCGTTCATGACTTTCGTTGCCTCCTCCTTTACTTACCACGGGCTAACACTGGCTGCGACAACTAAAAAATAATTGCCATTCTTGCCGTGTCAATTTGCTCTTGGGAAATTACATACGTTTTCTTTGCTTCTTTTACTGTCAGCTTGCCATCCTCATAGGATATCAGTTCGCCTTCGAACGTGGTTGCACCTTCTATTGGCTCTTTTGTTGTGATATGCACATTTCTGCCGACAGCTTTCGTGAAATCCTTATCCTTGCGCAATGGGCGCTCAGCACCCGGCGAAGATACTTCTAAAAAGTATGCAGTAGGGATGGGATCTACTTCGTCTAGTTTTTCGCTCAGCTTCTCGCTGACAAGGCGGCAGTCATCAATGTCGATGTTGCCAGTTTCATTGTCGATAAACACGCGCAGAAACCAGTTGCTGCCTTCCTTTTTGTACTCGATGTCAACCAGCTCCAGGCCCACTTCTTCAACAATGGGCGTGACGAGTTCAGTGACGATGCTCGTTACCTTGCTCAAGCAAGTACCTCCTTCTCATTTGAACCATGAGGTGTAGCCAGAAAGAAAGAGTGGGTTTCCCCACTCTCGATCAGCCATGCGTATAAAACCAGTATTTCCAAAAAAATTATAGCATAACAGCCCTCCGCTGACAACCTTTGGATGACTGTCTGCCTTGACTGTAGGCCTTAGAACAAGGATAGCTGATTAGACTCCGGCAATCCTTTGAGTGCACCCTGCTCGTCCAAGAACTCCAATATGGTCTTGGAGATGCGAGAACGGGATAGGAGGTCTTCCTTAGACAAAAATTCTCCGTGCTCTCTCGCTTGCACGATACTGATCGCTGCGTTCGTCCCTAAACCAGGCAGGGCGTTAAATGGAGCTATCAAGGATTCACCCTCGATCAAGAAGCGAGTGGCGTCTGATTTATACAAATCGACGTTGGTAAAACGGAAGCCACGCTCTATCATCTCCAGCGCCATCTCCAATACAGTCAGCAACGCTTTTTCCTTAGGCTGTGCATCGTGCCCCTTGCCCTCGATCTCTTCGATCTTTTGTTTAATCGCTGCTGAGCCTTTGACCATTAGTGGGATGTCAAAATCATCTGCGCGAACAGTGAAGTAGGTTGCGTAAAACTCAAGTGGCCGATGAACCTTGAAATATGCAATCCGTACAGCCATCATAACGTATGCGGTCGCATGCGCCTTCGGGAACATGTACTTGATTCGCTGGCACGACTGAATATACCATTCTGGCACATTGTTATTGCGCATTTCTTCCTGATCGTCCTCAGGAACCCCTTTACCCTTACGCACGGACTCCATGATTTTAAAGGCACGAGAAGGTTCTAGCCCTTTGTAAATCAAGTACACCATGATATCGTCACGACAACCAATTACGTCTGGCAGCTTGCAAGTTCCATTGCGGATTAAGTCTTGCGCATTGTTCAACCAAACGTCCGTACCGTGTGATAGTCCAGAAATCTGAACGAGCTCGGCAAATGTAGTCGGTTTCGTGTCTTCTAACATCTGACGAACGAATTTGGTACCAAACTCCGGAATGCCAAGTGTCCCCATGTTTGTACCGATTTGTTCCGGTGTGACCCCCAACGCTTCGGTGGTGCTGAAGATGGACATGGTCTTTTTATCGTCGAGTGGAATGGTCTTAGGGTCCATCCCCGTCAAGTCCTGCAGCATACGAATGACGGTCGGATCATCGTGTCCCAGAATATCGAGTTTCAGCAAGTTATCGTGAATGGAGTGGAAGTCGAAATGTGTCGTACGCCATTCTGACTCATTGTCGTCCGCCGGGAACTGTATCGGACAGAAATCCTCAATCTCCATGTAATCTGGAACTACAATAATTCCGCCTGGATGCTGTCCTGTCGTTCTTTTTACACCTGTGCACCCGTTCACGATCCGAGAGATCTCCGCATTACGCAAGGTCATGCCTCGTTCATCGGCATATTTTCGCACGTATCCATACGCTGTTTTTTCCGCAACAGTACCAATCGTTCCGGCACGATAAACGTATTCTGGTCCGAACAGCTCTTGTGTGTACTTGTGAGCGCGTGGCTGATAGTCTCCGGAAAAGTTCAAGTCAATATCCGGTACCTTGTCCCCTTTAAACCCAAGGAACGTTTCGAACGGAATATCTTGTCCATCCTTGGCATAGCTGGTACCACATTCGGTGCATGCCTTGTCCTCCAAGTCAAAACCGGAGGCGATAGAACCGTCTGTGATGAATTCACTGTGCTTGCAGCTTGGGCAACGATAGTGTGGCGGTAATGGATTTACCTCCGTAATTTCAGACATCGTTGCGACAAAAGAAGAACCTACGGACCCACGTGAACCTACCAGATAACCATCATTCAACGACTTTGTTACCAAGCGTTGCGAAATTAAATAAATCACACCAAAACCGTGCTTGATGATACTGTTCAGTTCTTTTTCCAGACGATGCTCTACCAGCTCAGGCAAAGGATCGCCGTACAACAACCGCGCTTTGTCATAGCACATTTGACGTAGCTCGTCGTCCGCTCCTTCAATGATCGGCGTGTACAGCTTGTCTGGAATTGGACTAATATCCTCAATCATATCCGCGATTGCATTCGTGTTCGTCACGACAATTTCTTTTGCGATCTCTTCCCCTAAAAAGGAGAACGACTCTAACATCTCTTCCGTTGTATGGAGGTAAAGCGGTGGCTGGTTGCCTGCAGTCGGATCACCTTTTGACAATAAGAAAACATCACGGAAAATTTCGTCCTGAGGATTCAGAAAATGCACATCCCCTGTCGCTACGACAAGCTTGCCGAGTTCTTTTCCCATCTCTACGATCTTTTGATGATAGCCCTTCATCGTATCAAGCGATGGAATTTCTTCATTACGCAACAGAGGTGAGTAATGAGCAATGGGTTGTAATTCTATATAATCGTAAAAAGCTGCAACTTCTTTCAGCTCTTCAGGTGACTTACCGCGCAAAATCGATTGCATCAGCTCGCCGTCTTTGCATGCTGTCCCGATTACCAAGCCTTCCCGGTACTTGGTCAACTGGCTGCGCTGGATACGAGGCCAACGGAAGAAGGTTTCCACATGGGAGCGGCTTACGAGCTTGTACAAATTTTTGAGGCCTTCTTTATTTTGCACGAGAATCGTCGCATGGAATGGACGGCCGCTCTTGTAGTCCGCCTCTTCGTTGCTTTTTTCATTTAGCTCCGCGAGCGATTGGATCTGTGCTTCCTTTATATCCTTTAACATCTGCTGGAACACCTGGGCAAGTGCCACGGTATCGTCCAACGCACGGTGAGCATTAATTAGATCCACGTTAAACTTTTTGGCTAAAGATCCCAAACGATAATTGCGCATTCCTTTGTACATCAACCGAGCTAATGGCAACGTATCTAAAAATGGATTGTTCCACGGCTCCATGCCAATTCGTTTCGCACATGCGTTGATGAATGCTTTGTCAAACTCCGCGTTGTGCGCGACAAGAATAGCATCGCCAGCAAAATCCTTGAATTTGCGCAGCACTACATCAAGTGTCTCTTGCCCACGAAGCATCTCGTTAGTAATACCCGTGATCTCCGTCGTTTTCGGTCCTATCTCCAATTGTGGGTCAATCAGCTCTGTCCATTGATCAACAATTTCTGCGCCCTTCATTTTGACCGCAGCGATCTCGATGATTGTATGCTCTGAGGCGTTTAACCCCGTCGTCTCCGTATCAAACACGACGTATTCGGTATTTTCATCAATGGAAAGATTATTGTCTGCTTGCAAGTTGTAAACGATATCGATACCATCCTCGACTACGTATGCTTCCATACCGAGAATGCATTTGATGTTGTTCTTTTTCGCGATGGAATACGCCTCTGGAAAAGCCTGCACGACACCATGGTCAGTGACGGCAATTGCTTTATGCCCCCACTTTGCTGCTGTCGAGACCAGTGATTTTACGGATGCAACGGCATCCAGCGCACTCATCGGCGTATGGCAGTGAAGCTCGACACGTTTTTCTTCCGCGTGATCTTTACGAATGACCTGCTCAATCTGGTTCAAATCATTGGCATTCATGACAAGGTCGCGTACAAATGTGTCATGCTGTACACTTCCCCGTACTTTCACCCACATGCCATCTTTCAGCAATTCAAGCATTTTCACGTCTTCTTTATCGCGGGAAAACATCTTCACCGTGAGAGAATCCGTATAGTCTGACACGTTGAACGTGAGCAAATGGCGTCCACTGCGAAGCTCTTTGACTTCTACGTTAAATACTGTTCCTTGGATGACGATACGGCGTTCCTCATCTTGAATCTCGCAAATCGGAACCGGCGCATCTTTGATTTCATAGCCCATCATGAGCGTAGTGACAGCCTCAGCTTTATCAGACGATTTGCTGTCTTGTTGAACAGCCGTCATCACAACTTCGACGAGAGCACGCTCTTCCTCTTTGCGTTGCTCCTCAAAGGCCTTATACGCGTCGTCGCTTTCTTCCCCATGGAAAGTAAAGCGCATCGAGCAATCGGTAGCTTTCTGGAAAGCAGCCAAAAGCTCATTATCCGCACGTTTACGCTTAGCAACTTCAACAGACATCTCCGTTGGCAAGTACACCTTGACTTCTTGTTGGTCGACTTGCTTCCGTGCTTGACGCATCGTAACTGCCAAGGAGTTCAGCGTTGGCTCCAGCCCCGCCAGTAAGACATCCCAATACTCTTCGACTACTTGATCGAGAGACGGCTTTTGGTGATAGCGAAATCGGGTATCTACTTTGGCAAGATGTGAAAATGTATGCGTCAATCGCTTGGTAAAAGCTGCATAAACATCTGCAGGTATCATTCTCGGGAGGGCAAAGTGAAAAACCCATTCTTTGTTTTGCTTATACAGCTCTAGCTTTTCAATCTGAGCATCAAGAAAATATCGCTCCACCCATTCGTCAGGAACCTCCATTTGCTTGACCAATAGGGAGAAGCGATGTTTTTGCTCTTGTAAACGGTCCACGGTTTTCCCACCTTCCCTATAAGTGAGCGTTCAAACAAGAAAAAGAGGCACTCCCCGTTAAACTAGGGGAGTACCCCGTAAAAATTCGACAAAATCCTTCTTATTCCTGCATGCAACTAGTTGCCGAACAACGCAGCTCCAGTTTGGTCAACACGAGATAAGAAACCTTTCACTTCATCGACCAATTGATCCAGCTTCACATCATGTGTTTCACCGTTTTTGCGGATACGCACTTCAATGGTTCCTTCTTGTGCCGCTTTATCGGAAACCGTAATACGCAGAGGCAATCCAATCAAATCAGCATCTTTAAACTTCACACCAGCACGCTCTGGACGATCGTCAAACAAAACTTCTACGCCCGCCTTACGCAATGCTTCTGTAATTTGTTCACTGACTTGGCGTTGCTCTTCTACTTTAACATTGACCGGAATCACATGCACATGGAAAGGTGCAACAGATACAGGCCAAATAATACCATTCTCATCATTGTTCTGCTCGATCACTGCCGCAATTGTACGAGATACACCGATTCCGTAGCAACCCATGATCATCGGTTGACTGCGACCGTTCTCATCCAGGTACGTAGCACCCATCGCTGTCGAGTATTTTGTACCCAGCTTGAATACGTGACCAACTTCCACACCACGTGCAAACTTGATCACGCCGCCTGTACGAGGGCATTCGTCGCCTTCAGTAATGTTGCGCAAGTCAGCGTACTGGGAAACCGTGAAATCACGGCCAGCAACGACGTGTGTCAGATGATAGTCTGTTTCGTTGGCACCAACGACACCATCATAAACATCTTGAACAAAATTGTCCGCGATGATTTCCACTTTTTCAGGATCAATACCAACTGGGCCAACAAAACCTGCAGGCGCCCCTGTTACCGAAACGATATCCGCTTCAGAAGCCAACCCTACGATCGTCGCATCATACAAGTTTTTCAGCTTCACTTCATTGATCTCATGATCGCCGCGCACCAGCACCATAACCAGCTTGTCGTCTACGCGATAAATGAGGCTCTTGATGATTTGCTTCGCTTCTATTTGCAGTGCTTGTACCAATTGGTCGATCGTTTTGGTGCCAGGCGTATGCAATTTTTCTCGAGCTGGCGCTTCGGTTGCAGGCTTCGCAGATGGCTTGTACACGACTTCTGCCTTTTCCAAGTTGGCCGCATAATCGCCTTCTTCAGAATAAGCAATCGTGTCTTCCCCAATGTCGCACAATGCCATGAATTCATATGTGCCTTTTCCGCCGATTGCACCTGCATCCGCTTCTACTGCACGGAAGTTCAAGCCTACTCGGGTAAAGATGTTTGTATACGCATCGTACATAGCCTGGAAGTTGCGATCCAGACCTTCCTGTGACGCATCAAAAGAGTAAGCATCCTTCATAATAAACTCGCGGCAACGAATCAAACCGAAGCGTGGACGAACTTCATCACGGAACTTGGTTTGAATTTGATAAAGGTTGATCGGGAGTTTCTTGTAGGAGTTAATTTCATCACGCACGAGACTCGTAATGACTTCTTCGTGGGTTGGACCCAAGGCAAAAGGACGATCATGACGATCACGCAGGCGAACGAGCTCGGGACCATATACATCCCAGCGACCCGTTTGATGCCACAGCTCAGCTGGTTGCATCGCTGGCATCAACAGCTCTTGTCCCCCAGCATTGTTCATTTCTTCACGCACAATCGCTTGGATTTTGTGCAAGGAACGGAGCGCCAGGGGCAGGTACGTATAAATACCGGAAGCCAATTGGCGGGCCATACCTGCGCGGAGCAGCAGCTTGTGGCTGGCAATCTCCGCGTCGGATGGCACTTCCCGCAGGGTAGGGATCAACATTTGACTTTGCTTCAACACGTGCGTGTCCTCCTTATGCCTTATCAGCAATCAACGTGCTTTACCCTACAGTTGTAGGTTTTTGCTCGTTTACTATTTCGTTAATTTCTTTCATCAGCTCTTCAAACAACTCGGTTTCTTTTACTTTCCGAACAATTTCACCATTACGGAAAATCAAGCCCTCGCCATTTCCGCCGGCAACACCTACATCTGCTTCACGAGCTTCACCAGGGCCATTTACTGCGCAACCCATTACCGCTACTTTTAACGGAACTTTCAGCGTGGAAACGGCTTCCTCGACTTTTGTTGCCAGGCCGATCAGATCAATTGCGCATCGACCGCAAGATGGGCATGCAATGACAACTGGATCGTTGTTCACGATATCCAAGCTGCGAAGGATTTGTTTCCCTACTTTAATTTCTTCAACAGGATCAGCCGTCAGGGATACTCGAATGGTGTCACCGATTCCCATCGACAATACCGTTCCGATTCCAACTGAAGACTTAATGCTGCCCGAAAACTGTGTACCTGCTTCTGTCACACCAACGTGCAACGGGTAGTTACGCTTCTGTGCCATCAACGAATATGTTTGGATCATCGTCGGTACATCAGAAGACTTCAAGGAAATGACAATGTTGTCGTAGTTCAAGTCTTCCAGAATTTGCACGTGGTCCATCGCACTTTCTACGATCGCTTCCGGAGAAGGATACCCGTATTTTTCCAAAAGTCTTCTCTCAACTGAGCCTGAGTTGACTCCGATACGGATTGGAACATTACGCTCACGGCACGCTTCCACTACGCGTTGCGTTTTTTCTTTCGAACCGATGTTTCCCGGATTAATCCGGATTTTATCAATCCCGCTCTCCAGCGCAATCAATGCGAGCTTGTGGTCGAAGTGAATGTCGGCAACAAGCGGCAATGGGGAGCGTTCTTTAATTTTTTTGATGGCACGGGCTGCATCTTCATTGATGACGGCCAAGCGAACAATTTGGCAACCGACATCGTGCAGTCTCTGAATCTCGGCCAGAGTTTTTTCTACATCACGCGTGTCTGCTGTCGTCATCGACTGGATGACAACGCTTTTTTGGCCCCCGATTTGCACTCCACCTACAAATACCGGTTTCGTCTCCTCGCGCTTGAACATTTTGCACCATCCTTTTACGTATGTCTGTTTTTCTTTCTATCGTGTTAGTACGTGATTAGGAGAACAATCGTTGCAGATCGTTCCAAGTCACTACCAAAATCAGCAACATCAAAAAGGCAAATCCCAAGAAGTGAACCATTCCTTCTTTATGAGGGTCAACAGGTCGACCGCGCAGCGCCTCTACTCCCAAGAAAGCGAGACGTCCGCCATCCAAAGCTGGCAGCGGTAACAGATTGAATAACCCAAGGTTAATGCTCAATACAGCAGCCCATTTCAGCAAAATCGCCATACCTTGTTGGGCAACCTCACCAGTCATCTTGAAAATACCGACCGGACCACTCAAGTCCTTCAGTCCGTATTCCCCCGTTACGAGCATTCCCAAGCTCTTCAAGATCATCACCGTAAAATCGTAAGTGGAGGTTGCGCCGTATTTCAGAACTTCTCCTGGGGCAAACGTGAGTGCATTGGTAACCATGATTTTGCCCACGTTGTTTTCGTCTTTCCCTACTTTAACTGGCACAGTCATTCGCTGGCCATTACGCTCGTACTCAAAGGTTAATTGTTGATCCGGCGCTTTGCTAATCTTCTCGACAACGTCTTTCCACGAGGAAACAGGCTGACCTTGAATCGCGATCACCTTATCACCTGGCAATAATCCAGCTTGTGCAGCAGGCCCTCCCGGGATCACATTCCCCAGATGGCTGCCATTCGGTACACCGTACAAGAAGCCGATTACGATAAACAAGACGAACGCCAGCAAAAAGTTGGCCGCAGGTCCTGCAAAAATCGCCCAAAAACGTTGTGATACTGTCTTGCCTTTGAACTGTCTGTTCAGAGGGGCAATCTGTACTTCTTGTCCATCCTTGACCAGATGAGCCTGTGGATGAACAGCAAACGTCTTCTGCTCTCCATCCAGTTCAAGCACGATATTTAAATTTTGCTCCAGATCAAATTGTACCACCGTACCGGTGATCGCACGAGCAGAACCAGAACTTGGCCCATCGAGCAAAATATGTGTGACCTTTCCTAACGCATCCCGCTCCACGCTTACTTCCATGTGCGGTTTCAACATATCCATCTCCGGGTCTTCCCCCGCCATGCGAACAAGTCCCCCGATGGGTAAAAGGCGAAGGGTGTATTCCGTTTCTCCCCGCTTCACGCGAAAGATTTTTGGCCCCATTCCCAGTGCAAATTCACGACATAAAATCCCTGCCCTCTTGGCCAGAAGGAAGTGTCCTAGTTCGTGCACAAAGACAAGTACCCCAAATACAACTACAATCGCGAGAATTGATTCAACGGAATCCAGGTTGGGCAAAGGCAAGTGAACAGCCACCTTTCTGTCAAGTATCTAACACTCATATTCCTTAGATGGAGACGAGCGCATAAGAGCGTGCCCACTCATCCGCTGCAAAAATATCTGCAAGCTCTGGACTCGCTACACCAGCGTGAGCTTCGCAAGTTTTTCGGACGACCTTTTCGATGTCTAAAAAACTGATTGCTCCCTTCAAGAACCTATCAACTGCAACCTCATTGGCCGCATTCAGTACTGCCGTATGTGTACCACCTGCTATGCCGCACTCATACGCTAATTTTAACAGAGGGTAACGCTCATAATCCATGGCTGCAAAATGAAGCGTGGCGATCTTGACCAAATCAAGTGGTTCCGTAGGCAGATCTTTTCTTATGGGATAGCTCATGGCGTACTGAATCGGAACTTTCATATCCGGCGTACCGAGTTGAGCCATGACCGCTCTGTCTTTGTATTCTACCATAGAGTGTATGATACTTTCATAATGCAATACGCATTCAATCTGCTCATAAGGTAGATCAAACAGCCAATGAGCCTCAATCACCTCAAAACCTTTGTTCATCATGGTAGCAGAATCGATGGTAATTTTAGCACCCATACTCCAATTCGGATGAGCCAATGCCTGCTCTACTGTCACTTGCTGTAGATCTTCGCGAGATAGGTGACGGAAGGAACCTCCTGAAGCGGTCAAAATAACCCGTGCCACATCTTCCTTGCGCTCACCTTGCAGACATTGATAGACAGCTGAATGCTCGCTGTCTACCGGAATGATCGATACGCCTTTTTCTTTCGCTCGTTTCATGACGACAGGGCCAGCGCTCACCAGTGTCTCTTTATTGGCCAGTCCAATTGTTTTTCCCGCCTCTATCGCAGCGAGTGTAGGTGCGACCCCTACACTGCCGACAACAGCGGTCATAACGAAATTGGCAGCTTCATGACGGGCAACCAGTTCCAATCCTTCCGCCCCGTAAACGATTTCTGGTTGAGACTTGCCCGCCAATCTTTCTCGCAGTTCAACGGCAGCCTGCTCATTACCTACAGAAACGAGTTCGGGCTTGAATTTTTCCACCTGGCGTGTCAATAAATCAACGTTTGTTCCTGCAGCCATAGCCACCACCGAAAAATCCTCAGGATGCTGGTCTACGACTTCAAGCGTGCTCGTTCCAACTGACCCCGTTGAACCTAAGAGCGCTATTTTTTTCACGGATTTCACCCTCTATATCTCTTTCTATATGCAAAAGGTTTTAGACAATACCTAATAGATGTAGAACCGGAAAGACGAGCAAAAAACTATCAAAGCGATCCAAAACGCCCCCGTGACCTGGAATGAGCTGTCCTGAATCTTTTACATGGAAATGCCTCTTGAAAGCCGACTCAACCAAATCACCCAATTGCCCGACGATCCCCGCAACAAGTGCGATGGTCAAAGCCTGATCAATCGCAAAATGACCAAAACTTGCATTGATGGAAAGAACAATCAAGACAGAAGCAACAAGACCTCCTAAGGCCCCTTCCACGGTCTTGTTTGGACTTATTTCTGGCCACAGTTTACGCTTACCTATTGCTTTTCCGACAAAATAGGCGCCCGAATCAGTCGACCAAATTCCCATAATGACCATGACCGTAAGCATGAATCCTTCTGGAAGGTTTCGGGTAGCGGCCATATAAGTAAAACCGTAGCCTATGTATAACGCCCCCACCAACGTAAGGGCGACGTGTTCAATGTGAAACTGATTTTTCCGTAAAACGGAGTAAATCAACAAGAGCAGGATGACGGGCAGCATCAGATCCGGCATGCTGATACTGAGCCAATCCGAAAATAACAGAGACGGCCACAAAATGCTTAACATCAATACATATCCGAGCAATCCTGCCAAATAAAATGACTGAATGCCAGCCATTCTCATGAATTCAAAATAGCCAATGACAGCCAGTAAAAACACCAAAAGTGAGTACCAAGCTCCACCAGCATACATCAATAATAGAAACGCAGCCCCACCAATCAGGCCTGTTATTATACGTTGCTTCAACTGATTCCACCTCTCGGCTATACCGCCCCGTAGCGACGAGCTCGGCCTTGGTATTCCACGATTGCTTGATAAAAATGTTCACGGGTAAAATCAGGCCATAGCACGTCCGTAAACCATAATTCTGTATATGCCAATTGCCACAGCATAAAGTTACTCAAGCGAATCTCTCCACTTGTGCGAATCAAGAGGTCTGGATCGGGAATTTCGCTTGTATACAGGTAGCTCGATATCAATTCCTCAGTCAGTTGCTCTGGCTGAAGCTCACCTGCTTTTACTTGTGCTGCCATCACTGAAAATGCTTTTGCAAGTTCATCTCGCCCACCGTAATTCAGGGCAAAATTCAATTGAAGGCCGCTATTGTCCTTCGTTGTCTCTTCGGCTTCCAACAACGCTTTCAGCGTATGAGAAGGCAGCTCGTTTTTACTGCCCAGCATGCGTATGCGGACACCACGTTCTATTAATTCATCCAATTCTGTCGACAAAAATTCCTGCGGAAGTTTCATGAGAAAATCCACTTCATCGCGCGGACGCTTCCAGTTTTCGGTAGAGAACGCGTACATCGTTATATAGCGCACGCCGATCTCGTCTGCAGCCTTGACGACTTCTTTTACTGCTTTCATTCCTGCACGGTGCCCCGCAACCCGGGGTAAACTGCGCTTGCTGGCCCAACGACCGTTGCCATCCATAATAATCGCCACATGTTCTGGAATCTTACCGGAACGATCCAACTCGGCTGGCTCCGATTGCTTTTCTTTGCGGCTCCATTTGCGCGCCAGATGTTCTAACATAAAGTGTTCCCCCGTAATGAGAGATATAGACGTACATCCCCCTCAAACGAGGGGGATTACCATTACCTATACTTCCAAAATGTCTTTCTCTTTGTCCTTGACGGTCTTGTCAACTTCAGCAATGAATTTATCCGTAGTCTTTTGGATAGTTTCTTGGTGACGACGGGAATCGTCTTCAGAAATGGTAGCAGCCTTTTCCAGCTTTTTGATTTCATCGTTTGCATCACGACGGATGTTACGAATCGCTACCTTTGCTTCTTCTCCACCTTTTCCAGCCAGCTTCACTAGCTCTTTACGACGCTCTTCTGTGAGTGGAGGAATCATCAGGCGGATGACCACGCCATCATTGGATGGGGAAATACCCAGATCCGATTGTTGCAGGGCACGATCAATTTCTTTGAGTGCCGTTTTGTCCCATGGCTGAATGATCAGCATACGTGGTTCTGGCACGCTGATGTTAGCCAATTGGCTAATCGGTGTTGGTGAACCGTAATAGTCTACCGATACACGATCCAGCATTGCTGGGTTCGCTCGGCCTGCACGCAGGCTAGACAGGTCTTTTTTCAACGCATTGATTGCTTTATTCATGCGATCTTCCATGTCTTTTAGCACAGTTTGTGGCATAATTATTCCCCTTTCACTAGAGTACCGATTTTGTCGCCCATTACTGCCCGACGAATATTGCCTTCATCAGAAATGTTAAAGACGATCAACGGAATACTGTTATCCATGCACAAGCTGGACGCTGTTGAATCCATGACACCTAAACCTTTATTCAGCACTTCCAGGAATGTCAACTGGTCGTACTTCTTAGCGTTCGGGTCAAGGCTTGGGTCTGCAGAGTACACACCGTCTACCTTGTTTTTCGCCATGAGGATTACTTCAGCTTCAATTTCAGCTGCACGCAGAGCAGCAGTCGTATCCGTTGAAAAGTAAGGGTTACCAGTACCGGCAGCGAAGATGACCACGCGCATTTTTTCCAAATGACGAATGGCACGACGGCGTATGTATGGTTCTGCTACCTGTCTCATCTCAATCGAGGTTTGAACACGAGTCGGGACGTTCACTTTTTCTAACCCATCCTGCAAGGCGAGTGAGTTCATAATTGTGGCCAGCATCCCCATGTAATCGGCTGTTGCCCGATCCATTCCTTTAGAGCTGCCGGAAAGTCCGCGCCAGATGTTACCTCCTCCGACGACTACTGCGACTTGTACACCCAATTCTACGATTTCCTTGATCTGGTTAGCGACGGAGAAAATAACCTTTGGGTCAATTCCATACCCTAAGTCCCCCGCCAAAGCTTCCCCACTCAACTTTAACACAACCCGTTTATAGGCAGGAAGTGGCATGTGAAACGGCCTCCATTCATGAATCATTCTCTGTGCCCAGTCTTCATTCCTTCTAATTGGGAACAGGTACACACTGCTATTTACATGCAGAGAGTTTCACACAAAGTGAAACTCTCGCTTTGAAAATAGGGAACACGAAGGTGTTCCCTATAACCTTTATTATTGCTTATTAACTTGAGCCATTACTTCAGCTGCGAAGTCTTCTTGTTTCTTCTCGATACCTTCGCCTACTTGGAAGCGAGCGAATCCTTTCAAGGTAGCACCTGCTTCTTTCAGCAGAACAGCTACTTTCTTGTCAGTATCTTTTACGAATGGTTGCTCAACCAGTACGTATTCTTCGAAGAATTTGGAGAGGCGGCCTTCTACCATTTTCTCAACGATGTTAGCAGGTTTGCCTTCAGCCAGTGCTTGGTTTTTCAAAACTTCACGCTCACGCTCGATCTCATCAGCGGAAACTTCTTCACGGTTAGCAAAACGTGGGTTGGACGCTGCTGCGTGCATCCCCAGGTCGCGAGCCAGTGTCTCGTCTTGTGTACCTTCCAAAGTAACCAGAACGCCAATACGGCCACCCATGTGGAGATAAGCACCGAATGCGCCGTTGTCTGTTTTCTCAGAGAGTACAAAGCGACGGAAGGAGATGTTTTCTCCGATAGTCGCGATTTTCTCATTGATTACATGACCCAGAGTCTCGCCAGCACCTTTGAACGGTTGCTCCAGAGCTTCTTCAACTGTTGCAGGACGTTGGGATACAACGTGCTCAGCGATGTCTTTTACGAGTGTTTGGAACTCAGGGTTTTTACCTACGAAGTCAGTTTCGCAGTTTACTTCTACAACTGCTGCAACGTTTCCAGCTACCGCAGTTGCAGTCAAACCTTCTGCTGCGATGCGTCCGGATTTTTTCGCTGCTTTCGCTACACCGCGCTCACGGAGCAAGTCAATTGCTTTTTCCATGTCGCCTGCTGTTTCTTCCAGCGCGCGTTTGCAATCCATCATACCTGCGCCTGTACGCTCACGCAGTTCTTTAACCGCTTGTGCACTAATTGCCATTGAGTGAAACCTCCTCGGAAAGTTACGATCCTATTATAGTCGAAAAGCAAGCCGCCTGCTAACACCTCGGCGACGCTAATCAGCAAAAAAGGATGGACGGGGGTTCTGACACCCTCAGTCCACCCTTTAACACACATGCTTACGCAGTTGTTGTTGCTTGTTGCTCTGTACCTTGGTTTCCTTCTTGCAGAGCGTCTGCCATTTTAGCAGTGAGCAATTTCACAGCGCGAATTGCGTCATCGTTACCTGGGATCACATAATCAATCTCATCTGGATCGCAGTTAGTATCTACGATTGCAACGATTGGGATACCCAATTTGCGAGCTTCTGCTACAGCGATGCGCTCTTTACGAGGATCGATTACGAACAGAGCGTCAGGCAGTTTATCCATGTGAGCGATACCGCCCAAGAATTTTTCCAGACGATCCATCTCTTTGCGCAGAACGATAACTTCTTTCTTAGGCAATACTTCGAAAGTACCATCGTTTTCCATACGCTTCAGCTCAGCCAAGCGAGATGTACGTTTTTTGATGGTAGAGAAGTTTGTCAGGGTACCACCCAACCAACGTTGGTTGATGAAGTAGTGACCTGTGCGTTCTGCTTCTTCTTTAACGGATTCTTGTGCTTGTTTCTTCGTACCAACGAAGAGCACTTTACCGCCGTCTTGAGCGAGTTCACGTACGAAGTTGTACGCTTCCTCTACTTTTTTAACGGTTTTTTGCAGGTCGATAATGTAGATTCCGTTACGTTCGGTGAAGATATAGCGAGCCATTTTCGGGTTCCAACGACGAGTTTGGTGACCGAAGTGTACACCAGCCTCGAGCAATTGTTTCATCGAAATTACTGCCATATTTCACACCTCCTTCAAAAATGGTTTTTGTGATGCCTACCTCCGTCTCACCGCATGTTCCAAGCAATTCTGCCAGAGGCAGCACCGTTGCCGGAATTGGTGGACGTGCGATTTCAACACCGTAAATGAATATATCATATGGGAGTTTCAATTGCAACAAACGAATTCCATTTATTTCGTAAAAATGTTATGACCGTTCTAGTTGTACGACAAATGGACACATATCGTTATATTGAAAAAAACCGCCTACTTTTTAGGCGGCGTTGTTATCAACTTGACGATGTCTGCTTCCTTAGTAGCGGTCGACACTTCATAGGTACCGACACGAATACGATTTAGCTTGTCGCTCGCACGTAACTGGTCCACAAATTGATTGTCAGCAGGAAGGATTCCTTCCTTTACAAGAATCTGCGCTACATCCTCTGCAGTTGCTTTGTAAGGAACAGTGAAAGATACCTTCTTATCTACTACAGGTGCTTCCACTGTCGGAGCTTTAGGTGCCCCCGTATTGGGTGGCGTTGGTGTCTTCGTATTCGGTACTGTTGGAGTAGGCTGGCCGTCCTTACTCACTGGATTTGTTGGCGGAATCACATTTTGCTCTGATGAAGCTACAGGTGTCGCAGGCTGCACAGCTGGCGTCTGTGGTTGCTTTGTAACAGGCGCCACTGTTTGACCTACTTTTGGCGCAACTGGCGCCTTAGGCCCTCCAGGGGCTGGCTGTATGCTCACTTTCTTTTCTTCCTGCCACTGTTTGTATTCTTCTGCTGTAAGTACGACCATTTCCAGCTCTTGTGCAGCTACTTTCATTTGATCTGCAGTCATAGCCGGGGCTTGCGCAGTCTGCTTTGGCGCTAACAGTCCGATGATTGAGGTAGCCACAATCAGTCCTGCCCCAAATCCATATAATAATTCTTGTTTACGCATCGGCAAGACCTCGCTCATGCCTGTCAGCTAAGGAAAAGATCAAATCGATTTCCCCTCTTCCGGCACCGAGTCGTTTTGCGATCTCATCCCGAGACAAACCTTCTTTACTCAGCTCAAAGGCACGGCGATAACGTTCTCGCAGTGCCAGCATATCCACCTCTTGAAGTTGAGGTGCTGGTTCGATCCTATTGGCATCCTTTGGAGCCTCTTGCTTTTGGTTGTCACTCTTTTTCCATTGTTCTTCCATATTGTCCAATCGCTTGCCCAAACTAGCGATATCCTCGAGAAGATCCGCTCTCATTTCCTGCCATTCTGCAGCAAGTAGATTGGTTTCTTGCTTTAACTGTTTTTGAAGACGCTGCACGCTTTTTTCGAGATCGTCCTTGTCCGTCGTGCGTTGTGTCGGTAAGGAGGAAAAGGAGTCAACAGGCTGCTTCTTTTTAATGACAAAAGCAAGAAGCATACTGATAATTCCTGCTCCAATCAGGATGGGATACACTACGTCCATGTTGTCCACCTTTATTTCTGGCTTGACTTCGTTTACAAAGAAATATCTATAATACGTCCACGCAACGGATCTCTCATGAGATCAGCGTTCGCAGATACACCCTCGCTCGATTCGGACGTTTGATTATTAGTGGATTCTTTATTGTCTTTATGATCTTGCTGTCCTTGCTTTTTTTCTCTTTCACGTATCTGGTTCTTTTGTGATTGCTCAATATCGCTCGGGCGCTGGCGCATATGTTCATCCAGGTCTCTTCGCTGGTCAATCATCGACTGTTGTTCATGCATGGATCGTTGTTGCTGATGCTCCTGAATTCGGCTGACTTCTAGCGTGCGTGGTATTGCCACCTGCAATTCAACCGCTTTCAAACTCATATGGCCCCAACTCCCTTTGTCACACTAAGTATGTAAGCATCCTGGATTAGATCAGAGTTGCTGTGCTAATTTCTCCGTCTAGCACAATAAATCGCGTTCTGGCATACTCGTGCTTGATAAAGTGCACCAGCTTTCCAAACGTCATTTTGATTCCTGGATACATTACATGATATGCCTCGATGGCTGCTGGGCCTTCCCCTTTCAGCTCGAGTTCAATATCATTCCTGCGTGCTTCCAGTTCCTTGCTTTCTTTTTCCAGAACCAAACGAGTATTGGTTAGCTTAATTTGCATGAGACGTTTGTCTGTTGGAAGTTCTTTGCTGACTTGGAGGATCTGATTCATAACCCCTAGACCCTGATCCGTTTTGCGTAAATTTTCATACACATTTTGCAGTTCTTTTTGAATGTTCGCTAGCTCTTGTCTTAATTCCGGTTTTACCCCTACTTCTAGTATCGTAGGAGTCGCACTGCTGTTCCCAAATACTCTTGCCACAATCTTTTCCCCAGCTTGCAGCACGCCGCCAATGATGAAGCCTTTCGACCCTTTACAAATGATTTGCTTTCCGGCTCGTACGGTTGAGAACATGATGCTTTGTGAAACAATCACTTGATTGCCAGCCGTTACATTGGCGTTTTGGATAAAGGATGTCCGGACATCTTTCCCCGCGACAATGCAGCCTTTGTCCTGGGCAACAATCCCGCTTTTGATTTCAATGGAGCCTTCCGCATACAACTCGGCGCCCTCTACACTGCCAAGTACGCGGATATCTCCTGATGACTTTACACGAAAGCCATTCAATACGTTCCCGCGAATGACCACCGTTCCCACAAAATCAATATTGCCAACACCAAAATCAACATCCCCGTTTACTTCAAATACGGGAAACACATTCATTTTAGCCTGTTCTGTGAAGGATACTTGTCCGTCAATAGCGGCGTATAGCATCGTTCGCTCTTGATTGAGAACAACATTTTTCCCAGGCTTTATGTTTATTTCCTTGCCGGCTTTGGGAGCGATGGGCTCTCCGGTAACTGCTGTGCCTGGTTGTCCCTGGCTTGCTGATATTTTACGTGCCAAGAGTTGTCCTTTTGCCACATTGGGGATTGTCGTCACATTATAAAAATCAACCCGGCCATCCTCTAGCTCTTTCGGACCTTCCCCTTCATTAATAGAGGCCAAATAGGGGTACTCAATCGTTGCATCGGTTCCGGCCACAGGAGCAATCCCTTGAGCAACTTTTACTCTCGCGTTTGCATACTTCGCAGGTAAGGTACACAAATTCTGAACGATATCATCGAGAATTCCATACTTCACATTGCTTGCCTGTAATGCTTTGTATACATCTGTTTCCAAGATAACAATTTCGTCGATATCTTGTTCGTCTACGCGTAGAAGAACCTCAGCCTCCATTTTATCAGCTGATATTTTTACTTCTATTTTATATTTCCCGATTCCTTCCATCATTCTACCCCTCTCAAGCTTGGGTAATGTCCCTTTACATCAATTGCGATTTCCATCTGGACAACGCAGAACGAAGTCGGAAAAGAGCTTTGGAGTGCAACTGGGATATTCTTGAAGGTGACAAGCTCATGATTTCCGCAATTTCTGATAAGGTCATTTCTTCAAAATAAAACAAGGAGACAACCAGTCGTTCCTTTTCAGGTAATTTATCGATGACCGTTACGAGAACCTCCTTTAGGCTGGATACTTCCGCCACATTATCAGGGCGTGGTGTAAGCTCGTCGATGATATATGAATGTCTTGCTGTTTTTTGTTCATCTTCATCGCCTACTGCCTCATCAATAGAAACCATGCTGGCAAGAGATGTTTCCAAGAAAACCTGTTGAAGTTCCTTTTTGCTTATTCCCAGATAATCAGATACTTCTTGATCGGTTGGCATTCGCAGCATTTGCTGTTCCAAGGTGGTGTATGCTTCTTCGATTTTTTTGGCCTTGTCTCGAACAGTACGAGGGATCCAGTCGTTCTCGCGTAGTCCATCGATCATCGCACCACGAATCCGCCACATGGCATACGTCTCAAATTGGAGACCCCGTGTATGATCGAATTTGGCCAAAGCGTCCAATAGCCCAAAGCGACCATAACTAATTAAGTCATCCTTGTCCACATTTGCTGGCAGATTAATTGCCAACCGATTTGCCACCTTATCAACCAGTGGCAAAAACCGCGTGACCAAGTCAATCTCCGCCTCGCGACTCCCCTCTTGTTTCCACATGACCCATTTATCGAACTCTTTTGCTTTTTCTTGACTGGTTAGCCGTGCCACGAATAGTCACCAACCTTTACTCATCTGATAAGCGCCTAACGACCTCTGCAACGGTGGCTGGATCCTCAGTAGGATGAATCCTTTCCATCTTGTTGATTGAGAGTGGTGCAAATGTTTGCTCTTCCTGCTCTAATTGTTGTCCAATTTCCAGTACGACCCCACCTTCTGCTAGAGGCGAGCTTGTCCCCTCTAGCGTGTCCGTAACCATTGGTGGGTTAGATGACTGTATGAACGTTGCAAGCAGCCAACGAATTGGAAATGCAGCGAGGAAGAATAGGACAAATGCGATACCTGCTCTCTCCAATGATACGAGCCAGACATTACTTGCCACAGCCGTACCTAGCGTAACAAGAAATGCGAGCATCCCTAATCCAAAATTAATCCAAATGGTTCCCAACATTGGTTATACTTCCTTCACACCTTGATTTACGGTCCTGATTTGAAGAATCCCGTTAGTGGCATCTAACTCTATTGTCCGACCGCAGTTTCCCCCTGTATCTTCTGCCACGATCTTTATATGAGCATCCTTCAATGCAAGTTTGCACGCCTCTACATTCCGAGGCCCAATCCGCATGGTGTCATTATTCCCTAAAAATGCGAACATTTGTGCACCGCCAGCCAATTTCGCAACTGTGTGTCTGGTCTCCGCTCCAGCCTTCACCATCAACTGAATCAGATGGGGAATTGCTGTATCCGCATACTTGCCTATCGTTAGCTCCCCGCTTTTAGCCAAAGACGATTCAGGAAGCATAACATGTGCCATACCTGCAATTTTATGGATATGATCGTAGAGCACTACCCCTACGCAAGAACCTAAACCGGTAGTACGCAGCTTGCTCGGCGGCTTTGCCACACCGAGATCAGCCATCCCTATCTTAATAATCTCCATCGAACGGAACCCCTAATGAACGAAATAGTATTGGGAGCGACTCAGGATCAGGAATTAAGAAAAAGTTCCCTTTTACTTGATCATTGCCTTCGAAAAAAGCGGTGTCAATCGTGAGGGCAAAGTCACCCGCTTGACCCAACGCTATTAATCCATAACTTAGAATAGCTCCTGCCATATCCACAGCGAGTGCGGGTACGGACGGCTGCAAATTCAATTGTGTAAAATCAGCTAACGATGAAAGATAAGAACCTGTTAAGATGTTGCCAATCTCATGCAGCGCTGAGATCTCCAGCTCTTCCCACTCGTACACATCTTTATTAATTCCTGTAATTTGTTCGAGCAGGTGCTTGGCAGAATCCAAATCAAGGATGAAAAACATGTTCCCTGGACAATCTCCTTCAACCCGGAGGAAGACGGTCACTACTACAGTTTCCGCTCCTCCTACACAATCTGCGACTTCGTCGAAGGGGATAATCTTGACTTGTGGAACTTTCATATCGATTTCTTTTTGTATGAGCATGGAGAGAGCCGTGGCAGCGTGACCAGCACCGATGTTCCCAATTTCCCGTAACACGTCAAATTGGAAATCCCCAAACTTCGTAAAATCGCCCATTTCGCTTACCCCTCAATTGCATCCAACTGCTTGATTTCCTCAGTGCTCAATACTTTATCGAGGTTTAAGAGGATTAACAGTCGTTTATCCAGCTTAGCGACCCCTCGCAAATAAGCAGCTTCCACTCCTCCAACAACCTCTGGAGGCGGCTCAATCGCATCAACTGGTATATCGATAACATCGTTTGCAGCATCTACTATGAGACCCACTTCCAATTCACCTACGGCCACGATAATGATTCGAGTCGCTTCGGAATAGATGCTTTCTTCGAGACTAAAGCGATTGCGCAGGTCAATAATCGGTGTCACAACGCCACGCAGATTAATAACCCCTTTGACGAAACTAGGTGTTCGAGGAACTCTTGTGATGTGCTCCAGTTTTTCAATGGATTTGACCTGATGAACCTCTACGCCATACTCTTCGTCCTTCAATCGAAAGACAATCACTTTGACTTCGCTAATGACTTCTTTTTGATCGAGCATGTGGCTGCCCCTCCTTCTACTTAATCAGCGAGTTACAATCTATGATGAGCGCGACCTGACCGTCTCCTAGGATCGTTGCACCTGAGATGGCAAATACATTGACCAAATATTTGCCGAGAGATTTTAGAACAATCTCTTGTTGACCGATGAACGAATCGACGACAAGGCCTGCCATTTTCTCACCTTTACGTACGATGACGACTGCCACTTCATCTTCCATCGTTTCCCCATTATCAGGTACTTGGAAAATGTCCTGCAGCGAAACGAGCGGAACAACACGTCCCCGGAAGTCGATCACTTTTTGGCGGTGAGCCATCATGATCTGTTCCTTTTTAAATACAGCCGTCTCAATAATGGAGCTGAGTGGGACAGCGTACTTCTCATCTTTCACTTGTACCAGCATCGCGGAAATGATCGAGAGCGTAAGTGGCAATTGAATGAGGAAAGTCGTGCCCTGGCCGCGCACAGAATCTACGCCGACGCTGCCACCCAACGATTCAATTTTGGACTTAACGACATCCAGTCCAACACCACGACCGGAAATATCAGAAACAACCTCCGCTGTACTAAAGCCAGCTGCAAATAGCAACTCGTGGATTTGCTTGTCACTCATGCTGTCTGCAATGGCAGGATTGACAATCCCTCTCTCAAGCGCTTTCTTGAGAACTTTATCTTTATTGATTCCTGCACCGTCATCTTTTACTTCAATAAATACATGGTTCCCACTGTGGAAAGCGCGCAGCTCGATTTTTCCTTCCTCTGGCTTACCCGCCTTTTTCCGGTCTGCTGGAGACTCAATTCCGTGGTCAAGCGAGTTACGCAGCAAGTGATTGAGTGGATCACCGATTTCGTCGATGACGGTACGGTCCAACTCTGTCTCCGCACCGATAATCTCCAGATGCACTTTTTTATTCAGATCTTTTTGCAAATCACGAATCATACGTGGAAAACGATTGAACACTTGCTCCACTGGAACCATGCGCATCGTCAGAATGATGTTTTGCAAATCGCCACTAATCCGGCTCATGTGCTCTACGGTTTCCTGCAATTCGTTCTTTCCGATCTCCCGTGCCAACTGCTCCAGACGACCGCGATCAATGACTAATTCGCTGAACAGATTCATCAAGATATCCAGACGTTCGATATCGACACGAATTGTTTTCCCACCAGCCGTTGCCTTCTTCACAGGTGCTTGTGGGGCTTCCGCTGCGCCTTTTTCTGCTGATGCAGGTGCCTGTTGCACAACGGGGGCAGGTGGAGCTTCACTCTTCAATTGAATGGTTTCGATTGTCACATCTTGGATTTCCGAAATGTTAAGAATCGTATTGCGGACTTTTTCAATCGATTGCTCCGTCACATATGCGATTTCAAACGATTGTTCAAACCGCTCGTTCTCGATATCTTCAACAGCTGGCTTCGTTTTGATCACTTCGCCCATGGATTCCAATTGATCAAAAACCATGTAAGAGCGAGCAGCCTTGAGCATGCAGTTTTCATTTAATGTCACTTTGATCCACAAAACGTTGTTTCCGAGCTCCTGAGACTGCTTCAAGACCATCATTGCATAATCATCCAGCTCATGATCTTCAGCTGGCGTACTTTCCTCTTGCGGTGCTTCCACTGTCATCGTAGTAGCTGCTACTTCCTGCTCGGCTGAAAAGTCTCCAGCTACAATCGCCCGCAGCTTCTTTACAATAGCGGATACATCCGCTGAACCATCTCCACCTTCAGTGATATCGATTACCATGCCTTCAATCAAGTCTACGCTCTGAAAAATAGCGTCCATGATATCACTGGTAATCGTTAACTTCTGATTGCGAATCAGGTCGAGTACATTTTCCGCTTCGTGAGTCAAACTCGCCATGTCCTCAAAGCCCATGGTCGCCGACATACCCTTCAATGTATGTGCGGAACGAAAAATTTCTTTGACGTGGCCAATATTACCCGGATCACTTTCCAAAAGTAACAAGTTGGCGTTGATTGCCTGTAGGTGTTCCTTTGACTCCTCAATAAACATGTCCAAATACTGATTCATATCCATAGGTGATCCACCTCCCAAAAATCAGTGCAAGAGCTTGCACAACAGCTCCGGAATCTTTTCTAATGGGGCCACGTTATCTGCCAAGCCTGCTTGAATCGCTGCTCGCGGCATTCCATATACGACACAACTCGTCTCGTCTTCGACAATACTAGTGACACGGCCAAGCTCCTTCATCAGCTTTAGCCCTTTAGTCCCATCATTTCCCATGCCTGTCATGATGATTGCCCATTTGTCTACATTTGTCAATTGACTGACTGATTCAAACAGGATATCGACAGACGGTCTGTGACCGCCTCGTGGCTCCTCTTGATGTAAATAGGCCTGCAGTCTCCCATTTACTTGACGAACTTCGAAATGGAAGCCTCCTGGAGCGATGTAAGCTGTACCATTTTCCAAATACTCGCCATCGACAACCTCGGTTACTCTAATTTGGCATAACGAGTCTAGCCGATTTGCTAACGATTTTGTGAAACCTGCTGGCATATGCTGAACGATGGCAATTGGTGCCGGAAAGTTCGCCGGAATTGCAGTTAGTACACTCTGCAATGCTTTAGGACCACCTGTGGAAGTACCTAGAACCACCAGTCTTGCCTTTCCGCCCACTTGTGACCGCATCACGGCAGGCGGGCTCGGTATTTTCGTACGGATTACTGGAGATTCCGGTGTTCCAGGTGCAGCTTTTGATTCTGGAGATACCGGTTTGACTACGCGAGGGATCTGCTTCCTCAAACGTACTTTCGATGCTGCCGCAGCCTTTACTCGTTCGATAAGACGATCGCCCACTTTGTGGATGTCGAGAGAAATTGGACCAGAAGGCTTCGTTACAAAGTCAAACGCGCCTAGTTCCAACGCATGAATCGTAGCATCGGCTCCTTCTTTTGTCAGGCTGCTCAACATGACGATCGGAACTGGGCACTCATTCATCAGTTTTTCCAGAGCGTCCAAACCGTTCATGACCGGCATTTCAATGTCGAGTGTGAGAACATCCGGCGCCAGTTCTTTACATTTTTCAATACATTCGAGTCCATTCTTGGCTCGATCAATGACTTCAATCTCAGGATCAGTAGATAAAATGTCCGAAATGACTTTACGCATGAATGCAGAATCGTCCGTGACGAGAACGCGGATTTTGCTCATTTGAATGTCGCTCCCTTCCTACTTTTATGTCTCATCGTATGAAGTGCCTCAACCTCGCAAGAAAACCTTTGAGACCACTGACAGAAGCATCTGTAGTGACCGGTCGATCCAAATACCGTTCTACCAGATTTCGTATGCTTCTCGCGGCTTGCGATTGTGGATATGTAAGTAGAAAAGGACGCTGCTGTTTAACAGCTTTTGAAACATAAGGATCATCCGAAACATATCCAAGCGACTGAATATCCATATTCAAAAAGCGTTTGGAAACCATCGCAAGCTTGTCCGCCGTCATTTTCCCTTCTCTCTCCGACGACGCTCGGTTTATCACCAAACGAATGGAGACAGCGGGATTACGTGCGTGTAGCATTTTGATGACTGCATATGCATCCGTTATTGCTGGTGGTTCGGGGGTGGTAACGAGAATGACCTCATCTGAGGAGAGCATGAATCGCATGGATTCTTTAGAAAAACCTGCTCCCGTATCAAAAATGATTGTGTCGGCATAGCCTTGCAGCGGGTCCAGATGCGAAAACAAGCGATCGAGTTTGTGATCATCTAACTGCATAATCTGCGTAAATCCAGAACCACCCGCGATGAATTCTAAACCTCCTGGCCCGTGCTCGATAATGTCCCAAACAGTCGTATCTGGCTCTAACAAATGAAACAGATGCTTTTTTGGTGTTATCCCCATTAATACATCCAGATTTGCCAGACCCAGATCCAAGTCAAACAAAACCGCCTTATGACCCTTCTCAATCAAACCAAGTCCAAAATTTAAGCTGAAATTGGACTTGCCGACACCACCTTTTCCACTCGTCACTGTCACCAGTCTAGTTGGTCGTGTCTTCTTGTTTTGTAGCATCCGCTCACGGAGTTGCTCTGCTTGGTCACGCATCTGTTTACTCTCCCATAATCATCGTTGAAACTAACTCGGGTGTAGCCACAACGATATCATCTGGTACATTTTGACCTGTCGTTACATAGGAGAGTTGTAAATTCATCTCCTGACAAACATTCAGCATCGTGCCAAAGCTCTTCGTTTCATCCGCTTTTGTAAATATGACTTGCTTCACTTGAACTTCCGCAAAGTTTTCGACGATCGCTTTCATATCGTTGAATTTGGAGCTCAAGCTAAGTACTAGGTAGTTCACGCTGTCTTTTCCATGCTCCAACAATTCACGAATGCCTTCCACGTATTCATCGTTGCGAAAATTTCGTCCAGCCGTATCTACAAAAATGAGGTCACAATCACTTAAGCGTTCCATCGCTGTCGCCATTTCTTTAGGAGAAAAGACAACCTCTAGCGGGACATTCAGGATGTTTGCGTACGTCTTCAGTTGTTCTACAGCCGCCATTCGATACGTATCAGCCGTGATAAAGCCGATTTTTCGCTTTTCCTTCAACATGCTGTTCGCCGCGAGCTTCGCAATGGTCGTTGTTTTTCCTACCCCTGTCGGACCGAAAAAGAAAGCATATCGGACATTCTTACCCAGCTTTGGGGAAGATGCTGTATATGGCTCGATCATGGAAGTAATAATCTTTCGGCATACCGTAAACGCTTCTTCCTCCGTCCACTTTTCACCCGGATGCGACATTTCCATTACTTTTCGAATGATTTCCGCTGTTAGCTCTTCAGTCACTTCTTGTTTCAGTAACTTTGCACGAATAGACTGTATCTCCGGAGGAAGTTGTTCACTTAAATCATGCACCAACAGCTTTTGAAACATTTGACGCATATCTCGCATTTCAGTAGCAATCGCGTCATGATTGCTTGCATGTAATGCTCTTTCTTGGGATGTCGCGACAGGAGCATGCTGCTCAGTTGGTTCTACCTGCTTTAGCACAGCTCTCGTATCTGAAATCTCTTCTTTGGGAGGCGTCGCAACCGCGGTTTGTGTCATCGCAGCTACGACCTGCTCCCTACCTGATGATTCAACTTGTTGAGTCTCAGAAGTTTTTGTCACAGTCGGTCTTCGATACGCTTGAGCAGCCGTGTACGTACCCGTCTGCGATTTGGGCAAAACGTTGTTGGTTCGATGTTCAGCTGCTACGGTGGAATTTTCTCGCTCAGATGCCTTTTCATCGACAGCGGCGATTACTTCGATTCGTTGTTTGCCAAACATCCCGAACAATCCACCTGTTTTGATCGGCTTGGAATTAAGAATCACTGCATCCATTCCTAAGTCCGTCCTGATTTTTTCCATTGCTTCTGGCATCGAATCGACAATGTAACGTTTTACCCTCACGAAATGTTCACCATCCCTACGCTTTGCACTTCAACATGTGGTTCGAGCTCGCTGTACGACAAAACGGGAACGTCTGGCATCATACGATCTACTAATTGACGCAAGTACATTCGGACCGCTGGTGATGAAAGAATGATCGGCTGTTGACCCGAGTTGATCATTTTGCTCACTTCAGTCGACATGTTTTGGAATATTCGCTGAGACGTTTCCGGATCCATCGCCAGATAGCTTCCTTGCTCAGACTGTTCCACACGTTCAGAGATTGCTTTTTCCAATCCTGCTCCAGCTGTAAGCACGCGAAGTGGTTGTCCAGGCTCCGTAAATTGGAGTGTAATCTGTCTCGCCATGGCCTGTCTCACATATTCAGTCAACACATCTGGATCTTTTGTAAACAAGGCATGATCCGCAAGTGCTTCAAGAATGACGTGAAGATTTCGAACAGACACTTTTTCACGCAACAGTTTTTGCAATACTTTTTGTACGTCCCCAATGGCAAGCAGACTCGGAATCAGCTCGTCTACGAGAACTGGTGCTGTCTCCCGTACATTGTCGATCAGGGCCCTTGTTTCCTGGCGACCTAACAATTCGTGCGCATGTCGCTTGATAACCTCTGTCAAATGTGTAGCCACAACAGATGGCGGATCGACAACTGTATAACCAGACAGCTCAGCAATCTCCTTATTCTCTTCTGTTACCCATAATGCAGGCAATCCAAACGCAGGTTCTACGGTTTCTATACCAACAATAGAATCATCTTCGATCCCCGGGCTCATCGCCAGGTAGTGATCCAGCATGATTTCCCCTTTTGCGACTTGGTTGCCTTTTATTTTGATCATATATTCATTCGGTCGAAGCTGGATGTTGTCACGTATACGAATGACCGGTACAACGATCCCCATCTCCAGTGCGATTTGCCTTCGAATCATAATGACCCGATCTAGCAGATCTCCTCCCTGCTTCACATCGGCAAGCGGGATTAATCCATAACCGAACTCGAATTCGATCGGATCAACCTGTAACAGGTTCACAACGCTTTCTGGACTGCGCACTTCTTCCATTTGCTGCTCTTCCACCTTGTCGGCGGATTCCTGGATTTGCATCTTTTGGTTCTTCTCCATTTTCCAAGCAGCAAATGCCATTATCCCGCATACCGGGAGTACAGGCAGAATTCCAATCGGTGTAAAGAGACCTAGTAACAACATGCATCCGCTTACGATATAGAGAAGGCGAGGAAAGCTGAACATTTGCTTGACGATGTCTTCTCCCAGACCTTCACCAGAAGTGGAACGAGTTACAATAATACCCGCAGCTGTCGAGATTAAGAGCGCTGGAATCTGGCTCACCAGTGCGTCACCGACAGACATGGTAGTGAAACGAGAGGCAGACTCGGCAAAACTCATATCATGAATGAGCATTCCGATGATAAAACCACCGATAATATTTACGATAAAAATGATAATACCCGCGATGGCGTCCCCTTTTACGAATTTGCTGGCACCATCCATTGCTCCATAAAAGTCAGCTTCGTTCTCAATCTTTTTTCTTCGGACACGTGCATCTGCTTCTGTGATCATTCCTGCATTCAGATCCGCGTCGATACTCATCTGTTTACCAGGCATCGCATCCAGCGTAAAACGTGCAGCTACCTCAGCGACACGCTCAGAACCTTTGGTGATAACGATAAACTGAATGATGATCAAGATCAGAAACACAACGAAACCGACGACTTGATTACCACCGACTACGAAGCTACCAAACGTTTCGATAACTTTACCGCCTTCACCGTGCGATAGAATATTTCTCGTCGTCGACACGTTCAAGGCTAGGCGAAAAAGTGTTGTAATAAGTAAAACCGTCGGAAAGATCGAGAATTCCAAAGTTTCTTTTGTATACATCGACACAAGCAAGATGGTCAATGCAAGGGAGATATTCAAAATCAACAGCAAATCTAGTAGCGCTGAAGGAAGTGGGATTACCATCATGACAACAATGCTTATGACAAAAAGGATCGTACCAACTTCTTTAAATTTGAATCCCACTGGTTATCCTCCTTCCATTTATTTCACTTTCCCTTGCAGCTTGTAGACGTACGCGAGAACTTCCGCGACCGCTTTAAACATCTCTTCGGGAATTTGTTGCCCAACTTCAACTTGACTATAGAGAGCCCGGGCCAAGGGCTTGTTTTCCATGGTAACGATACGATGCTTTTTCGCTACTTCCCTTATTTTTAATGCTAGATAGTCTTGCCCCTTGGCGATTACCGTCGGTGCACTCATCGCACTTGCGTCATAGCGAACAGCAACAGCAAAGTGAGTCGGGTTCGTAATAATGACATCCGCTTTGGGAAGCTCCTGCATCATACGGCGAATGGCCATACTTCTTTGCCGTTCACGAATCTTCCCTTTGATGAGCGGATCACCTTCCGCTTGCTTATGCTCGTCCTTGAGATCCTGCTTGGACATCCGCAGATTCTTTTCATGCTCATAACGTTGATAGGCGTAGTCCAGAATCGCGAGAATGAAAAGCAATAACCCGAGATAGATTCCTAGCTTTGTCACCTCTTCGGCAGTAAACGATAAGACTGCTCCGAGAGACAATAAGGAAAGCTGTACAACTTGTTCCTTTGCATTCCACAAAATGACATAAGCGACATAGATGCCTGCGCTTATTTTTAATAAAGACTTCAGTAGCTCTACGAGCGAGCGTAAGGAAAAAATTCGTTTTGCCCCTTTAATCGGATCGATCTTTTCCAGCTTCATTTGAAGAGGCTCGGTACTAATTAGCCAGCCTACTTGCATGTAATTCACCGCAAATGCGACAAGAAAACTCAAGGCCAGGATAGGTCCTACAATTTTTATTGCTTCAAATACAATCTGCATCACGATGACTTTCAAATTCTCTTCATTTAGTTGCCACGTAGTGTATGTAATCAATGACTCACGCATCAAATCTTGAAATGTGCCTAGCATGGTAGAGCCAAGCATCATTAACAGAAAGAAAAATGCTGTCAAAGATAAGGCTGGGGAAAGATCCTGACTTTTCGCGACTTGCCCTTTTTTTCGTGCGTCTTGCTTTTTCTTGGGCGTGGCTTTTTCTGTCTTTTCCCCATTAAAAAATTGAAGATCTACTTCATAAGAAAATCTCAATTGATTCATGGTGATCCTCCGAGCGATTTCATCATTTCTGCAAGTGCCCGGAACATGTTTCCAAACAATCCGTTCAGGGTCAGCAAGAACGCAGGCATCACCACAATAAGCAGTAAAAAGCCGGCAAGCAGTTTAATGGGCAAACCCACCACAAAGATATTAAACTGCGGGACAGATTTGGCGATAATACCAAGAGAGAGATCAACCAGAAACAATGCGACGACGATAGGTGCCGCAATCATAAATGCACTTACAAACATCGTTTGAAATGTTTTTACCGCTGTCATCATGACGTTTTCGCTACCGAAAGCCGCCCACATGATGTCCACCGGTATTATCTGGTAACTACTTATCACACCTCGTATCAGCATGTGATGCCCGTCAATACTGAAAAAGTACAGGACGGCGAGAATGTTTTTGAAGTTACCTGTCACCGGGATGTATGTACCCGTTTTAGGGTCAATAACGTTTGCCATTGCGAGACCCATCTGCATATCCATCAGTCCGCCGGCAACCTGAATGGCGATAAACATCATTTCGCATATGTAACCAAGAATGACACCAACAAGTGCTTCCTTCATGACATACAGAATAAAAGTCAAATCCATCGGAATCTCGCCTTGTACCGGCAAGGATTGAAAACTGATGACGGCCATGATAAATGCAAGACCGATTTTATACTGATTCGGTACACCACGAATGGAGAAGAATGGAGCCGTTACAAAAAAAGCACTCATTCGGACAAAAACAAGCAAGAATACGGGCAGATACATCAGAAAAAGATTCATATGCTACCCAACAAAACGATGAAGGTTACCGAAGATCCCCATCGTAAAATCAAGCAGTACCCGAAGCATCCATGGGCCAGCAGCCAAGATCACAACAAATACGGCCACGATCTTTGGAATGAAAGCGAGTGTCTGCTCCTGAATTTGTGTCGTTGCCTGAAAGACGCTGACCATCAAACCAACCAGTAAGGCGACCCCAAGTGCAGGTGCCGAAATCAGCAGGATGGTATAAACAGAGCTTTGGGCAATCTGCATAAGTAATTCTTGTGTCATGCTCTACCTCCTGAGGTATTCGGAATGTCGCTAAAAACTGGTCAAAAGTGATTTCACAATGAGATACCAGCCGTCCACCATGATGAACAATAAAATCTTAAACGGTAATGAAATCATAACCGGCGGTAACATCATCATCCCCATCCCCATCAAAATACTGGAGACGATCATATCAATTACGAGAAATGGAATGAATATCATAAAACCGATTTGAAAAGCCGTCTTCAATTCACTAATGGCAAAAGCAGGGACCAGCGCATTCAATGGAATATCTTGAATCGATTTAGGTCGTTCGGCTTTTGTGTATTCCAGAAATAGCGCTAAATCTTTTTCACGCGTCTGTTTTGCCATAAATTCCTTAAACGGTATGACCGCTGCGTCTAATGCCTGCTGTTGCGTTAGCTTTCCTTGCATAAATGGCTGTACGGCAGTTTGGTTTACTTGTCCAAGTGTCGGAGCCATTATGAAAAAAGTCATAAATAGTGCAAGGGCAATCAATACCTGGTTCGGTGGCATTTGTTGAGTTGCCAGCGCATTTCGTACAAAAGACAAGACAATGACAATTCGGGCAAAACTGGTCATTAAAAGCAAAATGGCTGGAGCTACAGATAATACTGTCAAAATCAGTAACAGCTGAATGGCCGTTGATGTCTCCTGCGGTGTCCCTGTTCCGCCACCTATCTTCAAATCAATGCTCGGAACAAGCGGTGTACCCGCTGGCGCTGCCATGACCATCTCAGGTACGGATAGCAACACTGCAACAAGCATCAGCACCTGCAAAAAATATTTCATTTTTGGTCCCCTCTGTCCTGAGCTTGCTCTTTCTCCCAATGTTCTGTTTGCTGTGGACGATTTTTCAAGTCGTTCCATTGACCCTGCAACAGATCTTGAAAGCTTTTACCTTCCATATCAGAAGAAAACAAGATTTCTTCTTCTGCCTGCTTTTTCTTACCGAACGGGAGCCAATCTAGCGAGATTGGGCTTTTCATTGGTTTGATCTCTGCGTCAGCCAAGATCAGATCTACTTCTTCACCCGGTTCGATCCTACGAAGCAATTGAACATTTTCTCCCACTCCCACGATGTACAACGACTCGCCGATCATGACAACCTGCAGTGTCTTGCCACTACCTAAGGCAGTAGCGCTAATCACTTTAATCGGTCCATGACTTTGAGCACCTTGACGTCGACCAAGAAAACGGAGCAATAAAAAGATCAATACTGCAATAAAGCCAAGCGAAAAGATGACTTGAACTAGATACCCGATCATACTTCCTGTTCCGCTGCCCGGAATGGCCGCCGGCTGTTCACTGCCGGCGGGCGCATTGCTAGTTGGCACTTTTCCCTGGTTGTACGCATCCGCTACTGAACCTTCCGCAAAAACGGTACTCGGCAGGGAGGAGACGAAAAGCAACAGGATCAGACTGAAGGCTAAAATGAGTCTTGCCCCTGCATTCCGGATCATCATCATTAGCTCATTGTCTTTTTGATCGCTTCCAGAACGCGATCCGCCTGGAATGGTTTTACGATGAAGTCTTTTGCGCCCGCCTGGATCGCATCGATTACCATCGCTTGTTGTCCCATCGCGGAGCACATGATCACGCGTGCGTTAGGATCCAACTTTTTAATTTCTTTCAATGCAGAAATTCCATCCATCTCTGGCATGGTAATATCCATAGTTACGAGATCAGGTCCCAATTCTTTGTACTTTTCAACTGCTTGTGCACCGTCACTTGCTTCCCCTACGACGCTGTACCCGTTTTTCGAAAGAATTTCCTTGATCATCATACGCATGAATGCTGCATCGTCTACGATTAAAACTTTGTTAGACATGAATAGCTCCTCCCTAATACTTCCCTCTTGATTGTATTATTGTAATTTTTGAACACGATCTATCTGACTGATGATGTCTGTAACACGAACCCCAAAGTTCTCATCAATGACGACAACCTCGCCCTTGGCAATCAACTTGTTGTTTACCAAGATGTCTACATGCTCACCTGCCAGCTTGTCCAACTGTATAATCGATCCAGCGGACAAGTCAAGGATTTCTCTAATAAGCTTTTTCGTACGACCTAACTCAACAGTTACTTGCAAAGGAATGTCGTGAAGCAAGTTCAAGTTTTGTATGTCTCCTGTATACATAGGAGCACCTCCAAGCGGAGCAAATTGTGCTGGTACTACATTCGCCTGACTAGCGGCAGGACCTCCGAAATGCTGTGGTGTTGGCGGAGCCATTGGAGGCTGCTGATACATACCTGGGTACGGAGCGTAGCCTGGTGGCATCATTGGTTGTCCATACGCGTCAGGATACATCGGCTGTCCTGGGTAGCCCATTGGCTGTGCGTAACCCTGCGGTTGCTGATACATCGGCTGTTGTGGTGGTGGCGCTACAGGCGGTACGTGGCTCTGTGGCTGCTCTGGCGCACTTGGCTGGATAGAAGGAGCCGACAGACTCATAGCAGGCAGAGAAGGCATCTCTATCTCATCTATGAGGGCCGCCGCTGCTGCTTCATCCTCTGAACCTCCAACTAGTCTATCAATCATCTTTTTCGCAAAGGAGAGCGGGAGAAGCTGCATAATATTTGAATCGATAAGTTCGCCTTGCTCTCCTACCTTTAAGCGAAAAGATACTTTCACCAAAGGACTGTCATCATCAGAGAAGCTGTCTCCGCCCTTGCCTTGCGCAAGATCCATTACATCGATGCCTGGTGGTGTAATATTAATGAACTGGTTGAAAATCGTCGACATGGATGTAGCAGCGGAACCCATCATCTGATTCATTGCTTCCTGAACCGCGCTGATATGAAGCTCTGACATTTCAGTGTTCGCCGGTCTACCGTCTCCACCCATCATCAGATCCGCGATAACTGCAGCATCTTCCATGCGAATGACTAACAAGTTAATTCCTTTGAAACCATCTGTATATTCCACGTGGACTGCCACGTGAGGAATCGGAAATTCGCTTTCCAATTCATCGACATTGACTACGGTAACAGTAGGGGTTGTAATATCTACTTTTTGACTTAACAAAGTAGATAACGCAGTAGCTGCGCTCCCAAAGGAGATATTACCAATTTCTCCGAGTGCATCTTGTTCAAACGGGGACAGAAACTCGGCAACATCCTGGGTCACTACCGACACAGCTTCCTCTTCGTCCTCAACCAAGTTGTTCGCACGTAACAGCGCGTCAATCTCGTCTTGAGAAAGCATATCTCTACTCATTTTGTTCCTCCCCCTCCTCTATGACTTCATCAATCTGTACGGCCACTCTTCCTTTAAGTGTTCCTGGCTGACCCAAGAACTTTAAGTGGTCGCCCACTTTAATTTTCAACTTGTTGTCAATCGATTGATCTAATTGAATGACATCGCCTTTTTGTAGCTGCAGGAAATCTCCTACAGTAATCGTAGCCGTTCCCATTTCAGCAACAATCGGCAATTTTGCAACTTTTACTCGCTCTTCTACACGCAGACGCTCTTCTTCATCCCGCGTTTTCTTTTGTTTGGAGAACCAGTATTGTCCAGACAGCTTTGTCATGATTGGCTCTAGTACCACGTGAGGCAAACAGAGGTTGATCATTCCCGTTGTATCCCCGATTTTGGTACTAAAAGAGATTACCACGACAATCTCGTTAGGTGAGACGATCTGCATGAACTGTGGATTCATCTCCAAACCTTCCTGATACGGATCCAGCTCAATGATTTGCTTCCATGCCTCGTGGAAAGTATCCAGCGCTTTGCCGAATACGCGTTCCATCACCGTTGTTTCAATTTCCGTAAGGGCGCCCATCTTTTCCGGAATCGCCCCCTGTCCTCCCAGAAGTCGATCCAGCATGGTATAGGCGATGTTTGGATTTACTTCCAAAACCATTCGTCCTTCCAGTGGAGGGGCTTCAAAGATGTTCAAGATGGTCATCTTGGGAATAGAACGTATAAATTCGTCATACGGCAATTGATCGACGGAGGCAACCGTAATTTGCACGAAGGTACGGAGCTGAGCTGAAAAATACGTAGTCAACAGCCTCGCGTAGTTTTCATGGATTCGCGTTAAACCGCGTATCTGATCTTTTGAGAACCGCAGGGCGCGTTTGAAATCATATACTTTGATTTTACGCTCAGTTTCTTCCTTTTTCAGCTCGTTGGCATCCATTTCGCCCGAAGATAGGGCAGCCAACAGCGCATCAATCTCACTCTGTGAGAGAACCTCGGCCATATGTCGTCACCTCCTTGCTATGTATACCATAATCGCTTCCTATGACAAGACGCGTTTGGTTGTCACTACTTGAACAATCTTACCTTCTTGCATTAGGGAGCTGATTTCATTCATGATTTTTGCTTCCAGCTTGTTCACACCTTCAGTTCCTTTTATGTCTTCTGGTGTCAACCCCGCCAATGTTTTAATAATCACCTGATTGACTTGTGGCAAACGCTGCTCCAACTCTGTTTTAGCATCAGCACTGTCCGCCGTAATGCTAAAGCGTACAATCATGTAATTATTCGTTAGCAAGTTCGTAGTAATTTCGCCAGTGTCAACGGAGAACTCTTTCATTTCCTCTGCCGTTAGGGGCTTCACTTCTTGCTCTCCCGTTGTGGCTGTTTGAGCAGCCGGAGAGAGATACGTTTGCCAGAGAACAAACGAGATCACTCCCAGTAGCGATATCGCGATGATAATGATTAGAGCCATGTTAAACAATCGATTTTGAAACATCACTAATGCCTCCCGCTATTCATTTGAATCACCCGGCATTCTCGGTATAGACGTTGCCGGAGGAACATTATGATAAAAAGCCTGAACACGTTCAGCGATGGATTCCACCGAATCCTTCACGATGTACTTTCTGTCGTTGAACAGCGTAATCACGCTATCCGGAGTTGCTTCAACAGTTTCAATGTGAGTGATGTTCAGATAAAAAGTAGAGCCGTTAAATCGAGTTAACTTAATCATTGGCTGCTCCTTTCCGGATCAAGCTGGGGAAGGTTTAGAACACTTCCCCGGCTTTTTTCCGTTAAACGAAATTATCGTTTCAGGTTCACCAGTTCTTCTAGTACTGTGTCTGATGTCGTGATGATCCGAGAGTTTGCTTGGAAACCGCGTTGTGCCACGATCATTTCTGTAAATTCTTCAGAAAGGTCAACGTTGGACATTTCCAGTTGTCCTGCGATGATGCTTACTTTTGCATCTGCTGGCGTCACTGGTGTCAACGGGTCATCATCATTCGCTCCAGCGTTTACTGTGTTTTCGTAAAGATTGTTCCCAATCTTCTTCAAACCACCTGGATTATTGAAGGTCATGACCCCAATGGTATTCGCAGAGTCTAATGCACCTGTCTCATCAACCGTTGTGATGACTCCGTCTTTTCCGATGGAGTAAGAAACAATTCCATCATTTTGGTTGATCTGAATGACACCTGGATCAGAGTTCATCAGCTTCATACCTTGTGAATTTACCAGGTACCCCTCAGCATCACGTGTAAAGTTGCCTGCACGCGTATAATAGATCGTGGCTCCTTCATCCGGGCTTACCATAAAGAATCCGTCACCCTCGATAGATAGATCTGTCGGAAGGTTGGTTGTCATTGGACTACCTGCTGAGAAAACAGTATCAATAGAAGCAATGGAAGCACCAAGACCGATCTGAGTCGGGTTAGTCCCGCCCTTTCCACCAGCTGTAGGAGCCCCAGCCCCTTGAACGTTCTGGCTCAAAATATCTTGAAACATCACTCGACCCTTTTTAAAACCGACTGTGTTAACGTTCGCGATATTATTACCGATCACGTCCAATTTTGTCTGAAAACCACGCAAGCCTGAAATACCTGAGTACATAGATCGAAGCATACTAATTTCCTCCTTTACCTTCTCATTTACAGCGGCTACCTCTGTCAGTCAGTAGCCGAATGGGCTTCCTCATAAGGAGGTCCAGCCCAGTAAACAGCCACCTACACGAAAATGGCACTGTCAATGTTAGTAAATACGTTGTCCTTCATGCTGCCATCGTCTACGGCGGTAATAATTTTCCGATTTACGATGCTCACGACATAGGCCACATTATCCATCATAATGAGAGACTCTCTTGCGCCTTTGGCGGCTGCTTTTTGGACAGCGGATTCCAAACGCTCCATCTGCTGTCTTTCGAGCGTAATGCCCCGCTCCTGCAAGCGATTGACGGCATGCTGACTAAAGCTAAGTGGCTCCGCCTTGGTTGCAGCGCCAATCGATTCCGTCAAATACTGCTGAAATAACTTGTTGTTTCCCGGCGCAGTTTGGGTAGTAGCTTTTGCGACGTGATTCGTTTTCGGAGGAAAGTAGGGTTGCCCCACTCGAAAATGGTTCATGGCGCTTCCTCCTTTATCCAATCCTAGACGATGTCGTCAATGCCGCGAGCCGTTTCCCGCAATCGATTCCAAAGCACTTCAGATGATTCATTGGTGTCTACCAGGGCATCGAGAGCAAATTCTTGCTCGTCTTTATCTTGCTGTTGTCGATTCTCTTGTTGCTGTCGCGCTTGTTCACGCTGTTGTTGGAAGTTAAAAGCTGTATCCTGCTGTTGGTTTACCTCCAAGCGATCAACCTGCAAGCCTTGTTGAGTCAAAGCAGCTCGAAGCTGTGGAAGCTGGTTGTCCAGCATTTCCTTTCCAGCCTGTGTTTCGGCATGGAACTGTGCTGTAATCACTCCATTTTGAGAAGTAATCGTTACATCTACTTGACCCAAAGATTGTGGATTCAGAATCAGCCTTGCCTCATGTACACCATTGTTTTGCGTCAACTGCATTTTAGACACGAAGAGCTGTGTGACTTGCTGGGTCAGTTGATTAGCGTTCACATGATGCGTTGGGACCGACTGTTGCGAAAAGGTCTGTACAGATTGTGTCTGTGTATTAGATGAAGCAATGATCGGTGTCTGACCATTTCCATTCAACATACCCTCTTGTGCATTGCCCTCTTGATTCAAAAGGCCGCCTTGCAGGGTAGGCTGTACAGTCTGAGACTGAATCCCTGCCTCCAGCTTGTAAGCCGTGAGACCTTGGTTCAAACGCATTGGAGTAAAAGTCTTGAGCGTATCTTGCTGTGTTGTGTTCATGTTTGCCATCACATCAGATCGCAAGTTCAGTCCACTTCGTTTTGACTCCTCAGCATTTCCTTTTTGATTCTTCAGGGATTCGAGAAGAGCTGCCAGCTTCTCCAGCTCGTTTGGAGTTGCTTCCCCTTTTTTTAGGTTAGCTAGAATCTGTTTCAAATCCTCACTCACTTGATCGGCATTTCCTTGCGCTTTACCCAATAGTTGTTCAATCGCAGTCGCAAATTTTTCCTGGGCTTCAGGCGGTAATTCGTCTTGCGTAGCTTGACCGGAACCAAGTAGTTGGGCAAATAATGCCATGAGCTCAGCTAACGCTAGCATTTCCTCTTCACTTAAGCCCTCTGATGCCACCATTGTCTCTTCTGGGTTCCCCACCTGATCCAGCACCTGCATCAATTGCATGGAAAACATTTGACCTAAGCCAGTTCCTCCCGCATTCGCTACAGGTGTCGCTGTAACAGATCCTGCTGAACCTACGGCAGGAGTCAAATTGGCCACATTCATCTCGTTCACCTCCTCTTGTTAATTTGTTGCTTATAGGAACGAAAACAGATGAGTGCTCAATCTATTTTCGAAGCAACTCTGCTGTAATGCGAGCCGCCAGATTGTCTGGTTCTTTCTGTTTCTTGTCGTCACTGGCGATCGCTGAGAGAGTTTGTGCCCGTTTATCCACAGGCAAATCTTTCATTAAGGCAATAGCTTGACCCTTGTTTGTATCCATGAGTGAACGAATGATTGCAGCAGCATCCGCTGGCGGCAATTGAACAAATGTGTTCTTTAGATCCTCGTTCGATTCAGACCCATCACGCGTATTGCTCAACGCCTTTGTAAGAACATCCACACGTTGTTGTAGAGCAGCAATATCATCATCTTTGTTCACTACTGAATCTTTTAACAAGATCGAAATATCAGCAGCTTTCTTCGGTTCCATCTTAGCTAAGATGTCTGCCTGTTGTGCAGGCTTCATTTTTGTCATGACAGCAACTGACTCTTGTAGTTTTAGCTTTTCAATGATGGCTGCCGCATTCTTTGGAGACATAGTGGTATATACTTTTGCCAAGTCTGTAAATTGCTTTTGACGCTCTTCCTCAGACGTACGCTTGTCTTCCATTGCTTTGTTTACATCATCCAGTTGCTTTTCCAGTGCCGCAATGGTGGCGTCTTTCTTTGCTGACTCTTCTGTTAGCGTGGCAATCTGCTGCTGATTTTTTGTTTGATCTTGCTGCAGGTTTGCCACTTGTTTGTCCATGTCAGGCTGTTCTTCCGAATCGGGAGTAGCCGCATAATCGTCCGGGACTAATTTTTCCACGTACGGTATGGAGTTAGCCCAGTGGAGAACAGTCCCTAACACATTTACTCCGAGCAAGCTCAGGAGCACACCGCCAAGGAGGCTGGCAAACAGTGCAGGAATGACAATCATATAAAAGAACCATTCCCACCTGCCGTATTCCCGTTCTTCTTGGATTTCTTCCATTTGGAACCTCCCTCAGTAGCTTCGGCGAAGATAGAGCTGCGTACCGATCTCATCCAACTCTTTTTGCTCTCTTTGCTTCTGGTCGTCCAGAAATTGGTGGAGCGACTTTTCCCGAAGGCGTTGCCATAGTTTGGACTCTTTCATACGTTCCGTCAATCGTGACTGACATCGTTCCACATCCTGTTCACAGCCGTGCAAGGTACGTTGCTGATTCTGAATGGATCTCGCAACAGATTGCTGATATTGCGTAATAGAAATGAGCTGCGCAGCACTGCATGTCTGCAGCTGTACTTCCTGGAGCTTCATCGTCATCTCGTCATGATGCTCGGTTAGTTGAGAAAGCTTCCACTCTTCTTCGTTTTTACGCTGAATCGACTTTCCGAAAGCCCACTCTGCTTGTTCTTTTTCTTTTTCTTTTATATCAAGAACCTTTTGGAGATGAAACTGAAACACTCGCACGTTAGTTCACTCCTCCGAAATGAGCTGTCAACGCTTGGATAGCACCCTGCAAAGTAGATGGCTCATGCGTTCCTTGTGCCGTAAAGCCCGAAATGATATCTCGATAGCGAATGGCCGCATCGATTTCCCGGTTGCTCCCCGGCTTGTACGCCCCAATATTTATGAGGTCCTCCGCTTCACGAAACGTAGCCAAATGCTTTTTCAGCTGACGAGCAGCATCCAAATGGTTGCTATCGACGATTTCATTCATGACACGACTTACACTCGCCATCACATCAATAGCAGGGAAGTGACCTTTGTGAGCGATTTTTCGGTCAAGAACGATGTGACCGTCCAAAATCCCCCGCGCCGCATCCGCAATCGGATCGTTCATGTCGTCAGAATCAACCAATACGGTATAAAAGGCGGTAATACTTCCCTTATCCGCTGTTCCTGCGCGCTCCATCAGCTTTGGCAGCATCGCAAACACCGATGGCGTATAACCACGCGTAGCAGGCGGTTCTCCGATTGCCAAGCCCACTTCACGTTGTGCCATGGCAAAGCGCGTGACGGAATCCATCATCAGCATGACATTCATTCCACGATCGCGAAAATATTCCGCTATGGATGTCGCAATCATCGCTCCCTTAATTCGAATCATGGCAGGTTGATCGGAAGTAGCTACGACAACAACAGACCGCTTTAGTCCTTCTTCCCCAAGATCGCGCTCAATAAACTCCATGACTTCACGGCCGCGTTCTCCAATGAGACCAATGACATTGATATCTGCCGTAGTATTTCTAGCGATCATTCCCATCAATGTACTTTTTCCTACCCCTGATCCAGCGAAGATACCGACCCGCTGACCTTTCCCGATGGTAAGCAGGCCATCTATCGCTCTTACGCCTACACTCAATGGTTCTTGAATGCGCGGTCGAAGGATCGGATTTGGCGGCATATTGTTCGTAGGATAAGACGTTAGCCCAAATGGCAGTGAGCCTTGATAGGGTCGGCCTAATCCATCGAGGATCGAACCCAGTATTTCAGGTCCAACTTTTACATCTAACGAACGTCCTGTCGCGACCACATCACAACCTGGACCAATTTCGGTCAATTCGCCTAATGGCATTAAAAGCACTTTGTTTTCACGAAAACCAACGACTTCTGCGATGATCGGTTCCTTTGAGTTAGACGGATATAGATGGCATATCTCGCCTAATTTCACTTCTGGCCCTTGTGACTCAATGGTGAGTCCAACAACTTGCGTCACTTTGCCATTCACTCGCATCGGATCTAATCCATGCAGCATGTGCTTGTACTTCGAGAGATCTAGGATGCTCATGGAGCCTCACTTCCTCTGGCAATCGTAAGCAGTGCTTGTTTAATCTCCTCCATTTGTGTATCGATGCGAGCATCGACACTTCCTAAGGCAGTACGGATGACACATCCACCGTCTTGTACTGTATAGTCGGGGTAAATGGAGAGCTCTGCTTGTCCATCTAACAATTCCAGAAAACCAGCACGATGTTCGAGCACATAATCGAAGTACTTATGGTTGACACACACCGTAATCTCACCGTGAACACGGGAGCGGCGGAGTGCTTTTTTGGTCATTTCCAGGACCTGCTCGGGATGCTGTTGCACTTCCTGTCCAATGATTTTTTTAGCGATCTCCATGCTGAGTTCCACTAGGAAAGGCTCTGCCTCAGCTATGATCTGTTTTTTCTCGGCAAACGCTTGTTCCAAAATGGTTTTTGCTTGGCTGAGAGCAGCTGTTTGCTCCTCGTACGCCTCACGTTTTCCCGCTTCGAAGCCTGCCTCGTGTCCTTCATTCATAGCCTGATCTTGTACTTGTTGAAACAGTTGCGCAGCTTCCTGACGCTTTTGTTCCCACCATTCTTCCATCTGAGCAAGCGTCTCTTGTCTTAATTGCTCTGCTTGATCCGCAGCTTGCTGCAAGATGTTTTGCGCAGTTTCTTCTGCATCTGAGATGATCGTTTTCGCTTCGATCTCAGTTTGATTTAAAATTTCTTGATTTTCTTGCAACCTTTCGGCAACTTCTTCCGTCTTAAGTGGTACAGGCGTTACCGAGAGGAGAAAAGATTCCTCAGAAGGCCGATAATTGGCGCTTTTGATGATCCTAGACAATGATATCATCTCCTCCACCGCGGGCGATGATGATCTCACCAGCCTCCTCTAAGCGACGGATAATTGCAACGATACGAGATTGTGCCTCTTCGACGTCGCGTAGACGAACTGGGCCCATAAACTCCATTTCTTCTTTGAAGGTATCCGCCATCCGTTTGGACATGTTCCGGAAAATAACTTCCCGAACTTCTTCGCTGGATACTTTGAGAGAAAGTTGCAGATCGGCATTTTCCACATCGCGGATAACGCGCTGAATCGAACGGTTGTCGAGTGTAGCAATATCTTCGAAGACGAACATACGCTTCTTGATTTCTTCTGCCAGCTCTGGATCTTGAATTTCGAGGGAATCCAGAATCGTGCGTTCGGTTCCACGATCGACACCATTGAGTACAGCCACGATCGCTTCGATCCCGCCTGCCTGAGTGTAATCTTGGGTAACAGTGGCAGAGAGCTTTTGCTCCAATACCTGTTCAACTTGAGCGATTACTTCCGGTGAAGTACTGTCCATTGTCGCAATACGTTTCGCAACCTCTGCTTGACGTTCTTGCGGTAGAGCGGACAAGATCATGGCTGCTTGTTGAGCCTCCAGATAAGAAAGCACCAAAGCAATCGTCTGTGGATGCTCATTTTGGATAAAGTTAAGGATTTGACCTGGGTCAGCCTTTCTAGCAAAGTCAAACGGTCGAACTTGAAGGTTTGCCGTCAAGCGATTGATAATATCCATCGCTTTGGTCTCACCCAAAGCTTTTTGCAAAATTTCTTTGGCGTACGTAATCCCGCCTTGTGCAATTACCTCTTTGGCAACTGCTATCTGGTGAAATTCAGATAAAATTTTATCTTTTTCATCCGTATCCACTTTTCGCACATTGGCGATTTCTAATGTCAGTTGCTCGATCTCATCCTCACGCAAATGCTTGAACACCTGGGCAGAAACTTCCGGCCCGAGTGAGATGAGGAGGATAGCTGCCTTTTGTCGTCCTGACAACTCTTTAGCGCCGCGAGCCATACCATTCACTCCTTAATCTTCTGCTAACCAAGTACGAAGCAGAACAACAAACTCATCTGGTTTGCTTCGCGCCAATTTTTCAAGTTGCTTTCTGACCACTACCTGGTCTCCATCTTCTTGGTAAATCAAGTCTGGTATTTCGGCCGCGTTGAACGGTGTCAGCAAGTCTGGCAATTCCTCTTCTTCTTGTTGTTGCTTCGCTTGACTGCGTCTGCGATATACGAGGAAGGCAACAGCAGCAAGTGCCAAGACTGCAATACCACCAACTGTCCAAAGAACAGCAGGACTTAGTGCACTGGAATCCTCAATCTCAGCTTTTCCTGAGAACTGACGAGGGAGTACAGAAATATGCTTGTCCAACTCAACATCAGTTAAATCAGATGCCTGATCACTTAATGTGACACGAACAACATTGCGCAACACTTGCTTGATGCTCTCGAGCGTAGCAGCATCCACCGTTCCACCAGCTGGCGGTTCTACCCCAACATTGATTGTGATGTCTTCGATCTTGTAAGGGCTTGATGTAACATTTCGTGTGATGCGATTTACTTCACGATTAATTGTATCGTTCAACTCTTCGTATTGACTGTTACTTCCTTGCGGGGTAGCTCCCGGGTAGTTCGGAACGGCATTGTTATTTGTTCCTGCGATTCCTCCTGGAGGTTGACCTTGTCCAGAGAAGGCTTTTGATAATTTTTGAGAAGAAATGATAAGTCCTTCGTTGTTCTCTTTGTCAGGTGCCTCGACGATATTTTCTACGCGGTTTTCTTTGTCAAAGTTCATTTTAATGAACGTATGGACGATGACTTTATCGCGGCCCATGATTGTTCCCAACAGGTTGTACAGATTTTGTTGAATTTTCTTTTCAACATCTGCTTTGATTGTTTCCTGTTGCTTGAAACTGCTCAATGTTCCTTCGTTTTCGTTGCCTTCAGAACGTTCAAGCGGATTGGAATACTGGTCAGTAATCGCAATCGCTTCCATCGGCAATTTCGGAACGCTTCGGGAAACGAGCAGATAAAGCGAGTTAATTTGCTTTTGGTCAAGAGTCATTCCCGGTTCAACATCTACGATAACAGAAGCAGTCGCTGTATCCGGAGTCTCTGTCACCCAAACGCTTTCTTGCGGCAATGTAATCATCACTTGTGCGGATCGTACACCTTTTACACGTTCCAGCATCTTGCGAAGTTCTTGCTGCAAGGCCTCTTTCTTCATGACATCAAATTGGCGATCTGTAACTCCGAGCGTACTGGAGAAAATTTCTGCATTAATCCCTGCCTGACTCGGAATACCTTGTGCAGCCAAATCGACAATGACATCTTGTGCCATTTTTTCAGGAACCTCGATGCTAGTACCATTCCCTGTGATGCGATAAGGGATTTGTGATGCTTCCAACTCTTGCTTGATAGTCCCGATTTCTTGTTCACTCAATCTTTGGTTGTAGAGTGGTTTGTACACCGGCTGAGAAGCGATGTATATGTATAGACCAAGAGAAATCAAGAGGAAGAGCGAAATACCGAGAATCATCCATTTTTGTTTCTTGGAAATTTGGTTCCATTTTGACATAAACTGGTCTTTGTATACTGCTAAACGTTCGTTCATGTTTCACCTCTCAAAGGATACCAACAACGATCAAATCGACATGCGCATGATTTCTTGATAAGACTCAATCATCTTGTTCCTGACCTGCATAGTCATTTGTAGCATCACGGAAGCTTTTTGCCCTGCAACAGTCACTTGATGCAAGTCAGTAATTTCTCCCGCTGCAAACTTATCAGCAAGATTCGACGATTCTACTTGCGCCTGATTCACTTTATTCACGGCATCCGATAGAAACGATGAGAATTCTTGGGAAACTTCAGCTGGGGTTGGCTTGTTCACACTCGGTGTTCGAATTGGCGTTAGTTGGGAGATTGCACTCATTTCCATTCCTTACTGTCACCCGCTTTACTTGATTTCCAATGCTTTTAGCATCATGGATTTGGAAGCGTTCAATGCTGTCACGTTGGCTTCGTATGATCTTGATGCGGAGATCATGTCCACCATCTCTTTCATCGGGTCGACATTCGGCATCAAGAGATATCCGTCTTGATCTGCATCTGGGTGAGATGGATCAAATACGCGCTTAAACGGCGTATTGTCTTCTTGAATCGCTGTAACCTTCACACCTTGTCCACCCCGACTTCCAGAGACCGTCCCCACGGCTGCTTGCAGGAAGTTATCAAACGATTCATTTGTTCGAGGTGACAACTCCACCATTTTCCTCCGATATGGCTGCCAAGCGCCATCTACGAAGTTTGCTCGGGTGGTTTCCGCATTTGCAATGTTGGAAGCAATCGTATCCAATCGCAAGCGGTTAGCTGTTAAGGCAGAAGCACTTGTATTAATTCCCTGAAACAAGCTCATCCTTATTTACCTCCACCATCAATTACACTGCGTAGCTTTTGAAAATGTCCTGCTGTCAATTGCGTCAAACCGCTGTACCAAATTTGGTTTTTGGCTAATTCTGTTGTTTCTGATTCCAAGTCAACATCATTGCCACTGTTCTGAATGAAGTTATTCGGATTGGACACAACCTGTGGTACCGCAACGCCCCCTGCATTTCCAAACGGGAGGTGTCGTTGATTGGTCCGATACGCTTCTAACTTGCCATGTCCCGCTCTTGCGTTCAACTCATCTTGCAAAAAGCTCTCGAAGATGACTTGTTGACTTTTGAATTGAGGGGTGTCTATGTTGGCAAGGTTGTTTGCGATCGTTCTATGTCGCAATGTTGCAGCGTCGAGTGATCTCTCCAGGACCTGCAGATGGTAACTATCCAGCATTTTTCCTTCTCCCCCAATATGAGTCAATTGTTTTCCCTAAAACCACCTATATTTCCTGTATTTTCGACACCCTAATACGATTCAATCATAGCAAAATCAATTTGGACAAAAAAGCCCCTTTTCATGACGTTTTTCAAAATGATTCAATGGGACTAAATCCCTTATCTTTCCTGTTTTTTTACTGCATTTTACAAGGAATCCATATTCAAACCATCGCAAACGTCCAGTAGAGCATTAAAAATCAATATATAATTTATGGTAATAATGTGTCATTTTTTGCTATAACCAGGACTAAAGTCCCATGAATAAAGGTGCAGCAACATGAGTTGCTACACCTTTTGTTTACTTTCTTGTAACTTTTGGCAAGGTCTATTACGAGGTTTTGAGCTTCTCCAGCTCAGGCAACAGCTTTTCATTCAGCACTTTAATGAAGGTACCTTTCATCCCCAAAGAGCGGGATTCGATAACACCCGCACTCTCCAGCTTACGCAGTGCGTTTACAATTACGGAGCGAGTAATCCCTACGCGATCCGCGATTTTGGAGGCAACAAGCAAGCCTTCTTTGCCTTCGAGTTCTTCAAAAATATGCTCAACTGCTTCCAACTCACTATAAGAGAGGGAACCAATCGCCATTTGTACAACTGCTTTGCTGCGTGCTTCTTCTTCGATTGCTTCAGAACGCTCGCGCAAGATTTCCATACCGACTACAGTTGCCCCTACTTCTGCAAGAATCAGGTCGTCATCGACAAATTGATCGTTAATACGACCCAAAATCAGCGTACCGAGACGATCTCCTCCACCCATAATTGGAACGAGCGTCGTCCAACCTGTGCGGAATACATCTTTCATTTCAACAGGGAAAATCGTGTATGGACTATCTACATCCAGGTTCGCGGATGTTTCATCCACTTTCAGTAACCCCATGCTGTACTCTTCTGGAAAACGGCGCTCTTCCAGCATCTTGCGCATACGGCTGTTGTCCATTTCTTGATGAATCGCAAATCCGAGAAGTTTTCCTTTGCGGCTTACAACATAAGTATTTGCTTCAATAACGTCACTCAATACTTGGGACATTTCATTAAAATTCACGGCATGACCCGCGGATTTTTGCAACATGCGGTTAATTCTTCTTGTTTTTGACAGTAGATCCATCTGTATTTCCTCCTAATTATATGTGCTGCCTATCCAATGTTTATAAAATATATTGACTCAAGTCTTTGTTCCCCACGATTGTACCTAATTTCTGTTTGACATAATCGGGGGTAATCTGTACAACTTCTAGGTGGATTTCTGGGGCTTCAAAAGAGAGATCCTCCAGTAGCTTCTCCAATATGGTGTGCAATCGTCTAGCACCAATGTTATCTGTGCTCTGATTGACCTCAGCAGCGAGACGAGCGAGTTCCTGAATGGCTTCCGGCGTAAATTCAATACGCACACCTTCTGTTTCCAAGAGGGCTACGTACTGCTTGAGCAACGCGTTTTTAGGCTCTGTCAAAATTCGGACAAAATCTTCAACGCGCAAGCTAGTCAGCTCTACCCGAATCGGAAAACGGCCTTGCAATTCAGGAATCAAATCTGATGGTTTTGCCATGTGAAAAGCACCAGCTGCGATGAACAGAACGTAATCTGTTTTGACAGGACCATATTTGGTCATGACAGTTGAGCCTTCCACAATCGGTAAAATATCACGCTGGACTCCTTCACGAGATACATCCGGGCCACGCCCATCCTTACCCGCAATCTTGTCAATTTCGTCAATGAAGATAATACCGTGTTGTTCAGCTCGACGAATTGACTCCTGCGTAACTTCGTCCATATCCACCAGTTTTTGCGCTTCCTGCTGAATTAATACCTTTCGCGCATCTTTTATTCGCAATTTTCGTTTCTTCATCCGCTTAGGCATCAGACTACCGAGCATATCTTGCATTTGCATCCCCATTTGTTCTGTACCCGGAACCTGGAACATGTCAAACATCGAAGGTGATTGATCTTCGACTTCAATCTCAATCATTTGCTCTTCTAACTGGCCATTCGTCAATTGCCACATGACTTGTCTGCGTTGCTGCTGGATCGACACTTCTTCTTGATCAGTGGTATCCTGCTGCTGTTGCTGCTGTCCGCCGAAGAACATCTCCAACGGATTTTTGAACGAGTTCGACTGCTTGCGTGATGGGACAAGTACGTTCACAATCGCTTCATTCGCAAGCTTCTCGGCTTTCTCTTTCACCGACTCTACTTTTTCCTGTTTGACCGTACGGATAGAAGCCTCCACCAGATCACGGACCATCGATTCCACATCTCGTCCTACATAACCGACTTCCGTAAACTTCGTTGCTTCTACTTTAATAAAAGGAGCACCTGTCAGTTTGGCAATCCGACGTGCAATTTCCGTTTTTCCAACACCAGTAGGTCCGATCATCAAGATGTTTTTTGGAACAACCTCTTCAATCATTTGCTCCGGCAAACGACTGCGACGATAGCGGTTGCGAAGCGCTACAGCGATGGCTTTCTTGGCTTGTGCCTGCCCGACAATGTATTTATCCAAATGCTCTACGATCTTACGCGGGGTTAATTGCTCAAGATTCAGCAAAGTAGGTTCCTCCCTTTCGCTCAATTCAACTCATCCACAACAAGATTGTTGTTTGTGAACACGCAAATTTCAGCAGCAGTACGAAGCGATGCTTCCGCAATTTCACGTGCGCCGAGATGAGGCGCATATGTCTTCAATGCACGACCTGCTGCAAGGGCAAAGCTACCGCCAGAACCAATTGCAAGAATCCCATCATCAGGCTCAATGATTTCGCCATTTCCGGAAATAAGCAACAAGTGCTCCTTATTGGCAACAATCATCATTGCTTCCAAACGACGCAAAATTTTATCCATGCGCCACTCTTTCGCCAGCTCTACAGCAGCACGCTGCAGATTACCGTGATACTCCTCCAGCTTTCCTTCAAACTTCTCAAAAAGCGTAATAGCATCAGCAACAGAGCCAGCGAATCCTGCTAAAACTTCGCCGCGATATAGACGTCTTACTTTTTTGGCACCGTGCTTCATCACCATGCTGTTGCCAAAAGTAACCTGACCATCTCCGGCCATCGCTACAGACCCATTGTGCTGTACAGCAAATATGGTTGTTGCGTGAAACTGTTCCATCACTGATTCCTCCCGTTATGTCTAATTGGCGGAACCTGTATTGCCCGGGTTTGCTCGTGGGTGAGCGGTGTCATATACATGCCTAAGTCGCTCTTTGGTCACATGCGTGTACACCTGTGTCGTCGAAACATTGACGTGTCCCAATAATTCTTGCACGGTACGCAAATCAGCGCCGCCGTTCAACATATGGGTTGCAAACGTATGACGAAAAGTATGTGGTGAAACCCGCAATTGAAGAGCGTACGTATCTACGTATTTGTCTACAATCCGCCGAACACTGCGGTCGGATAACGGTTCTCCCCGATAGTTAACCAGCAAATTACCGTGTTCTACTTTTCCAGCCAACAGTTTTTCTCTTCCATACTCTAGGTATTGCCGAAGAACGTCGCAGGCATAACTTCCAACCGGCACATACCGTTCTTTCGCTCCTTTTCCATAAACCAAGGCGACTCCCATGCTCGGATTCACATCATTTACAGATAAAGTTGTGAGCTCCGTAACACGCATGCCGCTTGCATACAACAGTTCAAAAATCAGACGATCACGAATTCCCAATGGAGTGGTTGTATCAGGCAGATCGAAAAAAGCTTGAACTTCTTGCGGATATAAAAAGGAAGGAAGTTTCTTCTCCATTTTGGGAGTGGAGACTAGTTGAAATGGGTTCTGTTCCAGTTGACCTTCACGCAACAGAAATCGGTACAAGCTACGCAAACTGGAAAGCTTGCGGGCAATACTTCGCCGGGAAAGCCCCCTGCCAGCCAATTGCGAGAGAAAGGAGCGACCATGCAAATAAGAAACAGCAGCAAATACGGTGATTTGGTGCTGTTCCATAAAGGAGACAAATTCGCTGATATCTGCCACATACTGCTTCACCGTATGAGGAGAGGCGTTTTTTTCAACTCGCAAATAGCGGGTAAACATCTCAATATCCGCAGAATTTTGATGCGAAATGTCCATACGGGATGCACCCTCCTCGAAGCACCTATATAGTAACACAGACGAAAATCGGATATCAATGTTAATTGTGTCGTTCTTGTGTAAAATTCTGAATTGTATCTAGCGCCCGCTCAGCGAGCTTTTCATTTTTCACACGCTTGTCTCGGATTCTTTCTGGCCATTCCGGTACCAACCCGAAGTTTGCGTTCATTGGTTGGAAATGCTTTAGATCTGCAGTTGTAATATAGCGAGCCATGCTTCCCATAATTGTTTCAGGCGGAAGCACGATCAATTCTTCTCCTTTTGCGAGTCGAGCTGCATTTATCCCGGCAAGCAAACCAGATGCCGCTGACTCTACATATCCTTCTACACCAGTCATTTGACCAGCAAAGAAAAGCGTTTCCCGATCTTTATACTGATACGTAGGATTCAACAGTTTTGGCGAGTTGATAAAGGTGTTACGGTGCATGACGCCATAACGAACGATTTCGCAGTTTTCCAACCCAGGAATCAGTGAAAAGACTCTTTTTTGATCCGGCCATTTCAGATGAGTCTGGAAACCTACGATGTTATACAACGTCGCAGCACTATTGTCCTGACGAAGCTGTACAACCGCGTAAGACTTTTTGCCTGTACGCGGATCAACCAGACCTACTGGCTTCATGGGACCAAATGTCATAGTTTTGTGCCCACGCTTTGCCAATACTTCAATTGGCATGCAGCCTTCGAAGAAGATTTCCTTTTCAAATTCCTTCAATGGAACTGTTTCTGCGGAGATCAACGCATCATAGAAGCGATTAAACTCCTCTTCTGTCATCGGGCAGTTCAAGTAGGCTGCTTCACCTTTATCATATCTGGAAGCAACAAATACCTTGTTCATATCAATCGAATCTTTTTCGATAATGGGTGCAGCTGCATCATAGAAGTACAGATATTCTTCACCCGTCAGTTCTTTTAACTGTTGAGACAAAGCTGGAGAAGTAAGTGGTCCCGTCGCAACTACTACAATCCCATCAGGAATCTCGGTAATCTCTTCCGAAATGACCTCAACCAATGGATGATTACGAACGGCATCTGTAACATGAGCCGCGAACTCGTGTCTATCTACAGCAAGCGCGCCTCCAGCTGGAACCGCGCAGCGATCTGCTGAATCGATAATGACAGAGTTCAGTCGACGCATTTCTTCTTTTAATACACCTACTGCATTCGTCAGCGTGTTAGCACGCAATGAATTACTGCATACCAACTCTGCAAATTTATCGGTATGGTGCGCAGGCGTCTGTGTCTTCGGTCTCATTTCATACAGCTTTACTTTTACACCCGCCTGCGCGATTTGCCATGCTGCCTCGCTACCAGCGAGGCCAGCGCCCACTACTGTAATTGTTGGTTGTGACATGCTGTTAATCCTCCAAACTACAAAATCAAATCAAGCTGCTTAGGAGTCTGCTTCTTCTTGATAATCACACTTGGTGCAAATAATGCTAACTCCTTGCTTCTTGCGCTTTTTCTCCACGAGCATGCTTGAGCATTTTGGACAAGGTCTGGCAATCGGTTTGTCCCACGATACAAACTCGCATTCCGGATATTGATTGCAACCGTAAAAAATACGGCTCTTCTTAGATTTACGTTCGATAATCTCTCCGGTTTCACACTGCGGGCATTTTACTCCGACTTCTTTAACAATCGGCTTTGTATTACGGCAATCCGGGAATCCGGAACAAGCTAAAAACTTGCCAAATCGACCTAGCTTATAAACCATCACGCGGCCGCAGAGCTCACATGTTTCATCCGATTCTTCTGCTTTCAGCTCTACTTCTTTCATTTCTTCTTCTGCAACAACTACGCGCTTTGCAAAGTCTTGATAAAAATCATCAAGCACATGCACCCAATTCGTAGTTCCTGCTTCGACGTTATCCAAACCCGATTCCATATGAGCAGTGAATTCTACATTAAGAATCTCCGGGAAAAACTCCTCGACAAGCGTGATCACAATCTCGCCTAGCTCAGTCGGTACGAATCGCTTCTCCTCTAACGCCACATAGCCTCGCTTTTGAATCGTCTCTAATGTAGGAGCATAAGTAGAAGGTCGTCCAATTCCCATCTCCTCCATCGATTTAAGCATGCGCGCTTCGGAGAACCGAGGTGGTGGTTGTGTAAAGTGCTGACTAGGCTCGATTTCTTTTTGTTCGAGGATTTGTCCTTCTACAATGGGTGGTAAGAAGCCTTCTTCTTCTGCACCATCATCGCTTCCTTCAATATATACCTTCATAAATCCAGGAAACTTCACTTTTGAACCTGTTGCTCTGAAGGTTACTCCACCTGCGTCAACATCTACGCTCATCGTATCAAGAACAGCAGATGACATTTGACTGGCGAGGAAACGCTCCCAAATTAATCGGTACAGGCGAAGCTGATCTCTCGACAAGTATTCCTTGATTTCATCTGGTGTACGCATCACACCTGTTGGACGAATCGCTTCGTGAGCATCTTGAGCATTTTCGTTTTTTGCCTGATTGCGTGGCTCAGATAACACATAGTCTGAACCGTACTTCTCAAGTATGTATTCACGTGCTTCGTTCTGTGCAGTTGCAGATAGGCGAGTAGAGTCTGTACGCATATAGGTAATCAAACCAACTGCGCCTTCTTTATTCCCAACGTCGATCCCCTCATATAGCTCTTGGGCAATTCGCATGGTTTTAGAAGTGCGGAAGTTTAGCTTACGCGCTGCCTCTTGCTGTAAAGAACTCGTGATAAAAGGAGGTGCAGGATTGCGCTTACGCTCACGCTTCGTTACCTTTTGTACCACGTATGGCTTGTTCTTCATTCGTTTCAATACCGCTGCAACATCCTCTTCCGAATGAAGCTCAACCTTTTCATCGCCATAACCATAAAACTTCGCGTTAATTTCTTTTCCATCGCTGATCAAAGTACTCGCAATCGTCCAATACTCTTCCGGTATAAACTCTTGGATCTCTCGCTCGCGATCCATGATAAGCTTTACCGCAACCGATTGAACACGTCCAGCACTCAAGCCTTTTCGAACCTTTTTCCATAGAATTGGACTGATATTGTAGCCCACGAGTCTGTCGAGAATGCGACGTGCCTGTTGAGCATTTACCAAGTCCATGTTTATGTGTCGTGGATGCTTGAACGCTTCTTTGATGGCATCTTTGGTAATCTCATTAAATACCACGCGAAGTGGCTGACTCAAATCGAGCCCCAAGTATTGTGCCAAATGCCAAGCAATAGCCTCTCCTTCGCGATCCGGGTCGGCTGCGAGATATACTTTTTTTACTTTTTTAGCGGCATCTTTTAAGCCCTTCAATACATCGCCTTTGCCGCGAATGGTTATGTATTTGGGTTCAAAATTACGCGTAACGTCTACACCCATTTGGCTTTTCGGCAAATCGCGCACATGCCCGATAGACGCTTTCACGATATATTTACTACCCAGGTATTTTCCAATGGTCTTGGCCTTCGTAGGGGATTCTACGATTACTAGCGTATCAGCCATTTTTTTCCTCCCCTTTTAGTAAGGAATCTTCCCTATTATTAAATACCCTCATCCGGTTTGTCAAACACTTGTGCCTCTAAGCATTGCCAAAAAGGTAGCGGATATGCTATCGCCGTGCAAAATAACCGCCAGGAAGTGCCACGATTGCCCCTTTTGCTTCCAAGCGAATAACCAGTTGATGCAGCATCCGGCGTTGGTCTTTTTCTAAGCTGCTCATTAGCTCATCCAGATGAATGCCATCATAGGTTACAGCTTCTACAATAGCTTTTTCTTCATTAGATAAGGGAACAACGTCTGATCCATTTCTTTGTTCGACTCGCTGCATCTGCTCAGCTTTTGGAAGATGGTGTTTGATTTCCTCCCATATATCGTTACTGCACGTTACTAGCTTTGCACCTTGTTTGATCAAGTTATGCGGTCCCGCGCTCATCAATGAAAAAATCGGTCCAGGAATTGCAAAAACTTCCTTACCTTGCTCAAGTGCACAGTCTGCCGTAATCAATGATCCGCTTTTTTCTGCTGCTTCCACTACTAATACACCGATGGCAAGTCCACTTATGATACGATTTCGCTCTGGAAATAATCCAGCTATTGGTGGAATATGGGGAGGATATTCGCTGAGGAGTAGGCCAAAAGATTCAATTTCGTGATAAAGCTCTTTATGTCGCGAAGGATAAACATGATTCATTCCGCAACCGAGCACTCCTATTGTCTTACCGCCTGCTTTCAAGGTAGTTTGGTGAGCTTCCGCATCAATTCCATACGCTACCCCTGAGACGATGACTAGGCCTGCCTGTACCAGCTCTCGGACGAAAAAGTTACAACTCGCTCTTCCATATGGTGTCGGCTTGCGCGAACCAACGACACCAATCGACATTTTCTCCAATAATGTGTGATCTCCACGATAAAACAACGTCAGTGGAGAGTCTGGAATATTGCGGAGCGAAACAGGATAAGCCTCGTCAAAAGGACATAAGAAGCGCGTACCCTCTTCTTCACGCTTTTCCAATAGCGCCATCACTGAAGCTTCATTGCTTTGTTTGTCAACCTGCCCTGTGATCAAGGTAGTCAATCTGAGCTCACGGGCCAGTTCATGCCAATTTTCGATCGCGACCTGAAAGGAACCAGCGATTTCAAAAATTTCTCGGATTTTCTTTCTTCCCAAACCCGATATCATCGTTAACACATACAACCAGTCTCTCTCGTCGAGTTTCGCCTTTTCCATCCGAACTCCTCCTTCATCCCGATCACAATTGTCACAGCGGACGGTTTTGAAAGCTATTCTATCGAAAGAAAGAGGCTGCTTCAAAAATAAAAAAGTGGACAAGCCTAAGCCTGTCCACTTCTGTCTTATCTGCTTACTTGCCCATTACTTTCTCGAGCATACCGCGCTCTTTCAGCAATTCAACAAGTGTTTCACCGATAACTGCAGGTGTTTTCGCTACGCGAATACCGCATTCTTCGAGCTTCGCGATTTTCTCAGCAGCTGTACCTTTACCGCCGGAAATGATCGCACCAGCGTGGCCCATACGTTTTCCTTCAGGAGCAGTTTGTCCCCCGATGAAGCCTACAACTGGTTTTTTCATGTTAGCAGCGATCCACTCTGCTGCTTCTTCTTCCGCAGTACCACCGATTTCACCCAGCATGATAACTGCTTCAGTACCTGGATCTTCGTTGAACATTTTCAGTACATCGATGAACTCCATACCTTTTACAGGGTCTCCACCGATACCTACAGCAGTGGATTGACCAAGGCCGCGAGTAGAAGTTTGGTGAACTGCTTCATAAGTCAAGGTACCGGAGCGAGATACGATACCCACTTTACCTGGAACATGGATGTAACCAGGCATGATACCGATTTTGCACTCACCTGGAGTGATTACGCCAGGGCAGTTAGGACCTACGAGAAGGGTTTTCTTGCCTTCCATGTAGCGCTTAACTTTTACCATGTCCAGAACTGGAATACCTTCTGTGATGCAGATTACCAGATCCAGTTCAGCGTCAACTGCTTCCATGATCGCGTCAGCAGCGAAAGGAGGAGCAACGTAGATAACGGATGCAGTTGCACCAGTTGCTTCAACTGCTTCTTTTACTGTGTTGAAAATTGGAATACCGTCAACTTCGGTTCCACCTTTACCAGGTGTTACACCGCCCACCATTTGTGTACCGTATTCAACGGCTCCGCGAGTGTGGAACAGACCAGTTGCACCCGTAATCCCTTGCGTAATTACTTTTGTATTTTTATTAACGAGAATACTCATCGCGTAATTTTCCCACCTTTTTTAACGTGTAGGAATTTATAAGCTTAAAGCTTATAAATTTCCGGAGCGCATGAAAACTTTCCGAAGAGTCGCGGTCGCTCAGCACTGAGTTCGCATCGAGAGATGTTTTCTTAACGTATCTTCTCGAAATATCTTACTTCACCAAGGATACGATTTTCTCAGCGCCATCCGCCATAGATTCTGCAGCTACGATGTTCAAACCGGACTCATTGAGGATTTTCTTACCCAAATCTACGTTTGTACCTTCAAGACGTACAACGAGAGGTTTGTCCAATTTGATTTGTTTTGCTGCATTCACTACGCCGTTTGCGATAACGTCGCATTTCATGATGCCGCCGAAAATGTTGACGAAAATACCTTTTACTTTTTCGTCACGGAGAATAATTTTAAACGCTTCCGTTACTTTCTCTTCAGTAGCTCCGCCACCAACGTCAAGGAAGTTAGCTGGGTCTCCACCGTAGAATTTCACGATGTCCATTGTTGCCATTGCCAGACCTGCACCGTTTACCATGCAACCGATGTTGCCATCAAGTGCGATGTAGGACAGATCGAACTTGGAAGCTTCGATTTCTTTCTCATCTTCTTCATCCAGATCGCGCAGAGCTACGATGTCAGGGTGACGATAGAGAGCGTTGCTGTCGAAGTTCAATTTCGCATCCAGTGCCATTACTTCACCGTCGCCAGTTACAACCAGTGGGTTGATTTCAGCGATAGAAGCATCTTTATCAACAAAAGCTTGGTACAAGCTCATCATGAACTTGGCAGCTTTGTTAATCAATTCTTTTGGAATGTTGATTGCGTAAGCCAGGCGACGAGCTTGGAAGCCATTCAAACCTGTTACTGGATCAACTACTTCTTTAAAGATTTTTTCTGGATTGTTTGCTGCTACTTCCTCGATGTCCATACCGCCCTCTTCGGAAGCCATCATTACAACGCTTCCAGTAGCACGGTCAACAACTACACCAACGTAGTATTCTTTCTTGATGTCGCAGCCTTGCTCGATCAGAAGGCGCTTAACTTCTTTACCTTCTGGTCCTGTTTGATGAGTAACCAGTACTTTGCCAAGAATTTCGCTGGCATATGTACGAACTTCATCAAGATTTTTTGCAACCTTTACACCGCCAGCCTTACCACGGCCACCAGCGTGAATTTGCGCTTTTACTACGTTTACTTGGGTGCCCAGTTCTTTCGCTGCTTCAACAGCTTCTTCCACTGTGAAAGCTACGCGTCCTTCAGGAACTTTTACACCGTACTGCTTAAGTATCTCTTTACCTTGATACTCATGAATGTTCATTCTCCATCCTCCTATGGCAGATAAAGATCGGCAGGCTTTTAGACCGGTCCAAAGACGTCTGTCTTTTTCCGGTCATAACCTCCACTATCAGTGCAACGTAACTATTCTACGACAAAAACTGCAAAAGTGGTAGTAATATGTTCTTTTTATCGTGACCAGAAGTACGAAACTTCATGAGGAAATCCCTCATTTTCGTAGAGATTGAAACAATTTCCACTCGTTTTCAGCTAGATCATCATGAATATACCAAGTTTGATCATACTTAAAGTAACGTGGATAAAGTTCAATGCTCTGTTCTGTATCATTCACCAAAAAATGAAGTTCGTATTGTTTTAAGCCTGGTTCTTTCGGTGCATCTTTTAGTGGATCTGCATTTTTTAGCAATCGGACAGATTGATGGGCAATTCCTTGCTCGATTGTCGTCTGCGTGACATCCACTTCTGTATCATGCACGTTCATTTCACCATTTGCTGTGATGCGAATATGCGTAGATTTAAATAACTGGTCGATCCGGTCTTCCTTACGTTTGCTTGGGGGTAACCATTCCGTTAACCGCGAAAAGAGGCTACCCTCTACGTGAAAGAAAAACGTTTCTCTCCCAAAGGGAACAGCAATCAGCGTCGGCGTCAAAATAGCCACCTCGACCGGTTTGTCCGTAGAATTTATTCTCATCCGATAGTTGGGGTAGAGTGGATACTGCTTACTGCGACTGTCCATCTCTGCGACTGCCGATCCCATTACTTTCCTAATGTACTCTGCTTCTGATTCGTTCAACACGCGCGCCTGACCAAGGTCCTCTGCAGCTAAACGCACGCTTTGAATTTTTTGTGAGAGCACTCCTTTGCCAGTTAACTTGTTTACCCACTGATAAAAGTAGCTGGCACCCGCTCCACGATATGTGTGTCCTCCAAACTCACTTGCTGACTCCCCCACTGTCACGACAAGTGGTGCCTGCTGTGTTCGGTAGAGGACAAACGTAAAACGTACATCTTCTTGCTTTAATGGCTCGGATGATATTTGTAAATTTTGTCCCTGCCCAGACAGTTCTTGCAAAAACAAACGCAAGTCCAATAATACTTCCTGTCCATCCGTTGACATCACAGTTACTTTTTCAACTGCTCCAAGCTCTGTCTCGATATGATCTTTCATGTCATCAGAAACCTTACCTGACTGTGCACAGCCAGTGACGAACAAGCTACTCACCATCATAACCAGTAGACAAGTACGCAAAGACGATATCACGCAGTAACCCTCCTCGTGTATTCCTGTAAGATAACGCTACAGAAGTCCCAATCGACGGCTGATCTCACTGCCAAGCTTTCGTTTCACGTAAATTTCACCAATTTGGTGCGGATCTTTCACGACAACAGAGCGATTGTTCGTACGAATGACCACATACTTTTCATTGTTTTTGTCCAAACCACAAATCAAATCAGATGAGGCTTCTACAAAAATAGCTACCACCGTTTTCCCATCTATTTTTTTCAACGAAATTTTGGGAAATGGGGCCACAAACGGTGACGTCTTATCCTGAATGTATTGCGTAATAGCAAGAATGTATTTGTCCGGGTCTCCATACTGCTCGATTTCATGGTCAACCCCGCACACTGTCCCCTCATCCGTAATGCCTAAAAATAAATTCCCGTTGTTTGAATTTGCAAACGCCACAATAGACTTAATAATTCCCGTCTTCGAATACAGAAAGTCGCGTTTGAATTCAATCATGTCGTTTTCACCGAGTTTGGTCGCTGTTTCGGGATCATCAATTCGGCCTAAATAGCGAAAGCGACTGATGGCGCCCAATCGATAGACATATTCTTCAAATATATCAGCAGGCAAAGAAAGGTCTTCTATGCTTGCATCTGTGTTTTGCCACAATTTATATGTTTGCGGAGCAAAACACATGTCAAACAATACATTTCCACCGAGCGAGCGTATGTTCATACCGATGGAAGCGGGCATGATTTTCCCCGGCTGATAAGGAGCATCTTTTTCTACTTCTAATACTCCTGAATGAATTAAATAATCGAAATAATGACGCGGTAATTGTGCATGATGCTTTAATAACTGACGTTCTGGCTTGGGTCGTCTGATTTCTTGATAAAAATCAAATCGCACAGATTGTTCTTCCAGTTGGCTTACAATCGCAATCAATGAACAAATATGGCGCATGTTTCCCCTCGTTTTGTGTTGGAGTAGGTGTCATTGTTTGGTCATATTTTAACGCAACCTTTAAAGAATTGACTAGTTTTTTCGTTAATTTCGTGATTGATAGTGATGTAAGATTGTTTGTAATTTAAACGAAAGTCCCATTTCTCCGCTAATTTTTAGCTTACCCGTTACAAAAGCAACGGTGGGATTCAAACGTCCCTCTATGAGCTTAATAAAATCTTTGTCAGACAACTCCAGCTTGCAGCCCGCTTCCCTTGTCACACCCATCGTGTAGTCCGCTTGATTATTGGCAAAAACAACCTCGTAGGTGCCCGCCTCTTCTCCACTTAGGACAAAATGGTAAACCGCATGTAATCCAGCAATCCCTTGTGGCTGTGCGTTTATCTTATTCGATAAATCCTGAAGAGTTTCTTGAACCTGCATGCTCACTTCTCCTTGCTTGCTATGTATTAGGACCGCTTCCGGTAAAAAAAGAAAGCCGGGTGTTTACCGGCTTACTTCACACGAACAGCTGTACCTGTGGCAATAACCATCATCATACCTTCTCGCAATGTTTCGAAGTCGAGATCAACCCCAATTACTGCGTTTGCGCCTAATGCCCGCGCTTTTTCTTTCATTTCACGCAAGGCCAGTTCACGACCTTCTGAGAGCTTGCTCTCATACGAGCCACTTCTACCTCCGATGATGTCCGTAATCCCTGCGAGAAAGTCACGGACTACGTTTGCGCCCATGATTACCTCTCCACTAACGATATCCAGATACTCCTCAACTTCTTTTCCTTGGATCATGCTGGTAGTAGTTACAATCATGTCATTGCCTCCTCATATCGATCTATTCACATCAAGTATTACGTTACACAGAATAATTGGTTGCAAAGAAAGTTCTTAACCTGTCCAAAAGTCTATGCGCATTGCTGGCAAACTATACTTTTCCTATCCGACCGTGGAAGATAGTGTCTTGGATAATTTGGCAGCTGAGGAGCCTAAACTTGCTTCAGCGATTAGTTCCCGCCAGGATCTAGCGAAGAAGTCTGGTGTATTGTACCCGTTCACATGACCAACAGCTGCAGATACAAAGATATCCAGCACATTTGTTGGACTTGTAATGAGCGTAATGTATTCCTGAATCTGTTCATCGGAAATCGTAGAGATCAAAACAAACTCGTCCCCTGCATAACGACATAAGTAATCACCCTGTTCTTCAGCCAAAGAAGAGAGAACCGATGAATAGGTGCGGATAACATCATCCCCGAATGGATGGCCATGCAGCTTATTAATTCGGCCAAAGTCGTTCAAATCGATAAAAAGCAAATGGAAAGGTTTACGCTCCTTTAAAAGATTTTCTCCAATAAACTGGATGTATGGAGCGCGATACAAACCCGATAATGGGTCTCGATACTCTGCTATTTTCATCTCTACGATTTCTTTTGTGATGAATCCGATCAGTTGATCCTCTTGCTTGACCAAAGCCAGCCCATTTTGTTCTTGATGAAGCGCGTGATAGGCCTCCCAAACATTGTGATTGGCAGACAGGTAGAACGGCTGACTGCTCATAGCATCGGCAACAATTCGGTTAGGATGAGCGGACAGCACGTCTCTCGTCGTAACCATTCCCAGTACCTCTCCGTGATCCATGACAACTAACGAATCAACATGAGATTCGTTCATTCGCTCCGCCGCATAAGAGACACTTTTGTCAGAGGTGATGGTACAAATCTTCGTCGTCATGATGTCGGAGATGTTCATAATAGATCCACCTCTCGTTGAACAGACAATGCTATTTTCAACTCAGATCGCAGAACCATAGAGTCGCTAATCATACGCTCTGCCTCTTCCAGAATGATTTTCATCAATAATTTTTCATCAATCATTTGCAAAAGGGTATTTCGTAACAAGACTGCCTCAATCTTTGGATGATTCATCTTCAGTAAAGTAAACTGCTCTGGGGAAAGTGCATCCGCCATTCTCCTTACAGCCTCAGGTCCAATTGGTGCTTTCCGTCCGATGATCAACAGATCCTGCATCGGAGGGACTTCAAACTCGGATATTTTTAAGGAAAGCGTTGCCTTCCGAGAATGTACGTTGTTATCACTAGCCATAAAAATTCCTCCAATTCTGCATTGTCCTCTTATTCGTCCGGCAAGCTGCCTGGTTTACCAAACAAGTATCCCTGGCCGATTGCAACGCCCAATAAAGAAGCACAAGCAAAATCTTCTTCTTCTTCAACTCCTTCGAGAATGAGTTGAGGTGCATCTTTACAAAAATCGACAAACAATTTTACAGTCTTTTGCTTTTCTAATGAGTTCGAGAGCTCTTGCGAAAAAAAACGATCAATCTTGATGTAATCAGGCGAAATATCTTCTATTTTACTGAATATATTCGCGCCATCTCCGACATCATCCAACGCAATTTGGAACCCCATCTTTTTCAATTCAGCTATGCGTCGTGTAAAAATGGGTTCGCTCCAGCATTCTCCTTCCATAATCGATTCGTTGATCTCCAACACGATTTGGTTTAAAAAGGGACGGAAGGAACGAGCGATCTTTTGAATGAAGTCAGGAAATGTGTCTTCTATTATGGTTGAAGGAAAAATATTCACAAATAAAAGCTCGTTTTTGTATTCAATCGACGAATGAAAAAAAGTCGAGAGCGCATGATGCAGGGAATGGGCGTCGAGTTCTGGCAGCATTTTGTTTTCCTTCGCCAAAGAAAACAATGCCTCTGGATGGATCCCCGCTTTACTGCGAAGTAATACTTCATACCCTATCCTACTTTTCTCAGGAAGTTGACAAATGGGCTGAAAGGCGTGGTAGTACTCTTTTATCTTAAATAATTCTGCAATGCTCTCCATCAATTTTCCTTTCCCTTTCCTAGCAAGTATGAACACAAAGAAAAAGCTTCTTCCATGCGCGAGATATTTTTGCGCCATGGAAGTGCTGGGAAATGTACCTACATGCACGAGCAAAAGAAATTCTACTCTCTCTGGATATTTCTAGTCATAACAATAACTAGGTAATAAAGATTACAAATAACAGCAGACATTTCGACAATATATGTCTTTGTCCCTACTTATTCGCCAGCATCTTGCATATTCCTTTCCAGATCATACTAATTGTTTGAAATTAATTAGGAACATTGTACGTATAATGGCTATTTTCTATAATAATAATTTCGCTAAATGATAGGTGTATCAAGTAATTCCACAACTCGTAAGCTGAACTGAATCGCATTTTAAAAATGAAAATAAAATTTTTACTACTTGTTTCGTCGTTGGCATCTATCAAGTATTTTTCATATGGTATGGAAAATGGGTATCGTCTTCATCCAAAGGGAGGATATGCAGTGGTCAAGACCTCAACGTATACACTACAAGTGCAGGCAGGCCATTTGTTTACGATTACGCTAGTGGCCAAATCCCTCAACAGGCTACCAATGGGATTTGTCTAATCCAGTAGATGCACGCTTTTTATCGTTGCATGCGAATCATTTTGTTCCTCCACCATCGCCAGCTCGAATTGGGCAACAGGGGCATCAGGAAATGTCTTTCCTGGCTCTGCAGCAAGGGATGACGTCGATCTCTTTGAAGTATTGTCGGCCTTGGGATAATGGGGATTGCGGGGAGTTTGTGTTTTATGTTGTTAGGATTGTATAAGGTTATGTGTTAAAAAGTACCCATTGTTACATGCTCAGTAGCGAAGTGTTTAGTCTTTATGGAATGCGTACATTTACGAGGCACATGCTGACTAAACGCTTCGGAAAATGGAATAAATGTCGTATGGACAAGCGCTGACATCTTTGAAGTCGAAACTATGTAGCAAGCATACTGATCCAAACTGCGCATATTGATAATCATCCAGAAGCATATGGTATAATTTGGATGAGGTGAATGATATGGGATTTATTGTTTTCTCAGCGTTATTTCTTAATCCGATTCTGGCTATTTTGTTTTTTGTAAACTTTACATTTATTATGAAGAAAATTGTCAACAATAAGGATTATAGGCGAAATGCAGTCTTTGGATCGTTCCTGATCGCATGGATCTTTTTTTCCTATGGATTGCTCATCATGGCAAGATAATTTTTTCACTGACTGGAAGAATTGCCTTTACCTTTCCATTTATCATTTTGTTATCACTTAAGTTTAAAAAAGTAGGCCTCGGTCCAAGGCTCTATAGCGAATTGCCTCTGCTACATGTGCAGCATCAACTCGGGAAGCTCCATCTAAATCTGCAATCGTTCTCGCCACTTTTACAATTCTATCGTAGGCTCTTGCACTCAAACCTAATGTCTCGAAGGCAAGCTGAAGCATCTCCTGTCCTTCCTTATCTAGATGAGCAAATTGGCGCAGCTCTTCTCCGTTCATCACACTGTTAAAAGGACATCCTGGACGATAGTGGTATCGTTCACATTGGACAGCCCTCGCTTGTTCTACTCTCTACTGAATGTCTTTTGAGGATTCCTCTGCTTTTCTGTTGTGAAGAAGTTGAACTGGTACTCTCGGCACCTCGATGTGCAGATCGATGCGGTCTAGCAAGGGACCTGAGAGCTTTGAGCGGTATTTGTAGATTTGTTGGGGAGAGCATGAGCAAGTTTGCTTCTCTCGGGTACCGAAGAATCCGCACGTACAAGGCTGAAGATAATACCCATCGAATATCTATACAAAAGGAAACACCATACTCCCCTTTTATGGACTTGGAAGATGATAGTCCTGGTTGGCGTCTTAGAGCAGCACGTACAGCTAAACAGATGTACTTAATCGATCTGGCCGCTACCACTGGATTATGTACAAGAACACTCGGATTAGCAGAAGCTAATAAACTGAAAGTTTCACCTCCAAGCCTAAGGTTGCTTTCCAGGGTATTAAATGTGTCAGTTTCTTTTTAAGGTGGCTTTGAGCAATTACCTGAATCCACTTTAGAAGAACGTATTATAAAAGCGCGTTTATTTCATGGATACACCAAGAGAGAATTTGCAAAACATTTAGGAGTACATGAACGTACACTTTTCGATTGGGAAAATGTTCGTAAGATTCCGCCCGATAAACATAGAGTCATTCTCGAGAGATATTTAGATATATAAATGTAGAGAATTTTAGGCTTACCTTTACAAAGAGGAAATTTTACAATTGATCACTTAAAGGAACGAGAGTAATTACTTATTGTTGAATAGTTGTTACTTCTGTAAATCTGTCATAGTTTAATAGAAAATGTCCCTTATCGTACAAGGGACATTTTCATATTTGTTCAATTACTAAAACAGGATTTTATTCTAAGATCTCGAATGAGTTTGTGACCTTCCCTATTGTTGAGGCGTATTTTTCAAGATCGTCATATAAGCAAGTCAAATCTATTATGTATGCCATTTTACCTTTAATCACATAAGTCATTTGAAAGGCTAAATCTACATTATTATATTTTCCTTTTAATAGGATCTGCATAGCTTCATGCTCTTTAATTTTTAATTTGGTTGTATTTTGAACCTCAATCCCAGGTGACCCCTTCTTAATCATCTCAATGATTCCATCTTTATAATTCTCCAAGGGCGCCGTTGCTTCAAATGGCAATATGATCGCATTAACACTTATACTTTCTGTTATAGCATCTTGATCGTTTTCTTTTGGGGATTCAAACAAAACACTTACATCTTTTTGTTCGGAATCAATAGTCCAACCTTTTGGGTAGGAAATAGCAAAGTTATTATTTTTATCTTCATATTTGATGAATTCAGTCGGCTCAACTGGTTTGTTAGTTTGGGAACAACCTGAAATCAAAGTCACCACAAAAATGATTTGTATGAAGATTCTCAGATGACGTGGTGCTCTCATAATATTCCTCCAGTTAGTCATATCTTGGTCTAAAACTTTTTTCAAATCGAAGGTGCAATGTTGCATTCATTTTATCTTATAGTGCCACCCCTTTGGAACGAGGATCTCTTGCTTCTATTCTTCGTTATTTTTCGCAACTAAATCGTTTTTACGGTTAGTTAGACATATTAATGAGGGAATGAAAAATCAAAAATCCCTCCTCTTATGCGAAGGGATATTTGATATGCGATTGTATGAGATATGTTGAGCTGTTAATTAAAACTTTTGTTTGATAAAAGAGAGTAGTTCATTAGCATTTTTAGGGTCTGTCAAGAATTTTGTGTAAACTCCATCAACCGATATATGAAAAGGTTTCATCCCCCTA
>NZ_PXZM01000030.1 GCF_003013395.1 Brevibacillus fortis | reverse complement strand
TCTAACGGGTAACAGTTCACTACGAAGCAGAACGTCCTTCTTCTATCCGTCTTGCAGTTTTATCTTGGAACCCCGCTTAACAAGAAGCGATGCAGTCCCCCGATCAGACACACGCCCGCTGTTACAAAAAACGCAATGAAGTAGGAATGGTGCCAATTCCCCAGCAAGCCTGCCAATACTGGGCTCAATACCGCTCCGATCGACAACACCGCTGAGTAAATACTAAACACGCTCCCGTACAGCTCGCGGGGTGAATGGACCGTCAAAATCGTCGCAAAAGCTGGGAACAGCATACCAAAGCACGCACCGAAGAAAAACATCATGACGTGAATCGGAATAGCCAGCCCGATTGCCAGGGCGTACAAAAGAAGGCTAAGTACGCCCAGTCCAGCAAACGTTCTCGTCTCTACTGGGACGCGATGCAGCCAAAACTGCAACAGAATCGCAAGTGCCCCCAATCCTTTCAAGCTGAACAATATGCCGGTGACTGCCGGGGACAGTCCTTGTCTTTGGATGAGCAAGGGCACTTCATAGATGATCGTTCCCTGGGCGTAAATGATCGCAAATCCCCCAAGAAACGCTGGGTACAGCAGTCGATTTTCCAGGATGGCGGTAAGGCTCTGCTTTCCTCCCCCTTTCATCCGTGGCGCGGACGGCGTGCTTCCCTCTACTCTGTCCGGCAACATCATCCAAGCGAAAACGCCAGCAATGATCATCATGTAGCCGAGAATCACGAATGATTGACCATAACCGAACTGCACCGCCAAAAAGCTACCGACTGCCGGGGATACGATACCTGCCGAGGTAAGGACCAATCCTTTTTTCCCCATGATTTCACCCTGCTCAAGTGCCGTCTTCCCAGTTTCTCCGAGCAAGGCAGAACAAGCAGGAGATACAAACGCCATCAAAAACCCAAGCATCAGCCGAAAGGTAAAAAAGCCCGCAGTATTTTGCACGATGCCTTGACCAATCAGCATCACTCCAGCCAAAATCAAACCACCTGCGATAAACCATTTTTTCGGAAAGCGATCGAGAAAAGGCCCGGCGATCAGGTTGCCCGTCAAATTACTGATCGCATACCCGCCGAGTACGAAGCCGATCATCGCAGCGGATACACCCAATACGTTTAAATACGGCGCAAGAAGAGGCGTCTGCGCGTGCATGTCAAAGGCAACAAGAAACAAAACTACTAACAGGAGAGCCCTCAAAGCATTCCCTTCCTCTCTAACGGCCTGTCTTTGTCCCAGTATATGAAGGGAATTGTACAAGTAGGATAATAAAAGAAGAGGGAACATTCAGAATAAATGTAGCGATTATTTTTGTATTACCGTAATATTTATTGTAATACCGTAATTGTTTGAGCAGGAGGTGACTCATTGGAGCACATTTACAAAAAAATACGTGCGTTACGTGTGCAGCAAGAGCTTACTTTAAAAGACTTAAGTGAGAAATCAGGATTCTCCGTCAGTTTCTTATCACAAGTAGAGCGTGGCAACAGTTCGCTCGCTATTACCTCTCTGCAAAAAATTGCTGAATGCCTAGGTGTCCCCATTACGTACTTCTTTGAAGTAAAAGAAGATGTCACGTACCACACGCCCATTGAAAAGCGTCAAACGTTACAGATTGAAGGGTCACCTATGAAGTACGTTCGAATCGGCGGGAATTTCCCCGATAGGGCGCTTGAGCCCCTCCTCAACGTGTTGCCACCCGGACAGATGAAGCATGTCGCCTTTCAGCATCCCGGTGAAGAGTTTTACTACGTCGTAAAAGGATGTGTCACCATCGTCGTCGACGGAACGGAATACCATCTCGAACAAGGAGACACGATCCACTTCCCTTCCTCCCTCCTTCATACGTGGTACAATCCTTCCGCTGATGAAGAAGCCGAGATCCTGTCCGTTTTGACGCCTGTCATTTTTAGAAGCTAACTCAACGAGTCCCCTCAGCATTGTCTACCAATAAAAAAGGGTGATCTGGATGCAAGAAAGACTGGAAAAGCTGCACGCGTATATGGAAAGCAGGAAACTGGACGCATTGATTATAACGCATCCCAAAAACGTGTACTATTTTACCGGATTTTTGTCGGAGCCACATGAACGCTTTATGGGTCTCGTTTTGGTGAGAGGCCAATCCCCCTTCCTCTTCGTTCCACTGCTGGACGGTGAGAAAGCACGGGTGGCATGTCCTGGCATCCCGATTTATACCTATAACGATTCACAGGATGCACTAACCGTGCTTCAGCAATTGCTGCCAACTCCCCTCTCCCATCTTGGTGTGGAGAAGAATCATTTGACAGCGAAAACGTATGAGGCACTCATATCGATGGTGCACGCTACAGAAGCAGTGGATGTCGGAGAATTACTGTGTAGTATACGCGTGGCTAAAGATGAAACGGAAATCGCTACGATCAAGCGTGCGATTTGGGTGATGGAGGAATCTCTACGCCGTACGCTCCCTCTGATTTCCGTAGGGATGACGGAATTGGACGTCGTCGCAGAGCTGGAATACCAGATGAAGAAGCTAAAAGCCCAAGGCCCATCCTTTTCCACGATTGTGCTGGTTGGAGAAAGAGCAGCACTGCCCCATGGAGACCCAGGTGATCGAGTGATTCAGGCGGGAGAGGTTTTGTTGATTGACGCAGGGGTCTATGTCGATGGCTATGTATCAGACCTAACTCGTACTTTTGTTGTCGGTCAACTGGGTGCAGAATTGCTAGATATGTACGATATGGTCTTGCAAGCGAATCTGGCCGGGATACAGGCCGTTCGACCAGGGACTCCGATCGCAGATGTTGACCTAGCAGCACGAGCGGTCATTGCGGATAGAGGCTATGGGGAATTTTTCATCAATCGGGTAGGGCATGGGATCGGATTGGAGCTTCATGAAGCCCCGTATGTTCACAGCCAGGCAGCAGGAGAACTCATCCCAGGCATGGTCTTCACGATTGAGCCGGGCATTTACAACACGAAGATCGGTGGCATCCGCATTGAGGACAATGTGCTCGTCACGAAGGATGGCGTAGAAGTATTGACGTCTTTTCCCAAAGAGTTACAAATCATCGGATAAATGATAAAAGAAAAGGTTGGTGTCGTTCCTTTGAAAGTGCTGGAAACAGATCGCCTCATCCTCCGCTGGCAAACTGCCGAAGACGCTGATTTTGTTTTGAAACTGATGAATGAACCTTCTTGGATTCGATTTATTGGCGATCGTAATCTTCGTACGACAGAAGACGCCCGCAACTATATTTTGAATGGTGCTGTCGGGATGTACGAGAGTCATGGCTTTGGTCTGTATTTGGCAGAGTTGAAGGAAGGAAATGTTCCGATCGGCTTATGTGGACTGATCAAAAGAGATTCATTGGAAGATGTCGATATCGGCTTTGCCTATCTGCCCGCATATTGGGGCAAAGGCTACGCGTATGAGGCAGCCTCTGCCGTTCTTGCCCACGGAAAAGAAGTTGTCGGCTTAAAGCGCATTGTAGCTATTACCAACCCTGATAATGCATCTTCTGCCAAGCTCCTGAAGAAAATCGGTCTGCAAGAAAAAGGGGTGATTACCCTTCCAAATGATGCGAAGGAGCTCACGTTTTTTGCCATCGAGTTCTAGTCCATGCTGTCCAAGTGAGTCGTGGAATTGGTGAAATGGATCAGACGTCCGTATTCGTTATACTCCAACAAGTGGATGCCTGTGTCGCCTGTGCCAAAATAAATGTCGTGCAAGACAGGCAGTTGCAAGTAGCTTTCGATGATTCTGGAAATCATGCCGCCGTGGGAAACAATCGCAATTCTTTTATAGGAAGTGCTCAGATGTCTGATCGCGGAGTAGATTTGCTCCCCGCGTGCGCGGAATTCGATCTTGCTCTCGCCATCTCCGCCCAGCCTTTCGTGCGGCAAGATTCCCCAAGGAAATGGGACTTCCTCTAAGGGCTTGCCTGCCAGGTCTCCATTATTGTGCTCTTGCAGCTCGGGTATGTACTGAACGGGACAACCTACTGTGTCAGCCAAAATAGAAGCGGTCTCACTGGCTCGCTTGAGTGTGCTCGCCCAAATAAAGTCTGGAGGAAACTGCTCCAAAACGCGCGCTGCCATGCGCCGTGCCTGCTTGCGCCCTTCATCTGTCAAAGGAAAATCTGCCTTACCTTCATGTACATTCAAAATGTCAGCTTCGGATTGTCCGTGCCTAATTAACAAAATTTGCATTGTATTGCCTCCTCATGAGGGGATAAAGAGGGCCTCACCGTAATCGGGAGGCCCTGCATTTCCTTTTTTAATTAAGAATGGACGGTTTTCAAACCAAGAGAACTCTCATGGAACTTGATATTCGAGTACTTATCCATCGCTACACGCAGCTGGTACTCGCTCTCAAACAGCATAACCGGACGGCCATAACGGTCAGACACGGTTCTATTCTTTACAGCATCGAGGTCTGCTTTCTCCCCTTCGAGCCAGCGAGCGATTTGATACGGCATACGAGTCAGCATGATGTCTACCCCGTACTCGGCTTTCAATCGGTATTCCAGTACCTCGAATTGCAGCACGCCTACTACGCCAAGAATCAGCTCTTCCATCGGATGTGTACGGAACAACTGTACCGTTCCTTCCTCGGTCAACTGCATGATCCCTTTTTGGAATTGCTTGTGCTTCATCGCGTCCTTCACCATCACCTTGGAGAAAAACTCTGGCGAGAAGTGCGGCATTTCTTCGTACTCAAATGATTTTCCGACACAGAGTGTATCCCCGATCTGGAAAATACCCGGGTCAAAAAGACCGATGACATCTCCAGCGAACGATTCGTCGACTATTTCACGGTCCTGTGCCATAAACTGTACAGGCTGTGCCAATTTGATGTCTTTGCCAAGACGGACGTGCTTGACGGCCATCCCCCGCTCAAACTTGCCGGAGCAAATACGCAAGAAAGCGATGCGATCTCGGTGAGCCGGATTCATATTGGCTTGGATTTTGAAGATGAAGCCGGAGAACGCGTTCGTATATGGATCGATCAAGCCTTCTGTACTCTTCTTCGCAGAAGGTGCTGGCGCCATTTGCAGGAAGTTGTCCAGGAATGTTTGTACACCGAAGTTATTGATGGCACTACCGAAGAAAACAGGCGTCAGTTGCCCCTGGTTGATCAGTTCAGGATCGTATTCATCTCCTGCAACATCCAGCAGGGAAATTTCGTCCTGCAATTGCTGCCACAGTTCTTGACCGACACGATCCCCAATCAATGAATCTTCTGCTCCCTCTACAGGGAAAAAGGAGATTTCCTCGTGCTGTGTATTGCTTTGATACAGCTCGACACGAGACTTCATGCGGTCAAATACGCCGCTGAAGTAGCTACCCATCCCAATCGGCCAGTTCATCGGATAAGAACGAATACCCAATACGCGCTCAATTTCTTCCAAGAGCTCGAATGGATCTTTTCCGTGACGGTCCAGCTTGTTTACGAACGTAAAGATCGGAATACCCCGCATCCGACAGACCTTGAACAGTTTGATCGTCTGTGCCTCTACCCCTTTTGCTACGTCGATAATCATCACAGCAGCATCAGCAGCCGTCAGCGTACGGTACGTATCTTCACTGAAGTCCTGGTGACCAGGTGTATCCAAAATGTTGATATGGTGCCCGTTGTATTCGAAATCCATTGCACTGGACGTAACGGAGATTCCACGCTTTTTCTCGATCTCCATCCAGTCGGAGGTAGCGTGCTTGGAATTTTTGCGCCCTTTGACCACCCCTGCTTCACGGATGGCTCCGCCGTAGTAGAGCAGCTTTTCGGTCATTGTCGTTTTACCCGCATCCGGGTGGGAGATGATGGCGAAGGTACGGCGTTTTGCTATCTCATTTTCCCATTGGGGATTGGATTGACTCATCTTCATTCTCCTGTCATCGCAAATAAGTAACCACTTTCGTTTCCTCTACGATTATACCGACAAATGCTTGTCGCTTCCACCTCGTAATTTTTCATGTACGATCGGCCAAAATAATTATTTCATGGATGATCGTGTAAGGCCACGCCAAAGGCTTTGCATAGCCAAGTTTCCTAATAAACGTTATAATATTCAGTAGTAAAAATTTTTTGACTGCATGATTTACATATTGATTACCAGGATATGACAAACCTATAGGAGGAACCCTATGTCAACGACTGTCGAAACACGTGCGGCCGAATTCCGTGACTATGTGAAGAAAATAACCAGCTACTCGCAAGCACTGAGCGTTCTTTATTGGGACAAGGCTACACAAGCACCTCGCAATGGAATGGATGCCCGTTCCGAAATCATCGGGACATTGGCAGGCGAACAATTCAAGCTGGCGACATCTAAAGAAATGGAAGCGCTATTGGCGGAGCTAAGTGAGCCATCTGTTCTCGAAACATTGGATGAAATTACGCGTCACAGTGTGCTTGAGTGCAAAAAAGAATTTGACCGCAACAAGAAAATTCCTGCTGACAGGCATCAGGAGTACGTCGTATTGACCGCCAAAGCAGAAACGGTGTGGGAAGAAGCCCGTGCCAACAACGACTTTTCCCTGTTCCAGCCGTACCTGGAGAAAATCGTGAACTTCCAGCTCGAGTTCATCGAGTATTGGGGTCATGACGGCAAAAACAAGTACAACACCCTCTTGGACATGTATGAGCCTGGCATGACTGTCGATCAGCTCGATCCGATTTTCGCCACCCTGCGCGAGAAAACCGTCAAGCTGGTACAAGCGATTGCCGACTCCCCGAACAAGCCGGACACATCGTTCTTGACGAAAAACTTCCCAGTGGCTGACCAAGAAGCCTTCAGTCGCTTCATCCTAGAAAAAATCGGGTACGACTTCAAGGCTGGTCGCATGGATCGCAGTGCACATCCGTTCTGCACGACCTTCAATCCGGGTGATGTTCGCATTACGACGCGCTATGACGAAAATGATTTCAATTCCGCGCTCTTCAGTTGTATTCACGAGGCTGGCCACGCGATGTACGAGCAGAACATCAATCCAGACCTGCTGTTCACACCTCTGTGCGATGGTACCTCCATGGGGATTCACGAATCCCAATCCCGCTACTGGGAAAACATGGTCGGACGCAGTCTGCCATTCTGGGATCACTTTTTCGCTGACTTGCAAAAAGCATTCCCTACCCAATTCGAAGGCGTGTCTGTAGAAGATCTGCATCGTGCGGTCAACGCTGTTACTCCTTCCTTTATCCGGACAGAAGCAGATGAGTTGACGTACAATCTGCATGTTATGATCCGCTACGAAATCGAGAAAGGCTTGATCAATCAAACTATTCAAGTGGCTGATCTGCCGAAAATCTGGAACGAAAAAATGAAAGAATACCTAGGTGTCGAGCCACCGACAGATGCGCTTGGTGTCCTTCAGGATGTACACTGGTCAGGCGGAATGATCGGCTACTTCCCTACTTACTCGCTGGGTAATGTGTATGCGGCACAATTCGTCCACGTTATGGAGAGTGAGATCAGCGGCTACGAAGAGTTGATCGCAAAAGGCGATTTCGCCCCGATCCGTGAGTGGCTCAAGGAAAAAATTCATCAATACGGTAAAATGAAAAGTCCTCGTGAACTCGTTCAAGCGATTACAGGCGAAGGCACAAATGCGGCTTACTTGATGAATTACCTCGAGAAAAAATATACAGACGTATACAAGCTGTAAGCATTTCTACCCTTGCTAGCAAATGTTCTCCCTCCTTCTTGGGACAACATTTGCTAGTTACTTTTTGTAACCTACGTACATAAAAGTGCATCCTTCCCCCCTCGGATAAATGCTAGTACACTGCACACTATACATGAGATTCCTATTGTCTTGAAAAAGGAGTGTTATCGATTGGCTATCGATCTAAAAGGTAAAACAGCAATCATTACAGGAGCAGGCAAAGGCATTGGTCGTGCTACTGCCATTGCTTTGGCAAAAGAAGGCGTGAATCTTGGCCTCTTGGCTCGCTCAGAGGAAAACTTGAAGCAAGTAGCCAAGGAAGTAGAAGCATACGGCGTGAAGGTAGCGATTGCGACAGCAGACGTTTCCAACTACGATGATGTCACGACAGCCGTTACCTCTATCAAAAATGAACTGGGTCAAATTGATATCCTGCTCAACAATGCAGGCGTCGCTAAATTCGGTAAATTCCTGGAGCTGGAAACGAGCGAATGGGAACAAATCATCCAAGTCAATTTGATGGGTGTGTACTACGTGACTCGCGCAGTACTCCCTGGCATGATTGACCAAAACTCCGGTGACATTATCAACATCTCCTCCACTGCTGGACAAAAAGGGGCTCCTGTCACCAGTGCGTATAGTGCATCCAAGTTTGGTGTTCTTGGTCTGACTGAATCGTTGGCTCTCGAAGTGCGCAAACACAACATTCGCGTAACGGCGCTTACTCCTAGCACAGTAGCAACCGATATGGCAATTGACTTGGGACTGACCGATGGAAATCCTGAAAAGACCATGCAGCCTGAGGATATTGCTGAGTTCGTAGTCAGCCAGCTGAAGCTGAACAAACGCATCTTTGTGAAATCCGCTGGACTGTGGTCCACCAATCCATAGAAATGACACAGCAAAAAAGCGAACAGAGTCCGTTGGTACAGGCGGACTACTTTTCGCTTTTTTCTTTGGGAAAGGATTTGCCCTGTGAAATCGCTTCCTTTTTGTTCACGTTCTATCCACGATTTCTTCACGCCTTATTCACACCTACCCAACCAAAAATGCCCTCAACAGGAGTATGATGAACATGTAAAACATTTCCACAAAGTGGAGGGTATTCTTATGATACAAATGCTGTCGAATTGGTTGTGGGGTAATGAAGAACAAGAAGTCGTTCCATTCGAGACGAAAAGATACGTCCGGAATGAATTGGAGCAATTCGCCTTCAATGAGCCACAGCAAGTGCTGCCGTATCCGCATCCCCAATTATAAGATCCATTACTTGATCCAATATAACTTGAAGCTGCCGAATCTGGCAGCTTTTTTTGATCCTTTCTGAAAGCGCTCACTGATGTGCTACAATGTGGTAAACAGGAGGGGTTCGCTTTGGTCGAGTTCACAGAAAAATGGTTGCCCACATACATTCGCCGCGATTTGGCGGTCTTATTTTGCGGTATCAATCCAGGACGTATATCGGCTACGACGGGTTTCCACTACGCCAATCCAGCCAACCTGTTTTGGCGCGGATTGTACGAAGGAGGCCTGACACCTCACAAGCTGTTGCCCGAGGAAACCGCTACCCTCTTGAACTACAACTATGGCATTACCGATCTCGTCTCACGTCCTACCCGCTCCGCAACAGACCTGCGTAACGAGGATTATGCCGAAGGGGCAGAGCTGTTCGTTCAAATGATCCAGACCTACCGGCCTCGTGTTATTTGTTTTAACGGAATTACTGCTTTTCGTCACGCGACCCGACAAAAAAAAGAAGCCATTTCACTGGGGCTGCAGCCAATCAGGTACTTTGGGACAGAAGATTGGTCTGGCAGCTATGTGTTTGTCGTGCCGTCTACCAGTGGGGCTAACGCATCTTTTACACGCGAGGAACGGATCGCCAAGTTTTCTGAGCTCAGTCATTTTTTGCGCGAGATGAATTGGCACCCTCTTCCCTCGCCTGCTATGTAGATCCTTCAGTGTCAACCACTCCTCTTCTTCCGTACAATACTTGTAGCTCTGTACGCAAGGAGGGGCATCAGCAGTGGACGACCTCATCAAAAAAATCCAGAACAAATACGACACGACTGTTCTGCATCACAAAACCATTCGGGATACATCCAAATCTCTCGTCATTTACTTGGAAACAACCACTGGCAAATTCATCGGAAAAGCTTTTCCTCCACAAAAGGAACGTTTACATTTCATGCTGAATGCAGAAGCGCATTTGCGCAAAAACGGCGTACTCATCCCCGACGTTCAACGTACCAAGAATAATAAGCGTTACATAACCCATAAAGAAAAGCTTTTCGTTCTCCACCAAAGGCTATCCTGGCCAAATATTGCGTACAACTCCCCTATTCGAATGGAACGAGTCGGCATGGTATTAGGCAAATTTCATGCGAATTCTCTCGGTTTTTCCTCCAAGCATGGCAAACAATACAACGGCGCAGAAACATGGTCCGAGGAGTACAAGACAGACTTAGCTGCCCTTGATAAGTGGGAGCTCCGACATGCTGGAAAGAATGATCAAAAATACGCTGCCATCGCGGAATACCTTCCTTTTTTTAAAAAAGCGGGGATGACAGCCAAGGAACATTTGCTATCCTCTCCATACTTCTCGAAATGGAAAAAGGAACCACTGACCAACCACTTTCTCTGTCACGGAGATTTTAACAATGGGAATTTGCTCGTCAGTAATCAAAGAATTGCGATCATTGACTGGGAGGACGTTCGCTACGATTTTCCGTCCAAAGACATTGCGCGTATTCTATCCCTTGCTATGCGAAAAAAAGATCAGTGGAACGAGGAATTGTTCTCTCATATATTGAGTGGCTATCTCCAAGAAAATCCACTATCGATTGAGCAGCTGCATTTGCTCTTTGTCGATCTCGCTTTCCCGCATATCATTGAACGTTTTTTACGCAAGAAGCTGTATGCCCAGATGAGCCTTGCTGAGATTCAACAGTTTTGCAATAGGGAAGCACTCAAGACCGCCTTTATGTTAGACGAACTGAAGGCCCACGTATCTTAGACACAAGGCTATAGCCTGTCTATACACATGGGCCTTCCATATTTGACTCGCGAATACCTTTACGGCTGTGCCTGCTTCACCAATGAGCTTTGCTGGCGCGTATATTGAATGAGGTCTGCCGCCATCTCGTAATAATTGAAAGGTGTAATCAGATAGATGCCATTGAAGTAACTAACGGCCGTATCGACCAATTCCTTCGCGATTGCGATTCCTTCCTGTCGGGCGGCCTCTCCCTGTACCTTTTTCATGCGTTCCAGCGCTTCTGCCGACAGCTTGATTCCCGGCACTTCATTATGCAGGAACTCCGCATTGCGTGAGCTGGTCAGCGGCATGATCCCGATAAAGACAGGAATGCCGATATGCTTCGTCGCCTCGTACACATTTCGAATGGACTCTGCATCGTACACAGGCTGCGTCATAATGTAATCCGCGCCTGCCTCGACCTTCTTTTCCAAGCGGGCAACGGCAGCATCCATATTTCTGACATTCGGATTAAAGGCTGCGCCCACGATGAACTGAGCTTTTTGCTTTAACGGACGTCCTGAGAACGAAACACCCTCGTTCAACTGCTTCACCATGCGAATCAGATCAAACGAGGTCACATCAAATACCGAGCTGGCACCTGGCAAGTCACCAAAGCGCGATGGATCGCCAGTAATCACCAATATTTGGTCGATCCCCAAAGCATGCAGCCCCATTAAATGCGATTGCTGCCCAATCAGATTGCGGTCCCGGCAAGCAATGTGCAAGAGCGGATCGATTCCATGTCTGCCCTTCATGAGTGCCCCGAGAGCCATGTTGCTCATCCGCACTGTTGCCAGCGAGTTATCCGCCAACGTAATAGCGTCCGCTCCTGCTTTGTGCAGCTCGCAGCAACCGTGGAGAAACTGGTCTGCATCCAGATCTCGCGGCGGATCAAACTCGACAATGATTGTCGTTGCTGTTTTTACGCGCTCGACAATGCTCGGTTTCTCCCTCTCCCTCGTGTTCTGCACAGAAATCGAAGGACGATCTCCTGCTACGTTGGTCGGGTTCACACGCGCTTGCGGCTCAAGTGACTCCAGTGCATCCGCAATCGCCTTCACGTGTGCAGGTGTGGTTCCGCAGCATCCGCCAATCAACCGTACTCCCTGCTCACGCAAGCGAAGCGCACTCTGTCCAAAATATTCAGGAGATGATTTAAAAGCGTATTCTCCGTCCGTCATTCCCAGACGCCCCGCATTCGGAAATACCGATAAAAGTGCATCTTCTGGAATCACTGTATTTTCAAACGAACGAAGTAATTCAGCGGGACCAAGGCGGCAGTTTAGTCCAATCACGTCAGCGCCTGCAGCTTTCAGCTCGGAAAAAGCATCAGTCAACGCGTAGCCATCACGTGTGCGCCCTACTTCCAAAGTGGCTAACTGGGCGATGACAGGTACATCTGTGAGCGGACGGATGACTTCGATCGCCAGAAGCAGCTCCTCCAAGTCCAGAAACGTCTCCAGAATCAGTCCGTCTACCCCCGCATGCAACAGCGCAATGGCCTGTTCCTCATACTGGTCACGGTATTCATCCAAAACCTTTTTCTTCACCCGTCCAGCCAATATCGATCCGATGCTCCCAGCTACATAAGCATCATCCTGTGCGGCTTCCCGAGCAATGGCGACTGCGAGTCGGTTAATCCGCGCTACCTTATGCTCCAAACCGTAACGGCTCAACGCATCTCGGTTGGCAGAATACGTATTTGTCTCCAGGAAACGTGCACCGGCCTGATAGTAGGACGTATGAACGTCATGCACCAAACGCGGGTTGGACAAACACAGCTCCTCAAAGCTGACGCCAACCGGGACGCCCAGCCCGTGCAGCTGGGTCGCCATCGCTCCATCTCCGACTAGCAGATGGTCTTTCAAATAGGCTCGTAAATCTTTCTTGCTCGTCGTCAACTCAATCCCTTCTCTCCCATTTTCATTTATCTATTAGACCTCAAAAATAGATGGACCTGCATTGAAATAACGCGCTTCTGGGTGAGCAAATACCATCGCCGATACGGAAGCTTCTGGTTCCATCATGAAGCCCTCTGTCAACTGAACGCCGATATCCTCTGGACGCAACAGACGGAACAACTGCGCCTGATCCTCCAGGTTCGGGCAAGCAGGGTAACCGAAGGATACACGAATGCCCTGATATCTGGCACCGAAGCGCTCGAGCATCGTCATCTCAACCGGATCCGGTATGCCCCACACGTCGCGCATGACGTGATGAATTCGCTCAGCAAATGCCTCTGCCAGCTCCAATGCCATGGCTTGGAGTACGTGAGAGCGCAAGTAGTCACCACGCTCTTTTAGCTCTGTAGATTTTTCGCGAATCCCTCCCCCAGCCGTTACGGTCAGGAATCCGACATAATCCATTTCCTTGCTCTCCACTGGTCGCAGGAAGTCGGACAGGCAGAGATATGGTTCTTCCAGCTGACGCGGGAACGAAAAGCGCTCCAACAGCTTGCTGTGGTCTTTTGGATCATAGATCAAAATATCGTTACCGTCTGACTGGGCCGGGAAGAACTGATACACACCGTGTGTCGTAATGGTTCCTTTTTCCTTCGCTTCATTTAATAGCTCTTCCACAATGCCGTACAGTTCCAGTACCTTTTCGTCGCCAGCCTCTATCATTCTATCTACATTTCCGCGAACACCGAGATGCTTTCCGAGGAGCATCCGTAGGTTCAAATACGGCTGCAGGTGGCTGATCGGGTATTGTCGCAGGACATGTCGATCACAATCTGGCGGCAGATGGATCGGAACGGTTCTGCTGATGGCTGAGCGAGCTGGCAAAGTTACTTTTTTCTCCTCGACAACAGGCTGAGCCGTTGCGACTGCTTCCAGCAAATGCTGCTGTTCCTCTACCAAGCGATCACGTTCTTCCGGATTTTGCAGACGATTCACGAGATCCAAGCCATCCATGGCATCCTTTGCGTATAAAACAATTCCGCGGTATTCTGGTGCGATCCGGTTCGATGTGAACTTGCGCGTCAGCGCTGCACCACCAACCATCATCGGAACATCGATGCCAGCAACACGCAGGTCTTGTGCAGTAATAACCATTTGCTGCGCGGATTTTACCAATAGTCCAGACAGACCGATGGCATCTGGCTTTTCTTCTCTGCATGCGGCAATCAGTTGCTCTGGCGGTACCTTGATCCCCAGGTTAACGACATTGTAGCCGTTGTTTGACAAAATAATTTCCACGAGGTTTTTTCCGATGTCGTGCACATCGCCTTTGACGGTCGCTAGCAAGATTTTTCCTTTCGCGGCAACATCGTTTTTTTCCATGAATGGCTCCAGAAACGATACGGATGCCTTCATGACTTCCGCGCTCTGCAATACTTCTGCCACGATCAGCTGGTTGCCGTTGAACAGGCGCCCTACCTCTTCCATCCCAGCCATCAACGGACCGTTGATGATCTCGAGCGGTGTGTATTTATCCAAAGCCAGCTTCAGGTCTTCCACCAGACCATCCTTGGAGCCTTCGACTACATATCGGGCCAAACGTTCTTCGAGAGTTAGCGAGGAGACTTCCACACTGACTTCCTTTTTCTTTTGGCGATAAAATTCGGTGAAGGCTGCCAATGTCTCATCCGTTGTCTCGAATAGAAGGGCTTCTGCCAGCTTTCTCTCGCCTTCTGGAATCGAAGCGTAGCGCTCCAGCTTTTCCGTGTTGACGATGGCGTAATCAAGCCCTGCGAGAGTCGTGTGGTACAAGAAGACCGCATTCAGCACTTCCCTACCCGCAGCAGGCAAGCCGAAGGACACATTGCTCACACCTAAAATCGTCTTGCACGCTGGCATGGCTTGTTTAATTAAGCGAATTCCTTCTACGGTCTCTTTTGCAGAGCCGATGTATTGTTCATCCCCAGTCCCTACTGGAAAGACGAGTGGGTCGAAAATAATATCCTGTGGCTTCACGCCGTACTGGTTGACGAGAATGTCGTACGAGCGCTGCGCGACCTCCAGCTTCTTCTCGCGCGTGACAGCCATACCCGCTTCCTCGATCGTTCCGACGACAACCGCGGCACCGAATTTGTGAATAAGCGGCACCACTTCCTCAAAGCGCTCCAACCCGTCTTCCAGGTTGATCGAGTTGAGAATGGCCTTCCCTTGCGAATAGCGCAGTCCCAGCTCCATGACTTTGGCATCTGTCGAGTCGATCATGAGGGGTGCCTTTACTTTTTTCACAATGAACTGTAGGAATTTTTCCATATCTTCGTATTCATCACGATCAGGGTCAGCCAAGCATATATCGATGACATGTGCGCCGCGCTTCACTTGGGCCCGGGCAATATCAGATGCTTCTTCATAGTGACCAGCTGCAATCAGATCACGGAATTTTTTGGAACCGATGACATTGGTCCTTTCCCCTACTAGCAGAGGACGATTGTCATCTTCGACGTAAACGACTTCAATCCCGGAGACCGCACTCAGCGGTTCTACAGCTGCGCCGCGCGGCTGGCAGTCTTTCAACGCTTCTGCCATCGCTTGAATATGGTCAGGTGTTGTTCCGCAGCAACCGCCAGCGACGTTAATCCAGCCCTGTTCAGCGAACGCCCGTATTTTCGAGGCCAATCCTTGTGGCGTTTCATGGTAATGACCATTCTCGTCGGGTAAGCCTGCGTTCGGATAACAACTGACTGCACATTGAGCAATTCCTGACAACGTCCGCAGGTGATCACGCATGAACTCTGGACCTGTCGCACAGTTCAGACCAATGGAGACTGGCTTGATATGCTCCAAGGAGATGTAAAACGCCTCGATGTTTTGGCCTGCCAGTGTCGTGCCCATCGGCTCAATCGTACCTGACAGCATCACCGGGAGCTCCTGTCCAAGCTCTGCAAAAGCTTTGCGAATCCCGATTCCGCCAGCTTTGACGTTCAACGTATCTTGCGAGGTTTCCAAAAGAAGAACATCGGAGCCCCCGAGAATCAGACCTTTTGCCTGGCGATAATACGCCTCTACCAGTTCTTCGAAAGTGACGCCACCTGTCAACGCAAGGGTTTTGGTCGTAGGTCCCATCGCCCCTGCTACAAAACGCGGCCACTCCTCTGTGGAATAGACATCCACCGCTTCTCTGGCCAAGCGGGCAGCCGCTATATTAATCTCAAGATCTTTCTCAGCCACATCGTACTCGGCCAAAACGATGGAAGCAGCACCAAACGTATTGGTCTCGACAATGTCTGCGCCCGCCTCCAAATATTTCTCGTGAATCGAACGGATCACATCTGGTCTGGTCAAGTTCAGAAGTTCATTGCAGCCATCATAGGCCTCACCACCGAAATCATCAGCAGTCAGATTCGCCTGTTGAAGCATGGTGCCCATTGCACCGTCCAGAATCAGAATTTTCCGGGAAAGCTGTTCGCGAAAAGTTGGTTTCATTGACGTGCCCCTTTTCTCCCTTGCATCGGCTTATTCTTCTATAGTTGGGTAAAAAAAAAATCCTCTTCTTTGAAAGAAGAGGATTTGTCAGCAGATACGAAAACGCCTGAGACATCCTCTTATCTTTCAAAGCACGTAGCTTTGCTGGAATTGGCACCGGATTTTTACCGGTTGCCGAGGCTTCATCAGGCCAGTCCCTCTGCCTCTCTGGATAAGAGTCGTACACTTGTCATTAAGTTGTTTTACGAAATGTCTTGAATGTTTGCAAGTATCTTAACACCCCTCTTGTCTCCCCGTCAATTGTGAATTGTCTATTTTTTACTGCACCTCTTCTCTTTCGCGCCCAATTTTGCCTAAGCTGGGCATCCGCCCAGTCCAATATCGGCATTCGTGTATAGACTGGAGTATAACGGAAAGGAGGGGAAACAAAGATGAGTACATCTTACTGCGGTAACGGTTTCTTCGGTGACTGCTTCGCAATCGTGCTCGTGCTGTTTATCCTGTTGGTAATTATCGGGTGTTCGTGTGACGACTGTTAGATAAGAGTTTAAAAAAGGCTATCCCAAAAGCCATCAGGAATGGCTGCGGGATAGCCTTTTTTTCTTGTTAGTCGACGATGATTTTGCCTGTCACGGCATCAAGGGCCATAAATTTGTTCGCAAGCTTTTCCTCACTCCACGGCACATACGCCAGCTTTGGTTGAGGTAATTTTTGCCCATCCACATCTTTCATCAAATAGACCAGCTTCAAAGGCATGACGCGTAAATACTCCTCAACAGCCTTGTCTTTCGAGATGATCTTGTCGGATGCTGGAAGCTCCACCAACTCGTGCGTCTCTCTATAGTTATCAAACTTTGTCACTTTGCCCGTAGACGGATCGACCGTTACCGAATAAGCCGCTTTTTGCTCGCGATCCTGTACAGGAATGCCATCCTTGCTCATGAAAAATCTGAATTCCCATTCGCCCGTTGACACAGGATTCGCTTCGCCTGGCTGTATAACTTGTGCCAATTGCACTTCTTTTACACCTGGATCGACGTATTTATGCAGAAAGCCGAATGCAGCCTCTTCCGCTTGCTGGCGTTTGACTGTCACTGCTGTATCGGAACGCGGTGTTCCCAGCCCGACGACACTGCCTGTTTCTGCAATAACTTCTACGCCGATATACTTGTCATTTTTATCATACCAGACGTATTCCTTGCGTCCATCGCGCTCACGTACACTCTCTCTGTAGGTCAAGCCTTCTACCTGTACGCCGAACTCCGCTTGCAGCAGTGCTTTTGCCTCATCCTTGGAGCGAACCTTGACGTATTCTTTCGGAGATTCGATCGGATGTGCTTTCTTCGTATTCAGCTGATCATAGGCAAGCCCGTTATCTCCCGTTCCATACACAATCTTGCCACTGGTCGCGTCGATATGCCACTCCGTACCATCTTCACGTCCTCGTTGCATGAAGGAAACAGCTGGCGTGTACTCCAGAATGGGCTGCCACTTCTCTCCTTGTTTTGATTCTGGCCGTATTCTCGGATTCTGCACGTATCGAAGCTTCATATGCTCACTCAGCTCTTGGATGGCTACCTCTTCTGACACAGCAGTCGATACATCTGGGTATCGTGACGGCTCGAATGGTACGGGCTCCTTCCTGAAATATTGGACGTGGCCAGAGTCAGTTGTTACTATGCTTATTTCATCAGACAACACAGGCAGTCCGTTATAGTATCGCAGGTACAATCCTGGATTGTTACCGTCCAACAACCGATAGTTCTCGCTATCAGCCCCGAGCAGTTTGTTCAGAAACTGTCGCTCTTGCTCCAAGGCTTTTGCTCCTTCTGCTTCTTTCCGGCTTGCTGCTTCCTTTTCATCCCTATACAGAAGCATATACGATTCCAGTGCTTGACCTTTTCCATAGATCACAAGAGAAACCTGATGCCCCTCCTTGTTCATTTTCCCCAAGATTACTAACATGCCATCGTGGTTCTTTTCTTTATCCAAAAGAAGAAGGGACGGGTTCAAATCGGGCACGGCATCTGTCAGCTTGGTGAAAAAATCTTGTTCACTCTTGTTCAATCGCCCGAAAAACGCGACTTGCTCACGTTGGTCAATTCCAACCGACAATACGTCGAACGGAACTGGCTGGCCGTTTTCCATACGTTGATAATTCACGCTCATCCATGGGCCTTTTACCATGTGCTCGTCGGTATAGATCTGAGTCTCGATGTGCTGATAGGACTTGCTTTCCTCTCCCAAGAAAACTTGAAGAAATGCTTTTGCTGCATTCTCCGCAGACTTGGCTGATGGCAATTTCGCATCCTTCTGTTCTGTCCGATCACCGATCATTGTAAAGCTCTCAATTTGTCCTGTCTGTATATCATAAGCAACATTGGCACGCTCAGTATCGCCTTCCAGTAAAGTTAGTTCACTGAATCCATAGCTTGTACGATCCACTCTTATTGTCATCTTGCTCAAGGCTGGGATCGTCTTTTTCAATGGTAAAACAGCCTCTTCCGGCGACACCTTTACGCTGTTCTGATTTGCCTCTGTATTCTTTTTATTCGTTGTAGTTGTTGCGACCGCATTCGTTATATTTTTTCCACTCGGCATCTGTGGGAACCAGCCTTGCTGATGCAAGCCCACGGCTGTTACCGCCAAGCACGCAGCCAGCGATCCAGCCATAAATAATCTGTTTCGATTCTTGTGTTTATTCTGTGCAATCGCACCTCTGATCCGCGATTCCATCTCTTTTGTAAATCTCACTTCCTCCACCGATTCCTCACTTGCACTCTGTACCGCTTCACGAATTTGCTTATCTACGTCCATTCCAATCCCTCCTTTTCACACAATGCCTTAAAATGCTTTCGGGCCCGGGACAATTGGGTTCGTACGGTATCTTCTGAAATATCCAACACTTGTGCAATCTCTTTTATCGACAAATCTTCATAGTAATGAAGTACCATGACTTTTCGGTACAGCGGCGAGAGCTTCATCACCTGCTCCGCTACTTGTACCTTGCTCATTCGTCCGATAACTGCCGATTCAACATTTGCCGTGTCTACTTTTTCCGGTGGTGTTTCCTCTTTGGAGAGGTATGTAGAAAAAATTTGGCGAAAGGACCACGAGCGCAAATATTTGCGGGACTCGTTGATTGCGATTCGGTAAAGCCACGTTTTTACGCTACTCTGATGGCGGAACTGATCCAGACCCCGATACGCTTTTAAGAACACTTCCTGGGTAATGTCTTCCGCGATTCCCCGATCCTTGACGATCAAATAAGCGAGCTGCACGATGTTGTCTCCGTACTCGCCCATGAGTCTCGTCAGCTTCTCCTCGTTAGTCAATTGAAGTGTCCAGTCCGCATCGCTACTTTTGGCACTTGCATTCACGCGCTGTTCACCTCCTTGTTCCGTGTTGATATGTATTTGATCCAGCTGGCTCGTTTTTGTGACAAGATTATCCAAATCTTTTATTCATCGTCCCCCTGCTACACTCGGTTGCCCCACTTTCATTGTCAGAGCACACTGCTTTTGCTATCATGAGGCTTATTGTAGAGCGAAAGGAACGATACAATCATGGATGCCTTGCAAGCACGTGAAAAAGACAAATTTCTGTCCTGTTTGGAGATCATAAAAGAACTATCCACATCCGATTTTGAAACATATTCCATCGTTAAGAATACCGAAACCGGGGAACATTATCTCCACTATTTTTTGTCCCACATTAACTTATCCGAAGGAGGCAGAAAAGACGATTACGATCATTTCCTGCCGATTGAATCCGACGATATTTTAGGGATTATGTTTGGCGAGCAGCCGTATCAGTTTCCGGAGAACTGGCGCTCCTCCTACTTGCGCAGTGGTAACGACAATCGATTGATTCCGTTCGATCCATCGGAAAATTTCGATCTGGACGAGGCCGCTGTTGCCGAGCTGGCCATGCTCGAAAAGCTGGAACAGTACAAAGAGCAAATGATGAACGCGGATAACCTCAGCGCGGAAGAAAGAGAAGAACTGACCAAGCAGTATTTCGCGGAATTAGATAAGATTTTAAAAAAACCTTTATCGAGGCCCTTTCAAGGGTGAGCGACCGCGTTTTAGTGGAATGTTTTTATGCGCTCCGGAAAAAAAACCGGAACAGTGAGTTGCATCCTGACAGACAAAACAGCTATAATTCTAGAGAAACAACGAATCGTTGATGAGGAAAGTACTCCTGGTGCGAGGACGAAAGCGAGTCGGGGACGGTGTGAGCCCGATGCCAAACCATGTGAGGAAGCGCCCCTCGGAGATGCAACCTGAACATCCTACGCCAGCCATCATGGGCAAAGGATCGTGTAGGGCTATGCCGGGACTGCCCGTTACAGCAGATCAAGCGGTTTTTTGCCTTCCTGTTTCATGGGAGGGAAAAACAACAAGAGTGGCACCGCGGGAGTATAACCTCTCGTCTCTTTTTCACAGGAGACGTGGAGGTTTTTTTATTTTTGAAAGGGGAATTTTCAAATGAGCTACAAACACCAAGTCGCTGAAAAGATTACCGCTACGCTCTCCTCGATGGGCGTAGACACACTGACCAAAGAAGCCGTATACGGCATGCTGGAAACACCACCAAACCCTGCGATGGGCGATGTTGCTTTCCCTTGCTTCCAATTGGCAAAAGCATTGCGCAAAGCTCCACCGATGATCGCAGCTGAGCTGGCAGGACAGCTCTCCGGTGCACCCTTGCGCGAATCACAAGCAGTGGGTCCGTACGTGAACCTGTTCCTGGACCAAGAAAATGTGGCAGAGCAAGTAATCGGAACCATTCTTACCCAAGGCAGCACATACGGAAACAGCAGCATCGGTCAAGGACGCAAAGTACCAATTGACCTCTCCTCCCCTAATATCGCGAAGCCGTTTTCCATGGGTCACCTGCGCTCTACCGTTATCGGTAACGCGATCGCCAACATCATGGAAAAGCAAGGCTACGAGCCAGTGCGCATCAATCACTTGGGTGACTGGGGAACGCAGTTCGGTAAACTGATCGTTGCGTATCGCCTCTGGGGTGACGAAGCAAAGGTAAAAGCAGAACCGATCAAGGAGCTGCTCAGCCTCTATGTCCGTTTCCACGAAGAAGTCGAGAACGATCCTACTCTGGAAGACCAAGGCCGTGAATGGTTCAAAAAGCTCGAGGATGGCGACGAAGAAGCACAGTATTTGTGGAAATGGTTCCGTGATGAATCTCTCAAGGAATTCATGAAGATCTACGACCTGATGAACGTAGCCTTCGACTCCACCCACGGTGAAGCATTCTACAACGACAAAATGGATCGCGTTGTTACGCTGCTCGAGGAAAAAGGTCTCTTGACTGAATCCGACGGTGCGATGGTCGTGAACCTCGACGAATACAATATGCCGCCATGCCTGATCAAAAAATCAGACGGCGCTACCCTGTACGCCACGCGTGATTTGGCTGCTGCCCTCTTCCGCAACGAATCGTACGATTTTGCAAAAGCACTCTATGTCGTTGGAAACGAGCAACGACTCCACTTCCAGCAGCTCTATAAAGTGTTGGAAAAAATGGGCTATGCGTGGTCCGCAGATATGCACCACATCCCATTCGGCATGATGCTCAAGGACGGCAAGAAAATGTCCACGCGTAAAGGGAAAGTCGTTCTCTTGGAAGAAGTGTTAGCACAAGCCATTTCGGATGTCCAAAAAGTTATCGAAGAGAAAAACCCAACGCTGTCCAATAAAGAAGAAGTCTCTCGTCAAGTCGGGGTTGGCGCAGTTATTTTCCATGACTTGAAAAACTTCCGCCTGAATGATGTCAACTTCTCCTGGGAAGAAATGCTGACCTTCGAAGGGGAAACAGGACCATACGTGCAATACGCACATGCGCGTGCATGCTCGCTCTTGCGCAGAGGTGGCTATCAGCCTGCAACGACAATGAACCTGGCTTCCGGTGCACTCGACAGCAAAGAGGCTTGGGCCGTTATTACCCTATTGAACGCGTTCCCAGAGGTAATCGAACGTGCTGCCGACAACTTCGATCCGTCGCAAATCGGCAAGTATGTGATTGACCTGGCGCAAACGTTCAACAAGTTCTATGCGAATGTACGCATCCTGGCTGATGAGGAAGATTTGAAAGCATCCCGACTCCAGCTCGTAGCAGCAGTCGTTGCTGTGCTGAAGGAAGGTCTGCGTCTGCTCGGTCTGGCGGCACCAGAAGAGATGTAAGAAAGAATACGAAAAGCCGGTTGCACTCCGCTTATGGGGAAGCACCGGCTTTTTTGATTGTCCTGTGTCATCATCAATCATCTGTGGAACTATGGTAGATGAAGGAGGTGAGCAACGATGGGAAGAAGTGTACATTTCGGCAAGACGGATTTTACCTTGCGTCTCACTGGCTTGCATACGCTCTTAGCCTTAAAGGGCACTATCACGTTACCTTATCAATCGATCAAGCATGTCGAGGTCGGTTCTTTTATTCCGCCAAAATGGATGTTGCGCTTACCAGGGACGTCTTTTGGACCTTTGAACATTTATGAAGGAAGCTTCCAACATAGAAATGAATGGTACTTCCTTTCTTTTACCCAGACTGATTCGTTGTTGATCCTAGTAGTAGAGGGACATGTCAAATATCAGCATGTCATTGTACAACTGGAAAACCCAACAGAAGTAGCTGCCACATTGCGAAAATACTTACGCGAACAAAAGGCCCCCTAATAAGCGATCACGCTTTCATGGCAAAAAGCCCCGACATATCAACGTTCGGGGCTTTTTCATTTGCGCATGTGGAGTTTACATCGTCAAATTTTCATAGATCACTGACATCCCCATGCCACCTGCCATGCACAGCGTCACCATGCCATACTTCTCGCGTCTGCGCATCATTTCATTCATCAACGTCACAGTCAGTTTGGCACCAGTTGCCCCCACAGGGTGACCCAAGGCAATCGCCCCTCCATTGACATTCACCTTGCTTGTGTCCAGCTCCAGGCATTTGATCACAGACAAAGCCTGGGCGGCAAATGCCTCGTTCAATTCGATGAGCCCAATGTCACCCTGCGTCAATCCTGCTTTATGCAGTACCTTTTGTGTGGCAGGTACTGGTCCGATTCCCATCACGTCAGGTTCGACTCCTGCGCTGGCAAAAGCCTTTATTTTCACGAGCGGAGTCAAACCCGCTTCCTCCGCCTTTTCACGAGACATCATCAATACAGCGGCTGCGCCGTCATTCATTGGACATGCATTTCCGGCAGTGATGGTCCCTTCTTTTTGAAAAACACTTTTCAGCTTGGCTAGCTCTTCTAGCTTGATATCATGGCGCACGGATTCATCTTGCGCAAAAACCCGAGTGCCTTTGCGATCCTTGATTTCAATCGGTACGATCTCACTCGCGAACGTGCCCGCTTCGATTGCTGCCGCTGCTCTTACGTGGCTCTCGTAGGCATAGTGATCCTGCTCCTCACGGGAAATACCGTACTGTACAGCCAGCCGTTCTGCGGTCATACCCATATGCTCACCGGTCAGCGAGCAGATCAATCCATCGGACAAGAGAGCGTCCTCCATAGACAAGTTGCCGAATTTGCTGCCCCAGCGGTTCTTCACGAGGTAGGGAACACTGCTCATGGACTCCACTCCACCCGCAATCACCACATCCTCTTGACCTGCTGCAATGGCTAGCGCACCGTTGCCAATCGCTTTCAATCCTGAACCACAAGCTTTAATAACGATATGACCATAGACATTGCGAGGAAATCCCGCCAGCTGCGAGCTGATACGAGCAGCATTGAGTCCTCCCCCATGTACGTAACCATTGCCAAAAATCACTTCATTGACTTCTTCCTTCGGCAAATCAACCTTTTTCATCAAGCCTTCCAATACTTGCCGCCCCAGCTCTGTTGCCGGTACGTCACGCAGACTTTTACCGAATGCACCCACTGCACTGCGCACACCCGCAACAATGACCACGTCTCTCATGCCCCAGCTCCCTCTCGTTTTTACGCCATTACAGTACACGGTTCAAAAATTCTCTCGTGCGCTCTTCTTTCGGGTTGTTGAAAATTTCTTGGGGCCTAGCCATCTCGATGATCTTGCCTTGATTCATAAACGCAACCCAATCGGCCACTTCCTTGGCAAACCCCATTTCGTGCGTCACAATAATCATCGTCATCCCTTCTTGCGCGAGCTGCTTCATTGTCTCCAGCACTTCCCCAACCAGTTCTGGGTCAAGCGCTGAGGTGGGCTCGTCGAAAAGCATGATCTCAGGCTTCATCGCCAGCGAACGAGCGATTGCCACGCGTTGCTTTTGTCCACCGGAGAGGCTAGCCGGGTAGACATCTGCTTTTTCAGAAAGACCTACCTTTTGCAGCAGCCGAAGTGCTTCCTGCTTCGTTGCTTCTTTGTCCGCTTTCTTTGCAATCAGCGGTGCCTCCATGATGTTTTCCAGAACCGTTTTATGAGGAAACAGATTGAAGTGCTGGAACACCATGCCTACCTTTTGTCGTACCTTGGTCAAGTCATCTTTTTTCGGGTCGATACTTTTTCCTTCAATATAGATCTCTCCGCCGTCCTTGATTTCAAGAAAATTAATGCATCGAATTAATGTGCTTTTACCCGATCCACTGGCACCAATCAAGACGACGACCTCGCCTTTTCCGACTTGCAGGGTAACATCCTTGAGAACTTCCACTTTTCCGAAGCTTTTCTTCAAATTTTGCACGCGTATCATTTCTGTTTGCTTTTCCATCGTCTTTCCCCTCCGCTTTACGCCTCTCCTTTGGCCAGACGCTTCTCCATGATGTAGACCACATACGTAAACACCATGACAATGATCAAGTAATAGAGCGCCACAATCAAAAAGTACGTCATTTCATCAAACGTTTCCGCAGACAAGCGGCGGGCCAGTGAGAACAGCTCATCCATGGCAATGAAAGCGGCCAGAGATGATTCCTTCAAAGACAAAATAAACTGGTTGCCAAGCGGCGGGATCGATCTTTTCATCGCTTGCGGTAAAATGATCCGACGCATGGTCTGACGAGCGGACATGCCCAAAGACAGACCTGCCTCCATTTGTCCTTTATCAATCGACTGAATAGCGCCCCGGAAAATCTCTGCGATATAGGCTCCGCTGTGAATCGCCAGAGCGAGCGCTGCCGACCAAAATTGACCGAGGTCAATGATTTTGTAAAAGCCAAAATACAAGACGAAAATTTGTACGATCAGTGGCGTACCGCGAATGATCATGATGTACGCGTTGGCTACGAACCGTGCAACTGGAAGCTTGGATACCTTTAACAAAGCGACAAACAACCCGATGATCGAGCCTACGATAACAGAAGCGATCGTCAGCTGAAACGTCAGCAGCAACGGCTTCCAAAAAAACGGCAGTGTACGGAGAAATTCTTCTGTCAGATGGGCAATACTGGGCACTTGATGCCACCCCTCGCTCGTAATGGAATATACCTGTCATACCAACTCACTATTCTGCTTTGCTGATGTCGCGATTAAAGTACTTTTCGCTCAATTTGAGGTAGGTACCATCTTCCACCATTTGCTTGAGCACTTCGTTGATCTTGTTCAGCAATTCCGTATTTCCTTTGCGCACCGCGATTCCATGCTGGACTACCGAGAGTGGCGTCCCGCTTTTCTTGAGCTTCAAGCCTTGCGCAATGGCAATTTCCCCTACGACACTATCTGTAATCACGACATCATGTTTTCCTTGCTCCAAGGCACGCAGAGCCGTTACATCGCTGTCATACGTTTTGATGTTATCCGTATACTCCCTTGCCATCTTTTCATGTGTAGTGCCAAGTGCAACTGCCACTTCCTTGCCTTTCAATCCTTCCAGCGTGCTTATGGTCCCATCCGGTCGCACGAACAGTTGACCACCGGACAAGTAGTATGGATCTGCGAAATCAACCTGCTGTTTCCGTTCTTCTGTAATTACATGGCTGGCAATCGCCGCATCGTAACGCCCTTCCTTTACCCCTGCGATAATGCCAGAAAAAGGCGATGTGACTGGCTTTGGCTCAAGTCCCAAGCGCTTGGCGATCTCATTGCCGATCTCCACATCAAATCCGGTCAATTGAGCATCCTTGAAGTAGCTAAATGGCTGATATTCCCCTGAAGCCGCATATACAAATACGCCTGCCTCTTTTGTCATGGACGATGCATTTCCAGCAGACGCCCCACCTGCTTGTCCTCCCGTACTGTTTGTGGAAGCGCCTTGGCTACATCCGCTTACAAGTAGTGACAAAGAGAATACGACTCCTGCGATCGTTTTCCATGTTTTTTTCATATGTTCCATCCCCCAATTCTATATGTTCGCGCTTACATTTTTCATTACTCTACCATTTGTAAATTTTCTGAAATCATCAGAGGTGCTCCGGTATGTGTGATGACGTTTTCCAAGGTGTACGGGTACATTACCTCTGTCAAAAGCAAGCCTCTTTGCGTAACCTCAATAACGGCCCTCTCGGTGATAATGAGATCGACGCAGCCCTTCGCCGTCAGCGGCAATGTGCACTCCCTGCGAATTTTGGGCTCTCCTGCCTGATTCACATGGCTCATGAGCACAATCACTTTCTTTGCGTAATAGGCCAGCTCCGCTCCTCCGCCAATTCCATGAACCCGTGAGCCAGGAACAATCCAGTTTGCCAGATCTCCGCGGCGATTCACCTGCAAAGCCCCGATAAACGCTGCATCCAGCTTTTTTCTTCGGATCATGCCATACGCTATAGTGCTATCGAAATACGATGCCCCCGGTACAACGGTAACAGGTGCTCCTCCTGCATTGGAAATATGCTGGTCCTCTTCTCCCTTTAACGGTGTAGGTCCGACTCCCAAGATTCCATTCACCGAGTGAAACATCACTTGCCATTCATGCGGGATAAAATCAGCGACAAGCTCAGGTATCCCGATCCCCAAGTTCACTGCCATTCCGGGAGCGACCTCTTTGGCTGCTCGCCACGCGACCATATTTCGCTGATCCATTTCCAGCCCCATCAGCTGTTCCCTCCGCCGCGAACCACGATATAATCCACAAAAATGCCTGGCGTCACGATTTTATCCGGGTCCAGCTCTCCTGCGGGAACGATCTCTTCCACCTCAGCGATCGTGATATCCGCAGCCATCGCTACGAGCGGATTCAGGTTTCTTGCGGCCTTGTCATAAATGAGATTCCCGTAGGTGTCCGCCTGTTTCGCATAGACGATCCCTACTTCCGCTGAAAGGGCGGCTTCAATACGGCAAGTTCTTCCGTCAAAGGCAAACGGCTCTGCTCCTTCCATTCGCTCTCCACTCACATGCGCATCCACAACGATTCCCGGAATACCAACACCTCCTGCACGAATCTTTTCTGCGAAAATTCCTTGTGGACAGAATGTCACTTCCAGCTTCCCTTCCATCATCTGTTGACCTGCCTCAGGATTGGAGCCAATATGTGTAGTAATCAACTGCCTCACCCGTCCATGACTGATCAGCTTACCGATTCCGACTTTCGGATACCCGGCATCAATTCCGATGAGTGTCAAGCTTTGCACGCCTTTGTGCAAGATCGCATCAATCAAGTTTGCCGGAGAGCCAATCGTGCCGAATCCACCATACATCAGCCGGGTGCCATCCAGAACATGCTCCACTGCTTGTTCGTGCGTCACCAGTTTTGATAACATCGCATGCCGTTCCTTATCATTTATTCTTGGGTAAATTTTCTTACGTTCCTCTATCGTAATAGCAACTCTTGTGCCAAGCTTCAAAACAGCAAGAATACGGGATCAAGTAAAAAGCAATTTCCTCTTGCTGAGTCGAAGTAGATTCACTTTTGAATCAAAAAGTAGGAAAAGTCTAACTTTTTTCATGAATCTATTTCGACTCACCTATTTTTAATTTCGATTCACTATACAACGATCGATTTGATCTTGTACAATCAGTTGAAAAATACAGGGAGCTAATCAACATGGAAAAAGCTGCGGAGATACTAGCACTGTCTTCTGTTGATCGTTTTATTGACATCCTGAACACACTGGCTGATGGCATATTCATTGCTGATGCGCAGGGAACTACTTTATGGTTAAACAATGCTAGTGAAAACCTGTGTGGCCTACCAAAAGCCGAACTCATCGGGCAAAACGTATCTGATCTCGAAGAAATGGGGATTTTCAGCCCTTCTGTCACCCGCTTGGTTTTGGAAACGGGAAAACCGACCACAACCATTCAACTCGTCAATAATAAAGGGAAGTTCCTGGTGACCGGACATATCATCCCCGATGAGGATGGGAGACCGGAGCTGATCGTTTCCCACTCACGGGATATCACTGAGGCTGCCCGTGCCAGTTCGCAGCTGGAAGAGACAGTTGCTTTGCTAAAGCGGTACAGCGAAGAGATTCAGCTTATGAAGTGGGAAGCGAGCCAGAGCTCCTCCCAAACCTTGATAGGCAACAGCCGTTCCTATCTCGCCCTGTTGGAACTGATGAAAAAAGCAGCCCCTGTCGACACGACCGTGTTTATTACAGGTGAAACAGGCGTAGGAAAAAGCTATCTGGCGGAGCAAATCCATCAGTTGAGCGAGCGAAGCAGCGGGCCGTTCGTCCATGTCAACTGTAGCGCCATTCCCGAAACCTTGATCGAGTCGGAGCTGTTCGGCTACCACAAAGGGGCGTTTACGGGGGCGAGTCACTCGGGGAAAAGTGGATTAGTGAAAATGGCGGACAAAGGGACGCTTTTCTTGGACGAAATCAGCGAGCTTCCCTACCACTTGCAATCGAAATTATTGCTGCTCCTGCAAAACAAAACGTTTATGCCGATCGGCGGCACCAAAACATACACAGCTGACATCCGCATTATAACGGCAACCAATGCCAACCTTCAGGAGCTCGTGCGGTTGGGAAAATTCAGACACGACCTGTACTATCGCCTTAATATTTTGCCAATCAACGTTCCGCCATTACGGGAGAGAAAGGACGATATTTTCCCGTTACTCCACCACAATTTACAGCGATTCAATAGCAAGCATAACCAAAAACGGCGTTTTTCCCCGGAAGCTCTGGATGTTTTGCACCAATACGAATGGCCTGGAAATGTACGGGAGCTGGAAAATTTGGTAGAGCGGATCGTCATCACGTCGAAGCTGGATGAAATCCAAGTCAGTGATTTGCCAGAAGAGCTGCGGAGTATTCGTGAGCTCGAGGACGGTATTCTCACACTCGGTTCGCTTTCGCTTACAGAGCGGATGGAGAAAATAGAAATGGAATTTATTCTGCAAGCATTGCGGACACACAAAACGACCCGCAAAACAGCAGCCGCTCTAGGCATTACCCAGTCGCTTCTCATGCGCCGGATTAAAAAGTATGAGATTCAATTGGAGTCTGAGGACGAGTGAGTCAACATAGTGGAGGAGAAGAAAAAGCGCAGTTCTCTTCGACTCTGACACGCCCGCAAGGGGGATTGACTGTCCGTCTCCACTTAAAAAAGGGGACCGTCGAGCCAAAGCCACCCTATGGGCGGATGTTTCTCAAGGAAGAAGTGTTCGACAAGCGTGGTCCCCTTTTTTAAGTTCCGACTGGGTAGGCGTTGTCAAGGTCTGCGAGCCCTGCGCTTTTTCTTCTCACCAGCTTTGTTTGTCATCGATCCTTTTAAAAAACGTAGGAAGAACATCCTTATCTTTTTAGATTGGTATATAAAAAAGGAGCGCTATCTCGCAGCGCTCCTTCCTTTCTTCGATTACTCTTCAATCTTCTTCGCTTTTTTGCCAAACCACGTATTTGCAACCAGCTCGACGACTTGCTTCGGCAATGATTGTGGTGCTTGTATTTCGGTTCCAGCCTTGTCCACTGTGCGATACAGCAAAGCCTTGTCATCCGCCGGGTCAGACATGGTTTGCAGTGTCCACTCGCCCATTTGTCCGGCGTTTGTCCACTCCTCGATCATCAGCTGATACTCTCCCGGAGCTAGTTCGATGTAATCCTCGTCAGTCACATCTACAATCGCATATCCATCATGCTCGATTTCAGCATCGTATGTATTTCCGTTCGCCGCTTCGTACAGAGCGAGCTCCTCTCGGTTATTCAAGTTTTCTGCAAGCGGAGCAAAATCCGCAATCGTCACCTTAATACGCTTTTTCATAGGTACCCCTCCCGTGTTGAACACATCCTTTCACACTCTACCACAACATGGTCAGCCCTGCCAATTGTCTCTGAGCAGACGAACATGCTTGATTTCTTCGCCATGTCCCCCTTCTGAGCCTCTCGCCGTTTCCAAAACGATGGGAAGTCCTTGCAATTCGGGTGTTTGCAAAAAAGCAGCAATGGCTGCATCACCGATCATCCCTTTTCCGATGGAGGCATGTCGGTCTCGAAAGGAGCCACTCGTATAGACGGAATCGTTCAGATGAACGGCCCGCAAGCTCGTAAAATAATCAAGCTCTCGCATCCGATCGGCTACTTCCCCCCAATCATTCCCACTCCACAATCCGCTGGCAAATGCATGACACGTATCCAGGCAAAAGCCTACCTTCTGTGGCTCGGCAAACAATTGTCGAACCTGCGTAAGCTCTTCGAGTGTCGTGCCCATTCGGTTGCCTTGTCCGGCATTGTTTTCGATTAACAGCTGGGCATTTCCATTCCAGCCATCCAGTATTTGATTGACCATCTGGATCATGATTTTATAGCCGGTAAGTACATCTGAGCCTTTATACTGTCCAAAATGAACGACCACGCCCAACGCTCCACAAGCTTCGGCAATTTCAAGGTCATTTCGTACGGAGCCCACTGTGACTGCAAATAACTCCTGCTCCTCGACGCAAAGGTTCACTGGGTAGGGTGTATGAGCGATCGAGAGCATGCCTTTTTCCTGACAAAAAGCGCGACAACGCTCTGCGTCACGGGCATCGAATTGCTTGACACCCAAGCTTCGCGGATTTTTCGGGAAGAATTGATATGACATAGCTCCTTCTTTGTAGGCTGATCTCGCCGCCTCCTCGTACCCATGACGAATACTGACATGACAGCCGATTTGCAAAGCAATCCCTCCCCTCACTCACTTTCCTACCATTTTTCCCTCTGTCCCTTCTTCTAATCGAATGAAGCAAGAGCACTTGCACTTCCCTGTCAAATCGAATAAACTAAAACTAAACCGAACGTTCAGTCTAGAAAAAGGAGTCATCGTAAAATGTCAAAGCGTCGTCTCGATGGGGAGAAAACCAAACAACATATTGTAGAGAAAGCAACCGAGTTATTTTCTCAGAAAGGCTACTCAGCCACTTCCATTGAGGACATATGCCAAGCAACTGGAGCGAGTAAAGGCAGCCTCTATTACCACTTCAAAAACAAGGAGCAGTTGTTCCTGTATTTGCTGGAAAAGCAGTACAACGAATGGATAGATCTGTGGCAGGAAAAAGAAAAAGAATTCGAGACATCCATCGATAAACTATACGGCTTAGCTGCTTTTTTCTTGGAGGATTTTTTGTCCCACCCTCTAAAAAAAGCAGGCGAAGAGTTCTCCGGTAGCCAGCTCGCCGATCCAGTCATTTTGGAACAAGTGCTGGAAATGCTCGGCTCCACGTATACCCTCTATACTTCACTCTTCCAAGAAGGAATCGACCGAGGCGAGTTCGCTCCGTGCGATCCCGAAGAAATGGCGATGATACTGGAAGGGCTCATGAATGGAATCATTAACGTAGGTTATCAAATGGAAGACGAGCGTCTTCATGCTCTGCTGAAGAGGAGCATTGACGTTTTGCTGCATGGCATTGTTGCCAAGTAGCATTTTTTTCATCTTTAATTAGACCGGACGTTCGGTATAATTTTTCAGGAGTGATATAACCTATGAAAGGTCTTTGGGGAAACAAAGTTTTTCTCACCGTTTTTATTTCGGATACATTCGAAAATATCGGTATATGGATTCGTAACATGGCCTTACTCTACTATGTGATGGAGACGAGCGGCAACAATCCGACCGCCGTATCGCTTTTGACCGCCATCGAGCTTGCGCCGATCTTGGTTTTTTCGATTATCGGCGGGGCATTGGCTGATCGCTGGAATCCGAAGCGAACGATGATAGCCGGGAACCTGTTAAGCGCCCTCTCTGTTTTGGTTATCGTCTATTTGCTCTGGCAAGGGATGTGGATCGCTATCTTCTTCGCGACATTTATCTCGGCTGTCGTGTCGCAGTTCTCTCAGCCTTCTTCTGCCAAGATGATGAAGCGCCATATTCCTGATGAACACGTTGCAGCAGCCGTGTCTATTTCACAAAGTACGGGTTCGATTTTTCTGCTGGTTGGCCCGATTGTTGGTACCTTTTTCTTTGAACAGTGGGGCATCTACCCTTCCCTGTTAACGATGGCCTGCCTCTTCTTCGTCTCGGCACTGATCCTCTTAACACTCCCTACCTCAACTGCTAGTGCAACAGAGGAAGACGGAACTCTCCTTTCTGAGATTAAAGCAGGTTTTGCCTATGTAAAAAAGCGACCAGCCTTGCGCGGGCTTGCCGTTACCTTTGCGTGTCTGGGGTTATCCTCGGGTCTTATCAATTCGTTGGAGGTATTTGTCGTCACGGATCGTCTTTTACTTTCCAAGGAATCCATTCAATGGTTTAACGCGTTAGACGGATTAGGTATGTTGTTGGGCGGCATTTTGGCTTCCATTTATCTGGATCGCCTGAATGGTCGCTGGGTCATAACAGGTGGATTGATATTCTTCGCTCTCTCAGTCGCCGTAGAAGTTCTCTCTGTGTGGGTATACGTAACCGCAGCGATGCGCTTTTTCACCGGAATTGGGATGGCATTTTTACAGATTGTGATCGGTATGTTCATGATCAAGCTCGTGGATGAAGCGTATATCGGACGGGTGAATGGAACGATTTCACCGCTCATGGTCGGACTCATGATGGTCGGTTCCTTTGTTGCAGGTCCGCTCATGCAGATGACTTCGCTGATCACGGTTTTTCTGATCGCATCCGTAATCCTACTGCTCACTGCATGGGGATGTACACGAATCAAGTGGGATTCGGCAGAAGTTACACAAGATGGAGCTAACCATCTTCTCGAGCAAAAACAAGCGCAAACTCTATCGTAAGGGAATGCGCCCAAGCAAAAAAAGCTGCCCACGAAGCGGACAGCTTTTCTAGCAACATGCTATGTTTTCACAATGAGGAGTGGTGTTTTCGTACGATGAATTGTTTTAAATGTGACACTGCCAAGCAGCGTACCTGCCACTGCACCTTGGCCATGATGACCGAGTACTACCAGTCCTGCGTCGATTTCTTCAGCCGTCTGGCGGATCACAGTAGCTGGATCTCCTACTACGACCTTGCTTTCATAAGGCAGCGATGCAGCTTCAAGCAACTCTTCGCATGGTTTTAACGTTTCACGTCCCCAGCCTTCGAGTGTATTCATGTTATCCCAGCCTACGCCATACACACCTGCGTACGTGACTGGCGGGATGACAACGGAGAGAAGCGTAAAAGATACATCGGGAAGGTGCTGGCCCATCTCGATGGCTTTTTTCGCAGCTTCCATCGAATGATCGGAGCCATCTACTGCAATGAGTACTTTATTCCAAGGGAAGCGGCTCTCATCTGTCTCCTCCGCAATGAGGAAGACCGGAACTTTGACATCGTGGAGTGTCGGATAGCTGACGCTCTGCAACAGGAAGCCAGTTATACGACCGTAACCATGTGTTCCCATCACGATAGCAGCATAGTCATTCGCAGCATGCTTCGCAATGACTTCATGCGGCTCTCCGAACTCAATCTCCAGTTCATACGTGATACCAGCTTCTTCTACGATCGCCAGGAATTTTTTCAGATCATCTCTTGCTTCATCCAATTGATAATCTTCTACGACATCTCGTCCCAACCTTCTGACAACATTTCGTGAAGGGAACGGCGAGATGGCATGGAGCAAAGTGATTTCATGCTTATTTTTGGCGTAGGCCAGCGCGAACCGGACCGCCTGAATGGACTGCGCTGAGAAATCGACAGGGACTAGAATACGGGACATAATGACACGTCCTTCCTCTTTTTCATCTGGCAAATGTGGTGTAACTGTATGTATCCATCTGCCTTGAGTCCATTGTAGTCCTGTGGGTACTTAAGTGTATGTAGGGGTTTTCCCTGATCTTGGTAGGGATATTCCCTGATAGGGAGTCCTATTCTTCCAATGCCCTACTCCATGACAGCTGTAATAAAAATAGTAGGCTTTTCACTCAAATCAATGTCCGTGATCTCATGATCATCCACCATCCGACGATTCGTCTGCTGGTCTCTTCGAATGACCCGAACTACCGGGCGCGAAGGCAAGCCTCTATTTTGGTCAATGATCACACCGATTTCTCCTGTCGATAGCTTCAGCGAGGTTCCTGTCGGGTACATGGCAATCGAGCGTAAAAAGTGAATCACCATTTTATGATCAAAGCGTTTCTCCGCAAGTCCCATGACTTTTTCGCAAGCCTCATACGCCGGCAACGGCTCTTCTTCCGCTGAAAAAGGAGAAATGAGATTATCGTAGTAGTTACAAATCGCAACAATCTTGGCGAAATCATGAATCTCATCGCCAGTCAGGCCTCTTGGCTGCCCACTTCCATCCACCCATTCATGATGCTGCAAAGGGATGTGTGCGGAAACAATACTCATCTCATGTTTTTTTCGCAACAGATCAAAGCCTAGCCACGTATGATGATTGGTTTTGCTGTTCTTTTTGTAGGCAGGAGCTTCCTTATCGACAGACAGCTTTCCAACGTCATGCAAGAGCGCTCCGATGGCGAGCTCTTTTAATTGAGCGGTGTTATAGCCTAGTCCTACTCCCATTACTGTCGCCATCATACACACATTCAAGGAATGAATGTACATCGCGTTATCGGTCGTGCGAATTTCTCCCAGATTCAAGAGCACGCGGCGATTTCTCAAGGTTTCGTCGATGATACTTCCCACTGATTTTTGAATGCCGCGAACATCAAAATTTTTACCAGACTGCACACACGAAATCGCTTGTGACAGATTGCGGATCGCGTCCTTCCGAGTGGTCTCCGTGACGACCTCCTGCTCTTTCACTTCATCGAGTAACGGGTCCTTGATGCTTAGCATCGTGACGCCAAACCGACGCAATTTATTAATCATTCCGACAGTCAGCTGAACACCTGCATGCAAGAGCGTCAAGCCCTCGCTTGTATAAATACTTCGAGCCAAAACGTCCCCTGGCTCAACTAGTTCTACATTCACATATTTCATGGGGTCTTTCCTCCTGATTCCATCCTCCCCTGATGCTTCTTCCCTATCTTCGCATGGGAAAAACCTGTTTCGTGTGATTTTGCCGAAAAAACATCCGTGGTACCAGATGCCTCTCCATTTTTCACTCGTTCCTGCCGAGACCAAGCCAAGCACTAAGCCCAGAAAATTGGGTACGTGCATCGTAGTAGCCTTGTCTGTAATAATGCTCCAGCTTTTCCTCTTGACGTTCAAAACCTCGTATAAAGATACCATCTGAAGGTGCGATGACAAACGCCCTCCCATCCTTCTGCATCTCTTTGACCTGCTCGATAGCCTCGTAATAGATACGAAAATGACGAATGAATGCTTGGCACAAGCGCGTACTTCTCGAAAAAAGACGCTCGACACACGAAAGCTTGCGCATCCAGTCCCCTGTCGGACAAGAAGACGTAAGCACAATAATATGTTTTTGATTGCCATCAAGCATGGACTTTAGGAAGGGTATCGGATGCACGATGCCCCCGTCCCATAGCTTGCGCCCATTAATCGTAACCTTGGGGGATAAAAACGGAAGACTGCATGAAGCCCGAATCACTTGGAAAATATCCGCACAGTCGTCTTTCGTAAAGTAAACGGCTTCCCCTGTCACGCAATCCGTTGTGACGACGAGAAACTGTTCCTTCGCTTCACGAAACCGATCAATGGCGAACGGTTCCAGCTTGTAAGGCATCTCATTGAAAATAAAATCCATGCCAAACAGCGAGCGCTTCGTGATCAAATTTTTACAGTGAAAGTATCGGGGGTCCCGGATGTATTTCGTATGATAAATCTTGCCCAATCCGCGCTGCCTCGCCAAGTATGCCGCCCCATTACACGCACCTGCTGACACGGCAATCACATACGGAATGTATAGCTCCTGCTCCATGAAGTAATCTAAAACGCCAGCGGTATAAATTCCACGGCTACCCCCTCCCTGCAAAACGAGCCCGACCTTTTCCATTCCTATCACCCATTTTGATGTCGTTTACTCGTAGTATGAATGGTTGCCTAATGAAACATGCAGGGCTCGATCGTGCCAATCAAAAAACGACCCTCAAAAGGGCCGCCACTCAATCGTCTTTTTTCATCATACTGTACTGATCGCGAACCATGGCCACATTCTCCCCTTGCTGCGTCAACTCCAGCTTATAGAGGATATCGGCAAGTACCGCTGCATAGATCAACATTAATTCCCCGGTATTGGTCGGCTCTCGAAAGTAGCTCCCGATCATCTCATAGCCTTTTCGCTTATAGGATTCGGTATCTTCCTCTTCCAGTGCCTCACATAGCTCTCCAATCAGATCATCCAGTGCCAGCCTTGCACGCTCATAGACATCCGGCTGGTCATGTGATAAAGCGTCAGTCTCTTTGGTCGTACCCAATTGCCCCCTCCTCCTTCTCCTCTTAGAGTGGGGCAGGTGAAGGGGCTTTATGCAGATTCTTGTTCCGTTTTCTTGCCAGGTGGAACTCGAATTCCCGTCAACGCCTGAAACAGTACGCGTTGATACTTCATCTCGGCATCAGGATCAGGTCGATCCAGCAGTGTTCCGAGCACAGCCCCTAAAAAGCCGAGTGGTATGGAGACCAATCCAGGATTCGTCAGTGGAAATAGTGGCTCCGCACGAATAAGTCCGGTCAGTGGACTCATAACAGTCGGCCCCAAAATGACCAGTACCACTGATGCAGTTAAACCTGTCAGGACTCCACAAATCGCTCCGCGTACGGTAAACCGCTTCCAATACAACGTAAACAACAGAAGTGGCAAATTGGATGAGGCTGCTACCGCAAACGTCAGCGCAACGAGAATCGCCACGTTCATTTTTTCTGCACCGATAGCCAGCCAAATGGAGATCACGCCCACCGCTACTGACGAAAGCTTTGCCATGGTGACCTGTTCTTTTTCCGAAGCCAACCCTCGTCTGATCAGATGACTGTAAACATCATGCGCGAACGCAGAAGAGGCGGAGAGCACGAGTCCTGTCACTACTGCCAATATCGTCGCAAAGGCCACAGCAGCAATATACGCCATCAAAAACTCTCCGCCGAGAGCATCTGCCAAGAGCGTGACCGTCAGATTACCCCCGAATCCCACATTCTTCAACGCCTCGTAGCCTACAAACGTGCTCGCCCCAAATCCGAGGAAGATCGTCATCAAATAAAAGGCGCCGATGACCCAGGTAGCGGTGTATATCGAATTTCGAGTCGTCTTGGCGTCCTTGACTGTGAATAACCGGGAGATAATATGTGGGAGCCCGGCGGTACCGAGAATCAAAGCCAAATGCAGTGAGATCGTTTCCAGCGGATCATGAAGTTGATTTCCCGGCTGTAAGAACTGTTCCTGAAGAGGTGTAATCGTACTCACATGTGAAAACATTTCGGATAAGCTCCAATCAAAACGGGCAAAAACGATCAGACTGAGGATCAACGTCCCTGTTAGGAGCAATATCGCTTTAATAATCTGAACCCAGGAGGTCGCCACCATCCCGCCGAACACGACGTAAAATGTCATCAGGCTCCCGACAATCAGGACAGCCGTATCGTAACGGACTCCCAATAAATAATGAATGAGGGCACCTGCCCCAACTAATTGCGCCAGCATGTAAAAAATCGTAATTAATAGTGTCGTACAGGCTACAACGCCACGTAGCCAAAGGCTGTCAAATCGGACGGCAATCGCGTCTGCCAACGTATAGCGCCCCAAATTATGCAACGGCTCCGCAACTAAAAACAAAATAATCAGATAAGAGACAAAAAATCCTATCGCATACACGAACCCGTCAAAGCCGTACATTGCAATGGTTCCCGCAATCCCCAAAAACGAGGCAGCACTCATGTAATCGCCTGCAATGGCAATGCCATTTTGTAATCCATTCAAGCGATTTCCTGCTGCATAGAAGTCTTTCGTCGTTCCTGTCTGTTTGGCAGCCGAATAAGTGATGGCCATCGTTCCGATAATGACAGCAAGGAAAAAGATGATCGTCGTCATGGACAATACTTCTCCCATCTTGTAAAAATGAAAAAAGACCAGGGGTTAACCCTAGCCTTCTCTTCGTGGCATGAGCTTCCTACGTTTACTGTTTCTACGCTGAATCTTTCATTCCTGTATTCGCTTTCACCAAAATTTCATCGTACTTCTTATCGTCACGGGAGCTGGACAACATGGTTCCGATCCATGCTGCCAAAAAACCTAACGGGATCGAGACAATGCCCGGATTCGGCAACGGAAACAGCGCTTCGCCGACCAAAATGGCTTTTCCAGCTACAGGATTCCAAACGTTCGGACTCAACGCAACTAGAATGAGAGAGCTGAACAAACCGACGAGCATCCCGCTGATTGCTCCTGCCGTATTGAACCTTTTCCAGAAGATCGTGAACAAAATCACAGGAAGATTTGCACTCGCCGCTACTGCAAAAGCCAGCGCAACAAGGAAGGCTACGTTCAGATTTTGCGCAAACAAGGCGAGCAAGATGGAGACAATCGAGACACCGACAGACGCCCATTTAGCCATTTTCATTTGCTCTTTTTCTGTTGCTTTTCCTTGTCGTAATACGTGTCCGTAAAAGTCGTGCGCGAAAGCAGAAGCAGCAGTCAGCACCAGCCCAGCCACTACCGCGAGAATGGTAGCGAAGGCAACCGCAGATACAAAGGCGAACAGGAAGTTACCACCTAGTGCTTGCGCTAATAGTGGAGCTCCCATGTTGCCCGCAGGGTCCATTTTCCCCGCTCCTACAAACGCTGCCGCCCCGAAGCCGAGAAAGATCGTCATGACATAGAAGGCACCAATGATCCACGTCGCGTACACAACCGATTTGCGAGCAGTCGTTGCATCTTTGACGGTGAAGAAGCGAATCAAAATATGCGGCAATCCAGCAGTTCCGAGGACAAGCGCGAGATTCAGCGAAATGGTATCGAGCCCCACTTTAAACTTGTTGCCAGGATTGAGGAACTGCTCTCCCAATGGTGTCACCGTCTTCATTTGCTCGAACATTTTCAAGAGATTAAAATCGAATTTGGCAAAAACCATCATCGAGATGATGAATGTACCGACCATCAGCAAGACCGCTTTCACAATCTGCACCCACGAGGTTGCCGTCATTCCGCCGAAAACGACGTAGATCGTCATCAATGCGCCTACGATCAAGACAGAAGTCGTATAATCCAGACCCAAAAGCAGCTTGATCAAGGCCCCTGCTCCGACCAATTGCGCGATCATGTAAAAAATCGAGATGGCAATCGAATTGAGAGCGGCGACACCACGAACTTTTTTATTGTCAAAACGTGCGGCTATCATATCAGCCATCGTGTATTTTCCTAAATTACGCAAAGGTTCTGCTACCAAGTAAAGCACAACGAGATACGCGACAAGAAAGCCGATACTGTAGAAGAAGCCATCAAACCCACTCAGCGCTATCATCCCAGCAATTCCAAGGAAGGAAGCAGCCGACATGTAATCTCCCGCAATCGCGAGGCCGTTTTGCCAACCCGTCAAGCCTCCTCCAGCGGTATAAAACTCACTGGTCGTGTTCGTCTTTTTGGAAGCGTAGAAGGTAATGACAAGTGTTAACAATACAATGCCGAGAAAGAGTAAAAATGCAGTTACGTTCATTAGCTCCTTCCACCTGCCTCTTGTTTGATTTTCTCAACAAGTTGATCAAACTGTTCTGCCCGCTTGGTGTACAGGATACAGAGACCCCACGTCATGACGAACTGAGCAAAGGCGAATACCCACGCCCACGAAATGGCTCCAAACGCTGGTTGATTCAGTACGGTGAAGTAGGAGGTTAAAATCGGAAGGGTAAAGTAAAATACGAAGAAAAAAATAGAAGATGGCAAAATAAACGCTTTTTTTCTTCTCAAGAGCTCTTTGAAAGTGGCTGACTGAATCACTGCTGCATAATCAACAGTATTCTTCTTCTGATCCTCGGCTTTTTTTGCCGAAGCGGATTTGCCCATGGGAACCTCCCCCTCATCAACAGAAATGTAAGCGCTTCCTACATTGTAGAGAATCCTTTTCTATCCGTGTATTTTTCTGCGTAAGATGTCGGGGAGAGTGTGTCAGTGGCAGATTTTTCACCACGATCTGCAAACGATTGATCACCAAGCTTACTCCTCAAGACGTTTGAGTAAATCCTTAGCGGAGGTCCGAGATACGGGAATGTGCGGTCTTCCGTCTCCCTTCAAAATCAAATTGTAGGCACCGTTGAACCAAGGTTCGAGCTCGCTTACGTATTGAAGATTAACCAGATAGCTTTTATGGGTACGGAAAAAGTCGTATGCAAAAAGCTTTTCCGCCAGTTGTGTCAGGGTCATCCGCGTCGAGTAGGTAGCCGTTTGGGTGACGATTTGCACATATCGCTCTTCTCGTACCGCATAGACAATGGTCGCTGGATCAATCACCACTAATCTGCTATTGTCTTCTACCAACAGCTTGGTTCGTTTTGTCTGGACAGGCTCTACTTTGGGCTTGACCAGACGCTCTCGTATCCGTTGCATCGTTTCTACCAGCCGCTTGGGCTCCGTAGGCTTCAGCAAATAATCGACGGCGTACAGCTTAAACGCATCGATGGCAAATTCCTCATACGCGGTACAAAAAACGATGAGGGGATGCTGCTTGCGTGATGCGAGCATTCTTGCTGCCTGCGCCCCTTCCAGCTCAGGCATTTTCATATCCAGGAAGACGACATCCGGTTCGTGCACATCGACCATTTCCAACAGCTCTCGCCCGTTGGTGGCATACGGCAGCAGTTCTACGTCTCCTTCTTGTAGCAGTAAATAGCTCAGCTCTTCGCGTGCTAGTCGCTCGTCTTCTGCAATCATGACGCGTATTGGCATCAGGCACTCACCTCTTTTGTAATCGGAATGGTAAAGGTAATCGTACTGCCACCTTCTCGTTTATTGGCAAAATGAAGTTGGGCATCCTGTCCGCACAAGCTGATCAGACGTTGGTTGACATTATGGATGCCAATTCCGTTACCCTCCTTACTCTCCAATGGCACCTTTCCCAGAACTGGCAGCAAGTTGTCAGGAAAGCCTTCGCCATTATCTTCGATTTGAAAAGCAACGTGCACATCCTGCCGTTTCACATGGAGGATGATCTCACCGCCGTTCGTGATGTCGCGAACACCATGCTGAATGCAATTCTCAAATAACGGCTGCAACGTACCAGGAGGAATAAGGACTTCCTCTACCCCCGCATCAATGATCGTGCGAACGGCGAATTGCTCGGAAAATCTGATTTTGATAATTTCCAAATAAGCATGCAGGTGATCCAACTCCTGTCTCACGGTGACAAGCGGACTCGCCGTGAGTTTTAGGTTGAATCGCATGAACACGCCAAGCTGAATGGTCATATGTCGGGCTAACTGCGGATCGATTCGTATCAAGGTCACAATTGAATTTAGCGTGTTGAACAAAAAGTGAGGATGAATCTGCGCCTGCAACATCCGCAACTCAGCGTCCTTCATTAAACCTTTCATTTGCTCCGTGAGAGATAGTGTCAATTGATTGGAGATCAGGTTGCCAAGCCCTTTCGCTAGGGCTTCCTGGACTTTTCCTATTTGTTGCGGCCTCCGATAATAGAGTTTGATCAGACCGACGACGCTGTCCCCCTCTTTAATCGGCACGAGAATCGCTGCATGCAGGTTACAATTTTTTCGCTTGCAGCCTACGCTCTCTCGCGTCAATCCCTTGTCGATTCCACCGCCATACAGGGCCCGCTTATCGAGCTCACTACTGAGCGCTTCTCCCGGATGATGATGATCTGCCCCCACTCCTACATGCGCAAGAAGCCGTTCTCGATCTGTTACTGCAACGGCTGCTGCCTTCGTTTCTTTTTGTAAGACGAGGGCTGCTGACTGAGCCGTCTGCGGTGTGAGCCCCCTTTTTAGGTGTGGCAATATTCTTTCCGCTATCGTAAAGGAACGCTCCGCCTCAATGGCAGCCGAACGTTCTGCCTCTTGCAAGGCAACCCGTATCATCGTCGTAAAGATCGCAATCGAAACACTGTTCGTCAGTACCATCGGAATCCCGATCACGTTGACCATGGTTCGCGCCAACTCGGGCGGAGCTGACAGGATCAATAAAAGTGACATCTGAATAATGGGCGCGAACATGCCGATAAACATGGCTTTGGACGGAGAAATAACCCGCTCCTGCGAGAAAAAACGCGCTACGTATCCCGCCAACAATCCCGTGATCGGGACCGACAAGCCCATCGATGCTGCGGCGAATCCCCCCAATTGGAAGACATGAAGACCAGCAATGACACCTGCCCCCAGGCCAACGAGAGGCCCTCCGAGCAAACCTCCAATAACGACCCCTACCAAAGTAGAATTGGCGATTATTTCGTCATACGACAAACGAAAAATCCAAAAAGCAGGGAGATAGCTCTCCCCTTGCACGACCACTCCTGCATATGTACCTGCAATCCCAAACAACCCGAACATGACGGAAAATGCGAATGACGTCCCTACGTGCAATTCGCGATCTAAAAGCTGGCGAAACAACGGTGTCCTTGTCAAAATAAATGCCAGCGTCAAAAGAATGCCCATCCTTTCGATGAGCAATAACGTGAGATTGTCCACCGCAGCCTCCCTTAGTTTAAATCTTCTATAAATTCCGCATATTACTCTCAATTCCCTGCTGGACAGACAACCTCGCTAGGCTGATTGCATACGCTGTGTGTGCAATGCTTCAGGAGAAGGGTGATCATACAATGTGTGGAATTGTAGGCTGGATTGATTGGGAAAAGGACTTATCTGGTGAACGTGATGTGCTGCAAAAAATGACCCAATGCCTCAAGGATCGAGGCCCTGATGCAGAAGGCTTTTGGCTGACTCCGCGTGCGGCACTCGGTCATCGTCGCCTTGTGGTCGTAGACCCTGCTGGCGGACAGCAGCCTATGTCGGCTCTCAAAAACGAACATGCCTGCACCATGATTTACAATGGTGAATTGTATAATACCGAGGATTTGCGAGCAGAACTGCTTGCTTGCGGACATACCTTTCAATCTCACTCGGATACGGAGGTGCTTTTGCACACGTATTTGGAGTGGGGCCCAGATTGTCTGTCAAAGCTGAACGGTATCTTTGCTTTTGCGATCTGGGACGAACGCGAACAAAGATTGTTTGTCGGCCGTGACCGTATGGGGGTTAAGCCATTATTTTATGCGCAAAGAGGCCGTTCATTTCTGCTCGCCTCCGAGCTAAAAGCCTTGCTCGCTCACCCTGAAGTCAAACCAGAGCTCTCTCGTGAAGGCTTGGCGGAGGTTTTCGGAATCAGTCCCGCTCGCACACCTGGTCATGGTGTTTTTCACAACGTACACGAGGTGCGACCTGGCTCCTATATGTTGGTGACGCGTGATAGCGTCAAGCAAATACGCTACTGGCAGCTCGAAAGCCGTCCACATACGGATGACCTAAAGACAACTGCTGAGCGTGTCAGGGAGTTAGTCACGGATTCCATTGAACGCCAATTGGTTGCGGATGTACCCGTTTCGACGCTCTTGTCAGGCGGGTTAGACTCGAGCATAATAACAGCCGTCGCGGCAGATCATTTTCAAAAAACAGGCCGTGGAACCCTGCACAGCTACTCCATCGATTATGTCGACAACAGAAAGCATTTCAAGGCGAGTGCTTTTCAACCGAATGAGGATGAACCTTATGTTCAGCTCGTTACAAAGTTTCTCGGAACCCAGCATCACACGATCGAATTCGATACAGACGATTTAATTGAATCCCTGAAAATAGCAACACTCGCCCGCGACCTGCCGGGGATGGCTGATGTGGATGCATCCCTTTACCTGTTTTGCCGCGAAATAAAAAAAGAGACGACCGTGGTCCTCTCTGGAGAATGCGCAGATGAAGTATTTGGCGGGTATCCGTGGTTTCATCGTGAAGACCTGTTGAATGCCGGAACGTTCCCTTGGTCGAGAGCGACGAAAGAACGTGCCTCCTGGCTATCACCTGATCTTCGTGATTGGGTCAAACCCGAGGAATACGTCGCCATGCGATATGAAGAATCTCTCGATGAAGTCCCACATCTTCCAGGCGAAGATCCGATTGAAGCTCGCCGACGGGAAATGTTTTATTTGAATATGACGTGGTTCATGAACACACTGTTGGATCGCAAAGACCGAATGAGTATGGCGGCCAGTCTGGAAGCGCGCGTCCCGTTCTGTGACCACCGCATCGTGGAATACGTCTGGAACATCCCATGGGATATGAAAACGCATGGGAATCGAGAAAAAGGAATTTTGCGAAAAGCTATGGAAGGAATCTTGCCGGACGAGGTCCTGTATCGCAAGAAAAGCCCGTACCCGAAAACACACAATCCAGCCTATACAAAAGCCGTTCGCTCTTGGCTGCTGGATATTATAGACGACTCTTCCTCTCCGCTGCTTCAACTGGTAGACGTACCAACCATTCGAAAAATTGCCGAGTCAGATGCACAGGCTTCGAGCATCCCGTTTTTCGGTCAGCTCATGAGTACACCCCAGTTGTTTGCCTATCTCGGCCAGCTGGATTATTGGCTGCGGGAGTACCGTGTTTCTATCCGTGCCTAACGAAAACAAAAGCTCCTCGCCCCTTTTGATTACAGGGGATTAGAGGAGCTTTTCGTTACTTTTTGGATTTTCCCCGTTGCTTGGGTCTAGGTGCGGGTTGTGACTTTGGGTTGAGGGGAATGGTAGCATGAGGTTGATATCTCAGATCAAACTGCTCGCCTGAGCGTTTCATAATCGTGAACGTTTTGGTTGCGCCGACTCGGATCATACGGTAGTCCACACGTGTTTTATTCCCTCCCCCGCTCAGTATCGCAGCCACGGTCCGATGATCCGGCAGATTCACTTTTATCTGCAACGACAGCACCGTTGCAGGAAAAAGTGGGATGTCACGATAAGGAACACAGAGCTTTCCTTTCAGCATCCGCAAATGGAGATTCCGAATCATCACTTCCGTCAGTTGCTTCCCCCAATAGCGGCGGAAAATACGGGAGATTTTTCGTTTGGTGTTGTATTTTTCGGGCAATGGCGTGTAATCCACACCGTTTACGGTATAAACAGGCTTTCCTCTCGGCGAATTCGCGATCTGAGTCCAGACATGCTCTGCTGAAGTAATAAACTGCTTGAGCCTCTGCAACTCATCCAAGGATTTCACCTCCTCCATAAACCGTATGGTGGTGGGCTTATGCTAGTACGCCCGATTTCAGCGTTCCAAACGTAATGGATAACAATTCTGAACATACATATAAATTGCAATCATATTATCGAGATGATAGAATATAAACCGCTTTCACTTCTCTTGTCGGGAAGTGCGTTTTTTTGCCTTTTAAGTTTAGCAATATTTAATTTCTTGGAGGTTGTAATGAATTTCATCATTCCCATCGCTGGCTTACTCATCGTGATCGGGTTAGCATTGTTAGGAAGCAATGGACGTAAAAAGGTTAAATACAAGCCGATCATCGTCATGATTGCTCTGCAATTTTTGCTTGCCTTTCTTCTTCTGCATACCAAGTTTGGGTTTATATTCGTTTCAGCCATTTCCAAATCGTTTGAAAAGCTTCTCGCCTTTGCTGCGGAAGGAATCAATTTCGTATTTGGCAATCTGGTAAACGACGGACAAATGTCCTTTTTCCTTAGTGTATTGCTCCCAATCGTTTTTATTTCCGTCCTGATCGGTATTTTGCGACACTTCAAGATTTTGCCGATTATCATGAAGGCAATTGGCTTTGTTCTGAGCAAAATTAACGGCATGGGTAGACTGGAGTCTTACAACGCTGTCGCTTCCGCTATTGTCGGTCAAAATGAAGTCTTCATCACTGTGAAAAAACAGCTTGGTTCCTTGCCGGAGCACCGTCTGTATACGTTGTGCGCGTCAGCCATGTCGACTGTTTCGATGTCGATTGTCGGTGCGTACATGACAATGATTGAGCCGAAATACGTCGTCACTGCACTGTTCCTGAATCTGTTTGGTGGCTTCATTATCGCTTCTATCATCAACCCTTATACGGTGGAGGAAGAAGACGATTTGCTTGAGATTCAAAGCAATGAGAAGCAATCCTTTTTCGAAATGCTCGTCGAGTACATCATGGACGGCTTCAAGGTAGCGGTAGTCGTAGGCGCAATGCTGCTCGGTTTTGTTGCCTTAATCGCAGCTGTGAATAGCTTGTTCGGCATGATTTTCGGCTGGACGTTCCAAGAAATACTCGGCTTCGTCTTCGCTCCTTTTGCCATCCTGATGGGCATTCCTTTTGCGGAAGCGATGACGGCTGGTAGTATCATGGCGACGAAGCTCGTTACAAACGAATTCGTGGCCATGATCGAGCTGGGCAAGGTCGTATCCGAACTGAGCCCACGTACAGTAGGAATTCTCTCTGTCTTCCTCGTTTCGTTCGCGAATTTCTCCTCCATCGGCATTATCGCTGGTGCGGTGAAAGGGCTGAATGAGAAACAATCCAATGTGGTCGCTCGCTTTGGGTTGAAGCTGTTGTTCGGTGCCACGCTGGTTAGTCTTTTGTCTGGTGTCGTTGTCAGCTTTGTCCTGTAAGTAAAATGAAAAGTGTCCCTCTGCCATGTGCAGTAGGGACACTTTTTTTGTATGCAAAGGGTATGGCTAAGATCAGCTCGTCCTCTGTATGCGGCTGCTGTTCTGCCCCACGAGTTGGACAATCCTCCTCATCGCTTATTTTTCAACTTTGTAATAGCGATCCCCGGTCTTCGGATTGAAGTATACACGACGCTTTTCCTGAGTTACCGGATCGATTGTCACTTCATTTGTCGACTCAAATCCGGGCGGGACGATTTCTCCGTGGTCTTCGTGCAGTCGCTTGTCCTTGAATTTAGAAATGATTAGCAAGGTGATGAAAAGCAAGATCTGAAACAAGATGTAATAAAGAACATAAATCATTCATTACACCTTTTCAACGACTACTGCTGTACCGTATGCGACAACTTCACCCATATTTCCTATATTTCCAGAGTCGTAACGACACATTACCACAGCGTTAGCTCCCATGGCAGTTGCGTTTTTAATCATGCGGTCAAGCGCCTGTTTGCGCGCGTCCTCCAGGAGCACCGTGTATTCCTTGATTTCTCCGCCAACTACTGAACGAAGACCTGCCATGATGTCTCCCCCAATTCCGCGTGCTCGAACGATTAAGCCGAATGTTGTTCCTTTTACTTCAACGACACGATATCCTGGAATATTTTCTGTTGTTACGACTATCATTTACTTCGCCTACTTTCTACTGTTTTATTTTTCAAGATCACATGTAGCACAATGTCAGCGCTAAAATGACTAATGATCGCAGCTTCTAAACCGTATCGCCAATATAGGAAGCCAAACAAGATACCCAAGATGCCGTTTAGCAACAACGTCCATACAGTGACCACGTTGCCTTTTCCGTACGTCATGTAATTGGTTGGGAGATGGGATACAGCGAAAACAATGGCGGCGACACAAATGCCCAGCCAATAGGAAATTCCCATCAATCCAATCTTCTGTTCCAAAAATACGACAACAGTCATAACCCCTAGACGCATGAGCACTTCTTCGCAAACCCCTCCGTAAAAAGACGAGAGAAAGCCGAAGAACCGTGATGAAATCGGTTCTTTACCCATTATTGTGGTCATGTGTCGTTGAAAGAAATAACGGTCCATCCATTTTACCAAGAGGCCTACCGCGATACCTGAACCAATAGATACGGCCCAAAACGACCAGATGGAAAAAGGCAGCTCCGCTCCGGACACCCAGTGATCGAGAATCCAGAGTCGAAGACCTGTGGAAGGCATGAGCCATAAGCCTATAGCAGTCGCCAGAGCCAGAAATACACAACTCTGAATGATCATAATCGCAACCAAGACGGAAATAGGCGGGACTTTGTTATTAGGAGCGAAGGCGGCTTGCAGCTGTACATGTTGGCGAATCGTGTTGGATTGGATCGGTATAGCGCATAGAGCGCACAGTACACTAACCAACCAGATCAGCCAAAAATGTTCCATTTCTACGCCTCCTCTTTAGATTTCTGATCGTTCTAAAAAGTACCAGCCCATAAAGAAAAACACGATGTTGAGTGTAAAGACACCTGCGAGGCCCGGTAAACCTGTGATGACCGCTTGAGCCAGAGTTGAGTTTTCTTGAATCATCATCATCGCCGCATTTGACAATCCACCTGGAGATACCATATCCAAAAATTTACCGAGAAATTGTGGAACTGTGAAGATCAGGATATTGAATACCAGCGAGGCCCCACCAGCACCAACAGCATTGCTAAAAAAGCTAGAGGCGCAAAGAGTTGTTGTGACGACAAGAAATAGATTCGGTATGTACATCAACGTACCTATCCATACATGGGTCCAATCTAGTTTTCCGAAAAGGATCTCAGTATAGTAGGCGGTTATCGCCATCCCGATCAACATGCTTGCCATTGTCAAAGTGTAGTAGGTAATGGCTTTGGCGAGATAGTATTTGGCTCGACTGATGGGCTTAACGAATACCATGGATGCTACCCCAGAGGCTTTCTCTCCTGCAATTGATCCCATGACGATAAGGATTAGCACAAACGTGCCGAGTGAGCTAAATTTGCTAATCGCCGTCGAGAGTACTTCCGGAGCAGACGGGGTTGGAATTTTGATGACTGCCCCTTCCGGCAGTCCAGTGGAATTGGCCAAAATATCTGGGAGCATTTTCATCGTAATCGGCTGTGTAATCATTAAAGCAATAAACACAATCGGGATAATGAGAATCTTGTAGGTTTTGACCAATTCATTAAATTCTTTTCTGATCATTGGGTGGGAAGTCATCAGTTATTCACAACCTTTAGGAAAATATCTTCGAGGGTCGATACGGACAAGTGATAATACGCCAGTGTCCCGCCAGTTTCCAGAAGAATGTGAGGCAGAAGTGCCTTGGCTTTTTCCATGTCATTGGTAAGAACTTTGTAAATACCGCCGTCTAGGTTCCATTCCCTAATCCAGGTTAGCCCATTCAATACATCGGTTAAATCTATGTCCTGTTGATCAAGCTTGAACTCAATCAGTGGCTCCACATGGTTTGCTCGCAGCTGTTCCAAACTGGACGACAGCACCACCGTACCGTCCTTGATAATGACGATATGGTCGGCGATTCTTTCGATGTCATCCAAAATATGGGTCGACATGAAGACAGTCATATGTTGCTTCAACTTTTCTATTAGCAGTAAGACGTCATATCTGCCCATAGGGTCGAGCGCGGAAACTGGCTCGTCCAAGACGAGTAGCTTGGGGTTGTGGATGAGCGCCTGGGCAATCCCCAGACGCTGTTTCATCCCTCCGCTGTAACCGCTTATTGGGCGGTTCCTCGCCTCATTGATTCCGCATAACTCCAAGAGTTCATCTGTCCGCTGCGCAATTGTGTGCTTGTCCAATCCATAAAGTTTACCCACCCAATGCATCCACTCTGTCGCTGTCATGTAGTTGTAAAAGGCTGGAATTTGTGGGCAATACCCTACTTCACTTGTGACTTTATTGCGGTCGGTCACTACGTCGTAGCCTACTACTCTCACTTTTCCTCCGGTCGGTGCAGCCAATCCGGTTAAGATGCGGATGGTTGTCGTTTTCCCGGCACCATTCCCCCCAAGAAAACCGACACAACCGATGCCATCGACGGAAAAGGTAACGTTCTTTAACGCTTTATGGTCTTTATATTCCTTTGTGAGGCCTTCACATTCAATTACTCGCAAAGAATGTCAACCCTTTCCTCGGTTCTCTTGAGCTAGTCTTTTCTGCCTACAAAGAAATACACGATCGGACCTAAGGTATTTATAAAGATAATGCCGAGAGCCCACGGCCATTTTTTCCCACCTGCAACTCGGTACGCTTCGCGTCGAGCCAAATCAATTAAAGCAATAACTGCCAGTATCAATTGAATAGCAATGATAGGTGCAAGAAGCTGAATGTCGAATGGCATGGATAAAACCTCCAAATTTTATAGTTATTTTAAAGTTTATCATTATTTTGATTCTTTTCCCACCCGCCACCATGAAATGAGGTGACGGATGGGCATTTATTTTTTTATAGCTGGGCTTGTTCCCGTAATTTTAGTTGTCCGCTTCTG
>NZ_PXZM01000003.1 GCF_003013395.1 Brevibacillus fortis | reverse complement strand
ACATTAAAAAAGATGACCCCAGATGAATTCAGGAGTCACCTCATCGCTGCTTAAATTTTCAACAGGCTTATTTCAAATACTGTCTATTTCTTGGGTAACAGTTCATAGGCAGGAGGTCTTTTTTCATTTCCATCAACAAAAAGTTGAGCATCCTAGCATAATCCGCTATAATACCCATTATGATTTTGATAATTATTCTCAACGAGAGTGTGGTCAAGCTGGAGAAAGTGGCTTGATACATAGTGCAGATGGAGGAACAACCGAATGAAAAAAATAGCAAAACATTCAATAGCAAGTATGGTATTAGCAAGCTTAGTGCTCATCGTGAGCGCATGCTCTGGTTCGCCGAACGCTGCGACTCCTGAGACGCAAACGGGTGATAGCCAAACGACGACCCCAGCTGCCGATGCGACACGGGTACTGAAGGATGCGATGGGAAATGAGGTAAAGGTGCCAGCTCAACCGCAGCGCGTGATCGCTTCTTATTTGGAGGATCATTTAGTAGCTTTGGGAGTGAAGCCAGTAGCACAATGGTCAGTAGGGAACAGCGAGGTACAAGGCTACCTGCAAAAGGAGCTAGCGGGTATTCCAGCAATTCCTTACGATCTGCCACCGGAAGTAGTCATGAGCCACAATCCTGACCTGATTATTTTGGACAGCGCGACCTTGATCCAAGGCGACAAGTATAGTCAGTACGAAAAAATCGCGCCAACCTATACCATTGGAAAAGAAAAGAACACCGATTGGCGCAAAGAGCTCCTGACAGTAGGGGATGTCCTCAACAAGGGGGAAGAAGCGAAGAAAGTGCTGGCGGATTATGAGACATTTGCAGCCGAGTCCAAACAAAAGTTGCAGCAAGCGATCGGAGAAAAATCAGCGGCAGCACTGTGGATGACTGGGAAAAATGTGTATGTAGCACGTCAGGACTTGTCTAGCGGCGATGTGCTTTACAAGGACCTTGGGTTTAAGGTTCCTGCCATCGTACAGGAAATCTCCAAGTCAGGAGAAGCAAACTGGAACGCGATTTCCATGGAGAAATTGGCTGAACTCGATGCCGAGTACTTGTTTATCGTAAATAGTAATCCGACTGCTGTGGAACAACTGCAAAAGGATCCAGTATGGGCGAATATCCCTGCTGTGAAGAATGGAAATGCGTATTCGTTTGCCAAGGATTCCAGTTGGCTTTACACAGGCGTCATTGCCAACCGCCAAATGATCGAAAATGTATGGAGCAGCGTTATCAAATAAAAAGAGAAAGCCTAGCCACCCTTTGCTGTTTCGTGCGAAGAGTGGCTAGGCTTTTTACATGTGTTTCTTGCTATCATGGGATTGGGATCTTCTGGATTTTACGTGCTTCAATTCCGCCACGATAATAAAGCTCACGATGACAAGTAAAAACCACGAGCTGATTTTACTGAGATGCACGAGCTCCCAGCCTGCCCTTTGATTCGGATAATTCCAGGCGCCGAGGAACGTCGCTATATTTTCCGCAATCCAAATGAAAAAACCAATCAAAAAGTAGCCGAGGGGAATCGGCATGAACAGCGTCTCGTTGGCAACGCGAAAATAAACACGAGTTTTCCAAAAGACGATGAAGATAGCCGCCATCAGGACCCAGCGTAGATCCCAAATATAATGGTGGGTGAAAAAGTTGAGGTAGATCATCGCGCCCAAGATCGTAGCGATCATCGGATGCGGCCAACCCTCGATAGTGACATGTAATCTCCGCCATGCTTGACATAAGTAGCTCGCGACACTGGCGTACATGAACCCACTGTAAAGAGGAACGCCAAGCACCTTGCTGTACGCATCCTCCGGATAGCTCCAAGATCCCATATGCACCTTGAATATTTCCAGGCACAGTCCGATGACGTGAAAGACCGTGATGACCTTCAATTCGTCCCGAGACTCCAAGCCGCTTTTCACCATGAAGATCTGGAAGAGTAGGCAGAGCAAAAGCAGGAGGTCATACCTCGGCAAACCGGGAATGGTGACGAACTTGGACAAGGCAAGCGATCCAAAAATAAAGACCGGAAACAAGCAAGACATGGCTTCTTGATAGCCGAAATGAAGCAATAAACGTATATATCGTATCATTTGTCTGTCCTTCACGTTCTGAAAGTAGTTTCAGAGGGTTATTCCGTAAGCACGAACCGCACAAGTCTATTAATAGCGGAAGGCAGCACGCTTACGTGGCCCTCATCTTCGAATTGGATGTAGCTCACTTGAACACCTTTGGTAGCGAGTGGTTCCATGCGCTCGACGACCCGTTGAGCACCCTCGACCATGAAGGAGAGCTCATCACCACCAACAATGACAAGGAGCTTGACTTCATGGTCCCCTTTCCATTGGGAGATGAAGCGTTCCTGCTCCCTCAATACCTCGTCATTACCCCACCAGACGGAAGGGCTGCCAGATACGACGTGTGAGAAAAGCTTCGGACGCGAGAACATCGTATACAGTGTGAAATGACCACCCAAGGAGTGCCCAAAAATCGCCTGTTTGTTTGGATTTATTTGCCATTCGGAAGAAATAGCTGGCATCAACTGCTGTTCAAGGAAATCGAGGAACAAATCAACTCCGCCATGCTCTGGCCAAGGCTGCCCATTTGGTCGCTCAGGAAGTGTAGCAGCATCCACCGGCATGGTCAGATCGTAACAACGGCGGTCCATGTCAAATGGCAGTCGTGATGGATAGCCGATTCCTACAACAATGGCTGGGTTGAAGCCCTTTGGCTTGCGCGTTTGCACCTTCACCGTCTCGGCAATCGTTCCGAACATCGCATCGCCATCCACTGCATAGATAACAGCATATCCTTCAGGAGGAGCCTCAGCTTCAGGAATCGCAATCATAATCCGATAGTCACGACCTTGGCTTGATTGCAGTGTCCACTCTACACAATTACTAGGGGAATAGCCGTTTTTCTCTATGATCCTCATTTTGCAATCAATCCTTTCACATCGTCAATGACTTTCATATGTGCGATCAGGCCGCCACTTAACCAGTGATCTCCCTCTACCCTAAACGTACGACCGTTTTTCACAGCCTCCATGCTTTTCCAAACAGCACTCTCTGTCAATTCTTTCTCGTATGCATCTCCTGTACCAGCGTCATTGATGAGGAAAATGTAGTCCGCATCCAGATCAGGCAAGCTCTCTAGTGACAAATTAATCCCACCGCCGGATACAACCTGACTCGGCAAAAAGCCTAGTTCATTGGTAAGGACGTATCCACTGAAGAAATCATACTTGATGAAGAACATCCCTCTGCCATTAAAGCGAATGATCGCTGCTTTTTTGCCTTGGATATGGGGGGCCAGCTCTTTTTTGGCTGATTCGACATGCTCCTTATATTTCTGCAAAGCTTGTTCAGCTTCCGTCGACTTGCCCAATATATCGCCAACTATTCGTACGGAAGAGTCAAGATCAGCATTTGCTTGCTTGAACACATACGTCGGAGCAATCATTTTATATTTATCGTACACACCGCTTTCCATATGATTGGCATTGTGCAGCAGAATGAGATCCGGTTCATGGGCCATAACCGCTTCCGGCTCTGGAGGCAATCCACCTGCGAAGGTAATGGACGGCAGATCTTTAAGCTTATCTTGTAAGTACATTTTCGGTCTTGAGCCAGTTGACCATTGCACGACAGGCGCAACGCCAAGTGCAACCAAAGTATCTTCCAGATTGGGAGCGAATATTTTGGCAGGTGCGGATGGTAATGTCACCTCGTTACCCATTTCGTCCTTTAGTACCCGCGGGTAGGCAGGTTGGTCGGCAGAGCTCTTTGCTGATGCTTCGGCACTCTGAGTCGCCGATGAATCGACCTTCTGCGTCACTGCCTCACTGCTTGCATGGTTTCCGCAGCCTGCCGCAAGTCCAGCAACGAGCATCGTCGTGGTCAGCATCAGCGCTAGGTTCGCTTTCTTTGTCATGCGGAGCTTGTTTCTACGATCCATATAAGTAGAATCCCCTCTCGTTGATAATGTTTCTCACTGAAAAACATTATAAATCACCCAAGAAAGGGGCTCCATGGACAACACCTTGAATCGCATTTGGACTTTTCCCCGTTACCATCAGCAGCATTTCATCCAGCATCCGGTTCATGGAAACTGGTGAATACTCGTACCACGGATTAGAAGGTAAGGGATAGAGGTACCCATTTTGAACAGCGCGAAGTCTTCTCCAAAGCGAATGATGCTGGAGTGTCAGCCAGCTTATGCGTGTTGACTCATCCAGACAAACGAACAACAGGATTCGCTCCGGGTCTAAGCTCGCAAGCTGTTCGAGCGTGATTGGCTGATTGCAAGGTGACGTTTCCTCTTCCACAAGAGTAAGCTGCAAATCATCGCATAAAAGCTCCTTCATCCCCTTGTTGTTGTAAAGATGGATGCCATCCCGATAAAGTCGAATGATCGCAAACTTATCTTGCTTGAGCTCGGTCTGCAGGTCTGCACGAACGGCAGTAGCCTTCGCCTCATAAAAAGCCATCCAGGAATCACATACTGCTTCTTTGCCCGTGTAGCTAGCAATTTCACGTAATTGCTCTCTCCAGCGAGAAGACTGCAGGGGCAAGACGTCTATGCCATGTGCGGACAAGCGTTGTCTGGTAGTCTCGGGAAGCTCTATGTGGCTAATGACAACATCCGGCCTGGCAGCCAGAAGCATGATTTCCTGATCGTCATCGTTCCACGGTGTCTCGACCGCTTTTAGATGAACCGTAATCTGTTGCTGATACTGCTGATAGTAATAGGGGGTCCACTTCGCATCTAAAGGAGCAGCGACTGGTATAATCCCCAGTACTACTAGATGTCCCAGCAGGGAAGGGGAGTAGACGGCAACTTTGCGCTCGCAAGCTCTTTCATACGCGGAGGGGGACACACCCACTTCCTTCTTGAACTTCCGGCTAAAGTAAAATTCATCGCTATACCCGATTGTTTTCGCAATATCCCGCAGCCTCATGTCCGTCTCGCGTAACAATCGCTTGGCGTGATTCATACGCAGACTCGTTACATAGTCCATGACACTTTGTCCGTAAGCCTTCTTGAACGAATCACCAAAATAGCTCGGACTCAAGTTCGCCATCGCTGCGAACGTAGTTACGTTTAACGGACGATCGAAGTTACAGATCATATAGGCGCGAACCTCACTGAGTGCCATTTGGCGACTAGGCTCGCATTCTTCGTTATGCTTCATGAATCATCCACCTTTTCAGGCAAGTGCACAAGTTTGTGATAATGATAATTATTATCTATGAATGGTACTGAAAATGATAGGGGAAGAAAAAATAAGACGACCGCCTCCCTTGCTAGGTCAAGTGAAGCAAGGCAGTACCCCAAAGGGTAGATGGGCTAGGTTGCTGTTGTTTGCAGGTTGTTGATTGTTATTTGCAAAACAGCTGAATGCTATCGTATCCGTTAGGTTAAAGAATCAGTTAGATACCGCTATGAATTTATATCATGTTTTCAATCAAAGTATTTGATTAAAAACACTACCTTGACAGTCATGGTAGTGTGTCGTACTATACAAATACGGGGTGACTATATGAGTGAGAACAAAATTACTTCTGACCTGTTGCGCGGGCATACCGATACGATGATCTTACGGCTCTTATCCGAAGCTGACCGCTACGGTTACGAGATCGTCAAGCTGATTGCCGAACGCTCGGGCGGCGAGTATGAATTAAAGGAAGCCACGATGTACTCCAGCGTCCGGCGGCTTGAGGTGGACGGTGATATTGAGTGGTACTGGGGCGATGAGTCTCAGGGTGGACGGCGTAAATATTTTCGGATAACCGAAAAGGGCAAGGCGACTTACGCCCGCAATAAAAGCAACTGGGAATATGCGAAGCGCGTGCTTGAAAACTTATTATAAGGAGTGTTGAGGTTATGAATGAGAGATTGACCAACTATTTGAACGGCGTTTTCGCACCGTACGATGGGGTAAAAAGCGTCACTGAATTAAAGGTCGATCTGCTTTCCGATTTGCAGGAGCGGTTCCGCGAACTCAAAGCCGAGGGTAAGGACGACGAAACCGCTTTTGAGATGACCATTGATAGCATCGGCGACATTGAGCAAACGGTACTGGAGGTCGCTAACCTCTCCCGCTCGCTGGAGCGGCAGGTGGTGACGAACTTTAGCGCGAGTAACCTGCCTAAGAGCGACTTTGCGGGCGTTATCGCGCACAAAGGAAAATTCACAGCGAGCGCGTTGCGAGGCTCTGATTTCACGGACGCGGACTTGACCGGCAGCTCTTTTGCGGCTAGCGACGTACGCGGTGCCCTTTTTGACCGCGCGAACCTGACCGACTGCAATCTAACTTCCCTTGATCTTTCGGATGCGAGCTTTATTCAATCCATCCTTATGCGCACCAACTTCAGCAAGTCGGGGCTAGACGGAGCAAAATTCATAGGTGCAAAGCTGACCGACGTCAAGCTGACCATGATCGACCTCAGAAAAACAATCTTTGAAAACTGTATGTTTGACGGCGTTGACTTCAATTCTTCCGATCTGCGAGGTCTGTGTCTTGACGGGCAAACCTTTAACGGCGTCAAGTTTGAGAAGGCGGTACTGAACGAAGTTTCGTTTAGAGGCGCGTCGTTCAAAAATGTGTCTTTCCATTCCTCGTTTACCTTTTCTAAGAAATATTACCGAGCTATCAAAACCATCTGCTTCGACGGCGCGATGATGGATAAGTTGACCTATGCAGCGCTTAAAGGGATGGAAGCTGATTTGTCAAAGGTTACGGTCAGATAAGGAGGATAACATATGAAAAACAAGTCCATTCAAGTGAAGGGACTGCAAAAGTCCTACAAGCAGCATCAAGTCCTAAAGGGCGTCGATTTCGAGGTGGAAAAGGGCAGTATTTTCGCCCTGCTCGGCTCCAATGGCGCGGGCAAGACAACGGCTGTCAAAATCCTCACCACGCTACTAAAACCAGACAGCGGAACCGTTACCGTAAATGGATTCGACGTTGCATCCAAGCCTGACAATGTGCGACAGGCGATCAGTCTGACCGGGCAATTTGCTGCCGTGGATGAAATTCTGACCGGACGAGAAAATCTTCTCATGATTGCAAAGCTAAGATACCTCAAAAATCCGCGTCAGGTTGCAGACGATTTGCTTAAGCGCTTTGGTCTGACAGAGGCTGCCGACCGGAGGGTGTCTACTTATTCAGGTGGTATGCGCCGCAGGCTCGACATCGCCTTGAGTCTTGTGGGAAAACCACAGATCGTTTTCCTCGACGAGCCGACAACTGGGCTTGACCCCGAAGCACGCATCGAGGTTTGGAAGATCGTCAAGGAGCTTGCCGACGGAGGCACGACGATCTTTCTAACCACACAGTACTTGGAGGAGGCCGAGCAGCTTGCCGACCAAATTGCCATTCTGCACGAGGGCAGGATTATTGCCAGCGGCTCGCTCTCGGAGCTAAAGAAGCTGTTCCCATCCGCAAAGGTCGAGTATGTTGAAAAACAGCCTACATTAGAGGAGATCTTCCTCGCGATCGTCGGTAAAAAGGAGGCTATGTAAATGGAGGTGGCAAAAAACCACTTTTTAAGCGATATGGGCGTTATGCTTGGGCGCTCACTGCGCCATATTACCCGCAGTATGGACACCATCATCACGGTCACCGTCATGCCAATCGCATTTATGTTGCTGTTCGTCTACGTGTTTGGCGGTGCCATTCAAACCGGAACGGATAACTATGTGAATTACCTGTTGCCCGGCATACTACTGATTGCTATTGCGAGCGGGGTATCCTACACGGCTTTTCGCCTGTTCACCGATGTGCAACGGGGCATATTCGAGCGGTTTCACACTATGCCGATTTCACGTTCCACCTTGCTGTGGGGGCATGTGCTGACCTCGCTAGTATCCAACGCCATATCGGTCGTCATCATCATTCTCGTAGCGCTAGTTATGGGCTTTCGTTCGTCGGCGGGGATACTGCCATGGCTTGCGGTAGTCGGTATACTCTCGCTGTTTACGCTGGCATTGACTTGGGTCGCGGCGATTGCCGGACTGTCCGCAAAAACGGTGGACGGCGCAAGCGCCTTTTCCTATCCGATTATCTTCCTGCCGTTTATCAGTTCGGCGTTCGTGCCGACCGAGTCGATGCCATCGGTCGTTCGCGCCTTTGCCGAAAACCAGCCGGTGACCTCGATAGTGGAAGCCATCCGTGCGCTACTGTCAGGCCAGCCGGTAGGCAATGATATATGGGTCGCTCTTGCGTGGTGCATCGGAATTTTGCTCGTAGCATATTTCTTTGCAATGAGGGTATATAAAAATCGGGTGTGAAAATATCCTCAACAAAAAAGAAACAAGAGATCCAAAATGGCTCGTGAGGCAATGGCTTCACGGGCTGTTTTCTTTGTTGTGATATTCGACTTTGCTTGACTAGCTCTTTGTCACGTTGTCCCCCAAAGAGGGCCGCAACAGCCTGCCTCCTGGCAACCTGTCACAGCCCCCAAACCCGCGTCCCGACGCGGCCTCTCGTTTCTTACTCTTCTCCTGTCGCGATCGGATTATCAGGATACGAGCTCCAGTCACTCCAACTGCCCAGATACAACTTCACATCTGTTCGACCAGCAGCATGGAAAGCAAGCAGATTGGAGCAAGCTGTCACGCCTGAGCCGCAATAGACGATCAATTCTTTATCGGCATAAGGGGCGAGACGCTTTTGCAGCTCGTCTGCCGGGAGCATCGTCTGATCAGCAGCGAGGTTGTCTTTGTAAAAGAAATTGTGCGCTCCGGGGATGTGTCCTGCTTTTGCGTCGATCGGTTCGTTCTCGCCCCGGTAGCGTTCTGGCGCACGAGAATCGAGCAATACAGAATGCTCGCTGCGTTTTTGAACACCTTCCATGTTAACCAGCATGTCGTGGCGGACATGGGGGACGAATTGACGAGCTTGTACAGTAGGGACTACTGCTGTTACCTCATAGCCAGCCTTTTTCCAAGCAGCGTATCCGCCGTCGAGTACAGCTACCCGATCGTGACCAAGGTATCGCAACAACCACCACAGACGTCCTGCCATCGCCATTTCCTGATCATCGTAGGCGATGACAGTCGTGTTGGCATCGATTCCCACTCTTGAAAAATGGGCAGCCAGCAGATCCGTATCTGGTAGAGGATGACGGCCACCATGCTCACTTTTTGCGCCAGAAAGGTCACGGTTCAGATGAAAGTAGAGGGCTTGCGGGATATGGTCCTTCTCGTATTCCTCTGCACCTGCTTCAGAAGCACTTAAAGCAAAACGACAATCGACGATCACCGTATTTTCATCATTCAGATGATCCTTGAGCCATTGAGGTGTGACAAGTGCTTGCATGAATCTCCCTACTTTCGCTTTTTTTCTTCATCATAGCAGATGGCAATCCAATCAGGTACAATAATTACGGTAAGGTGGGAGAGGAGAAGAGAGATGAAGCGTTTCATTCGCTATTTTTTAGAGGGGCTATTGTTTGTCATTCCTTTGGCAGTGACAATTTATATTTTGTACTGGATTTTCACGACAGTGGATAACTGGTTCTATATGCTGGTCAACAACTGGTTTAATCTCCAAATTCCTGGACTGGGCTTCGTCTTGACCATAATCGGCATCACGATTGTTGGCTTCCTTGCATCCAACGTGCTGACACGCGGAGTACTGTCGCTAGTGTCCACCGTTTTCGAGAAAGTGCCGTTTATCAAACTCATTTATACGTCCATCAAGGATTTGATCGGAGCATTTGTAGGGGAGAAGAAGAGCTTCGACAAGCCGGTGCTCGTGACGCTATCAAGGGATGGAAATGCAAAGGCAATCGGATTTATCACAAAGGAAAGCCTCGATTCATTTGGTCTCACAGACCATGTAGCGGTATATTTACCGCAGTCGTACAATTTTGCAGGAAATCTCCTGTTGTTTCCGAGCGATCAAGTACAGCTGCTTGAAACGGAAAGCTCAGAAGTCATGGCTTTTCTGATATCGGGTGGGGTATCCGGAGGAGCGCAAAACGTCAACAAAAAAAGTAGTGATGCATAAAAAAACAAACCTCCAGCGCCACTAATCGAGTGGTTTTGGAGGTTTGTTGCTTGTTGTTTAGGTAATTTGTTTTCTAGAACGGATGTTTTAAAAAATCCGATCTGGGCTTATCCACATGAAAAAGACACTCAAACGAGTTTGAGTGCCCTCTGACTTCATTAATGTTAACTGCTAAAAAATCCACTATGGCTGGAATATTTGCGACGATAGTGACGATGACCGTATGTTCGATGCCCCATCTTCCAAGGCCGGTATCGGTAATCGCTGCTGCTGTACTTGTGATAGCCACGTCCGGTCATTTTCCACAAGAACCGGGAGCCTTTCTTAAAGAGGACCGCCACAATGACAATCGCAACGATCAATATTACGAAACCGATCCCCAAAATCGTGAGTAGGACTGACATCCACATCGTCTCCTTGCCAAAAAGGTCTTACCCTTTTTTACGGATGACTCCACAGGAAGTTTCAATTATCCCTCGGCATTCAAAAATTTCTCATAGGGCGTGTAGTCGATTTCTTTGGATTTCAGGTGGGCAATGAGCCATTTGTGGTCACGCTTAGGGGTTGCTACGATGTACCCCTTTACAATCAAATCTGTTGTAATGGTGGATGCTTTCTCTTCCAGCGCGATCTGACCGATTCTCGCTGCGATGGAACGTCTTGCAACATCACGAAACAGCTGTGGCACAGGTTCAACCAATTCATTGAGCAAGGTCAGACCCTCATCTGTCCAGAGTGCTCGCGTCTGATCTATGTAATGATCTTGCCAATCCAAGTCAGATTTTCCGTCTTGCTTGGGCATGGACTTGAGAAATTTGCGGAACATGAAGTACCCGCCAATCGCCATAAGACTTACGAGAACGATGGTCCAGCCAACGATAAACAGGGAAAACTCTGTAGACATTTCACCCATACCTTGTACACCTCATTACCAATATCCATTCATTAGTAAAAATTGTACCTTATTTTGGTTCGGGCAACAAACTTTTTGTGCGTTTGCCTATCCTTGGGGTTTGCTCTTCCCAAGAACACATACAATTTAGTATGATTAGAATTAATCTTTATTGGGAGTTGACGCTCATGTTCAAGCTTGGACAACGCGTCGTCATTGTTGCCGACTCCTTCGAGCAAGGTTTGCCTGTGGGTGAATACGGTTACCTGATTGCTCGTGACCGCAATCCGGACAGCGCATTTTCCTGGGTTTTACGCATTCCGAAAATTGATAAGCAAATCGCCGTTGTAGAAGAAGATATCGCCTTGGAGGAGCAATTGCTAGAGGAAGAAGCAAATCGCATCTCCCAGGAGGCTTTACTTGATTTTGCATTGGCGACAAGGAACGAAGCACTGTTTCGACAACTGATGGGAATGGAAGATGCAGAAGAGGCAAATGACGAACCCGCGAAGGAATCAATGGAGGAATTTATCCGTAAAGTAAATATCAAAGCATGGATCTAACTGGCGGTTTTCCTTGTGTGGAGAATCGTTCTTCTTCTTTGGAAATATCTTGTCCTTTTAACAAGCATTTGAAACCTTTGTGAGGAAATGAAAGAGAGGCTGTTTCATGTCTGAATTTGTGACGTTTACCAATGAGCTTGGTCAAACCATCGATATGTCCCGAGAGGATTACCAGAAAAAAATCATTCCGCAAAATCTGGATAAGTACTGGGATGAAAAAGATAAGCTTCGCGATTTTGCGATGGAGTTGGTGAAGGGTCAATTTCATGAGCAAGCCCAGATCGCTGCTGACAGGCTTCTCGAATTATACGGGCCAATTGAGTCTGCTCTCATTTTCCGTGCAGTCGTTCATATGCAGGCGAGAGAATTTGAAAGCGCTAAAAAAATTCTGACAGATTGTCTGGAACGATTCCCGTCCTCGGGTACGGCTTGCACCAATTTGGCAAAAATCTTCGCGTTTGAGGGAGATGAGGCAAAAGCGTTCGAGACCCTACATACAGGTTTGCACAAAGACCCGAATCAAGAAAATGGCTTGAACATGTTTGTCGAGAGCTTCTTGCAAAGAGGGAAAAAGGATGAGCTGAAAGGGCAGCTTGAGTCGCTGGCAAGTAAAGAAGGCGCTTGGAGACCACAGCTGCAACTGGCTCGTCTAGCTTTGGAGGAGGAGGATCTCCTGCATGCGATGAAATGGTACACGGTAGCGATTGAAGGAGCGAAGGACCGCTTTGAAGTCGTCATGACTGTGACTGGTGAACTGGGACAAGCGGGTTATGTCTATCAGTTGATTCAGATTTGTGAAAAGTTCTGGACGCCACATTTCCCGTATCCTTATGCTGGCTTCAACTATGCCAACGCGCTGTTGGCGACCGATCAAATGGAAAAGGCAATTGTCATCCTGCGAAACATGCAAGAGCATTTGCCAGATAACTACAAGCCAATGGTCGATCACTTCCTGAATCGGGTGCCAGGAGCACTGGAAGTCGAGGCTGCGGCACAACAAAAAGTCGTTGAGACTCAAGCAGGCGATACGGCAACGAAAAAGAGCTGGTGGAAGTTTTGGAAGTAAATCGATAGTGGTAGCGCCCGGCATTTGGTTGTCGGGCGTTTTTCTATACGAAAAGGGGGGATTGCGATGCTGCATCATGTTGAAGTGTATGTTTCCAATCTGGCGCGCTCAAAAGATTTTTGGAGTTGGTTGCTGGAGAGTGAGTTGGGCTATGTGCGCTATCAAGAATGGGCAAGTGGGATTAGCTGGAAACAGAACGCTACTTATCTAGTATTTGTGCAGGCAGAGGAACGCTTCCTCGATACCCCGTATCATCGGTGTCGAGTGGGTCTGAATCATTTGGCATTTTACGCAAGGGATCGCGAGCATGTAGATGAGATGCGGGAGGAAGCCATACGTCGCGGCATCTCTGTGCTCTATCAGGACCGGCATCCGCATGCTGGAGGCGAGGGACATTACGCGTTGTACTTCGAGGATCCGGACAGGATCAAGGTCGAAATTGTGGCTCCGTAACCTGGCGGAGGAAAAACTAGCAGGAGGAGTGTGGTGCATGGAAAAACGGTGCAATCATCCCCGGCAGATGAATGGCACCGTTTTTGTAGAAGCCATCTATTTAAACTGGCTGGTGAGCCGTCGCTCTATATAGGCTACGCCTTGATACATCAGGGTAGCGATTACAGCGATAATAGCGAGACTCATCATGACCAGGGTAAAATTAAACACTTGGAAACCGTATATGATCAAATACCCCAAGCCTTGCTGGGATACGAGAAACTCTCCGACTATGACGCCCACCCAGGAAAGACCGACATTCACTTTCAGCGTTGCGAGGAGGGTTGGAATGGTAGCTGGCAAAATAACGAGCGTGAAGATTTGTCGTTTGCTGCCCCCGAGTGTTTGGACGACTTTGACGTAGTTTTGATTGACTTCCTTGAAGCTGGTGTAGACGTTAATCGTGGTAATGATGACCGAGATCGCGCAGCCCATGGCAATAACGGAGAGCAATCCTGGCCCGAAGCCGACGATGAAGACCGGACCAAGAGCTACCTTGGGCATACTGTTGGCAATTACGAGATAAGGCTCTAGTACGCGGGAGAGAAATGGCGACCACCAAATGATCGTTGCGATGAGAGCACCGAGGATCGTTCCCAAAAGAAAGCCAATGATCGTTTCCCATACAGTTAAACCGACATGCGGGAGAAGACTGCCATCCAGCAATTGCATCCAGAATTGAGCCCAAATCTTGGATGGATAGCTGAAGATGAGCGCATTAATGGTGTTGGTTCGAGCCAAGAGCTCCCATAAGCCGAGAAAAACGAGAAAGAGGAACAGTTGAGTGGAAAAGACGGAACAGCTCATACGCTTTTCTAGCTGCAAGTAGCGGCGATGGAAGGATTCAATTTCCTTTGGTTGCATCAGATACTACCTCCATCTCTTTCCACACGCGATGGAATAAGTCTTGGAATCCATCATGATTTCTAGCGTCGAATGGCAGAGCGTCCCGGATGGGGCTGGGCACGACAATCTCGCTGTTGATGCGTCCTGGGTTGCGTGAAAAGATATAAACGCGATCACCCATTGCGATCGATTCGGAGAGATCATGTGTCACAAGGACTGCCGTTTTTTTGTGCCGACGCAGCGTTGAAAAGATCAGGTCTTCGAGCTTGAGTTTGGTCTGGTAGTCCAATGCCGAGAATGGTTCGTCAAGCAACAGCACATCAGGCTGACAGGCGAGTGTTCGCACGAGTGCAACCCGCTGCCGCATACCGCCTGACAGCTGCTGAGGAGAGGATTTGCGCACATCAGACAGTTCCATTTCATCTAGCAGATGCAGAGCGTACTCCTCTGTCTCCTTGGTACGGATGCCTTGGATATCGAGTCCGAGAAACACGTTGTCTTCGATGGAGCGCCAGTTGAACAAATAGTCTTGCTGAAGCATGTAGCCAACTTGCCTAGACGTTCCGCTGACTTCTCTTCCGTCGATCCGCACCTTGCCTGCTGTCGGCTTCTCAAGCCCTGCAATGAGTGAGAGCAGCGTCGTCTTGCCACAACCGCTGGGACCAACCAGACAAATGAAGTCGCCTTCCTCCACGCGCAGGTTAATGTCTTGGACCGCCATGAACGCCCTGGTCGTGGATAAATAAAGATGGGTCACGTGGCCGAGTTCTATTTTTGCCGGCGTAGAAGAAATCTGCTTCATGACGGCCTATTTCCCTTCCTTGGATTGGGTCGCAAAAGTGGTGTTGACCAGCTTGGTGTAATCAGCGCGTTGCTTTAACTCACCGGCTGCATCCATAATGTCTTGGAGTTGGTTCCATTCTTTTTCTTCCAAAATGGGATCAGTCGCATAGGAGCCCTGTTCCAGATAACGTTGAACAGCGCTTTCCAAAATAGTTGGATCGATTTGCTGGAAGTACGTAGCGATCACATCTGCCGTTTCTTTTGCACTGTGACTGGCAACCCACTGTTGCCCTTTGTAGACCGCATTGGTAAACTTTTGGATAGTTGCTGCGTTGCTGTCGATATAGCTTTGTTTAGTCATGAAGACGGTGTAAGGAACGGTTCCGCTCTCTTTGCCAAAAGAGGCGACGACATGGCCGATTCCTTCCTGTTCAAAGCGGGAGGCTTCCGGTTCAAATAGCTGTACATACTCTCCGGTACCAGATGCGAAGGAAGACGCAATATTTTTGAATTCGATATTCTGAATCAATTCCAGATCGCCTTGCGGATTGATCTGGTGCTTTTTGAGTACATACTCTCCGACCATTTGCGGCATGCCGCCTTTACGTTGCCCCAAGAAGACACTGCCTTTTAGCTTGTCGAAAGTAAAGTCATCCATTTTGTTGCGAGAGACGAGAAAGGTACCATCCGTTTGCGTGAGCTGCGCAAAGTTGACAACTGGATCGGCCGCTCCTTGCTGAGAGACGTAGATGCTGGTCTCGGAGCCGACGAGCGCAACTTCGATGCCGCCGGATAATAGAGCCGACATCACTTTATCTCCGCCCGGAATGGTTGAGAGCTCCACTTCCAGACCTTCTTCCTTGAAAAATCCTTTTTCAAGTGCGACATATTGCGGAGCGTAAAACAAAGACCGAGTTACTTCACCAATTCTTATTTTTTCGGGAGTGCTGGAGCAGCCAGTCAAGACGGCCGTCAAAACGAGAAAAGCGGCCAGCCCCAGCGCCAAAAATCGTTTCATGATTAGGAGTCCCTCCTTACTAGGCTGTGTATATTGTAGGCTATGCGCCCAGACAAAAAAGGGTGAATGCCTAGAGATCGAGACAGGCACATGTTAGGGGAGGGCCATAAAGGAGATGGAAATAGCGTGATCGTTACATTTTTAGGCACCGGATCAGGTGCACCTACTACGCGAAGAAACGTGAGCGGGATAGGCTTGCGATTTTTACAGGCTGGCAAGTGGTGGTTGTTTGACTGCGGAGAAGGGACTCAGCATCAATTACTGCGAGCCCCGATGAAAATTAGTCAATTGGATAAAATCTTTATCACCCATCTGCATGGGGATCATTTGTACGGACTGATTGGACTGCTTGCGAGCCGGTCTTTGCGCAATACTGAACCGACTCCGCTGGAGCTATACGGACCACCAGGACTCGACCGATATTTTCGAGCTGTCATGGAGGCAAGTCCGGTTCATTTGCAATATCCATTGGAAATAAAAATCGTCAGTGAAGGTGTAATCTACGAGGACGAAGAGATCGTGGTGAGTTGTCGAATGGCGAAACATCGCGTGCCTTCTTTTGCTTATGCCGTGATGGAGAAGGAGAAGACAGGAGCTTTTCAAGTAGAACTGGCAAAGCAGGCCGGGGTGCCTTCAGGACCGTTATTTGGAGCTTTGAAGAGAGGAGAACAGGTCACACTCGAGGATGGTCGTGTTCTGGACGGGAAGGACTTCGTTGGAGAGCCGCAGCCAGGACGCAAAATCGTCTTCAGTGGAGATACAGAACCAAGCCAAGCGGTTTTGGAGCTGGCAAAAGGGGCAGATTTGCTCGTCCATGAAGCGACTTACGCTCATCACGACAAGGAGCTGGCGACCAGAAGCGGACATTCCACAGCAAGCGAGGCGGCTCAAATTGCCAAAGAAGCGGGCGTGAAAGAACTATGTCTGACGCACTTTAGTCCACGTTATGAAGATGAAGATGGTGATTTTTCGATGGAGGATCTGCTGGCAGAAGCGCAGCAAATTTTTCCCGCGACCCAATTGGCAGATGATCTTGGCAGTGTTTCTGTAAAGCGAGAGAGAAACGATGGGAGAAAATAATAATCCTTGCTATAATGAATGATCACGATGGAGGAGGTGGGGGAGCATGAAGCGGATTACCTTTGCTACACCAGAAGAACTTATTCAACATTGTCAGACGGAAGAAGTCAGCCTCGTTGTCGAATATCGAGACGATGTGAACAAGCAACGCCAGGTCATTTTGACGGGAGAGCAGCTTGCAGAGGCACAGACCTACCTGAACTTCTCCAAGTCCGAAGCGTTTTACCGGAAGGACGGGCTTTTTTACGAAGTCATTGCAGGCTGGAAGTAAACCACATCGTCAGGAGATGAGCAAACGTGTCCGGCAGAGGGTTCAACAGGCCGATTGCAGTTCGCTACATGATGTTTGTGCTTGGCTTGTTCGTGGGTGCATTGGGTACGGTATTTGCCATTAAAGCAAACCTCGGTGTAGCACCTTGGGAAACCTTTCACATCGGCCTGCAAAAAACATTTGGATTAACGATTGGCATATGGTCTCAGATCGTAGGAGTCGTTGTCATTTTCGCCACTTATTTGGTGGCAAAATTGAAGCCTAATTTTGGAATGTTCTTAAATATGATTTGCTTTGGTGTTTTTCTCGATCTTATCTTATGGTTGGATTTTATTCCTGAGCTGCAATCTATCTGGGCGAGGCTCTTGATGTTTCTTGTAGGTGTTATTGTTTTGGCTGTCGGGATCGGAATGTATTTATCTCCTTCTCTTGGGGCAGGACCGCGCGACAGCTTCATGCTGGCGATGAACGAGCGTCTTGGCTGGAGTATCCAGCGAGTACGACTCATCATAGAAGTAACCGTACTGCTTGCAGGTGCTGCTTTGGGCGGACCTGTGTCAATCGGCACGATACTGATTGCACTGTTAACGGGACCGATGATTCAACGGACGATTCCGTTTTGGCGTCATGTCATGAAAAAGCAGTATGGACTGCCAGAGCCAGTTGAAAGACAAGCGAGCTAACCTCCTTTTCATTTGTCAGTAACTGTGTGAAAAACCGGGAAAAAAGGTCTTGTATAGGCGATGGTCCAATCATCCTTGAGCATTCGCACATACAGTATGACTAGTTGCTGGCAAAGGAGGGAAAGCGAATGAGTCTGTTCAACGGAGGATTTGACGACTTTGCTTTAATACTGGTGTTGTTCGTATTGCTCGTTATCGTTGCTTGCGCTTGCGACTAACGAAAACACTGGGCATCAGCTTGGCATGAAGGGAGAGCGATTTTTCGCTCTCTCTTTTGTTTTGCAAAAAAAAGGCCTCGCCAAAGAGGGGCGAAGCCAAAGAAATGATCTTATCCGAGCCGATCATGCACTTGCTTTTTTACACTGGACATTTGTTTATCCGAAAGTTTGACACCTACAGCTTTGCTGACTTTTTTTATCAACTCGCTTAATTTCTTTTCGTCTTTCAAGTCTTTCATGGAGAAGTCTTTTGCCAGCGATCGAATATCGCCCATCGTCCATTTCTTCTTACTTTTTTTGTTGATGGATTTCAAGAGGGAACTTGGACTGTCCTTCGCTTTGAGCTTGAGTCTTGCGCTTGCTTTTCCTTTTGCTTTTGCCATGATGTTTCGCTCCTTTCAAAGGAATACGCCTGCCCTATGCAGTTATATGGAAAAGCAAGGGAGTTCGCTTGGACAGATTCACACGGCAATTCGCCTATTTTGGTCAACGTTGTGCAATGGCCCAAACCCATAGGGGGAGCCGTGACATAGGATGAGTCAGAACGACGCATGACAGGAGGCTAGTAGGTTGAAAATTGTTAGCTTTCATCGGGATACGCCGTTTACCGAGATACTGTCAGATTTGAAAACCAAGGTTCTGTCTAAAACCGAGAGACTTCCATGGCGATGCTATGATGACCTTTCTTGCCTATGTGTCAAACAAAAGATTTTTGAGCAGCATGAAGAGCTTTTTCGAAAGTATAAAGCGATGGTAGAAGAGAACATCACCGTTAGTGTCCATGCGGAAGGGGAGGATGAAATTCCGTGGGGCGTGCGATACGTGGGTGCACAGAGATTGTGGCGAAAGGGGCGCGGAGCAGGCGTCAAGGTCGCCGTCATCGATACGGGAATCTCCCGCGATCATTTTGATTTGAAGGATCAAATTAAGGGTGGCATCCAACTTATGCGCGGCAAACAAAACGGACATGGTACGCATGTAGCGGGGATCATTGTAGCCGAGATGAACCAAAAGGGAATTGTCGGTGTTTCTCCAGAGGCCCATTTATATGACGTACGTGCTTTTGATCAAGAGGGCAAATCATCTTTGTCTACCATTTTGCAGGCCCTGCAATGGTCGATTGCCAATCAGATGGATGTCATCAACATGAGCTTTGGCATGCCCCAGTATAGCGAAGCAATGGCGAGAGCAGTTGGTCGGGCCAATCAGCAAGGAATCGTGATGGTAGCATCGGCAGGAAACGGTGGGGGAGAAGTGGAGTATCCAGCGCGGTACGATGGGGTTTTAGGTGTCAGTGCGATTGATCAAGCGGGTAAACTGGCATCCTTCAGTGCGAGAGGCAAGGGCGTAAATATGAAGGCACCCGGAGTAGATATCCTGTCTACCTGGCCGGGGAATCAGTTTAAAAAGCTGAATGGCACTTCGATGGCCGCCCCGCATGTGGCAGGGCTGAAGGCGTTAGAAATTGGGCGCAAGCGAAAAAAAGCATAGCGTTCCTTATGAAAAAACAGCTCCGAGGCTAAAAATGAAGCCAAGGAGCTGTTGCTTTTTATAAACGAATTATTGATGGATTTTGGTGCCATGGTCTTGCTGGACACGGAACCATATATTAAGATCATTAATAACACTGGCCAATTCGTGGATCTCACTGTTCAATTCGCAAGATCTTACGAAATTTTCCTCTTCGGACATTTGCGTGGTTTTCTCAATAATGACCTTCTCTACCCGGTGTATTTGATCCGGAATGGTCGCGCGGATTTCTTCCCACTCCAGTAACATGTCCGCTCTTTCTACATTCGAATAATCTTCCCATTCCAGATGTAGCACGGGAAGACGTATACCTAGCCGTTCATCATGGATAAATTGATAGCGCAAAGGTGAACTCACTCCTCTCCACCTCCATCATACCAAAAATGAATCGGTACGGGGAGAGAAATACACGCGAAAGGAGAACTCATGTCAAAAGGACGTGTTCTTATCGATGCGGACGCTTGTCCGCGCCAGGCTCTCCTGACTGCCCAAGCATTGTGCAAGGAGCTCGACTGGATCTGTTTGACCTTTGCCAGCTATAATCATCAAATCGGCAACGCAAATCATGTAACGGTAGATGCTGGCCCACAAGCGGTAGATATGAAGCTGGCGAACGAAACGAGCTCAGGGGATGTCGTGGTGACGCAAGATATTGGTCTGGCAGCGCTCATCCTTGGGAAGAGAGCCCATGCCCTGACACCGCACGGGATGGTTTTTGACCCCGAACGGATTGCGTTTCATTTAGAAGAACGAAATGAAAAGGCGAGATATCGGCGCGGGGGAGGTCGTACGAAGGGGCCTGCTGCTCGCACGCGTGAAGACGATCAGCGATTTGCTGAGTCTTTGCGCTTTTTGATGGAAAGAGGCGAGTAATGATGAATCAGACAACTAGAAAAAATGGATATGTACGCGGAGCACTTACGTTTGCTGTTCTTGCCACGATCATGTTTGCCCTCTATGTAGCGGGGAAAGTGGCAGGCATGGATCAGGCTGCAATCGCATTTGCAGAGTCGATTCGCTCGGATGCAGGGACTGCTTTTTTCCGTTTTGTAACCAATCTTGGCGGAGGTATGTTTCTTGTACCTGTAGCGGTAATCATGTTCGTTGTCCTATACATAAAGAAATATCGTGTGGAGGCAATGTTTGTACTCATTTCCCTTGGTGCCAGCGAAATAGCAAATGAGCTCTTAAAGCTGTTCTTTGGCAGACCTAGACCGAGTGGCATCAATCTGATTGAGCTGCCGGAGTCCTTTTCGTTTCCGAGTGGTCATGCGATGATTGGACCAGCCTTTTATTGCATGGTTGCATGGTGGATTACCCAATGGTTTGCGGAGAAAAGATGGTCGTCGCTCTTGCAGCCTGCGGTTTTTATTTTCGTGGCATTGCTCGCGCTCAGCCGTGTGTACTTGGGTGTCCATTATTTGAGTGATGTGCTTACCGGCTTTTTCCTGTCAATGTGCTGGTACTATCTCCTTCGTCTTGGCTATGAAGGATGGATGGGGAGACGAAGCACGGTCGTCGACCCCATTCCGCATTCCAGATAATCATAAAGCTATGTGGAATAGCCTAATTCACTCATTAAACTCAGCCATTTTTCTACGCTGGGTTTATTTTTTTTGTCCTTTGGCAAGACGATATACGCTGAGCGTTTGGGAGGCTTATTGCCTGTTATGATCAGTTCCTTCAACGTACCTGCCGCAAGCTCGGCTTTGACCGTAGAGCGCGTCATCAAGCTCACGCCGAGACCTTCTTTGATCAAATCGATGGCGAGCTCTGCTTTGTCTACTGTCAGCTTGGGTACGTAATTACGTGGCAGTGTCTGTCTAATCCACTCGTTGAAGGGAGGGCCCCAATTCACGTACAGCAACGGCAGATTGCGCAGCTCGCGCGAATCGACGTGAGTAGATGCGGCAATGGGGCTCTCTGGACAGCAAACTAGGACAATCTCATCATCCCACGTCGGAATGACGTCAAAGTTGGGCAGGGACGGGGGGACGTACACGATTCCTATTTGAATCACGTTGTCCAGCAAATACTGGATGACATCGGATGAGTGCCCTGTCTTTGTGCTGATCGCAATTTGCGGATACCGATAGTGGTACTCTTTCAAGATCGGCTCGAGGGTGGAAGTCCAGATCGCGTTTAAGCTGCCGATCGATAAATAGTCTTCATAAGGCTGGAGGGAAGCGACTTCATTTAGGGCTTCATGGGACAGCTTGAGGATTCTCTCTGCATACGGTAAAAGGGTTAAGCCTGCTTGGGTAATCTCAACACTTCTTTTATCACGAATGAAAAGAGGCTTGCCAACTTTTTCTTCCAGTTGCTTGATTCGCATTGTCACCGTAGACTGGACTAAGTGGAGCATTTCCGCAGCCTTGGTGAAGTTCTTCGTCTGGGCCAATGTGTAGAAAGCGCGTAATTGTTCGAAGTCCATACAGTTGGAATCCCTCTTATCTAAATATTTGATTACCATATACAAAAATGTTCGTTTCCCAAATTATACCCTGTTCGCTAAGCTGGGGATATCCTTATTTCATGTGGGGTATCGGGAGAGCGAGGGGTATTTGGATGAAGTGGGAATGGTGGCGAGAAACGCCCTTTTCAGTGAAGCTGCTGTTAAGCACATCTTTTATGATGAATATGGGCTTCTATGCATTAATCCCATATCTCACTTTGTATTTGACGGGTAGCATCGGCTGGACACTGACGATGGCAGGGATTGTCCTGAGTGTCAGACAGTTCTCCCAGCAAGGTCTTGCCTTTTTGGGCGGTGTGATGGCAGATGCCTTCGGCTACAAAGGAGCGATGTTCCTCGGATTGGGCGTGCGTGCCGTTGGTTTTGCGATGTTCGCATTCTGTACCGAGACGTGGCACTTTTTTGTTGCCGCGATTCTTTCTGGATTGGGTGGGGCGCTGTTTGAGCCCGCTTGTTCTGCTGCCTATGCGATCATTACACCCGAGGCCATTCGAAAAGAAGTATTCTCCCTCCGCAATGTGCTTGGTAATATTGCAGTTGTCGGTTCCCAAATAGTAGGGACGGCACTCTCGGCTATTGATTTTACGTACATTTCGTTGTTTGCAGGGGCCGTCTTCGGACTGAATACAATTGTGATCTTCTTTTTATTCCCACCGATTCGCGCCACTAATACACGGCATAGCATATGGGAAAGTATGTCCACGGTAGTGAAGGACAAGCTGTTTGTACGATTTACCTTTATTTTGATGGGGTATTATTACTTGAATATGCAGGTGTTCTTAACGATTCCGCTGTTTGTTGAAAATGTTACGCATAGCAAGGCGAATGTAGGGATTGTGCTTTCTGCGCTCTCGCTGTTTGTGATCTTGTTTCAGATGAAGGTTACACAATTGCTGGAGGGTTATCAGCAAAGGCTTACCTTAATTGGCATCGGGACGTTGTTTATGAGTGTGGGACTATTTCTGTTCGCATTTGCCGATTCATTGTGGCTCATTCTCTTGGATGTTTTCCTTTTTGCACTGGGTAGCATGATTGCGGTACCGAATTTGGTGGATGTCGTTCCGCGTTTTGCTCCCAAGGACTTGGTGGGCGCCTATTACGGATTCAACGGGTATTCGATTGCCATCGGGGGTTCATTCGGACAGATAGCGGGAGGATGGGTGTACGATGTAGGGCTGCGCTTGCAAACACCGTGGCTGCCGTGGACCATTTGTTTGGTCATCGGGTTTTGGGTGGCCTGGATGCTGCATCGCATGGAACAACAAACCGGACAAATCGGAAATGATCTAAAGAAAATAGCTCGCTCGTAAATATTTTTGGGCGAAATGAAACATTTTCCATCGCTCATACGTATATAACGATAGAGATGATTGGCGCAAGAAAGTGAGGGAATTTTATGGAAGATATGAAAAAGTTGAAGCGTATGTTGCTGGTAACGAGTTCCCTTGGATTTGCAGTCTTTGCCATGGTAGTCGTTACGGAAATTGTCCGAATCTCATTGTAGCATTGCCAAGCCTATCGCATATAAAACATGAAAAGCTTGCAGTCCCTTCTTGAAAGAGGGGGCTGCAAGCTTTTCTTTTTGGGTTTAGGCTTCGAGTTTCTTTTTAAAATGGAATTGATATACGCATATCGCAATGATCATGAACGGAACTCCGCAGTACAAGGCGATGCGCTGTTCTGAATCGAATGCCAGACTCACGAGAACGAGCAAGTTCAAGATCAAGGAAATCAAAGGCAGGATTGGGTACAAAGGTGTACGGAACTTCAAATCCTCCAGCTTGCCTCCATTTTTCAGGTAATGGCGACGGAAAGCGAGCTGTGAAGCGGAGATGGAGATCCAACCAACCTGTGCGCCGAGACCAGCGATAGACAACAGTACCATGAACACCGTATCTTCTGCAAGAAAACCGGACAGAAGAGACAAGAGAGCAATGGCAAAAGTAATCAACAAAGCGTTCATCGGAATCCCTTTTCCATTTACGGCCCCAAGCTTTTTCGAAGCCATTCCTTCTTTGGACAGGGAATAAAGCATACGAGTTGCTGCGTACAAGCCAGAGTTGGCTACAGACAGAAGTGCTGTCAGAACAACGAAGTTCATAATGTCAGCCGCATAAGGAATCCCAATACTGTCAAATACGACGACAAACGGACTCTCAATCACACCCGCCTGTTGGTGTGGAATCATCCCTGCCACGATAGCAATCGCCAGAATGAAGAATACGAGTGTGCGCCAAACTGTTGTACGAATTGCTTTCGGAATTGTCTTCTCTGGATCCTCACTTTCTCCGGCCGCAATCCCGATCAACTCGGTACCTTGGAAAGAGAAGTTCACGGTTATCATCGTCATCAGCAAACCTGTAATTCCAAAGGGAAGAAGAGGGCTTTCTGTAAAGTTCGAGAGCATTGGCGCAGGCTGACCGTTTTTCAGGTCGATGAGGCCAAACATCGCCGCTCCACCCAAAATGATGAACAAGATGATAGCGCTTACTTTAATGCTGGAAAACCAGAACTCAGATTCACCGAACGCTCGAGCGGATAAAGCATTTAATGCAAAGAGCACTACACCGAAAATCGCGCACCACATCCAAACAGGTGAGTCAGGGAACCATCGTTGCATCAGCAATCCTGATGACAACAACTCTAAAGCAACGGTCACGGCCCAACCAAACCAATACAACCAGCCTACACCAAACCCAAGTGAGGGGCTAACAAAGCGGGTCATATATGTTTGGAACGAACCGGCCACTGGCATGGCAACTGTCAGCTCGCCAAGGCATAGCATAGTCAGGTACATAATAAAGCCGCCGACTAAATAGGAGAGAATGGCACCAACTGGTCCTGCCTGACTAATTGTATAACCTGATCCGAGAAATAACCCGGTTCCGATTACGCCGCCAAGAGAAATCATAAAGAGGTGTCTGCTGTTCATCGTGCGTTTCAATTGATTGTGTTGCTCCATGTTGCTTTGGGACATATAACCCTCTCCTTCACGCGAGTATGTTAAATGGATGTATGCGTTTTCAGGCGCGATAGCGATATATGCTCTGCAAGAATGATACCAAAAGAAATAATTTATGAAAATAATATTTTCGAGACATATATTGCTAAAAAGTGCAAAATGATTCGGCAGTTAATGCAAAATAATTAAAAAAACGCCAAATCTCTTGGCGTTTATTGAACTTCCTGAAATTAACATGAAAGTTTTTAGAAGGTAACGATAAACGAACAAAGAAAAAGCACAGAGCTCGCAGACCTTGACAACGCCTACCCAGTCGGAACTTCAAAAAGGGGACCACGCTTGTCGAACACTTCTTCCGTGGGAAGCTTCCGCCCGTAGGGTGGCTTTGGCTCGACGGTCCCCTTTTGGGAGTGGAGACGGCCAGTGAATCCCACCTGCTGGCGTGTCAGAGTCGAAGAGAACTGTGCTTTTTCTTCTCCTCCACTATGTTGACTCAAACCAAAATGTGCTTTAACTCTTTATCCTTTAATCCCCAGCTTACGCAAGCGATACTGCAAGCTCTGACGACTGATTTGCAATTCCTTGGCTGCTCGTGAAATATTTCCGTTATAGCGTTCCACAACATGGTGAATATATGCTGTTTCAAATTCTTGCATGGTTTCCTTCAACGGCTTTCCTTCGTCCACAAATGGCAACGCGTGAGGGGAAGGTTGCTCGACCGTCACGGAACCGGCTGGCGTACGACGCAAAAAGTGTAAGGGCAAATGTTCATAGCGAATGGTTGATTCGTCAATCATCAGATTCATGGAACCCTCAATCAAGTGTTGAAGCTCACGCACATTGCCAGGCCAGTCGTGCTGGATAAAAAATTGCAGAACCTCGTCACTAATGCCTCTTACTTCCATTTGGAACAGCTCATTGTATTTTTCGATAAAATGGCTCACCAGCATCGGAATATCGTCCTTGCGTTCCCGAAGCGGGGGGAGAAACAACGTGACGACTCCAAGACGATAGTACAGATCTTTTCGCAAATGCGAGTTCGCGATTGCCTCAACAGGATCTTCATTAATGGCCGCAATGATGCGTACATCGATCGACCGATCCTTTGTGTCACCAATACGTCTAATCGACTTCTCTTGCAGAGCACGCAACAATTTTGCCTGTAGTGGCATACTAAGCGAGTTGATTTCGTCGAGAAAAAGTGTTCCGCCTTCCGCTTGCTCAAACAATCCAGGTCGCTCTACTGCACCGGTAAATGCTCCACGGGCAGTTCCAAACAAAAGCCCTTCGATCAGGCTATCCGGAAGCGCAGCGCAGTTTTGTGAAATAAAGGGACCAGATGCACGTAGACTGGCATTATGAATGCTTTGCACGAACAGTTCTTTCCCCGCACCAGTTTCACCGACTACCAATACGGACGAGGAGGTGCGTGCTGCGCGTTTGGCATTCTCTATGACATCGAGAATCGGACCGCTTCTCCCGATAATGTGCTCGAATGTGTAGCGTGACCCGTTTTTTTGCAGCAGGTTTTCTCTGATCAATCGTTCCATTTTGGTGACGTCATTTGCGATTTCCATCGCGCCGATGACCTTGCCGTTTTCAATGATGGGGTACGTATTGTTGATGGTTGAAATTTCTTTTTGCTTGTCATTGAAATACGTTTGGCGTGTATTGCGAATGCTATTTCCGGTACACAAGCATGTGAGCAAGGTACTTTCCTGTCCTGACGGGAACTGAAACACCTCTGCCAAAGGTTTGTGCAAAACGTCTTGTCTGGTCATCGATTCCAGCTCAGTCATTTTGGAATTGTAGACAATCGTTGTCCCTTCCGAATCGATGACATGTACACCTTCATTCATTCTGTCCAAAATATGTTCATAAATGCGCAAGAGAGTGTCAGGTGAAGAATTATGCGTAGAAGACGACACCGTGGTCACCAGCCTTTCCTTATGATGGTATCATAGCATAAAGGGAATGAGTGCAAAAACATTATGCACTGCAAAAGAATATGAATATGATATGCAAAATTTTTTTGCTAAACAGTTCGGATAGGATCGACTTTGTGGGGTTTTCCTGTTTGGCATCGTTCTTGCTAGATAATTTTAGCAAGTGATCTTGAAGGAGGCTAACGACATGAGTAAAACAAACGTGGTTATTGAACAAACAGAAAAATACGGTGCGCACAACTATCATCCGCTACCGATCGTTATTTCCAAAGCAGAAGGCGTATGGGTACACGATCCGGAAGGCAATAAATATCTGGATATGCTGAGTGCATATTCTGCGCTGAATCAAGGGCATCGTCATCCACGTATCATCCAAGCTCTGAAAGATCAAGCAGATAAAGTAACGCTCACTTCCCGTGCTTTTTACAATGACCAACTGGGTGAATTCTACGAAAAGCTCTCTGCGGTAACAGGAAAAGAAATGATCCTGCCAATGAACACCGGTGCAGAAGCAGTAGAAACAGCACTCAAAGCGGTTCGTCGTTGGGCTTATGATGTGAAAAAAGTACCGGAAAACCAAGCAGAAATCATCGTATGTGAAGGCAACTTCCATGGCCGTACAGTCACAGTGACGTCCTTCTCGTCTGCAGAAGAGTACAGACGTGGCTTCGGACCATTCACACCTGGCTTCAAAATCATTCCTTATGGCGATATCGAAGCACTTAAGCAAGCGATTACACCGAACACAGCAGCATTCATGCTGGAGCCGATCCAAGGGGAAGCAGGGATCATCATTCCGCAAGATGGCTTCTTGAAGCAAGCGCAAGAGGTATGTAAAGCAAACAATGTACTCTTGGTCAGCGATGAGATCCAAACAGGCTTCGGTCGCACAGGTAAAATGTTTGCCAGCGATTGGGAAGGTGTAGTACCAGACATGTACATCATGGGGAAAGCTCTTGGTGGTGGCGTGTTCCCAATTTCTGCAGTAGCAGCGGATAAAGAAATCTTGAGCGTATTTGAACCAGGATCCCATGGTTCTACCTTTGGCGGAAATCCACTCGGATGTGCAGTTGCCATAGCAGCTATGGATGTATTGGCTGACGAAGGTCTTGTACAACGCTCCCTGGAAATGGGCGCATACTTCATGGAGAAATTGGGAGAAATTAACAACCCAATCATCAAGGAAATTCGCGGTCGCGGTTTGTTCATTGGCTTGGAGCTGACAACAGCGGCTCGTCCATATTGCGAAAAACTAAAAGGACTGGGCCTCCTGTGCAAAGAAACACATGAGACAACCATTCGCTTTGCACCGCCACTCGTCATCAGCAGAGAAGACCTGGATTGGGCAATTGACCGAATCAAGCAAGTTCTGCACGTGACAGAAGTGGCAAACGCATAAAAACAATGACGAAAGCCATCCTGTAGAGGGTGGCTTTTTACATGAATTTAGACAGAATAGTCACATCATTCGTTCGACAAAATTCGACTAGCTGTGGATAAATGGAAAAAAACATCCACAAAGGAAATGCTTGGATGTTTATCAGTTACACACAATTTGCCCACATGTTACCAACAAGATGTCCACATTGCTTGTGGATATCCGAACGATTGTTCGATACGGAAGCTTTTGATACAATGGGCTCATATTAGAGATGGAGGTGAGCAAAGGTGAAATACTTAAGTGACCAAATGTTGATAGAAGTATATCATCGCGCTGTCGACCTTCAACTAGATGCAGCTTTTATCGAATTGCTTCGCGAAGAACTACAGCATCGAAATATCCGTATCACACAGTTCAGCGCCTAAGAGCAATATCATCACACATACGTAACATATGGCAAAAGCCATCCTCTTTACTTCGAAGGAGGATGGCTTTTGTTATGCAAGAAACGATTATCTTACGTGGCTTATCTTACGCTTGCTCGGTAATAAACTCCAGAGCCGTAATTCCTTTGATCGGGGCTTCATTTGCTAGCAACACTTCCGGCAAATAGAAGTACACAGGGCCATCTTCTTTAATAGGCTTGCCGTCTTTGGAGAATTGCAGGATGGCTCTTCTTGCCTCTGCAAGTGGTAGTATGATCGCTTCCTGATCCTGACGGTGAAGACGAACATGAGTCACCTCTGGAAGTGGCTCAGCATTAGTAATGAAGGGATCAAGACGGATTCCGTACTCGCCTTCGAGCACTTTGCGTTCTTCGGCTAAGCTTTTTCGTTCGGAAGGAAGCGTAGCCCCCTCGCGCAATTCCTTATCCCACTGCGTCCCTGTACCATGCAAATACTTTGTCTGCGTAGCCAGCGAACTATCATCTTCGCCCGAGTATGTTTTCAGATCGAATTTGCGTTCATCAAATACCCAAACAGTTGGATCTAATGTAATAGGGAAAGCAATGGCCCCTTTGAACACGATAACATCAGACATACGTCATTCCTCCGTGATCATTCATAATCGATTTCTATTTTACTATAGACCTGCAAATGACAGCAATTATCGAAAAAAGCGAAAATTTCATAAAATAGTCTAAAAATTATTGACATGCATTTTATAGATTATATAATCATATTAGAAAGTTATTATGTGAGAGTGAACTTTGCCTACTGGATTTGAACTTCTGCTAAAAAGTTGGAGTCAGATAATAGGCATTGTGTACAAGCTTTTCGATTATTGGAAAGGCTTTCACGAAAAAAGGGAAGCTCACTTCGTCTTTCTCCCGCAGAACCATCAACGGTGATGATCGCAAGAGAAGGCAGACCAAATCATTCATCCCGAGGATGGTTGCAAAGCCGCAAGAACATTCAGGGAATTCAAACGACTTAGGGGGGCGAAACTATGGCGAAAGGCACGAATGTGCAAGCAGATCTGATGAAGCAAAAAGGTATCTTAAAGTGGATTGAAACGGTAGGGAATAAACTCCCGCATCCATTTGTGTTGTTCATTATTTTGTGTGGTGCATTGATGGTAGTCTCTGCAATCCTCGCAGCTATGGATTTTTCGGTTATGCATCCTGCAAAAGGCGAAGAGGTTGCAGTTAAGAGCTTGCTTAGCGTCGAAGGTATTCACTGGATTTTAACGAGTATGCTGAAAAACTTCATTGAATTTCCAGCACTTGGTCTAGTTCTAGCGATGACGCTTGGAATTGGACTGGCAGAAAAAATCGGTCTTTTGACGACTGTTCTACGCAAAATGATGGCAGGCATTCCGGCATCGGTTGTCAGTTACGCAATTGTCTTTGTCGGTATTTTGGGAAATCTTGCTTCTGATGCAGCCATGGTTATTATTCCTCCGCTTGGCGGTCTTGTGTTCTTGGCAATGGGGCGTCACCCGATTGCAGGTTTTGCAGCTGGTATGGCTGGTGTATCCTCCGGTTTTACAGCGAACTTTTTCATCGCTGGTACAGATGCTCTCTTGGCAGGGATCAGTACCGAAGTAGCGAAAACGATTGATCCGAACGCAATGGTTACGCCAGTGGATAACTGGTTCTTCATGTCAGCTTCCGTTGTGATCCTCGCTTTCTTTGGCGGATGGATTACTGATAAAATTATCGAACCACGTCTTGGCACGTATCACGGCGAACGAAACGTACAATTCGAAGAGGTAACTCCTCAAGAGAACAAAGCACTGCGCAAAGCTGGTATCGCAGCGTTGATTTTCGTGGTGATTGTAGGATTGCTGGTCGTTCCAGAAGGTTCACTGTTGCGTGATCCAAAGACAGGTGGCTTCTTGACATCACCGTTTTTGAAAGGAATTATCCCAATCATCCTGCTGTTCTTCGTAACCGTATCGTTTGTGTATGGTAGAGCAATGGGACTGATTAAAACATCAAGGGACATTCCGCATTACATGTCCGAAGCAATCAAGGATATGTCCGGCTTTATTGTGTTAGCGTTTACAGCAGCACAGTTCATCGCGTTCTTTAACTGGAGCAATATCGGTATCTTGATGGCTGTTAATGGCGCAGAATTCATGACAAACATGGGCTTGACAGGCTTGCCGATCATTATTGCCTTTACACTCTTCACGGGTATCTGTAGCTTGTTTATCACGAGTGGTTCAGCGCTGTGGGCGATCCTGGCACCGGTATTCATGCCAATGCTGATGCTGTTGGATTACAACCCGGCGTTTATCCAAGTCGCTTATCGGATTGCAGACTCTGCGACCAATACGATCTCACCTGTGAATCCGTATATCCCGCTCTTCCTAGCTTTCTATCAGAAGTACAATAAGAATGCAGGAATGGGTACGATTTTCTCTACCATGACTCCATTTGCAATCGTTTTCTTGGTCGTTTGGATCTTGCAATTGACAGCATGGTACTTCCTGGATCTCCCATTTGGTCCTGGTGTATACGCTCGCTAATCTATTTCAAAACAAGAAGAGAGTCGCTCATCGGGCGGCTCTTTTTTTCGTACACTTGAAGCTTGGACAATTGGAAAAAGACGGTTTATGCTGTGTGTATAAGTGTGAGGGGAATTAAGGAGGGAACGAACGTGTACGATTTTGATCAGCGCATCGAACGCAGAGGGACAGAGAGTGTCAAATGGGAGATTCAGAATCCGAAATGGAACGGTGAAGGGATGCTTCCGCTGTGGGTGGCGGATATGGATTTTGCTTGTGCTCCTGAGATCACGGAGGCATTGATCAAACGGGCGAGTCACCCGATATACGGATACACGCTGAAGTCAGATGCCCTTTATCAGAGCTTGAAAGAGTGGATACACAAGCGATTTGGTGTAGAAGTGGAAGTGAGTTGGATGACAGGGATACCTGGAGTCGTTCCCGGCATTCACGTAGCGGTAGAGGCTTTTACAGCTCATGGAGATGCTGTCTTGATCCAAACGCCTGTGTACCATCCTTTTTACCATGCAGTCGAAAATCGCAGACGTCATGTCGTTACCAGCCCACTCTTGGAGCGTGACGGCCGCTATGAAATGAATTGGGATGATCTAGCACAAAAGCTAAGCGACCCGCGGGTGAAGCTCATGCTGCTCTGCACACCGCATAATCCGATCGGGCGAGTATGGACCAAAGAAGAGCTGGAGCGTTTGGGAAGATTGTGTGTAGAAAATGGCGTGATTGTGGTTGCCGACGAGATTCATTCGGATTTGGTCTATGAGCCAAATATTCATACGCCTTACTATTCACTAGCACCGGAGCTGGCCAACCAGAGTGTGACCTTTCTATCAGCCGCCAAAACATTTAATTTGGCGGGTCTGTATACATCTTATTTGATGACAGAAAATCAGCAGCTTTTACGGGACTTCACGATCACAGCATCCAAAATGGGCTATGAAAATCTGAACCTGTTTGGGATGGAAGCAACGATTGCTGCCTACCAACATGGAGAAGCATGGCTTGCGGAACTGTTGATCTACTTGCGTAGGAATGCAGCCTATGTGCATGAGTATTTATCGACTCGTATTCCTGGGGTATCCATGGCAATTCCGGAAGCAACATACTTGGGGTGGATGGATTTTAGACAGCTAGGACGTAGTCAGGCGGAGTTGAACAAGCTCATTCGCGAGGAAGCAAAGCTCGGTTTGCACGATGGCACGACGTTTGGGCGGGATGGTGCAGGGTTTATGCGAATCAATTTTGCCTGCCCCAAATCCATTCTAGTCGAAGCGATGGAACGATTGGAGCACGCCATTCAGAAGTAGGGCCAATTTGACATGGGTATTGTAGAAATCTACAATCGAATCTATACACATCGATGTAATAGACTGAGGGGTTTTTCGATGGATCTGAAACGAGCCTCCGAACAATTGGAGCAAGTACGTAACCAGTCACTAGAGTATACAAACAAGGGGAGTGTAGCGTCATACATCCCTGAATTGGCAAAAGTCGATCCACATCAATTGGGAGTGGCTGTATGCTTGCCCGATGGGACGATATTTTCTGCTGGTGATGCAGATGTACCTTTCTCGATGCAAAGTATCTCTAAGATTTTCTCTCTGATCGTCGCCTTGTGCCAGAATGGCAAAGAATACGTGTTTCGGCATGTGGGGAAAGAGCCAACTGGCGACCCGTTTAATTCTATTATTAAGCTGGAGACGACCGAATCACATAAACCACTGAACCCGATGATCAATGCAGGGGCCATTGCGGTTGCGGGCATGATTCGCGGTGCCAACGTGGACGATCGGCTAGATGCTGTACTGGCTTTGATGCGGAAAATGACGGGAAATCCCCATCTTTCTATCAATCAGGCTGTTTATTGTTCGGAAAAGAAAACGGCAGATCGAAATCGTGCCCTTGCGTGGTTTCTAAAGGACAGCGGCATACTGGAAACCGATGTGGAAGAGACACTTGATCTGTATTTTCGCCATTGCTCGATAGAAGTGACCGCCAAGGAAGTAGCTACACTAGGGATGGTGCTTGCAGCAGACGGAATTCTCGTGAATACGGGCGAGCGAGTGATTCCGGAAGAGGTAGCACGAATCTGCAAGACCTTCATGGTGACTTGCGGGATGTACAATGCCTCTGGTGAGTTCGCTATTGACGTAGGAATCCCAGCGAAAAGTGGGGTTGCCGGCGGTATTATGGCAACAGTGCCACAGCGAATGGGTATTGGTGTGTTTGGTCCATCTTTGGATGATAAAGGAAATTCAGTGGCGGGTGTCAAGCTTTTGGAGCTGCTCTCAAGAGAGTGGAAGCTTGGTATCTTTTAGCTTCTTGCAGTTGATCTGTCTTCTCCCCTTTTCAAATGGCCCAGAATCGCGTACTATGTATGATAAGGATGGAGGCAAACGGAGGGATAGGTTTTGACAGAAATTAAGGTTCCCGATCTGGAACAAAAAGCGCTAGCGTTGCTTCAAGCAGACGCCGACAAAATTTACAAGCTGATCGACGTACAGATGGAAAACCTGACCATGCCGCAGTGCCCACTGTATGAAGAAGTGCTGGATACCCAAATGTTCGGGCTTTCTCGTGAAGTAGAGTACGCGGTCCGCTTAGGACTGATTAGTGAAGACACTGGTCGAGAAATTATGGGTTCATTGGAACGAAAATTGGCCCATCTTCATGAACTGTTTAATCAAAAGTAAGGCGAGGAGAGCGGCGATCATCCTCGCTTTTCATTTTGTAGAAAGAAAAAACACTTGCCTATTTCGTGTATTTATATTAAATTAAACTCTATAATTTTTTATTAATTTTGAAATGCAATGACGGAGACTAGTATGCGGAATCACCACTTGTCAGGGAGAAGCTGCCTTAGACTGAAAGCAGCTTTGAAGTGCGCCCCGTAGAATTCCCTCCTGAGCAGCCCTCTTAATGGTTTTTGCCTAGTAGGAGGAATCGGGTCATTCCCGTTATCAATGATGGAGAGAAGTGCGAAGGGATTTTTGTATCCCGTGCACTTAATCAGGGTGGTACCGCGAATAACTCGTCCCTTTTTTGGACGGGTTTTTTTATTTTCGGAAAACGCCCTATAACCTAATCATAGAAACAAGCAAGGAAAGAGACTAGTAAACGGACCAGCAGCATGACAGGGAAGGTTGCCATAGACTGAGAGCAGCCCAATGCTTAAGCCCCGTAGAATTCACTCTTGAGCTGACCTCTGAACGCAGGCGCCGCCAGTAGGAGAGTCCGGGTCATACCCGTTATCAATGACGAAGCGAGGCATCGCCAATAAGGGATGTCTAAGTAGGGTGGTACCGCGAGAAAAAGAATAACTCGTCCCTTTTTGGGGCGGGTTTTTTTGTATCCATTTTAGGGCATAAAAAGAACATCTTTGGAGGGTGAAAAATATGAAACAAGCCGAACAATGGACGAGCAGGCTCGGCTTCATCTTGGCAGCAGCAGGCTCGGCGATCGGACTGGGGGCCATTTGGAAGTTCCCTTATATGGTCGGAACGAGCGGTGGTGGAGCGTTCTTTCTGCTATTCATTATCTTCACGCTAGCAATTGGTCTTCCGTTGTTGCTAGGAGAATTCACAATCGGACGCAGTACACAAAAAGAGGCGATCAGTGCGTATAAAACAATCGCGCCAGGGTCACTTTGGCATTGGATCGGTCGCCTTGGGGTGATCACTTGCTTCTTGCTCTTGTCCTTTTACAGTGTGGTGGGAGGCTGGATTCTTAGTTATCTTCTTCGCGGGTTTACTGGTCAATTGCAAGGACCAGCTTATGATAAAGTGTTTGGTGACATAATCGGTGATCCTATTGGTGCAGTAGTTGCCCAGCTGGTTTTCATGCTCATTACTGCATGGGTAGTAGCGAGAGGCGTACAAAGTGGAATTGAGTCCGCTAACAAGTACATGATGCCTGGTTTGTTCCTTTTATTCATGGTATTGATGGTTCGTTCCTTGACGTTGGATGGGGCGATGGAGGGAGTGTCCTTCTTTCTGCGTCCTGATTTTTCCAACCTGAGTGCTGAATCGATCCTGTACGCATTGGGTCAATCCTTTTTCGCGCTGAGCGTCGGGGTGTCCGTCATGGTCACGTACAGCTCGTACCTCGCCAAAAACGAAAGTCTGGTTCGTTCTGCCGGATCCATTGTAAGTTTGAATTTGCTCGTATCGCTGTTTGCTGGTTTGGCGATTTTCCCTGCGGTGTTCTCCCTCGGAGTAGAGCCAACAGCAGGGCCGGGATTACTGTTTATCGTCTTGCCTTCCGTGTTTGAACAAATTGCCTTCGGCGGTATTTTTCTGTTAATCTTTTTGGCTCTTTTCCTTTTCGCTACGTTGACTTCAGCATTTTCGATGCTGGAAATTATCGTTGCTTCTCTGGCAAAAGGAGACGAAGCCAAGCGCAAGCGTCTCGCTTGGGTGGTTGGTCTGTTGATTTTTATCGTCGGTGTTCCGTCAGCTTTGTCATTTGGCGTCTGGAGCGAGGTTACGCTGTTCGGCAAGTCTATCTTTGATGCGATGGACTTTTTGGTCAGCAATATCTTGATGCCGCTTGGAGCGCTGCTCATTTCGATCTTCGTTCCTTTGAAAATGAAGCGCGAGACCTTGATAAACGAGCTGGGGGCGCATACTTCTCTGGGCAAACGCCTGTTTATCATTTGGCTTCTCCTGATTAAATATGTAGCACCGATCGCGATTCTGGCAGTTTTCCTGAAAATGCTGGGTATCTGGTAAAACAAAGAAAGGCTTCGCCACATAGGATGGCGGAGCCTTTCTTTTGGGGGAGGGACTTACGCGAAGAAAAAGACCGTACCCAAAATAATATACACGGTCAAGAGAAGTACGCCTTCAAACCAGTTCGTGGCGCCATCCCGTGTAATAGAAATGGTAATAAAGGTAGCGACTCCGATTGCAGCCAGTTCAAAGGTAGTGAACACGATGTCCATTGGATTGCCTAGCAAGAGACTGATGATGACGAGAGTAGGGGCCACGAACAACGCAATCTGCAAGCTGGAGCCAATCGCAATCTCGACTGCTGCACCGATGCGTCCTTTTAGTGCCAAAAGCAAGGCAGCGCTGTGTTCTGCGGCATTCCCGATGATCGCAATGACAAAAGCACCGACGAATAACTCCGACCAGCCTAACGACTTGGAGACATGCTGTACTCCCTCTACTAGCCATTCCGAAACAACGGCTACGAAAAAAGTAGAGACAGCAAGCATCAAAAGAGAGACACCCTTGGACCATACCGCATCACTTTCTTGCGGCTCGATATCCGATAAAAAATCGCTGTGCGTAATCATCGAAAAGATCAGCCACAAAATGTAGGCAATGATAAGCAGGCTGGCGATGACGATACTGATGATCTCCACCTTGATCATAGGCAGATCGAACATGAAGACAGCCGGTATGAACAAAGCGACGATCGCGAGTGTCATCAGGGAAGCATTGTGACTTGCCAGCCTGCCATTAAAGGTTTGTTCTTTGTACTTTAGACCGCCTAGCAACGTGCTCAAGCCAAGAACCAACAGCATATTTCCGATGATCGCACCCGTAATAGAGGCTTTGACCATATCGAACAAGCCTTCTTTTACAAGAAAAAAAGCAATAATGAGTTCTGCAGCATTTCCAAAGGTGGCATTTAGAAAGCCGCCAATTCGATCTCCAGCGTAATGGGCGACGCTCTCTGTCGATTTTCCAAGCCAAGCCGCCAAAAAAATGATGGCAAGGGAAGACGTGGCGAATTGGAGCATTTCATTTCCAGAAAAATAGTGGGCGTAGAGAGCTAACAGCATGCTCCCGCCTACTAATGAGAAAAAAAGTTTCAAGTTCATATCATCACCTCAGTAGTTTTTACTCATCCCTAAATCCTCATAGGTATAGAGTTCCTGTTCTGGACAAAACTAACCATGAACAAGAAAAGTGAGGTGTTTTTTATGACCCAGCCTTTGTTGTGCCCGACATGTAAATCGAATCGGATGAGGTTCACTGTCATCGAGCAGACCCCTCGCTATATAAGACTGGACCCACAGTCAGGCGAAGTCGTAGCAGAACTCAATCAAGAACAGCTCGATTTGTTTCATCAGCCGTACAAAGGTGAGAACTACATGATTCAATGTGGCGTTTGCGGTACCACAGAACCGGAAGAGCGATTCATCAAAATGGCCCAACATATGCAATCGCAACGTTCGAATGGAGGCTAGAATAGGAAAACAGGCACGCAGTTTACGACTGTCGCGCCTGTTTTTTTTATGGAAGGCTAGCGGCAAAAGATGTGTCTGCCGATCTTTTTGATTTGAGGGCGGCTCCAAATCCAACCAGATGTAGCCGTATCCGGGTTGAAATAATAGATGGCCCCGTCTGATGGGTCCCAACCTTTGAGCGCATCATTCACTGCTTTTTTTGCCTGCTCGTTCGGTGACAGCCAAATCTGTCCATCCGCCACAGCCGTAAAGGCACGAGGTTCAAAGATAACGCCTGCTGGTGTATTGGGGAAGGAAGAGTTCTTCGTCCGGTTCAGAATAACAGCCGCCACTGCCACTTGGCCAATGTAAGGCTCGCCACGCGCTTCTCCGTACACGGCATTCGCCATCAAGCGCAGGTCGTTCTCCGATACCCCGGCTGCGTGATAGGTAGGCTTAGAAGGCTTCGATGGTGCAGGTGTAGCGGTTTGGGGTGCCCCGAGATCAGAAGCCGTGGGCTTATAATTTTTCGTTGCGTTGTACAGCTTTACTTTCGTCTGTGCCCCGAGGACACCGTCTACGGTTAAGCCAAACTCATACTGAAAGTTACGCAACGCCCAATAAGCACCCCACCCGAATACGCCGTCTACTTTTCCCGTATAAAATCCAAGGTGCTTCAAGCGATACTGCATTTCGCGCACGTCTGAGCCTTCTGCCCCTACTTTGACGATTTGCTTACTAAATGCATCCGAGCGCACCGGAGATACTATAACCGCAGTCGTAACCAGAAGTGCGAATACTACTACAGGTAGCAGCCATTTGACAGGCTGTTTCATTTCTTACCCTCCTTCGGGTATGGATTTGAATATCAGTTGATTATTGTTAGGTTCTCCAACTTCCGTCATTTTGGCCTTAGTAAAATAATGGAGAATGCGTAGACTACCAGTAGTGTCTGGGTAAGGGACTACGTTACGTAAAGGGTGGGTTTTCATGCAGGTCGCGCAATATTTGACGGAACAATTGATCAGATGGGGAGTAAAGCGAATATACGGTGTGGCAGGTGACGGAATCTTTGCTTGGCTGGATCAGATCGCGAAGCAATCCGACATCCAGTACATTTCATGCAGGCATGAATCAGCTGCGGCCATGATGGCAAGTGCGGAGGCAAAACTGACGGGGTGTCCGGCTGTTTGTACCGCGACGATGGGGCCGGGTTTCGTCAATTTGCTGAATGGACTTGCAGATGCGCATACGGATCGTGCACCCGTTATTGCGATCACAGGTCAAGTGGAGACATACAAGCTGGGTGGCGCGTACAAGCAGTTTATCTCACAAGAAGACATGATACGTCCCATCAGTTTTTATTCGACGACGATTACACATCCCGATGCAATCCAAAGTGTTCTGCATAAAGCATTTGTCACGGCTATGCAGCAAAAAGGAGTGACGCATTTCTCCATTTGCAAGGACGTCTTTTCCCAGACGACTTCAGATGCAGTTCTTCCTGCACTTCCACGCATTCCACATGCCATTTATCCCGATCGGATGGAGATAGAGCTCGCTTGCGAGCAGGTTGTGAAGGCGCAAAAGCCTCTCATACTGCTTGGAATCGGTGCTCGTAAGTCAGCGGATTCGTGTGTGAAGCTAGCGGAACAGTTAGGGGCAGGCGTATTGCTGTCGCTTGGAGCAAAAGGGGCAGTAGAAGAATCTCATCCACTTGTGATCGGTGGATTGGGAGAGGGGGGGAGCGAAACAGCTTTACATGCCCTTGCGGAAGCGGATTTGTTGTTGATTTTGGGAGCGAGCTGGTTCCCCCGCGCTTTTTTGCCAAAGAAACTGTCCGTCATTCAAGTAGATCATCGGCCTGGGTCGATTCATGCACACCCTTACCTCCAGTCTGTTACGGCCGAATTGGACGATGTCCTGCCAATTTGGATGAGACGGTTGCAATCACGCAGATTGGATGAGGCGTGGCAGGAACAAATCAAGCGATGGCATGGAGAGTTTGGCGAGGAAACAGAGCAGGCTGTTATTCAGCAACCGAGTGAACAAGTGAAGCCACAAACCTTGATACATACGCTTGGGGGCTTGGTAAATGAAGATGCGATTATCGTCCTGGATACGGGTGAGCACACCATCTGGTTTAATCGTGCGTTTCGGGGGAAAAAACAGATCCCACTCTTTTCTGGGAAGTGGCGAACAATGGGGTTTGGGTTGCCTGCGGCTGTGGCTGCAAAGCTAGCCTATCCTGAGAAGCAGGTCGTCTGCGTCGCAGGGGATGGGGGATTGCAAATGAATCTGGCAGAGCTTTTGACAGCGGCACAGCTCCAACTGCCAATTGTAATTCTCGTGGTGAACAATGGGACATTGGGATTAGAAGAAGTCAAAATGAGTCAGGCTGGTTTGATCCCATTTGGAGTGAAATTACGTAACCCAGATTTTCAACAATTGGCGAATGCTTGCGGGATCAGTGGAAAGGTTGTCAAAGAGGTACAAGCTCTGGAGCCGGTATTGCGGGATGCACTCGCAGCAGATCAGTTGACACTCGTCGACATTCATTGCACGTCTCCGACACTAACGGAAAGAAAAAAACAAATTTCCTTCCAAGCCCAAGCATGAAATGTTTATAATGAGAAAAAAGGTAAATGAAACCAGTGGGCAAGTGCGAAACGGGCGAAGAGGAGGGCGGCCTGATGGCTGACAGTCTTGGCGAAATCAGAGTAGCAGATCAGGTGATCGCGATCATTGCTGGCGTTGCTGTAGAAGAAGTGTTGGAAGTCACAGTCCGTTCAGGCGGAATCTATCAAGACTTGGCGAAAAAGCTTAATGGCGGCGCGAAAGGCATTACCGTATCCGTAATAGACGACAGAGTCACCATTGACATGCGTGTGTCCATTCGTTATGGGGCGCAGATCCATCATGTCTGTCAAGTCCTGCAGGAAAAAGTAAAAGAAGCCGTCGAAACATTGACTGGTCTGTATGTGGAAGCTGTGAATGTACGGGTGGAAACAATTGAACTCTTTCAAAACGAGTAAGGAAAAAGGGATACTGGACGCATCCGGTATCCCTTACGTATGTTACTTACATGGCATATGGCTGTTTTTGCAATTGCTCCTCTACCTTCTGGCGACTGACTTCCCGTGAAATACTGAGCAAAAAGCCAGTGGAGAGCAGACATACGAGCAAGGAGGAACCACCATAACTAATAAACGGCAGTGGTACGCCTGTCAATGGAATCAAACCCGTTACTCCGCCAATGTTTAAGATCGCCTGTATGGCGAACATGCTGACAACACCGATTCCGGCAAGACTGGCAAAGGTGTCTTTTACACGCAGACAAATATGGATGCCGCGCAGCAAGAAAAGCAAGTAGATCAAGAGGAACACAGAAGCGCCGATAAAACCAAGCTCTTCTGTCATGATCGAGAAAATAAAATCGGTATGCCTCTCCGGCAAATACAAATACTTTTGAATGCTTTTTCCAAAGCCTGTCCCAGCCAAACCGCCATGTGCAATCGCAATCCATGATTGAATGATGTTGTAGCCAGTACCATCCATATCACTCCATGGATTGAGGTAGGAGTAAATCCGATTCAAGGCATGGGGCTTTGCTGTGATGTATACCAATAGGGCAACAGTCACAGCTGGTGCACCAAGACCGACCAGTTGACGGATTTTGGCCCCACCACAGATCATGACAATCAAAGCGCACCCAAGCAAGATGGCGGCAGAACCGAGGTCGGGTTGGACTACAATCAGCATAAAAAACAGTCCCGTTACCATCAGTGGGGGCATCAAACCAGATTTCAGCTTTTGTATCCCGTTCCCTTTTTTAGAGATGATCGCTGCCAAGTACAGAATAAGGCCAAGCTTGGCAAACTCCGCAGGCTGTAAGGTTGCAGAACCGATTTCAAACCACGATCGAGCTCCGTTAACTTCCTTACCTATACCTGGAATAAGGACCAGGAGCAAAGAAAAGAAGCTGACGAACGCAATCAATAAGAAATTTCTCTTATAAAAGGAGAAGGGGATATTCATAGCCACAAGCATCCCAACGACACCGACCAGCAAGAAAACCGATTGACGCTTCACGAAATAAAGCTCATCTCCGCCACAATAATCACAGCCGCCGCTTGTAAAGCTGGTCAATGCGAAAATGGAGCTGGAGCTGAGCACCATGGTTATGCCAAACCCAACAAGTAGGGCGGTCAAAAACAGGAGCAAGAAGTCAGGAACGCCCCTCGTCTTCATAAAATACCCCCTCTACGTGAAACAGAGAGGGGATTCCTCTCTGTACACTGTGCCATTTCATTTTTTAGTGTGAGGACAGCTTTTCGCCCAGCATTTGCAGCTTCAATTTCACTGTTTTTACAACGGAGTCTGGCATTGGGTAATCGTAATCCAGACCGTGTGGGAAAAGATGTTTGCCCATATAAGGATCTTCGAGCTTCAGGACGGCGTGCGTATCCTCAAGTTTGCCTTCTGTCACGTTCGCTTCGATACGCAGGTAGAAGACGTTGCCTTTATCTTGGATTTTATAATCGTATGTAGCATGCTTGTAATCCCAAGCGCCGCGATCAAAGCCGAGTTCGCTCATGTAGTGCTCCAGATCGGCGAAAAAGACTTCTTTCGTGCCAATCCCCGTGTCCTTAATGACCATTCTTTTTCCTCCTAAAAATGGGTGAGATATTCACTTATTAATCATAGTCTGTTTTTGGAAGAAGCGCAATATATCATACTCTTTCTTCGCATGAAACGATAGGAGAGCGGACAAACTACAATCGTTGATTAGCAAAAGGAGGAGAATGAAATGGCAAAGCTGGAAAATCGCACACTGCGCGAAATCATGACAAAAGATGTCGCTACTGTGACGCTTAAGGATAATGTGTATGAAGTGGCTTGCAAAATGCGCGACTGGAATGTAGGGGTCATTCCGGTTGTAGATGAAAAAAATGATGTGATCGGTATCATTACGGACCGTGATATTGTGATTCGTGGTTTGGCTGAAAAGCATGAAGGATCGGCTGCCACCGAGGTAGTCATGACACGGGACATTATTCTCGGTCAACCAGGAACGACGGTTGATGAAGCGGCAAAGATTATGGCTCAACATCAAATTCGTCGATTGCCTGTTGTCGAAAACGGCAAGCTGGTTGGCATTGTGGCGTTGGCAGATATGGCTGTACGTCAATTTCACCAGGATGAGGCGAGTGACGCTCTCCAACAAATTTCTGAGCCGGCGACACATTAATAGGATAGAAACGAGCTGTCGGGAGGAATCCGGCAGCTTTTTTTCTTTCGTTCTGTACATTCACGCTGCGTCAAGGTTTATGATAGGGAAAGAATGATACAGGGAGAGAGATCCATGCAAATCAAAGACATGGCCCATCGCTTGCAAATAACCCCACGTGCGATTCGATATTATGAAGAAAAAGGATTGATCAAGCCATCGAAAGCAGATGCGTCCGGGTATCGCCAATTTACAGAGGAGGACGTCTGGAGGCTGCAAACCATCATTACACTGCGCGAGGTCGGGATGGCGGTAGAAGACATTCGGGAGCTCCTGATTCAAATGAAAGATCAGGAAGGCAGTCTTCTCTATTATTTAGAGTTGCAGCGTTCGTTTATGTATACAAGGTGGGTTGAAATGAGCAAGGTCATCCAAACGACAGAAGCGATGATTGAGCGGATAAAAGGCAGAGAAACGATTGATCCAGGAGAGCTGTTTACACTGGCAGAAGCGAACAAGCGATTGAAGCAGACACGGGATAACTGGGTGGATCGATGGGATTTTAATGAATGGGCTGACCGCTACGACGAATGGGTACATGGCGGGAGTGGTCATGAATCATACGAAAACGTACTGGACGAGGTCGTCGCGACAGTTGCGGTCAAACCGGGAGAATACGGCTTGGATGCTGGAACGGGGACAGGAAACCTCGCAGGGCGTCTCGTGAAAAAAGGGGCCAGGATGAGCGGGTTCGATCAATCTCCGCAAATGCTGAAGCAATGCAGAGCAAAACACTCAGAGGTCGAGACAAAGCTAGGAACCTTTTTCGCATTTCCGTTTTTAGAAAATCGGTTTGACTTTGTGGCTACGAGTTACGCCTTGCACCATTTGACCGATGATCAGAAACAACTGGCATTGTCGGAATGTCGTCGCGTTTTAAAACCAGGAGGACGATTGGTCATTGCCGATTTGATGTTTGTGGACCTGACGCATAGACAAGCGCATCTTGATGCCCTAGAGGAGGCAGGTCATACGAGAATGATTGCAGATATTCAGGACCGCTGTTATGCAGATCGCTCCCGATTGCTACAGGAGCTTGCCAATCTTGGGTTTACGAATGAAGTAAGACAGCTTGGCACCTATACGCATTTGATCTTGTCGACTTGTAAATAGTACGTTTGAACACGCATTTCACTTTTGGGCTCTTCCAACTACTGGCACGCATCTAGCCTTTTGCATAGGCTGTAGCGAGAAGGAAAGGAGGACTCCACCATGGGTCTGTTCGACGGTTTTTTTGATCGCGATAACGAGGAATTTATATGGATTATTATAGTCGTGGTCGTCCTGTTGTTCTTGTTTAGCGCCGATCGTGACTAAAGTCTGGACGTATAGACAAAACGACCTTGCGCGAAGGTCGTTTTTTTCGTTAGAAAAAACGGATTTCTTTATTCAAAACATGCTCGCGCGGTGGCTGTTCCCGTGGCGCTGCATAGGGGGTCAAGGAAAAGCAAACACCGTCAAGTTGATCGGGGAGGGCGGGGCTGACCGTAAACTGGAGGGAGATTTCTCGGTCAGAGCCGCGCGCTCCGCTTTTGCGCACATGGTGCTCCTGCGAGGTTGCGATTTCGAGCATGAGATGCGGGCGTAGCATACCGATGTCTTCGTCGGTATCGGCCATTTTTATCTCGATATGTACGATGCTCACATTTTTATGTTGTATAGCATGTGTCAACGTGTAGGTAATACCGTCAAGTATCGTTGTTTTCATAATCGGAAGTACACCTATCAACTCGCCGTTCTCATTCGGGAAAACTGGCCTTGCCTCTGAATTCAAAGTGTGCAGAAACCAGCCCAGCTCATCTTCATCGATACTATATCTCTCAGCCCATTCCTGTCTGATTTCCTGGGGTGGGATTAATCTTTTCCCGTTTGCAAGCACTTTTCGCTCATGCAGAAGCTGAAGAATACACTCGTCGATTTTTTTGCATTCGTCGTTGTACCGGTTTGGTACCAGTTGAAATTCGGACCAGCCCATCTAGTATCGCTCCTTTTTTATGTTTTCATTATTTTACCAATAATCTTGAACGTTTGTACTTTTTCCTCTCCTATTGACCTCCGTTGGCAAATCTACTACGCTGGAAAACAATGCAACGTAGAAAAGGGGAAGAAAGAAAATGAAGCACGTAACCATATATCTGCTCGCACTGGTTCTTTTGCTATCGGCATGTGGAGCGTCCGGCAAGCCTGAAGCTAACGGCGAGATAGATGCTGTGATCAAACGAGTGGTTGATGGCGATACATTCGAACTGGACAGTGGGGAAAAAGTACGTATGATTGGCGTAGATACCCCAGAGACAGTGAAACCCAACCACCCAGTCGAACCGTATGGGAAAGAAGCGAGCAATTACTCCAAGGAGCTTTTAACCGGAAAAAAGGTCAAGCTGAAGTTCGATGTTGAGCCTTATGACAAATACAAGCGTTTGCTTGCTTATGTATATATGGAAGACGGCACATTCGTCAATGAAAAGCTCATTCGTGACGGCTACGCCCGGATCATGACGATTCCACCGAATGTAGCCCAAGCAGATCTGTTCTTGGCAGCAGAGCGGGAGGCGCGGGAGCAGAATCGTGGGCTGTGGGCCTTAGAAGGGAAGCAGACAGATACTCCTAAGGAAAAAGCCAAGCCAAAACAGTCCAAGAACAATACCGCGGCAGACACCGCGCCACCAGAAGGCAAGACGATCAAGGGCAATATAAACAGTAAAGGCGACAAAATCTATCATGTTCCTGGCTCGGCTAGCTACGAGCAAACAAAAGCGGAAATGTGGTTTGCGACGGAGGAAGAAGCGCAGCAAGCAGGTTTTCGGGCGCCAAAACGATAATATATGTAAGAAAGCCTCGTCTGCTTTGGCAGTCGGGGCTTTTACATTGTCGAAAAGAATTACAAAAATGTTTCAGAACGATGTTTTTTTGATAAAAAAGGTCAAAAGTCCTATAGAAAATGCCGTTATATAAGAGGAAGGGATTATAAAACAACTTACATCTTTCACAGAAAGAAAAAATAATTCGTAGAATTATGATGGAGGAAACAACTATTATGAAGATGACGGTAAGGAAAAAGCTATTTTTAGGCTTTTTGGCAGTGTTATTACTTTTAGTGGCAGTCGCAGGGATTGGTTATTCTCAGATTTCATCCATCGATTCTCGCTACAGTACAATGATCCAAGGTCGTGTCAACAAGGAGATGCTGTCCAAGGACATTATCGCAAGTGTAAGTGAACGCCAAAAGTATGCACGCGGTTATGTCATTGTAGGCGAGGACAGCTATCTGACGGGCTATACAAAAGCAAATGACAGCTATAAAAAGCTTACATCAGAACTATCCCAAATGGGCATGACGTCTGAAGGACAAAAGCTTGTAGCAGAGATGAATGAGCTGCATGCGCAACACGAGAAAATTATTGATAGGGTCGTTGCCTTGAAACAGCAGAACAAAGTAGAAGAGTACACACGCTTGGTCAGAGATGAGTGTACACCAGTCGGCGAATTATTTATTCAAAAAGCGCAAGAATTCGTTGATCTCGAACAAAAACTGTTGGAACAAGATATTGCTGAGCTGGATAGCAGTATTCAATCTACCAAGCTTCTGGTTATCGTGCTAAGCTTGATGGCGCTTTTCACTGGAGTAGGTATCGCCATTTTCATTGGAAATGCCATTTCTCGTCCCGTTTTATTGATCACGAATGCAGCAGAACAAATTGCCGCAGGGAATTTGGCCTCAGCAGATGTTCAAATTAAGAATCGCGACGAAATAGGAGAACTGGCCCACCATTTTTCCCAAATGAAGCGCAATCTGCAAGATTTGTTAGAACGAGTCTCTTTCCATTCCCAGCAAGTAGCCGCATCCTCCGAGGAATTGACTGCCAGCTCCGAATTAACACGTCAGTCAGCAGAACACGTATCGCAATCGATTGAAGGTATTGCAGCAGGAGCTGAGCAGCAAGTCAATGATGCCGAGAATGCCACACAGATTGCAGTGAAAATCTCTCAAGTTATGCAGCAAGTATCCATGAGCATGCAGCATGCGATCGGGTCATCCATTGAAGCGAACCAAACAGCAACCGAAGGCAATGAAGTGGTAGCCAAATCAATTGAACAAATGAATGAGATTAATCAAAGAGTGAGTTCTTCTACCGAAGTGGTCAACATGCTTGGCGAAAAATCAAAAGAAGTCGGCTCAATCGTTTCGATGATTACCGAAATCGCTAGTCAAACGAATTTATTGGCTTTAAATGCAGCGATTGAAGCGGCGAGAGCGGGAGAACAGGGAAGAGGATTCGCAGTCGTAGCGGATGAAGTTCGCAAATTAGCAGAACAATCCGCGCAAGCAGCATCGCAGATCGCTTCCATCATCGGGGATATTCAAAGAGATACAGAAAAGGCGATTAACGTCATGAGTCAAGGGGACGTAGCTGTTAAAGAGGGAGTCATCATGATCGAACAAGCTGGGGTGGCCTTCTATAAAATTTTGGGAGTAGTAGACGAAGTCTCGAAAAGAACACAAGAAATGTCAGGACAAATCACAGAAGCCAATAACGGAACTGTTTCCGTAGTGGAATTTATAGAGGGAATTGCGCATGTTTCAAGAATGGCAGCCGAAAACACGCAAAGCGTAGTTGCTTCTGTACAAGAACAATCAGCTTCTATGGAACAGATTACAACCGCTTCCAGTACACTCGCCGAAATGGCAGAAGAGCTGCAGCATTCCATCCGTAAGTTTCAATTGTAGTGCGACAACAGGCGGGGGTGCCATGTGTTTAATAAAATCAGAGATGTTAAGTATGCATTATCTGCATTGGAAGAGTCATCTGTTATTTCGATAACGGATGAAAAAGGAATCATCACCTACGTCAATCACAACTTCTGTCAAATCTCCAAGTTTAGCAGAGGGGAATTAATCGGAAAGAACCATAACATCGTCGATTCTGGTTTCCATCCGCGAAACTATTTTACAGCGTTATGGGATACAATCAGCCGAGGAAAAGTATGGAAAGGCGAAATGAAAAATCGGGCGAAGGACGGTACGGAATATTGGCTTAGCATGACATTAGTGCCGTTCATGAATGACAGTGGATTCCTTTATCAGTACGTGGCAATCGGGACGGACATCACGAAACGAAAGCAGATGGAAGAGTCTCTTTCGAAGACGATGAAGGACTTGCACGATATCAAAAATGCACTTGATGAATCCTCGATTGTAGCGATTACAGACGACAAAGGCGTCATTACCTATGTAAATGACAAGTTCTGTGAAATCTCCAGATACGAAGTGGATGAATTAGTTGGAAATACACATCGGGTCGTTAATTCTCGCTATCATTCCAAGTCGTTTTTTAAATTGATGTGGGAAACGATCAAGCAAGGTCGAGTCTGGAAGGGCGAAGTGAAGAATCGTGCCAAAAACGGCAATGAATACTGGATGAATACGACCATCGTGCCATTTCTAGACGACCGGGGAGTTCCGTATCAATATGTTTCGATCCGCACGGATATTACCGACCGAATTGAAGCAGAGGCAGCTTTGGCAGAAGCATTGCAGAACGATTTTCGCAGGACGGTCCAAAACTTGCAAAACTGTGTGTTCAAGATCGTGACAGATCCAAAAGGGAACATCACCTATACCTTGTGTGAAGGGAAAATTGCCGAAGAGCTTGGGTTAACATCTGAGAGGATGCTGAGAAAAACGTCGTATGAAATTTTTCCTTATGATGTGGCTGAGCAATTGGAAAGCAATTTTCGCAGAGCATTTACTGGCGAGCCCGTTACCTTCGAATTGAAATTATCCGGAAATGATTATTATATTACGTTGTCACCTATTGAGGAAAACGGGGAGATCGTGGAAATGGTAGGCTCCATGATTGACATCACCGAGAGAAAAAAGGCGGAAGAAACGATTCGCTACATGGCCCATTACGATTCCTTAACTAACCTGCCGAATCGAACGCTTTTTCATGAAAAGCTGGCAAAGGCTATGCTCAAAGCAAAACAAAAAGACGAGAAAATTGGCGTCATGTTCATCGATTTGGATCGATTTAAAAACATAAATGATACGCTTGGTCACTCTATAGGGGATGTGCTTTTACAGGCCGTAGCAAATCGTCTAATCGGTTGTTTGCGAAAAGGGGACTCTGTTTCTCGACTAGGCGGAGATGAGTTCGCCATCTTTCTCACAGGAGTCACACGCAAAGAGGTTAGCGAAATTGCGCAGCGAATCATCACGAGCATGTCCGAATCGATTACGTTAGAGCATATTGAAATCTTCATCACACCAAGCATCGGCATCAGCATGTATCCGGATGATGGAGAAGATATTGAAGCACTGTTGAAGAATGCGGACGCTGCCATGTATTTGGCAAAAGAGCAAGGGAAAAATAATTATCAATTTTTCTCGGAGGAGCTGCATCAGGTTCTAGCCAAAAAGCTACAGCTTGAAAGAGAGCTGCGAAAAGCTTTGGATGAGAAACAATTTACGCTGCACTACCAGCCGAAGGTTTTTTTGCAGACGGGCCAGATTATCGGTATGGAGGCTTTGATTCGATGGGAACATCCAGAGCTCGGCCTCATCCCACCTATTCAATTTATTCCGATCGCGGAAGAAACAGGCTTGATCGTACCACTTGGCGAATGGGTGATGCGTACAGCCTGCCAACAGACAAAAGTATGGCAAGAAGCGGGGTATTCACAGCTTGCGGTTGCAGTGAATATCTCTTTGCGTCAATTTATGCAAAACAATCTCATTGAGATGATTACCTCCATCTTGGAAGAGACGAGACTGGCACCTCAATTTTTAGAGCTTGAAATTACGGAAAGCATGGCATTGGACGTGGATTATACCATTCGGATTTTGAATCGATTAAAAAGTCTTGGGATTAGCATCAGTATTGATGATTTTGGGACGGGCTACAGTTCTTTGAGCTATCTAAGTCAATTTCCGATCGATCGGCTAAAAATCGACCAATCCTTTGTCCGGAATTTGAATCCTCGGAATCAAGCAATCATTAAAACAATCATCCATATGGCACACAACATGAAAATTGCCGTTATCGCAGAGGGAGTAGAAACACAAGAACATGCTGATTTTCTAAAGGAACAAATGTGTAACGAAGTCCAAGGTTACTTCTACAGTAAACCGCTCCCCACGAATGAAATCGATTCGCTTTTGCAGATAAATGGTTATGGAGTAACAGGCAGCATGGTTTAAGTGAGACCATCCAGATTAACAAAAGGAAAGCGGTGAAGAAGCTTGGATCATCAGATACATGGGACGTACGACAGTTACCTTGTGATACTATCTTATTTAATCGCGGTTGCAGCTTCTTTTTCTGCTCTCAACCTTGCAGCCAGAGTGAGTACAAGTAAGGGGAAGCATCAGCTACTCTGGTTGATTTTTGGTGCCACGACGATGGGGGTCGGAATATGGTCCATGCATTTTGTTGGAATGTTGGCACTTACCCTCCCCATTAAGGTTCTATATGACATGGAATATGTCATCCTGTCCGTCGTCTTTGCCATTTTTGTCTCAAGTATAGCCTTGTTTACAGTAACGAAAAGCAACCTGAATGCAAGACAGCTAGGTATTGCGGGAATTCTTATGGCTGCTGGGATATCTGGCATGCACTACGTGGGAATGGCCGCGATGATTATCGAAATTACATACGATCCGTGGATCGTCATCCTATCCGTCATCATCGCAGCGACTGCTTCCGCAGCGGCACTATGGCTCTTGTTTTACTTTCGCCGTGATCAGTCGAAATACGCGTATGTATACAAATTGGCCAGCTCACTCATTATGGGAGCTGCAATCGCGGGTATGCATTACACCGGGATGGTTGCTGCGCATTTCTACGTAACGGAAATGCCAACAACCGAAGTGGAAACGCAGATCGAGTCGGAGACCCTGGCTTATATCATTGTCTTGGCCACCTTTTTACTGATCGGCATTACATTGTTCGGCTTGTTTATTAACAAACGACTCTCGCAAAAAGATACAGTCATTCAGGAAAATGAAAGCTGGTATCGTTCCCTTTATAAAAATAATGAGTACGGCATTATTTCCTTAGATACAGGTGGATGCATTATCAAAATGAACCCGGCTGTCACGAAGATTGGTGGACTGCTGGAGGAAGAATTCATCAATCAACACGTATCCAAAATTCGCATGCATATTGTTGAGGAGAAAAGGGACATCACCATAGATTCTTTTGCCCAGTCTTTTCAGCCCATTCGTAATAATTTTGAGACGACCATCCTTCATCCCAACGGAAATCGCGTGGAGCTGAGTGTGCTCAATGTCCCGGTTGAGATTGAAGGAGAGGTAGTGGGGAATCACATTATTGTGAAGGATATTACGGAGGAGAATCGTGCGAAAGAAAAAATCAAGTATTTAGCTTATCACGATGAGCTGACCGACCTACCGAACCGAAGGAAGTTTAATCAAGTCCTTCATCAATCGATTGAAAAAAGCAGCCAAGATTCATCGAGCTTTGCCGTCATTGTGATCGATATCGATCGGTTCAAAATGATCAATGATTCCTTGGGACACTCCTATGGCGATATCTTTTTGCAGGGTGTTAGTAACCGAATCGTAGAGAGTGCAGAAGGGTACCATGCAACCATTGCGCGGATGGGGGGAGATGAATTTACCATCCTCTGCGAAACCGGAGCGGACCGCAAGGAAGCGGCGAGTTTAGCGGATAAGATCATTGAAGCGTTGAAACAGCCATTCTCACTAAAAGACAGTGAATTTTACATATCAGCAAGTATTGGAACGGCAATTTTCCCAGACCACGGAACTGATGGCGTCGCGTTGCTCAAAAAAGCAGATACGGCTATGTACGAGGTGAAAAAACAGGGGAAAAATGGCCATCTGTTCTATACGCCGGATTTTGATGTCCAATTGCTGAAAAATATTGAGATCGAAAGTGATCTCCGAAAAGCAATTGAACGAAATGAGCTGGTGGTGTATTACCAACCTCAATTTCATGCAGAAAGCAATCGCATGATCGGAGTGGAGGCGCTCGTCAGGTGGAATCATCCAACCAAAGGGATGCTTTCACCAGGAGTGTTTATCCCTATTGCGGAAGAGACAGGGATGATCTACGAGATCGGTACATGGGTGCTTCGCGAAGCGTGTAGGCAAATGAAGCAATGGCATGATAAAGGGGGACCGTTGATACCTGTATCCGTCAACTTATCCTCTCATCAATTCCACCAGCGGAACCTAGTCAAGTACATCAAAAATATTCTCGAAGAAACCAAGCTTGCCCCGCACTTTTTGGAACTGGAAATCACAGAGAGCATGATGATGGATCCGGCCGTATCGATCAGTATCCTACATGAGTTAAACAAAATTGGAACGAGAATCAGTCTGGATGATTTTGGAACCGGTTACAGCTCTTTGGGCTATTTAAAAAAGTTCCCGATCCACAAATTAAAGATTGACCGCTCCTTCATAACAGACCTGTCTCGAAATGATAACGATAAAGCTATTGTGGCCACCATTATTTCGATGGCGCAGCATCTGAAATTGGATGTGATTGCAGAAGGCATTGAAACGAAGGATCAGTTGGACATTTTGACAGAAAATCATTGCAAGAAAATTCAAGGGTACTATTACAGTCGCCCATTATCTGCCAATGAGGTGGAGCAAGTGTTTTTTGTTCCCACCAGGAGGCATCTTAGCAAAGAAGCGTAAGGAAAAACTCCCTGTCTTTTAGAGATGGGGAGTTTTTTGGTATCTAAATGTGACGAATGGTTGTGGAAAATCAAAAAAGAACCTGGGCAGTTTTACCAGGTTCTTTCATATTGCACATGAATAGACACGATGATATAATCGGATCACGACTGTCTTTTTGTTGTAAAAAAACACAATTGTTGCATCTTACAACTTTATCTTATCATGCCGGTGAACTCTTGTCAAATGTTTTTTCTCAATTTAATGGTTAGGAGAGATGTTGAATGAGTTCTTTCGTTCTCGGTTTTCATGAAATGGAAAAACAGCTTTTGCTCGTTGGCGGAAAAGGGCTGAATTTAGGGGAATTATCAAAAATTCAAGGAATACAAGTACCAGAAGGATTTTGTGTTACAACAGTGGGATATCAAAAAGCCATCGAACAAAACGAAGCGTATCATGCTTTATTGGATCGACTAACTATGCTAAAGGTAGAAGATCGAAATCAAATTGGTGAAATCAGCAGGAAGATTCGACAGATCATTATGGAAGTAGAAATTCCTTCCGATGTTGCGTGCGCAGTTACTCACTATCTCTCCCAGTTTGGAGAGGAACATGCTTATGCCGTGCGTTCTAGTGCGACTGCTGAAGATTTACCACATGCCTCTTTTGCTGGTCAACAAGACACCTATTTAAATATCATCGGCGTCGATTCCATCTTGCAGCATATCAGTAAATGCTGGGCTTCCCTATTTACGGATCGAGCGATAGTCTACCGTATACAAAATGGATTTGACCACAGTCAAGTTTATTTATCCGTTATCGTTCAAAGGATGGTTTTCCCACAGGCTTCAGGGATTTTATTTACCGCTGATCCAATTACATCCAACCGGAAGTTGCTATCAATCGATGCTAGTTTTGGACTTGGAGAAGCACTGGTCTCTGGCTTGGTATCTGCCGATTGTTATCAAGTACAGGAAGGGGCAATCGTCGATAAGAGGATAGCAACCAAAAAATTGGCGATCTATGGACGTAAAGAAGGCGGAACAGAGGCACAGCAGATCGATCCTGATCAGCAAAAGACGCAAACACTTACTGAACAACAAATATTACAACTGGAACGCATTGGAAGACAGATCGAAGCTTATTTTGGTTACCCACAAGATATTGAATGGTGTTTGGTTGATGATACTTTTTATATTGTCCAGAGTCGGCCAATTACGACTTTGTACCCGATCCCTGAAGCGAATGATCAAGAAAATCACGTGTACGTATCAGTCGGCCATCAACAAATGATGACCGATGCCATGAAACCACTGGGATTGTCTTTTTTCTTGTTAACGACTCCTGCACCTATGCGTAAAGCTGGTGGAAGGTTGTTTGTTGATATTACAAATATGCTGGCTTCACCTGACAGCAGACAAACATTACTAGATACCCTGGGACAATCCGATCCGCTCATAAAAGACGCACTTATGACCATAATGGAGCGAGGAGATTTTATAAAATTCGTACCAGACGATAAAAAAGAACTGAGTTCCAGTAAAAGCATCTCGTCTGCGGGTTCGCAAGCACAGATGGAAAGCGATCCGACAATTGTCGCTGATTTGATTACGAGTAGTCAAACATCGATCGAACAGTTAAAACAAAGCATCCAAACGAAATCAGGATCAGATTTATTTGATTTTATTCTTGAAGATATCCAGCAATTAAAGAAGATTTTATTTGATCCACAAAGTTTGGGTGTAATTATGGCTGCTATGGATGCTTCATCATGGATCAATGAAACAATGAACAAGTGGCTAGGTGAAAAAAACGTAGCAGATACGCTTTCTCAATCTGTACCCAACAATATTACTTCGGAAATGGGTCTGGCGCTATTGGATGTCGCTGATGTGATTCGTCCTTATCCAGAAGTAATTGATTATTTACAACATGTAAAAGAGGATAACTTTTTGGATGAACTGGTTACGTATGATGGTGGACAGGAAACCCAAGATGCTATCAATGATTATCTCAACAAATACGGAATGCGATGTGCCGGTGAAATCGATATGACGAAAACGCGCTGGAGCGAAAAACCAACTACACTTGTCCCCATGATTCTGAGTAATATCAAAAACTTTGAGCCTAATGCTAGCAATCGGAAATTTGAGCAAGGGCGACAGGAAGCTTTGAAAAAAGAGCAAGAATTATTAGAGCGATTGAAGCAATTACCGGATGGTGAACAAAAAGCCAAAGAAACAAAACGCATGATCGACCTAATCCGTAATTTCAGCGGGTATAGGGAATATCCAAAATACGGCATGATTAATCGCTACTTCGTGTATAAGCAGGCTTTACTGAAAGAAGCCGAACAACTTGTAGAAGCCAACGTTATTCATGGAAAAGAAGATATATACTATCTCACTTTTGAAGAACTTTACGAAGTCGTACGCACAAATAAATTAGATTACGAGACCATCAGCAAACGAAAAGACGATTACAAGTTCTTTGAAAAACTAACTCCCCCACGAGTAATCACGTCTGATGGTGAAATTATTGTAGGTGAGTACAAACGAGAAAATCTCCCAGCAGAAGCTATTGTAGGTCTACCTGTCTCTTCCGGAGTTATTGAGGGAAGAGCACGTGTCATCATAAACATGGAAGATGCTGATCTAGAAGATGGAGATATATTAGTCACCTGCTTTACTGACCCTAGCTGGACACCATTGTTTGTATCCATAAAAGGCCTAGTCACCGAAGTTGGTGGACTGATGACTCATGGAGCAGTTATCGCACGTGAATTTGGCTTACCAGCAGTTGTCGGCGTGGAGAATGCGACCAAACTGATAAAAGATGGGCAACGAATTCGCGTGCATGGAACGGAAGGGTATATCGAAATATTGTAATGGCTGAATACGTCACGAAAGAGCCTCTGTCGTAATGGATACGATCGTTCAATCAAAACAGCGGAGAGCCTAAGGTCTTAGGTTGCCGCTGTTTTATTTATCAGCGCAACAGGAGAATTGTAAATTGGGTATTGAATACCCTACAGGGGTATCGTAAAATATAGTCAAATAAAGCTTCCCAAAATCAAAGGAGGATGTAAGATGAATGTCACTTTGAATGTTCAAGGAATGTCTTGCAATCACTGCGTCATCTCCATTGAAGGTGCTCTTCAAAAACTAGACGGGGTTAGCCAAGCAAAGGTAAGCCTTGCTGACAATCAGGTAAGCGTGGCTTTTGATGAATCCGTTGTTTCGCTGGAAAATGTAAAGAGACCATTGAAGATCAAGGATACGATGTCGTTTAAAGCAAAGGTTTAGGGAAAGGTTGTGATAGTAGAATGGCAGCCTTTCTTATAGTTTATATTTAACTGAATATTATAAAAATAATAATTGTAGGAGGATTGCCCTTTGAAGCGTGTACAGTTTGCCATAAGTCCAGAAATTCGTGTCGGTGGTTCCGTGTTTACGCCAACAGATATGGTGGCGATCGGTCAAATCGTTGGCGAGGATGCACAAATTGAACTGTCGACCTTCCAGCAGCTTATAATCGAGATGAACGAAGAGAAGGCTGAGGATGCGAAAAAAGCACTGCGTGAAAAAGGCTTATGCGTGTACGAAACGGGTTCTGTTGTGAAGAATTTGTCTGTCTGTTCTTTTTGCAAAGGAGCAGAAATTGAAGGGCTAGATGCAGCAAGAAATTTAAATGATACGATTGCAGGGATGACGGTTCCTTTTACGATGAGGGTCGGTTATACGGGATGCCCGAATGCCTGTGGAGAGCCATTGGTAAAAGATATCGGGATCGTCAAGCGAAAAGAAACTTTTGAAATCTACGTCGGAGGCCAATCGAAAACAATGGAGGCCAAAACAGCCGAGCTTCTGGTTGAGCAGGTGAAGGAAGAGCAATTATCCTCCATCGTCCAAAGCATCATTACGTTGTACCAGACGCATGGGAAAAAGAGAGAGAAGTTTTTCAAGTTTGTCGAGCGATATGGATTGGAGAATGTCCGCAAAGAATTAGGGCTGTCTTCCTGACAAGGGAAGATCGTCGAGATCGGACCGATCCATGAGAGTCTGTATCATCCCTCTCACCCATACATCCAACGAGGATGTCCTTTTCTTGTTCGCTTTGTCCTATTTTGTTGGCGTAGGACATACTTTACAATGAGGGGAATATACTCGGGGGTGGTATCTTGAGCGCGGTGTATCAGGTCCTGATCTACGTCGGTTTTGCTTACGTTAGCTTCACATGGTTTATATGGCGACGAAAGCAGGGAATCGATCATATGCAAGGTATGATGAGCACGATGTCGGTCAGTATGTTGATTGGGTTGATCGGTGGGTTGATCCTGGGCGATGTTTACAGGGGAGACCTTTATGTATCCACCATGTGGGGAATGCTGGCAGGTGGACTGTCTGGTTTTCTGCTAGGGGTTCCCTTGTCGATCCTGAGTATTGTGGAAGGAATCTTATCGGGTGTCATGGGCGGGATGATGGGCGCCATGCTGGGAGAGATGGTTCCGGGTGAAAAAGTAGAGCCTCTCTTGTTTGTTTTCGTCATGCTCTATACCGTATGTATGCTGCTCGTAGCCAAGCTGATTGATTCCAATAAAAAAGAAACGAAGTGGTCCTCCTTTTTTCATCATCCAGGCACTCCAGCTGTGTTGCTGCTTGCCGTCTTCTTCTGGTTCCAATCATTACCGTTTCCATCCCCGGCTCTGTATGCAGGCGATCGCGCAACAGAAATCAATCTCACAGCCGTCGACTTTTCCTATCAACCGAACCAATTTACCGTGAAAAAAAATACGGAGATCAAAGTCGTCTTTCAAAATGATGGCAATGTAGAGCACGATATTGAGGTTGTGTCCCATGGAAAAATCGTTACGATTTCAGAATCGAGCAGGGAGCATCATCATGAAGCAAAGGCTGAGGGCGTGGTTCATTTGCACGCCAAGCCAGGAGAGTCTGTTGAAACTGTGTGGAAGGCATTGGAAGAAGGAAGCTATGAATTTTATTGTACGATCCCTGGACACAAAGAAAGTGGCATGATGGGACGCTTGCAAGTGACGGGATGAAGCAAAGGAGAGGCGAATGGCGCATGGATCAGCAAGCCCTTTTCCGATTTGTATTACGGAATGGGCGAGCAAGCACCGTTGATTGGGGCATTGCTGCTCGGGGTAGTCGGGGCGTTTGCACCGTGCCAGCTATCAGGGAATGTCGCTGCTTTTACGGTGTTCGGGAAGAATGTCTTTGTCCAAGCTGGCTTTCGCAGTCATGTATGGATGTTCATCCTTGGTAAAGCAGTCGTGTATTCCGCTTTGGGAGCAATCGTATTTGGGTTTGGCGAACAGCTCTCTACCCAAGCGATTCCCTTGTTTCAGTGGGCGAGAAAATTACTGGCACCGATGTTTATACTGATTGGACTGTTCTTACTTGGATGGATTCGACTGCCCTTTCTACATACACAATCATTCGAGGAAAAAATCAAGCGTTTTTCTGAGCGATTTGAAGGAAAGACACAATCCTTTTGGCTTGGCGTTGCCTTTTCCCTCGGGTTTTGTTCGACGATGTTTTGGCTCTTTTTTGGACTGACGATGCCACTGATGTTCGCCAGCTCTTTCGGGCCGATCATTCCCACAGTATTTGCACTTGGTACGGCGCTGCCGCTGCTCATCGTTCTACTGCTGCTTGCTGTTGCAAGTGATAGTCCTTCTCTCATGAACAAAACGAGGACATGGGGTACGTTAACGCAGAAGTTAGCTGGAATCGTGTTCGTCCTGCTCGGTATTTCGGACTTTATGGCATTTTGGTAAGGGGTGTGACAAGACACAATTTGAGGGAAAAAAAGAGAGCTGGTGGGCTCTCTTTTTCGTTGACTTCAAGGGAGTGGTGGTATGACTGTGACAGATTTCAATCCCCATATATGATCGAAATAAATAGAGCAATTAAGCATTTCGGAAATATCTCGCAACGGTACAACAAGGATGGTATTATTGTACAGCTTTGCTTTTGCAGATGCAGTTACTTGGCTCCCATTAAGAAGGAATCGATTACTTCCGACTGGAAGCGTTATGGTCGAATCTCCTTGTTTGAGTGTTGCAGTCTGAGTTGGATCGTCCCATTGAATGGTGGCACCAAGCGCTTTTGCTAGTTCGCGAAGCGATACATAGGTGACATCATTTTCAGTAAAGGTTTGATTCACCAGCTTTTGATTATTTACGGTCACGTTCAGCGCTTCTGCATAAGGAGCCGTGCTTTGGGAATCGGTTTGTATCCTAACGATCAAGTCATCAAAGTTTGTGAACTTGGATTTTAAAAGGTCGAGTGGTATTTTAAATGATGTTCTTACAAAGTGTCCTGGCTCTAAGCGAAGTGACGCATTGATAACAGGGTGGGTATTCTCGGGATATAATAATCTAGTTTCTTCGTAGTTTAAAATCTCCAATCCAGAGTATGTAAGGTTAACCGCTGTTGCCTCTCCCCGATTCATCACAATCATATTTTCAATATAATGAGTGTCTGTAACTTCAATAGAGGTTGTTTCCGTATATATGCCTGGACTAAGCTCTGCTTTGCTCCCAAGTGTAAACGTATATGTAGGCTTTAAGTAAGCACCAGTCAAATCTGAAGCTTTTGTAACTGAAGGAACAAGATCAAAATAAATACTATTTTTTCCCCCTAACAGGTTATTTCCTGGATACATTACTTGGCTTTGAATTTCAAGAAGCTCAGAGTCTATACTTATTTTTTTTCCATTTTTATTATGCAGTTCAAGTTTCCCAGAAAGGTCCAATATTTCATAGGGACTAACATTGCCCCAACTCAAATAACCATGTGCATAGTGACTCCCATTCTCCCTTGTCGAGAACTTTAATTCGGTCAATTCAAACTGCAAAGGATTCTTCTCAAAAGATGCATAGGACACTGGAATTGATGCAAAGAAAATAAAAAAGGTGAAAGCAAGGCACGTAAAAAGTCTAACCATCTTCCCCATTTCAAATCACCCCAAGATTGAAAATATCATGTTAGAAAAGCCTTCAAGAAAGAAGGCTTTTCCCTACTCATCTGTAAAGATTATTCGGAACGACGATGACGGTTTTCTGACCCCCTTTATGTTCAAAAACAACATAGTAATCAAGCATTTCTACAATATCTCGTAAAGGTACAACCAGAGTGGTGTTATTGTACAGCTTCGCTATTCCCGACACAGTAGTTTCGCGACCTTCATCAATAAAGCGATCACTGCCAACCGGTATGACTATTTTTCTATCGTATTCCATGAAGTTGTCTCTCAGGATGAGCGTTGCCGTTTGGGTAGGATCATTCCACTGGATAGTAGCACCAATAACGCCGGCTAACTCGCGAAGGGAAACATAAGTGACATCATTTTCAACAAAGGTTTGTTGCACAAGCTTTTTATTATTTACGGTAACAATCACTGCTGAGTCGTCTTTATAAGGAGCAGCGTTATCGTGGATAAAGTCTATACTAATTTTTCTGATGTCTTTCAAGTTCTTAAACCTAGAATCGATAAAATCAAAGGGTAGTTCAAATCTTGCTTCTACAAACTGTCCCGGCTCTAGCTTCAACGACGAATTGATAACAGTATGGCTAGTTTCGGGGTAGAAGTGAACCATTCCGTTTCTGTCCGTAAATGAGAGGCCTGAGTATTTAAAATTTGTAGCGGTTGCTTCACCTTGATTAAGGAATAGGGCATTAATAAAAAAACTGGTTTCCTCTGATCCTCCATAAATCATTGAATCTCTAATGACATTTGCTTTGAGTTCTGCCTCTTTCCCTAATGCAAAAGTATAGTTTGGTTTTAGATAAGCCCCTTCAGACACTGGAACCAAAGCAAAGAAAATAAAAAAGATTGCAAGAAGGCACGTAAAAAGTCTAACCATTTTTACCATTTCAAATCACCCCAAGATTGAAAATATCATGCTAGAAAAGCCCTCATAAAGAAGGCTTTTCCCTCACACATCCATAATAATCGGCAGAATCATGGGTCTGCGCTTTGTTTTGGCATACACGAATTTCCCAATCGCTTCCCGCATTCCTTGCTTCAGGCGGTTCCACTGACTCACATTGGCTTCTTGCAAATTGGTGATTACCTCGGATGCAAGGCGAGTCGCTTCTTCCAACAGGCCCTCTGATTCCGGGGCATGAATGAATCCGCGAGAAATAAGGTCAGGACCCGACAAAATCTTGCCGTCGGTTTTACTGCGCGTCACAACGATCACGAGAATGCCATCTTCCGAAAGATGTTTGCGATCCCGTAATATTCCATTCCCTACATCACCGATTCCTAAACCATCCACCAAAGTATTTCCGGCAGGGATTTTTCTTTCCTGCACCGCCGCACCATCCTGAATATCCACGACATCTCCGTTATTTACGATAAAAATTGACTCGAAATCAACGCCGACGGATTCAGCCAACAGACGATGTTGATGGAGCATTCGATACTCACCGTGAATGGGAATAAAGTATGTTGGTTTCATGAGAGTGAGCATGAGCTTCAACTCTTCTTGGAAGCCATGACCGGACACATGCATGCCTGTCCCAGAGCCATAAATAACGTTGGCGCCCATGATAAACAAGTTGTCGACGATGCGTGCTACATTCCGTTCATTTCCCGGGATAGGGGAAGAAGAGAGGATGACAGTATCGCCGCGTTCTACTTTCACGTGTCGATACCCGGAGGTCGACAATCGAGATAAAGCGGCCATGGGTTCGCCTTGGCTTCCGGTGCATAGGACAGCGACACGGCCTGGATCGAGCTCGCTCACTTCTTCTACTTCCACCAGCATGTCTTCTGGAATATGTAAGTAGCCTTGTTCCGATGCGATTTTGACCACATTGACCATACTTCGGCCCAATAAAGCGAGCTTTCGATTCGTCGCTTCTACGGCATCGATGACTTGTTGCAGGCGGTACACATTGGAGGCGAACGTCGAGACAAAAATTTTCTGCTGTGCTTTCCCGAACGCTTCCAATAGACGATCGCCCACATGTTTTTCCGATGGCGTAAAACCGGGACGCTCTGCATTGGTACTTTCTGACAACAAGGCGAGTACACCTTTCTGTCCGATTTCAGCCATTCTGTGCAAATCGGGGGATTGCTTATGCACCGGCGTCAGATCAAATTTAAAGTCTCCCGTATGCACAATGGAGCCTGCTTTTGTCTCAAACACGACACCCAAGCAATCCGGAATGCTATGGTTCGTTTGAAAAAAGCTGATCGTGAGCGATCCTAATGAAATGGTAGAGTGACGATCGATGGAGATGAGAGTGGTCTGATGAAGCAAATCATGTTCTTTCAGCTTCAATTCGATTAGTCCTAGTGTCAATCGGCTACCGTAAACAGGGACATTCAACTGTCTTAGAAAATAGGGAATGCCCCCGATGTGATCCTCATGACCATGCGTGACAATCAAGGCACGGACTTTTTCCTGATTTTCCAGCAGATAACTAATGTCCGGTATGATCAGATCAATTCCTAAATAACTCTCATCCGGAAACTTCGAGCCACAATCAATGAGGACAATTTCATCCCCGCATTGAATTCCGTACATGTTTTTGCCGATTTCATATACTCCTCCTAAAGCAAAAATAGAAAGAGTTTCATTCCATCCATTCATACGCAGTCAATGACCTCCCCAAAGTATCTTGTGGTTACTTTTGCCTATTGGAAAGCTGAGTATGTATGGATACAGAGGTTAGATCATCATGCAAAAATGGATGAATGAACCAATCAGGAGTCGGGCACACTGGGGTAAGACTCATTTTGGAAGGGAGCAGCTCCGGTGAAAACAAAAAGATTTCTTTTCCGCTTGTTTCTATTGATTGCCATTGCGGCTGGTGTGGAATGGTTTGTGTACGCGAACCAACAAGCGCAAACCGAAGTGGTAGCAGAAGAATCGCACGCTCATCATGCAGCGCCGACACTCGCTGTGACGCATACCCTTGAGAAAGATGATTTGCAACTCAAATTGGCTGTTACGAACTTCTCCTTTTCCCTCGAAAACATGGGGAAAGAAAACAAGCACGGGGAAGGGCATGTTCACCTGTACCTCGACGGCAAAAAGATCGCTAAAGTATTTGAGTCGAGCTATGTCTTGAAGGATATCTCTGCTGGGAAGCATGAGGTCAAGGTAGAACTGGCCCATAATAACCACGAGTCGTATGGTGTTGCAGAGAGCTTTTCCATTGAGGTAAAGCCCTGACAAGTGAGGGTAATTGTTGGGAAAAGGAAAAAAGCCGACTTCGATACGCCTTGTGGCATTCGAACTGTCGGCTTTTTTCGTGGATAGACTAGCGCATATGCACACTGACTTTTGCTTGCTGGTCTGGCAGGGCTATAACCAAAGTCGGATAGCTGATGACTTGCGTTTTCATCGAACCTGGAGCTGGTGCTTGTACCCGAACGTGTACGGCAAAGGCATGAGGGCCTGTCCGCTTGACTTGGTCCGCTACTAAACGATATCCTCCTGTTGGGCGCTGTCCCGCACCTACGACTACATAGGATTTTCCATTACCACGGACAATTGTGTGTCCGCCATTTTTTCGAACCTTCTTCAAAGCTTCCTGTACGGCAGGCGGATAGGGAGCAGCCACAGCTTCATATGCAACATCTGCTTGTGCAACCTCTTTCGCCACCGGCTCAGATACGGTAGGATGTTGAGGTGACAAGACTTGTGTACCCGTTACAGCCAAGGTTGCTGTTAAAAGCAAACTAGGAAATACATGCAACATCAAGATCCCTCCAATAGGTAAAAGTAATGGATCGAACAACATATAGACTGAGGTGACAGGCGTGCGTGTGAAGGATTCGCTGGAATACCTGTCCGAATCAACGCGACAAGCGATTCTACATGAACAGACCAAACGATATCAGATTGCCGAAGAGCAAGATGTAACAGCGAGATTATTGGACCCTGTTTTTATTGGGCAAGTGTGGGAACAGGCAGATGAGTTGGAACGAGCCGTTATCCGGCTTTTCGTAACCAAAGCGACGAGAGGTTTTTTTAGCAAACGAACTTGGGAACGTGAAACGGCAAAAGAGCACAGACATCTGTCAGTCGGCTTGACAAAATTGCGGCGGCTTGGACTGATCTTGACTGTACGGAAAATGTGGAGTGAGATCGGCTATTTAATGCCACAAGAGGTTCGAGAGCAGTTGACGAATCAAATGCTGCCGGAAGGCTCTCAGGCTTTTGTTTCTCTTTCAAAAACGCTCCCTTATTATATATCAACAGGCAGAGGGATACAGCTGGATCTTTTTGGGCTTCTGTTGTTTATACGGGACAACCAAATTCCCATTACGCAAAAAGGAAGTATTCATCGCAGGATGTCGCAAAAAATGCTACCACTGCTCTCGCTGACAGACGAGCATGTAAAGGGAATCGTGATTCCACCGCTCGATCAGGAACAAAGAGAGGGCTTATCCTTGACCGTTGTGCTTGATATTGCTCTCAGACTGGGCCTGGTGCAACGGGACGGGCGAGAACTTGTACTCGACGTCGATCGAACGAAGCAATGGCTGCATCAACCACCGCCCATACGTTGGGAAGAGATGTACCAACTCGTCATGGAACAATTTTTGCCGCATGGCGACTGGTGGGAATTTTTCGTTCAATTGATGAGGCGGGTTCCTCTCGAGCAGTGGTGTTCCATCCATGAGCAATTGCGCATGCTAAAAGAAGCAGGATTCCCTTTACCCGACAATGCAGAGGCGCTAATTGTCGAGCAATGGATGCATGTGCTGTTAGGCTTAGGATGGATTCAGCTCGGGATGGACGAGGAGCGAGGGATTTTTTGGCGGTGGAGTAGCTTGCCGCGATTATCGTCAGAGGAAGGCTGGTTTGTGGACCCCACAGGCGCCATTACAATCCCTCCGCTTGTTCCGTTGCTGGATGTATGGGAAATCAGCCGATTTTGCCAGCTCCAATTTGATGGGCAATTGATTCGGGGTGAATTGCAAGCAAGGCTGTTGCAACCGTATTTGGCACAAGGGGGGGCAGAGGAGCAAATCATAGAAAAGCTTAGGGCCTCCTGCGTTCATCCGTTGCCCGAGAGCTTGATAGAGGTTGTGAGCCAATGGGCGAGAACAGCAAGGCAAATTCAAATGGAGCCGTACTTCCTCGTGCGGACAGCGCATGCCGGATTTCTGGAAGAATGGCGCGAAATTCCTGACTTTCATCCATTTCTTACCCAAGTGATATCCCCAAATGCGTTTTTGATTCCGTTCTCGCAGGAAAAAGAACTGATTCGCTTGCTTCGTCACTTTGGTTATGAGCCGCAAGCGCTGTCACATGTTGCTAGCGCAAGCAAAGAGCTCCAGCCACGCGAAAACAGTCAAGCGGGGAATAAAGGTTTGCTTCTCATCGAACGGCCTTGGGACGGTTATGCTATTGAAAACACGTTCCCTGAGCAAAATGAGCAAATCGCCGCGCTACCCAAAATGTGGACGAAGCATTTCCAATCGTATCATCCACAATCCATGAGGGACTTGTTTAAGCGTGCAACAGAACTGAAGCTGGAAGTGGAGATCCAGCAAAGTGGAAAAGAAAAGCTGCGGGGGTTACCGACAGAAGTACGCCTGGAAATGGGGTACTGGATGGTTACGATCGCTGGACAGAGCGGCAAACAGTGTTATCGTCTCGACAACATCGAGCGGGTGCGCATTGTAGTGCCCGAATATCTGTACTAAGGGTGTGCATCGTGATACAATCAGGGATGACGTAAAGTTTTCAAGCTTTACGGCGAAAGGAGGTCTCGCTTTATGGATACATTGGAAGCTGTGGATATGACGCAGTTGATAATGGAGTCTCATGAGCTGTCCACGATGATTAACCAATCGCGCGAGGTCTCGGGGTACTTGCAGGCCAAACGCCAAATGGAAGCAGATGAGGAAGTGCAACGTCTGCTCGTCGTGTTCGAGGCTAAGAAGGAACAGTACGAAGATGTGCAACGGTTCGGGAAGTATCACCCCGATTACAATCATATATCCAAAGAAGTACGGGAACTGAAGCGCAACATTGAACTGAGGGATTCCGTACAGGCATTCAAGCGAGCAGAGGATGCTCTGGATGAGCTCTTGTATCAGGTGAGTAGAACCATTGCTCATTCCGTATCAGAAACAATCAAGGTACCGAGCAACAATCCATTTTTAGAGGCGCAGGGCAGCGGTTGCGGGACTGGCGGAAGCTGTGGATGCAGCACGAAAAAGCCATCGTAATTTACGCTGTACCCGATTCATTTTGGCGTAGCAGAAAACAGTCTTCACAAAGATTGCCACAGCAAAATTGCTTTTCGTCAGGTACGCGAAAGCGGAAGCGATACACATGCTGCACGTCATCAGAACGCACGTAAATGCATTCTGGCTTTAATTTGGTATCAGTGGTCAGGCGCTCTCCTGTTTCCATTAGCTGCTTTGTCAGCATAGGAGCAGGGAGCGTACTGCTTACATAGAAAAAGCGCTGGCCTGCATATGTTCGCCAACTGCTATGGGTCACGATTTTTTCGCGGTGAAGCGCTTCCTCGAATTGATGATAAAACGTAGCCAGCATAGACCACGATTCCTTTCTGTAATAAGCTTTCACCAGTAAGTATACCATGATTGGGAAGGAGACCGACGGCAAAACATGAGAGAGCGACGTCTGGGGGTCGCCGTGTGGGTGAAAAACACGCGTGCCGCCAAAAATTTACGCAAATTTGGCACCATTCATTACATCTCCAAGCGCTTAAATTACGTTTCGATGTATGTGGATGCCAATTTGTTGGATGAAACGATTCGTATTATGGAAAAGCTGCACTTCGTAACGAAAATTGAACGTTCCCATCGCCATGAGATCCCGGTAGAGTACAACAATGCCAGACCGGATAAGGCAAAGGAATACGATTATAAACAAGAGAAGAACCAGGTAATGGCACTAGCAGAGACCTTACTGACAGAAGAAAGCAGCCAAGCAACCGTTGGTTCGACATAAGTTGTTCATAAGCTGCCATTTTTCGGCAGCTTTTTTGCTTTTGTTAAACTGGCGTACATGGTATGCTAAAGTGGAAGAAAACGAGAAGCCACGCGCATGAATGCGTTTTCAAAAGATAGATTAGGGAAAGAAAGGTGAGCATACATGATTCATCTGGATATTAACTGCGATATGGCAGAGGGTTTCAGCAGAGGCCGACAATCAGAGGATTTGGGGATTATGAAATGGATCACCTCCGTTAATATTGCTTGCGGATTGCATGCAGGGGATCCCCATATTATTTGCAGAACAATCGAAGCTGCACTCAGGCATGATGTGAAAATCGGGGCTCATCCCGGTTATGCAGACATTCAGGGCTTCGGACGTCGTTCGATGAACTTGTCTGTCAATGAAGTGTATGAGCTGGTGTTGTATCAAGTTGCAGCTTTGGCTGGGACGACAAAAGCACTCGGTGGGGAGCTTCACCATGTGAAATTGCATGGCGCCCTATATAACGAAGCGGCTGAACGCCCAGAGCTCGCTGAAGCGGTGGTCCAAGCCATTGCGGATATTGATGAAGAACTGATTCTGTATGCACTGTCTGGCAGTAAGCTCGTAGAGGCAGGCTTGGAACACGGCCTTCAGGTGGCAGAGGAAGTATTTGCAGAACGGGCTTATTTGCCGAATGGTCGATTGGCCCCGCGTGAGTTGGAAGGAAGCGTGCTGATCAGCAAGGAAGAACGCATGGAGCAGACACGCCAGCTCGTTTTGAAACAAAGAGTAAAGACGGTTAATGGCGAGCACGTTGACTTGGCGGCCGATACCCTTTGCGTCCACCACGAGAGCCATGACATACTGCAATTTCTTGTCGAAGTACATAAATGGGCAAAGCAAAACGATGTGAAGATTGAACCAATCACAGCTCGATAGTAAAAAAGCCATTCAGCAATGCCATCCCATTATCAGGAAATGGACGTTGCTGGATGGCTTTTTTCATTTTTCCGTTCTTTGATTGTGCCGTTATCGATCAGTAAAATGACATCCGCGAGCTTCTCGGCTTCTTCACGATCATGGGTGACCAGCAGAAACGGGATGTTCCAGATGGCGTGAAGGCGAAGCAACTCATCCTGGCATTGTTTACGCGTATCCGCATCCAGTGCGGATAAAGGCTCATCAAGGAGCAGAATGTCGGGTTCAGTAGCAAGTGCACGTATGAGTGCCACCCGCTGTTTTTGTCCTCCGGATAACTGGTGCGGATATTTTTGCAGCAGATGATCGATTCCCACCGTAGACAACAATGGAGCCAAATTGAGCTCATGTCCCTTTTTCAAGCCGTATCGAACATTTTGCTCCACCGTCATGTGAGGGAACAGCGCATAATCTTGAAATAAATACCCGATGTTGCGCTTTTGAACGGGAAGCGGCTTCTGTCCTTCGCGATAATAGACGTTCTCATTTAATTGGATCACGCCGGTATCAGGATGAACCAGACCTGCAATACTGTTCAGTATCGTTGTTTTGCCAGAGCCGGATGGTCCGAACAGCACGACAATTTCCTTCTGTACCGAAAAGGACACATCCAAAATAAAATCAGGCAAACGCTTCTGAATGTTGACGGAGAGCATCTACCATTCACCTGCCTTACTTTTGATTGGCGTACCTGCGCACATTGCGACGACTCCACCAATTCAACCAGAGTGTCGTACCCATACCCAAGGAAACAATAATGATGACCCAAAACAATGCCTTATCCATCTGACCAGCCTCAACAGCAAAATAAATGGCGACGGGAATCGTATCGGTTTTCCCAGGGATGTAGCCTGCGAGCATGAGAGTAGCACCAAACTCCCCTAAACCACGGGCAAAAGAAAGAACAAACCCGGCCAACAGGCCAGGCCAAGCCAACGGAAAGGTGACGGTCCAGAACAATCGCCATTCGGAAGCGCCCATCGTGCGTGCCGCATTCTCCAAACGATGATCAACTCCTGTGAAGGCAGCGACAGCACTCTGATACATCAACGGAAAGGAAACGACAATTGAGGCAATAACGGCTCCTGTCAGTGTAAAGACGACGGTAATGTTGAACCATTCTTGCAAAAGCTTGCCGAGAAAACCGTTTTTCCCGAAAAGCATCAACAAGCCAAAGCCGACAACAGTGGGAGGGAGAACGAGCGGAAGTAAAAAGAAAGACTCCAGTACATTCTTCCCCCAAAAATCCTTTTGTGTCATCCATCTTGCAAAAACCATCCCAAGGACAAATACAAAGGAGGTGGAGAGCGCAGCTACTTTCAGAGAGAGCATCAAAGGAGTAAGATTGGTTTCGATCACGCTTGCCACCTCCCATTCGATTATGCTGGTTTATTGAAACCCGTACTTCTGTAAGATCGCTTTTCCTTTGTCGCTTGTCAAGTAGGCAAGAAAAGCTTTTGCTGCTTCAGGGTTTTTCGATGCGCTGACGACCGCACCTGGATAAACGATCGGCTTGTGCCATTCAGGCTTGGCTGTCGCCAATACCTTTACATTTTTCGAAGCTGCGGCATCACTGGAATAGACGATACCGACTTCCGCGTTACCGGATTCCACGAAGGTCAAAACTTGGCGAACATCGCTGCCAAATACCATTTGTGCGGAAAGCGAATCCCACAATTTCAGCGAATCCAATGTTTCTTTTGCATATCGTCCTGCTGGGACTGTCTCAGGCTCACCGACGGCAATATGCTTGATCGCTGCGTTGTTCAGTTCTTCAAAAGAAGTGATAGCGACAGAGCTTGTGTTACCTGCAATGAGAACAAGCGAGTTTTTCGTGAAGTCTTGGCGAGAGTCTTTGTTGATCAGGTTCTGTTCCTCTAGACCATCCATATCTTTTTTACTAGCCGACAAAAATACGTCAGATGGAGCGCCTTGGGTAATTTGTGTAGCGAGTTTGCCTGAGCCTCCGAAGTTAAAGGTCAGGGTCGTTCCCGGGTGTTCCGTTTCATATTGGGTTTTTAACTCATTCAAGGCATCAGTCAAGCTGGCTGCGGCAGATATCATTAGTTCGACCTTTGGTGCATCGGTTTTGGCCGGTTCACTTGCTTGTGGTGTTGTTTGTGTTGTCGAGCAAGCAGTGAGCATCAAGCAAAATGCCGCCAATAAAGCTAACCAGTGCTTCTTCATAAAAAAAGACCTCCATAATTATATTTAGTTATAATTAATTATAACTGGACATAACTAGATTATATTGATTCGTAATGAATAATCAATTGCGATTTTACGACACTTGATTGAAAATATAGCAAAGGAGATGACGGAGGCGGGACATGAGTCAACAAAATTCTTATACCACAGAAGAAATAGCGAAAATTCTACGTATTTCCAAGCTGACGGTCTACGATCTGATTAAAAAAGGAGAGCTGCCCGCTTATCGCGTCGGTCGGCAAATGCGCGTAGACGAAAGCGATCTGGAAGCGTACAAGGCGAAGGCAAAGGGAGAATACAGACAAGCCTCAGCTGTTAGCATTCGAGAGACAGGACAAGCTCAGCAATCGTCACGACATGAGCAGGCTGGTACAGGCCGCAATATCATTATCAGCGGGCAGGATGTGAGCCTGGATTTGCTGGCGGGGCATCTGGAGAAAAAGGATGAGGCATACCGACCGCTTCGCTCGTACGTGGGCTCTCTGAACAGCCTCGTGGCGATGTATGCGGGTAAGGCGGATATCGTCAGCACGCATTTGTACGATGGGGATACCAATGAATACAATGTCCCGTACATTCGTCGCATATTGTGTGGGCATCGTTATGTCGTCGTCAATATGCTGTCACGTTGGGCGGGATTCTACGTTCAGGCAGGCAATCCGAAACAGATCAAGACATGGAGTGATTTTACCAAGCCAGGTATTCGAATGGTCAATCGGGAAAAAGGATCCGGTGCACGCACTTTGATTGAAGAGCAGTTTCGATTGGCAAAAATAGCGGGGAGTGACGTAATTGGCTTTGATCGGGAAGAGTCCAATCATCTGGCAGTCGCAGGGGTAGTGGCACGGCGCGAGGCAGACGTAGGGGTGGGCATAGAAAAGGCAGCTTCACTCGTCGGAGTGGAGTTTGTACCAACTGTGCGTGAGCGATATGACCTCGTCTTATTGAAAAACAAGGACAACGAACAGCTCATTCAAGCCGTTCTTGATGTTCTCGGGTCACTCCCGTTTCAAAAGGAATTAGAAGCAGTTGGAGGCTATGATCTCAGCCAAACCGGAAAAATTATGTACGAAACTTGGTAAAAGCTAAAGAAAGCTGCCAATCATTACGATACAATGAGTGGCGGCTTTTTTATTTTTCGCAGGAAAGAGATTATCGTCAAATATGGCGTTTTCTCTACAGAATCTCCTGATTTTCTACTCAGTTTGACATATATTTGCTACAATGAAACAAAAACATTTAGCGCCTGCCGCCGGGCGATTTATTATATGGGGGCTGTCATGAAATCACTACATAAAACGAGCTTGCTAGTATGTGTGACGATCCTCGTTTTTTTTGGCTCAGCTGGGGTCGTCGCGTATTGGCCAGCAATTTCTCAAATCATTGCCATGAATCAATCTCCGGAGGAGGAGCAAAAGTTCGTCGATCCATTCTCATATGATCCTCCACTGCCGTCTTATGTAAAGGATCTAAACCCTGTATATAAGATTCAAGCTGAATTACATACGTCTGAAGCAAAAATAACGGGAAACATGACCTTGGAGTTCGACAACCCGAAGACGCCAGATGTACGGCTGTATATTTACGACTACCTGTGGAACAAAATGACGGTGAAGTCGATTCGCTACAAGGACAAGCCGCTTTCTTTTGAACGTGGTCAATCGCTGGTGAAGATGGCCAATCCTCTCGGAAAGGAGCTTCGTGGCGCTTTAACCATTGAATTCGAGAACCCGGTTCCGCGTAGGGGTACTCGCTTTGGAGTCAAAGACGATATATGGACGTTGACGACATGGTATCCGATGCTCGGTGCCCAAAATCAAAAAGGCGTTTGGTATGACCCTCCGCAACGCGTTGATTTTGGTGATCCATTCGTTTACCACTATGGGGATTATGATGTGTCATTTACCTCTCCACAAGGCTACCAATGGGTCAGTTCATGGGGCAGAGGACAATCGAAGGCAGTTGGTGGCAGTAAGCAGCAAGTCCATTATCAAGCAAAAAATCTGTTGAACTTTGGACTGGTGGGAAGCCCGCTTTATCACATTGAAACGATTCAATTTGCTCCGAATTTATCGGTTGACATTGCATCCGTCGATAAAGGAAACATTGAAAGAATCAAGACCATTGCCCAATCAGTATTTCCTACTTTTATCGATATGTTCGGTCCGTTGCCGTATCCACACGTGGCGATTGCGGAGACAAGTACAGGAACGACGTACGCGATGGAATACGCTAACCTCGCCATATTCAAAAGAGACATGCATCATAACAATCTGCTCGATCATTGGCTTCCGCATGAGGTGGGGCATCTTTGGTGGTACAACAGTGTGGCTACACTGGAGTCCTCGCATGGGTGGCTTGATGAGGGGCTGGTGGAGCTCGGCGTGTATCATTACTTGCAGAAGCGTTATGGTGCGCAATCAGCTACGAGTCTGTTAGACGAGTACAACCGGGATGTCAAACGTTTGCAGGAGCGTTATCCAAATGGAAAGCTGGACAAGCCGTTGCAGAAGTTTGTCACAGAAGAAGAGTTTAAGCTGACCTGGTATTCCCGGGGAGCACTCCTGTTTGACAACCTGCGCAGCAAGATCGGTGACGATGCGTATAAGCGATTCTTGCAGCGCGTCCAGCAAAATTATCATGGCAGTGTCATTGGTGCAGAGCATCTCGACCAGGCACTTGGGCAAACCTTGCAAGGGGAAGCAAAATATTTCACCCTGTATACCAATAGTGCAAATAAGAATGGCTTTGGTGCATTGCAGTTGGAGCCCTATATCACCACGATCATCAACAACATGAGTTTTTATCCATCGATTCCGGCGCGGGTAACCCAAAATACGGTGTACATTCCGCTGCGTGAGCTAGGTGAGAAAATGGGACTAGCGATTAGCTGGGACGACAAGAAGCAAATGATCCGCGTAAAAGGAAATGGACGCGAAGTATTTATAAAGGAACGGGAGCGCTTTGCTGACGTAGCTGGGAAGCGAATAGATTTAGGCAGCCCGTTAATCGAAATCAAAGAACGTACGATGGTCCCACTGTCATTTTTTGAACAAGCAATGGGATATGAGACAGTATACAATCAACAACAAAAAACAGTGAAGATCAATACACACCGAACGATTGGAAAGGCGGCAGAAACAAAATGACGAATCTGGTGTTGGTCGGATTTATGGGAACTGGAAAAACTACGGTGGGCGCCGCACTCGCTGCTTCTTTAGGAATGAAGCATACGGACTTGGATGATGCGATTGTGGAAAGCGAAGGGCGCAGTATTCCAGAAATATTCACCGCTCAAGGCGAAGCGTATTTCCGAGACGTCGAGACGAAACGTCTTGCACAATTACTGGCAGAAGGATCTCAGGTAGTAACAACTGGTGGAGGAGCTGTATTGCGGAAGCAAAACGTAGAGATGATGATGGAGCATGGCATCGTCATCGCGCTGCATGCCACAGAAGAAGAGCTCATCAAGCGTTTGGAAAATGATACAGGTAGGCCTTTGTTGGCAGGAGGAGTAGCGACAAGGGTAAAAACCTTAATGGCAGAGCGCGCAGGTGTATACGATTTCGCGCCGATTCAGGTGGATACGACAGGAAAGAGCCTTTCCGATATTGTGTTGGAAATTACGACCCAAGTGGTTGAAAGAACGCAGGACGGGGAACAATAGAGGGGACAGCGCTTGCGCCGTGGTGTGAATCCGCGAGTAAGAAGGAGGTCAAGTGTGATGTCCTTTCAGGAATATTTAAAGTACCTGACAAAACAGTTTGTTCAGTACGTGGATACCCCAAAAGATGAACGCCGTTTGCGTAAGACTCCACGCGAGTCATGGGCTTCACGCTGGTTTGGTGCCATTCCGATGTCCATTCGACTGTTGTGGCGCAAATAAAATTCGTAAACCTACCATGAACGAAGACGGAGGGTGCATATGGCGAGAGTAGCGGTAGAAAATTCCCTGTCTGAAGTGTGCGAGATGTTGCGTCAAAATGGTTACGATGTTGTTGATCTGGGCAACTGGCAGCAGGTTGTAGATGCGATTGTCATCACAGGCCAGGACATCAACGTACTGGGTAATCAAAACAAAACGATTACAGGAGCTCCCGTCATTAATGCAGAGGGAATGACGGTCAATGAAATTTTTCATGCCGTTCATGAACGTCTGTCTCCTACAAATCATCGGTGAATAAAACACGTAAAAAACAAGCTCTCCAACCGGTTATTCGGAAGGAGAGCTTGTTTCGTTTACAAAAAATCGTCCGACGCGATGAGCATAGGAATACGGGACAAAGCGCAGACCCTCATCCCATACGCCCACATACGCATTTTGGTCATTCCATAAATGCAGGGACCCCACGACAAAGGGAGCCAGTACTTGCGATTGATGAATCGGGACGGCCAATGTTACAGGCGAGGTATAATCTTGTCGCCACAATTGGTTCCAGGACACGTCTGTGTCTGTTGTACTCATTTGGCTAACCCACCCAATATGGTCAAAAGGATCAGCCTCGATAGCGCTTAAAATTCTCGTTTGCGTCAGGCGCTGCCCATTTTGTATGAGCTGCTCGCTTGCAAAAGCATCGACAGTAGGCTCACTGACTTGAAAAGAAGTGGGATACATTTCTCCTGTTTTTGCATTGACCATTTGTGTATCTGGCTTCTGGGTGATCAGCCAGTGGGAAGCAAACCCGTCATAAACTGGTTCTGCCGCTATTTCTTTCGGAGCAAAGGCGTCATCGAACAAGATGTACTCCCCGACACCGTATTCCAGCAGGACGAATTTCTCATGGGAAGTTGAATCTGGTGATTCTCCTATTACCAAATATCCGACTTGCTTGTCCGCCTTCTTTATACTTACCAGCCATTGATGTTGCCCTGCACCAAGTGTTTGCACGTCCGTCTTTGCGTCCTGCCATTGCTTGAATTGTGGGTCTCGGCTTGAGATAGCATCCATCCATTCTCGAATTTGTGCTTGGAATTGCTTGTCCCAGCTTGCCTCGTCTTGCGCAAAAGCTGGTAAGGAAAGCAGCATCAGAGACAAAAGAGCAGCGATAAAAGGAAGAAATCGTCTGGTCACAACTATGCACCACCTTTTGTAAAGGCTTAACCTATTCCTATTGTAACCAGCTATGACAAAAAGATTTGTTGCAACGTGTCTTTTCTATTCCACATTTTCTCGTTGATCTTTTACATGATTCGCCCAGATGCGGGGAGATGTCGCATGCTTTTTGCTTTCGAAGACCGCATGAGGGGAGGGACGGAAGATAAATAGAACAAGCCACCATTGATGAACTGAACCTCGATCCGCGGCTCGTATTGCCATGCCAGCTCGTCTTTTCGGCGTTGTCTTTCCTCATCTGGCGTGCTCTTCTTCCATTCCGCCTGATTAATCTCTTCGCGTGGGGTGGTTTGGATTCCATTTGCACGTAAAAAGTCGAGGATTCGTCCACCAGAAGCCCGATATTCGTCAAAAGCTATTGGCTGTTCGACAGAAGGTGGCCCAGCAGGATCAGGTTCGGGATGCGGAGCTTCCTGTTCGAGTGATGACTGAGCTTCCGGTTGCTCTACTTCTTCTTCCGTTTCGTCTGCGTCTGTCTGCTCATTTTGTGGTTCGCGCCGTGCCAATTCCTCATAATACGCTTCCAAAATGGTCATTTCTTCGGTCAAACGTGCGCGCGCGTCCTCCGCCCATTGCTGATCTTCTTGTTCCAATGTATGTTCGACTTCCTGTTGTGCCATTTGGAGGGCTTCCTGTATGGTGACCCTTCGATCCAGCGTGTAATAGTAGTCGGGGATCGCGGGGGTCAAGGAAAGTTGAAATAAAAATGAAGTGAAATCCGTCACCATCCGTGGTTGATGCAAATTAATTCCCATATACAACAGAATGTCGCGTCGCTTGTCACAAAGTAGGGAAATTTTCAAGTTCATTCCGAGCCAAGGCACGAGAGGGGTTGAGCGACGCTTACCGGCATTGCCTAAAATGCCACCTTGTTGCTCGTACATACAGACAAAGCTGCCATGCTTTTTGGCTGAAGCGAAAATTTGTTGCATGCGTGCAGCACCAAGGTGCAGATGCTCGGACCGCAAACCCTCAGGCGTGCAATCCGGATGAAAAGTAAAGGTGAGCACTAATGGCTGATAAGCCAAATTCATCTTATCCACCCAGCTCCAGTAAAAAGGGCGGTTGCCGATATCCTTGTCCACCTCAACAGGGAGTTTGACTGTCAAATATTCCGGGTGAGATTCGACGATATGGGCAGAAAAAGTCGCTAAATAGCGCTCGACAAATTGTCTGACCTGTTGTTGCTGCATCAAGAGACCTCTTTTCTTTTTCGTTTCCAGCAAGATTTATTGGTCAGCCGCCTCAGAAAGCGGGACCGCTGCTTTTGTTATTTTGCTTGCTCGAATCGCGTGACCAATGTTATCGAGCTTCAACGCCATTTCTTTGGAGGAGCGGGAATCCATAATAATTTGAATCAGATTATCTTCCAAGGACTGACTTAGATTCAGGCGCTCCACAATATCATCGAGTTCACCGATGACCATTTCAAACAGATCGATTTTTTCATACAGCAGGTTGAGAATATGCTCTTCGATCGTTCCTATTGTAGATAAATTGTAAATGTGTACATCCCTTTTTTGTCCCAGGCGATGGACACGACCGATTCGTTGCTCCACTCGCATGGGATTCCAAGGCATGTCGTAATTGATTACCTGATTGCAGAACTGCAAATTGATGCCTTCCCCGCCAGCTTCCGTCGCGATCAGGACTTGTGCACGATTTTGGAAAAGATCTGTCATCCAGTCTTTTTTACTGCGTTTAAAGCCGCCGCGGAAGGGGACGGAAGTAATGCCGTGGTCGTGCAAATACTTTTGCAGATAGTTTTGTGTTGCCCGATACTCTGTAAAAATGATCACTTTGTCGTTGATTTGTTGAATGAGCTCAACCGTTTTGGCAGCCTTGGAATGCGTCTCTATTTGTTTGATCATCTCTACTAGCTCAAGAATTTGCGTACGCAAAGGAGAGTTCTCGCCGGTGCGCTGGTGCATATTATACAGCGTCATGAACGCAGCTTCCTTACTAGAGCAGACCTCTCGCTGTAAGGTAATCAGAGCAAGGGAGTTGAAGCCTCCAACCCCAAATCCTGTTTGATATTGCTCGCGGACAAAGCGGGTCACACCTTCGTACAAGGTCATTTCCTCAGGGGAAAGGTCAATCGGAATCGACTGAACGCGACGACTGGTGAATTGGATACCACCATCACTTCGTTTGTTGCGAATCATGACCTTTTCAATTTCTTCTCGCAATTTCTCGCTGTTTTTGGATTGGCGTTTGCCCTCTACGTAATTGGTAGAGAAGGTGGAAGTATGGCCAAGGTGACCTGGCTTTAACAAATTGATGAGGTTGTACAGCTCGTCCATCTCATTTTGAATCGGAGTTGCTGTAAGGAGCAGGCAATATTTTTTACGGATTTCTTTGACGAACTGATAGTTGCGTGTCCGTTTATTTTTGAGTTTATGAGCTTCGTCGATGATGAGCATGTCGTAATCGATGTCGAGAACGTGACGCCTGTGAGGGTCTCGTTTTGCTGTATCAATCGATGCGACTACGACTTCGTGCTGCCGCCACATATACTCTTTTTTTTGCGCCACTGCTGAAATGCCGAATTTTTGATGAAGCTCTTTTGTCCATTGAATGACGAGAGAGGCGGGAACCAGAACGAGAATTTTTTTAGCCAAGCCACGAACCATGTACTCCTTCATGATCAACCCTGCTTCGATCGTCTTTCCCAGACCGACCTCATCTGCGAGGATGGCACGGCCGCGCATCTCTAACAGGACACGTTTCGCCGTCTCCAACTGGTGAGGAAATGGCGACAAGAGTGGGAGGTATTTCAGACATTGCAGCTGGTCAAACTCGGGAACAGCCATCGCTTCTTCCGCTTCCAAGGAGAGCTTGAACAGCTCCCACTTATCCCAGGGACCATCTTCTTGCAAGCGTTCTGTAAGCGGATTGATCCAACTCGTATCAAATGAAATAGGAACATTCGGCATAAATAGATACCCCTTTACGTTGCTCTGCCATAACTTTCATGGTTAACGCCAAAAAACTGAACGTTTTTCTATTGTCAATGTGTTTTGTTAAGTTTTTCTGAATCTGACTGTTAATTTGTATATTTTCAACTTCGAGCTCTCATGGTAGGATAAAGAGGTAGTACATCTATTAGTATGGAAATGATAGCAAAAACTTATGTATGACCATGAAACAACCGCGAATGATGGTAGTAGGGAGAGACTGCTTGAACGCTTGGCAGCGCCGAAGGAGCAAGCCGGTAACGGTGAATCTCTCAGGCAAAAGTACCTCTACCGGACGCAACTCTGGAGAGAGCTCACACGAGCCACCAAAGGGGAAACTTGCATATGGGGGAACGATGTAACCCTCACGTGATTCGCAAGGTAACTCTCAGGTACCAAGGACAGAGGAGGAGAAATGGGCACCATTATTTTGGTGTACCCGTTTTTCCTCCTCTGTTTTGTTTTGGATCTTATTGTTCACAGGAGGTGCCACATGTCCAATTTGAAACGTACGCCACTATTTGATTCTTATGCAAAGTATGGCGCGAAAACCATCGACTTCGGTGGGTGGGATCTGCCAGTGCAGTTTACAAGCATTGGTCAAGAGCATGAAGCCGTTCGGACAAAAGCTGGTCTATTTGATGTTTCCCATATGGGAGAAGTGGACGTAAAAGGGGAAAACGCTCTTTCTTATCTCCAGCGTGTGACTACGAATGACGTATCCAAGCTGGCAATTGGACAGGCGCAGTACAGTGTGCTCTGCTACCCGGATGGTGGGACGATAGATGATCTGCTTGTTTACAAGTATGCAGATGATCATTACCTGCTCGTCATCAACGCGGGCAATATCGACAAAGACTATGCGTGGCTAGAAGAACATCTGATTCCAGGCGTAACGATTGAGAATATTTCGCCACAGACAGCACAAATCGCGATTCAAGGTCCTTTGGCAGAATCCATTCTGCAAAAGCTGACGACTACTGACTTGTCTCAAATCGGCTTTTTCCGTTTTGAGCGAGATGTGCAAGTGAGCGGCATTCCGGCATTGGTCTCCCGTACTGGCTATACAGGCGAGGATGGCTTTGAGATTTATTTGGATGCCAATCGTTCGGCAGAGCTGTGGGACATCTTGCTCGCAGCAGGAAAAGAAGAAGGTCTTTTGCCGTGCGGTCTCGGTGCGCGCGATACGCTTCGTTTTGAAGCCAAGCTGCCACTGTACGGCCAAGAGCTCAGCAAAGACATCACACCGATCGAAGCGGGCATTGGCTTCGCTGTCAAGGTAGACAAAGAAGTGCCGTTCATCGGTCAGGAAGTGCTGAAGGCACAAAAAGAAAATGGTGCCCCGCGCAAGCTGGTAGGGATCGAAATGATCGACCGTGGGATTCCACGGACGCATTACCCCGTCTATGTGGGGGAAGAGCTCATTGGCGAAGTGACGACAGGAACACAATCTCCAACCTTGAAGAAGAACGTCGGTCTCGCTCTCGTAAAAACCGAGCATGCTGCGTTAGGTACACAAGTAGAAGTAGAAATTCGCGGAAAACGTCTCAAAGCAGAAATCGTTGCCGCTCCATTTTATAAACGCCCGAAAAACTAATCGATCCACCACATACATCCTTTTAGAGGAGGACAACGTCCGTGAAATACCGCTACCTGCCCCAAACTGATCAGGACAAGCGCGAAATGCTGGAAACGCTTGGCATTTCAAGCATCGAAGAACTGTTTGCTGATATTCCGGAAGAAGTACGCTTCAAAGGTGCTTTGAATATTCCAGAAGCCCTTTCCGAGCCAGATTTGGTGAAGTATTTTACACGCCTCGCAAATAAAAACGTGAACTTTAGCACGCATGTTAACTTCCTCGGTGCAGGTGTTTATCAGCATTACACGCCGAGCACAGTCAATCACATGCTGCTCCGCGGAGAATTCTTTACCGCTTATACACCTTATCAGCCAGAGATCAGCCAAGGTGAGCTGCAAGCTATTTTTGAGTTCCAAACGATGGTATGTGAGCTGACAGGCATGGAGGTAGCAAACTCCTCGATGTATGACGGCGCGACTTCTTTGGCAGAGGCAGCGATGATGGCTGCTGGTCACACTGGCAAAAAGCGCGTAATCGTTTCGCGCGCTGTACATCCGGAAGCGCGTGGTGTTTTGAAAACATATGCGTATGGACAAAACGTTGAGCTGGTTGAAGTAGGTATCAACAGCGATGGCGTTACAGATACAGCGGCTCTGGAAGCGCTTGTCGATGAAAACACAGCAGCGGTCATCGTGCAGTATCCGAACTTCTTCGGAAACGTCGAGGACTTGGGAGCGATTGAACCAATTGCGCACGGAAAAGGTGCACTGTTGATCACATCCTCCAATCCGCTTGCTCTGGGTGTACTGGAGGCGCCAGGCAAATTGGGCGCAGATATCGTAGTGGGCGACATGCAGCCATTCGGTATTGCAGCATCCTTTGGCGGACCGCACTGCGGATATTTCGCTACGACATCCAAATTGATGCGCAAAATGCCAGGTCGTATCGTTGGTCAAACGAAGGACGAAAATGGCAAACGCGGCTTCGTATTGACGCTGCAAGCACGTGAACAACATATTCGTCGTGAAAAAGCGACTTCCAATATCTGCTCGAACCAAGCGCTGCTCGCTTTGGCTGCTTCCATTGCCATGACAGGACTCGGCAAGCAGGGGGTACAAGAAATGGCGATGATGAACCTGCAAAAAGCTCATTACGCCAAGAATGCCCTGCAAGCAAAAGGCTTGGAGATCGTATACACCTCACCATTCTTTAACGAGTTTGTCGTGAAGCTGAACAAACCAGTTGCAGAAGTGAACAAAGGGCTGCTGGCTGCTGGAATCATCGGGGGCTATGATCTCGGTCTCGACTATCCAGAGCTTGCGAATCATACCTTGTTTGCAGTAACTGAGCTACGTACCAAAGAAGAAATCGACACATTGGCGGCTGAATTGGAGGCGATCACACGTGCGTAACGACCAGGAGAAAGCACTGATCTTTGAAATGAGCAAACCAGGCCGTGTGGGCTACAATTTGCCGGCATTGGATGTTCCAGAAGTAGAAGTAGCAAGCCTTTTGCCAAAGCATCTCATTCGCGAAACACCAGCTGAGCTGCCAGAGGTATCTGAGCTGCAATTGGTTCGTCACTATACAGAACTGTCTCGTCGCAACCACGGGGTAGACAATGGCTTCTATCCGCTCGGTTCTTGCACGATGAAATACAACCCGAAAATCAACGAAGACGTTGCCCGTTATGCAGGCTTCGCGCAGACACATCCGTACCAACCGGAAGAAACAGTACAAGGTGCCTTGGAGCTTTTGTACAATCTGCAAGAAGAGCTCGCAGAGATCACCGGGATGGACGCTGTGACCCTGCAACCAGCTGCTGGTGCTGCGGGTGAATGGACAGGATTGATGATGATTCGTGCCTACCACGAAAGCCGTGGAGAAGGCCACCGTACCAAAGTAATCGTGCCGAACTCCGCACATGGTACGAACCCGGCATCTGCTGCTGTAGCTGGCTTGGATACCGTAACCATTGCATCTGACGATCGGGGATTGGTTGACATTCAAGCACTGCGTGATGCGGTTGGTCCTGACACAGCTGCCTTGATGCTGACAAACCCGAACACACTCGGACTGTTTGAGGAAGATATCGTGGAAATGGCGAAAATCGTCCATGAAGCTGGCGGTCTGCTGTACTACGATGGTGCGAATGCGAACGCGATTTTGGGAATTGCCCGTCCGGGAGACATGGGCTTCGACGTGGTGCATCTGAACTTGCACAAAACGTTTACAGGACCTCACGGCGGTGGCGGTCCAGGTGCAGGTCCAGTCGGCGTGAAAAAAGTTCTCGAGCCATTCCTGCCTACACCAATCGTAGCGAAGAAGGAAGACGGAAGCTTCTACTGGGATAGCAATCGTCCGGCTTCCATCGGTCGTGTAAAAGGCTACAACGGCAACTTCGGTATTCTCGTTCGTGCGTACAGCTACATTCGTACAATGGGTCCAGAAGGCTTGCTGCAAGTTTCCCAAAACGCAGTGCTCTCAGCCAACTACATGATGCGTCGTCTGGCAACGGCTTATCATCTGCCATTTGACCGCGTCTGCAAGCACGAGTTCGTTTTGTCTGGTGTGATCCAGAAGAAGCTGGGCGTTCGCACGCTCGATATCGCAAAACGCTTGCTCGACTTTGGCTATCACCCGCCAACGATCTACTTCCCATTGATCGTAGACGAGTGCCTCATGATCGAACCGACCGAAACCGAGACAAAAGAAACGCTCGATGAGTTCATCGACGTCATGCTGCAAATTGCCCGCGAGTGCGAGGAAACGCCAGAAATCGTTCAGGAAGCTCCTCATACCACTGTGGTCAAACGTTTGGATGAAGCGACAGCGGCAAGAAAGCCGATCCTGCGTTATCAGCCGCAAGCATAATCTTCGATTCCAGGAAAAGTCGCCTGTTGTTACGGGCGGCTTTTCTTTCCGTTTGGTGCTATCATGGGGGAAGAAGAAGCAGGGGAGGGTTCGAGCTGAATGAAGAGAAAAATTGTCTTTACTGGTGGCGGTTCGGCAGGACACGTCACTGTGAATCTTGCGCTCATTCCCCATTTTATCAAGCTGGGTTGGGATGTTGCCTACATAGGTTCTGCGACAGGAATCGAACGAGAGTTAGTCGCCAGCCATCCGGATGTTCGCTATATAGGCATTTCTTCGGGGAAGCTGCGACGTTACTTCGATTGGAAAAACGTGAGTGACCCGCTGCGAGTCCTCAAAGGCATTTGGCAAGCTTCTCGCTTTCTTGGCAAGTGGAAGCCGGATGTGATTTTTTCCAAAGGAGGCTTCGTTTCTGTACCTGTAGTGTTTGGGGGCTGGGTAAACCGACTTCCTGTCGTCATCCATGAATCTGATCTGACGCCTGGTCTCGCTAACAAGCTGGCTGTCCCTTTTTCCAGTAAAGTGTGCGTAACTTTTCCAGATACGCTTTCGAAAGTGCCGAAAAACAAAGGGATTCACGTAGGCGCAGTCGTGCGAGAAGAGCTGAAACAAGGTCGAAAAGAAGCAGGGCTGGCTTATTGCTCCTTTTCAGCCAAAAAGCCTGTCCTACTTGTCATGGGTGGGAGCTTGGGAGCACGGAGAATTAACGAGGCAGTGCGTGGTACATTGCCCTCCTTGCTAGAGCATTTTTCGATCGTACATATCTGCGGCAAAAATCAAATCGATGAAACGATTCAAATGGCAGGCTACAAACAATTCGAATATGTACAGGAGCAATTGCCAGACCTGCTGGCGATGGCTGATCTTGTCGTGTCACGTGCAGGCTCCAATGCGATCTATGAGTTTTTAGCCCTGCAAAAGCCGATGCTCTTGATCCCGTTGTCCCGTGAAGCAAGTCGGGGGGATCAGATATTGAATGCGCAGTCTTTTGAAAGGCAGGGCTTATGTCATGTGCTGCTGGAAGAAGAGCTGACGGATGAGCGCTTTTATCGAGCAGTGAATCACTTGCATAAGAACAGGGAGACCATCTTGGAGCGAATGCGCGAAGAAAATGAGCAGAAAACAGATGCATTGGCGCAGGTCATGGTTATTTTACAGGAGACGGCCCGTTCAAATTAGCCCATCAAAAGCTTGCCGTCCTTCGTGCCAGAAGCGTACAATGAAGGCGTTGTGAATGAGGAGGTACATAGATGGAACAGTGGCGCTATATCGTGACGGAAGCAATGTCACCCGCGATGAATATGGCAGTAGATGAAGCAATTTTGCAGTTGCACAGTGAGGGGAAGGTTCCCCCGACCGTTCGCTTTTACACGTGGGACCCGGCGACACTGTCGATTGGTTATTTCCAAAAGGCAATCAAGGAAATCAATCTGGAGGAAGTTCAAAATAGAGGACTGGGCTTTGTTCGCAGAGCAACCGGAGGGCGTGCTGTTCTGCATGATCAGGAGCTGACATACAGTGTCATTGTATCCGAAGACCATCCGAAAATGCCCTCAAGTGTGACGGAAGCCTACAAAATCATTAGCTTGGGACTGCTACACGGATTTCAAAACCTTGGACTCTCAGCGGAAATGGTCTCGCTGGCGAGTGAAGAGGAGAAGGAAAAGTACAATTCTCCAGGTTCATCTGCTTGCTTCGATTCGCCTTCTTGGTATGAACTCGTAGTAGAGGGGAAAAAAGTAGCGGGAAGCGCTCAGACCCGACAAAAGGGTGTTATTCTTCAGCACGGCTCCATTCTGCTTGATATGGACGTAGATTTACTATTCTCGCTCTTACATTTCCCATCGGAGCGGGTAAAACAACGGATGATCGATAGTTTCCGCCAAAAAGCAGTGACGATCAACGAAGTAAGCCCTCGGCCAATCAGTCTCCAAGAATCCATCGAGGCGTTCTCGAAAGGCTTTGCATCCGGATTGGAAGTGGAATTGATTCCGTCAACGCTAACGGATGAAGAACTCGCTTTGGCAGAAGAACTCGTGAGTACGCGCTATGCCACAGACGAATGGAATCTGCGTCGTTAATCAATAAAGAAAAGCTCTCTCGGATGGAGGTTCATACCGGGAGAGCTTCTTTTCATTATACGAGTACACTTGTGTTGATATGCTGTTCAAACAAGTCTTGTAGTTTAAGTATGACAGGTCCTGGGTGTCCGTTGCCGACTGCGGCGCCATCTACCGAGATGAGCGGCATGATTTCCGCGGTCGTGCTGGTGAGGAATACTTCATCGGCTTGTTGCAAGAAAGCAATGTCGAATGCTTCTTCATGTACGGTGATGCCATTGTCCCGAGCCAAATCAATGACTACTTGGCGAGTAATTCCGTGCAGGATCAGATTGTCAGCCTGATGCGTATACAGCTCGCCATTTTTCACGACGAACAGATTGGAGGCGCTGCACTCTGTGATGACGCCGTTACGGTGCAAAATCGATTCTTGGGCACCTGCATCCTTTGCGTATTGTTTGACAAGAACAGCCCCCAACAGATTGAGCGTTTTAATATCGCAACGCAGCCAGCGGATATCTTCGACGAGCTGAGCTGTCCAGCCTTTTTTCATATCAGCGACAGGGCGGTCCTTGCTACGGACAAAGCCCATGATCACAGGCTTGATACCAGACGGGATATCGTGTACACGCGGTGAGGCGCCACGAGATACTTGCAGGTAAAGGCTGGCGTCGTCATTCTCCGTGATGTTGTTCTTGGCGATCAACTGATTGGCTAAGTCAGTCAGTTCTTCATGGCTCCATGGAAGCTCCATTTTTATTTCTTTGGCACTTCGGAACAAACGGGTGAGATGACCATCCCATTGGTACATGCGCCCTTTATAAATACGTACTACCTCATATATGCCATCCCCAAAGTTATAACCACGGTCTTCTGGATCAACAGCCACTTGCCCATCTTCTACCCATTTGCCATCTACATACAGCATGGTACTTCCCCCTCAATGGATTCCAATCCGTTTCTTTCAAACGGTTTTTTTGTTGATTCCACCTTAGCAAAAGGGAAGGACATAGGTCAATTTGAAAGTCGCCTTTTCTTTATCAATAATTTTACGTAAGAAAGTACCTTTCTATTAAGAATTCATATGGAGGGAAGTCACTCGAAAAATCGACGTTTTGGGAGAAGGAAAACGAAAGCTGTCCGGCGGTGGCGCAGGATGATGTTATTTGACTAACTATTCTGACTAGACGCTACTTGTCATAACCGCCCATAATAAATGCAAAGAGCGAAGGAAAGGGAGAATGCCATGCGATTTGTCCGTCATTATGCGCTATGTGCCTTGCTTGTCTGTGGAACGATATTGCCGTTACCTTTCCTTTCAGATCATGCTCATGCAGAGGAAAATCAAGATTGGATCGATAGTGAAAGTCTGTACAGCCATGTCGAGCAACTGGCAAGAACAGCCCGTCCACCTGCTACAGAAACGGAATTTGCAGCAGCTGTCTATGTGGAAAATACTCTTCGTTCTTACGGGTACACGACCAAGCTCGATCCCTTTTCTTATTATACGTATCGAAAACCTACTACTCTATCACTAACCATGGAAGAATGGCCGGATCAAAGATGGACAGCGAGCGGATTTGCTTTTGGGATCAATGGAACCGCGACAGCAGAAGTGGTGGATGCAGGCTTGGGAAGAGCGGTTGATTTTGCGAATGATGCATCTCGGGGGAAGATTGCCTTGGTCAAACGAGGAGAGATTCCGTTCGGAGAAAAAGTACGCCAAGCAGCGGCTGCCGGAGCCGTTGCTCTTATCATCTGGAATGATCGAGTGGAAGGCTGGAATGCTTCGCTGGGCGAACCGTTAGATATGGCTGTTCCTGTGATAGCTTTGTCCAAGGCTGATGGCTCGAAGCTCCAAAAACGCATTAGGGACAACTCGCACATAAAGGGAACCGTAAAGGTAGAAGGAGCCATAACCAGCAAACAAACCTCGTATAATATCGTGGCAAGCAAAAAGCCCAATCAAAACGACACGGGGCAAGTCGTCATGGTATCCGCTCATCATGATTCCGCTGGGTTGTCGGCTGGGGCCAATCACAATGGCTCTGGTGTAGCAGCCTTACTTGAAATAGCGCGTAATATGGCTGACAAGCCGATCGATACCGAAGTGAGGTTCGTAAGTTTCGGTGGTGTTACTTCGGGAAGCAGAGGCCCGATAGCATATGCGAATTCCTTATCAGTCAAAGACCGACAAGCCATGATTGCAGCCTTTTATGTCGATGGAGTTGGCAGTCAAAAGGCAGAGTTGGTTGCAACCAATTCGCTGGGCAACGAAAATTTGCCAATCCAACTCCTGAGAGAAGCAGGGGTGTCTCCTTCCGACAAGGAAAGGACGCGAGAACGAAATGGTGCAACGGGCTTTTTGGCCGCAGCAGGTATTCCTACGGCTCTTGTGACGAATGCAGGGTCGGGACAAGCAACAGAGGACTCTTTAGCGCAAATTGATCGGGAACAAATAGCAACAGCAGCAAAGGCGGTCCTTTCAGCAATCCACAAAATTACGGAACAAACAACGCCACCTTATCCGATGGGTTCTCCAAGTGGGGGACAGCTGAGAGCGGAGAGTGAGGCTTTGCAGTAACCGTCTCCTTTGGGGGACGTTTTTATTTGTGGTAAAATAAAGAGCGGTTAGCTGCTAGGCTTCACGAAAAATGTGGTCAAGAGTTTTCTTGACCACTGGGAAGCTTGTTTTTTATTTGTGCTCAATTCTGACGCTTCCAAACGTACCAGCCCATTAAGAACATGCCGCAATAGGTCGCTGCACTGGCGATCATAGAAATACTCCACGGAACAACGAGTGGGAGCAGTGAGAATACAAGGACGGTAAGCAGCATGACGACGATCAACGGCAGCATTTGCAGATGTTGACGGGTTGCAATGGGATGTGTCAACGAGTAGAGTAGGGCAGCGAGAATGACTCCGCCATGCACAAGGGAGAGGATAGCAAGGAGCCAATCGCCTCCCGTCATCAGTTGGACTAAAATTTGCTTGATGGGCAGCACAGAGGCGTGGGCATCATGCCAATGGGCAAGAAGGATGGCTTGACCTAACATCGTAAACAAAAGGAAGATTCCAGCTCCTAAGATTGCCCCCATCCGAACAGTTCGCTCATGGGATGCATGTACTGCCAGTGGCAGAGTCGTAGCCAAGCTGATGAGAAAATGCAAGGCAAGGAAAAATACAGAGTGAATTAGCCAGTTCACATTCATCTGATAACCCAAGCTCGGTATGGGAACATGGGATTGTGCGCTGAAAATCAATCCGAATAATAATAAACCGATTGACAGAGATAGGGCTGTTGCAGTGACAATCCATCTCCAACGATTTATGATAAAGAAGATGGCTGTAATGGACAGAAGGATGAACCAGAGTGGAGACAACTCCTCCAAGAGGAAATCTGCCTGTTGGCCAAGCATGACTCCTGTATAGCCCAATAGCAGAATGTGGGTGATGACAGATAGGCTAGAAGCGAACGCTTCACCACACAATACATAGTACAGCTCGTACAGGGAGCGAATTTGCTTGCGATGGCAAAAGGTCAACAGCTGGACACCGAACCATCCGAGGCCAAGAGCCGCAAGTGCAATGCCAATCGTCCCCCAGGAACCGAAATAAGTAAAAAAGCGTAACCACTCATATCCACCCAAATAGAATCCGCCTAACGCAGACCCTGCAAAAAGTACGGCGATATGCCAAGCGACTTTGTCCATAGGCATCATCCTCACTTGCAACTTGGTACAAGTGTATGAGACAAACAGGTATGTTCAGAACACACGATATTAAATAAACATATATGTTTACAAAATATACTTAATGGAATATAATGATGAACATACCAGTATTTAGATTATCGATGGGGTGAAACCATGAAAATTGTAGGAATAGCTGGAAGCATGAATGCCAATTCTACGACAAAACAAGCGATTCATATTGTACTCGAAGCAGCGAAGGCTGCAGGTGCCGATATTGAAATGATCCATCTCGCGGACTGGAAGCTGCCGCTGTATGATGATCGTGACGATACCAGTACGTATCCTGAAATTGTCCATCAATTTGTCAAAGCGGTATCTGACGCGGATGGGCTTGTGATCGGTTCGCCTGAATACCATGGCACAATGACAGGCGCTTTGAAAAATGCCATTGACTTCCTGGAAGCCCGTATATTGCGCGACAAGCAGGTTGCCATTATTGGCGTCGCTGGGGGAAGCATGGGTGCTACGAACACGGTCAACACCTTGCAGTTAATCATGCGCAACCTGCACGCATGGCCATTGCCATCTAGCCCTTCCATCCCAAGTGCTTACAATGCCTTTACACCAGAAGGCAAGCTGAAGGATGAGCGTTTGCAGGCACGCATGGAGCAGTTGGGAGAACAACTCGTACAATATGTCCAAATGATGAACCCAACACGAGAAAAACAGCTGCGATAGGTACTTTTTGCTTGCAAATGGTTCTCATTACACGGTATCATATTTCTACGTGCCTTTTTTGGCTAGATGAAATAACGGTTTGGAAATGAGGGGTTCACAATGCCGCCGACGCCGAGTATGGAAGACTATTTGGAACGCATTTACAACTTAATTGAAGAAAAGGGCTATGCTCGTGTCTCCGATATTGCTGAAGCGTTGGAAGTACATCCCTCTTCGGTCACGAAAATGGTTCAGAAGCTGGACAAAGACAAGTATTTGGTCTACGAAAAATACCGTGGACTTGTCTTGACACCAAAAGGGAAGAAAATCGGAAAACGCCTAGTGGACCGTCACAGTCTGCTGGAAGAATTTATGCGGATCATTGGCTTGGATGAAGAGCATATTTATAAGGATGTGGAAGGAATCGAGCACCATCTTAGCTGGGAATCGATTACATGCCTGGAGTATCTGGTTCAGTACTTCGAGGCAGATCCAAAGCGAATAGAAGAGCTTCGTAACATTCGTTTGTTAGATGAGCAAAAAGAGGAATAGTCTATATCTTTATCGTATTATAGCGCAAGCCGACCAGGCTTGCGTTTTTCTTTGTGGTAACGGAAAAGCTGTCGTCTTATACATGGAAAATGGAGAGGAATTTTAGGGAGGGGAAACAAGGTGAAAGCGGATGCGGTCTTTGAAGGTGGTGGCGTAAAAGGAATCGCGTTTATCGGTGCCTTGCGAGTCATGGAGGAGAATGGATACACATGGGAAAGACTCGCTGGTACCTCGGCAGGCTCCATTGTAGCAGCTTTGCTCGGCGCAGGCTACTCCAGCCATGAATTGAAACCGATCTTTGAAGAGCTGGATTACCTACACTTTCTCAAGCGCTCAGGGCTGGGCAGGCTCCCTCTCATCGGACCACTCTATGAACTAGTCGTGCGGGAAGGGATTTATCGAGCAGATCGAATCGAGTTGTTCATAGAGGATTTGTTACGGAGAAAAGGAGTTCGAACATTTGGAGATCTTCCTCCTGGTAAGCTGAAAGTTGTCGCATCAGATGTCACTGACGGAAAAATGCTGATACTTCCCGACGATTTGGCACGGTATGGTGTAGAACCAGATCATTTTCCTGTGGCACGAGCGGTTCGCATGTCTTCGTCTATTCCGTTCTTTTTTCAGCCTGCAAAGCTGGCAAGTGCTGGACATGTCCACTACATCGTCGATGGCGCATTATTGAGTAACTACCCCGTGTGGTTATTTGATGTACCGGGGACACCGCGGTGGCCGACGATTGGTTTTCGCCTAAGTGATGACCAAGACAAGAGAGAAGCGACGAGCATCAATGGCCTTTTTTCCTTCTCGAAGGGATTGCTTGCGACGATGCTAGATGCGCATGACCGCCTGTATGTAGAAAAGGCGAAAGCCGTTCGGACGATTTTCATTCATACGTTAGGGGTGAGGACCACCGAATTTCAGCTATCAAAAGAAATGAGACATAAACTGTTTGAATCAGGGGAGGCAGCGGCTCACAAATTTTTGGCACAATGGGATTTTGAAGATTACGTCAAAGTGTTTCGCAATAGCTCTCCGAAAATGCTGGTTTAATAAAAAAACAGGTCGCCGATTCAGGCAACCTGTTCTTGTTTTTAGTGGGAGATATTATTTTGCGATTTTTCGTCTTGCTTCTCTTTTTGCTTTCCTTTGCTGCCTTCGATCACACGAAACGGATGATCTTTTCTCGGGGTAGTCGACTGCTTCTTCACAGCTTGCCGAGAAATGGAGGGCTTTGGCTTCACCTTGGCCTTCGGTTGTCTAGGTTTGCCAGAGCCTGCGCCTTGTGAAAAGAAGGAGCCGGTTTGTAAATAGTTGCGCACGACCAAGAAAAGTACAACGGATAATCCCAGGATGACAATCGTACTGACAGGATCATTGATGAGCGTCATCAAAAATCCGTAAATCGCCAATACCATCACTATCATTATCACTGGTGGAATGCGGCGTAACATAGGGCCTCACCTCTATGGGAATAAAAATGCCTCACGTTATCCGGTCGTAACCATTCTTTCCTGCACGTGCTTCTGATCAAGCTCCCGCATCTTCTGGAACGAAGCGATGGCTACCTCGACTTGGCTGTCATCTGGTTCACGAGTTGTGATCTTTTGCAGCCACAATCCTGGATAACCAAGGTAACGTAGGACTGGTACATCACGGAGCTTGTTTGTCCACTGCAAAACTTCATAGGATACACCGATGACCAGTGGCAAAAGAACAATGCGTTGTACGACCCTCTCCGTCAGGGAGTCATAACTGAATAACGAATAAATCACAACACCGACCAGCACCGAGAAAATGAGAAAGCTACTCCCGCAACGGTAATGCAGGGCGGAAAATTTTTGTACATTGGCTACTGTTAATTCTACCCCGGATTCGAATGCGTTAATCACTTTATGCTCAGCCCCGTGGTATTGAAAAAGCCTTTTAATCAACGGAGCTTGTGCAATGGCTGTAATGTAACCGAGGAGGAGCAAGATTTTAAATCCGCCTTCAGCCAACGTTTGAGGAACGCCATCCGGTACCCATTTACCGAGTAAGAAATCGGCCAGAAAAACGGGAACGAGTGTAAACACGAATTTGCCGAACAGGAAGGAAAGTACCCCGACGACAGCAACACCTAAAATCATGGTGAGCTTCGATGGACTTTCAGAAACCTCTTCTCCTGACTCCATACTGTATTGTTCAGAGGCGAAGTTGAGATGTTTGGCCCCATTGGCGCTGGCTTCGACCAAACCAACAATCCCACGCAATAACGGAATCTTTTTTAGCGTAGTAATCCATTTATATTCCGATCTTGGGGATTCAAAATACTCAATTTCATGATTTTTTTTGCGAACAGCTGTAACAGTCATGGTTTTGCCACCGAACATAACTCCTTCGATGACGGCCTGACCGCCGTAGCTAGGTACGTTTTGTTGCGCCAATACAATCACCATCCTTACTACTATATTAACGGAAATGGCGACTTGAAGCTACAAGGAGTTCGCACTTTTCCAACAAATGTAAAGCAAAAGTGAAAAGCTTTGAGGAAGAGCATACTACAGAACAGAGGTGATGGAAATGGAAGTAAGCAAAACAGGACGGAAGCACAAACAAGCACGAGTATCCCAAACGGAGGAAAGCAGGCAAGGGAGTAAAAGACTCTCGACTTCAAAGATTTTGGAGGTCGCTTTCTGGGGAACAATCATTTGGGGGCTCATTCGCTTGATGGCTCACTTTTTGAACATGACCCCGTACGGAGTCGGAGCGTTTGCACGCCCCTTTATCAGTATTGAGGATGAAAATACGTTTGCGAGCTTGTGCCTTGGTGCCATCGTGCTGTTCGTTGAAACAGTCGTTGCTTCATTTGTGTTCAGCTTGCTTTTTAGCCGGATCCGTGCATGGTGGCTAGGACTCGTCTACGGGGCAGTCATGCTAGTAATAGCGGGCTTCTTCTTTCATATCGGAAATTGGGAAGTAGCCACTTTGAGTACGGAAGGGGCTTGGTATCTGACGTTTGGCTTGTTCATCGGGATGACAATCATGCTCGAGCAATCAGACGAGAATCATGCTTGGAATGAGTCCACAAGGTAGGAGGATTTCTCCTTTCCTTGTCAAAATGGATGTAACAATGTTTAAAATGTTGTCTAGATGAATGCCCACTATGGAACCAGGACGGCTTGTGGTAAAATGTTTCATTAGTAAAAAAACTTTTTTCGAAGAATGTAGATGATGGGGGAGGAATGGTCGATGACTTCCGTTTTGTTACTGAACGGGCCCAACCTGAACTTATTGGGGACAAGGGAGCCGGATGTTTACGGAAGGGAAACGCTGGAAGATGTGGTAACAATCCTGACGGGTGTCATGGATGAGTTGGGCGGAGTGCTTGAGCATCTCCAATCGAATCACGAAGGTGTCCTCATCGACGCGATTCATCAGGCGAGAGGTGTCCATGACGGCATCTTGATCAATCCAGGGGCTTTTACACATTACAGCTATGCGATTCGAGACGCATTGGCCAGTGTGGCTCTGCCAACGATTGAAGTACATATTTCCAATATTCATGCACGAGAAACATTTCGCCATCACTCGGTCATCGCTCCTATTGCGATTGGACAAGTTGTCGGGTTGGGAATCGATGGATATGAATGGGCGCTAAGAGCGCTCGTCCGTAAAATCGAAAAAAAATAAAAGCTTTCGAAAAGGGGAAAAGGCAGCCATGAAACAACGTCTGCATAAATTGCGCGAGGCACTTACACAAGTTGGAGCAGAGGCGTTTATTACCGAAAAAACAGAGAACCGCTTCTACCTGAGTGGTTTCACTGGATCAACGGGATGGGTGATTGTCACCGAGACAGAGGCGTTTCTCGTCACTGACTTCCGCTATGTGGAACAAGCGCAAGAACAAGCACCTGATTTTACGGTAGTAAATAACGAGCGAAAAGCTGTTGAAGCCATCGCAAAGCTCCTGCAAGAGAAAGGGATCAAGCGCTTGGCATTCGAGAGCAGCGTGTCTTTTAGCACCTATCAGGAATGGAACAAAGGATTTGACGGAGTGGAGCTGGTACCAACAAGCGGTCTGCTTGAAAAAATCCGTATGTATAAAGACGACTCCGAGATGGTCATTATTCGGGAAGCGGTTCGTATCGCAGAAGCTGCGTTTACACATATTCAAGGCTACATCAAGCCAGGTGTGCGCGAATCCGATGTTGCTTTGGAATTGGAATACTTCATGCGCAAACAAGGAGCGACGGGCTCTGCCTTTGATATGATCGTAGCGTCGGGTGTACGCGGCGCTTTGCCACATGGACGTGCGTCCGAGAAAGTGATTCAAGCAGGGGAAATGGTTACGCTCGACTTTGGTGCTGCTTATCAGGGTTACAATTCTGACATCACACGTACGTTGTCCGTCGGAGAGCCAGACCCGAAAATGCGAGAAATCTACGAGATCGTTTTGCGTGCACAGTTGGCAGGCTTAGAAGCATTGAAGCCAGGTGTATCCGCAAAAGATGCGGACGCAGCAACGAGAGATATCATCACAGCAGCAGGCTATGGCGATGCCTATGGACATAGCGCAGGTCACGGTCTCGGACTGGAAGTTCACGAGCTGCCAGGGTTGTCGACCGTAAGCACCTTCGTATTGGAGCCAGGTATGCTCGTTACGATGGAGCCAGGCATTTATGTAACAGGTCTTGGTGGCGTGCGCATCGAAGACGATGTGTGGATTACAGCTGATGGTCACGAGAACCTGAACAAGTCCACGAAAGAGTTGCTCATTTTGCCTGTGTAATTTATACTTATTCTGTTATTGATTGATTTGGGAGGACTACCATGATCTCTGTAAACGATTTTCGTACCGGTTTGACAATCGAAGTGGATGGCAATATTTTTACCGTGCTAGAATTCCAACACGTAAAACCAGGTAAAGGTGCGGCATTCGTTCGCTCCAAGCTGCGTAATCTGCGTAGCGGCAACACGACAGAAATGACCTTCCGCGGCGGCGAAAAAGTAAACCCTGCTCGGATTGAATCCAGCACGATGCAGTACCTGTATGCTAGTGGCGATGAATACACTTTCATGAATACTGAAACATTCGAGCAAATGACGTTCACTCAAAAACAAATCGAACGTGAACTGCGTTTCCTCAAGGAAAACATGAACGTGCAAATCATGCAGTACAACGGAGAAACAATCGGTATTCAATTGCCGAATACTGTTGAACTCGTTGTAACAGAATGTGAGCCAGGTGTAAAAGGTGACACTGCTTCTAACGTAACAAAGAAAGCGACCTTGGAAACTGGTTTCGTAGTAAACGTTCCTCTCTTCGTAGAAGAAGGAGAGCGTCTGATCATCGATACTCGTACGGAAGCATACGTTTCCCGCGCGTAAAAGTACGGATTGCAAGAAAAGCTGTGCCCATTTGGGTGCAGCTTTTTTTTATCACTCGTGCCGTAAAACCCCTTGCTTTAGCTATGGGGATATAAGGCACTTTGCTCTGCATCCCCTGTAGGGGGTGCTAAGAGCAAACAAAAATAGTCCTTTTTTTGCAGATCTCTGTTAGATATGTCTTCTCTATCTAACGAAGTGGTATAATTAACCATAGGTGATGGTTTTGAGTAGATCAGTGGAAAGTAACCATAATGTCGTATTTGACTGTAAATATCTCGTTGTTTTTTGTCCGAAGTATCGTAAAAAGGTTTTGAAAGAGCCAGTAGACATTCGATTAAAAGAGTTGTTTCTTGAAAAGGCAGTGGAACTACGTGCGGAAGTTATTGAAATGGAAATCATGCCTGATCATGTTCATTTGCTCATCAAATGCGATCCGCAATTCGGAATCCACCGAGTCGTAAAACATTTGAAGGGCTATACATCCAGAGTGTTGCGGATGGAATTTAGACATCTCAAAAGCAGACTTCCCTCGCTATGGACAAACTCCTACTTTGTTGCAACGGTTGGCACGGTGCAACTCGATGTGATTAAGAAATACATGGAGTCTCAAAAAGAAAGGAATGATTGAACTTGCACAGAGCCTACAAATTCCGTTTGTATCCAAACAAAGAACAAGCAACGCTCATCAACAAGACAATTGGATGTACTCGCTTTGTATTCAATCACTTTCTTGCGAAACGAAAAGATGCTTACGAACAAGAAAACAAAACGCTGAATTACAATGACTGTTCTGCTTTGCTCACGCAACTCAAAAAAGAAATCGAATGGTTGAAAGAAGTGGACTCCACTGCCCTGCAATCAACCTTAAAAGATTTGGACTCCTCATACAAAAAGTTTTTCAAAGAGAAAAAAGGCTATCCCAAATTCAAGAGCAAGAAGAACCCAAAGCAATCCTATACATGCAAGATGAACATCAAAATAGAAGGGAATCGCATCAAACTTCCTAAGCTGGGATGGGTATCGTTTGCTAAATCCAGAGAAGTTGAAGGGCGAATCCTATCGGCTACGATTAGATGTAATCCTTCAGGTAAATACTTTGTGTCCGTATTGTGTGAAACAGAGAGTAAATTACTCCCAAAAGTAGAACAAACAGTTGGGATTGACCTTGGGATCAAGGATTTCGCTATTCTCTCTACTGGTGAGAAGGTGGCAAACCCCAAATACTATCGCAAGTATGAAAAACAACTGGTGAAGTGGCAACGGATTCAATCTCGTAGACAAAAAGGCAGCAACAACCGGAACAAGGCGCGTATCAAAGTAGCTCGACTCCACGAAAAAATTGCAAACACCCGTAACGATTTCCTACACAAGCTGTCAACCAAGCTGATCAACGAAAGCCAAGTGATCTGTTTGGAGGACTTGCAAGTGGAAAATATGATCAAAAATCACAAGTTAGCCAAATCCATTGCAGATGCTTCGTGGTCGATGTTTCGTACGATGCTGGAGTATAAGGCAGAATGGTATGGAAGAAAGGTCTCCATTGTTGGAAAACAATTTCCTTCAAGCCAGCTCTGCTCAACTCCAAACTGTGGATACCGCAACAAAGAAGTGAAAAGTCTCAACTTGCGCAGTTGGATATGTCCGAACTGTGGCATACAACATGATCGTGACCAAAACGCTGCTATCAATATTGAGCAAGAAGGACTTCGATTGTTGGCGTAGTCAACTAAACTGTGGGACACACAGGGATAGCTTGGTAAAATTCACTCCGTTAGGGGTGACTACCCAAGAATCCCCCGCCTTTAGGCATGGGGAGTGTCAAGCAATTACACTACATTAAGTGGTACAAAGAAATAGTAGGGTGGAGGGGTACCGCATTGAGAACGGAACAAGAAATGATGAGCATGCTGATCGATTTCGCCAGGAAGGATGATCGAATCCGCTTAGTAACCTTGGAAGGATCACGCACGAACAAAAATATATCCGCTGATTCATTTCAGGATTATGATATTTCGTATTTTGTGACAGAGATGGATTCTTTCAAGGAAAATGATCAATGGCTTAATATTTTTGGGGATCGGATCATGATGCAAAAGCCGGAGGATATGGAGCTTTTTCCGTCCGAATTAGGAAATTGGTTTTCCTATCTCATGCTATTTGAGGATGGAAATAAAGTAGATCTGACGCTGATTCCGATTGACGAGACAGAGCAATATTTTGCAGATAGCGACGGCTTGGTTGAGGTTTTGCTAGATAAGGACGAACTTATCAAACAAGAGGTGCTCGCTTCCGATCATCAATATTGGACCCGGAAGCCAACTGCTAGAGAGTTCGATGACTGCTGCAATGAATTTTGGATGGTCTCTACTTACGTGGTCAAAGGTCTGGCGAGAAAAGAAATCTTGTTTGCGATTGACCATCTAAACGAAATTGCCCGACCGAATTTGCTCCGAATGATGGCATGGCAAATCGGATGTGAGAAAGGATTTACCTTCAGTGTCGGGAAAAACTACAAATTTATCGATCACCATCTTCCAAAAGAAGATTGGGAAACATTACTATCCACTTATCGCGAAAATGGCTACGCAGACATGTGGGAATCGTTATTCACTTGCTATGATCTATTTCGAAAGTACGCCAGAGCGGTGGCAGAAAGTCTCGGATATTCGTATCCCAACTACGATGAAGCTATTACTAAATATGCGGAAAATATCTACCATTCATGGAAGTGATGGATGGAACTCGACCGCCTTTTTCAAGGGCGGTTTTATTTTTGGAAGGTATCAATCCACCAACAAAGCTGGTGAGAAGAAAAAGCACAGGGCTCGTAGACCTTGACAACGCCTACCCAGTCGGAACTTAAAAAAGGGGACCACGCTTGTCGAACACTTCTTCCTTGAGAAACTTCCGCCCGTAGGGTGGCTTTGGCTCGACGGTCCCCTTTTTTAAGTGGAGACGGCCAGTGAATCCCCCATGCTGGCGTGTCAGAGTCGAAGAGAACTGTGCTTTTTCTTCTCCTCCACTATGTTGACTCAAACTTTTTTAAAAAATGCATTCATTCATGGAAAGAAAATCCAAAATGATCCGTTAATCCAAATGAACCTGCCAAAACGAACGCTGCGCAGCGAACTTTTTTGAAATGGGAGGATTTCTTTTGCAGGATGATTGGTTGCTCATTCAACAGGTACAAACAGGGAATCGGGATGCCTACGCGCACCTGGTCGACAAGTACAAAGATCGATTATACAGCTATCTTTATCGAATGACGGGACAGCAGCAGGATGCCCAAGACCTGACACAAGAGGCTTTCATCAAAGCGTACTGTCAACTGGATAAGTATAAGCCGACAGATGCTTTTTTGGCCTGGCTGTATCGGATTGCGTCCAACTTGTGTATAGACGCGTGGCGCAAGAACAAGCACTACGCCAAAACACCTTTGGAAGAGACACGGCTGATTGAATCCGATACACCCGAAAAAGCTTATCTGGAAAAAGAAAAGCAAGATACCTTGCAGCAGCAAATCATGGCGTTGGGTGAAGAATACCGCGTTGTGTTTTTGCTGAAATACTTGGAACAGATGAGCTACAAAGAGATTAGCGAGATTTTGCATGTTCCGGTTACAACTGTACAAATGCGTATCCATCACGCAAAGAAAAAGCTCCGGGCTAGTATCGCGCAAGAAATGTCAGGAGGTGCTGCTATCTATGAATTGCTCCAAAACTGAAGAGTTGCGCAAGTATTTGACTGGTGAGCTATCTGCAAGTGAAGCTAGACTGCTGGAACGACATGTCGAAGAGTGCCTGCTCTGTCAGCGGCAGATGATGGAGGAAGAGGATAGCAGCGAGGAGTTCCCGAGCCTGCACGCGCCAAGCGCGTTGCCCACAGATTTTACTGCCCAGGTGATGACGGCGTTAGAGCAAGTAAAATTGCCAAAGCCAAAACCAGATTGGAAAAAAAGGAGTGTAAACATTTTGAAGAAAACTGCGTTAGCCGTAGCGAGTGTCACGGCAATCATAACATTTGGTTCGATGGTATCCCCGACGTTTGCGAGCTATGTAAACAGTGTCATCCAACAGATAAAAGGTGTCGATCAAGGAATGAAGCAGGCAGCAGAGAATGGCTATGCCCAAGCAATCAATAAAAGTGCAACGGATCAAGGAATTACACTGGTTGTCAAAGAAGTCGTTGCAGACCCGGCGCGGATGGCGATCATTGCAAATATCGTGGATCAAAATGGCAAGCGTATCCCGTTTGATCCGGAAAAAGACGCATTGTCCCTTACTTACAAAACAAAATCAGGTGAAGACCTAAATCCTGGGGGAGGGGGCTATTCCTACGGTGAAGAAGAAGAATATCTTGTCGTCAGCCATGATATTTTCCGATTTCTGAAAGATAGCAAGTCATTACCAGATGAGATGATCGTCGGTGTCGAAGCAAGCATGTTGGGTGGGAAAGAAGGTAGCTGGAAAGTAGAGTTTCCAGTAGATATGAAAAAGGCAAGGGCAGTGGCAAACTATACAGAGGTCGGACAAAAATATATGACACCGCACGGGATCCAGATCATGTTGCAAAACATTATGACGGTACCGAGCACGAGTATGATGGAAATGGAAATTAACTGGACAAAAGAAAGAGAAGAACAAATCCAAAAATGGAAAGAGCAAAACGGTTGGATTGTAAAAGAGCCAAAAACAGGTGTGTTTACAGAAGCGGAGAGGATGGAGAGGTATTTTATCGACATGGGAGTAGCATTCCAAATATTTGATGAAAAAGGGAATGTAGTAGCAGGATGGGACGATGCCATGCATGAAGAACTCAACCAAATCCGAAAGAACAACGTAAAGCATTCGTATCGAGGAAAAGTGCATGATGACGGCAAAGGAGTTACGAAATGGAATGGGATAACTCCGCTAGCAAAGGATCAAACGTACAAATTGAAAATGCATTCCCTGTACCTGTATGAGCCATCGCAATTTCAGGCAACCATCCCGGTGGATACCTTGTTAAAGGATAAGGTGAGCTTGACGAACAATGACAGTACCTATACCTTAACGGGCTTTACCTTAAAAACAACGGAGGACGAAGAAAAAATTGGGAATGAGACCTATTTTGGAAAAGGTGCACTGATTCCGTTCTCGGCTATACTGCCAGAAGGGATCGTTTACACGACTGAATGGTCGGCACTGGATGAGTCCAAACAAACATACAATGTATCTCTTAACGGAACAACATATACAAGAGGTAAGGATGGAAGAGTGCATGTTACAGGAACATTCTTCATCCGCGACCTTGAAAAACAGCCGAAAGAATTAAAGCTGTCTCACCCTATCCAACAACGCCAATATCAAGACCTCAACTGGGAAGTTCCTTTTGAGACATCAAACAACGCTAAACGCTAAAAACAACATAGACAAATCCCCCTCCTATGTAAAAGAGGGGGATTTCACTTTCTATCTGCTTCCAAACCACTCCCACAGCTTCAACACGAAGGCAGTAATACCAGCAGCCATCAAAGGTCCGACGGGAATACCCCGAAAAAACACAATGCCAATAATCGAGCCAATCACGAGCCCAACAATCATATGCGGCTCTGTTCGCAGCAAATCGAGTCCTTTTCCATTCATCCAGGTTGCAATGGCCCCACCAGCCAGTGCGGTTAAGCCGACGACCGTAGTGAAGAGAGGTGTGACGTCTTTCCACGATATTTTTTCGCTGGCGAATGGAACCAGCACGGAAATGGTCAAAAAGAGCAGGCCGAGCTCCAATCCGCGACGTTCTACCGTTGGAAAAAAGCGCTCCAGTGCCGTTAGCTTCAACACCAACAATATACTCGCGGCAGTCGCAATAATTGGTGAGCGCCCAATAAGACCGATAACGATCAGGATGACAAGCATCACTTCTCCAGACATCATTGGCATCAAAACCCCTGTCCCTGTTCTCCTTTCACATTATGAGACAAGGTGTGGGAGTATGCGTTTCTCCTTGATGTAAGGAACGATTTGATACTGATCAACTTGGGAGCAGTACCGTAAATCATTGGTGTGATGATGCTGGACGAGTCTTTTTCCTGTAGTTGTGTGGGGCAGTAGCTCACTTAGTTTTCCAGCATAGTAAAGGTAGCTCGCCTTCAGAACTTCACCCAGATCGCAAATTTGGATGCTTGGCAGCGATTGCTGTGCCTGCGCGATCATCAAGCCGGCAGCCAGACCGTCCTCCAGCGCAAATTCCGACCGGGTACCCGCGCAGTACAAGGTAATATCGAGGTGATGCGAGAGGGCGTGCTTGATGCATGCAGTGGCATTCAAAAAGCAGCCAATCAAAAGAGCATGGGCACGTTCTGCTTTTTGGATCGCGCGAGTCCCATTCGTCGTGGTGAGAATAAGCTGGCTCCCCGTTTTCCCCAGAGCTGCGATTTCGGTTGGTGAGTTGTTGCAGTCGAATTCCGGGATTTTCTTGCAGTGGCGTTCGCCAGCCAAAATACAGTCGTTAGCGCGAAGGGAGTTCGCTTGCCCAATTGTTTCGACCGGGATTACGCTACGAAATCCATTGCCTAATGCGGTGACAATCGTACTGGAGGCACGAAGCACATCGATGACGATGACAACATGTTTACTGATCTGTTCAAAACGAATTTCTTCCACGGTCGGCACCACTTCTATTCGCACGGAAAACACCTCCCTTTCTCCATGAGAAGGGCTGTATCGCCGCGCAATCCTCGCCGTAGCGTCTCCACAGAGAATACATCTGTATAGGCAATATTTCCGAGATTAACGTCGCTGCCAATGGCTTTGATGAAGCAGACCTGTTGATCTTTTTGTGGGGCTTCCCAGATCAGTCGGGAGGCTTTTTCATTGGCTGCTTTGACAATGTCTCGAACAAAGGCATCGTCAATCTTGCCATCTTCATCACAAACACCTACAGTACCACTCTCTCTCGCTTCCACAATAACGTGACTGGCACCATTGTGCAGATCGAAACTGAGCGTCTCCAGCAATTCCTCTCTACATGTGCGATAATCGGCCTCTTTTTTTCCGACCTCAGTGTAGACCACCAGATCATTGTCTAGAGCGTAATTGATGGCTTCCTGACGCTGTGCGAAGGTTAAAGGGAACGTCCCATCGGATATTTCTACCGCAGTAAAACCGAGAGAGTGAATCAACTTCATGTACTCTGCAATCGTATTGTGCTGAATGGCAATTTCAAAAAAAGTTCCTCCTGGCATGATGTGTACGCCATTTTGTTTTGCGAGGGTCAATTTTTGGTTGAGTATTTCGAGTGGGTACAGAGCGATGGTGCCAAAACCGAGTTTGTATAGATCGATATAAGGAGCAGCCAGCGCTAATAAGTCGGAATATGCGGTAAGTCCAAGGCCTTTGTCAATGACCATGGTTAAGCCCTTCACACGGGGCTTCTCTCGTATTCGCCCGGACGGGTTTGCCCAGCTGTCAGGCAAAAACGATTGATCACACTCTACCATCGGCAAGTTCCTCATTTCTTCTAGGCGTATGGTTCAGTGTATGCCTAGTTGAGGGGAGGAGTGAGGGCAAACGCCTATAGAGGTGGTGCAAAAAGTGCTGAAATGAAGTGGTACAGGCATAGAGTGAAAGGAGGGGAGGACGAGACGGTATGTTGGAAAAAGCAATTATGGGTATGGCGGCACTTAGGGTCTTCTCAGGCAGTATCGAGATCATTGCAGCTTTGCTCATTTTAAAAGTGAACCAGGTCGAAAAAGCACTGCTCATTAATTCAGGGCTTGCGATCGTTGGGCCGATCATCTTGATCACCACTACGACAATCGGCTTATTAGGCATGTCAGATCGGGTAAGCTTTGCCAAAATCGCTTGGATTCTGGTGGGGATCTCCTGCATCCTGATTGGCGTCCGCAAATAGTTACCCATTTCCTTCCATTGGTAAATCCAGACACGATGGGGAAGGATATGTGGGAGAGATTGGATGGGAGGGAATGTGGATGCCAGAATCATTGGCGAATCGAATCGCATACTTGCTAGGGTTGGCAGATGGGTTGGAAGTGGGTGAGAAGAGCCCTGAAGGAAAAGTGATGGTAGAGATGATTGAGATTCTAAATGAAGTAGAAGGTCAGCTACGAGAGCTTCACGCGCGAGTGGAAGAGGCCGAGGATTATGTGGAGGCCTTGGATGAAGATTTGGAGGATATTGAGCTCTACCTTTTTGAAGATGAGGATGACTTGTATGAAACCGTTGTCGATTGTGAGGACGATGACGACGAGTACGCGACATTCTACGATTTGGATGATGATGAAGACGCGCAACTATATGAAGGACAAGTCGATCCCCATCTCGATACGACCTACGAGTTCGCATGCCCTAGCTGCCAGAAAGAAATCTATCTGCATGAGGGCAAAGATGAGGAAGGTTTCAGACACTATGTAATAGAGCCGGTGGATAATAAGAAAACGGATAATCGATGATCCCTATAGGAAAAGCTTGCACTCGCGTTTCTAGCACGAGAGCAAGCTATTTTTTTTGCATAAAACCCGTCCACCTCCGCATAGGATGGAGGTAAGTCAGAGTGGACAAAGGCAGAATGCTGCAAAAGGAGGGTACCTGATGAATGAGATCTTGGTGATATTGCCAGCAACATTACGCACGATTTTGACGGCCCTTCCTATCGCGGTAAGAGAGAATCTGGAAGAGATTCGGCTTCGGCAAAGCCAGCCGCTAGAAGTCCGGTTTGGCCAACAATCTAGCTACGTGACATCATCGGGGCAAATCACTTCCATACCCGCTCAAGGATGGCTGTTTTCAGCAGAAGAGGCTGCAAAGCTCTTAAACCAGGTCAGCCAGCATTCTCTCTATGCCTTGGAAGAAGAGTTGAAAAGGGGCTACATCACGGTGGTTGGCGGTCATCGCATTGGCATTGCGGGAAAAGTGGTGCTGGACAAGGGAGAAGTGAAAGGAATCAGAGATGTGACCAGCTTCAACATCCGGATTGCCCGCGAGAAAAAAGGCGCGGCCAAGAAGGTCATGCCGTATTTGTTTGAAGATGGCAACTTGCTGAACACGCTGCTCATCTCCCCACCTCAGTGCGGGAAGACAACCTTGCTGCGTGATATGGCGCGAACTATCAGCTACGGGAGCGAGTGGTCTTCAAGTCGCAAGGTAGGAATTGTGGACGAGCGTTCTGAATTGGCGGGATGCTTGCAAGGAGTTCCTCAACGAGACGTCGGACCGAGGACGGATGTACTGGATGCTTGCCCAAAGGCTGCGGGGATGATGATGCTGATTCGTTCCATGTCTCCTGATGTTCTGATTGTGGACGAGGTGGGAAGAGCAGAAGATGGCGATGCTGTCTGGGAAGCGATTCATGCAGGTGTAGCCGTCATTTGCTCGGCGCATGGAGCAAGCGTCAAGGAAGTGGCCGAACGCCCCATGCTGGGCAAGCTGATTCGATATGGAGCCTTTTCACGTTATATCGTACTCAGCCGCGCTAAAGGTGTCGGAACGATCCAGGCCATCTACGATCAAAGCATGAACCTGGTTGAAAGGGAGAAGGTTGCATGGTCAAGCTGATGGGAGCCGTACTCATCCTGTTTTCGGCGTCGATGGTTGGTTGGCAGATCGGCAAGTATTACGCGAATCGTCCCGTTCAGCTTCGGGCTCTGCTCGTTGCTCTGCAAATGCTCGAAACGGAAATCGTTTTTGGGATGACCCCATTACAGCGGGCGTTTGTGAAGGTCGGTCATCGCGTCTCTGAAGAGGTAGGGAAAGTATTTGTTTTAGCCGCTGAATTCTTGCAAACAGAAAAGGCGCATTCGGCTGAGGAAGCCTTGCAACAAGCAATGAACAGACTCTGGACACAGACCGCCTTGCGAAGACAAGAGCGAGAGGTGCTTGAGAGTCTAGGTCAGGTACTCGGATCATCCGATCGGGAAGACCAGCAAAAGCATTTGCGCCTAGCTGTCACCCACCTGCGAGGGCTGGAAGAGGAAGCTCGTGCAGAACAGGAAAAGTACGAAAAAATGTACAAGAGTTTAGGCTTTTTAGGTGGACTCTTGGTCGTCATCCTGATGTTCTAAAGGCGAGGTGTTCACAGTGGATTTTGATTTGACACCTGTATTCCAGATAGGAGCAGTAGGTTTCATAACAGCCATCCTGCATACGGTCCTGAAGCAGGCGGGCAAGGAAGATATTGCGCATTGGGCAACTCTGGTCGGATTCATCATTGTCCTGTACATGGTGTCCCATTACATCGGCGACTTGTTCTCCGAGGTAAAACGCGTCTTCCTGTTCAACTGAGGAGGGGCTCCAGATGGAGATTGTACAAATAGTCGGACTAGGACTGGTGGCTACGATTCTCGCGCTAGTCATTAAGGAACAGAAGCCGATGTTCGCCTTTTTGCTGGCGATCGCGAGCGGAGTCATCATCTTTTACTTTCTCGTCGGAAAAATAGCAGATGTCATTCGGGTTTTGGAAAGATTGGCGGTTCAAGCAGATTTGAACCTTGTGTTTCTGGAAACGATTCTAAAAATCATTGGAATTGCCTACATTGCTGAATTCGGTGCACAGATGACCCGAGATGCTGGACAAGGTGCGATTGCTTCGAAAATCGAGCTCGCTGGCAAAGTTCTCATCCTGGTTATGGCTGTACCGATCATCCAAATCATTATCGAAACAGTGATCGACTTGTTGCCGGCATAAGGGAGGTGGGATGTCCATGGCACACACTTTCAAGCTGATCCTGTTCTTGTTCCTGCTCCTTGCCTTGTTTCCAGTTGCCGTGTCTGCTGCTGTGACACCCGCGGCCGGTCCGATCAATCAAATCGTGCAACAACAGGTCGATCACTTGCAGCTAGACCGAGTCGAGCAGTACTGGCAACAGTTGCAGCGCGACTATAAAGGGTATTTGCCCGACTTGAAATCGCAAGGCTTTATCCAAATCCTCATGCAGCAAGGTGACTTCAGTGTTTCAGGAGTGCTGCAAGGAATGGGCAAGTTCATCTTTCATGAGATTTTGATGAATGGCAAGCTGCTCAGCTCCATTATTATCATTACGGTCTTCGCGATGATTCTCGAAACGATGCAGAACGCCTTTGAACGTAATGCGGTGTCAACAGTGGCGTACTCGATTGCTTATCTCGTCTTGATGGTACTTGCGATCAATAGCTTTCATGTCGCCATTACTTATGCCAAAGACGCAATCGCGAACATGTCTGATTTCATGCTGGCTATGATCCCACTCGTCATCGCGCTGCTTGCTTCAGTAGGGAATTTGGCATCAGCCACGATGTTTCACCCGCTGATTATCTTCATGATCAACACCAGTGGCATGATGATCTCGTACGTCGTGTTTCCGCTACTGTTTCTCTCAGCCATGCTCTCTATCGTCAGTCTGTTTTCAGAGAGGTATAAAGTAACGCAATTAGCGACCTTGCTTCGCAATATTGCAATGGGTGTCCTTGGCTCATTTCTGACGATTTTTCTCGCCATCATTTCCATACAGGGAGCGACTTCAGCAGTTGCGGACGGGGTCACTCTCCGAACAGCGAAATACATCACGGGCAATTTTATCCCGATAGTAGGTCGTGTGTTCTCCGATGCGGCAGATACCGTACTCAATGCCTCGCTTCTGGTCAAAAATGCCGTTGGCTTGGCAGGAGTTTTGATCCTGATCATACTTTGCGCGTTTCCGGCTTTGAAGATACTGGTACTGGCTCTGATCTACAATCTGTCATCTGCCGTTCTCCAACCGCTTGGAAACAGCCCAATCATCAGTGCGTTAGGTACGATTGGGAAAAGTCTTTTGTTCGTCTTTGCTGCTTTGGCGACAGTAGGCCTGATGTTCTTTCTGGCGATTACGATCATTATTGCGGCGGGCAACATCTCCATGATGGTTCGGTAGGTGATGAGATGACGTGGTTAACACTGTGGTTGAAAAAAATTATCCTGCTCGTCCTTTTGGCTGCCTTCCTCGATCTGATCCTGCCAAATACGACACTGCAACGCTACGTAAAAATGGTGATGGGCTTGATTCTCTTGCTGACGATCATTTCTCCCGTGTTCAGTCTGTTCAGCCTCTCGCAGGAAGATTTGGCCTTTCGTCTGGATCGCTACCAACAAGAGCTGAACAAGCCTGCTTCGGCAGAGTGGAAGCGCATCACTGATAAGCTGCTCGGTCAACAAAATCAACAGATGACCGCTTATGTCCAGTCGCAGGTAGCGTCCTCGGTAAAAGCCAGTGTCAAAGAGCAGTACGGCGTCACTGTCGAAGATGTGACGATTACCGTCAATCAGCAAAATCCGGAACAGCCAACCCTAGAGCGAATCGAGCTGGTAGTCGCTGACACGAACAAGGAAGAGCAAAAAGGGCAGAGCACGATTGAACCGATTAAACCTGTCCAGCCTGTCGAGATTACGATTGGCGAACCGATTGAGATACAGCCTGATCCCAAATCAGATATTGCAGCAACAGCCCATCACGACAATCCACTTTACGCACAAATCACAAACGATGTAGCGAAAGAGTGGGGGCTTTCGAAGAGTCAGGTCGTCATCACGGACGAATCGAAAGAAAGAGAAAAGCAGTAGCGGATACAGTCAGTGAAGCGAGGTGAAAACAATGAACCAATTATGGGAAAAGCTGAAAAGGCTGTTCATGAAGCAACAAGGCGAGGCGATGCAGGAAGAGAAGAAAATCGTAGTGGGGAGCAAGGGCAAAAATCAAAAACTAAAGCCGCTGCATTATTTCATCGTCATATTGGGAATTGGCGTAGCCATCATGATTTTGACGGATTTTCTCAGAGTGGAAAAAGATCAGCCACTCGGATTTGGAGATATAGGGAATGAGGCACCCGGTCCCTCTGGAGGCGATGTAACCTCCCAGGTACTGGGGGGATCACCGACTACGGATGTCATCGCAGAATATGAAAACATTTACGAAACGCAGCTTCGCGATATCCTCGCTTCTGTTGTCGGCGTAGGCGAAGTGGAGGTCATGGTCAATCTGGAATCAACACCAGAGCTGGTTGTGGAAAAAAACCGTAACATTCGTTCCTCAACCAATCAGGAAATGGACAAAGAAAAGGCAACCCGCAATCAAAATGACCAGTCACGAGATGAACAAGTAGTCATCGTCCAAGGTGGGAAGCAAGATGCACCCGTCATCGTGAAGACGCTGAAGCCGAAAGTCCGCGGGGTCCTGGTAGTGGCTAAAGGGGCCGATAACATCCAGGTTAAAGCGTGGATCACTGAAGCCGTACAAAAGGTTTTGGATGTTCCCGCTTATAAAATATCCATTTTGCCCAAAAAAGGGTAGGAGGTAATGACGAATGATTCTGCGAAAGCAAACGGTATGGTTGTTGACAATGCTTGCTGTCATGGTTGTGCTCTCCGGATATTACTTGGTGAAGGGGCCGCAAGAACAGGTTCCAACATCAGGACAAGAGCAAGCCGTCCAGAAACAAGAGCAAATTTCCGGTGTGGTTGTTGAATCCAAGCAAGTCGATCACGCCCCACAAGCAACTCCTGTCGATAAAGCTCCAAAGGCAACTCCGGTAGACGGAACAAGTGGCACTAAGGAAGCAAAAACTCCTGCTGCGCCAGAAGCGAAACCAGCCGCAACAAACACGGTTGTCCCGGTTGCAGAAACGGCGAGCGAAATTTTCCAGGGCTACAAAATGAAACGCGAAGCCATGCTAGCGCAACAAAAAGACGAGCAGCTTGCGATCGTAAACAGCACGGATTCCTCTCCGCAGGCAGTAGCAGAAGCGATGGCGAAGTTTGAAGAACTGTCCAATACGGAAAGTGCTACGATGACTGCAGAAGAAATGCTCAAGGCGAGCGGCTATCAGGATGCGGTAGTTACCGTCCAAAATGACAAGGCGACAGTCATTGTACAAAAAGATAAATTAAGCGCAAACGAGGTCGTGGAAATCATTGCAAACGTGAAGCAGCACTTGAATATCCCGGCGACAAACATTAACGTACAATATAAGTCATCCTAACAAAAGCTGCGATACTTTCTCGTAATAAGGGATAGGAGAAACGGGCATGATGGTAAGGATTTTCTCGCTTCTGTTGGAAAAGAAGCGGGGAAATCCTTTCTTGACGTGGTATAGGCAACAGGCTACCATGGATTTATGGTTTGCCAAAAGGATACATAATGGACTCCACGAACCTTATTGAAAGAAAAGAAGGAGTGCTTGTTCGTAATGAAAATGCATGAAATCCGCGAAATTATTAAGTTAATTGATCAATCTTCCATTCAAGAATTTAACTTGGAAACAGAAGGTGCCAAGGTGTCTTTGAAAAAATCCAATGGTACGGAAACGATTGTCGTAACGCAACCAGCGGTTCAAGCTCCTGTTGCAGCACCAATAGCACATATCCCGGCTCAGCCAGTTATCGCGGCAGCGCCAGTCGTAGCAGAAGCTCCGAAAGCAGCAGCTGTACAAGCATCGGATGAAGCAAATCTCCACAAGATTGTATCTCCAATGGTAGGGACTTTCTACAGCGCACCAGAACCAGGCAATCCGGCTTACGTACAAGCTGGTGACAAAGTGACTGCGAGCAAAGTCGTTTGCATCGTGGAAGCCATGAAACTCTTTAACGAAATCGAAGCAGAAGTAAGCGGCGAGATCGTGAAGGTGCTCGTAGAAGACGGCCAATTGGTTGAGTATGGCCAAGCATTGTTTTTGGTGAAGCCAGAATAAGGTGGGGGAGAGCGGAATGTTTCAAAAAGTATTGATTGCCAATCGCGGGGAGATTGCCGTGCGTATTATCCGGGCATGCCGCGAGCTGGGCATTCGTACGGTCGCCGTATACTCCGAAGCGGATCGTGAAGCGCTTCATGTGAAGCTGGCCGACGAAGCCTACTGTATTGGTCCAAAGGCATCCAAGGAAAGCTATTTGAATATAGCAAACATCATGAGTGTAGCGACCAAGGTAGGGGCAGACGCCATCCATCCTGGTTATGGCTTCTTGGCAGAAAACGCTGACTTTGCCGAGATTTGTACCGCCTGCAACATTACCTTTATCGGTCCAGACCCAGAAGCGATTGTGAAGATGGGGGACAAGTCCACAGCCAAGGATACGATGAAAACTGCAGGAGTACCGACTGTACCTGGTACGGAAGGGCTGATCGAAGATGTGATTGACGCTGTTGTCACAGCAAATGAAATCGGCTATCCTGTCATGGTCAAAGCGACGGCGGGTGGCGGCGGACGCGGGATGCGCGTAGCCGTTAACGACGAAGATTTGGAAAAAGCGATCCGTCAGGCGCAAAACGAGGCGAAGACGGCTTTTGGCAATCCAGGGGTTTACTTGGAGAAGTTCGTGGAAGGTCCACGACATGTGGAAATTCAAATCATGGCTGACAAGCATGGCAATGCCGTATACTTGGGTGAGCGCGACTGCTCCATACAACGCCGTCACCAAAAGCTGATCGAGGAAGCTCCATCTCCAGCTTTGAGTGAAGAGCTGCGTAGGCAAATGGGTGAGGCTGCCGTTGCGGCGGCAAAAGCCGTCTCCTATCACGGAGCGGGTACTGTCGAATTTTTGCTGGATAAACACGGACAGTTCTACTTCATGGAAATGAATACGCGCATTCAGGTAGAGCATCCTGTAACAGAGCTGGTGACTGGCTTTGACCTGATCAAAGAACAGCTGACCGTAGCAGCAGGTCAACCATTGTCCTTTACACAAGAGGAGATTCAAATGGATGGCTGGGCAATTGAATGCCGTATTAATGCTGAGAACCCTGCGAAAAACTTCATGCCTTCGCCAGGTCGTATCACGGAATATTTGGCGCCAGGCGGTTTTGGTGTGCGCGTTGACAGTGCAGCGTATGCGGGATATTCCATTCCGCCATACTACGACTCTATGATCGCCAAACTGATTGTGTGGGGCAAGGATCGTAACGAAGCGATTGAGCGCATGAAACGCGCCTTGAGCGAATTTGTTGTAGAGGGTATTACGACGACGATTCCATTCCATTTGAAGGTAATGGAGCACGAAGTATTTGTCAGCGGGAATTTCGATACGAAATTCTTGGAAACCTACGACTTGAACCTGGATGAAGAGTAAGTAGGGCTGATTTGTAAAAATACGGTGTGCTTGGTATAATGAAATACAAATTAGAGGGAGGTGCGAAGCATGGAAGAGTTTACTCCAGATTTAGATAGAACAGAACTTGGTAAGGTCCAGATCGCTCCCGAAGTGTTGGAAGTGATCGCCGGCATGGCTGCGTCCGAAGTAGAAGGTGTGGCGCAAATGAGCGGCGGTTTCGTAGGAGAAATAGCTGAACGTTTAGGCCGTAAAAATATAGCGCGTGGTGTGCGTGTAGAGGTTGGCTCCCGTGAAGCAGCGGTGGATGTCTCTATCATTGTCAAATACGGACATCGCATCCCGGAAGTCGCTCGAAATATTCAAGATAGTGTACGCAATGCGATTGAGACCATGACAGGCCTTTCAGTAGTAGAAGTAAACGTACATATCGTTGATGTTGAGTTGAAAGCTGAAGAAAAAGCGCCGGCACCAGTACCGGTCGAAGATCACCAGCGCGTGCGCTAACAAGCAGCGGATGGATGCCCCCTACGAACAGGGGGCATTTTCCTCATTTGAAAACCTGATTTTATTTAGGCTTTCAGCGTAAATTCATGGAGTTTTCCGGAGCGTGCCGTGTTTGGCTCCTTTTTCAAACATGGCTGAAAGGAGAGGTGCTTGTGAACTTGTTTGACCGCTTTATCTTGACGATTTACAGCTTTGCGCTCATTGTTTTGTCCTGCATAGTGATAGCAGCTACCAGCGGACTGATCCCGCAAGATTTTTTCCGTCCATACGTGGATCAGATGCTGGCGGGTACGAACATCACCTATCTCATTGTCGCGATTATTTTCCTCGTAGTCAGCCTTCGCTTCTTTTTCAGTTCTTTTCGCTCTAACAAGCCTAAAGTAGAACGGGGAATCCGTCAGCGCAGTGATTTGGGTGAGGTTAACATTACGATTCAGACGATCCAGACCATTGCTGAGCGTGCAGCCCGCCGTGTAAAAGGAGTGCGCGATATGAAAACGACAGTCAAAGCACTCGAGAGCGGCAATATTATCACCCTGCGCGTTTCGGTAGATGGAGAAACGCCATTGCCTGAACTGACACAGAAGCTACAGGCTGACGTGAAGGAGCAAGTCGAAGGGATTGCTGGTGTTGTCATTTCCGAGGTGGCCATTGTCGTGACGGAAGTAGCTCAGCAGGAAAATTACGCGGCTCGTAAACGGGTGGAATAGAAGGTGAAGTCCATGGTGTGGGAGTTATTGTGGGAACACAAGGGGAAGCTAATGGGGATTTTGGCCGGACTTTTTTTCGGCATCATCTACCTTCTCGCCGGATTTTGGGATACACTGGTTTTGGTTGTGCTTGTCGGGACCGGTTATTATATTGGTCGCAAGCTCGATCATAAAGAGGACTTGCGTGAGATACTCGACAAAATTTTGCCAGGCAAGTTTCGGTGACATAAAGAAGGTCCGAGCTCAATTTAATTAGTAGGTGAATGAATGGTATGAAACGACGAACAGCACGAGAAAAAGCAGTCCAATGTCTTTTCCAAATCGATATGGCAGAGGTTCCGCTAACGGATGCGGTTGCCCTCGTAATGGAAGAATCCGAGGAAAATGCGCAGTACTTGCGTTATCTCCTCGACGGTGTAATGAAAAACTTGACTGAGATTGATTCAGAAATCAAGAAGTATCTGCGTGGATGGCAATTGGAACGGATTGCCAATGTAGATCGAGCTATTCTTCGTCTGGCGTTTTACGAGATCATGTTCGAGCAAGACACTCCTGACAAAGTCGTGATGAACGAAGCGATTGAAATCGCGAAGCTCTTTAGCGACGAGCAGTCCCACCGATACATTAACGGTGTGTTGTCGAGCTTCTTGCAATCGCGTGAAACCAAGCAGGCGTAATAGGTAGGAGATACAAGCATGAGTAAGGTAATGTTGGGCATCGACACGAGCAATTACCGGACATCACTGTGCTTGGCTCAGGAAGACGGCCAAATTGTCGCAGAAGCAAAACGCCTTCTAAAAGTAAAGGAGGGCAAGCGCGGACTGCAGCAATCTGAAGCCGTCTTTCAGCATGTGATGAACCTGCCGGAACTAAGTGAAGAGATGAAGTGGAAGGATTACGAGATTGCAGCGATTTGCGTAAGCGAGAAGCCCCGTCCGCAAGACGGATCGTATATGCCTGTATTTAAGGTAGGAGAGGGCTTGGCGAAATCGTTGGCGACTTATTTGCGCGTTCCCATGCATTTGACGACTCATCAAGAGGGACATATCGCGGCGGGGGAATATACCGCTGAGGTACGTCCGGCAGAGGACCGCTTTTTGGCTGTGCATTTGTCTGGAGGCACCAGCGAATTGTTATTGTGCGAGCGTCATGCAGCGGGTTATGCCATTGAGAAGATCGGCGGGACGATTGATCTGCACGCTGGGCAGCTGGTGGATCGGATTGGTGTGGCACTCGGTCTGTCCTTTCCTGCCGGTCCTGCTTTGGAGCAATTAGCCAAGGAATCAACAGGTGCATTTCGGATTTCTTCTGCGGTGGATGGGCTTTCCTTTAGTTTTTCTGGTCCAGAAGCGTCGCTTTTGCGTGAAGTGGAGAAAGGAAAGACGAGTCCTGCTGAGATTGCACGGGCGACAGAGCAATGTATTGCCAATACACTTGAAAAGTCATTGCGCCATGCAGTAGAGCAAGGCTACCCGAAGGACATCTTGATCGTTGGAGGAGTAGCTGCTAATTATTACATACGTGAGAGGCTAATCAAACGCCTGCAACACCCTGCTGTGAAGGCGAACCTGTACTTCTGTGACCCCGTTTACTCCGGTGACAACGCCTATGGAGTCGCTATGTTGGGGTGGATGAAGCAAAAGACGAACATTAAATAATTACGAACTTTTTATAATTCGGCTTTACAGCTGAGGGGGAAATCGGTACACTTAACGTATCGACGTTGATAAAGGAGGCTTTTTCTCCATGGCTGCAACCATTCTCCAGGGAAAAGAAGTAGCGCAGAGCATTCGGGCCGAATTGGCGAACGAAGTAGCTGAATTGAACAAACAAGGGATCGTACCGGGTTTGACTGTTGTCATTGTTGGCGACGACCCGGCTTCTCACTCCTATGTACGTGGGAAGGCAAAAGGCTGCGAGGAAGTCGGCATTTCATCCGAGATCATCATGAAGGACGCTGACATCACAGAGGAAGAGTTGTTGATTATCATTCAACAGTTGAACGAAAATCCGAACGTTAATGGGATTTTGGTTCAGCTTCCTCTTCCTGCTCATATTTCAGAGCATGCGGTAATCGAAGCCATTGCCCCTGAAAAAGATGTGGACGGTTTCCATCCGATTAGCATAGGAAACATGGTATTGGGAAATGAAACGATGCTTCCTTGCACGCCGCACGGGATTATTGAATTGATCAAGCGCACAGGAACCTCGATGGCAGGCAAGCATGCAGTGGTGATCGGGCGAAGCAACATCGTTGGTAAGCCAGTCTCATTGCTCCTGCAACAGGAAAATGCTACGGTAACCATGTGTCATTCTCGTACGCAAAATCTCGAGGATTACACCCAAAAGGCAGATATCCTCGTGGTAGCAACTGGTCGGGCTCATATGATCGGCAAGGAGCATGTCAAACCGGGCGCCGTCGTCATTGACGTTGGTGTGAACCGCATCGAAACGGGTAAGCTGGTTGGAGATGTCAAGTTCGACGAGGTCAAAGAAGTGGCTAGCTTTTTAACCCCGGTTCCAGGCGGTGTTGGCCCGATGACGATTACGATGCTGCTAAAAAATACGGTTGTGGCAGCCAAAAAGCAAGCAAAACAATAGAAGAAAATCTGCAATATATTATAGAATGGATAAGGCATAAGCTTTATCCATTCTTTTGCATAGTTCTTGTTACATGCATGGCAAAGCCAAGTTTTTGTAAAGGAGGGGCCGCATGGCATTGCAGGATATCTTATCAGTCAGTGATCTCAATCGTTATATTAAGATCGTGCTGGAAAAGGAACCCCACCTACAAGATATATGGGTGAGAGGAGAAATCTCCAATTTTACTCACCATTCCAGCGGTCATATGTATTTCACGCTAAAGGACAAGCAGTCCCGTATCAAAGTCGTCATGTTTGCGAGTTATAACCGTTTCCTGCGTTTCTTGCCCAAAGATGGGGCAAAAGCGATTGTACGTGGGTCAATTTCCGCATATGAACGGGACGGCGCGTATCAGTTCTACGCCAAAGAAATGCAGCCAGATGGTCTGGGCTCGCTTTATTTAGCATTTGAGCAGTTAAAAGAAAAATTGGCGCAAGAAGGGTTATTTGCAGCGGAGAGGAAGCGGATGCTCCCGCGTTTTCCCAAACGTGTCGGTGTCGTCACTTCGCCGACAGGAGCTGCCATCCGGGATATTTGCACGACGATTCGCAGACGGTATCCGCAGGCAGAGATCGTACTTTCACCAGCAGTTGTCCAAGGTGCGGACGCACCAGCATCGATTGTCTCCGCTATTCGGATCTTGAACGATCAGCCTAACATTGATGTTCTCATCGTAGGGCGCGGTGGTGGTTCCATCGAGGAGCTGTGGGCGTTTAATGATGAACACGTAGCGAGGGCAATTGCTGCTTCACTCATCCCCGTCATCTCCGCTGTTGGACATGAGACGGATGTGACGATCGCCGATTTCGTAGCAGATGTCCGGGCAGCTACGCCCACAGCCGCAGCTGAATTGGCTGTACCCCATTATTTGGAATGGGTCGAGAGAGTGCGGCAGCTCGAAATACGGATGCATCGAGCGGTTCGTGGCACTATGACAGAGCAGAGAAACCGTCTGACACGTCTGAGCAATTCGTATGCGATGCGCCAACCGGAGCGGAGGCTGGAGGAAGCCGTAGAACGATTGGATCGGGCACATTTGCGGATGCGTCAATCGATGAAGCATTTGCTGGAGCGAAGACGCGAGCGCTATGCGAGATTAGACGAACAAATCAAGCGCTATCGCCTCGCTGATCAAATCGGGGACAAACGGAAGAATCTAACCAAGCTTCGTGCCACCCTGGATGAGCGGATGCTGGGGCGTCTCAACCAAAAAAGAATGGCTTTCGCAGCTCGTGTAGCTACGTTGGAAGCGCTTAGTCCCCTGAAGGTCATGAAGCGTGGTTTCTCACTGGTTTACTCCAATAACAGACTCGTAAAATCGGTGGAACAGTTTGCTCCGGGCGACGAGATCATGGTACGATTAAGTGATGGCAGTGCAACTGCGCGTGTGGAAAAATTGAATCGGGAGGAGGAGAAGCACAATGGCTCGCAAAAAAACGGAGCAAGAGACTGATATGCAGTTTGAAGACGCGATGAAGCGTCTGGAAGAAGTCGTCAATCGACTCGAAGAAGGGGACATTCCTCTCGAAGAAGCGATTACGCTGTATCAGGAAGGGGTGACTCTTTCCAGAATTTGTGGCCAAAAGCTGGATGCAATCGAAGCGAAGATTACCCAGTTGGTGGAAGAAGACGGACAGGTAAAGCAGAAGGCTTTTCGTGTGGAAGGAGAATAATGATCGGCGTGCATACATTCGAGAGTTATTTGGTAGAGAAGACCAACTATATAGAACAAAGACTCTTGCCAGCACTTGAGCAGCAAGGAGTTCCGGAAAACTTGTATGAATCCATGAAGTATTCGCTCATGGCAGGCGGAAAAAGGTTGCGTCCCATGCTGGTGTTGGCGGTTCTCGAAGCACTGGACAAGCCGATTGAACGGGGTGTGGCATTTGCGGCTGCCTTGGAAATGATACATACGTATTCCTTGATTCACGATGACCTCCCCGCGATGGACGACGATGATCTTCGGCGCGGAAAACCGACGAATCACAAAGTATTCGGTGAAGCAACAGCTATTCTCGCAGGAGATGCTTTGCTGACGAGAGCGTTCGCCTACATTGCAGAAGCATACATGGATCGCTCCGATGTTTCAGCGTCCACTACCGTGAAACTGATTGCGGAGCTGGGAAAACGAGCAGGAGCAACTGGCATGGTTGGCGGACAGATGGCTGATATTGAAGGAGAGAGCAAGCGCCTTAATCTGGATCAGCTCGAATTTATCCATCGTCACAAAACGGGTGATCTCTTGATCGCAGCCTTGCGCGGGGGAGGCTACCTCGCAGAAGCAACCGAAGGACAAATGGAAGCATTGACACGCTATGGTATATGTATTGGTCTTGCTTTTCAAATTCAGGATGACATCTTGAATGTAGAAGGGGATGCCCAAGAGCTGGGGAAAGCAGTTGGCAGTGATGCGGATAGGGAAAAAGCGACGTACCCATCGCTTCTTGGTCTAGCCGAATCCAAGGCACGCCTTGACGAGTTGATAGCAGAGGCAAAAGCAGCACTTGTAGATGCAGGAATCGAGAACTCTGCACTCAGCCCTCTGGCTGACTATGTGCGTGATCGCAATAAATAAGGGAAAGCTGGCACCCCATACGGGAAATGCCAGCTTTTTTGCGTTCCTACCTATTACAAGCTTTTATCATCAATGCTATTTAAAAATTGCTCGATCTCACTAATCACAGATGGTATGCTGTCTTCCTCAAATGGAGAATAGAGCTTCGCTACTTGTACCAGCTCGAGAAACGATTTGCTACCTCCCTCTTGGCAAAGCGTCAAATAATCCTCCCAAGCCTGCTTCGGCTCAGATTGAGCCCGTTTCCAAAATTGGAACGCGCAAATCTGGGCAAGTGTGTAGTCGATGTAATAGAAGGGACTTTGAAAAATATGCGATTGCTGCTGCCAGAATCCGCCCTCCTCAAGATACTCATTCTGTGCGTAATTGCGATGCGGGAGGTACTTGCGTTCAATTTCACGCCAAGCGCGTTTGCGTTCTGCCGGGGTCATATCTGGATTCTCGTAGACAACATGCTGGAATTCATCAACAGACACGCCGTACGGAATGAATTGCAGGCCTCCACTCAAATGAGTGAATTTGTATTTGTCTGTATCTTCCTTGAAAAAACGCTCCATCCACGGCCACGTCAAAAACTCCATGCTCATCGAATGAATTTCACAAGCCTCAGCGGTCGGGAAATGATATTCAGGAACTTCAAAGTCTCGGCTTACATACACCTGAAACGCATGTCCTGCCTCGTGCGTAAGTACGTCGATATCATCAGAGGTACCGTTAAAATTGGCGAAAATAAATGGGAGCCTGTATTGGCTGAGGTATTCACAGTAGCCGCCTGTAGCCTTGCCTTTTTTGCTCAATAGATCTAAACAGTCATTGTCCAGCATGAAGTTGTAAAATTCGTCCGTTTCAGGTGACAGCTCGGCATACATCTGTTTCCCGTTTTCTACAATCCATTCCGGCGAACCTTTTGGGCTTGCATTCCCCGTAGCAAAATCAAAGGAAAGATCGTAATACTCTAGTGTATCAACACCAATGCGCTGGCGCTGACGCTCAACCAGCTTTGACGAAACTGGAACGATATGCTCAAGTACTTGTTGGCGGAAGCTGGCTACCATTTCGGCATTGTAATCGGTGCGGTTCATCCGTGCATATCCTAGCTCCACAAAACTCTTGAAGCCTAGTTTTTTTGCGATGCGTGTGCGTACTTTGACAAGCTGATCGTAAATGCGATCAAATTCGTCCGTATGTTGCTGCATAAAATCGTACTTCGCTTCATTCGCACGCTTGCGTACGTCTCTATCCTTCGAAACGGTAAAAGGTATTATCTCTGAAAGGTTTCGCTCTTCTCCTTCAAACATGATTTTGGCAGTAGCTTTTCGTGCGACATATTGACTGGACAAACGGTTTTCTTCCTGTAAATCAGTGATAACTTCCGGAGAAAATGTGCGGAGTGTGCTCTCTGCGATACGAAACAGCTGTGCTCCCCATTTTGCTTCCAATTCAGCGCGGAAGGGAGAATCGACGATCGCCTGATAATAACGGGAAACGATTCCGGTATACAAAGGAGTTGCTTCATCCCAAAAGTCCTGCTCCGTTTTGTAAAAGGAATCCTCTGTATTGATCGTATGGCGGATTTGTGCGACGTTACGCGTAGATTCCACTTCTTGGCGCAGTTTGTTCAATTGAGCCATGATGATATCTTGCTCAGATAAGCTTTCGGCATTTTGAAACGCTTTCAACAATTGCGAGAATTGTCCGTCTACTTTTTCCATATCCATGCGCTCATACTGAATTTGCGAGAACTTCACGGAGGTCCACCTCTTTTATTCGGATTATGTATTCATCACCATCTTACCAGAAATTGCAAAACTTAACCTCATATTCGTGTATGTTGATCAAAAGTGGTGTTTTTATTAAGAAACCGTTATAATGAATCAAGCTGAAAATAAGCGCAATAAGGCTCTTGCAAATAAAGGGAAGCCGGGTTTTCTATGGGCTTGATTGATATGCAGCATGCACAATCGCCGGAGAACGAACAGTGGAAAGTGAGGAATACCAATGCTGCTTACTACTATAAATGATCCTCAAGACTTGAAAAAGTGCACGCAACCGCAGCTACATACATTGGCATCGGAGATCCGACAGTTTCTAATCGAAACACTCTCGAAAACGGGCGGTCATCTAGCGCCGAATCTGGGAGTCGTCGAGCTGACGCTAGCGCTGCACTATGTTTTTGACAGTCCCAAGGACAAGCTGATTTGGGATGTCGGTCATCAAGCATACGTACATAAAATGCTGACCGGGCGCCGGGAGATGTTTCCGACCTTGCGTCAGTACAAAGGGCTTTGTGGTTTTCCGAAAATGGTGGAAAGCCCGCATGACGTCTGGGAAACCGGGCATAGCAGCACGTCGTTGTCTGCTGCAATGGGAATGGCGACAGCGCGGGATTTGAAAAAAGAAAAGAACCATGTCATTGCTGTGATCGGTGACGGTGCGCTGACAGGCGGTATGGCTCTGGAGGCCTTGAACCACATCGGTCATGAGCGTAAGAATGTCATCGTTGTGTTAAATGATAACGAGATGTCCATTGCGCCAAACGTTGGGGCCTTGCACAACTACTTGGGTAAAATTCGCTCGACGGAGAACTATCAATGGGCGAAGGATGAAGTCGAAGGATTGTTGAAATCCATTCCGGCTGTAGGGGGCAAATTGGCCAACATGGCTGAACGCTTCAAGGACAGCATGAAGTACTTGCTCGTATCTGGCGTGCTGTTCGAGGAGCTCGGCTTTACGTATATTGGTCCTATTGACGGACATAACATGGAACTGTTGCTGGATACAATGAAGACAGCCAAGCATACAAAAGGCCCTGTACTGATCCATGCCATTACGAAAAAAGGACTAGGCTATGCGCCGGCAGAAGCCGATTCGGTCAAGTGGCACGGTATCGGTACGTATAAAATCGAATCAGGTGATACACCAAAATCTGCACCAACGTATACATCCGTTTTTGCGGATACGATGATGAAGCTCGCAGATGAAGACAAGTCGATCGTGGCTGTTACCCCTGCGATGCCAGCAGGTTCAGGCTTGATCCCATTTGGACAGAAGTACCCGGACAGACTGTTTGATGTCGGGATTGCAGAGCAGCACGCATGTACATTTGCGGCAGGATTAGCAACACAAGGCTTGAAGCCGGTCTTTGCGATTTATTCGACTTTCTTGCAAAGAGCCTATGATCAGTTGATCCACGATGTCGCGCGCCAAAAGCTCAATGTGATTTTCGCCGTTGACCGTGCTGGGCTCGTCGGAGCAGACGGGGAGACGCACCAGGGGATGTATGACGTGGCATTCATGCGCATCATTCCGAATATGGTCATCATGGCACCGAAGGATGAAAACGAACTGCGTCACATGATGAAGACAGCAGTTGAATATAAAGAGGGTCCGATCTCTTATCGTTATCCGCGTTTGCCGGTTCGTGGCGTCAAAATGGATGACGACTTAAAGGTACTTCCAATCGGAAAAGCAGAGATTGTACGCGAAGGCAAAAACGTGGCGATCCTCTCGTTTGGTCACGTATTTGAAATTGCTGAGGCGGCTGTCAATCAGCTTCAAGAAGAAGGAATCAAGCCAATGCTTGTCAATGCACGTTTTTGCAAGCCTTTGGACGAAGAGCTTTTGTTCCGACTGGCGAAGGAAGGCTATGAGATCATTACTGTCGAAGAGGGCTGTGAAATGGGCGGATTCGGCAGCGCTGTCATTGAATGCTACAATCGCGCAGGCTATCATGGAATGAATGTACAGGTTGTTGCGGTACCTGATTATTATGTCGAGCATGGAAGTGTAAAAGAACAGCGGCAAGAGGTAGGGCTCACAGCTGATAATATTGCTGCGCGTGTCCGAGCCTTGATGCCAATTTCGAAGGGCGTAGTGGAAGCATGAGTGTAAGGAAAGAACGGGTAGATGTTCTCTTGGTCGAAAGAGGCCATTATGAAACCAGAGAAAAAGCAAAAGCAGCCGTAATGGCAGGCCTTGTGCAAGTAGCTGGCGAGCGCTGTGACAAGCCGGGAACCAAATTTGCCGAGGATGTTGCGATTACGGTGAAGGGCGAGGTACACCCGTATGTGAGTCGGGGTGGCCTCAAGCTGGAAAAGGCATTGCGGGTCTTTGAGATCGACATGAAGGATCGTGTCATGATGGATATCGGGGCCTCCACTGGCGGTTTTACAGACTGTGCGCTGCAAAATGGTGCGCGACTTGTATACGCTATTGATGTCGGGTACGGACAACTCGCGTGGAGCTTACGACAGGATGAACGGGTAGTGGTCATGGAACGGACGAATTTCCGTCATATGGACCCGGAGGCATTTGAACATGAACGTCCTAATGCGGCATCGATTGACGTATCGTTCATTTCTTTGCGACTGATTTTACCCGTGCTGTACCGTTTTCTGAAGGATGGCGGCGATGTTGTTGCGCTAATCAAGCCTCAATTCGAAGCAGGTAAAGAAAGAGTCGGCAAGAATGGAATCGTACGTGATCCAGAAGTACACGAGAGCGTGTTAACTGACATTGGACAATTTGCCAGTGGATTGGGTTTCGCACTGAAAGGCTTGGACTACTCTCCTATTACGGGGGGAGAAGGAAACATTGAATTTGTTATGCATGTCCAGAAAAGTGAGGGCGGCATGGATTCGGAAGCTTGGTTGCAATGCCTGACAGAGGTAGTTGCTTCTGCTCATGCGAATTTGAAATAGGATGAAAAACCAAAGCCTCGGGAGTTTTGTCACAATCGAGGCTTTTTATTTATGCACGTGAAGTTGTATACTTGTATATGAGGTTGTTCAAGAAGGATTTCCAACCAACCAGTTTTGGGGTGGATCACGTGAAGAAAATTGGAATCATAGCGAACAAAGGCAAGCCCGAAGCACGTATCGTTGCACGGGAACTGCTGTATTTACTTGAGGACAGAGGCGCGCAGGTATTCCTGGATGAACATGTTGCATCAGATGTAGGACATCCAGAACTGGGCGCATCTGTAGAAGAGATGGGGACGCAGGCGGATCTAGTTTGTGTATTGGGGGGCGATGGCACGCTACTCAGAATTGCTCGCCAGCTCGCCGGTCACTCTATCCCGATCTTTGGGATTAATTTAGGCACGTTAGGCTTTTTGTCAGAAGCGGAACCGGAGCATCTGCCTCAGGCTGTAGACAATCTCCTTTCTGGCAAGTACGACATTGAAAAGAGAGCGATGCTGGAAGCGTGTTTGGTGCGAAAAGGAACCACACTGGGGACATACACGGCCATGAATGATATTGGGATTGCAAAAGGATCATTTTGCCGGATCATTCAATGTGCGGTCTTTATGGATGACGAGTACGTCGCAACGTTCAGTGGAGATGGTGTCATTGTCTCTACGCCGACAGGATCAACGGCATACTCACTCTCTGCAGGTGGTCCAATAGTGGCGCCCAATGTGGACATGCTATTACTGACGCCAGTGGCTCCTCATTCTTTGACGGCCCGGCCGATGGTCCTGTCAGGCAATCAAACCATCCGGGTCGAAGTAGATGCCATTCATCAGGAGATGGGCCTGTCCATTGACGGGCAATTTGGTTATCGACTCGAGGGTGGCGATCAGATTTACATTAAAAAGTCACCATGTGTTACCCCGCTGATTAAGTGGAAAAAAGGTGGCTTTTTCGAAGCAATACGAACGAAATTACAAGGGGAATGGGAGTAATCCATATGAACAAAGGGCAACGACATATTCGAATTCGGGATATCATCAGTAATCAAGAGGTGGAAACACAGGATGATCTGGTGGACCGCTTGCGGATTGCTGGCTTTAACGTAACGCAAGCGACTGTATCCCGTGACATCAAGGAATTACACTTGGTAAAAGTGCCGCTCCCTGATGGACGATATAAGTATTCTATGCCTGCTGAACAAAAATTCAATCCACTGCAAAAGCTGAAACGCATGCTTGTGGATTCCTTTATTAGCATTGACCAAGCTGATCATTTTATTGTACTGAAGACACTTTCGGGACATGCGAATGCGGTAGCTGAACTGATTGACAACCTTCCATGGGAAGAAATCATGGGGACAATCAGTGGCGACAACACGATCCTGATTATTTGCCGTTCCAAAGAAAATACCAATGAAGTGACGAAACGCTTAATGGAAATGTTGTAGAAGGTGGTCGCTTGCGATGCTAGTGGAACTCTCGATCCGAAATTTTGCCATCATCAAATCAGTGACGGTCTCTTTCCAAAAAGGCTTAAACATCCTGACAGGTGAGACTGGTGCCGGTAAATCCATCATTATCGATGCGTTAGGTCTGTTGTTAGGAGGCCGGGCCTCGGCTGATTTTGTCCGTTACGGTGAACCTCGTGCAGAAGTGGAAGGACTGTTTGAATTGCCGCCTGGTCACCCTGGACTTGCCGTTTGTAAGAATGTCGGTGTCCAGATTGAGCAAGACGGTATGCTCGTGGTACGCCGAGATATATCGAATCAAGGGAAGAGTATCATTCGAATAAATGGCCAGCTCGTGACCCTCGCTATGCTGCGTGAGTTAGGGCCTTGGCTGGTTACGGTGCATGGACAACACGACACACATATGCTGATGCAGTCAGACAAGCATATCAATTGGCTTGACGCATATGGGGAAAGTGCGTTGGGAGCTGCGAAGCAAGAGTACGGTACCCTGTATGCTGCTTACCGTAAAACCAAGCAAGATCTGGAGCGTATGGCACGTAACGATCGGGAGCTGGTACAGCGCATCGATCTCTTGCAATATCAGCTCGATGAAATTGAGGCAGCAACCCTCACGCCTGGCGAAGACGAGAAGCTCATGCAGCAGCGGAAAAAGTGGATGAACATTGAAAAAGTTTATTCAACGATTCAAGACGCATACCGCGCATTGCATGGTGACCAGAAGGGCATGGATTGGTTAGGACATGCGATGGGAGAGCTAGAGCGTGGTGTGAACTACGAAGAACAGCTCGTGCCGATTTTGGAGACGGTCCAATCGGCATACTACCAGATAGAAGACGTGGTACATAACCTTCGTCAATTGTCGTACCAAATGGATTTTGAACCGGAGCAGCTGGCGGAGGTAGAACGTCGTCTTGATCAAATCCAGTCGTTAAAACGCAAGTATGGCAAAAGTGTTGACGATATTTTGGAGTACGCTGCCACGATTCAGGATGAATTGGATGACATGCATCACTATGAAGATCGCCTCCAGCAGGTAGAAAAGCAATTGCAGGAGTTTGCAGCCGATTTGGCGGTAGAGGCTTTGGAGGTGTCTGTTATTCGTTCCGAATGTGCAGGAAAACTCGCACAAGAGATCGAGCAGCAGCTAAAAGAACTGCACATGGAGCGTGCTCGTTTTGCCATCGATGTCAGACAGACGCCGGATGATGATGGGGTGGAAATCGACGGAATCAAGCGCTTCGTAGATGCGAACGGAATGGATCAGATCGAGTTTTTAATCTCACCTAACCCGGGTGAGCCATTGCGTCCCTTGGCGAAGATTGCATCCGGCGGGGAGCTGTCTCGCGTCATGCTGGCCATTAAAACGATTTTGGCGGGCACAGATCAAGTGGAGACACTCATTTTTGATGAAGTCGACACAGGTGTAAGCGGAAGAGCGGCTCAAGCGATAGCAGAAAAACTCGCCCGAGTCGCTGGACAGCGCCAAGTCCTGTGCATTACGCACTTGCCGCAGGTCGCATCCATGGCAGACGCGCATTTTCTGATCAAAAAGGAAATGAGCGAGAATGAAACGGAGACGCGGGTGCATCGTTTGTCTGATGATGAACGGGTAACGGAGCTGGCTCGCATGCTAAGCGGGGCAGAGGTAACAGCGAAAACAGAAGAACATGCGCGCGAGATGATCACTCTTGGTCGCGAACGAAAGACTGTCAGCTAATTTAAGTTGGCAGTCTTTTTTTCGTGGTTTCTAATGTTCAGAGTGGGTTATTTTCCTGACATAATCCGCTTGGCTGGTGGCAACATTAAAGGTACACAAGGTGGAGGTGTCCCTCATGACCGCTTGCGGTCAAACAAAATGGACTTGACCGTTTTGTTTTGTAGGTGTAGGTAGGGAACGGTAGGAGTGATTACTGGTGATCCGACAAAACAAAAGAAAATGGATGGGAAGTCTCCTTCTCCTCATCACGGCGCTTGTCGTGAGTTCCACCCCGTTCCGCGATCTGTCCTCCTTTCCCCGTGAATTGCGTTTGATGGAAGGGTCCCTCGAGCAGTTACGGGTCTCTGTGCCGGTAATGGGCACGCTAATCAATAGCAATCCTGATATTTTGCACGTTAACGGGACAGAGGCGCGTGAGGTTTCCGTTGATTTGAGCAGACCCATGTCCGTTGAACCGCGAAGGGCTGGGGAAGCCCAATTGCAGGTGAAGTGGCATAACATTCCGCTGACTGCTGTAAAAGTAAATGTATTGCCAGATCTGCGGTTGTACCCTGGTGGACAATCAATCGGGGTGAAGCTGCAAACAGCGGGTGTTTTGGTTGTCGGTCATCATTTAGTTGACGATGGTAAGAACAAGTTTTCTCCAGGTGAACAGGCAGGAATACACGTTGGTGACATGATTATCAAAATGAACGACATGTACATCAATGACATGAACGATGTAAAGAAATTGATTAACGAAACGGGAAAAAAGGATCACTCCGTTCAATTGCTTGTCGTTCGTGGCAAGGAAAAGCTATCGCTCACTTTGCACCCTGCGAAAGACAAAAAAGACAGTGAATATCGTATGGGTCTCTATATTCGGGATTCAGCGGCAGGCGTAGGGACATTGACCTTTTTTGATCCGAATTCCAAAGCGTACGGGGCATTAGGGCACGTCATTTCCGACGTTGATACTGGTCAAGCCATTGTTGTAGGGGATGGCCAGATCGTGCAAGCCAGTGTCACATCGATTGAAAAAGGACAAAGTGGCAACCCAGGGGAGAAATTTGCACGTTTCTACAATGAAAGTGAAGTTCTCGGAAATATAACCAAAAACACCCCTTTTGGCATTTTTGGAAAAATGAAAGACGAGCCCAAACGCAGTTATTATCAAGAGCCGTTACCAATCGCTCTTGCTGAGCAGGTAGAAGAAGGGCCAGCCAAGATTCTTACTGTCGTGGAAGGCCAGAAGGTGGAAGAGTTCGATATTGAGATTGCAAACGTGGTCAAGCAGCATTTTCCTGCAACCAAAGGAATGATCATTAAAGTCACGGACAAACGCCTTTTGGAAAAGACGGGTGGTATCGTACAGGGGATGAGCGGAAGTCCCATCATTCAAAAAGGCAAAATCGTCGGTGCCGTCACCCATGTGTTTGTCAATGATCCTACTTCGGGATATGGCTGCTTCATTGAATGGATGCTTCAGGATGCTGGCGTGAATGTGCGCGGTACTGCTGAATCCCGTACAAATACGAGCAAAGCTGCCTGAATGAAAAGCCGTCACGCGAACGATGCGAGACGGCTTTTCCGATTTTTGCAGTCCTTTGACGAATCGATTATAAATGGATGGATTCTTTGTCGAAATATCAGTTAAATCATTCAATCTTTCGTCATTGGCAGGAATGGAATTTGCTTTGTCGAATAATTTTTATAGAGAAAAGATGGTAAGGACTAATCCTTTTAGATTTGTTAACCTCTAGAACGCCACCTTCTTTCCAAAAGACCGTCCATTGTTAGGAGGAACGACCTTGAGCAAGATTGAAGTGTTGTTGGCAGATGATAACCGTGAATTTGTAAATCTGTTAGAAGAGTACATCAGTAGCCAGTATGACATGAATGTTGTAGGTGTTGCTTACAACGGCAATGAGGTAGTTCGACTGCTGCAGGAACGTGTACCCGATGTATTAATTTTGGATATCATCATGCCACATCTGGATGGCTTGGCTGTTTTGGAGCAAATACAGGCCATGCGCTTAAGTCCCCAACCTAAAATCATCATGTTGACTGCTTTCGGGCAGGAAGAGATTACGAAGAAAGCAGTAGAACTGGGAGCAGCTTACTACATTTTGAAACCGTTTGATATGGAGGTGCTGGCACAGCGCATCCGACAAATCATTACGACCAAACCTGCCTCTTCTTTTGTTTCTTCCGTGAAACCGCAAGCAACCTTGCAAATCCGCGGACGCAATTTGGATGCGAGCATCACCAGCATTATTCATGAGATTGGAGTTCCGGCTCATATCAAAGGTTATTTGTATTTGCGGGAAGCGATTACAATGGTATACAACGATGTCGAGCTGCTTGGTTCGATTACCAAAGTCCTGTATCCCGACATCGCAAAGAAATTCAATACAACCGCTAGTCGCGTAGAACGTGCGATCCGTCATGCGATAGAAGTAGCGTGGTCCCGTGGTAATTTGGACTCCATCTCCAGTTTGTTTGGCTATACGATTTCCAACACCAAGGCGAAGCCGACTAACAGTGAGTTTATTGCCATGGTGGCGGACAAGCTGCGGATTGAAGCGAAGATTAGCTAGGATGTAGATACTCATGTAAACGATCCTTACTTAATACAAAAGGACATTAGCATCTGCGTGCTAGTGTCTTTTTGTATTGGTAGGACTCTAGGATTCGAGATCCTAAGATGCGAAAAAGCAAAATTATTGGAGGTAGTTTTGAAAATTCAATTCTTTCAAAAAAAAATCTGGTTCCACAATCGAAAGTACATTGTTCTAACTCCTACATTTCATACAAGGGATATTTTTGCATGTGAATATGATAAAGATATATATATGATTTTTGGCAATCAATTATCGTTGCAGAATTTAGCTTGTTCTCCTTCATCATTCACTACAGCTTAATACGAATCAGTGGAAAGATCTAAGACAGAAAGTACATCAGCAAAAGGGAAGGGTTAGAAGTTTTGAAGTGAATCCAAGAAAATTTTCTGATTTAGATTATGATGATTATTCAAGGTTCCATTATAAGGAAAATAAAGATAAGATATTGATGAAGCGAGATTATGACACTCTTTTTCTAATAGGGAGCAAAATCGTATTTGAATACGCTTCTGGTTTTTTTGAGCCACTTTCAAGAACGGGAGCAGGTTCGTTTCTTAGGAGTTTTGGTCATGAACACTTTCATTTATATCCATTCACTTTAGACACGCAAGGTCTTAGTGTTGACTATTATGACAAAGTATTGTGGAACAAACATTTAAAAGATAATGAAATAAAAAACTAGAAGAATGGATAGAAAAGCGAGGTGCAAAATGGAAAATCAAAAAGAGCAATGCCCAAAATGTGGATGCAACGAGATTGGAAAAGGGAGGCAACCAAGGAATTCGGGAGTGTTTCCATTAGGGAAGCTTGTTCCTCTTAGTTCTGCGATCATTCATAGTATCTGTACAAATTGCGGGTATGTTATCGAAAGTTATATTGAAGACCCATCGAAATTTAAATACCCGAATACATAGGTTTTATTGAGAATGATTTCAATCGGAGATAAAAAATGAGCAAACTATTATCCTATAAAGAAATTCGTATTAGCTCTTCTACATCGCCTATTGAGTATAAGAGCGCTGGTTATCGTCAAAGGTATCTAGCCATTGAAAGAAAAGAGATCGCCAATACAGGTATTGACTGTGAAACCTGTCTTTTTTATGCCGGCGTATCAGGAATGGATATGAAAAACCCAACAAAAATATCCAACAAATTAAATCAAGGGATACATACACTGGACCAGGATTTCATTTCTGATCTATCCTGTCTCATTCCCAATGGTCATTACGTAGTAACTTTACTAAAGGTGTATCCAAGGGTTAAAAGAGAGGCACATGGGACTGAGTACTATAAGGCTGGGCTAAGGAACATGAGCAGTATGAGGAAAATCGAAGAATATATAGTACCGATACAATCTAGTGAATCATTAAATCCCATATCAATAAATGAGTACATAGAAAGGGTGGATGTAAAAGAAACACCAACGGCATTGAGCATTTCTTTCTTAGATATAAAATATCCACTAAAAGATTTTGATGAGGTATGGGTTTATAGTCATTTTTTATTGGACGGCCATCATAAAATGTTTGCGGCAGGTAAAGCCAAAAAAGCGATTACACTATTATCCTTTTTATCGATTGATGAATCATTCGCAAATAAGGAACAAATAGATAAACTTTTCCATGTTTTAACCTGAGTAGGATAGTCTGTGAAACAAGGGCAGGTCAATTATTGGTTATATGGGCAACACAGGTTTTAGCGTTGGGTATCATCTCCACTTGGATGTAGTTTTTGCAAAATTACTGGAAAGCAGCAGAAAAACTAAGCCGTGTGCAGTGGAAAGAAGTAAAGCCAGGTTATGTTAACCCTGGCTTTGTTTAGAACGTCATGAGATCCTGTGGATATTTCTGTAGCTGGTTACTTTGGGACTTGCTGCGGAAGTATTTTTCAATTCAAATAGTATTTCTGAGGACTACTCAATCCAGTTTGTTCCATGCCTTTGTCTGTCGTTTGACTCGGTTGATAAGGCAACATACCAAATTCCTGTCCCCTCATCAAATCGATCAATGGCTAATACGTAGGCAGGCAGTGGCACTTCTGGTGTGCTTGCCGTTTCACTACAAGCAGGAAGGATTAGTGCTATTGCAAGGAGTAAGGCTAGTTTTAATTTCAAGCTGCGACTCTCCTAGTTATGTTTTTAATGATTTTACCGAATTTAGGAAATATATAGGGATAGATCGATTGATATGGAAATGTTTGGTATAATTGTCGTGAGACTGATATGATCAGTAAAAAACATCTCTTTTCCAAAAAGGAGGGGGATGTTACTTTATGTATCCTGCAAAAGCAAATAAGGCATGAACTACTCTATCCGGAGGAATTGAACCAATGTGCCTAGAATTAATCGTCATGATAAAAGAAACACCAGGATTTGAACCTAAGCCGCTACTCTCTCCTTATGTTTTGTCAGGCAAGCTGTCACGCGAAAATAGCCCTCATTTTTTCAAGCGTTTTCCGAAAAGGCAGGGATGGTGGGTGACAACCGAAGAGGGTTGCGCTTGCAGATTTAGCATTTCCAAGCATCCTGATAAGGTAAAACTCGGAATGTACCCGGAAGAGGAGAGGCCTCGTCATTATCAAAGATATGTAGAGGACTATCAAAAAAGCATGACCAGAATGATGCAGCTACGTGCGTGGTGCGAGGAGCTACTTGATCACGACAAGACGCAGGTTGAACTGTATGGTCTATGGATGGGTGACAAATTCACAAAAAGAGAACCAATTTACGCGACGATCGAACACCTCTTTTCACCAAAAAAATTTCGTATAGACGAGCAACATTACATCCTGACCAGATGAAATCTCGATAAGAAACTGCCACAGTCCCTTGCGAGATTTTGATCCTCCTATGTAAAATAGAAAGCAGACAACACATAAACATACTACTAAGAGCGAGGCAGGTGCTGTGAAAGTGCGCAATTTGGATGAAATTCTCGCATATAACCGTGAATTTGTGGCGAATCAAGAATATGAAAAGTATCAAACAACCAAGTTTCCTGATAAGCGTCTGGTCGTACTCTCTTGTATGGATACCCGTTTGGTTGAACTCCTACCGAAAGCCATGAACATGCGCAATGGGGATATCAAGCACGTAAAAAGCGCCGGGGCAATCGTGTCCCATCCTTTTGGAAGTATCATGCGCAGTATACTTATTGCGATCTACGAATTGAATGCTGAAGAAGTGATGGTGGTCGGGCATTATGACTGCGGGATGAGTGCGATAGACAGCAAACGCACGATGGAGAAGATGCTGGAGCGAGGAGTCTCGGCTCAAACGTTTTCCACACTTCAACATGCAGGGATCAACTTACATAAATGGCTGCACGGATTCGATCGTGTAGAAGAAAGTGTGAAAAATAGCGTAGAAACGATTAAAAACCACCCGCTCCTCCCACCAAATGTGGAGGTCCACGGTTTACTCATTGACCCGGTTACCGGACTATTGGACGTTGTCGTGAATGGGTATGAGGCGAACGGAAAACAGTGAATGATCCAAACCTTGCCCCCATTTCACGGAAAACATTTCTCCATAAAATCACGAAATGGGTAGGTGGATTGATTGGCCTCGGTGTAGCGACTGGCGTGTACGGTCATGTCTGGGAGCGAAAAGCTCTTGAGATTGTGCGATTGTCCATCACGATACCGGGATTACCTGAAGCCTTTAAGGGAACAAAGCTTATTCAATTCAGTGATGTCCATCTCGGTCATTATTTTGAACCTAAAGACTTACAATCCGTTATAGAAATGATCCAGAGCGAAAAGCCGGATTTGATTTGCTTCACGGGAGATATCATTGATGAAGTGACGCGACCTCTGTTCGCCGCCGTCCCACTTTTCAACCAGCTCCTGGCCCCATTAGGCAAATTCGCCGTTTTGGGCAACCACGATTATCGAGCTGGTGAACAACAAAAAGTTCGGGATGGGCTAGTCGCGTCTGGATTCGAGGTGTTGGATAATCGGCATGTAGTCGTGCACAAAGATGGCCAGCAGTTATACATGGCTGGCGTCGATGATGTTTTCTATGGCGTACCTGATCTTCCACGGGCGTTGGAAAATATCCCGCCGGAGGGCAGCGTTATCTTGTTGGTGCATGAGCCTGATTTTGCTGATATCGCGTCAGAGCATCCCGTGCATCTCCAACTGTCCGGTCACAGCCATGGCGGACAAGTGCGCTTGCCCTTCATTGGTCATCTTCTGGTGCCGCAATACGGACGTAAATATGTACAAGGACTGTATCAGGTAGGTGGCATGGCTGTGTACACCAACAGAGGGTTGGGTACGACGATCTTACCTGTTCGTTTATTTTGCCGCCCAGAGCTTACGGTCATAACGCTACATTGAACTTTTATTAATAATGTTCCTTGATCCATTGGACGAATTGCTGGAAAGCATCGTCCTCTTTTTTTGGATGCAGGTAGGCGATGAGTGTAGGGCGTACTAATTCACCGTTTGCGAAATCGTATGCGACCAATCTTCCGGTCGCTAACTCGTGTTGTATGGTTCTTTCCGGAAGGATCGTGATTCCTAGCTGGCGTTCGACCATTTTTTTAACAGCATTAAAGCTGTCGAGTTCCATAATAATATTCGGAAAAACTCCCTGCTGTGCCAGATAGCGGTCAATCCGTTGGCGATAGGGAGCGGTGTGATTCCCGAAAACAATCATTTCCTCAGTTCCCCATGCCTGAAAACCAGGAAACTCGCTAGCCCAAGGATGGCTGGGCGCCATGACGAGCAGGAGCCGATCACTGGGAAGAAATTCTTGATGGATATGTGGATGATACATTTCACTCCCGAGGAAGGCAATATCAGCCGTTCCCGTTAGCAGAGCGCTGAGGGATTCTTCGTACAACGTAGAACGGACGTAGCAAGTAAAGCCCGGATGAGCAATACGGTACTCCCCGATCAGTCGCGGCAGCTCATAGGCGACAAAAGCCTTTCCTGCGACGATGTTCATCGATTGGCGCTGTTCTTTCTCTTGGATAAAGGAGCGCATTTGCTCCACGATGTTCGTAGCAACAGGTAGTAATCGACGTCCTTCACCTGTGAGACTGACCCCTGAGGCAGTGCGAACAAATAGCGCACTCCCAACCTGGCGCTCAAGCTGCTTCAATCGGTGCGTCAGTGTTGATTGCGCCAAAAACAATGCCTGTGCAGCACGATTAATTGATCCATGACGAGCAATCGTCAAAAATACCTCAAGACTTTCTCGATCCACTGTTAGTTGCCTCCTATTCAAATTCTCGATAACTAGTTATCTGTATTCTATAACAAGGATGACAAACATTGGAATATGATTAGGGCAGGAGGTGTTCCCGATGAAGAATCATGAGGAGATTAAACAGGCTGTGCAAGCGCAATTTGGAAAAAATGCGGAGCAATACGTGCAAAGCAAGACGCATGCAAAAGGCAGCGACCTAGAACTGATGGTGGAGTGGATGCAGCCATCAGAGAAGTGGCGGGCACTGGATATCGCCACAGGAGGTGGGCACGTAGCGAGGACATTGGCTCCACATGTGAGCTTGGTCGTCGCCACGGACTTGACTCGCCCGATGCTTATGGCGGCGTCTGCGGCTAATGATACAGCACTTGTCAAAAATGTGATGTATGTTCAGGCCGATGCAGAATCACTCCCGTTTCTCGATGAATCATTTGAGATCGTCACATGCCGAATCGCGGCTCATCATTTTCCAGATCCCGCGGCTTTTGTTTATGAGGTGAGTCGAGTGCTGTCCCCTGGTGGGTTGTTTCTGTTCATCGACAACGTTTCACCTGAGGAGTCGTCACTCTCGGCATTCATAAATGAGGTAGAGAAAACACGCGATCCCAGTCATGTTCGCTGTCTTTCCGTAAGTGAATGGCGCGATTTGTGTGAAGCGAATGGCTTGGCCCCACAAAAGCAGCAACAACGCAAAAAAAAGTTTGAGTTTTTACCGTGGGTCCAGCGCACTTCCGAATCATCTGAGCAGGAAGCGGCCGTCGAAAAAATGCTGCTGAACGCTACAGATGAACAAAAGGAATATCTAGGACTTACGAGTAAGGAAGGCAGAGTATTGACCCATCAGATTGACGAATGGATGGTTCTGTGCAAGAAAAGAGGAGGAAACGAAGAAGATGACAACAAAGCATGAATGGATTGGGCTCGATCATATACAATTAGCAGCACCAGCCGGAGCAGAGGACGTAGCGCGCAAGTTTTTCGGTGAGCTTTTGGGAATGCCCGAGGTTCCAAAGCCAGAGAAGCTTCTCGTTCGAGGTGGTGTATGGTTTCAATGTGGCGCTCAAATGATTCATATTGGAATCGAAGAAGGGTTCATTCCCGCGAAAAAAGCACATCCCGCATTCCTCGTGCAAAACATTGGCTCGCTAATGGAGCATCTGCAAGCACATGGGGTATCGATTCGGATTGACGAAGAAATCCCTCACCTTATCCGCTTTTTCACAGAGGATCCATTTGGAAACCGACTGGAGTTCATGGAGGCGAAGCAGGAATGACGATTGATTTTCACGCTGAGAAAAACCAGCTGAGCTATACAGGAAGAACCGCAGACGATTCGTGGAGTCAGACGATCCTGTCACTCATCAATCCCGTGGGAAAAAACGTCGTGGACATCGGTTGTGGCGGTGGAATTTACAGTAAGGCTTGGTCTGGGTTAGGGGCTGCTACTGTCACGGGCGTTGACTTTTCCCATGTGATGGTAGAAGCGGCGAGAGAGCAATGCGCTGACGATCCGAAGATTTCGATTGCACAGGGGGATGCCCGTGCAACAGGCTTACCAAGTCACTGTGCGGATATTGTATTTGCTCGCGCATTGATCCATCATTTTCCTGAACAAGACTTGCAGAAGTTTTTTAAAGAAGTGATCAGGTTATTGGCACCGGGGGGAATATGCCTGATCCAAGACCGGACGATGGAAGATGTCAAAATGCCAGCCTCGCCGACTCATTTTCGCGGCTATTTCTTTACCCGATTCCCGCGATTGCTCACGATAGAACAGACACGCAGACCGGATGATACAACGGTGCAGAACACGATGAAGTTAGCAGGGCTTGAACAGGTGAACAAAACTACGTTATGGGAGACAAGACGCGAATACGATAGCTGGTCTGAACTCCAAGCTGACTTGCTATCAAGAAAAGGCCGCTCCATTTTGCATCAATTGACAGATGTGGAACTGAAAGACCTCGTTCATACCATCCATGATCATGTAGCCGGGCAAGTAAAATGGATTGAGCAAGATTGCTGGAGTATATGGATAGGTAGCGCAACATGTGGCACAATAAAAGGGGAATAATTGTGAAACTTTTTGTTCACAAATTTGGATATGCTTGTCTCATAATACGTGAAGCTATATAATGGAATTGCCATTGTATTCCGGTTTGCGTCATCATGGTGAAGGAGTTGTCGTTCATGAAAATCGTTTTATTTGACATCCTGATGTTTATCTTCACATTCTTTATTGCTTGGGGCTGTTTGAGTTCCATCAAAGCGAAAAACACATTTGCAATCTTATTTGGCTTTGTATCTTTGGTGGTGTTCCTGTTCGCAGATGGTTTGATCATTTACTACATGGTCAAGGGTGCGTAGATTAAACTGAAAACGCTTCGCTTAAAAGAGGTTGTGCATTTGCACAGCTTCTTTTTTTTGTGAAAAACATCTCGATATTTTCATGAAACATGATGGGACCGTTTTTTGCATGTAGCAAGGAAATATTTAGCATACTAAGAGCGGAGGTGGAAAAGTGGGCAAACAAAAAGGTTCTGCAGCACATTCATTCATGGCTGTCGTAGCAGCTGATCTGAAGACGAAGCAGTTGTGCAAACGTCTCCACTCCCATCATATCGCCATCATTGATCACCCGGACGTTGATGAAATAGCAGCACAGTCCTTGTTGGAAAGAGGGGTAAAAGTCGTCCTTAACCTTTCGCCATTCATGACGGGGCAATACCCGGCTGAAGGGGCTCGTCGACTTTTAACAAACGGTGTCACACTCTATGAAGTGTTGGATGTAGATGTGTCGGATTCGTTCATGGAATGGATCGAAGGCAAGTATGCAACGATCCTTGAAGAAAATCTGTACATCTTTCTGGAAGAGAAGTGGGTCCATGTATGTAGGTTGCTGCAAGTTACGGTGCCATCCGTTTTAAACCGATGGCATGAAGCACACGATAAGTTGGATGACACACTCTCTTCGTTTATTGACAATACACTTTTGTACGCTAGCAAGGAAAAAGACCTATTTTTAAAACCACTTTGCCATGTGCGATTACATACAAAAATGGAACAGCGACATGTGGTTGTCGTCGTTCGCGGTAAACATTACAAAGAGGACTTACTGACGCTTTCTTCCTACATTCGGGAATATCGTCCTGTATTGATCGGAGTCGATGGCGGTGCAGATGCTCTCATGGCTGCAGGGTATCGTCCAGACCTGATTGTGGGAGATATGGACAGTGTCTCGGACAGAGCGCTCCAAAGCGGTGCGGAGATCGTCGTACATGCTTTTGTGGATGGAACAGCACCTGGAACGACCCGTATAAAAGCTCTCGGTTTACCGTGTCATGTCTTGCCTGCGCCCGGTACGAGCGAAGATGTGGCGATGCTATTAGCGTACGAAAAGGAGGCTGAACTGATCGTCACGATCGGCGCCCATACTAGTATGATTGATTTTCTGGAAAAAGGGCGCAAAGGTATGGCGAGCACGTTATTGGTCCGCACGAAGATCGGGACGAAGCTAATTGATGCCAAAGGAGTTAGTCATCTCTATCGGCCGAGCGAGTCATGGAAACTGTGGAGTTGGTGTATAGTCGCTATGCTTCTACCTGTTTCAGCCGCGCTCGTCATTAATCCAATCGCCCGACATGCTGTACACATGATCTGGACCCAGTGGCGGACTTGGGCTTTATGAACAACGCACTTTCATGGAGGTATACATGATACCCTTCCGCTATCATTTGATTTCACTGGCTGCCATATTTGTCGCACTTGGGGTAGGTATCTTGTTAGGAGGGACGGCAGGCCATTCATGGATTTCGCAAGGAACAAAAGAGATTCTTTCCAAAATGGAAGCAAAGTACGATCACGCTCTCAAAAGCAACCATGAATTAAGGCAGCAAATGAATCGATTGCTCAAGGAAGTTGCGCGCAGCAACGAAGAGGTCGTCCAACTCATGAGCATACGCTATGTGGATGAACTTGCGGGAAGTAAGGTGTATGTTTGGCAGGAGGATGGCAACGTTGCTGAACGGATTAAGCAACTGATGTATTCAGTAGGGATAGAAGTGGTTTCTTATCGCGAGGGAAACAGTTGGGAAGATGGCGTGCTTTTGGTTGTCGCCAGGCAAGCACCACTTTGGCTACGGGAAAAACAGGCGAATTCCTGGATTCAGGTTGGAGAAGTGCCAGACTCTCCTGCCAAACAATGGTCACTTTTGGAGCAAGTGCAAAATAGATTGGCAGAGAGGAAGGACTCGCGTGAAAAAAGTTAGCGTCGTCATCCCAGCGTTCAACGAACAGGCTTCCATCGGTGATACACTTCGTGCCATCCGTGAACGCTTTTTTTGTGATGAATTAATCGTCGTCGATGATGGCAGTAAAGATGAGACGGCAGATATCGCAAGCAAGTGGGCGGATAAGGTGATTCGTGCGCCGCGCAATCAAGGGAAAGGTGCTGCTGTTCAACTGGGCTGGAAGTGCGCCAGCGGGGATGTGGTCATGCTTCTCGACGGTGATTTGCGAGACAGCGCAGCAGAAGCCGCACATTTGCTTGCGCCGGTTCTGCAAGATGTTTGTGATATGGCCGTAGCTGTTCTTCCGCCTCCGCAAGTAAAAGCAGGTCTCGGATTAGCAAAAGGCTTGGCCCATCATGGCATCCGGATGTTGACAGGCTTTGAAGCAAGAGCTCCTTTATCGGGACAACGGGCAATTCGTCGCGAGCTTCTTAACCGGTTGGGGAGTCAGGATAAAGGATTTGGCATTGAGGTGGGGCTCACTGTCGATGCTTTGCGGGCAGGGTATCGTGTAGCAGAGGTCCCTGTCTTTTTTTCGCACCGTGAAACGAAAAACGATTGGGCAGGCTTCCGCCATCGTGGGAAAGAGTTTGTCGCGATTAGCCGAACGTTATGCTGGAAATGGTGGGAGGGGCAGGAGTGGAAACGAAAATCATAGTCCTCATGCTGCTCTTCGCGGTCGTTTTTCCGCTAGTGCTTAACCGCCTGCTGCATAAAATGGTTACCCAAAAGCTCTGCGCACTGGGGATGAGTCGATTCAATTACGATGGAGACCCCGTGCTGACAGCGGGAGGGCTCATCCTCGTATATTCGAGCGCTATAACCGGGATTGTGCTCGTAGGACTGCTTTTGCTCAGAGGGGCCAAAAGCGAGCTTCTCCTGCACGGTATTTTATTCGTAATAGGAATGCTTATAATGGCATTTTGGGGATGGCGTGATGATCGCGCATCAGATCGAGATGCAAAAGGCTTTCGTGGACATTTCGGCGTGTTATGGAGAGAGAGGCGAATGACGAGCGGCATGTGGAAGCTGATTGGTGGGACAAGCACGGCTTTTTGTCTTTCCTTAACTCTTTCGAACTCGTTGTGGTCAGGTATTGTTTCCTTTGGTTTACTTGCACTCTCCCCCAATATTATTAACTTGTTTGATTTGAGGCCTGGACGGGCGCTCAAAATGTTTTGGTGTCTAACAGCACTGGCAGGCGCTTTTGGCCTATGGATAATGTGGGCCAGTGCAGCGACGGCAAACTGGATTTTTTTGATCCCTGTTTTCATTGCAAGTATACTCATGTTTCCCCATGACGCTGGCGGCAAAATCATGCTCGGAGATACAGGGTCGAATGCTTTGGGATTTGCAGCGGGCTTTACCTTTGTCATCGGGACCCCCGTTTATGTACAGGTGTGCATGCTCGTTCTTTTTTTGTGTCTTCAGATTGCGGCAGAATTTTGCTCGTTTTCCCGCGTTATCGAACAGGTCGGTTGGCTCCATCGACTCGATCAATGGGGGAGAGCTACAGGAGCAGAAAATAAAAAAAACCAGACTGGCTCGTCCGGTTTGGTCTAGTCCTCGTCATCAGGTTCAGGAACCATGAAACGGGGCTGTACGCGATTTTTTTTGCGCTCGTGATGGAGAATAAATCCGGCAATAAACCATACAGGGATGGCGAAAGCCAGTATACCTAAAATGAGTTTTCCCCACAAAAATCCAACATCTGGAGAGGCCGAATAGAAGAATGCGTCGCGGATTAATTTGATTCCGTACATGGCGATTGCTGCCGGGATTACCATAATTAAGAGTGCAATGATTTTCTGAAAAACCAAGGGTTGGGTCACCCCTTTCTCTAACGCTGAACTACCTCAACTACTGCAGCACGGTCTATTCATCATATCGGATGCGAACTGCCTTGTCCACCGTCCCTGTTGCACACGAACGAGCGCACGTTAGGGAAGAACGCCTGTCCATCAACGATTTGTTGGAGTACAATGGTAACGAGTAAGATCGTAAAGAGGTTGTTCAAAAAGTGAGGGGTCTCTCGCATGCACAAGCTGCTCATCGTTGGTGCGGGACGTGGTGGAACAGCACTCCTGCGGATGCTAAACCAGATGGATCGATTACAAGTCGTTGCCGTCGTAGATCAACGGCCGGACGCTCCAGGCATACTGCTGGCTCGTTCATTGGGGATTCCCGTCGATCAAGATTATCGACCTTATTTGGATGAGGATCTGGATGTTATTTTAGAAGCTACAGGGGATTTGGGGGAGTATGAGCATCTCAGGCAATTAAAGAACCATAAGACGGTGCTCATCCCAGGAACGTTTACGAGAATCGTCATGAAATTGATACGGGAACGCGACAAGCTGATTGCGGTCTTGATGCAAAATCAGCGGGAGCGGGAAACGATGCTGGACTCCACGCATGACGCGATCATCGGGGTTAATCGCCAAGGAATTATTACGCTGTTCAATAAAGCTGCAGAGCGATTGATGGGCATTGAGGCGAGTGAAGTGCTGGATACAAAAGTTTCGGAGCGTATACCGAACACCCGGTTACATATTGTATTAAAGACAGGCTCTCCCGAATTGAATCAGGAGCAAGTCTTGCCGAATCAGACGCGGATTATTACAAACCGCGTGCCCGTCCGCAATGATCGAGGAGAAGTTGTCGGAGCTGTCGCCATTTTCCGTGATATTACAGAGATCATGGTTTTGGCAGAAGAAGTGACGAACTTGAAAGATTTGCAGAGCATGCTGCAAGCAATCATTCAATCTTCGGATGAAGCGATATCTGTCGTTGACCAATACGGAAATGGACTTTTGATCAACCCGGCCTATACGAGGCTAACGGGCTTTTCGCAAGATGACATCATCGGCAAACCAGCGACGGTAGACATTTCCGAAGGCGATAGTATGCACATGCAAGTCTTGAAAACGAAGAAGGCAGTGAGAGGCGTCCCCATGAAATTGGGACCAAAACGCAAGGACGTTATGGTCAATGTTGCACCTGTTCTGGTCGATGGAGAGCTGAAAGGCAGCGTTGGCGTCATTCACGATGTTTCCGAATTCAAGCGCCTGACAGAAGAGCTGGAGAAAGCTCGGCGTATCATACGCAATCTGGAGGCAAAATATAGCTTTGCAGACATAATTGGCTATAGTGAGCCGATGCAGCAAGCGATCGAGCAAGCCAAAAAAGCAGCGTCAACACCAGCAACTGTCCTTCTTCGTGGAGAATCGGGAACGGGGAAAGAACTGTTTGCCCACGCCATACATAATGCAAGTGAACGAAAATACAACCAATTCATCCGGGTCAATTGTGCAGCGATCTCAGAGAGCCTCTTGGAGAGTGAGCTTTTCGGTTATGAGGAAGGTGCGTTTACAGGTGCGCGCCGAGGAGGAAAGCGGGGGCTGTTTGAGGAAGCGAGCGGTGGAACGATCTTTTTGGACGAGATCGGCGAGCTGTCCATGAGCATGCAGGTCATGCTTTTGCGCGTCCTACAGGAGCGAGAGGTAGTGCGAGTTGGTGGAACGAAGCCAATCAACATCGATGTTCGCGTCATTGCGGCTACCCATGTGAATCTGGAGGCTGCTATCGGAGCGGGACGTTTCCGTGAAGACCTGTACTATCGTCTCCACGTCGTACCGATTCATATCCCGCCACTCAGACAGCGCTTGGAAGATATTAAGCCGATTGCTTTGTATCTGCTGCGAAAAGCCAATCTGGAATACGGAAGAAATGTAGAAGAGCTGCATGAAGAAACATTGCAGATGCTTCTGTCCTATCACTGGCCAGGCAATGTACGCGAGCTAGAGAATGTACTGGGCAGGGCGATGATTCATATGCGGATCAACGAGCGCATCATTATGCCGGAGCATTTACCCCCTCTGGAAAGAAGAATCGTTTCGACCAAAAAGGAAGAGACCCAGCGAGAGGGCACCACTGGTACCACATTAAAAGAAGCAGTGGAAAAAGCAGAACGCCAGCACATTTTGCGGGAACTGGCAGCAGCCAAAGGCAATCGCACCCTTGCGGCGAAACGCCTCGGAATCGCGATTCGCAGTTTGTACTACAAGATGGAAAAATTGGGCATCATGGATGTGCAGGAAGAGTAATGAACTAACTACGCAAAATGTTGCATGCAAATCTTTGCGTGTATATGCAAAAAAATGCAGACTTGACGTCGGGAAGCTTATTCCACGTTCTTGTAAATAAAGCGCTTTCATAAGTTTGATATTATTGGCATGACTTTTGCATATACTTTTTGGCGGGAAATTCTCCAAATGGAGCCCACTGTTACGCCTGCTTACCTAAGCGGAAAACGAAAGATACTAGGGAGGTTTCTTCAGTGAACATCTTTGATTACATGCAAAAGTACGATTACGAGCAATTGGTATTTTGCCAAGACGAAAATTCCGGGTTAAAAGCAATCATTTGCATTCATGATACGACACTAGGACCAGCACTCGGCGGTACGCGCATGTGGCCGTATAAAACAGAAGAAGAAGCGATTGTGGACGTATTGCGTCTCGGTCGTGGGATGACTTACAAAAACGCAGCAGCTGGACTCAATATCGGTGGCGGTAAAGCCGTTATCATCGGTGATCCGCGCGAGCATAAGAGCGAAGAGCTGTTCCGTGCTTTCGGCCGCTATATCCAAGGACTGAATGGCCGTTACATTACTGCTGAGGATGTAGGTACAACAGTAGCAGATATGGATATGATTCACTTGGAAACGGATTTCGTAACAGGTGTTTCTCCAGCATTCGGTTCCAGTGGCAACCCATCCCCAGTAACAGCTTACGGTGTCTACCGTGGAATGAAAGCCGCTGCCAAATTGGCTTACGGTTCTGATTCTCTCTCCGGTCGTGTGGTAGCCGTACAGGGTGTAGGAAACGTAGCGTACAATCTGTGCCGCCACCTGCATGAAGAAGGCGCGCATTTGATCGTAACGGACATCAATCAAGAAAACGTAGATCGCGCAGTGAACGATTTCGGTGCCAAAGCCGTAGGCGTTAACGAGATCTTTGGCGTAGAGTGCGATATCTTCTCTCCTTGCGCATTGGGTGCGATTATTAACGATGACACTATTCCACTCTTTAAAGCAAAAGTGATTGCAGGGGCAGCTAACAACCAGCTGAAAGAAGAAAGACACGGCGACCAAATTCACGAAAAGGGTCTGATCTACGCACCTGACTACGTGATCAATGCTGGTGGTGTAATCAATGTGGCAGACGAGCTGCAAGGCTACAACCGCGAGCGTGCACTGAAAAAAGTAGAAACGATCTATGACAGCATCCTGAAAATTTACGAAATCGCTGAACGTGATGGCGTGCCTTCCTACAAAGCTGCTGACCGTATGGCGGAAGAACGCATTGCAAGTGTAGCAAGATCACGTAATACTTTCCTGCAAAACGGCAAGACTGTTTACAAGCGCTAATCTCGTTTCTTCTATTAAAGTTCATACTCCTGTCCGCTCTTCTAGAAAGGGCGGTCAGGAATACATAAACGGTTTTCTTTGAATATTCATATTCTCGTAAATACACAAGTTAGCTTTCCGAATGAAAGGAGAGATCGTGGTGTCTCAAGAGTTTGATCTAGTCGTCCTCGGGGGAGGTACCGGCGGTTATGTAGCAGCAATCCGCGCTTCCCAATTGGGAATGAAGGTAGCAATCGTGGAAAAAGAAAAGCTCGGTGGTACTTGCTTGCACCGTGGTTGCATCCCATCCAAAGCGCTATTGCGCAGTGCAGAAGTATTCTCCACCCTGAAGGAAGCTGACAAATACGGAGTCTCGGCTGGTACTGTAGGCTATGACTTCACGAAAATACAAGAGCGTAAGCAAGGCATCATCGACCAACTTCACAAAGGGATTCAGTACTTGATGAAAAAAGGCAGCATTACAGTCTTTGAGGGCATTGGAAGAGTGATGGGGCCTTCCATTTTTTCTCCGCAGGCAGGTGCTGTTCGTATTGAAAAGGAAAACGGCGATCAAGAAATGATCGTACCACGGTTCCTTTTGCTTGCAACAGGTTCTCGTCCACGCACACTTCCCGGTTTGGTTATCGACGGCTCTTATGTGGTAACAAGCGATGAAGCGTTGCAGTGGGAGCAATTGCCAGCTTCTGTTGTCATCGTTGGTGGCGGTGTCATCGGGATTGAGTGGGCTTCCATGCTCAATGATTTCGGTGTGGAAGTAACTGTTGTGGAGTACGCCGACCGTATTTTGCCGTTTGAGGATGAAGAAGTGAGTAAGGAGTTGGCTCGTCTGTTGAAAAAGCGGAAAGTCAACATCGTGACGGGAGCAAAGGTGCTGCCTGAATCGTTGGAAAAAGGGGAAGGCAAAGTCTCTATTCAGGCGGAAATCAAGGATGGAGTCCAAATCTTCGAAGCCGAAAAGGTACTCGTATCAGTAGGACGCCAAGCGAATGTAGAAAACATTGGTTTGGAAGCAACAGAAATCAAAGTTGAGCGTGGCGTAGTTGTGGTGAATGAATTTTTCCAGACCGCAGAGTCTCATATTTATGCGATTGGGGATGTCATTGGCGGTCTGCAATTGGCACATGTTGCTTCGCATGAAGGAATACTCGCCGTGGAGCACATGGCTGGACAAAACCCGCACCCGATGGATTACACCAAGGTTCCGAAATGTACGTATAGCCGACCAGAAGTCGCAAATGTCGGACTCACTGAAAAAGAAGCAAAAGAACAAGGCTATGATGTGAAAATCGGCAAGTTCAGCTTTAAGCCGCTGGGTAAAGCACTGATCCACGGTGAGAATGACGGCTTTGTGAAGTTGGTCGTTGATGCCAAGACCAATGATTTGTTAGGGGTTCACATGATCGGTACACATGTGACAGATATGATTTCCGAAGCGGGCTTGGCCCGTGTACTGGATGCGACTCCGTGGGAGATCGGTCAGACAATTCACCCGCATCCATCCTTATCAGAAGCAATCATGGAGGCAGCTCAGGCTGTCGACGGAAAAGCGATACACAATTAGCAAGGAGGGAATGTAACGATGACAACCAAGCGGCATGAGCAAGTGGGATTAACCGATGCGCAAGTCCTTGACATGTATTATTACATGCTATTGGCCAGAAAAATTGACGAGCGCCAATGGCTGTTGAATCGTGCGGGCAAAGTACCGTTCGTGATTTCCTGCCAAGGTCAGGAAGCAGCTCAGGTGGGGGCAGCTTTTGCGATGGAAAAAGACAGAGATTTCTTGTGCCCGTACTATCGCGATCTTGGTTTGGTGCTGGTCTTTGGCCAAACAGCCCGTGATTGCATGCTGTCCGCATTTGCGAAGGCAGAAGATCCGAATAGCGGTGGAAGACAGATGCCAGGTCACTTCGGTGGCAAGAAGTACAATATCTTGTCGGGCTCAAGCCCTGTGACTACCCAAGTGCCACACGCTGTCGGTATGGCTTTGGCAGGTAGAATGAAGCAAAAAGATTTTGTTGTGTACGCATCGTTCGGAGAAGGCTCCAGCAACCAGGGGGACTTCCACGAAGGTGCGAACTTTGCGGGCGTCCACAAGCTCCCGGTAATCTTTTTCTGCGAAAACAACAAATACGCGATCTCTGTACCACTGACAAAGCAGTTGGCTTGTGAAAGTGTAGCAGACCGTGCGATCGGTTACGGCTTCCCGGGAGTCAGTGTAGACGGAAACGATCCGATTGAAGTATACCGTGTCATGAAAGAAGCGGTTGAACGTGGGCGCAGTGGTCAAGGGCCAACACTGATCGAAGCTGTTATGTATCGCCTTGTTCCACACTCGAGTGACGATGACGATCGTGTGTATCGTACGAGAGAAGAAGTGGAAGAAGCGAAGAAAAAGGACCCGTTGATTGTATTTGCTGCCTATTTGAGAGAGATCGGACTTTTGGACGAACATAAGGAAGCGGATATGCTTGCCCGCGTACAGCTGGAAGTGGATGAGGCCACTGAATACGCAGAAAACGCGCCATATCCAACACCAGAATCGACAATGACATACGTATACGGGGAATAAGGGGGGATCTTTTATGGCAGTCATTTCTTTTATTGATGCAATTACAATGGCGATGCGTGAAGAAATGCGTCGCGATTCCAATGTGTTTATTCTCGGAGAAGACGTTGGCGTACGCGGTGGGGTTTTCCGTGCGACAAACGGATTGATTGAAGAGTTTGGCGAGGAGCGCGTGATTGATACGCCACTGGCTGAATCTGCCATTGTCGGTGTAGGGATTGGTGCGGCAGCTTATGGTATGCGTCCAATCGCGGAGATCCAGTTTGCGGACTTCATCATGCCAGCTGTGAACCAAATTGTCAGTGAGGCGGCGAAAATGCGCTATCGTTCGAACAACGACTGGCATTGCCCAATCACGATTCGTGCCCCATTCGGTGGAGGGGTTCACGGTGCACTGTACCACTCGCAATCCGTAGAAGCGATGTTCACGAATACCCCTGGTTTGAAAGTAGTGGCACCTTCGACACCTTATGACGCAAAAGGTCTTCTGAAAGCAGCCATTCGCGATGAAGATCCGGTGCTCTTTTTCGAGCACAAGCGTTGCTATCGTTTGATCAAGGGCGAAGTGCCTGAAGACGACTATGTGCTGCCAATTGGCAAAGCAGACGTTAAGCGAGAGGGTACAGACATCACTGTCATCTCCTATGGTTTGACTCTGCACTTCTGCCTGCAAGCTGCGGAAAAGCTCGCACAAGAAGGGATCAGCGCGCATGTTCTCGATTTGCGCACACTGTATCCGTTGGACAAAGAAGCGATTGTAGAAGCAGCTTCGAAGACAGGCAAAGTATTGATCGTACACGAGGACAACAAAGAAGGCGGCGTTGGCGGTGAGGTAGCTGCCATTGTAGCGGAGCATTGCCTGTTCGATTTGGATGCACCGATTAAACGACTTTGCGGTCCAGATGTGCCGGCTATGCCATACAGCCCGCCGATGGAAAAATACTTTATGCTGAACCCGGAAAAAGTATTGGAAGCAATGCGCGAGCTGGCCAACTTTTAAGGCGAGGAGGACCAAGGATTATGGCAACGAAAGTACTTATGCCCCAGCTCGGAGAGAGCGTGACCGAGGGCACCATTAGCAAATGGTTGGTCAATGTAGGCGACACAGTCAAGAAATACGACTCACTGGCCGAAGTGACGACGGATAAAGTAAACGCAGAGGTTCCTTCTACCGTTTCAGGACGCGTCACTGAGATCGTCGTGCCAGAAGGTGAGACAGTCGCTGTCGGCACATTGATTCTCTATATAGAAGAAAGTGGAGCGGAAGGTTCTGCTGCAACACCTGTTAGCACGACAGAAATACCAGTTCCACAAGCACCTGCAACTGAGCAGCCAAAGGCAGCTACGCCGGCTGTATCCATTCAGCAAGCGCCAATCGCTGATGGACCAAAACAACGTTATTCACCTGCTGTTGTCATGCTCTCACAGCAACATGGCATTGATTTGTCCCGAGTTGTAGGGACAGGAGCAGGCGGTCGTATTACACGCAAAGATGTTCAAGCGATTATCGACGCCGGCGGACAAAAGCCAGCTGAGACAGTGAAGGAAACGGTTGCGCAGGCTCCCGTGGCAGCAGTCGAACCATCTACTGTCGCTCCAACACCTGCACCGTCAGCACCACCTTCCACTCCTGCTGCTCCAGTAGATATTCCAGTTGCAAGCGGTGATCAGGTTGTACCTGTAACGTCCATTCGTCGTACGATTGCAAACCGGATGGTACAGAGCAAACATGAAGCTCCACATGCTTGGACGATGGTCGAAGTAGACGTGACCAATCTGGTTAACTTCCGCAATCAGGCAAAAGGCGAATTTGCGAAAAAAGAAGGACTCAACCTCACTTTCCTGCCGTTCTTCATCAAAGCGGTCGTGGAAGCGTTGAAAGAGTATCCGATGATCAATTCCACATGGGCACATGACAAAATCATTGTGAAAAAGGACATCAACATCTCTATCGCAGTAGCCACGGAAGATGCTCTCTATGTTCCTGTGATTAAGCATGCTGACCAAAAATCGATTCTGGGTATCGCAAAGGCAGTCGACGATCTGGCAGCGCGCACTCGTGCAGGGAAATTGACGATGGATGATATGACGGGCGGAACCTTTACGGTTAACAACACAGGTTCTTTTGGCTCTGTTTTGTCACAGCCGATTATCAATGCTCCACAAGCTGCGATTCTTAGTGTCGAGTCCATTGTGAAACGCCCTGTCGTGATAAACGACATGATCGCAGTGCGTTCGATGGTCAATCTGTGCATGTCCTTGGATCATCGCGTGCTGGATGGTCTGATTTGTGGGCGATTCCTGCAAAGTGTTAAGCAAAAGCTTGAGAATGTAGGGCCGGATACCAAGCTGTACTAAGGTGTCATCGAAACCAGGTCAAATAAAGACCTGGTTTTTTGATGAAATAATCGCAAAAAAAATTTTCCAATTCGATCGTTACGCATGTAACTTTTTCTGAGACATCTTCGTCTTACCATTTGGAGCCAGTAAGTCTCATAAATGATCTAGAAGAGATTCCCACCAGATAGCATTTGTGGTAGACTGGTAGCGACCTGCTAGAGAGATTTTCCAGATTAACGGTAAATATGGGAGGAAAAACATGGAGAAAAGTAAAAAAGCACTACCAATAGTGCTGGCATCAGCGCTGGCCGCTACACCTTTTGTTGCAGTACCGCAAGCATATGCTGTCGAAAAATTGGATGTATCAGCTGACAACGATGGTGCCGGGAAAGAAAGTGACTATGATATTAAATTCACGCTAGAAGAAGACCTGTCGAGCGGAGATACCATCACGGTTGATTTCGACGATGATTTCGATGTGGATGATAAAATCAGTAAGAAAGATATTTCCGGTATAGATGTCAAAAAAGTTGAAGTAGATGACAATGAAGTAATTATCACGGTGGATGAGGATTTTGATTCCGGAGATAAAATCTCGTTTACCATTAAAAGCGGGATCACAAATCCTGACGATAAGGGTACATATGATGTAAGCGTAGAAACCGAAAATGAGAGCTCTGACACAGACGAAGTGGAGATCAAAAAAAGCAGCTCCAGCAGTAGTAGCAAGTCCAAAAACGATTACAGCGTAACATTGAGCAGCAAAGCAGCAGGCGAAAAAGTAAGCCTCAAACTCGGCAAAATTTCTCTGAGTGGTAGTGATGAGCTGGAGACGAACTCCACCATTACCGTCACTTTCCCGGAGAAAGGCATGTTGCCTTCGAGCATTGATGAAGACGATGTAAAAGTAAACGGTACGACAGCGAAATCCGTCAGCATTAGCGGCAGCTCGGTAGATATCAAGATTCCGAGTGGAGCAGACTCAGATGATTACATTACGCTGGAGTTTGACAAATCTGCTGGCATTGAGAATCCTAGTTCCGGCGACAAATATGTTTTCAAAGTGAAATACGATGGTACGACATATGAGTCAGATGAATTCGAAATTACGAAAAACGGCTCCAGCAATAGCAGCGCTTCCGACAGCTTTACGGTAAATCTGTCTGATCCAGGGGCAGGAGCGCGCACTAGCTACACATTTGATGCTGACTTCGGCAGCAAAGAGTTGAAAGAAGATGGAGAACTGATTCTCGAGTTCCCGTCGTCTGATATGGTACCGGGTATTTTGACAGCTTCAGACTTCTTGCTCAATGGAAAATCAGCGAAGAAAGCAACTGCAATCGGGAACAAAATTGCCTTGGTTGCGCCAACCGGCTTCAAAGCGACGAGCAAAGTGAAGGTTGAAGTTACTTACGGGGCGTGGATTTCGAATCCTAAATCGGCTGGCAGCTATACGTTGAAGGCTACTGTTTCCGGAAGAACCTTGGAATCCAAATCCTTCAGCATCGGTGGCTCTTCTGTGAACCCGACGCCAACCAACCCAACTAACCCGACTAATCCAGTACCTGTTCCAAATACAACTACGAACAACAGCACCGCGACAATCGCGTTGACGCAAAATGCACTTGGCAAGCAAACGGGTGTAAATGTGGCAATCAAAGGATTGGGTGTTGGTCTGCAAAAGCAGCGCGATTTCGTCGAGATCGTATTCCCAGTAGGCTACAAGGTGCCGGCTTATATCGCACCAGCTAATATTTCTGTGAATGGTGTAGGTGCGAATTTCGTTGCTGTTCGTGGACAAAACGTTCTGATTTATCCATCTCAGGATATTCCGGCGGCAACAAACGCTAATGTCGTGATCAATCCAGCGGCGAACATCGTAAACCCTGCTGTGAAAAACACATATAGCATCAGCGTATTTACTTCCGAAGAAAGAGGTTTGCTGTTCGCGCGTGCTGTTGGTGTAGGTATGCCTTCGCCTCAAACGAAGCCTGTAACGCCAACACCACAACAGCCGCAACAACCATCGACGGTTATTCCTACGAACTCGGCTTCCTTTAAAGTAAATACGGCAAACTTCACACTGCATGGCAAAACGTATCCTCTCTCTGTAGCTCCTTACATTGCAGATGGAAATACGACCATGGTTCCAGCCCAATTCTTTAAAGAAGCGCTGGCACTGACTACGCAATGGAACAATACAAATGTTGCTGTTATCAGTGGAACCAAAGTAGTGAAATTTACAGTTGGATCGAAAACAGCAAAAGTAGGCAAAACGGAAGTCCAACTGCCAACACCTGTTGTCCTCAAAAACGGCATGCCAATGATTCCAATCCGTACCGTTACGGATAATCTTGGTTATAAAGTCGGCTGGGATGCGAAAACTTCCAGCGTATTTGTACACAAATAAAAACTAGCTGGGACAAACAAAAACCCCTTTCCGCTTTTCGGTCGGAAAGGGGTTTTTCATCGTTTATACATCACTCGTTTATTGAAAGTAAAAAAATGTGGGAACAATAAGTGAGAGTATTAGAATGCCGATCAGGATTTTTGCAAAGAGCGATTGGTGTCTCATTCTAATCGAACCTCCTTTCAAGGTAGAGGAAATTATCAGGTGATTCTGTAAGTGGCTGTGCTAGAATGAAGGAAAGGATATCATTGGCTTTCTTTTTTAGCCCATGCTGAAATTGTACCGAAATGTAGCCAATGAGACAACCACTTACAAAAGGATGATGATTCGTGAGCGCACCGAACAAAATTGCCCATATCGGCATTGCGGTAAAAAGCTTGGAAAAGACGCTTCCCTTTTATACCGAGCAGTTGGGATTGGAGTTGGTTGGAACTGAAATCGTAGAGAGTGAACAAGTACATGTTGCATTTTTGCAGATCGGGGAAAGTCATATTGAATTACTAGAACCACTGAGTGATGAGAGTCCGATAGCAAAATTTATAGAAAAACGCGGAGAAGGCATTCATCACATTGCTTTTGATGTAGATGACGTTGCGAGCCGTTTATCCACATTAAAAGAGCAAGGTATCCCTCTTATTCACGAGGTTCCCAAAGCAGGTGCGCACGGTGCATTAATTGGATTTTTGCATCCAAAGGCAGCGAATGGCGTTTTGTATGAGCTGTGCCAATATCCGAAAGAATCATAGGCGTTTACGTAGTAGAAAAAATTTTTTTGCGGTATACTGGAACTTGTGAATAAGTACCAAAATCGGGCAGTACGATCAGGAGGTAACGAGTGTGAGTACGATCAACCAAGAGCGTTTGTTAAATGAATTTCTTGAGCTCGTCCAGATTGACAGTGAAACGAAGAACGAAGCAGAGATCAACAAGGTTCTCAAAGAAAAACTAATTGCGATGGGCTTTACCGTAGAAGAGGATGACGCAGCAGCAAAAACGGGGCATGGTGCCAACAATCTGATCGCAACCTTGGAGGGAACTGGAAAAGGTCCAGCTATCCTGTTCAGCAGCCATATGGATACGGTTGTACCAGGAAACGGAATCAAGCCACAAATTCGCGATGGCTATATTTATTCCGATGGAACGACGATCCTTGGTGCGGATGACAAAGCAGGAATCGCCGCGATCTTTGAAGGTATTCGCAGCCTGAAAGAGCAAAACTTGCCACATCCTACGATCCAAGTCGTTTTGACTGTGGGAGAAGAGTCTGGACTAGTAGGATCCCGCGCAATGGATTCCAGCCTGCTGAAAGCAGAAATGGGCTTCATCCTTGATTCGGAAGGTCCGGTTGGAAAAATTACAGTAGCCGGTGCTGGACAATACCGCATCGTAACCAAAATCCACGGCAAAGCAGCGCATGCAGGTGTGAATCCGGAGGATGGCATTAGTGCTATAACGGTCGCTAGCAAAGCGATTTCCCGTATGCCGCTGGGCCGTATCGATGCGGACACAACTGCAAACATCGGTCGTTTTGAAGGCGGAAAAGCGTACAATATCGTAACGGATTATGTGGAAATTTGGTCGGAAGCACGCAGCTTGGTTATGGACAAGCTGGAAGCTCAAGTGAAAAAAATGACGACAGCATTTGAAGAAGTAGCAGCCGAGATGGGTGCGACTTGCGAAAATGACGTTATTTTTATGTATCACGGCTACAAATTCAACGAAGAAACTCCTGTTGTGCAAAAAGCGATTGCAGCAGTAAAACGTGTTGACCGCAATCCTGAGCTGGTTGCAAGCGGCGGCGGAAGCGACGGTAACGTATTTAACGGCTACAACGTGCCAAGCGTAAACTTTGCGATCGGCTATGAAGAAATCCATACAAAAAGCGAGCGTATGCCAATCGCTGAACTGAACAAAGCGGCTGAGTTGGTGCTTGCTGTTATTGCAGAAGTACAAGAGTAACCAAAAGAAGGTCGGAATCTCCTTGTGAGGGGTTCCGGCCTTTTCGTTATTTTGCTTTCTCGTTTGTATGTTTGAGACAACCACTGTTCATCATAGACTGAATAGAAAGCTCCGGGACGAGGCAGGAATGAAAGGGGGACGCTGCGTGCTCCGTTTGGCGGTGGGGACGGTCCAAAAAGTGCTGGAAAAGCAAACAGGGATGCAGATACTCGAAGTCCGGACAGAATCGGTTGCTGGACACAAAATGGAGAGAGTGTTGTCTTTTTTGCAGGAGGATTATAAAAGTGGGGATGTACTTCTGATCAATACAACCGCTGTCCGTCTTCAATTAGGGACAGGCGGGTATCATTTTGTTATAGGAAAGATTGTCCAACCAGAGGAAACCGATGTCCTTCCGAATGATTGGGGGCATGTCATGAAAATGCGCTATTCGCCGTGGCAGCTGGCGGTTGATTCGGTAGAAGAACAGGCCAGTCCGTACCATCCTTTGTTTGTGCAAGAAGACTTATCCTTGGAAGGTACCCCTGTTTTGATCGGAGAGCTGCACAGTCTTCTGCCTGTTGCGGTTCTTTCTTTGCATAAAAACAATCCAAATGCCCGTATCGTATATGTCATGCCAGACGGCGCCTCCTTGCCGATTGCCTTGAGCCAGCACGTCCATCAATTAAAAGCAAACGGGAGCTTGGCTGCGACAGTGACGACAGGACATGCATGGGGTGGAGATCGCGAGTCGTTGACGATTCATAGTGGCTTGTTGGCAGCACGCCATGTAGAGCATGCCGATATCATTGTTTGTATGCTGGGACCTGGTGTAGCAGGTACGGGTACCCCTTATGGCTTCTCGGGAATTCAGCTGGCCGAGGTCATTCATGCCGTATCCGCTCTCGGTGGAACACCCTTTTTTATTCCTAGAATCAGCTTTGGCGATCCACGTACCAGACATTACGGTGTCAGTCATCATACATTCTCGATATTGAACAGATTTGCTCTCCGTCCCGCCCTTGTTCCGATCCCGATTTTCGGGGATGAAAGAGATGAAGTTCTCACACAACAAATGAAAACGATTGAAGTTGCGGGAAAGCATAATTTCATCAAGGGAAAGGTCCCAGAATTGTCAGAACTGGCATCGCTGGAAAAGGGGTATGGCTTGTCCTTTTCTACGATGGGGCGAAATTGGCAAGAAGATCCTGCTCCTTTTCAGACGGCATGGATGGCTGCTGATTTTGTAGGAAACAATCTGGGCTACATCGTCCGAGCAGTTAACGACGCCCAGCATTCGCCCGCTTCATCAAGTACTCTTGAAGCGTTAGGTCTTTATTTGACCAGGAACGTAGTGCAGCCTTGATCTCCCAACCTTTCCCGACCATACGCAATTGCTTTTCGCTAACATATGTTTTCATTCGTGATCTCCTCCGATACAATAAGGTGGACAAGCTCTATGCTCCCAACTTATGGAGGGAATCGACGATTTAGAACGACTTCATGGAAAAAAGGATGGTGACGACAGTGAGTAAATATGATCACTTATATGAAAAAACCATTTCCAGTCAACCGATTTATGATGGAAGAATTATTAAGGTCAAGGTGGATGAGGTGCTTCTGCCCAATGGCAACACAGCTAAGCGAGAAATCGTGAATCATCAAGGGGCGGTTGCCGTATTGCCGATAACAGATGATAACAAAATGGTTGTGGTTCGACAGTTCCGCAAAGCATTGGAGCGCAGCATCGTGGAAATCCCAGCGGGAAAGCTGGAGCCGGGGGAAGAGCCGCTTGCATGTGCGATACGCGAGCTGAAAGAAGAGACGGGCTATGTTGCGAGTCAGTACACACCGCTCAGCTCTTTCTACACATCGCCAGGCTTCGCGGATGAAATTTTACATGTTTTTGTGGCCACTGGTTTAAAAAAAGGAGAAAGCAAGCCGGACGAGGATGAGTTCGTCGATGTGCTGGAAGTGACTCTGGAAGAAGCGCATGCCCTGCATCAAAGCGGAGAAATTCGAGATGCCAAGACGGTAGTGGCATTGTTTGCATGGGAAAACAATATGCTTCGCGAACGTGGCTAGTACCATGCTGCGCTCCTTTTTTTGCGACATGCATATTCATATCGGGGGTACGTGGACGGGTAAACCAGTGAAAATAACGGCTTCCCGCCAAATGACACTTACCAAAATTTTAGAGGAAGCCTCAGATAAAAAAGGAATGGATGTCATTGGGATCATCGATGCACATTCACCGGAGGTTCAGGATGAGCTGGTAGATCTCTTGGAAAAGGGATTAGCGACTGAGCATGAGGATGGAGGAATTACCTACAAAGATACTTTGCTCATACTGGGGTGCGAAGTAGAAATCAAAGAGCCAGGACGTGGTGCAGCTCATTTTCTTGTTTATCTGCCGAAGCTACGAGATATGAAGCAATTTACTGCCTGGCTGTCTGAACGCTGCAAAAATGTGCATTTAAGTTCTCAGCGCATCTACACATCCCTTATGGAATTACAAGCCTGTGTCCAGCAATTGCAAGGCCTCTTGATCCCGGCACATATTTTTACGCCGCATAAAGGGTTGTATGGGAGCTGTACGGATTCGATGGCCGAAGTACTTGATCCTTCGCTCATCTATGCGGTTGAGCTGGGATTGAGTGCGAATACCCTCATGGCCGACCGCATATCCGAGCTTCATGACAAAACCTTTCTCACAAATTCAGATGCCCATTCACTAGCGAAGATTGGCCGGGAATACCAAGTGATGTATATGCAAGAGCGATCCTTCGCAGAGTGGACGAAAGCAATCAAACGCATCGGTGGCAGAGGTGTTCATAAGAACTACGGTCTGCACCCCGAGCTTGGCAAATATCATCAGACGGCGTGCCAAGGGTGCCAGTCTTTACTAGCGGCTGATGCTTCGGGTAAATGTCCGGAATGCGGTTACCAACGGATTGTGCGAGGGGTTGCAGCGCGCATTGATCAGCTGGCGGATATAGAAACATGCAAGCATCCGGTGTTCCGTCCTCCTTATATCGAGCAAATCCCGCTGGAATTCATCCCGGGGATCGGTCCGAAATTGTTGGACAAGCTGTATCGGTCGTTTGGTACACAAATGAATGTATTGCATCGGGTGAACGAAGAAGAGCTCACCCATGTTGTCGGAGAGAAAATCGCTTCGCTTATCGTGCAAGCACGAGAGGGAAAGCTGTCTGTCCAAAAAGGGGGCGCAGGTACTTACGGAAAGATCGTCCCGATGTAGGTTGTCATAGGGGGGAACTCGTCCGCATAAGCTGTACAGTAATCAGCGAAGCGGGAGGCGACGAAGTGTGCGTTCACGAGTCGGACAAACTATCCAATCCTATGCGAGAGAACATCAGTCACTCTACTGGTTCACGATCGTCCTGTTTACGATGGGCATTATTTTCGGAGCCGTCCTCGTCAATTCACTGCCACTATCACAGAAGCAGGAGCTGTACGGTTTTTTGCAATATTTTTTCAACAGTCTTGGGAGTGATGGAATCCCTGAGACCAGTGCCCATTTTCAGCAGGCGTTTGGTCATTATGCCAAGACCATCGCGATCATGTGGGTACTAGGGTTGTCCATCATTGGGTTGCCCATGATTTTGTTGATGCTCTTCTTAAAAGGAGTCGTGGTTGGTTTCACCGTCGGTTTTTTGGTGAGTCAACTCCAATGGCAAGGCGTAACATTTGCCATGGTGGGTGTTCTCCCGCAAAATTTATTAGTCGTCCCTGCCCTTTTTATTGTAGGGGTCAGCGGAATTTCATTTTCCCTTCGACTCATCCGGACGAGAGTGCTGAGCAAAAGAGATGTCATCATGCCGCATTTTATGGGCTATACCGTTCTTGTTCTTAGCATGCTGGCGGTATTGACGATTGCAGCCTTGTTTGAAACCTTCATTTCCCCCAGGCTGATGCAACTCGTACTTAATTAAGAATAATTCTCAGGTAAGAACTTATGCATTTGACTTATTCGATGCGCCTCTACTATAATAGGAACAGGTTTCATGCGAGCGGGGAGGGGCATTAATGTTGGAAGAAAAATTAGAGAAAATTAAGCAGCAGTTGCATTCACAAAACTACAAGCTGACACCACAGCGTGAAGCCACTGTTCGCGTGTTGTTGGAGAATGAAGAAGATCATTTGAGCGCGGAAGATGTTTACTTGTTGGTGAAGGATAAAGCACCGGAAATCGGGCTTGCTACCGTATACAGGACATTAGAGCTGTTGAGCGAACTGAAGATCCTTCATAAAATGAATTTTGGCGATGGCGTAGCTCGTTACGATCTTCGTGATGATAATGCTGCCTATCACCATCATCACCTCATTTGCCTCCATTGTGGTACGGTGGATGAAATTTTTGAAGATCTGCTTGTCACAGCAGAAGAGAAAGTCAAGAATGTTTATAACTTTTATATTACCGACCATCGATTGACCTTTTACGGAATCTGCAATCGTTGTGTAGATAAAGTGAACGTGGAGGACTTCAAATAAAGTCGACTTCTCTGGGAACGGAGAAGTTTTTCTTTTTTCCTTGGGAGCTTTTGTAATGGCAGTCCTATTCCTGTGGAATCCTAGGAGAGGATCGATTCGAATGGAGTAAGGGACAAGTGCATATAAATGAAAAAAAGTCTGTAAGGAGGCTTACGGATGAAGGTCTCTTATCGCCGCTTGATGGAGGGGCTTCGTTTCTTGCTTCTTTTCATTACCTGCACCTTGCTCTCCTACGGCATCATTACTTTGCTGGCGGACAAATTTCTTCCGGCAAACCCTTATCATGAACCACATGGGAATGCGGTGAAGGTAGTAAAAGTCATCAATACCTCTCAGGCACAGGATTTTGACGGATATGTCGCACGACTACAGCTCTTTTTTTTAATGGGAGAGTAATGCAAGTTTCAGTTTTTTATTTGGAGAAGCAGGAGTTTCTTTTTCTTTGTGGAAAGCAATACAAGATACTTATCAGCTGAAGGGGACAGCTTCATGGACAGTCTGATTGATCAGTTTATTCATTTCCTGACTGTGGAGAAAGGGCTATCGAGAAATACCCTGGAATCCTATCAACGGGATATGGTGGCCTTTACCTCGTATTTACAGGAGCAAGGTGTCACTCGAATAGAGGATTCTACTCGTACGCACATCATTGGTTACTTGCTTGTTTTACGGGAAAAAGGACGTGCTACAGCAACGCTTTCTCGCAATATGGCATCGATACGAGCGTTTTATCAGTTTCTCATTCGGGATAAATACATAGAGAAAGACCCATCCATTCATCTGGAAACACCGAAGATCGAGAAACGCTTGCCGAAAGTGCTCTCTGTTGAGGAAGTGGAATGTCTTTTGGAAAGTCCTCCTGTCAATCATCCTGCCGGGCTGCGGGACAAGGCGATGCTAGAGCTTTTATATGCGACAGGCATACGTGTCTCGGAGTTAGTCAATCTGGATAGTGCTGATGTAAATCTGGATATGGGCTTTGTCAAGTGCTTGGGAAAAGGATCAAAAGAGCGAATCATTCCGTTAGGCTCGGTTGCCATTCAAGTGGTTCGCCACTATTTACAGGCAGGGCGCCCCAAGCTGGTAAAAGGAACTGGCGATTCTGCATTATTTCTGAATCACTTGGGCAAACAAATTACACGGCAAGGTTTTTGGAAAATTATCAAACGATATGCCCAAAAATCAAACATCCGTGCAGAGATTACACCCCATACGCTTCGCCACTCTTTTGCCACTCACTTACTGGAAAATGGAGCCGATTTGCGCTCTGTCCAAGAGATGCTTGGGCATGCTGATATTTCAACCACCCAGATTTACACACATGTGACCAGAACGCGGATTAAGGACATCTATGCCAAGACGCATCCGCGAGCATGAGTATGAAAAACGATCGACTCCGCCTGATTATCGGGCGGAGAAAAATTTTCTGAATCAGGTCAGACGTCTGACGACTTGGTTGTAGAATCGAATGACTGGTAAACAGGAGGCGCTAAGATGCAGTATTCACGAGTTTTTTTGATCGTCATGGACAGCGTAGGGATTGGCGAACAACCTGATGCCCCTAAGTTCAATGATGCAGGATCGAACACCTTAGGTCATATTGCAGAACGTGTTGCAGGATTTTCATTGCCTAACTTGCAAAAATTAGGATTGGGAAATATAGCACCACTCCAAAACGTTGCGCCAGTAGCAACCCCTATGGCCCATTATGGAAAAATGCAGGAAATCTCCATGGGGAAAGATACGACGACTGGTCATTGGGAAATTATGGGTCTGCATGTTTCTACTCCGTTTAACACGTATCCAGACGGATTTCCACAAGAGCTGATCTCGGAATTTGAGCAACGTATCGGTCGCAAGGTGCTTGGCAACAAGGTCGCTTCGGGGACGGACATTCTCGACGAGCTTGGCGAAGAGCATATGAATACTGGTGCAGTGATTGTCTATACGTCTGCGGACAGTGTATTCCAGGTGGCAGCGCACGAGGAGATTGTTCCGCTTGAAGAGCTGTATCATATTTGCGAGGTAGCTCGTGAGTTGACGCTTCGAGATGAATTCGCCGTTACTCGTGTCATTGCGCGTCCATTTGTTGGACAGCCAGGCAATTTTAGCCGCACAGCAAATCGCCACGATTATTCCGTGAAGCCATTTGCTCCGACAGTCATGAATCGTTTGCAAGATGCTGGCCTTGCTTCTATTGCGATTGGCAAAATCGGTGACATCTACGCAGACGAGGGCGTTACCCAATCTATCCGTACCAAAGATAACATGGACGGTGTGGATCAAATCCTGGGTACGATGAAACAATCGTTTACAGGCCTTTCTTTTGTCAATCTCGTAGACTTCGATGCGAAGTTCGGTCATCGCCGCGATCCAGAAGGGTATGGTCAGGCATTGATGGAGTTCGATGCACGTATTCCAGAGCTTTTGGAAGCGCTACAAGAAAGGGATTTACTGGTAATCACGGCAGATCATGGAAACGACCCCGTACATCATGGCAGTGATCATACGAGAGAATATGTTCCGTTGCTTGTCTATCACAAGGGTATTCAAGCTGGACAAAATTTGGGTATCCGTGAAACATTTGCGGACTTGGGTGCGACCATCGCAGACAATTTTGAGGTAAGTGCTCCAACGATTGGGAAGAGCTTCCTTAATCATTTATAAAGGTTAAGTAAAAATAAACATTTATATAATAGAAGAAACACAAAAAAGGAGAGAGTTGAAATGGCAAATTTCCATGATGCAGTAGCATATATCGAACCGAAACTAACAGAAAAACCTACGATTGGTCTCGTACTTGGATCTGGGCTGGGTGTTTTGGCGGATGAAATCGAAAATCCAGTGATCATTCCTTATCATGAAATTCCTGGCTTCACTGTGTCCACCGTTGTCGGTCACAAAGGACAACTCGTGATTGGCAAGCTGCAAGGCAAGCAAGTCGTTGCGATGCAAGGTCGTTTTCACTTTTATGAGGGGCATGGTCTGGACGCCGTTGTTTTCCCGATCCGTGTTATGAAGCTGCTCGGCGTAGAAACCATTATTGTGACCAATGCGGCTGGCGGAATTAACGAAGGTTACAATGCAGGCGACCTCATGCTGATTTCCGATCACATTAACATGACGTTCCGCAATCCATTGATCGGTGCAAACGATGAAGAATTGGGACCACGCTTCCCAGATATGTCTGAGGCTTATTCCAAGCAGCTCCGCAAGCTTGCACATGAAGTTGCGTCCGAGCAAGGAATCCAGCTCCGTGAAGGTGTATACGCAGGTCTGCTTGGTCCTACCTACGAAACTCCTGCCGAAATCCGCATGCTTCGCTTGATGGGTGGGGATGCTGTCGGGATGTCAACTGTACCAGAAGTAATCGTGGCACGACACATGGGTGTTAAGGTGCTCGGTATTTCGTGCATTAGCAACATGGCAGCAGGTATTTTGGAACAGCCCCTGTCCCATGATGAAGTTATGGAAACAACAGAGAAGGTAAAATCGCAATTCCTGGCTCTGGTTAACGGTATCGTAGCCAAAATGTAAGTAACGGATTCGGAGGGATTAACGATGCGTATGGTCGATATGATCGCCAAAAAACGTGATGGCGGAGAACTGACAACAGAAGAGATTCAATTTCTGGTGACAGGCTATACAGATGGAAGTATTCCGGACTACCAAATGTCCGCTTTGGCAATGGCAGTCTTTTTCCGTGGCATGACTGCGAGAGAAACGGGAGATCTAACCTTGGCAATGGCAGGGTCAGGCGAACAGCTTGACCTGTCTTCCCTGCAAGGAATTAAGGTAGACAAGCACAGTACAGGCGGAGTAGGGGACAAGACTACTCTTGTTGTTGCGCCATTGGTAGCGGCAGCGGGTATTCCTGTAGCAAAAATGTCTGGAAGAGGCCTCGGATACTCAGGAGGCACCATTGACAAGCTCGAGTCCTTCGCAGGTTTTGAAGTAGAACGCACACGCGAGCAATTTTTGCAGCAGGTGCGTGATATTGGCGTGTCCGTAATCGGGCAGTCTGGCAACCTGACACCTGCAGATAAGAAGCTGTATGCTCTGCGTGACGTGACAGCTACTGTAGAAGCTGTACCGTTGATTGCAAGCTCCATTATGTCCAAGAAGATTGCTGCTGGGGCAGATGCCATCCTGCTTGACGTGAAAGTAGGGAAGGGCGCTTTCATGAAGAGCATTGAAGAGGCAGAGACATTAGCAAATGCGATGGTTGCAATCGGCAGCCAAGTAGGACGTAAAACGGTGGCGGTTATCAGTGATATGAACCAGCCGCTTGGCTTCGCTGTGGGCAATGCACTCGAAGTGAAAGAAGCGGTGGAGACACTTGCAGGTAAAGGTCCTCGCGATTTGACTGAGCTGGTATTGGCTATTGGTTCGCGCATGCTTGTTATGGGTGGACTCGTTACGAATGTGGAAGAAGGACGTAAGAAGCTCGAAGATCTGATGGCTTCCGGAAAAGCAGTGGATAAGCTGGCAGAGATGGTCGAGGCCCAAGGTGGAAACAAGCAGGACGTCTATGATTTGTCTCGTCTGCCGCAAGCAAAGCTTATTCATACCGTTACAGCCGAGCAGGATGGCTATATCAGCGAGATTGATGCGGAAGCAATCGGTCATGCTTCTGTTGTCTTGGGTGCTGGCAGATTGACTAAAGAAATGCCAATTGACTTGGCAGTAGGTCTTGTTCTGCACAAAAAACGCGGGGATCAAGTGAAGGCTGGAGAAGTATTGGTTACCATTCATGCCAACGAAGACCGTCTTCTGCAAAGTGCTTTGAAAGAAATGGAAGGGGCCTTCCAAATTTCGACAGCGATCGATGGAGATCAACCGTTGATTTATAAAATTATCGAAGCATAGAACATCCGAGTGTTAGTTGATTAATCAAATAAAACAAGGCGTGCAGAGCTCATGCGCACGCCTTGTTTTATGAGTAAAAATACAGTTTTTCGAAAAAATATTGTTGATTAAATCTAGTTTTTCATATTCAATAGTAAGATATAAGTCCATATTTATCATATAAAATATATTTTACTGTTCGGATTGACTTTATAAAGTTTTATTATTCTACTTGTCAAATTTCGTTGACACCGCTATCATTTCCGATTACTTTTATTGTATTAGACTGTTTGTAAAAGATTATTGCGAAATTCGTAAAAAATTGATGGAGGTTCCCAGAAAATCGTATTTATGAAAAAGCTGGACCATGTCGACAGACAGATTCTGCAAATCCTCCATGAAGATGGGCGTATCCCATATACAGAAATCGCCCATCAACTAGGCGTGAGCGAAGGAACGATTCGATCGCGCATCACTCGTCTTTTGCAAGACGGAGTCTTCCAATTCGTAATTCAACCCGATCCAGAGAAATTAGGATTACATGTGCAGGCTATCATCGGGTTAACCACAAAGCTAGGTTTGCAGAAAGAAGTGGCAGAAAAATTAAGCAAATTTTCTGCAGTACGCTTTGTAGGCGCTTATAGCGGTAAGCACGACTTGATTATCCAAGCGTGTTTCCATAGTAATGATGAGCTAATCACCTTTGTCAACGAACGACTCTCTCAAATTGAAGGCATTGCAGCTGCGGACGTTTCACTGGAACTGAAGCAGTACAAAGATACCTTCTCTTTCGTTCAAGACGACGAGGTGACCCTGCAATGAAAGGGGTTGATGCCTTCCAGCCGAAGTCAAGCAGCTTCGTGTAGTTTTCATTTTTTTCGTCCTTTATTTTCAGAAAAAAGACAAAAAAGAAAAACATACTGGGGGTTATTGCGTTGAAAAAGAATGTGTTTGCACTTGTGAGCTCGATTGCTGTATTAGGAACTGCCCTGGCAGGGTGCGGAGGAGGCCAACCAGCTGCCGCTCCACCAGCAGGAGGAACACCTGCAACTCCAGCACCTTCACAGCCTGCAACACCAGCTGCTGAGAAGAAGCCACAAGTTTTAAAGATGAACTTGCACTCGGAGCCACCTACAACTGATCCAGGGCTCGCAGAGGACACGACTTCAGGCGCGATTATCTTGGCAACCTTTGATGGCTTGACGCGCATTGGTACTGACGATAAGCCGCATGAAGCTGCCGCAGAGAGCTACACAGTCTCTGATGATAAGCTCACTTACACATTTAAAATCAGAGAAGCGAAATGGAGCAATGGTGATCCTGTAACAGCACATGACTTTGAGTATGCTTGGAAGCGTGCTCTCGATCCAAAAACAGCTTCCAACTACGCATATCAGCTGTACTACGTGAAGAATGGCGAAAAAGCAAATAAGGGCGAAGCAAAGCTTGATGAAGTAGGCGTGAAGGCACTTGACGATAAGACGCTGGAGGTTAAGCTGGAGAATCCTACTCCATACTTCCTAGAATTGCTTGCATTCCGTACCTACTTCCCAGTTAACAAAAAAGTAATTGATGCAAATCCGAAGTGGGCAGGCGAAGCAAGTTCGCACGTCGGAAACGGACCTTTCAAAATCGAATCTTGGGAGCACAAAAGCAAAATGGTGCTCGTGAAGAACGACAATTATTGGGATAAAGATAATGTAAAGCTCGATAAAATCGAATTCTCCATGGTAGAAGACGAAAATACAGAGCTCTCCATGTTCGAAAATGGCGAAATCGATTGGGCTGGGGCACCTATGAGTGCTTTGCCAACAGATGCAATTCCAGCATTGAAAGATCAAGGCAAGATTCAAACCAATCCAATCGCTGGTACGTACTGGTACAAGTTCAATACCGAGAAGCCGCCATTTAATAACATTAAAGTTAGAAAAGCATTTGCCTACTCGATCGATCGCAAAGCCTTGATCGACAACATTCTCCAAACGGGTCAAATCCCGGCAACAGGCGCTGTACCTCCATCCATGGTGCTGAATCCAAACGGCTATTTCAAAGACAAAGATTTAGAAAACGCGAAAAAGCTTTTGGAAGAGGGACTGAAAGAGGTTGGCATGAGCAAGTTGCCAGCGATTACGTTGTCCTACAACACATCTGAGGCTCACAAGAAGATTGCTGAGGCCATCCAAGACCAATGGAAGAAAAATCTCGGTGTAGATGTGAAACTCGAGAACAAAGAGTGGAAAGTTTACCTCGAAGATATGCATGAGGGTAACTTCCAAATTGGACGGATGGGCTGGCTGGGTGACTTCAATGACCCAATCAACTTCCTGGAGCTCTACAAGGATAAAATGGGTGGAAACAACGATACTCGTTGGGAAAATGCAAAATATAAAGAGTTGTTGAACCAATCCGCTCAGGAGCCAGACCTCGAGAAACGTAAGAAAATTTTGGCAGATGCAGAGCAAATCCTTATGGATGAAATGCCAATCATGCCAATTTACTTCTACACGCAATCTTGGGTACAGAAGCCAGAAGTGAAAGGCGTTCACCAAACTGGTTTGGGTGACGTGGATTGGAAAGGCGCTTACATCGAGTAATTTCATAACGAAGGAAACGGGATTTGCGGCAGAGGGTATATGGTTGCGCATATACCCTCTGCTATGCAAGCCCTTCCCATAAATACCAGCTGGCTTGATTGCCAGCAAAGAGAAAATAGAGAGAGAAGCTTTACTGCAAGAGATCTAAGGGTTATTTACACAGCCGATTTTTACACTGTGTCGATAGCGTTCCGCAGTGTAAACATGGGACGTGAAAGCAATCAAAAATCTACCAAGGGGGTAAGTTAGTTGATCCGTTATCTCGGTAAGCGCATCATTTTTATGCTCATCTCGCTCTTCTTAATTGTAACGGCCACCTTCTTCATCATGAAAGCAGTACCAGGTGGTCCATTTACATCCGAGAAGCAGGTCCCGCCGGAAATTAAGGCAGCACTAGAGGCAAAGTACAAGCTGAACCTACCGATGCACGAACAGTACTTTGAATATTTGAAGGGTGTAGTAACGTGGGAGCTCGGTCCGTCGTTTACGGAGAAATCTTCAACTGTTAACGACATGATTAATCGTGGTTTCCCAGTTTCTGCTCACTTGGGAGCACAGGCTTTATTGCTCGCTATTTTTGGTGGGATTACGCTAGGGGTTATCGCAGCGCTAAACCATAATAAATGGCAAGACTATTCCGCGATGGTCATCGCCGTTTTGGGATTATCGGTACCAAGCTTTATTTTGGCGTCCTTTTACCAATACATTTTCGCTATTAATTTGGGCTGGTTTCCAATCGCGAAATGGGAAGGATTTGAATACACCATCCTTCCATCATTGGCACTCGCCGCATCACCGATGGCATTTATTGCGCGTTTGACGCGTTCCAATATGATTGAAGTTATGGGTCAAGATTACATCAAAACAGCAAAAGCAAAAGGTTTGCACACTGTTGCTATTACAGTAAAACACGCAATCCGTAATGCGCTCTTGCCAGTTGTTACTTACCTGGGTCCACTGATTGCCGGTATTTTGACAGGTGCATTCGTTATTGAACGTATTTTCGGTGTTCCTGGTCTTGGTCGCGAATTCGTATTGTCCATTACAAACCGCGACTATACGGTAATCATGGGTACGACCGTGTTCTACTCCATGATCCTAGTTGTGATGATTCTGATTGTTGACATCGCATACACCTTGGTAGACCCACGGATCAAACTTTCGGACGCAGGAAAGGAGTAATGACACGTGCAAAACTTGACTAAAGAACATTTCGAGCCAATTTCCGTTGACCTTCGTCAAGCGGAAGCAATCAAGCGCCCAAGTCTCTCTTTCTGGTCTGACGTTTGGCGTCGTTTGAAAATGAATAAAGTCGCAATGATTTCTATGATCTTCATTGCTGCATTGATTGTATGTGCCATTGTGGTTCCATGGCTAACTCCTCAAGATTATTTTACGACAGATCTGGCTGGCAAGAACAAAAAGCCGTCTGCTGAACATTGGTTTGGAACAGATGACCTAGGCCGTGACGTATTTGAGCGTATTTGGTACGGAGCACGTATCTCACTGCAAGTAGGTCTTGCCGCAGCGTTCATTGACCTGATCATTGGTGTGATCTGGGGCGGTATCGCAGGTTTCTATGGTGGAAGAGTAGATGAAATGATGATGCGTTTCGCAGATATCTTGTTTGCGATTCCGTACCTGCTGGTTGTTATTTTGTTGATGGTTGTTTTAGAGCCTGGTGTCGGAACGATTATTCTTGCCTTGACGATAACGGGATGGATCGGAATGGCCCGGATTGTGCGTGGTCAGATCCTTCAATTGAAAAACCAAGAGTTTGTACTGGCAGCACGCTCCCTTGGTGCTGACGCCAACCGTCTGATCTTCAAACACTTGATTCCTAATGCTTTGGGTCCAATCATCGTAACGTTGAGTTTGACTGTACCTTCCGCGATTTTCGCAGAATCCTTCTTGTCCTTTATCGGGTTAGGGGTTTCTGCACCGATTGCATCGTGGGGAACGATGTCCAACGAGGGCTTGCCGGCCATGAAGTATTATCCATGGCGATTGACATTCCCGGCAATCTTTATTTCCATGACCATCTTGGCATTTAACTTGTTCGGTGACGGTCTGCGTGATGCAGTAGACCCACGCCTGCGTAAATAGGAGGGAACGTCGTTATGGAACGCATTCTTGATGTAAAAGACCTGCATGTATCCTTCCATACGTATGCAGGTGAAGTAAAAGCAGTCCGCGGTGTGAATTTTCACGTCAACCGCGGAGAGGCTGTAGCGATTGTAGGGGAGTCCGGTTGCGGTAAATCCGTAACCGCTCAAACCCTCATGAAGCTGATTCCGATGCCTCCAGGTGAAATCAAAAAAGGGCAAATTCTCTTCAATGGCGAGGATATTGTCAAGAAGTCGAAAAAAGAGATGGAATCGATTCGCGGTAAAGATATCGGGATGATCTTCCAAGATCCAATGACTTCCTTGAATCCTACAATGACCATCGGTAGCCAAATTACCGAGGGCTTGATCAAACACCAAAACATGTCTAAAGCTGCAGCACGTGATCGTGCCATTGAGCTGTTGACTATGGTTGGTATTCCGCAACCTGAGAAACGTGTGGAGCAATATCCACACGAGTTCTCTGGCGGTATGCGTCAACGTGCAATGATCGCAATCGCTCTCGCCTGTTCGCCGAAGCTGTTGATCGCGGATGAGCCGACGACAGCTTTGGATGTAACGATTCAGGCGCAAATTTTGGACCTGATGAAAGATTTGCAAAAGAAAACGGGCACTTCCATTATCTTGATCACACATGACCTTGGTGTTGTTGCTGAGATGTGTGAACGCGTAATTGTTATGTACGCAGGGAAAGTGATCGAGACTGGAACAGTTGACGATATTTTCTACAATCCGCAACACCCTTACACCAAAGGCTTGCTTCGCTCGGTACCACGTCTTGACTTGAACCGTGACGAGCCACTGACACCGATTTTTGGTACACCGCCAGACCTTCTGCGTCCGCCAGCTGGCTGTGGATTCACCGCGCGTTGCGAATCAGCGATGCGTGTGTGCCAAGAGATCGATCCTGAGCTGAACGACATCAGCACGACTCAGCGAGCAGCTTGTTGGCTTCAGCATCCGCTTGCTCAGAACCGTGCGTAGAAGGAGGGATATCAGTGGATAATCGTGAAAATTTGATTGAAGTACGTAATCTCAAAAAGTTCTTTTCGATTGGCGATAATACTCTGAAAGCTGTGAATGATATCTCGTTTGAGATCAAACGCGGAGAAACATTGGGCGTAGTAGGAGAGTCAGGCTGTGGAAAGTCCACTGCCGGTCGTACCATCTTGCGACTGTATGATGCGACTGAAGGGGACGTCCTGTTTGAAGGTAAGAGCATCATGAATTTGAACCAGCAGGAAATGAAGGCGATGCGCCGCAACATGCAGATGATTTTCCAAGACCCATACGCATCCTTGAATCCGCGTATGACAGTTGGGGACATCATTGGCGAGGCGCTGGATATTCATGGCCTGGCGACTGGTCAAAAGCGCAAAGAGCGCATCCAGGAGCTCCTTGCCTTGGTAAGCTTGAATCCTGAGCATATGAACCGTTTCCCACACGAGTTTTCTGGTGGTCAGCGCCAACGTATCGGAATTGCCCGTGCATTGGCAGTAGAGCCAAAATTCATCGTGTGTGACGAGCCGATCTCTGCTCTGGACGTATCCGTACAAGCACAGGTTGTAAACCTGCTTGAACAACTGCAAGAAAAAATGGGTCTGACTTACATGTTCATTGCCCATGACTTGTCCATGGTAAAATACATTTCCGACCGTGTAGCGGTTATGTACCTGGGTAAAATGGTTGAGCTGGCAGAAAGTGATGCTTTGTATGAAAAGCCGCTCCACCCGTATACTCAAGCGCTGTTGTCGGCGATTCCGATTCCAGACCCAGAAATTGAGCGTAACCGTGAGCGCATTGTATTGCAAGGAGATGTACCTAGCCCTATGAATCCACCAAGCGGTTGCCATTTCCGTACGCGTTGCCCGAAAGCGATGCCGGAATGCGCTGCATCCGTACCTGTATGGAAAGAAGTAGAGCCAGGGCATTTCGCAGCCTGTCATTTGTATAACTAAATCAACTACAAATAACGAGTTCCGAGGCTACTCGTGCAGCCCGGAACTCGTTTCCCTTCATAAGGGAGGTTTTACCTCTGAAAAAAATGGGTATTGTTACCCAGAGGAAGTTTTTTTTCAGGGGTATTTTTTCGGAGTTCTACACTGGAAAATTGTAGGAGTGGAAAAGGGGGCAAGCAGCATGAGTAAATTTTTGTCGCCACGATGGAAAAAAAAGGAGGCATTTTCGAATCTCATACAAAAAGTAAATGTAACAAGCCAAGTAGCATCGGAAAAGCTTAAAGGATCTCTTGCAACAAAAATGATTGTGTTTGGTCTAATCCTTGTACTTATTATCATCGGTTCTTTGCAATACATAGCCCTTTCCTTTTCGAAATCAACGTTGTTTAGCATCACCTCAAACCAGGCGAAAATGCTGGCTGACCAGCATGCGAATAGCATAGAAGATGACATTAAGGCGATTGTGAACTCCACCAAATCGGCGGGAACCAAACGTGTGATGATGACAGACCTGCAGCCGCTTATCATGGAGCAGTTTACTTTATTGCGCCAAGCACATAAAGAAGTATCCAGAATCTATTTGATTGACACGGCTACCGGGAAATCCCTGTATTCCTTGACCGGGACGAATGAGATTGACTTCAAGCAAAAGCAGTACTTCCAAAGAGCGCTAACCACGAAATCCTTGGTCATTTCTGATGAAGAAATCGTTGAAGGAAGCAACAAGAGTTTTCTTTATATTGCGACACCCATAGGGGAAAAAGCCGATGATACGAGCCGGTTGTTCGTTGTTGGCTTTACGATTGACCAAATGATTCAAAAGATTCCTGAGATCTCTTTCATGGAAAATGGCTATGCATTTGTCGTTCGACAAGATGGTTTGGTTGTGGCCCATCAAAATCCGAATAATAACAACAAGCTCGTGCTGGCAGGGGATAAAGATTATGAAAAGATGCTATCCCTGATGCAGCATGAGACAAGCAACAGCTTACTGTACTCGGATCATGGTATTGATTCGTTTGCAGCATTCGCACCGATCCCGATGTTGAAATGGAATGTGGTTTTGTCCACGGGAACCGACGAAGTGTATGGTGAAGTGGATGGAATGTGGCTGTACTTCGTGCTCTTCAGCTTGCCGATCATCGGACTCTCGGTTTGGGCGATCTGGTGGTTTGCGAAGCGGATTCGACTGTCTCTGTTCGCGATAGCACGCGATATGGATCAAATCGGCGCCGGACATTTTAATATTAACGTAAAGGTTAACGGCAATGATGAGTTGGCTATGGTTGGCCGCAAAATGAATGACATGGCGGCTGAACTTCGTAAGCTGATTGCCCTTGTACAGGGACAAGCTACACAACTGAACGTAGCGACAGATGAGCTGACATTGTTTGCGCAAGAAAATAAAGGAGCCATTAACGTCATTACGGATAATATCTCTACGATCGCGCAACGCGTCTCTACGCAGACGAATGAAGTGCAAGCAACGGCCAATACCGTCTCTGAAATATCGGAAGGTGTTGAACAGGTGGCTGTGGCTGCCGAATCTACATCGGTTGCTACGACCCGTACGTTTGAGAGAGCGCAAGGCGGAATGGAGCTAGTGGAGAACGTAATCAATACGGTACGACGTGCCACAAGTGAGGTAGAGCGTACAGCAGGGCAAATGCACAGCCTTCGTGAGCGGGCTCGTGAAATTACGAGCATCGTCGAAATGATTACGAGTATTGCATCGCAGACGAATTTGTTGGCGCTGAATGCAGCCATTGAGGCTGCCCGTGCTGGAGATGCTGGTCGAGGATTCTCGGTTGTAGCAAGCGAAGTTCGTAAACTCGCAGAAGAAAGCAGCTCCTTCTCTGAGCGTATCGCGTCCATTGCACATTCGATCAATGATGAGGCAATGGATATGAGCAAGCATATGGATGAGATCGTTACAATGGTGAGTGGAGGCTTGCAGTCTGTCGAGTCTGTGGGTACTGCTTTCCAAAATATCGTGGGAGAGATTCAATCGGCTGCAGAGCAAAGCGAATCGATGACGGCAACCTCGGAAGAGATGGCGGCAGGTAATCAGGTTGTGACGAACTCCATGCAGCGTCTTGCCACCATGTCGGATGAAATTAGTGAATCCATTTCAGGTGTGGTAGAGACAGTTGACGAGCAATTGAATTCGATTGCACGCATTAATGAAAACGTGGAACAATTGAAAAAAATGGCGGACGAGCTAACTCAAAATGTGAGCCGCTTCGTCATTTAAGGTAGAGTCCCTTCTGCAAGCTGCGGAAGGGACTCTTTTTCGTGAAACCGGATGTGCTTTCGAGAAGATAATCTTGCCGTTTTTGTGTGAATATTTTCCTTTCGTGATGGTGAGAATAAAACCATGAATGGAGGGAAGAGACTGCTATGAAACGGAATGGATATCTCGCTCTATGCTTTGTTATGTGCTTCACCATCTTTTCTCCGATGGCTGTTGCCAAAGAAAAGGCTGGACAGCAAAAGGGCGATAATCATTTTGCCCCACTAGCGTCATCCGCGGTGATGATTGAAGCGGATACGGGAACTGTCTTGTATGAAAAGAACGCAAATGAAAAAATGCCACCCGCGAGTATCACCAAAGTAATGACCATGCTTTTGATCATGGAAGCGGTGGAGCGGGGAGAGCTTAAGCTTACCGATAAGGTTCGTACGAGTGAAAGAGCAGCATCGATGGGCGGGTCGCAAATTTTTTTACAGCCCGGTGAAGAAATGACGGTAGAGGACATGCTGAAAGGGATTGCGATTGCTTCTGGAAATGATGCCTCAGTAGCGATGGCTGAGCATTTGGCTGGGACAGAAGAGAGTTTTGTTGCGCGAATGAATGAACGCGCACAGCAGCTGGGAATGAAAAATACGCATTTTGTCAACTCCAATGGACTTCCTGCCGCGAATCACTATTCATCGGCGGTAGACATTGCGATTATGTCACGCGAACTCTTAAAGCACGAAGGCATCACGAAGTTCACTGGTACGTACCAAGACTACTTGCGCAAAGATACGGAGAGCCCCTTCTGGCTTGTTAATACGAACAAGCTGGTGCGTTTTTATGAGGGTGTGGACGGTTTGAAAACAGGATACACAGGGGAAGCGAAATACTGTTTAACAGCGACTGCCAAACGCAACAACATGCGTGTTATTGCAGTCGTCATGGGTGAGCCAGATGTAAAAACGCGCAACAATGAGGTTTCGACCATGTTCAATTATGCATTCACACACTTTCAAGTGATGCCGATGTACAAAAAGGGAGAAGCTGTGCGCGCACTCGTTGTGGATAAAGGTCAGAAACCACAAATTAATGCGGTGACACCACATGCAGTAAGCTTGTTGATGAAAAAAGGAGAATCAGCTGATACCTTCCAGAAGGAAATTGTCATCAATGAGGCGGTTCATGCACCAATAGCAAAGGACCAAGTAATCGGCCACATTTTCATCCGAACAAAAGATGGCAAGGAAGTAAACCGAATCGATCTGTTCCCAGAAGATCAGGTAGATAAAGCCAACATGTGGGAGATTCTCAAGCGAACCACCAAGAGCGTTTTGATAAGCTACTGACAGACAGCATGAGCGCGAAAAGAATCGAGTTGCCCCGAATGGAATGGCGCGGCTGCTCGATTTTTTTGTTCTTTTGTCGGCTGGCAGGAATTGGTTTCCTCGAGGAAGAAAGAGAGTTTCTATCAAGGGAGAAGGAGTGTGTCAGCTATGAGTTTACGAGTTGCGATGGAGACACGGCAGGACGTGCTGGTGATCCGTTTGCAGGGGGAGCTGGATCATCATACGGCAGAGGAGTTGCGTAAGAAGGCGGATGACCTTTTGCGTACCTCTACTATACGCCATATTGTACTGAGTCTGGCTGATCTGACGTTTATGGACAGCTCTGGTATCGGAGTTATTTTGGGAAGATACAAGCAGATTTCTGCCCGCTCTGGAGAAATGTACGTCTGCTCGATCAATCCTACGATCTATCGAATATTTGAGATGTCCGGGTTATTCAAGGTGATCAAGTTTCGCGAAAACGAAGCGGATGCTTTGCATGTTCTGGGGGTGGCGTAATGATGGTACAGCGTAACTTTATGTCAGTGTCGTTTGCAGCATTGAGCCAAAATGAAGCATTCGCACGTGTAGCAGTCGCAGCCTTCATTTCGCAACTCGATATTACGATGGACGAACTAGAAGAAATCAAGACCGTTATATCCGAGGCTGTTACGAATGCCATTATTCATGGTTATGACGAAAATCCTGAGGGTGTGGTACAGATTTCTGTGCGAATTCAAGAGGACAGCATTGATCTGATCGTGGAAGACAATGGACGAGGTATTGAGAATGTGGAGCAGGCCATGCAGCCGCTCTATACGACGAAACCGGAGCTTGAGCGTTCTGGAATGGGCTTTACGATTATGGAGAATTTCATGGATTCTTTGGAAGTGGCAACGGTTGTGGGTAAAGGAACAACTGTGCGCCTCACCAAACGCCTGGCGTTTGCCAACGCCTTGCAAAATTAGGGGTAGTGCCTATGGGTGCCGATATCAAAAACGCGAGTCAACCATTTCTGACCAATGACCAAGTAAAAGAGCTAATTGCCAAAAGTCAGGCTGGGGACACTGAGGCAAGAGAGCTTCTCGTCAACAGCAATATTCGGCTGGTCTGGTCCGTCGTCCAGCGCTTTATCAACCGTGGATACGAAGCGGATGATTTGTTTCAGATCGGTTGTATTGGCCTCTTGAAAGCCGTAGACAAGTTTGATCTCTCCTATGATGTTCGATTCTCAACCTATGCTGTTCCGATGATTATTGGAGAAATTCAGCGCTTCTTACGCGATGACGGTACAGTTAAGGTAAGTCGATCACTCAAAGAAACAGCCAATAAGGTACGACGAACAAAGGATGAGCTGTACAAGCAATTCGGTCGCGCACCCACGATTGCTGAGGTTGCGGACGTGGTGGGGATTACGCCAGAAGAAGTCGTGTTTGCGCAGGAAGCGAATCGGGCGCCCTCTTCCATCCATGAAACGGTTTTCGAAAATGATGGGGACCCCATTACTTTGATCGATCAGATTGCGGATGAAGGGGTCAACAAATGGTTTGAAAAAATCGCCCTCAAGGATGCGATCAGTCGATTGAGCGAGCGGGAACAACTCATCGTCTACCTGCGTTACTACAAGGATCAGACGCAGTCGGAAGTAGCAGAGAGGCTGGGAATCTCGCAAGTGCAGGTATCGCGCCTAGAGAAGCGCATTTTACAAACGATCAAAGAGCAAATTGAACATTAACTGATGCAAACACTCCGGTCACTACGTGGCTGGGGTGTTTTGTTTTGTGAAAAACGACTCGACGTTTTTCATTAAACAGAATGTGACCGCTTGCGGTCAGCAAATAAACGATCATTTCCGTTTATTTGCATGGGTTTTATGGCTCGGCACATACTAGCGAATAATCAGGTATGTGATGGAAGGGGAAGGTACCATGAAAGACGCGTTGTTTCTGCGCCTGCGAAAGCGATTGGCCGTACAGCCACAAGCAATGATCACGCTTGGGGACATCTGCCAGCTTTTCTGGGATGGAGAGCGCGAGGAAGCGTTAAAGCGGATGCCCATTTACCAGACAAAGCCAACGGATGGGAATTTGATCATTATCGATATTATGCAGGTGATTAAAAGGCTGCGTTCTGTCTATCCCGACGTGGAACTGGACGTCCAGGGTGCTCCTCAAATTATAGTGGAAGTACTCAATTCACGAAAGAAATCGAACCCGATTTTGGTGGCGATGGTGTGGCTTCTGTTGTTCATTGGCTCAGGCTTGGCGATCATGAATTTCCATACCGATGTCAGCATGATGCAGGTTCACGAACGAATCTACTATTTGATAACAGGTGAAAAAAGTTATCAGCCTTTGTGGATGCAAATCCCTTACTCCATCGGGATCGGCTTGGGGATGATCCTGTTTTTTAACCATATCTTCCAGAAAAAAATCAACGAAGAACCTAGTCCGTTAGAAGTTGAATTGTTTATGTACCAGCAAAACCTGGATCAATACTACTTACAAAATGAAAATAAGGAAAACCAGCGGACGAAGAAATGAGCGTCATCCAGTGCTTGTTGCTTATATTAATCGGGCTGGGTGGAGGACTTGCAGTAGGGAGTGGGCTGGTCGCGTTTATTACCGTTCTGGATATTATTCCAAGGTTGACGCAATTAACGAATGCTCATCGGTATATCCGCTCGCTGGAATGGGCTCTAGTGGCAGGAGCGCTTTTTTTTACGTTTATTGATTTTTTTCACTGGGGTGCTCGTTTGCCCGTTATCGTTTCTTCGATTTACGGAATATTTGCAGGGATATTTGTGGGGACACTTGCCGCAGGCTTGACTGAGGTACTGAATGTCTTTCCGATATTGGCGAAGCGAATCCACATGGATGGCAGTCTTCTCTTTCTGTTGATGGCGGTGGTTTTGGGAAAAGTGACGGGTTCCTTACTGCAATGGCTGCTCCATCTGTGAAATGGTAAATACCACTATTCATAGGCAACTTTAGAAAAAGGAAGGATATAGGAAGAAAGCTTACAAAGGGAGTGAAAGGGCATGGCAACCAAAACAAAATCCAAATCCAAAGCCCCCGGATCGATGCAGATGACCAAACAACTGTATCAACAGCAGGCTTCCAAGTTCCAGCCCAAACGAAATGTTCTGCTTAACTCGTTTCGTGCTTTCTGGGTAGGAGGGACCATATGTTTGTTGGGTCAGGCCATTCAAAATATGTATATTACGTTCTTCGGATTTACGGAGAAAACGGCAAGCAATCCGACCGTTGCGACGCTCATCTTTCTATCCGTTTTGCTGACTGGGCTTGGTGTGTATGACAATATCGGGCAGTATGCCGGAGCAGGATCAGCGGTGCCTGTTACAGGCTTTGCCAACTCGATCGCTTCTGCTGCCATCGAACATCGGAGCGAAGGGTTTGTGCTCGGCGTTGGGGGAAATATGTTTAAGCTTGCTGGTGCGGTCATTGTATTTGGGGTTGTTGCTGCTTTCATTGCGGGAATATTAAAGAGCCTGATCAACATGTTTTTCTAAGGGAGGGCTGTCGGTGTCAAACAATCAACCAGTGAAACGAGTCAATCGGCAAACCTGGCACTTCGATCAAAATGTTCGCCTGCAATGCTCGGCAGTTGCTGTGGGACCAAAAGAAGGAGAAGGACCACTGGCGCACTTGTTTGATAAGATCCACGACGATATGTATGCAGGCCAACAGACATGGGAAGACGCCGAACGCCAGTTGATGGAGGATGCAGTCAACACCTTGCTGCAAAAGGCAGGGATCACGGGCAAGGATGTGGATATCATTCTTGCTGGTGACCTGTTGAATCAGAACATCACCACCAACTTTACAGCAGAAAAGCTGACGATTCCGCTTCTGGGCATGTATGGAGCTTGTTCTACCTCGATGCTTACACTGGCAAATGCTGCGGCTTTGGTAAACGCAGGCTACGCCAACAAGGCGATTGCTGCTTGCAGCAGCCACAATGCCACAGCGGAAAGGCAGTATCGTTATCCTACGGAATATGGGGGCCAAAAGCCGCCAAGCGCCCAGTGGACAGTGACAGGAGCCGGTGCGGGATTGGTCGGGATAGGGGGAAGTGGTCCGCGCATTACGTATGCAACGATGGGAAAAGTAGTGGATATGGGGATTAAAGACCCGTTTGACATGGGAACGGCCATGGCGCCAGCAGCTGTCTCGACGATCCAAACGCATTTTCAAGATACGGGGCGCTCTCCACAGTTCTATGATTTGATCGTGACTGGCGACCTGGCAGCTGTCGGGTTTCCGATTCTAAAGGAGCTCATGTTGACAGAAGGATACGACATGGATCAAGTCTACAATGATTGCGGATTGATGATTTACTCCCCCGATCAGGATGTATTTGCAGGCGGGAGCGGTTGTGCCAGCAGTGCAGTGGTCACGTATAGCTACATTTTGGATCAACTCAACCGTGGAATACTGAAAAACGTGTTGGTCTGCGCCACGGGAGCTCTCTTAAGCCCGGTAAGCTATCAGCAGGGCAATTCGATACCGTGCATCGCCCATGCGGTTGCACTTGAAGGAGGAAAATGATGGAGTACCTGATTGCTTTTGTCGTAGGGGGATTGGTTTGTGTAGTAGGTCAGCTCCTTCTGGATGTTGGCAAGCTAACGCCTGCTCATGTCATGAGTACGCTGGTCGTGGCAGGAGTATTTCTCGATTTTATCGGCGTGTATGACAAGTTTATTGATTTCGCAGGCGCAGGTGCGACTGTACCGATTACGAGCTTCGGTCATTCTTTGTACCATGGAGCCATCAGCGAGGCTGAACAACATGGGTTCATCGGTGTGGCAACCGGGATTTTTGAGGTCACGAGTGCGGGTATATCGGCTGCGATTGCATTCGGATTTTTTGCCTCTCTCGTCTTTAAACCCAAAGGGTAAGTCCAGGCAGTAAAAGGCGGTGACCCAGCATGGACACAGTACGCCGGAAAGTTATAGTGGTGACAGACGGAGATCATATTGCCCAAAAAGTTATCGAGAGTGTCGCCAAGCAATTTGGTGGTCGATGTATATCGCTGTCTGCCGGGAATCCGACTCCATTACGAGGCAATCAGATGGTCGAACTCATTAAAATGACACCATATGATCCTGTAATTGTCATGTTCGATGACAACGGAGATTACGGCAAGGGTAGAGGGGAGAGAGCACTCGAATACGTGGTGAAGCATCCTGATATCGAAGTAATCGGTGCGATTGCAGTAGCCTCGAATACACGCTGGGTCAAGGGTGCGACTGTTGCTTATTCCGTAAACAATCAAGGACAAATTGTAGAAGAAGCCGTGGATAAGGACGGGTACGCAGACGAGCAGCTTCAGCATCATATTTATGGAGATACCGTAGACATCTTGAATTCCTTGCATGTACCGAATGTCATAGGCATTGGAGATATAGGGAAGATGGAAGGTAGGGATAGCTTGCAAAATGGTTGTCCCATCACAACAAGAGCAGTGCAATGGATAATGGAAAGGAGCGGCTCTTATGGCACAGGTCACGGAAAAACGGCATCCCATTTCGACTTATCTTGAAGAGAACCAGAAGTATTTGAACGACAGGCTTGGTGTTGGCAAGAGTTTTGATATCGGGGTCCATGATTTTTATGTGGGTCATACACGAATGTTGTTGTATTACATAAATGGCTTCGCCGAAAGCTTGCTTATTTCGCAAATCATGCGTGAGCTAAACGATGTGCGTGAGCGTGATCTGGCTGATAACGCTTTCGACCAATTGTTTCATAAGTTCATCCCTTTCTTCCAACTTAGTAAGGTGGAAACGACTGACGAATTTATGGATAAATTGCTCGTCGGTCAAGTAGGGCTTATTATTGACCGATCTCCTCACGCCATTATTATCGATGCCAAAATCCTGCCGAATCGCTCCCCACAAGAGCCAGATACGGAGCGAATCGTTCGTGGCGCGCATGACGGTTTTACAGAAGTACTCGTAACTAATACGGCTCTTACTCGTCGAAGAATACGTGATGAACGGCTCCGCTTTGAAATCATGCAGATTGGGGAGCGTACGAAGACAGATGTCGCGGTTGCATACTTGCATGATGTAGCGAATGAAGAGCTGGTCCAAACGTTAAAGGAGCGACTACAAAACATCCAAATTGACGGGATACCGATGGCGGAAAAAACCGTCGAAGAATTTATCATCGGAAAGACGATGAATCCGTTCCCTTTGGTACGATATACAGAGCGCCCCGATGTGGCTGCTGTACATCTATTGGAAGGTCACGTACTGATTTATGTGGATACTTCACCGAGTGTCATGATCACACCCGCTACTTATTTTCATCATGTACAGCATGCGGAGGAGTATCGACAAACACCGGTAATCGGAGCTTATCTGCGCTGGGTTCGTTTTTTGGGGATTTTTGCTTCCGTTTTTGTATTGCCGATCTGGCTGCTTTTGGTCATGCACCCTTCCATGATACCGGAGCCACTTCACTTCCTAGGGATCAAAAAGATGGGCAGCATTCCTATTTTGGCACAATTTTTGATCGCTGAGATCGGTCTGGACTTGATGCGGATGGCCGCTATTCATACGCCGGCACCCCTCTCGATTGCCGTTGGTTTATTAGCCGCCATTCTTGTTGGGGATGTGGCGATCAAGGTAGGACTCCTTGCACCCGAGGTTATCTTGTATTTGGCAGTTGCAGCAATCGGGATGTATGCAACGCCCAGTTATGAGTTGAGCTTGGCTAATCGACTTATTCGCTTGTTTCTGATTCTCATGGTAGGCTTTTTCTCTACACCGGGATTGATGATCGGACTAACGCTCGTCCTGATTTTCTTGGCTTCCACACGTTCGCTCAATACGCCTTACTTATGGCCGTTCATTCCCTTCAACTACAAAGGGATGAAGGATATTGTGGTACGGCTGGCTGTGCCAAGCAAAAATAACAGGCCGAGTATCGTTCGCGCGCAAAATTCCTCTCGGCAATAATATTCTGAAAACGGATGGCTTCACCCATTGTCAAACGCACAACCTTGTAGTAAATTGTAGGAAAGCCTTACGAACAAAAGTTTCTGTATGGCAACTGACGTTCCTCGTTGGTTGCCTTTCTCTATAAAATTTTGTCTATATACATCATCGGTGCGAATGAACTGGGGAGGAAACGAAACATGTACTTACACGGGACAAGTCGAGTGAATGAACAAGGAAACCTGGAGATCGGAGGCTGTGATACGACACAGCTAGCTACAACTTATGGAACACCTTTATATGTGTATGACGAACAACAAATTCGCACCAAATGCCGGGAATTTGTTCATGCATTTCACAATACAGGTTTTTCCTTCCAGGTTGCTTATGCGAGCAAAGCTTTTTGCACGATGGCAATGTGCAAGCTGGTTGAAGAAGAAGGCTTGTCACTCGATGTAGTATCTGGCGGCGAATTGTATACGGCCCTGCAAGCTGGATTCCCCGTAGAGCGCATCCATTTTCATGGCAACAACAAATCTCATGATGAGTTAATCATGGCGCTTGACGCCAAAATCGGCTGTTTCGTAGTGGATAACTTTTATGAGTTGCACATTTTGGCGCAATTGGCCGAAGAGCGGAACGAAAAAGTCTTCGTACTCCTGCGTGTCACACCGGGTGTAGAAGCTCATACGCATGAGTACATTTCAACAGGGCAGATCGACTCCAAGTTTGGCTTTGACGTGCAAAACGGCCAGGCTCTTGAGGCGATTCAGTTTTCTCACGAAAGCGATCATCTCCATTTATTAGGGGTTCATAGCCATATTGGCTCACAAATATTTGAAACAGAAGGCTTCCTCGTCGCTGTCAAACGATTGACAGAACTGTTGGGTGAAGCAAAAGGAAAGCTTGGATTCCTGCCGGAAGTACTGAATGTAGGAGGCGGCTTCGGTATTCGGTATGTAGAAGGCGATACACCGCAGCCCGCGGAAACGTATATCAAAGCCATTACAGATATTGTTCGCCAAGAACTCACAGCGCTTGCGATTCCGCTGCCTGAGATTTGGATCGAGCCAGGTCGGAGTATTATAGGGGATGCAGGGACTACCTTGTACCGAATTGGATCGCAAAAGAACATTCCAAATGTCCGGAAATATATTGCGGTCGATGGTGGAATGACAGACAATCTGCGACCAGCTTTGTACGATGCACAATATGAAGCAGCGATTGCGAACAAAATGAATGCACCTGCTACAGAAGTTGTTTCCATTGCCGGGAAGTGCTGCGAGTCAGGTGATATGCTCATCTGGGATGTGAAGCTGCCAGAAGCGCAAGCGGGCGATATTCTCGCAGTCCCAAGCACAGGGGCATATGGTTATTCGATGGCGAATAACTACAACCGGATTGCTCGTCCTGCTGTTGTATTCGTAAAAGACGGAGAAGCAGAAGTGGTCGTAAGACGCGAGACGTACGCAGAAGTAGTCGGTCACGATGTTTTGCCAAAACGCGCGCAGCTTATGCGCTAAACTTCATAAAAACTCCACAAACCTTCCCGATTGTTTGGGAAGGTTTTGTATTTCCTTCATCTGCCATTCATGATTGCTTAATGTTTTCTCGGCATAATGAAAGGGTGAGGGGGAGCGATTCATCATGTTGTCGACTCTTATGAAGCGATTTCGACGAATACCCTATTTTTCCTTGGACAAACGCCAATGGATGAAGGCGATGATTCGGCAGGAATTGGATAGAGAGAAGAAAGTCGTCCTTTTTTATATAGATATCGTCAAGCTGACTGAGGTAGAGCATCGCTACGGTGATACGAGTGCCAAGAGAGTTCTTCATATATTTGAAACTATTTTGCCAGCTGTAGCTCGTCAAGCATTTGAAATCAAAGGGAGAATCATCGCGATTCAAAAACTGTGGGGAGATGATTTTGCGATCTACACGTCCTTTTCGAAAATGATGAGCGAGGAAGACTGTCAAATGCTATCGATTCATTTTCAGGAGTTAGCTGAACGACAGCTAAATCGACAAGTGAGCTTCGTCAATCGCGAGGAGCTTCGCGTCCATATCGGCTATGCGGAAATCATCGGAGAAGATATCGTGAAAGAGATGTATACCTCTGTCAAACATGCTGTTCATATGGCTAAGTATGGGATTACCTCTGAAAAATATGCGCATATCAGACAATTTCACAAGCTGCTTGCAGAAGAAAACGTTCAGATGCATTTCATGCCGATTATTCATTTGCCAAATGGCGAAGCTTTGGGATGGGAGGCACTGGCGCGAGGACCGGTCAACAGTCTCTTTGCAACTCCCGCTGCCTTATTCAATTATGCGCAGGAGACGGATACTGTTTTTCGTTTGGAGCACATATGTCGCAAACGAGCATTGGAGCATATGCGCTACCTGAAGCCGCATGAAAAACTATTCATCAATCTGGACCCACGGGCGATTGACGATCCGTTTTTATTGCGTGGAAAAGTCCAGTTGCTTTTGGCAGAGTATGAGCTGACGCCACAAAACATTGTCTTTGAGATTACAGAGCGCCACGCGATTACAAATTACGCTGCCTTTCGAAAAATCATCGAGGAATACCGCAAGCAGGGCTATATGATTGCCGTAGATGATGCGGGAGCAGGGTATTCCAGCTTGGAATCGATTACAGAAATTTACCCAGACTTTATTAAGCTCGATATGTCATTGATCCGCAATATCGATGTCGATCCGATTAAGCAGGCGTTGTTGGAGACGTTTGTTTCCTTTGCTGACAAAGTGAACTGCAAAATCATAGCAGAAGGGATCGAGACGGAGCGAGAGCTGGAAACGCTCATGGACGTCGGTGTCATCTATGGACAGGGTTACTATTTAGGAAAGCCGGACAAAGGGATGGCACAGCTATGTGGGACGGCTATGAACTTTCTGCGGTTTACGATGGAAAGGCGGATAGAAAAAGAAGCAGAACCAAGGCTGTCCACTCCGGCTATGACCGAAATCTTGGCGAAGACAATCAGTGTGGAAAAGCACGTGAAAGTAAGACGCATCCATGAAATTTTCGAACAAAATCAACGAATTGAAAGTGTGGTTGTGCTGGAGCACGGCATACCGGTTGGACTTGTCATGCGTTTTTCTTTGTATCAAATTCTCGGCGGTCAATACGGAATCGCGCTGTATTATGAAAGGCCTGTTTCTCAAATCATGAATACCAACCCACTCAAAGCTACCAAAGACGACAAGCTGGATGAGGTAGCGAAGCGAGCGATGGCAAGAGACGCCTATCATTTGTATGATGTAGTCATAATAATTGACGAGCATGGCGAGTACATCGGTATCGTTACGGTGCAGAAGCTGTTGGACAAAATGGCTTCCATCAAACTCGAGATGGCGAGCTCCGCCAATCCGTTGACAGGTTTGCCGGGGAATGTGCAGATTGAAAGGGAATTGAATCAACGGCTGAAACAGAATCATCATCATGTGGTCATCTACTGTGATCTCGACCGTTTCAAATGGTTTAACGACCACTACGGGTTCGAAGTGGGGGATCAGATTATCGTTCGAACCGCGAACTTGTTGCGGGAAGCTTCGAAATGGTACGGAAGCGGCTCAGACTTCATTGGTCATATTGGCGGAGATGATTTTATCCTGATTACAACAGTGCAATGTGCGAATGACGTTGCCTTGTTTATTATGGATGCTTTTACGCCGTATTTTTCGGACATTTATGAAAAGCGTAGAATGGGTGACGGTCAGGAGCTCTCGATGTCGATGGCAGGTGTCGTCCTTTATGCAGGGAAGTACACCAGTGCGGAACAAGTTGCGGAGAGGGCAGCGTACGTAAAAAGGGTGGCAAAAGCGCAGTCGGGGACTGTTTTTATTACCGACTGTGAGTTACCTGGCGAAGAGCAGATGTGCATGGAGGGATAAATTGGACGTCAACCGTTCTCCATGGTAGAATGGGTACGTTAACTTTACAAGGTATGGAGGTTCAACATATGAAAAAAGCGCTCATCACCATGGAAAATGGTAACCAAATCGAGTTGGAGCTGTTCGATCAAGAAGCTCCGGGCACAGTAGGAAACTTTGAGAAATTGGCTAACGAAGGCTTCTACAACGGTCTGTCCTTCCACCGTGTTATCCCTGGCTTCGTAGCACAAGGCGGTTGTCCTTACGGAACAGGTACAGGTGGCCCAGGTTACACAATCAAATGTGAAACAAAAGGAAACCCACACAAGCATCTGCGCGGTTACCTGTCCATGGCACACGCAGGAAAAGACACAGGCGGAAGCCAATTCTTCATCTTGTATGATGCTTTCCCTCACCTCGATGGCGTACATACAGTATTTGGTCGCGTCACTTCCGGTCTGGAACACATTGATGCAATCAAACAAGGCGATAAAATGGGTACAGTAAAAGTAGGATAATAGTAGTGAAATGAACACCGATGAGGGAAACCTTGTCGGTGTTTTTTCGATAGGATGCATGCTGGGTCCAGCTGAAATGGGGTTGTAAGCCTATCTATCTGCTGGTATGCTAGAAGATAGACGATTTTTATCAGGAGTTGTTCAAAAAGATGACTTTTTGAACGCGGATGATTGGAGGAAGCAATGGATCTTTTTCATTTTGATTGGAAAACGGTACCGTTTCGCATGATTGCGTTCGTTATCGCTTTTACTTTGCATGAATGGGCGCATGCCTTTGTCGCTTGGAAGCTGGGTGACAATACGGCGAAATCGGAAGGCCGTTTAACATTAAATCCCATCCCGCATATTGATCCGTTTGGTTTGATTCTCATCCTGTTTGGTCCGTTTGGTTGGGCGAAGCCGGTGCCGATCAATCCTCTTCATTTTCGCGGGAACAAGCGTTTAGGTATCGTCTATGTTTCGTTTGCGGGTCCATTAATTAACCTGATACTCGCAGTATTGTTTTGCGTCGTGTTATTCCTTGTGGATGGTTCCGGTGTACTGGTGGGAATGCATGAAAAAGTAGCTTATGCAATTAAATGGACATTAATATTTTCTGTCTGGATCAATACAGCTCTTTTCATTTTCAACCTTTTACCGATTCCGCCATTGGACGGTTACAAGATACTGAGATTCTTGTCTCCTCGCAGTTGGGATGGAAAGTTTTATAATTATGAAGTCTACGGACCTTGGATTCTTCTATTACTAATTTTTATCCCAGGTGTCCGCACGATAATCTTTGGAGTTCCCCATGAGATTGCTCTGACATGGGTTGAACAGATGGCAATTAATATCTTGAAAGTGTTCATCTAACGGAAACGAGGGACGACTTTTGGCTTACAGCATCAAACTTGATTCCTTTGAGGGACCACTCGATTTGTTGCTCCATCTGATCGACAAGGCTGAGGTGGACATCTACGACATACCGATAGCGGAAATTACGGAGCAATACCTCGCGACGATTGACAAGATGCAAGAGCTCCAACTGGATGTGGCCAGTGAGTTCGTAGTCATGGCGGCTACGCTCCTCTCTATTAAAAGCAAGATGCTGTTACCCAAAAAGGAGGAGCATGTCTTTCAGCAGTTCCTCGATATGGATGTAGATGAGATAGACCCGCGTGAAGAACTGGTTGCGCGTCTGTTGGAGTACAAGCGCTATAAGATGCTTGCCGAGAACCTACGAGAAATGGAAATCGGCCGTAATCAAGTTTTTACGCGGCCCGCAGAAAATTTGTCTCCTTATGCGCGTGAAGAGGATCATACTGTGACGAATGTGACCCTATACGATTTGATCAACGCGCTGGAAAAATTGGTAAAGAAAACAAAAGAAAAAGAACCGATGACCACGGTGTCGCGCGACGAAATCTCCATTAAGGATCGGATGACGGAGATACGCCAAGCCGTACGTGGCGGTGGGATGGTTCGATTTTCTGAGTTGTTTACCCAAGGGGCGACGCGTACAGAGATTGTAACAACCTTTCTCGCCTTGCTTGAGCTCATGAAGGCTAAGCACATTACGTGTGTACAAAATCAATTGTTTCAAGACATCATCATCTGTGAAAACGGAACGGAAGGAGCCCATACCGATGGACTATGACAAGCTGAAAGGCGTAATCGAGGGCTTGCTGTTCATCTCGGGTGACGAAGGAATCGATGCCAAAGAAATCAGTGAAATCACTGAGGTGTCGGAAGAAGAGGTCATCGACTTGATCGAAGACATGAAAGCTGACTTCCGCCGGGCAGGACGCGGTATTCAAATCGTGGAAGTGGCAAAAGCGTATCAACTGACCACTCTGCCCGAGCATGTGCCCTATTTTGAACGGCTAGCAACATCGCCAGGCCAGTCAACGCTGTCACAAGCAGCATTGGAGACACTCGCTATTGTTGCCTACAAGCAGCCTCTGACCCGTTCGGAGATTGAAGAAATCCGTGGCGTTAAATGCGAGAAAGCACTGAACACCCTCTTATCCAAACAACTCATTCGCGAAGCGGGGAGAGCAGAGGGGATCGGACGCCCCATTTTGTACGCGACCACCAAAGAATTTTTGGAGCATTTTGGTCTACGGGAACTGGGGGATTTGCCAGAACCGCCTGTCAATCTTGATATCGAAGAAGCGCGACTGGAAGCATCAGCGCTATTCGGAAAAGCAGAAGAACCGACAAACGACTAGTTACAGCTCGGACAGTTTTTCGTACTATCATACGACTCGTCCCCATATACTATGGTACAAACCTGTGTATCGTGGTATAACGACGGCTTTTCTCTTGCCTTATCGGCAATGGTGAGTCCAAGTTTTCAAATGGGGAGGACGTTTATGAACATACGAAAATATCTGTCCGGCGTACTCGTCGTTTTTCTTTTTATACAGATGGCACTTACGCCGGCAGCGGTGGTAAAAGCTGCTGCCGCTCCACCTGGCATATCAGCCGAAGGAGCGGCGCTAATCGATGTTGAGAGTGGGCGGATTCTTTACTCCAAAAACGGTACGAAAAAAATGAGGATTGCGAGCCTGACCAAAACGATGACAGCAATCGTAGCGATTGAGATGGGCAAATTGGATGCACAGGTAACGGTACCACAACAAGCAGTAGGCGTAGAAGGTTCATCGATCTACTTGAAAAATGGAGAGAAGCTCACGCTTGAAGAACTGCTGTACGGTTTGATGCTGCGGTCTGGCAATGACGCAGCAGTAACCATCGCGACGCATATCGGAGGATCAGTGCCTGGATTCACTTACTTGATGAATGAAAAGGCTGCAATGATTGGAATGGAGCATACCAATTTCACCAATCCGCACGGTTTAGATGACAGTAACCAGCATTACTCCACGCCAGAAGATATGGCAAAGCTGTCCGCTTACGCCTTACATAATCCGGTATTTCGTCAAATCGTCTCAACGAAAGTCAAGGATATTTCTTGGGAAGGTGAACAGTGGGACCGGCGTCTACTCAACAAAAACAAGATGCTACACCTATACAACGGTGCTGATGGCGTAAAAACGGGATACACCAAACTCGCGAAGCGCTGTCTGGCTTCTTCTGCCACACGGGATGGGAGGCAGCTGGCGACGATTACCCTGAATGCTTCTGATGACTGGAACGACTCCTCCAAGCTGATGGATTGGGGCTTTGCGAATTATCCGCTTAAAGAGCTGGTCAAAAAGGGGCAGGAGGTAAAGCCTGACACGCCAGTCACACTTGAAGCAGGAACTCATCTCGTCACAACAAACGCTTTTCAGTATCCACTGCAAACGGCAGAGGCAGAGGGGATTCACAAGCGTGTCGTTATGGGAGAATCAACGGTAACACCGAAGATGAACGGTCAACTGGCAGGGTTTCTTCAACTCTATTTAAAAGAAAAGATGATTGGGCAGGTTCCGTTGCTAGTTAGTGTGGATACGCCGACTTTAGCCGTTCCGCAAGCTTCACACTCGATGTGGCAGCAGTTTTGGGGCATCGTGTCAGGGGGGCTGTGGAGTGCTTAATGTCATCTGGCTCGGGCTCATTGTCATTAGCATTGTCGTTGCGGCCATGACGGGACGGATGGAAGCGATCAATGCAGCAGCGTTTGAGGGAGCCAAGACAGGAGTAACCGTTAGTCTCGGACTACTCAGCGTTCTCGCCTTTTGGATGGGAATGATGCGGATTGCAGAAAAGTCAGGACTCCTTGAACTATTGGCGCGGGTATTGTCACCGATCATCCAAGTCCTTTTTCCCGATGTACCAAAAGGGCACCCTGCTATGGGATATATCCTCTCGAATATGAGCGCAAACCTGCTCGGACTCGGTAATGCAGCAACGCCAATGGGGCTAAAAGCCATGGAAGAACTCCAAAAGCTGAATCCAGACAAGCAAAATGCTTCGGCTGCCATGTGTACGCTGCTGGCGATCAATACAGCGAGCATCACGATTATTCCTACGACGATGATCGCGATCCGCATGCAGTATGGCTCCGTAAATCCCGTAGAAATCGTAGGTACTACGCTGTTATCTTCCTTTGCTGCCACGATTGTCGCCCTGTTGATTGATCGCATGTATCGTTATCGGCATATACGAAGACACAGATAGGGGGAGTCCTTATGTACCAATGGGTATCCCTGCTCTCTCTTTGGGCCATTCCCGTTACGATTGCCTTTGTCTTGTTGTATGGGTGGCGGAAACAAGTCCCCGTCTACGAGACGTTTGTAGATGGAGCAAAAGGCGGCTTAACCACTACGATTCGGATACTCCCGCACCTGATTGCCATGATGGTCGCAGTGAGTATGTTTCGGGAGTCAGGAGCATTGGATCTATTACTTCGCGCACTCAAACCGCTTCTTGACCTGCTGCATTTTCCAGAAGAACTGGTTCCGTTGGCGTTGCTTCGTCCGTTGACAGGAACAGGCTCACTTGCGATTGCAACAGATCTGATCGCGCAGTACGGTCCCGATTCTTTTTTGGGCAGATTGGCAGCTACCATGCAAGGGAGCACAGATACGACCCTGTATGTCCTAACCGTTTATTTTGGTGCAGTTGGCATTCGGAATTCTGCCTATGCGTTAAAGGTAGGCTTGTGGTCGGATCTGGCTGGCGTCATATTCTCACTGCTCATTGTCTCCTATATTTTCGCGTAAAGAAGTCCAAATAGTGTAGGCTGATAAAACTTCCTCATGGATATGGGGAAGTTTTTCCCTTTTTCTTGTCCACACTAGTAAGAATGGGTATGATGTTGTAGAGGTGAACCAACGATGGAACGTTTACAAAAAGTATTAGCGCATGCTGGAGTCGCCTCTCGTCGCCATTGTGAAGAATTGATTGCGCAGGGCAAGGTGCAGGTAAATGGCCAAGTCGTACGAGAGCAGGGAATAAAAGTCGATCCGCTCAACGACAAAATTGTGGTGAATGGACAGCAGGTTAAGCTGGAGCAGCATGTGTATCTACTGCTGTACAAGCCGACTGGTGTCATTACGAGCGTCACAGACCCGCGCGGCAGACGAGTAGTGATCGATCTGTTGAAGGGAATAAAAGAACGGGTATATCCAGTCGGTCGCTTGGATTATGATACTTCCGGCTTGCTGCTCTTGACGAACGACGGAGAGCTTGCCAACAGGCTGGCACACCCAAGCTATGAAATCGATAAAGTGTATCGGGCATGGGTAAAGGGAATCCCCAGTCAGGAAAAAGTACGCAAGCTAGCAACCGGCATTCGTTTGGAAGACGGCATGACTTCTCCCGGTCAGTCCAGATTGTTGACGTCAGAGTCTAGCAGCCAGAGAGCATTGGTAGAACTGACGATACATGAGGGACGAAACCGCCAAGTGCGCAGAATGTGTGAGGCGATTGGCCATCCGGTTTTGACATTGGAGCGAATCCGTCTAGGGTTTCTCACTTTAGATGGGCTAAAGCCGGGCGAATTTCGCAGGCTTACTCATGAGGAAGTAGAGAGCTTGAAGAGGGGATTGGTTCAAAAGCAACGCAGTCCGCGCTCGAAACATTGATTCGTTCAAAATCTGTTCATAAGTTGTGCGCTGTCGGAAAAACTAGGAACGCTATAATAGAATGGGAAAACGATGCAATTTATTAGCAGTAGATGGGAGTAGGCGTCATGAACAAAAGCAATCGTACATATGTCAGGATCGCGGTATTGGGTGTTTTGCTTGTAGCGCTGGTCTTTGCACTCTATTCCAGCTTTGTGAAGGACCCCGGTGCTGTGAAAGTAGGAAGCGATGCTCCGAATTTCAGCTTGGAGCAACTGAATGGACCAGAGGTGACTCTGGAAGGCTTGAAAGGCAAGGGCGTTATCCTCAATTTCTGGGGCACGTGGTGTGAACCCTGTAAAGAAGAAATGCCGGCACTGCAAGAGCAATATACGAAGTTCAAAGACAAGGGATTGGTTGTAGTCGGTGTCAATATCGGTGAATCGCCAGTTGCCGTAGAACCATTCGTGAAGCAGTTCGGGATTGACTTCCCTATTTTGCTCGATCGCCAATCGGAAATTACAAAGCTGTATCGAATCGGTCCAATTCCGACAACCTTTTTCATCGACCCAGATGGAGAAGTGCAGGACATTTTTATCGGCCAGTTAGATGAAGCGATGATTGAGTCGAAAATTACAAAAATCTTGCCGTAAGTGAGGAGCAATGATGGATCAGCGAAAATGCGAATGCGGTCATACCAACCCGGTTGGGACGCTGCTCTGTGAGACTTGCGGGAAGCCTTTGAATGTGGAAGTCCACGAGCAGACATCGTTTCCTGACATGCGTTATGAAGGAATGGCAAGACGTTCACAAACGAATAAGACGAAGGTAATCGATCGAGTCTGGAACTTTTTTTCTTCGGTCAAAATTGCAATCGGTATCATTATTGTCATTTTGGTGGCGTCCGCAGTCGGAACCATCTTTCCGCAGCAAATGTACATACCGGTCCCCGTTCCGACTGAAGCAGACGTTGCCCGTTTCTATACGGAATCATATGGAACACTGGGAACGATTTTCTACGGACTAGGCTTTCACAATATGTACTCCTCATGGTGGTTTGTGACCCTCCTGGTCATGCTCGGTACTTCTTTGGTTATCTGTAGTCTGGACCGCGTAGTGCCGCTGTATAAAGCGTTAAAGAAGCCAAGATTGAACCAGCACAAGTCCTTTTTGAAAGGGCAAAAGCTGTTTGCAGAAGGGGAGCTTGCTCCAGAAGCCAATCAGGAAGCGATACTGGACGCCTCCGCTTTGGCATTGAAGCAAAAAGGATACCGCATTTTCCGCACGGAACGAGCGATCATGGCTGAAAAAGGTCGTTTTAGCCGTTGGGGTCCTTACATTAATCACATCGGACTGATATTGTTTTTGGTCGGTACCTTGATGCGAAGCCTGCCTGGCTTTTACTTGGACGAGTACGTCTGGGTGCGTGAGGGACAAACAATGGCGATTCCAAATACCCCGTACTACATAAAGAACGAGAACTACACGACAGAGTATTGGTCGGAAGAAGAAATGCCGGAACAACTGGAGCTTAAGGGCGGAGCCATCGTGAAGAGCTACCAGACAGAGGCCATTTTGTATGAAAATAAAAGCGCTGACGTTCCAGGGAAAAAACCGGATTTGGTAGAAGTGCAGAAGGGGCCGATCGTCGTGAATCATCCGATGGAGCAGGACAGCCTCTACATTTACCAGAGCGGCGTGCAAGAGATGCAGCTTGGAGCGCTTAATTTTACACTGGTCGATTTGAAAAACAATAAAAAAGAGATCGGTCTGATCAAAATTGACCTGTACAATCCACAGCCCGAGCAAACTATCGCGAATGGGTTCACGGTAAGGATTTTGGACTACTTCCCCGATTTTATTATGGGAAAAGACGGGAAGCCGGCAACGAAAACCAATTTGCCTAAAAATCCGATGGTGGCCTTGGAGGTCATTGGAGAGAACGGCGCGTATAACGAAAAAGTGGTTTATCTAGAAGGAACCATTCTTACACAGAAAAATGATCCGCGTTACGGACTCGACATCAAAATGCCTGATTTAGTCGATATTGCAGGACTGAATATACGGGTGGACAAGGCACTGCCGCTGATTTATTTCGGTTCGTTTATCTTCCTTGCGGGCGTTGCAATCGGTATGTTCTGGCAACATCGTCGGGTTTGGGTACAAACACAAGAGGGAAATATCTTGGTAGCAGCTCATACGAATAAAAACTGGTTCGGTCTTCGCAGGGAAGTAGACGGGATGGTTAAACAAGCCGAGCTCCCTGTCACGATAGAAGATAAAACGAAGGCCAAGGCCTAAAGCTCCAAAGGGGGTACTAACAACGTGCAGCTCATTCAACTGAGTGACTGGTTATTGGATATCGCGTTTCTGCTCTACGTCATCTCGTCTATCGTATTCGCGGTAGCCGTTACGGGGAAAAACTGGGCAGGGCGTGATCCCAAGCAACACGAAGAGCGCTATGGACGGATTGCTTATTGGTTAGCTGTTATCGGTTTTGTGGCGCAAACAGGGTACGTAGTTGCCCGCTGGATTGCCGGCGGTCACAGCCCGACGAGCAATATGTTTGAGTTTATGGCATTCTTGGATTACTGTATTATCTTGGCCTATTTGATTATTTACCGGATCTACAAGCTGACCTCGATTGGGGCGTTTGTCCTGCCGCTTGGGGTTATCATGCTCGCGTATTCGTACGTGTTCCCGAAAGAAATCACCCCATTGATTCCGTCTTTGCAGAGCTATTGGCTGCATATTCACGTGACTACCGCTGCACTGGGTGAAGGGATTTTGGCAGTTGGTTTTGCAGCGGGTCTGATGTATTTGATCCGTACTGTTCCGCAGCATATCTCAACGAAAAGTACGAAATGGCTGGAGATCGTGCTCGCTGTGGTCCTGATGCTCGTTGGATTCATTTTGATGGATTCTACTTTTGCTCGTATGGATCAGAAGACAGTATTTGAGATGAGAAAAGAAGAAATGAATGCAGCAGGACAAATGGTAAAACCGAAAGTGGAGTACATCCTGCCAGCAATTGTTTCACCTGCTGATTCAACGATAATGAAGGAAGGGCCGATGTCTCCACTCTTTACGGCACCTACCTGGATGGAAGGAAAAGACGCCGCACGTAAATTGAACACGATGCTGTGGTCAGTTCTTACAGGTGTGATTCTGTACGGCGGATTGCGCTTGATTTTCCGAAAACGATTAGGGGCTGCAATCAAGCCTTCCGTTGAGAGCGTAGATCCTGAGCTTCTGGATGAGATCAGCTATCGAGCGATCAGTATCGGATATCCTGTGTTTACACTCGGAGCTCTTATCTTTGCGATGATTTGGGCAGAAGAGGCGTGGGGACGATTCTGGGGCTGGGACCCGAAAGAAGTATGGGCGTTAATTGTCTGGCTCTTCTACAGTGCCTACTTGCACTTGCGTCTATCCAGAGGATGGATCGGTGCAAAGTCAGCCTGGATGTCTGTCATCGGGTTCGTCATTATTTTGATTACACTAGTCGTGGTCAACTTGGTCATTGCTGGTTTGCACTCCTACGCTGGGGTGTAAAATTTCTACGAAAAGCTGGTTTTACCACCAGCTTTTTGGACTATCTTCTTACAGTTTTACGATATTATGAGAGCAAGAGGTGTTCCAGATGGAAAAAATGGCACGTATTCTCGTAGTGGATGATGAAGAACGCATTCGCAGACTTCTGAAAATGTACTTGGAAAGAGAAAACTTCTTGATTGATGAAGCAGATAATGGAGAGCAAGCAGTCGAAATGGCAGTGGGAAGTGACTATGACATCATTTTGCTCGACTTGATGCTGCCAGGAATGGACGGGATCGAGGTATGCCAGCGTGTTCGTGAATTCAAGGCAACCCCTATTATTATGCTGACGGCAAAAGGAGAAGAAACGAACCGCGTTCACGGGTTTGAGGCAGGGGTGGACGATTATGTGGTGAAACCGTTCAGCCCGCGTGAGGTCATGTACCGGGTAAAAGCGATTCTTCGTCGCTCTTCCGCGACAGCATATTTGAAGACAGAGACATTCAACAGTCATTCTGTTCTCGTTTTCCCGGAACTGACCATTGACCACGATGCACACAAAGTCATCGCAAGTGGCCAAGAAGTGAGTCTGACTCCGAAAGAGTATGAGCTGTTGCACTATCTGGCATTGTCGCCAGATAAAGTGTTTACGCGTGAAGAGCTGTTAAAAGATGTGTGGCACTACGAGTTCTTTGGCGATTTGCGCACGGTGGACACGCATATCAAGCGTCTCCGCGAAAAATTGAACCGTGTTTCTCCGCAAGCTGCCAATATGATCGCCACGGTATGGGGTGTCGGATACAAGCTAGAGGTGCCTAAGTAAAGTGGACGTTATTTTTCGCAGTGTAGTCGGAAAGCTATGGATGACCATTATTGCCTTATTTGCTCTCGTCTTGACGATATTCAGTTTGTTGCTCGTTCAATCCTTTGATAGCTTTTATAGCAATCGGCAGTCCAAGAATTTGCACGATCTGGCAGATGGCATCGCAATCGGTTTAGCGCAGAGTCCGGATATGACAGCAGCGATGGAGATGGCTTCCAGGTTTGGCTTGGTCCATCATACGGGAATGGTCATTCTAGATGAAAAAGGCAACCAAGTCGGTATGAGCGAGGGAGCTGGTCTCCCTCGTATTCCAGTAGAGCAATTGCTCCAAAATCCAGCGTTGCGTTTACCTGATGCGCTGGCAGGCAAGCATCCTGCCACCAAAACGATTTATATTGATGTGAAGAATTCCGCTGATCACACGAACAACAAGCATGAATTGCTTGCGGTCGCTGTGCCTTTAGAATTGGCAGCAGGGAAAACGGGCGCAGTGGTCATGTATCAGGCGATTGAAGATTTTGATGATACGGTTAGTGAAGTCAGATTTTTAATCTTTGTGGTTGGCGTTATCGGATTCGTCTCTACCACTGTATTCGCCTTTTTCCTCTCATCGCGTATTACGATTCCATTACGTCAGATGAAAGAAACGGCGCATCGTATTGCGGAAGGGGACTTTCATGCTGAAATCCCGATCAAGACCCAAGACGAGACAGGTGAGCTGGCTGCTTCTTTTAACACGATGGCAAGCAAGCTCAATCAGTTAGTCGATGCACTGTCCAAAGAGAAGGAGCAGCTGGCGAGTGTCCTTAGAAGCATGGTAGATGGTGTTGTGATGATAGATGCGAGCGGTAAGCTGGCCGTAACGAATCCTCCAGCAGAACGATTCTTACGCGATTGGAATTTCGAGCATTCAGAGGAGCCTGTGCCGTTGTTCTCGTTCTATCAGCAGGTATTGCAAACCGGACAGGAAGTGACAGAGAATGTCCCTGTTCAGGGGCGGATATGGTCCGTTGTCATGGCACCTTTGAATGATCGCGATCAAATCCGTGGCGCTGTCGCAGTTCTTCGGGACATCACGCAGGAGCGCAAGCTGGATAAGATGCGGAATGATTTTGTGGCAAACGTATCCCATGAGCTGCGAACACCTCTATCCATGCTACAAGGATATAGTGAAGCGATTGTGGATGATATCGTGGCTACACCGGAAGAGCATAAAGAATTGGCGCAGATCATCTATGACGAGTCAGCGCGTATGACCAAGCTGGTGAATGAATTGCTCAGTTTGGCGCGGATGGAAGCGGGACATGTTGAATTGTTCCAGGAGACGTTGGAGTTGCGTCCTTATTTGGAGCGCATTCAACGCAAATTCACCAATTTGGCGAGGGAACGCGAAATTCATCTCTTCCTTGAAATATCGACGACGCACACGCATGTGCTCATTGATCCAGATCGGATGGAGCAAGTGCTAACGAACTTGATCGATAATGCGCTGCGGCATACCCCAAGTGGGGGAAGCGTCACTATTCGGGCGCGCGGGGATAAAACGTTGCTGGTTGAAATAAGCGATACGGGCAGTGGCATCCCGCAAGAAGATTTGCCGTTTGTTTTTGAGCGATTCTACAAAGCTGACAAAGCTCGCACACGTGGTCGACTAGGCGGAACTGGTCTTGGACTAGCCATTGCGAAAAACCTTGTCGAGGCACATGGTGGCACCATCAGTGTACAAAGTAAGCTGGGTGAGGGAACGACATTTACGATCGCCTTGATGCTGCATAAAAACAAATAGGAGTGTAGAGAGAAATGATCAAAACGATCTTATTTGATGTTGACGGGGTTATGTTGAGTGAAGAGCGTTACTTTGATGCTTCTGCATTAACAGTGTGGGAATTTTTGTACAGCCCGCAATATGTAGGCCTTGCAGGCGAGGAATTCACACCTGCTCCAGAAGAAGCGCAAATCAGACGAGTGCGCGAGCAAGTTTTCGCTCATGATGAAGTGCTGAATTTTATCAAGTCACGTGGAATCAACTCAAACTGGGACATGGTTTTCCTCGCGTTTTCCTATCAGTTGATTCGTTTGATTGAAGCGGTTAAAACGCAAGTTCCAGAAGCAACTAGTCTTCTCAACGAACAAATTGATCGACCGCAACTGGCAAAAGTGAAAGAGTGGGCTGCTACTTATGCTCCTGATTTCCAAGTAGACTACGCGGCGTTCACTGCTGATTTTGCTAAAGGTTCCGCACAAAAAGCAGAAATGCTGCTCTACCTGAATCAGATTGCAAAAGAGCGTTGCGGTGTTTCAACAGAAATGTTCTCTCGCAATAGTGATCTATGGCAGTTGATTCAAAAGACATTTCAAGAGTGGTATCTCGGTGATGAGCGCGTGGCGGCATCGATTGGACGAGAAACCATGCAGCCAGGCAAGAAGGGCTTCTTGTCAGACGAGATTCCAATTGTACCGCCGGCAGAAATGGTCGAGTTGTTCCGCACGTTAAAAGAAAAAGGATATATTCTGGGTATTGGAACAGGACGTCCTACCATCGAGACACATGTTCCCCTCAGTGAGATGAACATACTGGAATGGTTCGATCCAAACCGCGTCGTAACTGCCTCTCACGTACTCGATGCGGAAGAAGCATTTCCTAGCTTTGCGCCAATGTCCAAGCCACATCCTTATTCCTATGTGAAAGGGCTGCTCGGACTCGATGCACCGATTAGCGATGCTGTCCATTTTTCATTGCCAATCGAAAATGGAGAAGAAGTGCTGATTGTCGGAGATTCGCTCGCAGATTTTCTCGCGGCTCGCTCGATCGGTTGCAAGTTCGCAGCGACATTGACTGGGCTGTCTGGTCAAGACGCACGCAGCAAGTTTGAAGAGGAAAAAGCAGATTTTATTCTGGATGATGTTCGCGATATCCTTTCCATTCTGTAAACAAAGAAACTCCGCCGTATTAGAAACGGCGGAGTTTTTTTAATCCCAACAAATCGATTGCAAGCATTTGAAACGAAAGGTATGAATCAGAAAAGATTCAATCATGTTAGTCCTCACGATTACCTCGAAAGAACCGTCTTCACGAGAAAAAAACATGACATCCGTATAGTCTTTGTTCCCTTCAAAATAACGGCGAACCTCTTTCAAGCGCTCTCGCATCGATTCGGTTTTGACGATGATTTCGAAAGTAGCGCCCTGCTCAGAAACAATTTCCTTGATCTCGATTTCCTTTTCATCATAGGTGTAATGGAACAAAAGTATTCCTCCTCACCAAATAAAATAACGAAGGTAAACGTAGACATGAGCAATCATGATAGAGAGGATCATCAACGGGAAGGCGACCTTCATAAAGCTGAAAAAGCCGATATGATATCCTTCCTTTGAAGCCAAGCCAGCAACAATCACGTTGGCACTAGCCCCAATCAGGGTACCGTTCCCTCCTAAACACGCCCCAAGTGCAAGGCTCCACCAAAGCGGCTCCAAATTGGTGATCCCAAGAGCGCCCATTTCCTTGATCATCGGAATCATGGTGGCAACGAACGGGATGTTGTCAACAAAGGCAGAGGCGATCGCGCTCAACCAGAGGATCAACAGAGAGGTCTTCAGTGAATCTCCACCTGTCAGATTTATCGCTTCACTTGCGAGCTTTTTGATCACGCCTGTCTCAACTAAACCAGAGACGAGAACAAACAGGCCAATGAAGAAGAAAATCGTATTCCATTCCACTTTGCTGATCGCGTCTTCTAAATAATGCTCTCCAGTAAGGAGGAGCAATAGAAAAGCTCCAGTTAAAGCGATGGTTGCCGATTCCAAATGAAGGGCCCCATGGAGCATGAATCCAATAATGGTTAACCCCATCACCGACAAAGACTTTTTCAATAAACGGCTATCGGTAATTTCATCGCGCTCATTTAGCTGCATGATTTTTGCACTCAACTCAGGTGACGTTGTTAACTGCTTTCGGTAAATCAAGACCAAGCAAACAACGGTTACAGCCATAATCACGATGATAATTGGGCTCAGATTCACGAGAAACTTCATAAAATCAAGCTCGGGTACAGAACTACCAATCATGATATTCGGTGGGTCACCGATCAACGTAGCTGTTCCTCCGGCATTGGAAGAGATAATTTCGCTGATTAAAAAAGGAATCGGATTCAGCTCGAGCTGGCGAGCGATGCTAAACGTCACAGGTACGATGAGAAGTACAGTGGTAACATTGTCCAAAAAGGCGGAAGCAACGGCCGTGATCAAGCTCAGATAGACGAGGATGCGAATCGGTTTACCCTTTGCGACCTTTGCCGCACGGATGGCTACATACTTGAATACACCGGTCTGCGCCGTAATGGCAACCAAAATCATCATCCCAATGAGTAGACCGAGCGTGTTAAAGTCGATGTGGTGAATCGCTTGTTCCTGTGTAACGATCCCGAACAAGACCATAAGAATTCCGCCGGACATAGCGACGATGGTTCGATGTAATTTTTCGCTAATAATAAATGCATAGGTAACTAAAAAGATACCAATAGCGAATAATGCCTGGTTCGTCATAAGAAGCTCCTTCCTAGGTGTGTAGAATTATCTTGTCCCATTATAGCTCTAACCAAAATAAGGGTAAAGAAAAAGACCCGGCATATGGCCAGGTCTATTCTTGTTTGGAAAGGAGAGGCTACAGCTCGATTTGTGTAACGCTTTTCACTTCGGCCAGCTCGCCCATCGTATCGAGCAGCTCTGGGGTCAATGGTTTGTCGACAGAGAGCATCATAATCGCGTCTCCACCCATATCACGGCGTCCTACCTGCATCGTTGCGATGTTTACACTGTTTTCACCCAAGATCGAGCCAACACGTCCGATTACACCAGGACGGTCATTATGGTGAATGTAGAGGAGGTAGCCCTCAGGTGCTACGTCAATCGCAAAGTCGTCAATTTTTACAATACGCGCACCGTAACCATTGAGTCGCGTTCCAGCCACAGTACGTGTCTCTTGCGTCGTTTTTAAGCTAACGGTCAATAAGTTCGTAAAGCCTTTGTTTTGCGCTGCCTTTTGCTCAGTTACGGTGATGTCACGTACTTTTGCCAAAATTGGGGCGTTCACATAGTTGACTTCCTCACCCAAGCGGAAGGACAGCACGCCTTTGAGGACTGTGCGAGTCAATGGGGACGTGTCTACATCCGTCAGCTCACCGCTATATTTAATCGAAATCTCCGAAATGGAACCTACTGTCACTTGGGCAAGGAAATGTCCAAGCTTTTCACCCAGCGTAAAGTACGGCTGAACTTTTTCCATCACGTGTGCAGGGATCGAAGGCAAATTCACGGCGTTTTTGAATGGCTCGTCACGCAGAACCTTCAGGATTTCTTCTGATACGTCTACAGCCACGTTTTCTTGCGCTTCAATCGTCGATGCTCCTAGATGTGGAGTCGTTACCACTTGTGGCAGACCGACGAGAGGGTTGTCTACAGGTGGTTCTTCTTCGTAAACGTCCAGAGCTGCCCCCGCGACTTTTCCAGCGGTAATCGCCTCGTAGAGAGCCTTCTCGTCAATGATTCCCCCGCGAGCGCAGTTGATCAAACGAACGCCATCTTTCATTTTCGCGAATTCACGCGAGCTGATAATATGGCGGGTTTCCTTTGTCAGCGGAGTATGGACGGTAATAAAATCTGCTTTGCGGCAAATTTCATCCACAGTTGCGTTGGATACTCCCATCTTTAGTGCACGTTCCTCAGTCATGAAAGGATCGAAGCCCATGACGGTCATGCCAAATGCTTTCGCGCGCTTCGCAACCTCGGAACCGATACGGCCCATACCGATGACTCCCAATACTTTGTTGTTTAATTCAACCCCTTGGAAGCTTTTGCGATCCCATGTACCGTCTACCAGCTTCTTGTGAGCTTGAGGGATGTTACGAGCGACAGCCATCAACATCGCAAACGAATGCTCTGCAGTAGAGATGGTGTTGCCGTCTGGAGCGTTAATGACTGGAATACCTGCTTGGGTTGCAGCGTTGATATCAATGTTATCGACCCCAACACCGGCGCGACCAACTGCCTTCAGCTTTTTGCCGGCAGCGAGCACTTCTGCTGTCACTTGGGTTTGGCTGCGCACGAGTAGTGCATCATAGTCGCCAATCACAGCGATCAGTTCGGCAGGGGAGAGGTTTGTTTGACGAACTACCTCAACATCAGAAGCGTCCAAGAGTTGTTGAATTCCAAATTCGCTAAGTGGGTCAGTAATGAGTACTTTATACATGTGCAATGAGCACCTCCTGAGCAGCTTTTACACCAGCACCCAACTCTACTGGGGCACCGATTTGGTGAAGCGACATTTCGATGGCAGAAATGACTTGCAGGACATCCAGTGGCTCACAATAGCCCATATGCCCGATGCGGAAGATCTTGCCTTTCAAGTGCTGCTGACCGCCAGCAATCGTGATGTTGAATTGCTGAGTTAACATTTTGCGGAGAGCTTCTGCATGAAAGACACCAGCAGGGTCGCAAGATGTAACTGTCGTCGATGCGTACTTATCTTCCGCCATCAGTTTTATGTTTAGTGCTTTCATCGCTGCGCGAGTCATGTCTCTCATCAGCTCATGACGCTTCACGATAGCTGGCAAGCCTTCTTCCTCCAACATATCCAATACCTCGGCGAGACCGAAAATGAGGGATACAGCAGGCGTATACGGTGTTGTTTGTTCAGCTAAGCTCTTGCGGTATGCTTTCAGGTCCAAATAGAAGGCGAGCGATTTGTTTTGCTCAATCACTTGCCATGCGCGTTCACTTGCAGCGAGGAAGGCAAGACCTGTTGGCAGCATGAAAGCTTTTTGCGAGCCAGTTACCACGATATCGACACCCCAAGCGTCCATTTCACATGGAACCGCGCCGAGGTTGCTTACCGCATCCACAATGAAGAGGGCGTCTGAATGAGTGCGGATTGCTTTCGCCAAGTCAGCAATCGGATTTTCTACGCCAGTGGATGTTTCACAGTAGGTGGCGAAAACGGCTTTTACTTGCGGCTTTTTTTGCAGGAATGCTTCAACTAGCTCTGGCGTTATGGCTTCGCCCCAAGGCACTTCCAACCGATGGGCGATTACACCGTAACGCTCGCATATTTTTGCAAAGCGCTCACCGAATGCACCGCTGACGAGAATGGCAGCTTCATCGCCTGGTTGGAGCGTGTTTACGACGCCCATCTCCAGCGCGCTCGTTCCGCTACCTGCCAAGATGTATACGTCCTGCTTAGTGCCAAAGTAAGGCTTCAGTCTTTCAGCAGTACGGGCGAAAAGAGCGGAAAATTTGCCGCTGCGGTGTCCAATCATCGGTTGGTTCATCGCCGATTGGACACGTGCTGGAATGGGGGTAGGACCAGGGATTCTCAAAATCATTTTGTCTGCAAACATGGTTTCTCTCCTCCTATTTATGTGCATATCAAAAAAACCTCCCGTTCTCACACTGCTCCTATTACAGAACAGTGAGGGACGAGAGGCTTTGCTTCGCGGTGCCACCCTCATTCGCTCTTTTTTTCTCAAAAAAGAGCCTTGGTAGGTACATGACCTTAAAGAGATAACGGATCTACCGTTTGCGTCTACTGGGATAGTGAATCCACTTTTCAACGCAGCAGCTCAGAAGTGCTTAACCGTGGGAGAAACCGCCGATTCGCAGCAACCATCGGCTCTCTGGGGATTTCTCATTCACAGCGTTTCTTCGTCGTCGCTGTTGTTTTATAAGGTGTTTCGTAAGATTTGTACTTACGATATCACGTCAAAATGACACCGTCAAGAAGAAAAACAAGAAAAAATGAACATTAATAATTTTATGTCGGTTATCGTTCGTGAATAATAGTTAATTGGATGGTTGAAAGTCCATGAAAATGACCAAAACACGAACATTAAGATATTAACCTCACAAAAAATGGGAAAAACACATTTTAATGTTCGGTTTTTGCTGTTGCTTTTATCTTACCGAAAAATCACAAAAGAAGGAACGGGAAGTTGTTGATCATTCGTTCAGGGGAGGAGGGGAGGGCATAATAAAAAACCTCTTACATACCGAAGTACGTAAGAGGTTTCTTCTTCCATTAGTAGATGGAATACTATTCCACTTTAATAGAGTCGGTCGGGCATCCTTCAGCAGCATCACGAACATCGTCATGCAGGATATCCGGGATTTCAACGCTGTTAGCATTGTCATCCAACTTGTTGAACGCAAGGCCCTCATCGTCATAATCAAAGACGTCAGGAGCCGTGGCGCCACAAGCACCGCAAGCAATACAAGTATCTTTATCTACCCATGTAGTCATCGTGGTTTCACCTCCCATACCGAAGTGGTACGTCCACTATCATAGACCATTGTATGCTCTTGGTGACAAGATTTCAAGATTGAATCAGTCTAAAAATGTACGACTACTTATAAAGAGGGATTTCAGGCGCCTTCAGCACGGAGTAGAGCTGTGTATTTAAGCGTTTAAAATCTCCCGCAGATACTGCATCTGTTGCGTTTAATACCTTCACGGCAGCGGCTAAATCCTTGATACCCAGTGCTTGAACTTCATTAGAGGCGATGAGCAAATCAAGTCTTGCAGTCAGGTCCTCAGGATTATAGCTGCTCCATTGGTTGCTTGCGGACATAGCAACAGCTGCGAGATAGGTGCGGTAATGAAACGGATACTGCTTCCACTGCGCGGTGTTAACGGTTCCAGGGATTTGCTTTGGCATGGGTTGCTTCACCACATAAGCCGATTCCCAAGAAGCAATGGAGTGATACACCATTTCCTGTGCCGTTAGCCAGTTATTTTCGAAAAGCGTCAGATTCGCTCCGATAGAAGCAGGCGTAGCATTATTTTGATCGGAACGAATCTGCTCCATACTATCCAAATACGCCCGTACACTGTTCGTAAAAGTGGCGTGAGCTTGTCTTAACATGGGGGATGTCGGCAATGGAACGTTTTTCTCCAGCTCTTTCCTTGTCTGGTCAGCTAAATTGCTGAGCTGCTTCAAGCCATCCTTCCGTTCACTTTCATTCATTTGATTCCATTTATCCATCGTATTAAAATGCGCTTGCTTCAGATCAAGCAACGGTGCATAAACGGCATAGTAAAATCGAATAAAGTCCTGTTCATTGTACAGCTTTTGCTCACGTAGCAGCTTTTCTTTTTCAGCTTCCTTTTTCTCAGCTTCGAGTACGGCGGCTTGTTCCGACTCCAATTGTGTCTTCATATAATGGGCCCCGAAAAAAAATCCACCAACTGTGCATGCAAGTGTTATGATGATCATGTACGCCATCATAAATTCAGTTTTTTTCAATCGTTTTGTCATACCATCCTCCAAATCCAATGATGCAGTTTACTTCGCTTACTTTAAGCTTTGCAAAATATAGAATGATGTAAGGAGTACCAATGAACAGTCGGAACAGTGCGGCAGAGGAGCAGGACCTTTTATGTGCGGTCGCCTTGAATGCCATGTTACCTCTGGCCAATGAACGAACGCTGCAATCAGCCTACTACATACTGCGTGGCAGAAAAGCCAATCAGACACTGCAAGATGTGCATTTGTATACCCTTTATCCGTATTATCGGATGTTTTCTCGTTTTCCAAGAGAGGATTGGGAGAAAATAGTTTCAACTTTATTTCAGGCAGGCTGGATTTTACCTGTTGATGCAGTTGGAACGAACTCGAAGCCGACATTTACCTTTTCTGATACAGGATTGCAGCATGCCAAACATACGTACCAAAAATATCGATTTGATGTGTGGTTCGCACCTTTTACACAGTCCGATTTGGCGGAGCGAATCGAACCATTTTGGAGCAGGCTTCATCTTATGGTGCAGACGATCTCGCAAATGCATCATGGTGATCTCGGCTTCATACCGGTCGTTTCGGATAAGACAGCACAGCGTTGGGTAAAAAACCAATTGGCTGATGCGGCCATGCGAAATGCGTGGAAACAGCAATTGTCTGACGAGCTATATCGACTGTGGGAGCCCTTGGATGAAGGTGTACAGGAGCTTTTGTTTTGTCAGCTGTCAGGAGCAGGGCAAGTGGGCAAGACCATGGGGCAAGTAGCAGACATTCGCCAAACGAGTCGTGGCTATCTCACGCTGCAATTTCGATACGGGCTTGGCGCTTCGATACAGACGCTGCTTGCGAAGAGCAATCTTTTTCCTCTTTTATCAAAACTAGTTACAGAAACGCACAAGCTAGATCCACGTCTAACCGAAAGTGCTGCAAGAACATACGCCATTCTTCAGACTGGCTGTGGTAAAAAAGAAATAGCGAAGAAACGACAAATGAAAGAAAGTACGATAGAAGATCATTTGGTAGAAATTGCCCTGCGCTGTTCGGAATGGGACATGACGACGTATTTGCCGAATGAGTTGGCAAAAGAGATCGTGGAAACAAGTGAGCGCCTCGATACAAGCAGACTCCGGCTCATCAAGGATCAATTGGAAGAGACAGTTACGTATTTGCAAATCCGATTGGCACTGGCACGCGCGACAAGGAGGGCAAAATGAATAATCAGCTAATGTCCGACAGATTAATGCTGCATTTCGGATACGACTCATTTCGCCCCGGTCAGGAGTCCATAATTGAGCGTCTATTGCGTGGACGAAGTGTTCTCGGGTTATTAGCAACAGGTGGCGGGAAATCAGTGACGTATCAGCTGCCAGCATTGCTTTTGCCGGGTCTGACCGTCGTGGTTTCCCCACTAATCTCCTTGATGGTCGATCAGGTGCAGCAGCTTCGAGCGCGAAAAAAAATTCCGGCTACCTATTTGAACAGCATGCAGGATCCGACAGAGTCCCGCGAAATCTTAAAAGGGCTCGCGGAAGGAGCGTACAAGCTGTTGTATGTTTCTCCGGAAAAACTTCAACAGCCCTATGTTCAGCAGGTGTTAAAGCGGGCGAGAGTGTCTCTAATCGCTATTGATGAAGCGCATTGCATCTCGCAATGGGGACATGACTTTCGTACAGATTACTTGCGATTGCCGGAAGTCGTGAAACAGTTGGGAGCACCGCCTGTTCTGGCTGTGACGGCAACTGCGACAGCGACTGTTCGTGAGGAAATTTGCAGCTTGTTTTCCATTGAAAAGGAAGATGTCGTGTTGCAGTCCCTTAATCGGGCAAATATCGCCTATGATCTGGTTGAAGTTACGGAGGAAAGTGACAGGCGTTCTTATGTATTTGATCAGATAGATCGTTTGCAGGGCCCTGGGATCGTTTACTGTAGCACGAGACAAGCTGTAGATGTGTTGGCAGCCTCTTATCAACTAGACGGGAAAAAACGCGTTCACGGTTACCACGGCGGCATGAACAGCATGGAGAGAATGCTGATCCAATCCCAATTTCTCGCGGGAGAACTGGATGTTATTATTGCAACCAATGCATTTGGTATGGGAATCGATAAGTCAGATATTCGCTACGTCATCCATTATCAGATGCCAGCCAGTCTGGAGGCATACGCACAAGAAATAGGGCGGATCGGTCGTGACGGCAAGCCAGGGTATGCGCTGCTTTTATTTTCGTGGGACGATCTGCAGATTCATCAGCACATGCTGGAGAAGGAGTACCCGACACAAGCGCAAGTTCAGAAATACGACCAGTTGTGCAATTCCGGAGTACCCTTGACGAACGAGGCATTAGCGATGGCAGATATATCAGAAGAAATGAGCGCACTTCTTGCTTTTTATGCGGAAAGGGTGCTGGCCTCATACGAAGTTGCCGCTGCGGGAGAATCGTATCCGAAGGCTCAAATCATTTGGCAGGAAACGGAAAAAAGAAAAAGCTTTAAACAAAGAAAACTGGCAGAAATGGTATCTTACGTACGAGGAGAAAACTGCTTGCGTGCGAGCATCAATACGTATTTCAAAGAAAACGATCATCAATTTGATCTGTACTGCTGTAAGAAATGCGGTCTAACGAAGGATGCCTACTTCAAAACGAATGACAATGCAATCGCAAAGAATGAACAAATCAGATGGAATTTGCGGCAGGCGTTACACACTCTTTTGCCGAACAAATAAAGGAGAGAAACATCGAGTGAGGGAAGATCGGCTAGAGGTGGATGAAGCCACTCTTCGGCTGAATCTATGGTTGACACAAGGAATCGTGATGGGAGTGGCTGCTGCCGGTAGCTTATTGGTACTGGGCTGGGATGCTACCCTTTCCTTGTTTACATTGCCAGGTTGGAATGCCGTGCTGTGGGCCATGTCTGTAGCCGCAGGCATTATCACCGCGAGTATTGCGATGGATCATTACTTGCCCAAGCGATGGCAAGATGATGGCAGTATCAATGAAAAAGTTTTTGGGACCATGTTACCATCCACCACAATTCTCGTCTGTATGGTAGTAGGGGTGGGAGAGGAATGGCTATTCCGTGGAGTTATTCAATCGCTTACCGGGAATTTTTGGAGCAGTCTTATTTTTACGCTGATTCACGTACGGTACTTGAAAAAACCGCTCATGATTATAAGTGTATTTGGTACAAGCTGGATCTTGGGACTGTTGTTTTCCTACTATCAGTCCCTTTGGCCTTCGATTGTGGCTCATATCCTAATTGACGTCATGTTAGCTTTTTATTTACAAAATACGATCAAGAAAAAGGGGGAGGAAGAGTGAATCTCGAGCATAATCCATTACCACCCCGACGCTCCCGTCATACTCGCCCAAAAGCGTCGTTCTCGTTTAAAAAGTGGATTCAACCGGGATTGGTCTTGTTTGGATTTGTTTTTTTCGGGTTGATTGGTCTTGAGTTGTACAGAGCCAATGCCCCACATGAGTCCGTAGCTTCTGGTAGTGTTAAAGTGGAAGAGGTTAACAAGCCGAGTACCACTTCGCAAGGAAACAAGACAGGCGAAAAGGAGCCTGTATCCGTAGTTCTTCCTTCTACGCCTGATCCCAATGCAAGTGTAACCAACCCACCTACCAAAGCGAAAACGACCGAATTAAAACCAATTGAGCATTCAGTGAAGGCGACCACAAGCGTACAGACACCTGCTGTGAGCCCAGCTCCACCCCAGACTTCGACTGGGACACCTGTAAACAAGGCAAACCAGATCGCGAGTACTACTAGCAAGGCAGCTACACCGGGAAAACAAGCTTCAACACCTCCTACAGCAAAATCGAAGGTCGTAAAACATGTGGTGAAGAAGGGCGAAACGTTGTTTATGCTGTCACGAAAGTACTATGGAAACAATTCAAACGTAGGACGAATCGCAAAATATAATGGACTTCATACAGAATCAGGCCTCGTTGCAGGGAAAGTTGTTTTGGTACCCATCGCTCAGTAATGAGATCATGCTCCACGGGCAATGCTATCGGGAAAAGGATAAGCAGGTGGATGCGAGTGGAGTATGATACGGTCATTGTCGGTGGCGGGATTGCAGGGTTGCAAACCGCAATCCAGCTTGCAAGATGCCTTCGACGCGTTGTAGTAATTGACATGCCAGGTGGTCGATCAACAGTCGCCAAAGCCTACCGAAACATTCTCGGATTTTCGGAGGGGGTTAGTGGCGATTTTTTGCGTCAAGTAGGAAGGGAGCAAGCACAAAAATACGGCGCTAGCTTTTTAACAGACGAGGTAACAAAGCTTGCTACTGACGCAAGCGGCTTATTTTCGGTAGGTACGAAAAATGGCATACATACGCTTACTTCACGGACACTCGTATTGGCGACTGGCATTTGTGATCCGTTTCCAAGGATCCCTGGCTTCACCGATTGTGTAGGAACATCGATCTTCTTGTGTCCCGACTGTGACGGCTATGAAACAGTAGAGAAAGACACGGCAATCATTGGAGCAGGCCAGCACGCTGTTTCGATGGCAGACGAGCTCAGCTATTATACAAACAGGTTAACAGTCATTAACCATGCAAAAGTGCAGGTGGATACGCATGCTCTCTCTGGACTGAGCCAGCGAGGGATTTTGTATCGGGAGGAAGAAGTATGTGCCCTTCATCATGCGTCGGGGCAATTGCAAGAAATCGTGCTCTCTTCAGGTGAACGCTTGTCTGCAGAAAGAGCATTTCTTGCCTTTCCTGGTGCTCATGCATTGACAGAGCTTTTACGTGGTTTTACCGTACGCATTCATGAAAAGGGGCACATTTATACCAATCCGCGAACAAAAGAAACCGATCATCCCAACATATGGGCTGTTGGAGATATCAATGAGCATTCTCAACAAGTGTCGATTGCCATGGGCGATGGAACTCAGGCGGCCATTTGGATTCAAAAGCGGCTGCGTGAATATGAGACGTAGAAAAGGCGCCGATTCTGGGCGTTTTTTCATGTACAACTCCTTATGAATGAGAAGGAACCCGAACTAGCAGGGCTAAATATAAATAGGTAAGAAGAACAATGAGGTGGAACGTTTCCTGGGAAAGCGCAGGAAATGACAGACAACAACAAAGTTTCTTTATCCGCGAGTGGATTCGACATCGATACGCGAATGATGCGTAGGTGCCATGGTAGCTTTGTTCCAGTAGCTAAATGTGATATGATAGGACTACCCCGTATTTTCCAGTCCATCAAAAAATGGATGAATGCCAACAGGTATTCGCCGGAGAATGTGGAGAACTCTTACAGGCTTACCATCATATTTTGTAGTACGACTGGATGGCGAGGAGGGACAGTCATGCGTGTTGAACGCCTTGGTCAAGATAAAATACGAATCTTTTTAACTTTTGACGACCTCACAGAGCGCGGGATAGAAAAAGAAGACATGTGGCGTGACATTCCTAAAGTTCATGAACTGTTCAACGACATGATGGAACAGGCTTATCACGAATTAGGGTTTGAAGTATCAGGGCCTGTTGCAGTTGAAGTGTTCGCCTTGCCAGCTCAGGGAATGGTCGTAATCGTAACGCGTGGCAAGACGGGCTCAAAGGACGGAAAAGAGGAAGAGTTCGAAGATGAGGATGTATACGAACTAGAGGTTACATTGGAAGAAAGCGATTTGATCATGTATGCCTTCCGGGACTTTGAGCATATGGTTGAAGCCGCCCATCGCATTAACGCTCTTTTGACCAATGGAGGAGCTGCCTACTTCTATCAGGGGAAATATCATCTGGTGCTGGAGGAAGTCGAATTGGATCAGGAGCGTTATCACAAGCTAATTGCGATCCTCTCTGAGTACGGAGAAGCGACGCCGATAACGATTTATGTGTTGGAAGAATACGGGAAAGTGATCGTTGCCGACGATGCTGTAAAAGAAATATGCAGGCATTTCACGTAATCGAAAAAGAAATGTCTGGGAATATAAAACAGCACCTAGTCAACCAACTAGGTGCTGTTGCTGTCTGTACAGATTATGCTAGGCCAGCAAAAAAATCAGCCTCTTTACCTTGAATGGTATAGTTCGGAAGGCTGTGCCAAGCCAATATGTAATGATTGCTTGGCGGAACAGAATCGTGTTTGCCTTTTGTAACCCCTGGGAAAACGCGCTCTACCGATAAGTGCTGTGTTCTGTGCGCCCGCAAGGCATCTGCTACTTTCTGCATGTATTCCGGGGCGTGAATGATCGTCGTAATGCTCTCGATTGGATCCGTAAAGGGAGGCTTTATAGAACCAAATCCTTCGTCGGATGAGCGAGTCGCATAATAGAACTTTCGTACACTCGTATCTGGGCCTAAAGAAAGGACAGCCTGGGTGGTAGCATGGCTAATTGCCAAATGGTCAGGATGTCCGGAGATGCCATGTGGTGCAAACGTAACGACGATTTCCGGTTGGATCTGGTGAATCGCCTGGTGGATACGAGTAACGAGCTCATCTACGGGCACTGTGTTTAGGAACTTATCCTGGTATTCCCAGACGTCTACCTGATCGAAACCGAGTATGGCACAAGCGTCGCGAAGCTCTTGCTCGCGAAAGCGAGGGAGTTCTTCCGGTGTGCATAACGGTGGTTCACCAGCTTTCCCTGCTTGCCCTTTTGTTGCACACAATAGATAAGAGCTGGCTGTTTTTGTTTCGCTATATTTGGAAATGGAAATCCCACAAGCAAACGTTTCGTCATCGGGATGGGCAAAAACAAACAAAATAGATTTTTTTTTCATAAAAACACCTCCATGAATAAACTTCCACCATTACCTTTTCCATTATGGCATAAATTCACTAATCCTGTAATGAAAGAAACAAGTTTGGGGACAATACAAGCATGATTGGACGTGCATTTGAAGCTGTTTGCGCAAAATGAAGTTTGTAAAAGCGATTTCAAAATGAATGGTAAATAATTGAATGATTATGCAAAACAAGGCACGAAAACGTTTTCGAAATGGAAAAAAAACATTTTTAAGCTTCTCATAAATGATACAAGCGTGTATACTAAAGGCGGCATTGACCGAAAACATTTTTGAGGTGGTAAGTAATGGGTAATCAAGACGTGGTAACCGAAAGCACCGAAGGGAAAGAAAAGCAAGAATCATTGAACTTGCTCCATTCAACTCAAACGGTGATCAAGGAAGCACTGGAGAAACTAGGTTACCAAGAATCGATGTTTGAACTCTTGAAGGAGCCGCTACGCGTTTTGACCGTACGCATTCCGGTTCGCATGGATAACGGCGAAGTAAAGGTGTTTACGGGCTATCGTGCACAGCACAACGATGCAGTAGGTCCGACCAAGGGGGGCATTCGTTTCCACCCGGAAGTTACTGAGGATGAAGTTAAAGCACTTTCTATCTGGATGAGCCTCAAAGCCGGTATCGTTGACCTGCCATATGGCGGTGGTAAAGGCGGTATCATTTGCGACCCGCGTGAAATGTCCTTCCGTGAACTGGAAAGACTGAGCCGCGGTTACGTTCGCGCAATCAGCCAGCTTGTGGGCCCTACTAAAGATATTCCAGCTCCGGACGTCTTTACGAACTCACAGATCATGGCATGGATGATGGACGAATATAGCCGTATCCGTGAATTTGACTCGCCTGGTTTCATTACGGGTAAACCAATTGCTTTGGGTGGTTCCCATGGCCGCGAAACAGCAACTGCAAAAGGGGTAACCATTTGCATTCGTGAAGCAGCGAAGCGTCGCAACATCGAAGTAAAAGGTGCTCGCGTAGTTGTTCAAGGCTTTGGTAACGCTGGTAGCTACTTGGCAAAATTCATGCATGACGCAGGCGCTAAAGTCGTAGGTATCTCTGATGCGTACGGTGCCCTGCATGATCCGAACGGTTTGGATATTGACTATTTGCTGGATCGTCGTGATTCTTTTGGTACAGTTACGAAGCTGTTCAATAACACGATTTCCAACAAAGAACTTCTTGAGCTGGACTGCGACATTTTGGTTCCAGCAGCGATCGAAAACCAAATCACAGCTGCAAATGCTCACAATATCAAGGCGCAAATCGTAGTAGAAGCGGCAAATGGCCCAACTACTCTTGAAGCGACTAAGATTTTGACTGAGCGTGGAATTCTACTGGTTCCAGACGTACTGGCTAGTGCCGGTGGTGTGACTGTTTCCTACTTCGAGTGGGTACAAAACAACCAAGGCTACTACTGGTCTGAAGAAGAAGTAGAAGAGAAGTTGGAAAAAGTAATGGTTCGTTCGTTTGAAAATGTATACTCCATGTCTCAAACTCGTCGCATTGACATGCGTCTGTCTGCTTACATGGTTGGTGCCCGTAAGATGGCTGAAGCTTCTCGCTTCCGCGGTTGGGTATAGTTTTTCAAACAACCCTCCATATATTAAGAAAACATGGCTTCGCCAACTTTGGCGGGGCCTTTTTTTATTGGAGGTATGTGGCTGTAGTGGAGAGAAGAATATTTCCAGTCTAGGCTCCAGGCTCCGTCCTACTGGGGGATAAGACTGTCCGCTCCGAAGGAATTCGCGGGGAATCGCAAAAGTGGTAGCTGCTTCGAAGTAGGAGCACGGTTGCGTTTCTTTTGCCCGCTCATCCCTTCTCCGCTTAGTAGGACTCCACAAGTCGCTACGTCTGGAAATATTCTTCTCTGTCGTATCTGATTCATTCTTCAATCTTTTAAGTCTTTTAAAACAAGGTTAAACATGGATAGCTCGTAGAGGAAACAGGAGAAAACAGCGAAGATCTTAGGGACACCGACGGAGACTCCATGCAAAAAGCGAAACACGCCCTTAAGCGGCCACCTCTGAAACACATCACTGAAAGGACTACTTTGGCCGCGGTTTCGCTTTTTGCATGGAGTCGTGCAGTCAATCCCTCAGGGGGTGGCCCTAGAATCTGAGCGTTTTCTCCTGTTTCCTCCCCACCACCACAACAACGTACAAGGGGCCCTGTTCATTATTCATTAAACGAAAAAACCTCCTGATGTGCAGGAGGTTGTCGTCATATTATTTACTGGTCGAATAACTGCTGCAGCTCTTTGAAATCCCGTGTTTTTTGAAGCGTTACAATTAACTTTAGACGAGCTTTTTGACCGTTCAAGCCATTGGAGAAGATGATGCCCATCTCTTTTAGTTTGCGGCCCCCACCTTCATAGTCATAGATATCCTGCACCTGGCCATTATAGCAACGCGAGACGAGCACAATCGGCACGCCCTTGTCCAGTAATTGCTGGAGGGTAGGGATGATCGCGGGAGGAAGATTTCCTAATCCGAATGCCTCTACAACGAGTCCATCAATGGATTGCTCCAACAAAAAATGCAACCAAGCGGGCTCCATGCCAGCAACTGCCTTGATCAGCGGTACATTCGCATCAGCATGGGTAATGGCATACTGCTCTCGATCCAATGGAGCATGGTGGTATTGCACACTTTTTTTCGCAATAGTTCCAATCGGGCCGTATTGTGGCGACTGGAAGGTAGCGACATTGCTCGTATGTGTTTTGGTTACGTGACGTGCTGCGTGAATTTCATCATTAAAAACAACGATAACGCCTTTGTTCAGACTTTGGGAGTCAGCAGCTGCGCGAACGGAAGAAATGAGATTTACGGGACCGTCAGCCCCGAGCTCATTGCTGCTGCGCATGGCTCCGGTTACGACAATCGGGACGTTGACCGACAATGTCAGATCCAGGAAGTATGCTGTCTCTTCCAACGTATCGGTCCCATGCGTAATGACAATGCCATCATAATGATCGTGTTGAAAGGCTTCCTCAATATGGAGTCGCAGCTGATTCATGATGGCAGGAGTCATGTGAGGGCTAGGCAGGTTAAGTACATTTTTCATGGTGACGTCCGCGTGTTTTTCTAAAAAAGGAAGGATTTTGTTGACTGCTTGATCATCCAGTGGCTTTACGCCTTCTGAGTCATCGACAGACATGGCAATCGTGCCGCCTGTATTCACTACCAAAATTTTTTTTGACATGATCTCTCTCCTGTAGCGGGTTTTCATCAACCAGTATTCATGGTACGATGAACAGTAGTCTTGTGTAAAGGAGTAATAAAAGATGATTGCTTTGATCGGCGCGGCAGTTGCCCCCGGTATCGCCATCTTAAGTTACTTTTACCTGCGTGACAGTCTCGAACCGGAGCCGATTTCGATGGTGATCCGGTCGTTTATCTTTGGGATGCTGCTGGTCGTACCGATTATGGTGCTCCAGTACATCATGCAGAATGAATGGAACTGGCGGGATGGCATTGTCGCGGAAGTTTTCCAATCCGCTGTCGTGGAAGAATTTTTTAAATGGATGGTCATCTATTTTACAGTTTATAAACATTTGGAATTTGATGAGCCATACGATGGAATTGTTTATGCTGTTGCGGTGTCACTTGGTTTTGCTACGTTGGAGAATTTGTTCTACCTCATTATCAATGGGACAAACATTGCCATCTGGCGTGCCTTTTTGCCGGTATCCAGCCATGCGTTGTTTGCGGTGTGGATGGGCTATTATCTCGGAAGGGCCAAGTTTTCCAAAGACGCCAAACATGAGCGGCTTTTTTTATGGATGTCGATTACTTTGCCGATCAGCTTGCATGCATTGTACAACGTGATCTTTTTGGCAGTGCAAAATTGGTTGGTAGTGATTGTGCCATTCATGCTCGTTTTGTGGTGGCAGGGCTTAAAAAAGGTACAAAGAGCACACGATTACGGTTCTAAAAATCTCTCTTCACGTCCACAATAGACGGTAAGGAGGAGACGTGCGTGTTAAAAACCGAACGAGCAAAAGTGACTATTCAATGCAATGTATGTGGAGAAAAGTTTACACTGCGTGGTCATCGAGAACCTGGAGGGCAAATAGAAACAGGGTTCAAGCAGTGCCTATGTGACAATGACAAGCACTTTCGGATTGACGAGTCCTGATCTTTTCCATTCCCAACTAAAAAGCGTGACAACTCTATGTGGGCCGATGCATTTAGCATCGGTCTTTTTCATATCCAGATTTACATGCATAATCCAATCTTTCTCCACTAACACTATGCAAAGATTTCAATACATGCCAAGGAGGATTCAGCCGTGCGTACAATCTGGATCGCAGGTGTGTTGGTGATGTTGGTAGCAGCGGGCTTGAGTGGTTACAAGGTCGTCTGGAAGGAAAAGAATGTAGCTGCCGTACAAGAAGAACAGATGGCTGCACCTGCAGCAAAGAAAAAAACCGCCAAGACCAAAGCCAGCTTTCATCCTTCACGAGTCTCTGACAATGATTTGAAAATCATGGCGAATGCTGTTTACGGGGAGTCAAGAGGAGAGCCATTTGAAGGGCAAGTAGCTGTCGCAGCCGTTATATTGAACCGCGTGAAGAGCCCTTCGTTTCCTGATACGCCCTCGGCTGTGATATTCGAACCACGTGCCTTTACGGCAGTTGCTGATGGGCAAATATGGCTTACACCGAATGAAAGCGCAACGAAAGCAGTGAAGAATGCACTAAACGGCTGGGATCCGACCGGAGGCTGCACGTACTATTTTAATCCGGATACAGCAACATCCGGTTGGATTTGGAGTAGGCCGCAGGTCAAAAAGATCGGGAAACACATCTTCTGCAGATGATCGATGCGTAATCAAAGGAGGAGTGGCAAGGGATGATATATGGAGCAACAGCACGCGTTTTATTTCCCGTCGCCCTGGTCGCCTTAATAGGTGCTGGTGTGTGGGGATATCAGGAGCACAATGAGAAGAACTCAGTCCTGATCAAAGCGGAGAACTCATACCAACGAGCTTTTCACGATCTCACGTATCATGTGGACAAGCTGCACGATGAGTTAGGCAAATCGCTTGTGGTCAACTCCCGCAGACAAATGACGCCAATCTTGACGAATGTTTGGCGGCTTGCTTATGCGGCACAAGCGGATGTCGGACAACTCCCATTGACCTTGATGGCGTTTAGCAAAACCGAAGAAATGCTTTCGAGGGTCGCTGATTTTTCCTATCGCGTAGCTGTACGCGATCTGGATAAGCAACCGTTGAGTCAGAGCGAATACAAGACGTTAAAGAGCTTGCACACCCAGGCAAAAGATATCCAGGATGAACTACGCAACGTCCAAACACTCGCGATGGACAAACAATTGAGGTGGATGGATGTCGAGACGGCATTAGCGAACAATGATAAAAAAGAGGACAATTCCATTATCGATGGCTTCCAAACCATTGAGAAAAAAGTGCAGGAATACCCTGATTTAGACTGGGGCGTCGGGATACAGAGTCTCGATAAGAAAAAGCAGCAGCGAATCAAAGGGATCGATGGCAAACCAGCCACGAAAGAGGAAGCAGAGAAAAGTGCACTGGAATTTCTCGGGATGAAGCCGGGAGATGCGAAGGTAGAAGTAAACGAGAACGGCAAGGGTCAGGAGTACTCAGCATATAGTGTGCGCGTCACGCCAAATGGACACAAGACAGCCATTAACCTCGATGTCACCAAACGCGGCGGAAAAGTCGTTTGGATGATGAACGAGCGTGCAGTTGGCGAGGAAAAGCTGGACATGAAGCAGGCGGAAGAAAAAGGGCGAGTGTTCTTGCGCAACCACGGGTTTGAGAATATGCAGGTCTCCGAGATTGACAGCTACGACCGCAACGCACTCTTTACGTTTGTCCCTGTTCAGGATGGCGTCAGAATATATCCGGATGGGGTGGTCGTTGAGATTGCGCTGGACAATGGAGATGTTACTGCCTATAACTCGACGGAGTATCTGTTTAATCACAAAAAGAGAATTCTTTCACAGCCCCGTCTCTCAAAAGAAGAAGCAAGAAAAAAAGTCAATCCGAGTGTAAAAGTGACGGATCAGCGCCTTGCCCTCATCGAAGGGAAAAACGATGGGAAAGAAGTGCTGACGTGGGAAATGACAGGCAGCTTTGAAGGGAATTCGTACATGATCTACATCAACGCCATGAATGGAGAAGAAGAAGAAGTGGTGAAAATGGAAACGGGATCAGGACAGAACGAAGGACAATAGCATTGAAAACCATGGGGAAAGCTAGTTTTTTAGCGGCTTTCCCTATTTGCTGATTCGAAACAAAAGGGTATATAATGGAAAGGGTGATAGGGAAGGGGAGGAACATTTACTTTATGATGCTTCCACGAATAGGACAAACAATCAGACTAAACTTCACGAGTTCCTCAGAAGAAACGGAGCTGCAAACTTTCAAAAGCCGTGTGGCTGATTTGAAGGATGATGTAGCTTCCATCGAGTTGCCAACCAGCGAAAACACTGGAAGGACTGGGATATTTCAACCAGGGACAGAATGCTTGGTTTGGTATGTTGGCGAGGATGGCTCACGCTATGAATTCCGCTCTGCGATTGTCGGCAGGCAAAACAATCACATTCCTGTACTGCTTTTGCAACTGCCGGCCAAAGAGGAGATTGTGCGAACACAGCGACGAAACTACTTGAGAATTGACACCACGGTAGACATCGCAGTCAAACTGGATGATCCGATTCGACGCTATCATTTTCTGGCACGAACGCTGGATATCAGCGGTGGTGGGCTATCTTTTAGCTGTGAGGAAAGCTTTCATTTGAAGGAAAAAGACAGCTTGCACGTCTGGATTTCCCTTCCAAGTAAAAATGGACAAGTCCAACATGCTTTTGTGGTGATGGAAATCGTCCGCCAAAAACCGGCGGAAGAAAAAGGTTTGCACCAATGGATATCAGGGAAGTTCACCCAAATCAGTGAGCAAGATCGGGCAAAAGTGGTTAGAGCGTGTTACGAGAGACAGCTAGAGCTTCGCAAAAAAGGCGTTGTGGATTGACGCTTCATCAGAGGAAGTGACCCTATTGACCAGTCAGTACAACGATCGTTTTCGCAGCTTTTCCAAACGGGTAGAAAAAGGCATCATGATTGGAATTGTCGTATGCGCGATTGTACTGACAATAGGCGAAGTCCTCATTCAGTACGCACCCGCAAGACTCGTATTAATCGAAACAGAGCGCTTGGAAGGCGTGTCCAGAGAGCCCTAAAGGTTTGCGCATGCTTCCATACTATGGTACTATTATAGATATTATATAAAACGGTCTTGGATCGTTTTTTTAGACCCGCTATTGGTCACAGCTGATTAGAAAAATGTTTCGATGTTTCAATCCCCTGAAGAGAGGGGACATTTTTTCATTTGAACGAGTACACCGTAGTGGTGGTCACGTAAATTGCACTCGTTTGCTGGCTATCGTTCGCCTATAGCATTCAAGAGTCGTGAGAGACAACTGTTTTGCCCTCGACACGATAACCAAGTGTCAACGCGTTCAAAAAGACCGAACTAACGTACATAGCAGGTGAGAAATAATGAACATTGCCATCGATGGACCAGCGGGAGCAGGCAAGAGCACTGTCGCCCAAAAAGTAGCGGGACAACTGGAATACGTGTACATTGACACGGGTGCCATGTATCGTGCCCTTGCTTGGGCAGTCCACCATCATCAGCTCCCTATCAACGATGAGTCTACAGTTTCCGAACTTTTGCAAAAAAACAAGATTCAACTGGTTCGGGAAAACGGACAGCAACATGTATACTGGAATGAAATCGATGTCACAAGCTGGATACGTTCCACAGAAGTGAGCCAGTACGCCTCCATTGTAGCGAGCTACGGTTCCGTACGTGAGCAAATGCTTGTGCTCCAGCGACGATTGGCGACTCAAGGCAATGTCGTCATGGACGGCAGAGATATCGGTACTCATGTTTTGCCTGATGCAGATGTCAAGATATTTTTGACGGCCTCCAGTAAGGAGCGTGCAGAACGCCGCTGGAAGGAACTACTCGCAAAAGGTACCCAGACAGACTTGGCTGAGCTGGAAAAAGAAATCGAAGAGCGAGATCGACGGGACATGCAGAGAGAAGTGGCACCTTTGCGCCAGGCGGAAGATGCCGTTTTGGTAGACACAACAGGAATAACCATTGATCAGGTAGTCGATCGCATCCTGCAAATCTGCGAGCGAACGGGAGAGTCAACCCATTGAGTTACTATCGTTTATTCAGAGGTTTTTTTCGCATAATTTTTTCGCTTGTCTTTCGTTGGCAAGTGATCGGGCGTGAACATATACCTAAGGAAGGCCCAGTGATCCTTTGTGCCAACCATATTTCGTTGTGGGACCCACCTCTTCTCGGGAGTGGGATCGAGCGTCAGGTTCATTTCATGGCCAAAGAAGAGCTTTTCAAAATTCCGGTCGTATCCTTTCTCATTACCAAATTCGGTGCATTTCCGGTCAAACGGGGTGCAGGAGATCGTGCGGCCATTCGCACGACTCTCAAATTGCTGGAAGATGGAAAAATCTTTGGAATTTTTCCGGAGGGAACCCGCAGCAAAACAGGGGAACCAGGAGAAGCGATGCCGGGTGTGGCGATGTTCGCTCTCAAGTCAGAAGCCGCGGTCATTCCGGTAGCCATTATCGGGCCTTATCGACCGTTTCGTTCCATTAAGATCGCTTACGGAAAACCAATCAATCTGACGCATCTGCGTGAGGCCAAATCAAGCGCTGATACGTTGAAGGAAGCGAGCGATCTGATTATGGAGCACATTAAGCAATTACGGAACCAGCATCTCTGATCGCAAACGGTATAGAATTGCTAAAGGGACGAATACTAAATCTGCTGGAACTTACTGGCTTCATCAGTACTAACTGCCAGCCATCAGGCGACAGTTAAAAATATACATGCTCCCGCTTCGTGTAGCGAGGTTGTACACAACCTGTACATAGACGTTTGGGACTGGATGGTATTAAGGAGGTCTTTTGAATGATGGAAGAAACGAACGTAAGCTTGACGGATGCAACAACTATTTCCGTAGGAGATGTCGTAAAAGCAACCGTAACAAAAGTTGAGGACAAACAAGCGCTTGTAGATCTAGGTTACAAGTACGATGGTCTGATTCCTATCAGCGAACTGTCTCCACTGCATGTTGAAAAGGTATCTGATGTGGTAGCGGTTGGTGATACTTTCGAAGTGAAAGTCATCAAGCTTAACGACGAGAAAGAAGAGCTCGTTGTCTCCAAGAAAGCCGTAGCGATGGAATCCTCTTGGTCTGATCTTGAGCAAAAAATGCAAGCTGGTGAAATCATCGAAGCGACCGTGAAGGAAGTAGTGAAGGGCGGTCTGGTTGTTGATGTAGGCGTTCGCGGCTTCATTCCGGCTTCCATGGTAGAGCGTCATTTCGTTGAAGATTTCTCCGATTACAAAGGCAAAACGTTGGCTTTGAAAGTAGTAGAAATGGATAAGGAAAAGAATAAAGTTATCCTGTCCCATAAAGCAGTTTTGGAAGACGAAGTAAAAGTGCAAAAGCAATCCATTATGGATAAAATCCAAGTGGGTCAAGTATTGGAAGGAACGGTTCAACGCATGACCGATTTCGGCGTATTCGTGGATATCGGTGGTGTTGATGGATTGGTTCACGTATCTGAACTTGCTTGGAACCGTGTAGATAAGCCGTCCGATATCGTGAAGGAAGGCGACAAGGTACAAGTGAAGGTCCTCAAAATTGACCGTGAAAACGAGCGAATTGGCCTTAGCATCAAGGAAACGCAAGCAGGTCCATGGGCGAACGTTGCTGAAGATTTCAAAGCGGGCTCTATTCTGAATGGTACTGTAAAACGTATGGTGTCATTCGGTGCATTTATTGAGCTGGCTCCTGGAATTGAAGGCCTCGTACACATCTCTCAAATTGCAAACCGCCGGGTGAATACACCAAGTGAGGTTTTGAAAGAGGGCCAAGAAGTACAGGTGAAAGTATTGGATGTTGTTCCACAAGAACAGCGCATTAGCCTCAGTATCCGTGCAGTAGAAGAAGACCGTGTGGAGCAGGCAGAACGTGCGAGCAAGCGTGAACAGCAACAATTCACGCAAGAAAACAACCAACCAATGGGCGTGACATTGGGCGAGTTGTTCGGTGATCTGAAAGACAAGTTTAAGTAAGATAAAAAGCAGGATTCATGGGGATACGCTCTGGCGTATCCCTTTTTTCTGGGAGTGAAAGTCTAGGAGGGGTACGATGGATCGTCGTTCGATTAGAAAACTGGATCATATTCGAAATGCTCTTGTCAGCGGGGAAGATGGTGCAAATAGCTTTGATGATGTTAGCTTTGTTCCGAACAGCTTGCCGAATACAGCGTTAGCTGAAACCTCACTGGACACCGAGATCGCATCCTTGCGACTCTCCTCGCCGATTATGATCAATGCGATGACGGGTGGAGCTGGTGGGACTACGCAGATCAATCAAAAACTGGCGATGATCGCAAGGGAACGCAATCTGGCTATGGCTGTTGGCTCACAAATGGCCGCTCTGCGTGATCCAGAGGTTACGGATAGCTATCGGATTGTCAGGCGGGAACATCCACAGGGGATCTTGTTTGCAAACGTTGGGGCGGAGGCTACAGTGGAGCAGGCAACAGCAGCAGTGGAGATGATAGAAGCGAACGGACTGCAGATCCATCTGAATGTCATGCAGGAGCTGTTGATGCCTGAGGGTGATCGAGATTTTCGCGGCTATCTCGAGCGCATTCATGCGATCAGGGAGAGCCTGGATGTGCCGGTTATTGTCAAAGAAGTTGGTTTTGGCATGGCGAAGGAATCGATCGAGAAACTAATGGAAATCGGGATCAGAACGATCGATGTGGGTGGACGTGGCGGAACAAATTTTGCTCAAGTGGAAAATATGCGAAGCGAACATCCTCACGCGATGTTTGAGGATTGGGGATTCACGACGGTGGAGAGCTTGCTAGAGGCGAATGCTGTCGGTCATCCTGGAATGTCGTACATAGCAACGGGCGGTGTTCGTCATGGACTCGATGTAGTCAAAGCTGCTTCTTTAGGAGCGTCCGCTGTCGGGATGGCAGGGGCAATGCTGCGTCTGGTTCAACGCGAATCTCTGGAAGAATGCTTGGCTACTGTAGACAGATGGCATCAACAAATTCGTGTGGCGATGACTGCACTAGGAATGAAACGTCTGGCAGACACGGTTTGTACCCCTGTGATGATCACGGGAAAAACAGCGGAGAGAGCTAGGCTACGTCACAGGCAACTGGAGAGACTGGCGCAACGTTAGTTAGTGGACGAGCATTCGATTCATGAAATTTCCTTGGTTGAGGCATACTTTTGGGGGAGACAACCATCATTTTGAGGAGATGAACATGAACGAGGGAACCGTTGCGATCCTCATCCAGTGGTCTTTGCTATGTCTTGTCTGGATGGGAAGCTTTGACTTGCAGCTGCGAAACATGAAGATGGAACGCAGACGAGTGCTCGCAGTGATCAGCGCGTTTTTAATTTGTACGTTTGTTAGCTGGGAAATCTATTTCGCCCCCATTCAGGTTAGTCTAAGTGGAACGATATTGCCACTGATCGCAAGCATTGTCCTTTACACAAAGCTCATGTCCAAAATACGCAGATTGTACTTGCTGAGTGCGCTGGCAACGGCCCTTTTGCTATTTTGGCTGCGTTGGCTATTTTTTACCGATCCGATCTTGCTGTTTTGGGATGAAAGGATCATTGTACCCGCTGTTGGAGTCAGTACGATTTTTTTGATGAGCAGAACAAATCTGGGTCAGCTGTTTCAGCTCACGCTCTCCATGCCGCTCGCAGATGCGATACATTCGCTATATTTTTGGAAATTGTCGGGTTCCTGTCATTGGGGTTCGGAGTATGCGCAAGATCTACTGTGGAGTGGCATATCTTTATGGGCTCTCGTGAGCATAGTCTGGTCTGCGGTTCGTCGTATTCTTGGTAGAACAGAACCAGAGTCTTCCCATTCCGATACGGGCAGGTGACGCTAGGGTGTTGAAGGAATTGCTAGCTTATGAATACGTTTTTCCTTTAGTTCTGGGGTTCCTTTTCGGCATTTTGTGTCGGATTCATCTTTTGCGAACAGATTATCGACAATATCCAACCTATCCACACGGTAAAATTATTCACGTTTCACTTGGGGTGATCGCATCTGCGCTCGGAGCGTTAGCGATTCCTGCTCTGCTCAAAGAGAATTACACAGCAGTAACATTTTTGACGGTGGCTGCTCAACAATTCCGCGATGTCAGGAACATGGAACGCACTACTCTGACGGAGATCGATAAGCAGGAGCTGGTGCCCCGTGGTGGCCCTTATATCGAAGGAATCGCAATGGTGTTTGAAGGGCGCAATTACATGGTCATGTTTACCTCTTTGGTGACAACGACGGCTACCATCCTTTTTCATTGGTGGGGCGGTGTCATTGCAGGTGTCATCGCCTTGATGATCTCTCGCAAGCTGCGCTCTGGGAAAACACTATCGCTGATTGCAGAGATTGAGCCGGGAGAAGTGAGAGTCGATGGAAAAGACTTGTATGTCAACGACATTTACATCATGAACGTCGGGTTGGCAGATGCCCAACAGATCATACGTGAGCAAGGTGTGGGTTTTATTGTGACGCCGAGGGATGCCAATGCCAAAGTCACGATTGCCCACCCAGGACAGCGGCAAGCGATTCTGCACGATGTTGCGACGCAGCTCGGTGTATATACAGATACGGGAGAGCCATCGCTAACACCGTTGGTAAAACGTGATATACAGTCAGGGAGACTGGGCGTATTTTTATTGCCGCAAGAAAAAGATTTGGAACGCGCAACGTCCGTCATTCGTGCAGTCCCGATTCTCGAAAGCGTCTTCCGAATGCCAACGAAGACTAGAATCGTGAAAAAGGAGCTGTAGGTCATGACAGGATTAATCTTGGCGGTGATTACGACGAACAGAGACAGAATTGCGGGTGGTGTCCCGATTTTTATCGAGTCTACTACGGAGGGTATGCAGCAAACCGCTTTTACTTTGGAAAAGATACTGGACGCGATGGTGCATGAAGTGAGCGCCGATACCCTTATCATTGTTCGGCATAAGTAGTGTATGGTATGATTAGCTAGTCAAAACGTAAAATGAGAGAGAGTGTTGTTGATTATGGGATTACCAGTGGTAGCCATTGTGGGGAGACCCAACGTGGGGAAGTCCACGATTTTTAACAGATTGATTGGCCAACGAGTCGCGATCGTGGAGGATATGCCGGGAGTAACCCGTGACCGCCTGTACGGGAAAGGTGAATGGCTAACTCATACTTTCCATGTGATTGATACCGGTGGAATTGAGTTTGGCGAGACCGACGAGATTCTTACACAGATGCGTTACCAGGCAGAGCTCGCGATTGATGAAGCAGATGTCATCATTATGATTGTAGATAGCCGTACAGGTGTGACAGATGCAGATGTTGAACTGTCACGGATGCTGAATCGGACAGGAAAACCTGTCGTACTCGCGGTGAACAAAGCGGATAATCCGGAAATGCGTGCGGATATTTACGACTTTTATTCCTTGGGCTTGGGCGAGCCATTCCCTGTCTCGGGTAGCCATGGTCTTGGCTTGGGCGATATGCTGGAAGACGTGGTTCAGCATTTCCCTGCTGAGGATGACGAGGAGAGAAAAGAAGATGTCATTCGCGTATCCATCATCGGTCGTCCAAACGTAGGGAAGTCTTCCTTGACGAATGCGATTCTTGGTGAAGAGCGAGTTATAGTCAGTGATGTTGCCGGAACGACCCGTGATGCGATCGATACGCCGTTTGAGCGCGATGACCAAAGCTACATTCTCGTGGATACGGCAGGTATGCGCAAGCGTGGTAAGGTGTATGAAACAACGGAAAAATACAGTGTAATGCGCGCGATGCGTTCCATTGAAGATTCGGATGTTGTTCTTGTTGTCATTGACGGTGAAGAGGGAATAATCGAGCAGGACAAGAAGATCGCAGGTTATGCACATGAGGCTGGTCGCGGTGTAATCATTATCGTCAACAAATGGGATGCTGTCGAAAAAGATGACAAAACGATGCAACGCTTCACTGAGTTGATCCGCGAAGAGTTCAAATATCTGCATTACGCACCGATCATGTATGTTTCTGCGAAATCAAAACAACGTGTTCACACGATTCTTCCAAAGGTCAATGAGGTTTCTCAAGCTCATGCGATGCGAGTTCCTACCTCTGTCCTTAATGATTTGGTAACGGATGCGACAATTCGTACCCCACCACCGTCTGATCGTGGAAAGCGCTTGAAAATCAACTATACGACTCAAGCGACGGTGAAACCACCGACGTTCATTCTGTTTGTTAACGATCCAGAACTGATGCACTTCTCCTATGAACGTTACATAGAGAACAAAATCCGCGAAGCATTTGTGTTTGAAGGCACGCCAGTACGAATCTGGACGCGGAAAAAAACGTAGGGAGAGAAAAACGCCATGGTGTTATTATCCTGGGTGCTTAGCTATTTAATCGGTTCAATTAGCTTTAGCTATCTTATCGCCAAAAAAGTCGCAGGAATTGACATACGTTCTCATGGCAGCGGAAATGCCGGTGCAACCAATACCCTCCGGGTGTTAGGAAAAGGCCCCGGCATTGCCGTTCTCCTTCTTGATGCACTAAAAGGAATAGCTGCGATGGGACTGACTCACCTCATGACAGGGGACCCGGCAGCGTATGCAGTGGCAGGCTTGTTTGTTATTGCCGGTCACAATTGGCCGATTTATTTTGGATTCCGCGGGGGAAAAGGCATTGCGACGACGCTAGGTGTCGTGCTAGGTTTTTCTCCCTTGGCATTTTTGATCGCTGCCGTATTGGCTGTCATTGTTATTGCGATCACTCGCTTTGTTTCATTAGGGTCATTGGTTATCGTAACGGTTATCCCATTTACCCTTTACTTGTTGGACAAACCCATTTCCTTTTTTTGGGCGAGCTTGGCGATCGCAATCTTTGCTTACGTTCGTCATTTTAATAATATCCGCAATCTTCTTTCAGGAAACGAACGGAAACTAGGGGACAAGTCCAACCGGAAGCTGGGATAGAGAACGTACGGATATGAGAAAAGTGGAGGGGGACGTATTGGTTCAAAATGTTACGGTCATTGGGGCCGGAAGCTGGGGAACGGCACTTGCAACAGTCTTGGCGGACAACGGGCATCAGGTTACGCTTTGGGTTCGGGATAAAAAGCTGGCAGAAGAAATAAACAGCAAGCATGTGAATGAGAAGTACCTGCCGGGAGAAACGCTTTCTGCCAACATCGTGGCGACGACCAATATTCAAGAGGCAGTAATTGGCAAGCGCATTGTTCTCCTCGTTGTTCCTTCACATGCCATGCGCCAAATTTGTCAGCAAGTGGCTCCGTACTTAGAACCGGATGTCCTTTTGATCCATGCGACCAAAGGCTTTGAACTGGAAAGCCTGAAGCGAATGTCAGAAGTCATTGCGGAAGAGGTGCCAAAAGAGATTGCGTCCAGATTGGCTGTATTGTCAGGGCCGAGCCATGCCGAGGAAGTAGTCAAACGGCAACCAACGACAATTGTGATGGCATCCGAATCGGAAGAAAGCATGTTCCGCTCTCAGGATTTGCTGATGAATACGAATTTTCGTGTGTATACCAACCCGGATTTGATTGGCGCGGAGATCGCCGGAGCGTTGAAGAACATCATTGCACTTGGTGCAGGGATGTCTGATGGCTTAGGGTATGGAGACAATGCAAAAGCGGCCTTGTTGACCCGTGGCTTGGCGGAAATTAGCCGTCTGGGTATAAAGCTTGGTGCTAAGCCGCTTACGTTTTCAGGCCTGGCTGGTGTTGGTGATTTAATTGCCACTTGTACGAGTAAACACAGCCGAAACTGGCGTGCAGGCTATATGCTCGGACAAGGAAAAAAACTCGATGACGTGCTGACACAGATGGGGATGGTCGTCGAAGGCGTTCGCACGACGAATGCAGCCTTTTCCTTATCGCAACGCGAGCAAGTTGAAATGCCAATCACTTCTGTTCTTTATGGAATGCTGTTTGAAGGAAAAGAAGCACGTCAAGGCGTGGAAGAACTGATGGGGCGAGGAAAAACCTTTGAGATGGCGTACCTCAATCCCGATGCGGAATAAGTCATGAATGAAGTATCACCGAATTAGGCTTCTGCACATACGATAGGGTGAAAGCCCATGTGCAGGAGGAGAGTTCACATGAATAACATGTCGAAGCGACTTTTTGAGCGTTTGCAAGGGAAAGCAACGGAAAATGTCGATGAAGAAAAGCTTCGCTCACTGGCCGGTCAGGTTAAGCGCAGTGATTTTGAAGACGAGACCAAGCTGCGTCAAATCATTCGCACGCTCGCTACCCTTAGTGGAAAGCAATTAACTCCTGAAAAGGAGGATAAAGTCATTGAAATGTTTCGCAATCAGGAAATCAATCTGAGTGACATGTCCTCCTTGACCAAGCTACTCAAATAAGAGAAATGGGCGATTATGCCCGTTACCTGCAACAAAAACCGTCATACAGTAAGACTAGGAACAATCATGGCTCTACAGGGACATGGCTGACCTACAGATTGCAAGAAAAAAAGAGGGATCTTATCCCTCTTTTTTTCGTTCCTTGGTGTTGCTGCTAACCTGTGTAATCAAGTTCTGGACCAAAGGGGATTGCAGGAGACCGAGTAATTGCCCGATATCTATATTGGCTAACAGGTTGCCTAAGCCTCCTGATTCCTGGGGTGTTTCTGCTGCCTTTTGTGGCTCTGGAGCAGCTTTGCGTTTGCCAGTAGGCTTGTCGGCAACGACTTCAGGCTCAGGTGTGCGTTTTCCGAGATTCTCAATCATCTCCATCGCCCCGTACAACGAATCCATTGTGTCTTCTACCTGCCGAATCGTGCTGCCGATCCCTTTGATGTTATGGCGCATTTTCGAAACGGAGGTGCGCAAATCGACCGCGGGCAGGATTTTTTTCGGTGTGATGGAAAGGGAGACATTTTCGACTTGGTCGCTTAATTTTTTGCTGGGTATAGGCGCGTAAGGATTCCGCCATTTTCGATTATTTACTTTATTACTCAACGTTTCATCCCTCCAATGGGCGAATTCATCACGATAGTCTATGCGAATGTCTAGTATTAGGTTCGCAAGCGTCAGACGAAGAGGGGGAAGTATGGTATAATAAAGCAAAAAATGCAAAGGATGCTGCAGTCCCGATGTATATTGATCCTATGACAAAGATGAACATTTCCCTCATCGCCATTGGGCTAATGTTCGTCTGCAATTTAATTATGATCTTTGCCAGAAAAATAACCAATACGTTTTTGCGGTTCCTTGTGAAGACCTTCGCATTTTTATTATTACTCGTCGTGCTTGTCATGATTTTAATTGTGATTTTTGTCTAGGGAGGATTATCGATGTCAACGATCACACTACTTACTCGTGCAGGCAGTCATGAAGTCTCGATCGAGTTGAATCAATCGATTGTTGCTCTTGCGAAAAAGAACAATGTCGTGTGGGGCCATGCTTGCCAAAGAGGGGTATGTGCACAATGCCGTACGCATGTTTTGGAAGGGGCAGAGTTCTTAAACGAAGTGACACCAGAAGAAAAACTGCGATTGCGCAAGGCAGAACGAGCAGAAGGCTACAGATTAGGCTGCCAGACGAAGATTGTTTCACCAGGAACAGTCAAGGTAGCTCATCGACCGTATTAGTAAAGGAAGTGACGGAATGGGGAAAGTAACCTTTCTCCCGAGCAAGAAGAGTGTGAAGGCGCGCACTGGGCAAACCTTAGTCGGTATCGCTTCGTCAGCTCGCGTCGTAATCCCGCAGAGATGCGGTGGGCACGCATCTTGTCTGATGTGCCGCGTGGTCGTTGAGGATGGCCTCTTGTGCCCGCCAACGGTGCTAGAAAAGCGCAAGCTGCCTGAAAAGGATCTGGCGAATGGCATTCGTTTGGCCTGTCAGGCAAAAACGACGGAAAAGGATTGTACGGTCAGGATTCCAGAAAGCAAGCTGAAATCAGTGGTAGCGGCTGCACTCGAGCGACAACGCAAAGAAAATGAAGATGGAATGTAAGAGGTGTGTACATAAGATGTGGCAATCGTGGCGAAAATCGTTCAAGCTTGTGATCAGTTTGACGATTCTGTCTTCCCTTTTATCTGGCTGCTTGTATCCGGATGAGCGCAGGGCAGAGAATCAAATTCCTAGTACATTTTTTGTAGAAGCAACGCAAAAAGCGATTGAGCAATTTCAAAAAGACACAGCAGTGTTGCCGATCGTAACGAAATCCATCGATACTCCTATTTTTGAAAAATACGAGATTGATTTCCGCAAGATGATCCCTAAATATATGCCGGATGTACCTGGGAACGCATTTGAAAAAGGCGGCGTATACAAGTACGTACTGATTGATGTGGATACAAAGCCGACAGTGAAGCTCATTCATTTGGCAGCTGTCAGTACGGTAGCGGACGTACAGAGTGAAGTAGACCGTTATAAGGGACATTTCGAAAAGCTGCCTGTACTCGCTGACTTGGGGAATGGATACTATTCCATCGATCATGAACGGCTCGGGTTAAAAGCATGGCAAGTGCCGTCCACGATGGGGACTTACTTGCTGCCACTGGTCATGAACGCCCAAGGACAAGTTGGGATCGATTATGCTACGGATATCGCGCAATTGCTTCGGGATACAAAAGTAACCGTACCGGATAAAACAGACCCACGGTACGTATTGGCGCGCAATTCCATGTTCGTGCCAGCAAAATCGTTTCCATATGAAATGGTGAATGGTGAACCGAAACTTCTCAAACTAAATTAACTTCGTGAAAAACGACTCTGATCAGGGTCGTTTTTTTTTTGTTCTAGTTAACGCAAAAATACATATATTTGTACTGTCCACAAAACTAGTACGAGATTCCCTACGAAAATACTGGCGGTCAGGGATAATTCGGAAAATCGGTCATAGTGTAAAAATAGACAAATAGAAGGAGGTCATCGATGGTGGAACGAGTCGACATCTTTAAAGACATTGCCGAACGGACGGGCGGAGACATCTACCTCGGAGTGGTAGGCCCTGTGCGTACGGGAAAGTCGACCTTTATCAAACGGTTCATGGAGCAAGTTGTAATCCCGAATATCAACTCTGAAGCGGAGCGGATTCGAGCTACAGACGAGTTGCCGCAGAGCGCTTCAGGACGAACAATCATGACAACCGAACCCAAATTTGTTCCGAACCAGGCCGTTAACGTACATGTGACAGAAGGACTCAGCATCAATGTCCGCCTCGTTGACTGCGTTGGCTATACGGTGCAAGGGGCAAAGGGGTTTGAAGACGACAATGGCCCAAGGATGGTAAATACACCTTGGTATGAAGAGCCTGTACCATTTGAGGAAGCGGCCGAAGTCGGCACACGCAAGGTTATCCAGGAACACTCAACCATCGGAATCGTTGTGACAACGGATGGCAGCATCGCGGAAATACCGCGTGTAGGATACATCGATGCAGAGGAGCGGGTTGTAAACGAGCTGAAGGAAGTTGGAAAACCGTTCGTGATCGTGGTGAACTCGACGCGTCCGCGCTCCGACGAAGCACAAAACCTTCGCGTACAGCTCCAGGAAAAATACGATGTACCAGTCGTTGCTTTGTCGGTTGATCATATGACAGAGCAGGAAATCTTGCTCCTCATGAGAGAAGTCCTGTTTGAATTCCCAGTCCATGAAGTAAATGTCAATCTTCCGAGCTGGGTGATGGTGCTGGAAAACGGGCACTGGCTACGTCAAAACTACGAGGAAGCTGTACGTGAGACCGTGCAGGACATCCGCCGGTTACGCGATGTGGACCGTGTCGTCGGCTTCTTCAATGACTATGACTTTGTAGAGAAAGCCTCTCTTGCTGGTATGCATATGGGGCAAGGGATCGCAGAGATTGACCTCTACGCGCCAGATGAACTGTATGACCGCATCTTGATGGAAATTGTCGGCGTAGAGATAAATGGCAAGGATCACTTGCTGAAAATCATGCAGGAATTCGCACATGCCAAGCGCGAGTTTGATCAGGTAGCGGAAGCATTGCACATGGTCCGAAGTACGGGCTACGGTATAGCAGCCCCGTCGTTGCATGAAATGACCTTGGACGAACCTGAACTAATCCGCCAGGGACCGCGCTTTGGAGTCAGACTCAAAGCAACAGCACCGTCTATTCACATGATTCGGGTGGATGTCGAGTCTGAATTCGCTCCGATTATCGGAACAGAGAAGCAGAGTGAGGAGCTTGTCCGCTATCTCATGCAAGATTTTGACAAAGACCCGCTTTCTATCTGGAACTCCGATATTTTTGGACGCTCGCTCCATTCCATCGTTAGAGAGGGAATCCAGGGAAAAATTACCATGATGCCAGACAACGCCAGATACAAATTGCAGGAGACATTGGGTCGAATCATCAATGAGGGATCGGGTGGCCTGATTGCGATTATACTCTAAAAATAGTTCTAAAGTCCTATAAACAACAAATATAAGGAAGGCATCTGACATGACGAGATGCCTTTTTTTCTTGTATTTCGTTCAAATTCGACAGGAGGGGCTTGAATTTAAGAAATCGGTGTATTACTATAAGCTTGTCAGATCGGTAAAAACAACCAATCGTGTATAAAACGCTTCGTTTCGGTTAAGAAAAATAATAGCTAGGACTTGGTGTTCTTTGAGGGGAGGTGAATATAATGAACAAAACAGAACTGATTGCAAAAGTGGCTGAAACCACAGAACTCACCAAGAAAGATGCAACAAAAGCAGTTGATGCAGTTCTTGACGCAATTGCAGATGCATTGAAAACTGGTGATAAAGTCCAACTGATCGGCTTTGGTAACTTCGAAGTTCGTGAACGTGCGGCTCGTAAAGGTCGTAACCCACAAACTGGTGAAGAGATCGAAATCGCTTCCAGCAAAGTACCTGCGTTTAAACCAGGTAAACAACTCAAAGACTCCATCAAGTAGTTGTTTCTTTTGAGAACGAAGCACTTACATAAAAAATCCACATTGATAAAATGTGGGTTTTTTTCTGTGTACATACAGTTTGCCTATGAAAATACTGGTATATCTTTTTGTCTTTTTTTAAACGATATGGTAAGATTGGCTTTGATCGCGAGCAGGCACTAAGTCTGACAGGAACTTGGCGCAGGCAGACTTTAGTGATGAGAAACAAGGCGTATGCCGTTACATAGGAGGTACAATCATGAATGTCGACTTGGATAAAATACAGCAAGCTGTTCGCATGATCCTAGAAGCAGTAGGGGATAATCCTGATCGAGAAGGAGTGCTAGATACCCCTAAGCGAGTTGCTAAAATGTACGCCGAAGTATTCGAGGGCATGCATATAGACGAAGAGCAGTATTTCGAGACTGTCTTTAGCGAAGATCATGAGGAAATGGTTTTAGTGAAGGATATTCCGTTTTACTCCATGTGTGAGCATCACCTGGTTCCCTTTTTCGGAAAAGCGCATGTCGCTTACGTACCGCGTGGGGGCCGCGTGGTAGGACTGAGCAAGCTGGCACGTGCGGTTGATACCGTGGCAAAACGCCCGCAGTTGCAGGAACGAATTACAGCAACAGTAGCTGACGCGATTATGCGCAAGCTCGATCCGCATGGCGTGGTTGTGGTTGTAGAAGCAGAGCATATGTGCATGACGATGCGTGGTGTGAAAAAGCCAGGGTCGAAAACGATTACCTCTGCTGTTCGCGGGATGTTTGAGAAAGATGCGGCTGCCCGTGCAGAAGTATTTAGCTTGATTCGCTCATAGTCATCGGATTTGCATACGGAAATTATATTCAATCTATAAGAAAAACGATGTAGTAGATAGAGTTCCAGCCAATCGCGAGTCGCCTTACAACACTTCTCATTCGGAAAATCATTCGGGGAGGGGTGTTTTTATTTTTAGAATGACTGATAAACGGACGTGAATTTTTAAGGAGAGCGTGGGCCGGATTTCGGTGCGAAAAAAACGAACGTCCTGGCAGGAACGTCCGTAATATTAGCCCACGCAAATCTAAAGGTTGCCCTACCAGGGTGAAGGGAATCGAGCCGCTTCAAAGTTCATGAAGTGTACTGTATTTTCGAGTGGTTCGGGAACAGTAGTACCATCCGTGGTGGCTTGAGCAAAGACTTGAACCGCATCTCCTGCAGATAATTGGAGGATGGAGGAAGCGCTCACCAGATTGACGATCGCCAATTCTTCACCTAAAAAATCGTTATCAGCAACTCTTAGCGTCCCGTTTATTGCAATAAAGATTCTTACACTGTAGCTAGTAGGAACATTAGCGAAAAACCCTAGACTCGCTATGATCAAATATACGCCATTATGTTTCGGAGTAAAGGTCGATGTGCTCGGATTATACTCATTGTTTAAATCAAATAATTCATCAGGATATTCAATTGCTGTCAGATCAGCAGGCCCCACATTTTATGCAGTAGCTTGATTGATGGCTCTGAATGCTGACCTTGTTTTTGTTGTTATTTTCATTGTGGATGGAAGAACAGCAAGGGTGAGGTTGTCTTACACTGGAACGGTATTTGACATGCGGCTCTCGTACAAATTGATGGGTATTAGGCTGACACGTGAGGAATCTTCATAATCTGGTAAATTATTCAACGGGATGAAAAAAGATGGAAGATATTAGCGCTTTTGTCTTGCAAGGGTGAGTGGCTGTATTGTATAATCAAAAACGTAAGTAGGGAGTAATCTTTTCACGACTAACGTGAAAACGTCGGGATGTGGCGCAGCCCGGTAGCGCGCACCCTTGGGGTGGGTGAGGTCCAGGGTTCGAATCCCTGCATTCCGACCATTGCATAGAACGATCAGAAGCCTTGAGCATAGGCTTCTTTTTTTGTGTGAAATTTCTATTCTCCCAAGTAGTGCCATTTTGCTATTGGCTTCCTGATCTTTCTTTTTTATAATGATAGGTAGACAAGCTAGGGAAGGGTTGTTCAATGCTATGAAGGTGCCTGTATCACTTCAACCATATTTGCAAACATTGCCGCAAACCTATGATGCCTCTTCGCTTTCGTATGGAAACGAAGGGCTCTTCTCGGACATCCTGCAGTCCCAGTTAGCAACAAACGGCCAGCGGGTTATCAGTTCGCAGGAGATTTTGGCCAAGCTAGATGGTTCAAGGAACTGGAAGATTCCTGCCCATAATCAAAATGAGCAGTCCCTGTTTTTTGCGAAAGGGCCATCTGTTCCTACCCCGGAAATCTTGGACAAGATTGATCAGACAGCGAAAGCGATCGGAGTAGACGTTGATCTGGTGAGAGAGGTCGTCAGGGCCGAATCCAATTTTAATCCGAATGTAGAATCTCACGCAGGGGCGAAGGGCTTGATGCAGCTGATGGACAATACGGCAAAATCCATGCAAGTCCGCAATGTATACGACCCTGATGAAAACCTTGCAGGTGGTACAAAATATTTGAAGTCGCTATTGGATCGTTATGATGGAGATGTGAAAGTAGCGCTTGCTGCTTACAATGCTGGTCCAGGTCGGATGAGTCGTCTAGGAATCAGCAGTGATGACGAGCTTGAAGCGAAGTTTGACCAATTGCCGCAAGAGACACAGCGCTATGTAGACAAGATCATGAGCCGACTGGAGTCAGAAGGGGCATCATACTAGACGTACGCGCATACCGTATTGGTCAGGAGGAAACATATTGGCACAACCATCGGGTTTTAACCAGGATTATTTCGTAGTCAAAGCGAAGGAAAATGGCGTTCATGTGATCGGTTTAACAAGAGGCACTGATACGCGTTTTCATCATACAGAGAAGCTCGATAAAGGCGAAGTCATGATTTTTCAATTTACGGAGCACACCTCTGCGATTAAAGTGCGAGGTAAAGCAGTGATTTACTCGCAGCATGGCGTCGTGGATACGACCGAATAAAGAGCAAGTCGTTTTGCTAAGAAGCAGGCATAGCCTGCTTTTTTTGTTTGTACAATGGAGGAGAGGAGGGATGTCTATGCCGCGCCAATTGTTGATGGCGATTGCTGTTTCCACTTTCTTGGCACTGATGCTGTCGCTCGTTCCTACAAATCAGTGGATGCAAGCGGATATACCGACGTTTCAGTCAGCACGTGCCATTCACTTAAGCGAGCAAAATGCCCTTGATTTGTTTACAAGGATGTCGACGCATTATAATATTAAGCGTATAAAATGGGAAAACCCATCGATCTATGTCGATTTTGTGGTGAAACCAGCCGGAAAAGTAGAGTTAAACACTGTCTATCAAGATTTTTACCGTTTGACATACGACTTGCGTACCTATGCAGACAATGTCGGACCCGTATACTATCGCTTGTTGGAGGAGACGGATCCACCAAAAGAATCGAGATTATTGATTGCCATACAATCGACAACGGGAAATCTGGTAGGACATGACAAACCTTTGACCGACCCTTCGGATATCCAAACCTTTGTAAGCAGTACATTTCCTATTCGGATCGAGCCGTATTTTTATGAGCGAATTAGTCCCTGATGGAAGAAGTATGGTATGATAGTAGAGACGGCCTTTTGACCGGACGGCAGAGGAAGACCGAAGAGTAAGGAACAGTACGGAACAGGCAGACATCTATAGGTTGTGCAGCTTGTGGAGGAGGACGCATGAGCAAAGAACTTTCCCCGAATGTAGAAGAAGTTCGGTCCATTATCGAACAAATCTACAAGAGAATCACCCATTCCTATGTAGAACATTATGTTGACGTTCCTTCCATGGCGGAAAATCGTCTAGAGCTGTTGTACCTTTTTTTGCTGGAACAAGACATGCCGAAGGAAAAAGCTTCGGTTTTATGTACAGCAACAGGGCTTGTCCAATTGGGACTAGACACGCATGAGCTCGTGAAAAATGAGTACGACTCCTCACAGAGCGCGGAGCGAAACCGACAGCTGACCGTACTTGCGGGTGATTATTACAGCAGTCGCTATTATCACCTTCTGGCTTCAGCGGGTGAAATCCAAGCCATTCAAGTGTTGTCGGCAGCGATTCAGCGAGTGAATGAAGCGAAAATGAGACTCTACGTCGCTGGGCGAGACAGCAAGATTTTATCAGATGAAGAGTACTGGGAACTGCGAAATACGATTGATACGGGCTTATACGTGGCTGTTGTAGAGGAGTATGCCGATTCGACTGATCGCTGTCGCTTCTGGAGCGATCTGATGAAGGAAACAGCCAAGGTAGAGAGTGTGATCGAAGAGTGGGAGCAGCTCAAATGGCAAGAACAAGTCCCCTTTGGTTTTGCCCGCTTTTTGCTGCAAAAACCTGGGGCTACACTCGCGCAAGTTTTGTCTGGCGTTGAGGGGAAAGCCATCGAATTAATCGGCTTGTGTGAGCAAATGGTGCGTACGCTGCATCCAGCAGAGACACGTAACATGCTTGCATCCATTACGGCACGGTACTCCCATCGGATCAGTCGCTTGAAGAAGGTAATTGAGGAGATGTAGCCAAGTGAACCAGACACAGATGAATGAGAAAGCAGAGTACGTTCACTCCGTTTTCGAGAGCATTGCAAGCGATTACGACAAAATGAATAATGTAATCAGCTTTGGCAGTCATATTGCGTGGCGTAATTACACAATGAAGCAGATGAATATCCAGCCAGGGCATACGGCGTTGGATGTTGCCTGTGGTACAGCAGACTGGACCATTGCATTGGCCAAGGCTGTTGGAAAAGAAGGCAGTGTTGTTGGTCTTGATTTCAGCCAGAATATGCTGGATGTAGGGGCATATAAAGTGGCGAACGCAGGTGTTGGTAACAACGTAAAGCTAGTGAACGCAGATGCAATGAATCTGCCGTACGAGGATCATACATTTGACTTCGTGACGATCGGGTTTGCCCTGCGCAATGTACCGGATGTTCAGCAGGTCTTGAATGAAATGGCGCGTGTCGTGAAGCCGGGCGGTAAAGTCGTTTCTCTGGAAGTGTCCAAGCCTCCATTCATTCCGTACCGGAAGCTATTTTACTTATATTTCTATAAAATCTTGCCATTGATCGCAAAGCTGACAGTCAACAAGTACGAAGAGTACGCATGGCTGCCGCATTCCCTGACCAATTTCCCGGACAGTCGCGAGCTGGCAACCATGTTTCAGAAAGCAGGCTTGGACCCGGTTCAGGTCAAATTGTTTATGGGTGGCGTATCAGCCTTGCATATTGGCACCAAGCCATAGCTTGACGTATGCGATGGCGCTAACGCGTACATGGGGAGTAAACCGGTATTTCTTCACTAGATAGGAAGTGTCATAGATGGGTCTACGTAAATTGAAAATCATCTTGGAAATGATAAAATTCGAGCACTCCCTTTTTGCCTTGCCTTTTGCTTTTATGGGAGCTGTTTTGGGAAGTATTGTAGTAGAGAATGCATGGCCTACCTGGTCAGAAATTTTTTGGGTGACGGTAGCTATGGTGGGCGCACGCAGTGCAGCGATGTCTTTAAACCGAGTCATCGACCGGGTTATTGATGCGAAAAATCCTCGGACGGTCACGCGAGCGATTCCTGCTGGCCTTATTTCGATTGTGGAAGTCATTTTGTTTATCGTGGTGTCATTTGCGGTATTGTTCATTGCTGCATTCCAGTTAAATGATTTGGCTGTGAAGTTGTTGCCGCTTGCCGTGTTTGTTCTTGTGCTTTATTCCTATACGAAACGCTTTACTTGGCTTTGCCACTTTGTTCTCGGGGTTGCCATTGGGTTTGGGCCGTTGGGTGGCTGGGTAGCTACAACGGGGCAAGTAGATGGCATCGGCCTGCTATTGTTCGCATCCGTTATGTTCTGGACTGCGGGATTTGATATCATTTATGCGTGCCAAGACGCAGAGTTTGACCGAAAAGAAGGACTCCATTCAATGCCGAGCCGCTTCGGAATTGCCAATGCACTTCTGATTGCTCGCGTATGCCACGTTCTTACTTTCGTTGGCCTGATGTCCTTGTATGTAGTTGCAGACTTGTCTATTTGGTTCCTGGTAGGTGTACTCATTTCGGGTGCAATTTTGATCTATGAGCATACGTTGGTGAAGCCAACAGATCTGTCCAAGCTAGATATGGCATTCTTCAATCTGAACGGCATCTTGAGTGTCGTGATGTTTACCTTTACGATGATTGATTTGGTGATTGTATGAACAAGCAAAAGTGGGCTGTCGGGATAACGGGTGCAAGTGGTGCTATCTATGGTGTTCGAGTTGTCCAGGAGCTTTTACGTGCTGGACATATCGTTCACTTGATGATTACAGAAGCAGGCTGGCAAGTATTTCGTGATGAACTGGATTGGCACACGGATGACAGAGAAGCTCTATTGCAGGAGAAGCTGCATCAAGACTTTTCGGGTGAGCTACATTATTGGGGACTGCGAGATTTCAATTGTCCCGCAGCCAGTGGTTCCTATCGCTGTGACGGTATGATCGTAGTACCGTGCTCGATGGGGACTGTTTCTGGCATCGCACATGGCGCGTCAGGTAATTTGCTGGAGCGTGTTGCTGATGTCATGATCAAGGAAGGTCGGCGCTTGGTCATCGTTCCGAGAGAGACGCCGCTCAATGCGATTCAGCTTGAGAACATGCTCAAACTAAGCCGTCTGGGAGTCAAGATTCTGCCTGCCATGCCAGGCTACTATCAGAAGCCGCAAACCATGGATGATCTGATCAATTTTGTTGTAGGGAAAACTTTGGATGCAATTGATGTACCACATTCGCTGTTCCGGCGTTGGGGGGAATAAACGCATGCAAAAGTCTTTGCGTGTAGGGCAAATTTTGTATACCAATGTATTGCCGGTTTACTTCTATTTTGATCAGGCGAAATTCGAAGACCGAATCGAATTCATCCGCCAAGTTCCTGCCCAGTTAAACTCCGCAATGGCGAATGGCGAGATTGACTTGGGACCGATTTCTTCGTTTAGCTATGCTGAGCATACTTGCGAATACGTGGCATTGGCAGATCTGTCTGTCAGTGCCAAGGGGAGAGTAGGCTCCCTTTTCTTATTCAGCAAAAAGCCGATTGAACAATTAAACGGTGCCAAAATAGCATTAACCAACACATCGGCTACCACAGTGAACCTCTTAAAGATCATTCTCCATAAGTTTTACGATTATGAGATTTCTTACGTTACACAGGAACCCATTTTGCAAGAAATGCTGGAGGATGCTGATGCAGCGCTCTTGATCGGGGATGACGCCATTTCGGCTGAGCGAACGGCCAACGACCTGCATGTCTATGACTTAGGGGAGCTGTGGCACCAATTTACGGGCTATTCCATGACCTTTGCCATTTGGGCTCTTCGTCGAGCGGTTATTTCAGACCATCATGATTTGATCGCAGAAGTCCATGCATCCTTTTTAGAGAGTAAAAGGAAAACAAGAGCGAATACAGCCCCATTGATTGACTACGTTCACACACATTTCGGTGGAGAGAAAGAGCAATGGATCCACTATTTCCAAGGATTACAGCACGATTTCGGTGACGTTCAGCGGATTGGACTGGAGTACTATTACCGATGCGCAGCGGAGCTGGGACTTCTATCGGCACCTGCAACCGTCGATCTGTGGCAGGCTGGCGGCCGACAGACCAATACTACGTTGACGAGATAGGTGGAACGGATGAATCTAGTCGATATTTACTTCAAGATGAAAAAAGATGTCCAATACATAGAAGATGAACTGGAAAAAGCAATTGATACGCCAGTTCGAGAGCTGAATCAATCTTCGACTCACTTGCTCAAGGCAGGAGGAAAGCGGATTCGTCCCGTTTTTGTTTTGCTTGGCGGTAAGTGGGGCAATTACGATGTCAAAAAACTAAAGCATGTGGCCGTTCCTCTCGAACTGATTCACATGGCTTCCCTGGTGCATGATGATGTGATTGATGATGCGGATAAGCGTCGCGGGAAAGATACCGTTCGGATGAAGTGGGATAACAAAGTAGCCATGTACGCCGGCGACTATATTTTTGCACGGGCATTAGCCATTGCTTCTCAACTCCCTATCCCGCAATTGCACCAAATTTTATCGAATGCAATCGTCGAGGTTTGCAAGGGAGAGATCCAGCAAGTAAAAGATTTGAATAACTGGGACCAAAACTTCCGTACGTATTTGCGCAGAATCAAACGAAAAACTGCGCTATTAATTGCGATTAGCTGTCAATTAGGAGCAGTTGCAAGCGGTGCGACAGATGAAATGATTCGCAAAATGTACTGGTACGGCTACAATGTGGGGATGGCTTTTCAAATTACCGACGACATTTTGGATTTTACAGGGACTGAGAAGCAGCTAGGGAAGCCTGCTGGAAGCGATTTGGTGCATGGAAACATTACGTTGCCAGCGCTTTATTCGGCTCATCATGGAAAAGCACGGGTGCAATTCCAGGAATGGATCGCGCAAAATACTTTCTGGGATCATACGGATGAAGCGATTCGTATGGTGCGAGAAGATGAAGGCATTGCCTTTTCGCAGCGCCTCGCTGAACGGTATATTGCCCGAGCGCATGCTATTCTCGCGGATTTACCTAACAACCAAGCAAAGACATCTTTGACAGGTATTGCCAATTTTATTATCGATCGCAAATTTTAATGATATTTTGACGGTCTGCCTGTTGCTTGACCACTCTAGTTTTGATAAAATTTTCGTTGGTGTCCTATACACCAATACATAGCTCTAATGGAGGCATACTTACAATGGAAAAAACATTCCTTATGGTAAAACCAGACGGCGTACAACGCAACCTGATCGGGGAAATCGTATCCCGTTTTGAGAAAAAAGGCTACCAACTCGTAGGTGCTAAGCTGATGACAGTTAGCCGCGAACTGGCTGAAGAACACTATGCAGAGCACAAAGAGCGCCCGTTCTTCGGTGAACTGGTAGACTTCATCACTTCCGGACCAGTATTCGCTATGGTATGGCAAGGTAACAACGTAATCACAACTGCTCGCGCTATGATGGGCAAAACTAACCCAGTAGACGCTGCTTCCGGTACAATCCGTGGCGATTTCGCTACTTCCGTTGGTATGAACATCATCCACGGTTCTGACTCTCCTGAGAGCGCTGAGCGTGAAATCGGCCTCTGGTTCTCCGCTGAAGAAGTTCTCTCCTTCGAGAAAACTATCCAACGCTGGATCTAAGAATGATACGGAAAACCCCATTTGTTGGGGTTTTCTTTTTTTTGTCAAAATCTTTGTCAAAACAGATAGGATTATGGCGAAATATAGCGAATGAAGTTAGGGAGTTTGCAAAGGGGGTACGATTCAGCATGGAAGATAAGGACTTTCTCCAATTTATTGCTAGTGTTAAGAAAATGACTGGAATTGATCTTGCCCTCTACAAGGAAGCACAGATGAAGCGCCGTCTAACCTCGTTGAGACAAAAGCGGGGGTACAACACATTTGCCCAGTATTTCGATGCCATCGCGAAAGACAAGGAGCTTTTCTATGAGTTCCTTGACAGGATGACCATCAACGTATCGGAATTTTTCCGCAATCCAGGCCGATGGGAAGTTCTCGAGAATAAAATTTTGCCACGCTTGGCAAAGCAATCGCCGCGGGTGAAATGCTGGAGTGCGGCATGCTCGACAGGGGAGGAGCCGTACACACTCTCACTGATTTTGCTACGCAAGAAGATGGATGCGACCGTGCTTGCTTCCGATATTGATGAGGGAGCATTGGCAAAAGCGAAACAAGGGGTATATACGGACCGCTCCCTGCAAGATTGTCCGAAAGACCTCGTAACAAAGTATTTTGAAAAGGATACACTCAGCTATCGCATAACGGACGAAGTGAAGAGAAAAGTGACGTTCAAAAAACATAATTTGCTGGCGGACTCATTTGATTCTCAATTTGATTTGATTATTTGCCGGAACGTGATGATTTACTTTACCGAGGAAGCAAAGCATGAGCTGTATCATAAGTTTAGTCGGGCACTGAAACCAGGTGGGGTTCTCTTTGTAGGCAGCACTGAGCAAATCTTTCAGCCGCAACAGTACCAACTGGAAACAGAGGATACGTTCTTCTATCGAAAGATGGGTTGATTCATGTTGGCCTTAGTATATCTCTGCTGTTTTTTTCCAAGACTAGGAATACCTACTTTGCTAGAGGAGGCAGCAGATGGATAAACACAAGGTCATCGAAGCATACCGTCGAGGGCTGATCACACTGCAGGAATGTGGTCAGATATTAGGGGCGGAGAGGACACAACTAGATGATTTGATACGCGTGGATCACACTCGAAAACCGCTGAGCCCCAATCCTTTTTTTAACGTGTAGGTATGTCAATCCTGAATCATTCGCGATAGCGTAAAGAGAGCGCTTCTCCTTATACGGAGGGGCGTTTTCCTGTAAGAAGAAAAGGTTTTTCGCAAACGTTTGGCACTTTTGTATTTCCACGGCGTACTAGGTATGATATTATAGCGCTTAAAAGTGATAAAGGACAGCACCCCGAAAAGAGTACCAGTAGGGGGTACAGGCTGCCTGGAGGATGGAGGAAGGATAGAGATGCGTTACTTGACAGCAGGGGAATCCCACGGGCCGCAATTAACAGCCATCATCGAGGGCGTACCGAGCAATTTGCCGATTTCCATTGAGGAAATTAATGAGCAGTTGGCGCGTCGTCAGAAAGGCCATGGTCGCGGCAGAAGAATGCAGATTGAAAAGGATCAGGTGAAAATTCTTTCTGGTGTCCGTCATGGATATACAACCGGAGCTCCTATCACACTGGTCGTTGAAAATAAGGATTGGACGCATTGGCAAGGAATCATGAGTGCTGAGCCTGTAGAGGAAGGCGCTGAAGAAAAGCGTCGTGTTTCCCGTCCACGCCCTGGACATGCTGATTTAAACGGGGCTATTAAGTATCATCAACGCGATATGCGCAATATTCTGGAACGCTCCAGTGCTCGTGAGACTACGGTTCGCGTAGCTGTTGGTGCTGTAGCCCGCCAATTGCTAGCTGCATTTGGTATCCGTATTGGCGGACAGGTACTCCAGATCAATGAGATCGTGGCGAAGCGTCAAGAAGTGAGTCTGGACGAGCTGATTGCTCGCACAGAAGAATCGCCAGTACGCTGCTTGGACAAAGAAGCAGAGCCACTGATGATGGCAGCGATTGACAAAGCAAAAGAAGACGGGGATTCCCTCGGTGGTACCGTAGAAGTGATCGTAGAAGGCGTGCCGATTGGTTTGGGTAGCCATGTGCAATGGGACCGCAAGCTGGATGGACGTCTTGCACAAGCGATTATGAGCATTCAGGCTTTCAAAGGTGTCGAAATCGGTATCGGTTTCGAGGCATCTGGTCTGAAAGGCTCGCAAGTTCATGACGAGATTATTTGGAACGAAGAAACAGGCTACAGCCGTAAAACGAACCGTGCAGGTGGACTCGAAGGCGGAATGACGACAGGAATGCCTGTAGTAGTACGCGGTGTTATGAAGCCGATCCCTACCTTGTACAAACCGTTGATGAGTGTGGATATTGACTCCAGAGAGCCATTCTCAGCGAGCATTGAGCGTTCCGACAGTTGTGCTGTTCCAGCGGCAAGTGTGGTTGCGGAGGCAGTTGTAGCGTGGGAGATCGCGAATGCGATGTGCGAAAAATTCCCTTCTGATTCTCTTGACGACATGGCAGAAAACGTACGTCAATACCGTGCTTACACGGAGAAATTCTAATGGGTGTAGAGAAGCTGACTGTTGAGCTGGGGGAGCGTTCCTACCAGATTGTGATTGGCGACGGTCTTTTGCACCAGGCAGCAGCGTTGCTAGTAGAGGCAGGAATTGCTTCTACTAGCAAGCTGATGATTGTCACAGATGAGAATGTGGCCGTTCATTACTTGGAGCCTTTGCTCGATGTTCTGCGGGAGAATGGGTATCAGGCCCACTCTGCAATCGTCCCTGCTGGTGAACAATCCAAGAGCCTGGCTGTCTACGAACGTTTGATGACAGAGGCTATTGAAGCAGGATTGGACAGGAAGTCTGCTGTATTGGCTCTCGGTGGTGGAGTCGTCGGAGACTTGGCTGGATTTGTGGCTGCTACGTACATGCGCGGCATTGATTTTGTTCAAATGCCGACTACCTTGCTCGCACATGATAGTTCGGTGGGTGGAAAAGTAGCCATCAATCATCCGCTCGGAAAAAATCTCATTGGTGCTTTCCATCAGCCAAAAGTAGTCATTTACGACACGAAAGCCTTGCGCAGCTTACCGAAGCGTGAAGTCGCAGCAGGATTTGCAGAGGTTGTGAAGCACGGACTCATCGCTGATGCTGCCTTTGTCGATTGGCTGGAAGACAACGCTGATTTGCTATGGCAACTCGATTCAGAATTATTAGGGAAAGCCATTGAAAAAGGTTGCGCAGTCAAAGCGGCTATTGTTTCGCAAGACGAGACAGAGCAAGGGCAGCGTGCATTGTTAAATTTGGGCCATACGTTTGGTCATGCGTTTGAAGCGCTGTCTGCCTACTCCACCCTGAATCATGGAGAAGCCATCTCGATTGGGATGTGCTTGGCAGCAAAGGTAGCGGAACGTATTGGTTTTGCCGAGACAGGTGTATACAATCGCACGAAACGGATGCTGGAATTGTTCCATCTGCCAACTGCGTGGCCGGGTACTCTTTCTCCAGATGCTGTGCTAGAAGCCATGAAACGAGACAAAAAGACGGTAGGCGGAAAGCTGGCATTGGTGTTGCCGAGGGCAATCGGGCAGGTTGAAGTCGTCAAAAATATAGAAGAAGAACTCATACTGGGAGTCATGAGAGAAGAAGTGGAGGGATAAGGATGGGAATGAGAGGAATCAGAGGCGCGGTCACGGTGGAAGCCGATACGCGTGAAGAGATTGTCTCCTCTACCAAATGGTTGTTGGAGGAAATGGTAAGCCACAATGAAATAAACCCCGAAGACATTGGTAGCATTATTATCACGACGACAGAGGACCTCTGTGCGACCTTCCCAGCGCAAGCAGCTCGCCTGCTTGAAGGAGAAGCTTGGCAATATGTACCCCTCATGTGCGCAAGAGAAATCCCGGTGCCGGGTGGCTTGCCGCTTTGTATTCGTGTCATGATGCATGTGAATACGGACAAGACAGCAAAAGACATTCATCACGTCTTTTTGCGTGAAGCAGTCAAGCTGCGCCCGGATTTGACAAATCGCGGTTGACAATTATGGCGCTCTCTTTTACCATAAGTGAAACGAGAGCGCCTCGTTTTTCCGGTAATAAGCAAAAGCCGGCTGAGAGCAGAGAATGAGTAGAGCAGAGTTGAGATGAGTTAGGTCGAGGAGAGAAGAGAAGGCTGGGTACATATTGACACCCAATCCAGGTCTCTTTGTCTGGATTTTTTTGTATACAAAAAATTCTCCCCCTACCTCTCGCTCTAGGAAGCGGGTGTAGAAAAGGTGGATGTCTCATTCCCTTTTCTCTCCCACTAATTGAGGAGATGAGAGTCCATGTATTTCCCTTCCCTTGCCGAGGTTAAGACCCTCTCGGCGTCGCATTCCCTTATCCCTGTAAGCATGAAACTGTTGGCGGATCAGGAGACACCGATTCGCTTGTATCAGAAGATTCGCACGAGTGATTCTTTTTTGCTGGAGAGTGTAGAAGGTGGTGCTCGTTGGGCGCGTTTTTCTTTCATTGGTATGAATCCTTTTCAGATCGTGGAAGCAAAAGGTGAAGAAATCACCGTTTCCTATCGCACTGGTGAAACGCTTGTCCAGACAGGAAATCCCGTGTCCTTTTTGCGTGAAGAAACCGATCGCTACAAAAGCCCGAAGCTGCCGGGGTTGCCTCGTCTTAGTGGGGGTGCAGTAGGTTTTTTCGGCTACAATACATTGCGCTATTTTGAAAATTTGCCAGCACATCGCAAGGAAGCTGTACGAGTGCCGGATATGCGCTTTCTGTTCGTAGACGAGATGATCGCATTTGATCATTTGAAGCAGGAAATTCAATTGATTGTGAACCTCCATGTGGAGCCAGGCGACACTGCGGATACTATTGGCGAAAAATACAAGCAAGTCTGCGAACGAATCGAGGAGCTGGCTGCAAAAGTCATGGCTCCGCTTGAAATAGATCAACGCATTCAAGTAGCGGCAGATACACCAACGCCATTAACAGTAGAACCAAATATGACGCGCGAGCAATATGAGCAGCTAGTCGTGCAGGCGAAAGAATATATCGCAGCAGGCGACATTTTTCAAGTCGTGTTGTCCCAACGTTTTTCCGTAAAGACAGATGTCGATCCTTTTGCGGTGTATCGATTGCTGCGTACGTTGAATCCTTCCCCGTATATGTACTATCTCGAATACGAGGGCGAGACCGTGGTCGGGACATCACCAGAACTGCTCGTGCGTGTAGAAGATGAAAAAGTAGAGATGCGACCGATTGCAGGAACGCGAAAAAGAGGGGCAACCCCGCAAGAAGATGCTGCGCTAGCGGCTGACCTTTTGGCAGATAAAAAGGAGAGAGCCGAGCACTACATGCTGCTGGATCTAGGGCGCAACGATGTAGGGAAAGTCTCTGCTTACGGAAGCGTGAAAGTGGAGGAAGCACTGGTTATTGAAAACTACTCCCATGTGATGCATATGGTTTCGCATGTGACAGGCAAGCTTCGTGAAGGACTGCACGCTTTCGATGCATTGCTGAGTGCTTTTCCGGCTGGTACGGTATCTGGTTCTCCCAAGCTACGGGCGATGGAAATTATTGCAGAGCTCGAGCCTGACGCACGCCATCTGTATGCGGGAGCAATTGGCTACATTTCGTTTGATGGTTCACTCGATAGCTGTATCACGATTCGAACGTTGTTCTTTCAGGATGGTTACGCACATGTACAGGCAGGAGCAGGCATCGTAGCGGACTCAGTCCCTGCGAGTGAATTTCAAGAGACGGTGAACAAAGCAGCAGCGATGCTCTCTGCGTTAGAAAAAGCTGAACAGATGTTTGTCAGAAAGGTGGAGTTGTCATGCTAACGTACGCGCTAGAGCAAATTCTGCTTGGTAAACACTTAACACGAACGGTTGCAGAAGAGGCCATGGGCGAGATTATGGACGGAAAGGCAACTCCGGCTCAAATAGGTGCATTTTTAGCGAGTCTTCGCTTGAAAGGCGAGGAAGTAGAAGAGATTATCGGTTTTGCCAAAGCGATGAGAGCGCGGGCGATGAGTTTTCCGATCGATCAGCCGGGTTTGGTAGACACCTGCGGAACAGGCGGCGACGGTAGCCATACCTTTAACATTTCGACGGCGAGTGCAATTGTCGCAGCGGCTGACGGGGTACGCATCGCGAAGCACGGGAATCGTGCGGTTTCCAGCAAAAGCGGTAGCGCTGATGTTTTGGAAGCGTTGGGAGTGCCAGTCAATTTATCTCCAAAGGATGCGGCAGACTGCCTGCGTGCAACGAATCTCTGCTTCCTGTTTGCTCCCCTGTACCACCAAGCGATGAAGCATGCGGCTGGTCCGCGAAAAGAATTGGCGATTCGCACGGTGTTTAATTTACTTGGACCATTGACGAATCCTGCAGGTGCCAGCCATCAGCTGATGGGCGTCTATGATGCCAAGCTGCTTCCAAATGTAGCCGCAGTCCTGAATGAGCTGGATGTGAACAGAGCGCTCGTTGTTGCAGGCTCGGATGGTTTGGATGAATTGACGGTCACGGGAACGAGCCATATTGCCGAGTTGCGGGATGGGCGCATTTTGACTTATGAAATCGAGCCTGAACAGTTCGGTCTGCGTAGACATGAGAAGGATGCTTTGCGCGGCGGTGATGCGAATGAGAATGCCAAGATCATTCACGACGTGTTTTCCGGTGCACGCGGGGCAGCACGCGACATCGTTTTGCTGAATGCGGGAGCGATCCTTTACCTCGCAGATCGAGTTAGCTCGATTGAAACAGGAGTTATACGTGCAGCGGAACTGATCGACGGCGGACTGGTCATGCGCAAGCTCGAACACGTTCGTCACATCGCAGGAGGAATGATTCATGCTTCGTAAAATCGTAGAAAAGAAACGCGAAGAGATCGCACGTCTTTATACAGATACAACGGTTTCGGCATTGCTTACAGCAACGAAGGAAGTCCAACGTCCACGCGGATTTCGTCAGGCATTGGAGACGAGTGTACGGCCTGTAAGTGTGATTGCCGAAGTAAAAAAAGCATCGCCATCCAAAGGATTAATTCGACCTGATTTCCAAGCAGTGACCATCGCGAAGGCTTATCAAGCCGCTCGCGCAGAATGTTTGTCTGTTTTGACAGACGAGTCCTTTTTTCAAGGGAGCTTGAGCTATCTGCGGCAAATCCACGAGGCAATCGATCGGCCATTACTCAGAAAAGACTTTCTTCTTGATGAAATTCAAGTCGTCGAAGCAAGAGCAGCAGGTGCAGATTGTGTGTTGCTCATTGCCGCCATTCTCGATCGGGAAATGCTTCGTCACCTGAACCAAACTGCCGAGGAGCTGGGCATGGATGTACTGGTTGAGGTCCATGACAAACGTGAATGCGAGCTTGTTTTTCAAGCGATGGAACCAAAATTGCTCGGGATCAACAATCGAAACTTAAATACATTTCAAACTGACCTTGCCGTGACGCATGAGTTGATTGCAGAGCTGCCCACATCATTGACGGTCGTTAGCGAGAGTGGGATTTCGACACCAGCGGATATTGCGAATGTCCGAAGTGCAGGAGCCAGAGCGGTGCTGGTTGGAGAGCATTTCATGCGCCAAAAAGATGTAGAGCGCGCAGTCATTGATCTCGTGGGAGAAGCAGCACCGGGGGTGAGTGTATGACTCGTTTAAAAATATGCGGGATTAAGCGAGCGGAAACACTTTCGCTGTTAAAAGAGCTAGAAGTTGATTACGTAGGCCTTGTTTTTGCGCCAAGTAAAAGACAAGTTGATGCACAAACTGCTGGAGAATTACTAGCAGCTGTTCCCGGCCATCCTCCTGCTGTTGGCGTGTTCGTGAATCCTACGATAGAAGAGCTGGAGGAAGTGCTACACAAGGCACCGTTATCCGTGATCCAGTTGCATGGACAGGAGACGCCAAAATTTTGCCAGCAAGTTCGGGAGCGGTTTGCAATTCCAGTATGGAAGGCGTTGGCAGTAGGCGGAGAAGCGGATGCTGCTCAAGCAATCCAATCCTATCAAGGCATTGTAAGTGCCTTTTTGTTTGATACGTATGATCCTAGTCATGCAGGTGGTACAGGGAAGAAGTTTTCGTGGGAGCAAATCCCTACTTTGCAAGCTGCATGCAAGGACGCAGACTGCATCATCGCTGGAGGGATTCATGCGGAGAATGTAGGAGAATTAATGGGACAGTATCAAGCAGGGATTGTCGATGTGTCCAGTGGAGTAGAGACGGATGGCGAAAAAGACGCCGAAAAAATAAAAGTATTGGTGGAGAGGGTGAAGGCGCATGAACAACAGTCAAACAACTACGCGAGTCGTGCCTGACGAAAACGGGCGATTTGGTGCCTTCGGAGGCAAGTTTATTCCGGAAACTTTGATGAATGCAGTGACACAGCTCGAGATCGCTTTTGAAGAAGCTCGTCGTGACCCGGCATTTGTTCAGGAATTGAACGGACTTCTCAGCGAGTATGCTGGACGCCCAACCCCGCTCACCTATGCAGAGCGTTTGACGAAAGCGGTCGGCGGTGCCCAAATTTATTTGAAGAGAGAAGATCTCAACCATACAGGTGCACATAAATTGAACAATGCTTTGGGCCAAGCTTTACTTGCCAAACGGATGGGCAAAAAATCAATTATTGCAGAAACGGGCGCTGGTCAGCACGGAGTGGCAAGTGCAACCGTTGCGGCAAAGCTCGGACTCTCCTGCAAGGTGTTCATGGGAGAAGAAGATATTCGCCGTCAGTCATTGAATGTTTTTCGAATGAAGCTGCTTGGTGCCGAAGTCATCCCTGCGGTTTCTGGATCACGTACACTTAAGGATGCGACAAACGAAGCGATTCGCCATTGGGTTTCTCACGTAGATGAAACATTTTATGTCATCGGATCTGTGGTTGGCCCACATCCGTATCCGTACATCGTACGCGAATTCCAGAAAATTATCGGGGAAGAGACTCGCAGTCAAGTCCTGCAAATGCTCAGAAGGCTGCCGGATGAGATCGTTGCTTGCGTGGGTGGCGGAAGTAATGCGATTGGCATGTTTTATCCGTTCATTCAGGATGAGTCTGTCGCGCTCAGAGGGGTAGAAGCGGCAGGAAAAGGAATCGATACCGATAAGCATGCGGCAACACTAACACTTGGACGCCCGGGAGTCATCCACGGTTCCTTGACCTACTTATTGCAGGATGAATGCGGACAGGTACAAGAAGCTCATTCGATTTCGGCTGGCTTGGATTATCCGGGAGTAGGACCTGAGCATGCTTATCTGAAAGACAGTGGAAGAGTGACCTATACATCGGTAACGGATGCGGAAGCTCTCGAGGCAGTACAAGTGCTTTGCCAAACAGAAGGCATCATCCCAGCATTGGAGAGCGCACATGCGATAGCGGAAGCGATAAAACGTGCGAAAGAGATGTCTTCAGACAAAATACTTGTTATTTGTTTGTCTGGTCGAGGTGACAAGGACGTACTGACTATTCAAGAAGCGCTGACAACAGGAGGGGGAGAGTAATCATGACGACAGCTCTTAACAGAATCGATCAATTATTCGCCGATCGAGATCGCAAGCGATTCATCCCGTTTCTAACGGTAGGCGATCCTTCGATAGAAGCAACTTTCCACCTCGTAAAAGCGATGGTCGAAGCGGGGGCTGATCTCATCGAGCTCGGTGTCCCTTACTCCGATCCTTTGGCAGATGGCCCAACGATACAACGTGCTTCAGAGCGCGCGCTGGAAAATGGCGTGACGATCGGGGATGCTTTGCAATTGGTCAAAAGGCTCCGCGAATCAGGTATGGAGGCTTCCATCGTCCTGTTCTCCTACTTCAATCCGGTTTTACAATATGGTATCGAGCGCTTTTTTGCCGATCTTGCGGCCTATGGTGCTGACGGTGTTGTCATTCCTGATTTGCCCATTGAGGAAAATGGTCCAGCAGTGACCGCCGCAAAACAGCATGGTATTCATGTCATTTCACTCGTGGCACCAACTTCCAGTTCCAGAATCAATACGATCGGCGCGCAAGCAACCGGATTCCTCTATTGTGTATCGTCGCTGGGTGTGACGGGTGCCCGCGTGGACCTGCGAGAGGATTTGGCAGATTTTCTGGAGCGAGTAAAGGCGAGCACAACAGTTCCTACAGCGGTAGGCTTCGGAATTTCCACACCGGATCAGGTAAGAGCAGTAGCGCCTCATACGGATGGAGTGATTGTGGGAAGTGCCATCGTACAGCAGATCGAGAAGCATGTTGAAGAGTTGAAAGACCCCATACAAATGCCGCAAGCTGTAGAAAAAATAAAAACCTTTGTACATCAGTTAGCCAGTGCGCTACAATAGTGGGAAAAATGTGACTGGAGTGAACGTGGATGCAACCGAAACAACGCATACTCAATGCCCCGGTATATCAACCTGGCAAGCCCATTGATGACGTCAAACGTGAATTTGGCTTGACAGAAGTCATCAAGCTGGCGTCCAATGAAAATCCTTTTGGTTCCTCACCGAAGGCGAAAGCCGCCATTACGGAACAATTGGATAATTTGGCCCTTTATCCAGACGGTGCAAGCCTTAATCTGCGCTGGGATCTTGCTGACTTCCTCGGGGTCAAACCAGGCCAATTGTTTTTCGGCAACGGGTCTGATGAAATTCTGTTGATGATCTCGCGTGCTTTTTTGGGCGAAGGAACAAACGCAGTCATGGCGACGCAAACGTTCTCGCAATATCGCTCAAATGGGATCATTGAAGGAGCAGACCTGATTGAGGTGCCGTTGAAAGATGGCGTTCACGATCTTGAAGCGATGGCTGCGGCTGTCAACGAGCAGACGAAGGTCATATGGGTATGTAACCCGAACAATCCGTCTGGCACGATTGTAACGACATCCGAGTTGGAAGCTTTTCTGAAAAAGGTTCCCAAAAATGTGCTGGTCGTTTTGGATGAGGCTTACTACGAGTATGTGGTTGATCCAGAATATCCACAAACAGTACCGATGCTCGCTGAGTATCCGAACCTGATTATTTTGCGTACGTTCTCCAAAATCTATGGCCTGGCTGCTCTTCGTATCGGCTACGGTATTGCTACGGAGGAGCTCATTTCCTCTCTAGAACATGTGCGTGAGCCATTCAATACAGGCACACTTGGTCAAGTAGCAGCACGAGCGGCGTTAAAAGACCAGGAATTTGTGAAATCATGCCGCGATCGTAATCGTGAAGGCATGAAGCAGTTTACTGATTCCTTTGACGAGTGGGGACTTTCTTACTATCCATCTCAGACCAACTTTATCTTGGTTGATTTGAAAAAGGATTCCGATGAAGTATTCAAGAAGCTGCTCTCTCAAGGCATTATCGTTCGTTCTGGTAATGCGCTAGGCTTCCCAGGTTTTCAACGCATTACCATCGGGACAAAAGAGCAAAATGATAAGATTCTTTCTGTACTAAAAGAAATCGTGACTGGAGCATTGAAATAGAGGACGAAGATGCCGGGCATGCCTCGGCATTTTTGTCTAAGAGAGTTGAAGGAAGGATAGAGAGTGGAGATGAAAAAAACCACCATTACTGTAATCGGCGTCGGGCTGATCGGCGGCTCAATTGCGCTGTCTATGCGACGCGATCCAAATATTCGAGTTGTCGGCTACGATGTACGTCAGGATTGCCTGGATAAAGCACTGACGCTTGGTGTCATTCATGCTGGCACGACAGATTTGCAAACCGCAGTGCGAGAAGCAAATATCATTTTCCTGGCATCACCTGTAGAGCAAATCGTTGCAACCATTCGTTCGTTAGTGGAAATGGATTTGCAGCCTGGTGTGATCATTACGGATGTTGGCAGTACAAAAGCAGGTATTGTCAGACAAGCGGTAGATGTCATTCCCGATCACGTTACGTTTATTGGCGGACATCCGATGGCTGGTTCGCATAAATCCGGTGTGGAAGCTGCTTCTGACCGTCTTATGGAAAATGCCTACTATGTATTGACACCAGCGCCGGGAACACCTGAAGAAAAAGTAAAGCAATTGTCTGAACTACTCACACTGACACGTGCAAAGGTCGTGCAAATGGACGCGGCTTCCCATGATCAGGTCGTGGGTGCAGTCAGTCATTTTCCGCACATTCTCGCTTCTTCTCTGGTCAATCTGGTGGCAGGGTACGATGAGGAAAATGCTTGGCATGCAACCCTTGCTGCTGGTGGCTTCCGTGACATTACGCGCATTGCATCGAGCAACCCTCAGATGTGGCGTGACATCTTGCTGCAAAACCGCGATCCCATCTTGAAAATCGCAAAAGATTGGGCAAACGCATTGGAAGATGTCGTTCACCTCGTAGAAAAGGGAGATCCAGAAGGAATCGAGCATTTCTTCAAAAAGGCACGTGAATTCCGCGACAGCTTGCCGGAGCGCAAAACGGGTGCATTGCCTCCATTGAACGATTTGTATATCGATATCCCAGACAACCCGGGCGAAATCGGACGAATCACGACACTGTTGGGTGCAAAACAAATCAACATCACGAATCTCCAAATCAGAGAGACACGGGAAGACGTTTATGGGGTGCTGCGCATTACATTCCATTCACAACAAGAGTTGGAAAAGGGAGAGGAAGTTCTTCGCTTTTTCGATTACAATGTATACAAGCGCACATAAGTTTTTTTATGTAAAAACACTTTACAACGAAGACGCTTCACAGTGCGACTGGTGATTTGAGAGAGCGTGAGAGAGAAAAGGAGTGGAAGAAATGCTTCGCGTACAACAAGCCAACCAAATCAAAGGTACCGTTCGTGTGCCAGGAGATAAGTCCATTTCCCATCGTGCAGTTATGTTTGGAGCTCTAGCAGAAGGAACCACAACTATCGAAGGCTTTTTGCCGGGGGCCGATTGCTTGAGCACGATTAGCTGCTTCCGTCGGATGGGGATCGAGATAGAACAACAAGGAGATGCCGTAACTGTACAAGGAAAAGGCTGGTACGGCTTGCAGGAACCATCTCAGCATTTGGATGTAGGGAACTCCGGTACGACCATTCGCTTGATGGCCGGGATCATGGCGACACAGCCTTTCCATGTAGTGATGGAAGGCGATGAGTCCATTGCCAAAAGACCAATGCGCCGTGTGATCGGACCGTTGCGTCAAATGGGCGCCAAAATCGATGGACGAAAAGACGGCGAGTTCACACCGCTATCCATTCGTGGCGGGGAGCTTCAAGGGATTGCGTATCAATCCCCAGTTGCAAGTGCACAAGTGAAGTCAGCGATTATGCTGGCAGGGCTGCAGGCAAAAGGCGTGACGAGTGTAACAGAGCCGCATTTATCCCGCGATCATACAGAGCGTATGCTGCAAGCATTTGGTGTACAAGTCGTGCGTGATGGCTTGACTGTTTCAGTAGAAGGCGGACAAAAGCTGAAGGGCCGTGCCATTTTTGTTCCTGGGGACATTTCTTCCGCTGCCTTTTTGATTGCAGCCGTGATGGTCGTACCAGGCAGCTCTCTTCTGATTGAAAATGTCGGGATTAACCCAAGCCGCACGGGTATCATTGATGTGGTCAAAGCGATGGGGGGAAGCCTGGAGCTGCTCAATGAGCGAGTCGTAAATGAAGAGCCGGTTGCAGACCTTCTCGTAACACATTCGGAGCTGCACGGTATTGAAATCGCCGGGGATATCATTCCACGACTTATTGATGAAATTCCGGTGATTGCCGTCATGGCGACGCAGGCAAAAGGGCAAACCGTTATCCGTGATGCCGAAGAGCTGAAAGTAAAGGAGACAGACCGTATTGCCACGGTGGTAAGTCAGCTGTCCAAATTTGGTGCTAGGGTGACCCCTACCGATGACGGAATGATCGTCGAAGGAAAGACAGAATTGACAGGGGCTGTCATCGATAGCATGGGAGATCATCGAATTGGCATGGCGATGGCGATCGCAGGTCTCGTTGCCGAAGGGGAGACGACGATTGAAAATGATGATGCCATTGATGTATCGTTCCCTGGCTTCCACGAGCTGCTTGTGAGAATCAGTCAAAAGTAAAGAATGAAGAGAAGCCTGTGCCTCTAAAGGGGAGCAGGCTTCTTATTTTGTCGCGAAGAGAAAGCGTTCCGAATTTTAGCAAAAATGATTTGACAAGCGCTTACATTCCATTTATTATAAAAGTACAGTATGGTTTCTCTCCACTCCTATCCAATATAAGAAAGCACATGTGTGCTACCGTCGTTTGAATGCGCTTACATCAACGGCGGTCTTTTTTTGTTTAAAAATCGCTTTGGTCCTAATTTAGTACTTTTTCCCCTTTCTGTGCATATGCTCGTACAAGAATAGTGCATACATAAGAAGCGGGAGGGGGACGAGCTATGCTGGAGCGAGGGATGGTCATACGCGGGGGAACAATTGTCACAGCACTCGAAATGAAAGAAGCTGATATTTGGATTCGTCATGGGAAAATCGTACGAATTGCAAAAGATACCTTGACGAAAAATCCGTTCAACGATTCATATGAAGAAATAGATGCTACTGGTATGTATCTTTTGCCGGGTTTCGTCGCACTCCCGACACATTCGTTATATAAAATCAAAGATGTAGATGTTTATATAGAAGCCATGCGAAATCTCATCAGAAGTGGATGTACAAGCCTGGTGGACATCTTCCGACCAGAGAGTTGGATGAGCAGACCACAGATTCACTATCAACAAACTCAGCATTTCAATAGCTTGTTGGATTATGTTTGGCACGTGGAAATCGATGTCGCTGATCTGCACGGTGACCGCTTAGCGGAGTGGTTTAACCATGGCTGCTCTTCGTTTCATGTCACGATTCGAAATCCAGAAGAAATTTCCACAATAAAATGGGAAACGCTTTTGCAACTTCATACGTCTAAACATACGATCCTTCACATGCAGGTGCAAAATGATCCGTTCTTGAAAAAAGAACAACGGGAACACATTCGCCAGATTTGGATGGAGGCTACTCGTTATTGGCGGTTACGCACTGTCATTACTGATTCTCACGCAGCCTTTCATTTTGAAGAAAATGACCCGTACTTTCATATCTTTCGTTTGCCTGCTGAAGTGACGGATCAAGGGCTTCGTCAATTACATCGTCAATGGTTTGGGAGCTGGCAAGTAGCCTCTCCGATTCACGATGTGCGAATTGATACGCGAAAGAGCTGGTGCAAGCCAGAAGAATTGCTTTCTTTGCTAGTCAGGCTCACTTCGACAAATGTTGCCAAAGTAACTGGACTGTATCCGCGAAAAGGAAGCTTGACAACTGGCGCAGACGCTGATATCGTTTTCCTGAAAAAGGAAAACTGGTTGACAAAGATTGATCTTTCCACTATTCTCAATTTTAGTGAAATGCATCTTCCAACATCTGTTATGTCGAACGGTAAATGGATATATCGAGATATGCGGTTTATCCCTTTGATTGGTATGGGTAAGTGCTTATTCGACACGAAGCCCTACGCTTATGTCATATAACCCCGGTTTGGGGGTTTTTTCGTGAATGGTTTCCAGCAGACAGACGAGAAAAAGAATCGTAAGGTCGCGCAACTTTTTACATCCCCAGCAGTCTAATTATGCAAAAGGCCGCTGAGGGATCGGAATCGCAAGGAGGTAATCCTGATCATGACCGATTCCCAGCTTATCCGAGAGATTAAAGAAGGTAATCTGGAATGCTATGCTGAACTGATTCGTCGATATGAAAAAAAGATCCTCTCATTTGTCACTCATCTTTTGCGTCAGGCACATTTAGAGCATATAGCGGAGGATATATGTCAGGAGACGTTTTACAAGGCGTATAAGAGCATTCATTCTTTCCGAGATGTAGAAGCTACATTCTCCACCTGGCTCTATACGATTGCACGCAACTCCGTACTCAGTGAATTGCGCAAGAGCCGCAATTCTGACGTGTATCTGGATGATACGTTGCAAGTGCCTATGGCATCTCCAAAGTCACTGCCTGAGCAAGTTTTGCTCCGGAATGAACGGGAGAGCATGGTAAGACTGGCAATCAACAGCTTGCCAGAGAAGCAACGCTCAGCGCTGATATTACGCGAGTACGAACAAATGGATTACACAGAAATCGCTACGATACTAGATTTAACAGTGAGTTCTGTGAAGTCTTTGCTGTTTCGAGCGCGGCAAAGTATTCGTGGACAGTTGGAAAACTACATCCTGGACCCTCATTTGGATGAAGCTGAAGGGATGAATCGATGATGAGATGTGAAGAAGTTCAGGAAATACTGCCTGAATACGCCGAAAATCTGTTGCCTGAGGTGACTCAACGCCGGGTTGATCACCATATGGCGGCATGCTATGCCTGTCGTTCCGACTATGAGATATGGTCGGACAGTGGTGAGTGGATGGAGATGGATAAAGAAGAATACCATTCTGTAACTCCATCACGTTCCATTGTAGACGCGGTGATGGCCCGTATTTTATCGGAAGAGCAGTGGGCGATCCCAATTGGCAGGAAAATTTTCAGCGTGACAGCGAGAATGCGACGCATGGCTGCGAGTGTAGCTGTTTTGTTGCTCATGGTCTTTTCGTTCACTTTATATGTGAATACAAGTACCACGGAGCACGCGAATTCTCTGGTTATTAACGGAGAAGTTATGGAGATTAACACGCCAAAAGCGCAAGTCATTTCCTCTTCGATGCAAACAGACGATGGTACATACGTGGTAGAAGCACAGCCATATACGTCGCAGGGAGATTCGCTGGAACATGCCACTGCTTCGATCGTACCGCTCGATGGGAAGCCGACTTCTACTGATTTAGCCAAACCGAATTACAATATCGTACTTAGTATTTTTGGAATCCTTATCACTGTTCTTACAATGAGCTGGCTAACGCGAGCGTAATGGTATATGATCAAGAGTAAAAGAAAAGACCGTCTTCGGACGGTCTTTTGTGGCTATTTTATTAGAGTGGTTGTTCAACAAGCACGTAGAGCAACAAGGCCACGCAAAATACATATGAGGTGAAAGAAATGCCGAAAAAGTGGCTGCTTGTCATAGACGAAGCGATCAAGCGTATCGAAAACGATGAAGTGGAGTTGGGTTTGACCGCCTTGCAAAAGGTTCAGGAACATGGAAAAGATTTGCCGGATGTCATGATGTATTTGGCAGAGGTCTGGTACCGACTCGGTCATTTGGAAGAGGCGGGTCAATTGCTGACAGATGTCATGGCGAAAAATCCACAAATGGATTCCTCTTTGCGTAGAGAATGCCAGCTGCTGTTGGCGGAGATTGCTTTGGACTCCAGTGATTTTGAGACGGCGCAACATCTTCTCTATGAATGCAAAGAATCTGGCTTTGAAAGCATCCAGCTTGACTTGCTGCTCGCGGATCTGTATTCACTCCAAGATTTAGATGAAGTAGCGGTCAAGTATTTGGAGCAAGCGAGACTAAAAGAGCCAGATAACCAAGATATTATGGCAGCGTTGGGTAATATGTATTTCCGTATAGGAGAAGACGAGAAAGCAATGAAGCTCCTGGAACGAGCTGGGGATGAAAGTCTGTCCATGCTTCTGACGAAGGGGCGTTCGTACGCACAAAGCGGTCAATTCGAACAGGCTTACCAAGTATTCCGTCAGGCGTTGGTCATGGATCGTTCGCCAGAAGTGCTTTACGGATGTGCACTGATGGCGTTCCACGTAGGACGACTGGATGAAGCAGCAGAATTGGTTAGCAGTTTGCAAGCGGTCGACGAGGAGTATGTGGCTGCGTACCCATTATCTGCAGATGTGAATCTTTCGATGGGGAAAACAGAAGCGGCTATTGAGGCTTTGAAGCAATATGTATCTTTGTCAGGTTTCGATTTGGATCAGATCCGTAGGTTGATTGCCCTTTTGACTCAAGCGGGGCGCTATGAGGAAGCGAAAGAATACCAACAGCTTCATGACCTGTGGGACCATGAAACCGACGAGGAATCATAAAAAATCGACAAACAGGAAGTCACTTCGGTGGCTTCCTGTTTATTTTTCCGCATTTTGGCAAGAATGAGAGACAAGTAAGCCATCGTAAAGAAGGGATGCAAAGATGAACTTGGCTGAGATTTTGGTGTACACCGATATCCGGCAGCTCCATCAGATTGCCAACCATTACGGATGCGAATGCAACCCTCATTCCAAAAACGAATTGATTACGTCACTGCTGTCTAGCTTGAGGCACAGGTTGACAATCTCTCAAGAAGTTGAGCAGCTGAGCAGTGCGGAGACCCATTTTTTGCTCCAATTGTTCCTGGACAAGCGTACGGTCATGTCGCTTGAGGATTTGTTGGCGAAGGCTGGAGTGGCACTGGAGTGTGAAAAGGAAAAAAAGCAGGAGGAAGGACGGAAGTTTGTTGCAGCTGCAATGAAGCGAGGATGGATTTTTCCGGCGAAAAGTAAAACAGTAGGGCAGTATCAAATTCCGCTGGACATCCGTGAGCCGTACTTGCAAGCGTGGCTAACGAAGTGGCGTGAGTCAAACGCATTAGTTCATCCCGGTCCGCAAGCTTATAGGGATGAGGGAACAGCTCTATGCGATGATATCATGCAATTTTTACAATTTCTCCAGCAGGAGCCAGTGCCGCTAACCGCAGAAGGTGGCATGTACAAGCGTCATCAGCAGCAGCTTTTTCAATTTTTGTACGTAAAAGAAGAGCCGCTATTGCCGCAAAAATGGCGTTTTGGGTACGGTCTGCACTTTGATTTATACCCTGACCGTTTTTCGTTGCTATACGATTTCTGCTACTATCACCGATGGATTGAAGAAGTGGATGGCAAGGTAGCAATAACGGAAGCAGGGAGGGAGCGACTGGAGCAAACGTATAACGATCAATTGTACCATGATGTCATTCGCTTCTGGATGAGGCTGTACAAGCGGGCTATTCCGAACTTGCCGATGCTGGTTCAGCTTATTCCATTGATCGCATCGGGTGGTTGGGTAAGTCAGCAATCGCTGATGGACACGCTGCTCCATTGGATGAAAGAGTTTTACTACGATTCGCCTACAGATATTTTGGTGAATCGGGTATGCAAGATGATGGTGCATCTGGGATTGTTGCGCGTCGGTCAAGACGAAGAGGAGCAGTGGTTATACACCGCAACGTATGCGAGCCAGACTTGGCTTCGAAAATACAATGGTTTTACCGAAACGACTATTTTATTGAAGTGAGGGATGGGTATGGAGTGGCCGAATTTCTATTCCAACGCGTACGGAACGAACAATCAAATGGTTTCCGGTTTACTATCTGAAATGGTGATAGACGAGCAGATGCGTCAATATCGCAAGCGCACGCTAATCCAGGAGATTGATGAGGCACTTGCAACGAAAAACAAAGAGCTGTTTTTGCGGTTAACAGACGAATTAAAAGAAATCATGGCTTACGAGCAAGCCTAATTACATAATCGTATGTGTTATTGCGAGTCTCCGACCATTCATGGTACGCTTGTTTCCAGAAATGAACGAGGAAATGAGGAGACGGCTCTATGCAGTGGAACTTGAACGATTTTGAAAACTGGGAGGAGTTGCGGTCCTTTGTGGATACCGCGCTGCTCCCTCTTTATTTGTACAGCTCGGACAGAAAAGTAGAAGAGCATGTTGTGCGCACGAACTACTTATTAAATGTGGCTGCCGGGATTGAGCAGCGGCTGAAGGGACGCGTGCTGCTGTTTCCGTTAAGCTATCAAATTGCAGAAGAACAGCTGGAGCAAAGAACACCGGCGGAATTCCTCTATAAAGTAGTGCTTCATTTTCGTGGAGAACAGATTCAACTAAAGGAACGATCGGAAGAAGGCGTGTTGACTTTAATGGTAGGGGATGAAGACCTGGACTCTTCTTTGCGATTTGAAGTGACCGTGGATGTGCTGTACAAAGAGGTCATCAAGATGTGGCAAACTGGGCGGGGATAATCGTTTTGACTTAACAAAGAGACGCAATAGAGAAAGCGTTTTCCGGTAATACTACAGAAAAATGGGTGGGGCAAGGTCTTAAATTTGACAATCTGGCAACAATATCCTGTCACACATCGTTTGGGTAAAGACATGTCCACTGGACATTCTTGACATCTTTATAGGCGTTAGCTATGATTGGGATTGACCTAGTGTATATGTATGAAAATGCCATCGTAGCGCTATTTTACAGGATAAGGAGGGAAAAAAGATATGGGAGACAAACGCGAAATTTCCAGGCGTACTTTTTTGAACTACGCCCTGATGGGAACTGGCGGATTCCTTGCTGCGGGAATGATCACCCCAATGATTCGCTTTGCGGTAGACCCCCTTCTGCAAGGACATGCAGGTGGAGATAAAGTAGCTGTCGGCAGTCCGGATGAGTTTAGTGCCGTGCCAAAACGCGTTGAATTCAAGGTCCATACCAAGGACGGTTGGTATGAATCAGAATCTACACTTACTGCATGGGTTACCAAGAACGACAAGGGTGAGATTCTTGCTCTGTCCCCGATCTGTAAGCACTTAGGGTGTACGGTTGACTGGGGAACTGGCCCAGGACAACCAAATGAGTACTTCTGTCCTTGCCACATGGGTCGTTATTCGATCAATGGCGAGCACATTTTGGGAACGCCACCGACGGCCTCTCTTGATGAGTATGAGACAGAAGTCAAAGAGGGAAAATTGTATTTAGGTAAAGTGAAAGCAAATCCTCGTCCGGGGGTGAACGGCTAAAATGATGCAAAAAATGTATGATTGGGTCGACGAGCGCTTAAACATCACTCCGATGTGGCGTGACTTGGCTGACCACGAAGTACCTGAGCACGTGAACCCGGCACATCATTTTTCCGCTTTTGTTTACTGCTTTGGTGGACTTACGTTCTTTATTACCGTTATTCAAATTTTGTCTGGTATGTTCTTGACTATGTACTATGTACCAGACGTTATCAATGCTTACGAATCCGTTAAGTACCTCCAGAACGAAGTAGCGTTCGGGGTAATCGTACGCGGTATGCATCACTGGGGTGCCAGCTTGGTAATCGTGATGATGTTCCTACATACTCTGCGTGTATTCTTTACAGGTTCATACAAAAAGCCTCGTGAATTGAACTGGGTAGTCGGCGTACTGATTTTCTTCGTTATGCTGGGTCTTGGTTTCACAGGGTATCTCTTGCCTTGGGATAACACAGCATACTTTGCGACTAAGGTAGGTGTACAGATTGCAGACTCTGTACCATTTATTGGTCCTTATGTAAAAACGTTGCTCACAGGTGGAGACATTCTAGGGGCGCAAACGCTTACTCGTTTCTTCGCGATTCACGTATTCTTCCTACCAGGCGCACTGCTTGGTTTGTTGGGAGCTCACTTTGTTATGATCCGTTCGCAAGGTATTTCGGGTCCACTATAATCGGTCTTCGAAAAAAGGAGGAAATAGCATGGCAAAACAAGATAAAGATGCTACCTTCGTCGGAGATTCCCGAGTATCGGCGAAGCGTATCCCAAACATTTCTCCATCCTACGCGGACTTTCCAGGTAAAAACGAGCCGTTTTGGCCGAACTTCCTGTTGAAAGAGTGGATGGTGGCAGCCGTTTGCTTGGTTGGCTTCCTCGTGTTGACGGTTTCTCATCCGTCACCGTTGACTGACAAAGCAAACCCGAATGATACATCATTCATTCCGTTGCCAGACTGGTACTTCTTGTTCCTGTATCAATTGCTGAAATATCCATGGGCTGCAGGGGATTGGGTCGTGCTTGGAATCGTTGTTATTCCAGGTATCGCATTTGGTGCACTGATGCTGGCGCCTTGGCTGGATACCAGCAAAGATCGTCGTCCAAGCAAGCGTCCAGTTGCTACTGGCTTAATGCTGACTGCACTGGTTGGTATTTTTTACCTGACGTGGGCGGCAAACCATGAATATCATCTGGCTCACCCAGATAAAGGTAAAGGAACTGGTGGCAAAGAGGGATCTAGTGCAACAGCACCTGCTCCTGCAGACACTAGCTTTAAAGCAGATGCACTTTGGAAAGCGCAAACAAGCTGTATGGGATGCCATGGTAAAAACATGGAGGGTGGCATGGGTCCAAACCTCCAAACAATCGGTGCAACTTTGGATGCAGCCAAGATTACTGACGTCATAAAGAACGGTAAAGGCGCAATGCCAGCCGGTTTGATCAAAGATGATGCGGAAATCGCAAAGCTGGCTGAATACATGGCTGGCTTGAAATAAGCTAATAGAGGAAAAGCTGGCTGGTAATGCGGTCAGCTTTTTCTTTAGCGGCGTACACAGCGGGAGACGATTATACATGATCTGGATATGGGAGTGGTTTCGGCAATCTTTGGGCAAAAGGTGGTTTCTTTGGACGCTGTTCGTCGTCAACTTTTTGGGAACCATATATGGATTCATGTGGTATGGTAACCAATTGGCTGAGACACCAGCGTATTTAATTCCTTTTGTCCCTGACAGCCCGACAGGTAGCGGACTTTTTTCGCTTGTACTCCTTACCTATTTGTTGGGTCGCCACATTCCTGTACTGGAAGCTTTGGCTGGCATCACCAATTTTAAGTATGGTGTCTGGGCCGTCTGCATTATCGTGGTTGGTTGGATGATGGGCAATGAAGTGCGTTGGACAGACGTGATGCTGATCATTTCCCACACCGGCATGGCTGTGGAATCTGTTTTGTATGCGCGTTTTTACAAGCTAAGTCTTCTGCCGGTGGGAATCGCTGCGCTGTGGACACTGAATAATGATTTTCTCGATTACGTCATGGACATCCATCCGTGGCTGCCGAGTGTGCTGGATCCGTATGAGGGCTTCGTTGGCTTGTTTACGGTTCTTCTCAGTCTGATCTCGATCTCGGTGATCTGGTGGGTCAATATGAAGTATACGACAAATAAGGTCTAATCTTGTCCTCCTTTCCATAGGCTGTACTAGGGAAGGAGGTTATTTGCGTTGAAGAAAAATATCCGGTTTTTATTATTCTTTCTCATGATCGGGTTGTTCTTGTCGTGGCCCATTCATAATTTGTACTCGAAGCTGAACCAACCGATAGAAGAAAAGCAGTTGGCAGCATTGGATCAAATTGCGCATGAGTTACTGACGTATGCAAAAAAGGGAGATCTTGAAGGGGCAGAGCAGCGCATTGTACAACTGGCGGAACGATTCCCGAACCAGCATTTGCCCAATCCGATACGAATTGAGAGTTTGAATGCAGTGACTCAGTCCATATTGGCAGCCAAGCAAAGTTTTGCATCTGCAAACGCAAGTGAACAGCAATTGCTGTGGCATGCCACGCGGGTCCGTATCGCCATAGACGCATTGACACATGATCACCAGCCGATGTGGCGCAGCTACTATCCTTCACTCGTAACACAGGTCCAAAATTTGCAGCTATCGGCTGTTGAACGGAATTTCAGTCAGTTTCGCGAACAGTTCGATGAGAATTACCGATTATTTTTGGCCATTAAGCCAGGCATGAGTATTCAGCTTCCGGAGGGACAAATGTCCTCGATTACGGTTGCCTACGATATCATATCCAAAGAGATGCGGAACTCCCAAGTAGATTGGCAGTTAGTACGAGAGGCGTTGCGAGAATTGAACAACTCTTTTCAAGTGGCTTTTGTGGGAGAAGAGAAGAGTACGTTTGCTCGTTTGATGATGCGGCCAGATTCACCTATCGTGATTCTCGCATCGATCTCGATTGCTTTGGTCATGGCCTTGTCTTATGTGGCGTGGAAGAAATATGATGGAGAAATCCGTTCAACTTAATGGATGCAAAAAACCTTGCCTGTACGAAAAGGCAAGGTTTTTTGCTGTGCTGCTTCGTTCTAGTCGTGAAGCGGTTTCTTGTTTTCATCAAGGGTGAAGCCTTCTCCGAGAACTTCATGCACATCGTTGACGATGACAAAAGCATGCGGATCAATTTCTTGCACAATGGTTTTAAAACGCATGACTTCATTTCGGCTGACAACGACATAGATGACTTTCTTTTCATCGCCAGAGTAGGCACCTTTACCCGCAAAGAGTGTCACACCTCGTCCTAGATCGAGAAGTTGCGTGGCGATGTTATCTGCTTCGTTGGATATGATCGTCATTGCTTTTCCTGCGTACGCGCCATCCTGGAAAAAGTCGATGACACGTGCTGCGATAAAGACGACGACGAGGGTATACATGGCGCTCTCTAGATTCAAATAGACGAGGGACGCCCCAATGACCAAGATGTCTCCGAAAAACAACGTCCTCCCCATACTGATACCCATGTATTTCTGAAGCAGTCTAGCAATGATGTCTACACCGCCGGTTGTCCCGCCGTAACGGAAAATAATCCCTAGACCGACACCAACAGCTACCCCGGCATACAGGGAAGCGAGCAAGCGATCTTTCATCGGCAATGGAAGTACACCATCAAATACGGACAAAAAGACGGAGAGAGAAACCGTTCCCAAAATCGTGTAGAAAAAAGAAGTTCGTCCAAGAATTTTCCAGCCCAAGAAAAATAGCGGTATGTTCAGGACGAAGAAGACGATTCCCTGATCCACAGCAGGAACTAACAGCTTGATCAAAATACTGATACCAGTAATTCCACCCTCAGCTAGATGGTTGGGAATGTTGAACGCGTTAATACCAAATCCCATAATGGCAGAACCGATGATAATGGCAATGATACTGTCAAGACGAATTTTCATATTTCCTCCTGTTCGCCGGACCAGGAAAAGGCTTCCCCCCGGACATGATGTGCAGGTAATACTTGGGTTACCTGAGGGCTATCCGAAAGCCATTATAAATGAACGCTCGTTTGATTGTCCATATGCTGGAAAGACAAAGTATTGTGATTTGGCAAACGAAGCCTTTTTTAGTACGATAGGTGAAAGAGAGAAGAATGTGAAAAAAGGAGTGGGCGGATGGAACGGGAAAAGACTATGCAAGAGATGCAGCATGAAGTTGATCAATACATATCGCAATTTAAAGAAGGCTATTTTTCCCCGCTTTCGATGCTGGCTAGGATGACGGAAGAAGTAGGTGAACTAGCCAGAGAGATTAACCATTTCTATGGGGAAAAACCGAAGAAAAAGGACGAAGGCGAAAAAACAGTAGAGGAAGAGCTGGGTGACGTACTCTTCATCGTGATTTGTTTCGCAAACTCACTCGGTATCGATTTGCAGGAAGCGTTTGATCGTATTATGCACAAGTTTAATACTCGCGATAAAGATCGCTGGACGAGAATAGAGGAGAACGAGTAGCATGACTAAACAAATCCGTGTAGCAGTTGCAGGCGCAAATGGTCGAATGGGGCAAGAAGTAGTGAAAATGCTAGCGCAAGATCCCACGCTCGTTTTTACAGGCAATCTGGACACGCGTGTGAGCGAAGAGGGAATCAATCAGCAACTGGACGAAATGAAGCCGGATGTTCTAGTAGACTTTACGACTCCGCATACCGTGTATCGTCATATGGAGCTCTGTCTGGCTCGTGGTGTGAGACCGGTCGTGGGAACAACGGGACTGACGACAGAGCAGCTGCAAGAGATGACAGAACGCTATAAAGAAGCGGGACTGGGTGCCATCATTGCCCCGAATTTTGCGATCGGCGCGATTCTATGTATGAAGTTTTCCGCAATGGCGGCAAAATATATGCCGCATGTGGAAATTATCGAGCTGCATCATGACCGCAAGCTGGATGCGCCAAGCGGAACTGCTTTGAAGACGGCCGAGATGATCGCAGCCGTTCGGGAAGAGCTCAAGCAAGGGCATCCTGAAGAGGTGGAAACGATTCCAGGCGCTCGCGGTGCTGACTACGAAGGCTTCCGGATTCACAGTGTCCGTCTGCCAGGCATGGTTGCTCATCAGGAGGTTTTGTTTGGTGCAACAGGACAAACGCTCTCCATTCGCCACGACTCGATTAACAGAGAATCATTCATGCCAGGCGTGAATATGGCCATTAAAGCCGTGATGAATATGAACGGATTGATTTACGGATTGGAACATCTGATTGATTAAACGTTTGATTAACATACACACGATACCCAGCCATAAAGGGAGAGGTTTTCTTGAAAATTGCATTGATTGCCCATGATCGAATGAAAGAACAGATTGTGCAACTAGCGATGGCCTATGAATCCATTTTGGCAAAACACGAGCTGTATGCAACAGGAACAACTGGGTCGCGAATCATGGAAGCTACGTCGCTGTCCTTAACCCGGTTTCTGTCAGGGCCATTAGGAGGCGATCAACAAATCGGTGCGATGATCGCCCGCAATGAGATGGACTTGATTATCTTTTTGCGTGATCCGCTTACCTCACAACCACATGAGCCTGATATTATCGCGTTGCTTCGACTGTGTGATGTGCACAAGATACCGTTTGCCACGAATCTCGGTTCGGCAGAGATCATGCTGAAGGCTTTGGAGCTGGGACAACTGGATTGGCGCGAAGTGGTGCATGAGGAGAATGAAGCATGAGTTCACTCGATATTTTGGCAATCGGAGCGCATCCTGACGATGTCGAGATTGGCGCGGCAGGCAGTCTGATCTTGGCAGCCAAAGAGGGGAAGCGCGTGGGGATTCTTGACTTGACCTATGCTGAGCTGTCATCGAATGGAACGGTTGAAAGAAGGCAGCAAGAGGCGGCTGCGGCTGACCAAGTGATGGGAGTGGCTGCTCGCTATAATTTTGGTCTACCTGATCGTGGCTTGGAAGCTGTCAGGGAAAGTGCGATTGAACGTGTCGTAAAGCTAATTCGTGAAATACGCCCAGCCATTGTGCTTGCGCCTTATTATTCGGATCGTCATCCAGATCACGAAAGCGTAAGTCGGATCGTTCGAGAGGCGGTGTTTAATGCGGGCATCCGCAAGTATTTGCCGGAGCCTTCTTTGCCTGCTTATCGACCTTCGCAATTCCTTTACTATTTCATTAATTCCACTGTCACGCCTCAGGTTGTCGTGGATATCACCGCTGTTTATCCGCAAAAAATGGAGGCGCTGCGTTGCTACCGCAGTCAGTTTGAGCTAGAAAAAGGTAGTGTTCAAACACCGCTAACCAATGGGTATTTGGAGTCTGTCGAGTATCGAGAGCGACTGTTTGGTCAGCAGGCTGGTGTAGCCTATGCAGAAGGATTTGTCAGTGCAGCTCCGTATGTATTAAAGAGCTTGTGAGAAGGAGTGACACTGTATGAAGATCGGGATTACTTGCTATCCGTCATTGGGCGGATCGGGGGTAGTAGCCACAGAGCTGGGCAAGCTATTGGCCGAGCGGGGACATCAAGTCCATTTCATTACAGGTGGAATGCCATTTCGCTTAGGAGCGTTTCACCCGAACATTTTTTATCATGAAGTAGAAGTGAACAACTATGATGTTTTTAAATATCCACCCTATGATTTGACCTTGGCGAATCGAATGGCGCAAGTGGCGAAAAATGAAAACTTGGACTTATTACATGTGCATTATGCTGTGCCACATGCGTTGTGTGCGTTTCTCGCCAAGCAAATGGTTGGGGATCATTTGAAAATTGTGACCACCTTGCATGGGACTGATATAACTGTTCTGGGTTATGACTCGAATTTGAGTGATATGATTCGCTTCGGCATTGAGCGAAGCGATTTGGTAACAGCGGTGTCCAATGATTTGATCAGGCAGACGAAAGAGCTGCTGCATGTTGAAAAAGAAATAGTCCCTGTGTACAACTTCGTAGACAAGCGGCGTTATTACCCGAAAGAGGTAACGAAGCTGAAAAAGGTATTTGCACCGAATGGTGAAAAAATTCTTATGCACATCTCTAATTTCCGTCCGGTCAAACGAGTTCCGGATGTGATTGAAATATTTTCGCGCGTACGTAAAGAAATGCCTTCCAGACTGATCCTCATTGGTGAAGGGCCCGAAATGGGTCTGGTCCGCAAGATGATCGCTGAGCTCGATCTGAGTGACGATGTTTGCTTCCTCGGCAAGCAGGAGGACGTCGCAGAGGTATTGTCGATGGCAGACATCATGCTGCTCCCATCGGAAAAGGAAAGCTTCGGTCTCGTCGCATTGGAAGCAATGGCTTGTGGTGTGCCTGTCGTCGCTACAGTGGCAGGAGGATTGCCCGAAGTCGTTCTGGATGGTGTGAACGGCTTTTTGCGTCCAATCGGGGACGTTGAAGGCATGGCGAAAGAAACGATTCGTCTCCTCCAAAACGAAGAGCTATACCGCGAATTTTCGACGAATGGCATTGAACGATCCTGCAAAACGTTTTGTCACGAAACGATTGCATCCCAGTATGAAGCGCTTTACGCCAACTTGCTGGCTAGTACATCCGATTAAAAACTAAGTTTTTGAACGTAAGATCGAGCTTTTGGCTAGCTGATGCACTTTGGATATAAAAATAAACAATCCATACAAAACTCTCATGAAAAACGCCTCCTTGTGTAGATCAGGCGGAGCAAACTAGAAAGGGGGGATTGGATTGGCGATAGAATTGGCAAAGCGTGTTCTTGACAGATTGGAGGAACACGGCTTCGAAGCTTACTATGTAGGTGGTTGCGTCCGCGATTGGCTTTTACAACGACCTGTTCATGATATAGATATATGTACGAATGCCCATCCCGGCGACGTCATCCGATTGTTTCCCGATCATGTCCCGACTGGTCTGAAACACGGTACTGTGTCTGTAAAAGTTGAGGGGCAGATGTTCGAGGTAACCACGTTTCGGACGGAAGGAAAATATGAAGATTACCGACGACCCGCTGAGGTTCAGTTCGTTTCAGAACTTCGGCTCGATCTGGAGCGACGAGATTTTACGATGAACGCAATGGCTATGGATCGTAATCAAGTATTGCACGACCCGTTCGGTGGACGTGAGGATATGGAGCATCGGATGGTTCGGGCTGTAGGCATCCCACTAGAGAGATTTCAGGAGGATGCTCTTCGGCTTTTACGAGGTGTACGGTTTGCTTCCCAATTAGGTTTTGCTATAGAAGATCAGACCATGCTAGCCATGAAACAGACGGCACCTTTATTAGCTCATATTGCTGTGGAGCGGATAAGGGAAGAGCTGAATAAAACACTCGACAGCAAAGCCCCAGAGGTAGGTTGTCAGTTGTTGAATGAAACGAAGCTCATGGCTTATGCCCCTGGTGTAGAAAAACTGTTCGTCCTGTCGAATGAGCATGTCTGGCGGCTCCATCATTTGGAAAGCATAACTCAAAAATGGTCGTTACTACTGTTTGCGGCGAATTATTCTCCTGTACAATCGCGTGAAGTATGTCAGTTCCTCAAAATGTCCAAGAGAGAAACAGAAGCAATTTGTTGCTTGGTTGAACTTCTGACACGATTGCAGCCGCAATGGGATGTCCCTCAATCAATCGAGTGGGGGCCACTGCTGCTTGAAGTAGGGTGGGACACGTGCAACGAGTTCGCCATTTTATTGCAAGCGTGTTGGTGGAAAGAGAGGCAATCGTTCTCGAAACAAGCACTCATCGATCAATACGAGAGCATGCCTGTCAAAACTCTCAAGGATTTGGCAATCACGGGGCTTGACCTGCAAGTGGCTATTCAGAAAAAGCCAGGTGAGTGGATTGTCCACGTCTTGGAATCGTTGCTAAGACAAACGGCTTTGCACGGTTTACCAAATACACCAGAAGCACTCGTCGAAGTTGCAAAGAAAGAGGTTGCACAAGATGAACATTAAGCAAGTCATCCTTCAAGCATTCCGTGACCAGCCGGGTAGTTTCATCTCTGGTGAAGAATTAAGCCAAACATGTGGTTGTTCAAGAACGGCGGTTTGGAAACATATCGAAGAGCTGCGCCGGGATGGTTACGAGGTAGAGGCGGTACGCAAATCGGGGTATCGCCTATTGGTAGCTCCTGATCGCTTGTCAGCAGCAGAAATCATGGCTGGGCTTGCGACAGATCGGATCGGACAAAATGTCATCGCTTACGATGAGGTGGTATCGACACAACCACTCGCACACGAGGCTGCTGCCAAAGGGGCAGTAGAAGGTACGCTAGTGCTAGCAGAGCTGCAAACAGGTGGGAAAGGCAGACTAGGTCGACCATGGCATTCTCCGAAAGGTACGGGGATCTGGATGAGCTTGATCATCCGTCCTGCGATTCCTTTGCCGAAGACACCTCAGATGACGTTGTTAACGGCAGTAGCCGTAGCGAAAACGATTCGGGAAGAAACGGGATTGCCTGTCAAAATAAAATGGCCGAATGATATTTTTATTGGAGACAAAAAAGTATGCGGGATTTTGACAGAACTGAATGCAGAATCGGATCGGGTCAATTATTTAGTAATCGGAATTGGGCTCAATGCCAATAGTGTCGAGACTGATTTTCCAGCTGAACTGGCACAGATTGCGACTTCACTTCGAATTGAATCTGGTGAGCCACTCAAGCGTGTTTCGTTTATTCAGCGGCTTTGCCGAATTTTTGAAGAAGAGTACGACCACTATTTGCAAGCTGGCTTCGAGCGTGTAAAACAAGAGTGGGAGGATCATTCGTACACCATTGGCAAATGGGTGACCCTCCAGACGATTTCACAACAGCTTGAAGGTCGTGCCGTTGGCTTAGATGAGGAAGGCGTACTGAAGGTCGAGGATCAGGCGGGACAGATTCACAAAGTTTATTCGGCTGATGTCAATTATCGTGCAAATGATTAAATCATTTGCTATACTCCAATTTGGAGGCTGTATCACTACGTGAACGGTACTCCTGGAGTATTTTTGGATAGATCGTGCAATCTTAATGCAATACGTGTATGGACAAAAATCTGCTCAGAGCCTGTGTGGACCGAGACAGAAGGAATCCGTTGGACGCATGATGTCTTTTTGACATGGACAACCTTCTCCCGATTGACGTGAGAAGGTTTTTTTATTCCTCACACGATCCACGGGCTTGATGCAAAAGAGGAGAAATGAAAAATGGCAACAAACGACAGACCCATTACGACTTCGAGTATCCGCAAGAAAAAAGAAACGCGAACCCCGATTACCATGGTGACCGCCTATGATTATCCGTCAGCCAAATTAGCGGATGAAGCTTGCGCTGATATGATTCTGGTTGGTGATTCATTGGGAATGGTCGTACTCGGTTATGACTCCACCATCCCTGTTACGATGGAGGATATGCTACATCATACGAAAGCAGTAACGAGAGGGGCCAAGCGTGCATTTGTCGTGGCGGACCTACCTTTCCTCAGTTATCACGGAACGCTTGAGGAAGCGGTGAAAAACGCGGGCAGACTAATGCAAGAAGGGCTGGCCAAGGCGGTCAAGATGGAAGGGGGGCGTGAACTCGCCCCAATCATTACACGTTGTGTACAAGCAGGCATCCCTGTCGTTGGACATATTGGACTTACCCCACAATCGGTCCATCAATTAGGTGGTTACAAAGTACAAGGTAGAGATCTGGAGGCAGCCCAAAAATTGTTGGACGAAGCTCTTGCCATTCAAGAAGCGGGTGCATTCGCCATTGTTCTGGAATGTGTTCCAGAAGAGGTCGCAGGCATGATTGCGGACAAGCTGGACATCGCTGTGATTGGGATCGGAGCAGGTGTGACTTGCGATGGACAAGTGCTGGTGTTCCATGATCTGGTCGGCTACGCATCGGATATCACACCGAAATTCGTCAAGCGCTACGCAAACATCGGAGAAACAATCCGTGAAGCGATTGAGACCTACAACAAAGAAGTCGAAGCAAGAAGCTTCCCGGGGCCTGAGCATGTCTTCCATGCCTCAGAAGAAACCATCAAGGAATTGTACGGGGAAGGAGTGAAGCAGTCATGATGCAAACGATGATGCAGCAAGTCTCCACAATTGCAGAGATGCGCGTTCATTTAAAAGAAGCACGTCGGCAAGGCAAAACGATCGGGATGGTGCCGACTATGGGATTTCTGCATGAAGGACATCTCAGCTTGGTGAAAGCTGCCCGTGAAGTATGCGATTTGGTCGTGATGAGCATTTTCGTAAACCCGCTGCAATTTGGGCCGAATGAGGACTTTGAACGCTATCCGCGTGATATCGAACGGGATAGCAAATTGGCTGAAGATGCGGGAGTGGACTTCCTATTTACCCCGGAAGTCAGCGAGATGTATCCAAAGCCGATGTTGACCAATATTTCAGTTGCGAATGTGACGTCTCCATTGTGTGGAGCTTCTCGCCCAGGCCATTTTGATGGCGTATCGACCGTCGTCAATAAATTGTTTCAAATTGTCCAGCCCGATTACGCCTTTTTTGGACAAAAGGATGCCCAGCAGGTAGCCGTTGTAACGCAAATGGTTCACGACTTGTCGATGCCAGTTCAAATCGTTCCATGCCCAATTGTACGCGAAGCGGATGGACTTGCCATGAGCTCTCGAAATGTATACTTGTCAGCGGACGAGCGCGCACAAGCGCTAGTGCTATCACAGAGCTTGAAGCATGCAAAAGTATGGTTGGGAGAGGGTATGGCTCTTTCAGAAATCAAAGATCGTATGACGCATATCATTTCCGAGAAGCCGCTGGCTGATATTGATTATGTGGAAATCTTGAGCTATCCAGCGCTTGCACCAGTCGAGCAGGAAACAGCAGGTCAATCGATCATCATCGCGCTAGCTGTTCGTTTTGGCAAAACACGCCTGATCGACAATACGATTACAACAATCAAGTAGAGAAAAGGGAGGAATTCTTAGTGTTCCGCACCATGATGAAAGCAAAAATCCATCGCGCAACGGTAACCGAGGCAAACTTGAACTATGTTGGCAGTATTACCATCGACAAAAATTTGTTGGATGCACTGGATATTTTGCCTAATGAAAAAGTACAAATCGTCAATAACAACAACGGAGCACGTCTGGAAACATACGTCATCGAAGGTGCTCCAGGTAGTGGCGTCATTTGCTTGAACGGAGCAGCTGCACGTCTCGTACAAGAGGGCGATATCGTCATTATTATTGCCTATGCGATGATGACGGATGAAGAGGCGAGAACCTACAAGCCACGTGTCGCCATCATGGATGAAAAAAATCAGATCAAAGAATTGATTGCAGAAGAAGTACACGCGACGATTCTGTAAGCGATCTGTCGCTTCCTGCATAGAGCCACCTGCCTTGTGAGACAATGAAAGTACTCATGCCTCATAGGGGGTGGCTTTTCTTGTGAAAATCGAAGACTGGTTCCATACGCTTCGTAACAAAGCGCAGACGATTGAAGAGAAGTGGCAGAAGGCTTCTGAAAAAGAGCGTCTTCAGCTCGCGGAACAATTGTTTCAATTGCGTCAAGTAAGCGATACAGTCGTAGACCTGTGGCTTCAATTCGAAGAAAAATTATCGAATGCCATTCGAAGTATCAAGGAAATGGAAGGACAGCTTCCGGCAGAAGAGAAAAAGACGCAACAGTCGCAGGTGAATACAGAAGCACCAAAGGCCGTTGAAATGAAAAAAACAGCAGACGGAAAAAAGAAAGACCATTCCCCGGAAACCAATCTATATGAGCCGATTTTTCGTCGTGGGGAAGGATTTTATCATTTACGCATGTTCCAGGACGCGAAAAAGTGTTTTGCAGAATTAGTCCAAAAATCACCAGACTGGGAAAGTGGCCGCCTGTACTACGCCTACAGTCTCCTATTGTGTGAGGAGAAAGAATTAGCCTTTCGGGAATTCCGTCTTCTCGGCAGGACAGCAAGCTCACCTACCATTGTGGCCATCAGCTTCAATGCCATCGGATGCATACTGGCAGAGGAGGAGCAATGGCTAGAGGCGGCACAAGCTTTTAAGACGTCTCTCGAGATCAAGCCAGAACAAGAAGAAGCCAAATACAACCTCGCGCTATGCTATTTAAGGGATGGCGATGCACAGGAAGCTTTGGACGAATTAGAACCGTATCTAGAAGAAAACGAGCACGATTGGGAAGCGCAGATGCTATGGCTGCGTGCTGCCAAATTACTGCATACGATGGATCAGACGGTGGAATGGAGTCCACCGAAAGGCTTGCAGCTGCCGACACGTGATTTGGACAGCGATACTCTTCAGGAAATGGCTTCTCTGTACGAAACAGTGGGCAACTACCACCGGGCACAAATTTGCTATCACTTTTTGGCTGAGCGTTTACCAAAAGATGGGTGGACGTGGCATGGCTTGGCTTGGAATACTTGGCTCATAGCGGGTACGAAGCGCGCATTGACGCTCGTCAAAAAAGCAATCAGTCTTGCACCTGAAAATGACGACTTTCTTTTTAGTTATGGATGGATGCTTTTGTTTGACGGAAGGGTAGACGAAGCAATCAAAGCGTTTCGGATCATACTGGAGAAAAACCGAGACAATCGTCTCGGACAATCCGGGATGATTTCCGCATATGAAAAGCTTGGGGATACACAAGAGGCGAAACGGTTAGCAAAGTATTTCCTGGAAGACGCTGAGCCGTATGTACGTTCGTTAGGGTATCTTCATCTGGGAAGAATCGCGGTTGTGGAAGAAAATTGGCGCCTAGCTGAACAATATTTTCAACGGGCATTGCCATTCGCAGAACAGTTATGGGAAATCCCCATCTATCTACAATTGTGTGCAAGCAAGCTCGGTCAATCAGAAATGCAAACCGAGCTCGTACAGCCTTAAATGTACAGGAGAGCAGGAATATTTCCCATCGTTGCCGAATGTGAATGGGTGCGGATTGAATGTTTCCGCCCAGGTTACGAGGTGACAGCGTTTGAATCGATTACTAGTTGTAGACTTTGAGACGACGGGAAGCCATCCACGCCAAGGAGACAGCATCATTCAGATTGGTGCCGTCGCAATCGATGACGGGCAGATTACCGAGAGTTTTTCCACCCTGATTCATCCTGGCCAGGATATTCCCCCATTTATTACCCAATTAACAGGGATTACCAATGAGATGGTTGAAAATGCTCCTTCCTTGGAAGAAGTATTTCCAGATTTCTTGCGTTTATTGGACGGACGAGCTTTTGTTGCACATAATGCAAGCTTTGATCTCCAATTTTTACAAGAAGCCCTGCTGAGCCAGGGCTATTATGCGTTCGATGGCTATGTGCTTGATACAGTAGAGCTATCCCGTGTTCTTTTGCCAATGCAAAATAGCTATAGACTCGGAGAACTAGCGTCTGAGCTGGACATAGAGCACGATAATCCCCATCAAGCAGACAGCGATGCACTTGCCACGGCGCAGCTCTTTCTCCACTTGCTGGATATTTTAAAGAAAATGCCGCTTGTGACGATCTCGCGGCTACAGATGCTCGTCTCTTCGTTTCGCTCTGATATCGAGGTTCTTTTACGTCAGATCGAAATGGAAAAGCTCATAGAACTGCCAGAGCTGGATGGAACGCCAAAAGAAACGGATTCCTCAGACATGTGGGATATTTATCGCCAGCTGGCCCTTCGGAAGCGAGAAGAAAAAGCAACGGTGTCTCTGAAACGTCCCCATATCGATGCGGGCGTGACTAAAGCGTTTGCTGATCAGCTCGAGGATGTTTTGGGCGAAAACGGGCACATGCAAGCTAAAATGACGGGGTATCAACGTCGGGATGCTCAAGACGCGATGATGCATGCCGTCTATGAGGCAATGGAGGATGGTGCGCATTTACTGGTAGAGGCAGGGACAGGTACGGGAAAATCATTAGCCTACCTCTTGCCGGGGATTATTTGGGCCCATCACAATCAGCAGCAGCTGGTGGTCAGTACCAACACCATTCAATTGCAGGAACAGCTATTCCATAAGGAAATCGCTACCTTGCAGGAGTCGTTGCCGTTTTCCTTCACAGCTTCGACACTAAAAGGCAGAGGAAACTACTTATGCTTGCGTAAATTTGAACAAGCCGTAGACGAACCTGTAGAAGGAAGCAGCCAAGAAATGCGGTTGGTCAAAGGACAGATGCTGACGTGGCTCACGCAAACCGTTACCGGTGACGTGGAAGAGCTGAGCATGCCCCCAAGTGGTCAACTGCTATGGCAGCAGGTAAAAAGTGATACGAGCTCTTGTTTGAATCGGGCTTGTCCTTGGTTTAGCCGCTGCTACTATTTCCAGGCGAAGGAACGCGCACGCGATGTTGACGTACTCATCGTCAATCACGCCCTTTTTATCAGCGACTTGCAAGCGGAAAACAGAATCCTCCCTTCGTATGAAGTTGCCATCGTTGATGAGGCCCATCATTTGGAGGATGCCGCGACACAGCATTTAGGCAAGCAGTTTTCAACTACGCAGCTTCTCTTCTTGTTAGATCGTGCATCGCTTGAAGAGAGTGGGGCTATTGCCCGCTTCGCAGAAGAACTGCAAAGCTGGATGCCTACCGTACAAGAAGATGTTGCCACAATGCTTCAGGAGCTGAGAAAGCAGTCCGCTTCTTTGCGAGAGAAAGCGCAGCAATGGACGCAGCTCTTGTATTCATGGGCATCAGGGCGCGCGGAGGAAACGACAGACGCCGGACGTGAGACAGTACGTTATCGGATCGAATCGTTTGTAGGCAAACACGAGAAAATACGCAAAGTAACCAAAAAGCTGATTGAAGGGATGACAGCACACGCTGCGGGCATCGAGCAGCTTTTGCGAACCACTCCACAAGAAGAAAAGCCTCCTTTTGCCGTACGCAGTCTACTGACGGATTTATTCGGTCTGATCAAAGACTGGCAAAACGCCGTGGAGCTACTTCACTTCTTTTTACTTGAGCAGGATGCCGAGTATGTATATTGGATGGAAGTAGAGTCCCGGACAGCTCGCAAGCAGGTCCATTTGTCAGCAGCACTCTTGAAGGTTGCCGACTCACTGGCAGAACCGCTTTTCGCGCAGAAGCGGAGTCTGATCTTGACATCAGCCACTCTGACTGTCAAAAACAGCTTCTCCTACATCAAAAGCCAGTTTGGTCTTGACCAACTACCTGAGGAACGAGTGCGTACCTTGTCACTGCCTTCGCCGTTTCATTATGAAGAGCAGGGGCTGCTGTTGATTCCATCAGATTTCCCCGCACCGGGCAAAGAGAGTGACCATACGTATTTAGAAGAGGTAATTCAGGGTTGCGTTGATGTCGTACTGGCTTCGAAAGGAAGGACGCTGATTCTGTTTACCTCCCACTCGATGCTTCGACTCGTTTACCAAGCGATGAAGGAACGGCTTGCGGAGGCTCCAGAACCGTATACGTTATTCGGTCACGGCATCGATAGCAACAATCGGAGCAAGCTGGTACGTCTGTTCCGAAGCATGGAGAGAAGTGTTCTGCTAGGGACGAGTAGCTTCTGGGAAGGTGTCGATATCCAGGGGGAATGGCTGAGCAGCTTAGTCATTGTTCGCCTCCCATTTGCTCCGCCGAATCATCCTGTATATCAAGGCAGGGCAGAGCTGTTGAAGGCAGAAGGAAAGAACGCCTTTATGTCTTTGTCTCTTCCACAAGCCGTTTTGCAATTCAAACAAGGTGTAGGGCGATTGATTCGCCATCACTTGGATCGCGGGGTCGTGATCGTATTCGACACTCGTGTGGTTGAGTCGAGATATGGACGTTCATTCCTTAAATCTTTGCCGCCATTTCAGATCGAAAGTGGTTCATGGCCAACGCTGCGAGAGCGCATAGAACCATTCCTTAGTATGCAATCCCTGTCAGATTCATAAAATGAAGCAATAGTCTCATAGGGATTAAGGTGATAAAATAAATGTTATGGAAAAAAGCGTGGCGTTGGTGGATTGTGGTTCTCTGTGCGATTTTCCTTTGCGCATGCTCGATTGACAGTCATTTGCTAGAAGCAGCAGTGAAGATCGAAGATCCGTTTGAAACGGAGACCGAACAGGACTTTTCTGGTCTCATTATCACCTACTTGGCACTTCCTCATGGTGAAAGTACACTTTTGAGAATGCCAGGTGGCAAAACGATGCTGATTGATACGGGTACGGCAGAAGATTGGCCCGTTCTTTCAGCGCGTTTGGCAGAGCTTAAGATCACACGGCTCGATTATGTGGTGTTGACGAACGATCAGCCTGAATATATGGGAGGCTACGCTTCATTAAGCCAGCAAGTGCTTGTAGATGCCGTCATTTTGCCCAAGCTGATCTCACCATCGATTCGCCATGTCGTGCTGCTTCGCCCCAACCAAAAGCAGATGGAAGCAGAACAAGGACAAGTACTTACTCTTGACCAAGAAATCTCCATGGAAGTTTTGCTTCCGGATGAGCCATTATTTTTATCGCCACAGAACAATTCTCTCGTTTTTCGATTGATGCACGGTCAATTACGGTTTTTATTTATGAGCGCCGTGAATGAAAAAGCAGAAGAGAGACTGTTGGAACAAAAAAATGACAAGCTGAAGGCGGAAGTGCTCAAGGTAGCCGGTCAGGGGAGCAATCAAGGGTCTACGCAACCCTTTCTGACGCAGGTCGATCCGCAGGTCGCCATTATTCAAACAGGCCGATCGCGGGATCAAATGAAAGAAGGTCAGACGGAAGTCATGGAGCGCTTGGGGGAGTCATGGGCGGAGACATATATTACCAGCCACGACGGTTCCATTACCATTTTATCGAATGGAAAAGAATATCGGATTTTGAAGCAAAAGAATTAGGGGGGAAGACCGAACGTGGCAAAACACGAAAAGATTTCGGAAGCGGTCGTCCGTCGTTTGCCGATTTATCTGCGTTACCTCAGTTATTTGCAGCAGGTTGAGGTGACCACCGTTTCCTCCCAACAGATGGGCAAGAATCTTGATGTGAATCCTGCCCAAATCAGAAAAGATCTTGCAGCTTTTGGTGATTTTGGAAAAAAAGGAATCGGCTATGATGTCGATTATTTGGTGGAAAAAATACGTGAAATTCTGAAGCTAACGGATGAAATCCGTGTGGCTTTGGTCGGAGCTGGACATTTGGGCCATGCCATTAGTAACTACAACGCTTATTTGAAAGATAACATGCGGATTGCGGCCATCTTTGACAATAACCCCGAAAAGCAGGGCAAAAAGGTCGCAGGTATACCGATCCAGCCTTTATCAGAGCTGGAAGAAACGATCGTAAACAAGCAAATTAAGCTGGCGATTATTACGGTACCGGCACCTGCTGCGCAATCCGTATGTGATCAGTTGACTCAAGCGGGTATCAGGGGGATCTTGAATTTCGCCCCTACGACGATTCGCGCAGGAAAAGATGTTCGCATTCACTATGCGGATGTGACGTCCAACCTGCAAAGCTTGGCCTACTACTTGACGTAAGAACGGAGTGTATACTATGAAAAAGACGATCCTCATTCACGCAACAGTCATTACCGCTAACGATACGAATGAAGTCATTTATGATGGTGCCGTAGCATTCGAAGGCAACAAGATTACGTACGTAGGCCCAACGCCTGAGGACCTCTCGGAAGCAGGATACGATGAAGTCATTGATCAAAAAGGGGACTACATACTGCCTGGATTAATCAACACACATGGACACGCTGGCATGTCCCTCCTGCGCGGTTATGCAGATGATTTGCCGCTGCAACAATGGCTGGAAGACAAAATGTGGCCATTGGAGGCGCAATTCACGGGGGACACAGTAAAATGGGGTACCCAATTGTCGCTTATCGAGATGATTCGTACTGGAACTACTACGTTTGTAGATATGTATGATCATATGGATGTCGTGGCGAAGGAAGTCGATGCAGCTGGAATGCGTGCACGCCTTTGCCGAGGTATGATCGGTCTGTGCTCCGAAGAAGAACGTCAAACAAAGCTGAAAGACGCGACTCTTTTTGCAAAAGAGTGGCATAATCAGGCAGACGGTCGGATTACAGTCATGATGGCACCGCATGCGCCGTACACTTGCTCGCCAGAATTTATTACCCAAATTATCGAAAAAGCCGATGAGCTTTCCTTGCCGCTTCATATCCATATGTCTGAAACCGCTTGGGAAGTTGGGCAAAACGAGAAGGACTATGGACTGCGTCCAGTTGCTCATTTGGAAAAGCTGGGAATGTTTAATCGCCCAACACTCGTCGCGCACGCTGTTCACCTGACGGATGAAGAAATCGACATTTTGGCAAAATACAACGTGAGAGTTTCTCATAACGTAGTGAGCAATCTGAAGCTGGCAAGCGGTGTTGCGCCAGTTCCGAAGATGTTGGCAAAAGGTGTCAGCGTTTCGCTGGGTACCGACAGCTCGGCAAGCAACAACAATTTGAATTTGTTTGAGGAATTGAAACTCGCTGCGATCCTGCACAAAGGTGTGAACAACGATCCAGTAGCCGTACCAGCAGAGGAAGCACTTCGCATGGCTACTCGTTATGGCGCAGAAGGGGTATTCCAAGAGGAAACACTCGGAAGCATTGAAGTAGGCAAGCAAGCTGACTTGATCGTGCTAGATAGTCACCAAGCACATTTCCACCCAGCCCACCAACCGATTTCACACGTGGTGTACGCAGCAAATGGACGAGATGTGAAAGATACGATTGTAGCGGGTAAATTCTTGATGCGTAATCATAAACTGTTGACCATCGATGAGGAGCGCGCGATTTACGAAGCGAACCGTGTATTCCAAACGTTAAAACGGTAAAAGGCTCCTGTCAGGTGGGGGACAGGAGTAAGGAAGTGCAGGTGTAGGTAGGGGAATTGGATACTACGACGTTCCGTTGTTCATTTTCGCCACAGCTTTTGTCAGGAGATGATGGCGAAAATGAAGAGTGGGTGTGTGCGACCATTGACGCAAGGGAGACGACAATCCTGCCCAGGAGACGCGGTATTCCTGCAACAGAAACCCAAGTATGTCAGGAGATGTGGTTTGTTGTGAAGCTGTCACGCGCTCACCTCCTCGGGGTGTATATGTAGTATGACCGCCTGACCTCAAGCTATGATTAGCAACTTTTCCGTGTCGTTCTAAAACCTTCCCGTATAGCATAGGCTAAAGACAAAAATGGGACAGGGGGGACGACATGTACATCCGGCCCAAAATGCTGTGGTGGCTCATTCCTATCCTACTCGGTCTATTCCTCCTCGGTATTGTATTGGGGACGGTAAGTCGATCAGCCAATACAGACAGCACAGATACTGCGTCTGCGGTCAAACAAACAGCAGGTACGGAGCAGACTGCGACAACGGTAGAGGAGCTTTTGGAGCAGATCACGCAGGACGAGGAACGCTCATTTTTGGTATACATGCAGGATCAGACCTTGCATGGGCGATATCGAAATGAACAATTTCAGCTCGCAGGAGAAATCGGTGGCCACCAGCTTGAAATAGCCAGAGAAGATGGGCAGCCAGTGTCGGTGCGAGTTGATGGTCAGATTCAGGATCATGCCGCACTGCCCTATGCGCTGTTCACCCCGCATGAGCACGCAGCTTTGCTCAAGGGAGTTTTGCAATCTGTTCGTCCTGAACGCCTGAAAGATACTGCAGGGCAAGGATGGAGTGGATATCGGATAGCGGTACCACCTGAGGAAGTCTCTTCGCTATTATCGATGTGGCTAGGTCCATCCTTCCCCATTCAGGATTTGACTTCGAATGTAACGAACGGAATTAACGTCAACTACCAACTATGGTACGAATCATCTACGGGGCAGCTTCGTCAACTGAAGCTGGATTTGCAAATACAAACGGCAGTTGGAGTGAAGAGAGATCAGCTTCGATTCCGATTGTAATGTCAGCCACGTAAAGGAGTTACTTTGCTGTGTTAGTACGAATTATCCTATCAATCGTAGCCGTCATTTTACTAACGGGAGCAGGATTCGCCTATCACTTGACGGCTTCAGTAGCAGGAGAGCGCAAACAATTTGAGGAGACCGTTCGTCAGTGGGTCCACGACCGTACAACGATCACGGAGATTGAATCCATTGATGAATATCGAGGCAAGGAGAGCTACGCGGTCGTCATTGGGAAAAATAAGGCGGGGACACCGGTTGTTGCTTGGATGACAGATCAAAAAGTTAGCTTTGATCGAATGGATCTAGCAGTTCCCAAAAAGAATGTAGAAGAGGCGGTTTACAAGTCATTCCCGCAATCGGAGATCACTCATTTGGTTCCTGGTCTCGAAAACGCCAAGAAATTTTGGGAAGTCACTGTTAAAGACAAAGACGGTCGTTTTCACTATATTCACTATGATTTATTCACAGGTGCTCTACTAACCTCATACGTGCTTGCGCCAACCTAATACGCTTCCTTGACGACAGGCCTTTTCCTTATGGGAGAAGGCCTGTTTGGCATTCCACCCAACATCTGTATAAGAAATTGATATACTCATATGATATACTGGGGACGTTGCAGAGAGAGAAAACGAGAACGATATTTATGGGGGGAGTAGCCGTGCAGTTGAAAAAGAGCACAATTGGATTGTCTTTGGTAGCAACATTGGCACTCCTGTTCGGAGGATGGTTCTTGTATCAAAAGATGGAGATTGAGGAGCCAATCCGTGCAGAAATTGGACAAATGCAGTCCGCAACATTGGGCAATTTGGAGATCAACAAAGATAAAATTCAAATAGATGTAACTGTTACAAAGCCAGACGCTTTTCCAGCAGAATATCGCAATCTGTTAGCAGAAACAAAAAAGATTGCAGGGGAAAAAGAAGTAGTCATTGACATAGACAACCAGTCGACAACGATGAACGATATATGGCAGAGCGGTCAATTTGTGTTTACTGAAGCGGTGGAATTACATGAATATAGCCGCATTCCGGCCCTCATGGAACAATGGAAAAAGGGGAATCAGCTGGACGAAGCATCTGCATTGATGGATGACGAGAACATTTATGTTTACTTGAAAAAAGGAACGGAGGATTTTTACACCATCATATCCCGTTCAATTGAAAAAGAGGTGACGGCACGTGCGTAAGGAAATACTGATCGGCGTCGTACCTGCACTGTTGATTTTTCTTGTTTTTCTAGGTGTAAATATTACGCCTTTCCTGGTATTTGGAGCCGTACTGGGGGCGATTTACTTTCTGGTTATTCGTCAACAAAATGGACAAGGCGGGAATGTCGCGCTTGGTGGGAAAAGAAAAGTAAACAAGCACGAGCTGCCGAAATCGGACGTACAGTTTGCTGATATCGGTGGACAGGAACGCGCAAAAAAAGAACTGAAGGAATCGCTTGATTTTCTGGTGTACAAGGACAAAATTGAGCAATACGGGATTCGCCCGATCAAAGGTGTTCTTTTGACAGGTCCTCCTGGTACGGGTAAGACACTGATGGCGAAAGCGGCAGCGAACTATACAAATTCTGCTTTTGTGGCGGCTTCAGGTTCGCAGTTTGTAGAAATGTACGTCGGTGTCGGTGCACAACGCGTCCGTGAATTGTTTCAAGAAGCGAAGGCATTAGCAGAGAAAAATGGGCAAGACAGCGCGATTATTTTTATCGATGAGATCGATGTCGTCGGTGGAAAAAGGGACGGTCAACAGCAGCGTGAATACGATCAAACCTTGAACCAGCTGTTGACAGAGATGGATGGTGTAGCTACGACCGACAAGCCGAGAATTTTAGTCATGGCAGCTACGAACCGGAAAGACATGCTCGATGCAGCGCTGTTGCGTCCTGGTCGTTTTGACCGTCATATTTGCGTTGATCTTCCAGACAAGCCAGCACGCGAGCAGATATTGACCATTCATACGGCTAATAAACCGCTTGGCGAGGACGTCACACTGGAAAAAGTGGCACAGGAGACATTCGGTTTTTCTGGCGCTCAGCTGGAAAGTGTAGCGAATGAAGCGGCCATTTACGCCATGCGTGACCGTCAGGAAAAGATCACTGCGAAGCATTTTGCTTTTGCTGTGGACAAGGTCATGCTCGGAGAGAAGGTTGACCGTCAAGCATCAGAGGAAGAGAAGAAGCGTGTTGCTCTTCATGAATTGGGCCATGCCATTGTCAGTGAGATGGTGCGATCAGGCTCTGTCTCGCAGGTCACGCTGAGTCCACGTGGCAAAGCACTTGGATACGTCCGACAAAATCCAATGGAAGACCGCTATCTGTATACCAAGGAAGCAATGGAAAAGCAAATCATGGTTAGCCTCGGGGGAGCCGTAGCGGAGGAAATCTACTACGGTGGACGCAGTACTGGATCGAAGAATGATTTCGAGCAAGCGCTGGGAATGGCACAGGAAATTGTACAAAGCGGGATGTCGGATCTGGGGATTGTACATTTGCAATACGTGGAGAAGAGTCGTATTCATGACGAGGTTGAGCGCCTCTTGGAAGGATTGCTCACAGAAACTCGCAATCTTTTGAGACAGTATGACTCCGTTTTCCAAACGGGCTTGTACACTTTGATGGAAGCAGAAGTTCTGCAAGGCGATGAGTTTAGGACGCTTTTGTCACAAACGAAGGAAGAAGTTGCGGTATAAATGAAGATAAAGAACCTGCTAGCCAATGGAAGAGTTGGCGAAGCAGGTTTTTTTGCGTTTGCTGGCAACTTAGGCAAATAAGGACGAAACAATTTTGTAGACGCGGTGCCAAATACCGAAATGGCTGAATATCCTACAAGAGTGATACGGGAATGAAATCAGGAGGCAAGGAGACCCTATGGCCAATGTGAACCGGCGAAAAACAAACAAAAGTCTGAGTAAAACCTTTAGGCAGACCATGCACGAGTTACCGCTCTCTTATACATCATCACCCGATCGGGAGTGGATGGAAGACCTCGAATTAAATCTGCTTGAAAGTAATTTGGAGAGCAATCAGAGAATACCTCCCCTCTCTGATGCCACACCCAAAGAGCAACAACAACCGATTCCCAAAGTACCCAAGCAGGACCTATCCTCCAGACAGGACTCGTCTTTCAAACAGGAGTCGTCTTTCAAACAGGACTCGTCTTCCAAACAGGATTCAACTTCTAAACAGAGCGTATCCTCCAAACAAAACTCAACAGCCAAACAAAACTCATCCACCAATCAGAACTCATCCACTAATCAGAACTCATCAACCAATCAAAACGCATCCACCAATCAGAACTTTTATTCGAAGGTCATCAAAGATCGAAATGATGATCGTGTCCAATCGTTTGTCTATACAGACGACTTGACAGATCAATCGGTGACAACAGAAAAAATTGCGAATCGTGCCATTGACTCATCCAAGATTAAGCAAGGCGCCGTGGATAATTCGATTTTGAAGGATTATGCCGTGGACAGCAGCAAACTCGCGGACATGAGCGTAACCTCCACCAAACTCGCACCGCATGCGATACTGAGGGATCATCTGGGGCGGGGAATCGTAGACGGTGAGCATTTGCAGGATTATTCGATATCCGCGCAAAAATTGATCAATCATAGCATTACGTCGGAGAAGTTAGCTGATAAAACCATCGACTCCATGAAATTTGCCGACCACTCGATTCAGAGTAAGCATATTCAGGAGCAAGCCATTACGCATGAGTTGATCCAGGATCAATCGATTACTACGGAAAAAATAAAAATGGGATCCATTCAAACAAGTAACCTCGCCAATTATGTGATCAACACAGTGAAGCTTGAGGATGGAGCAGTCACAGGAGATAAAATACGCGATGGAGCAGTCACTTCGACGAAGATAGACGAGGATGCAATTGAGTCTCAACATATCCGTGAAGGCTCCATTTACCGTCACCACCTCACTGAAGAGCTAATAGATGGCAGTAATATTAGCGCTGGCAGCATCACGAATCATCACATTGCATTTCAGGCCATTTACAGCCAGCATTTACAGCCAGAAGCAGTGACCAGTGATAAAGTGGGGCCATATGCGATTTTGACTGAGCATTTGGACAATAACAGTGTGACGACAGAAAAACTCGCCAAAGAATCCATCGGTAGTACACATTTACAAGCTGGTAGTGTCCTAGCGAGCCACTTGCAAGACGGGATGCTGACGTCCAAAAAAATTGGGGATCAGCAGGTTACCACTGGAAAAATAGCCGACAAGGCTGTCACTATCGACAAATTGGCGAACAGGAGTGTAGGAGAGAAACACTTACTCGACGAGAGTGTGAGTTCACGACATCTGATTGACGGGTCCATTCGTTCAGAAAAGTTGGCAAGAAGATCTGTAGAAGAACATCATTTGGCTGACAAACTCATTGGGGGCAATCATCTACGCGAATACATCATCCACACGCAACATCTGCATGACCACTTGGTGACCACCTCAAAATTGGCGCCGGAATCTGTTTCCACAGACAAAATTTCAGACCTAAGCATTACGACAAGCAAAATTGGAGATGCCGTCGTCACAGCCCCCAAAATAGCCAAAGATGCGATCAAGACACGCCACCTGGGCAGAGCAGCCGTCACAGGGGAAAAGATCGCCGAAAAAGCAATATCGTCTACACATCTCAACAGTCATACCATTCAAAATGAACATCTCCAGGGTAACTCCATTTCCAAGGAAAAATTACAGGAAGGCAGTGTCACCCGAGAGAAAATAGCTGACCAGAGCATTGATGCGAGCAAGCTGGATAGCCATTCGATTCATGGTGCTCATGTCATAAAAGGCAGCTTGGATGGAACCCATATTATGGAGGGGACGCTCAAAGGAAATCATCTTGTCACCAAAAGCATAACAGAACAGCATCTGCAAAACCGGATCATTACGCAGGAAAAACTGGCAGAGGACTCCGTGACCGGTTCCAAAATTGCGCCCAAAGCTGTCTCTACGCTTCACATTGCGAATGAGTCGATTACGGCTGAGAAGCTGAGCTTTCCGGTCATTGAAACGCATAATCACGTAGGAGTAACCTTTCAACAATTCGGTTTCGTCCCATTCAGACTTTCTGCCACGAGCAAGTCCACAGATGTGACCGTTCGTTTGCCACAGCCATATGCGGATACACATTATTGTATGGTGGCGATGACAAATCAACCGGGGATATATACGTCGCTCAAATACACCAAGAGGACTTCTGCGATCATCACCGTGTTTCGCAATCAAGAGGGTCAAGAAACGACTGGTGTAATTCACTGGATCGCGATTGGAGAAAAGGGGATAGGTGTTCCACACGAAATATTGGAATGGTCAACGGAGAGGGAGCAACTGGAGGCAGAAGAAGTCGACGAAGATCAGATCGAGGAAGATCAAGACATGGATGATGAAGACATGGATGATGAAGATACCGATGATGATGACACCGATGATGATGACACCGATGATGATGATGCCGATGATGAAGATACCGATGATGAAGACTCGGATGATGAAGACACGGATGATGAAGATACGGATTATGAAGATACGGACGATGAAGACACGGATTATGAAGACACGGATTATGAAGATACGGACGATGAAGACACGGAAGATGAGGACATGGACGAGGATGACATGGATGAAGATGAAGAGGATACGGATGAAAGTGATCTCGAGCAAGATTATTATGAAAGTAGTGAAGAATACGATAGCGATATCGAGTATGATAAATAATTCGGTAGGAAACAACAATGGGGCGAGTGGATGAATCAGAAGCAGGGAGGCCGATGTTGAGATCAGGTCTCCCAAATGCACATTTTGTTTACATAATTATTTTATGGTTAACATTTTAAAAGAGACTTTCATTGAATTTGCAGGCCCCCAATAGTATAATTGTTAGGTATACTTAGTCTGTATTTGCGTGGCATGGTAAATGGAGGGAATCATTCAATGTTGACGACGATTGCCCGAATCGGGCAGCATGTTGGACAAGAAGTACGCCTGGGATGCTGGTTATACAACAAACGCAGCAGCGGCAAGATTCAATTTTTGCAGCTCCGTGATGGCTCTGGTTTTATTCAAGGTGTAGTAGTAAAAGCAGAAGTAGCGGAAGAAGTGTGGGAGAATGCATCGCAGCTCACACAAGAAAGCTCACTATACATAACCGGTGTTGTTCGTGCTGATGACCGCGCACCAAGCGGTTACGAACTGACAGTAACAGGTGTGGAAATTATTCAGATCGCCCAGGAGTATCCGATTTCCTTGAAGGAACACGGTGTTGACTTCCTCATGGACCATCGCCACCTGTGGTTGCGTTCTCCACGTCAGCGTGCAGTCATGGCTGTGCGTTCCGAGGTGATTCGCGCCATGTATGAGTTCTTCCACGAGAACGGATTCGTAAAGGTAGATCCACCGATTTTGACACCGACCTCTGCGGAAGGTACCACTAATCTGTTCCATACCAAATATTTTGATGAGGATGCATATCTCTCGCAGTCCGGCCAGCTTTATATGGAAGCAGTCGCTATGGCGTTAGGTCGCGTTTACTCTTTCGGTCCAACTTTCCGTGCTGAGAAATCCAAGACACGTCGTCACTTGATCGAGTTCTGGATGATCGAGCCGGAGATGGCATTCGTGGATCACGAAGAAAATCTGCGTATTCAGGAAGCGTTTGTTTCCCATGTGGTACAATCCGTATTGAAAAACTGTGGACGCGAACTGAAAACGTTGGAGCGCGATACATCAAAACTGCAAAATGTAACGGGGTCGTTCCCACGCATCACGTATGACGATGCGATCAAGCTCTTGCAGGAAAAAGGTAGCGAGATCAAATGGGGAGACGACTTTGGGGCACCGGATGAGACCATGATTGCGGACCACTTCGACAAGCCTGTTTTCATCACCCACTATCCTACCGAAATCAAGGCTTTCTATATGAAGCCACACCCTGAACGCCCGGAAGTGGTTCTGTGCGCGGATATGATCGCGCCGGAAGGCTACGGCGAAATCATCGGGGGCAGCCAACGGATTGATGATCCAGAACTCTTGGAGAAACGTTTTGCTGAGCATGAGCTTTCGGAAGAGGCTTATCGCTGGTATTTGGATCTGCGCAAATACGGTACAGTTCCTCACTCTGGCTTCGGTTTGGGTCTGGAGCGGACGATTGCATGGATTTGCGGTCTGGATCATGTGCGTGAAACTATTCCATTCCCACGCATGCTGAATCGTCTCTACCCATAGAGAGTTTCTTTATCGATCAAGGATCTACACCCTGTTGCGAGAGGGCAGCAGGGTGTTCCTATTGTTTGACAGCGCGTTTTACGCACTCCCTTGTTATTCCAACCCAGAGGTGAATATGCGTTATGGACTCCCATATATTGCAATTGTTGCAAGAAGGAGCAACATCGGTCTCCAACCTTCTTTTGAAAATGTATAAGCGTATGTCATTGACTGATGACGAGATGATGCTACTGATTCATCTGCTGTCCTTTCAGCAGGAAGGGAATCGATTCCCGACCTTAACGGAGCTAGAGGAACGCATGTCCATGACGAGCAGGAGATTGATTCAATCTCTTCAAAAACTATTAAAAGAAGATTGGATTACGATAGATGAGTTTATCGATCCACAGACTGGTATGCGTCATGAGCAATACAATTTGACCCCGCTGTACAAAAAGCTGTACCAGACCTGGCGGGAGCAGCAAGCAGATCCGCGAAGCATGGAGCCATTCTTGGAAGTAGCTGTTTCTCTGGATGCCGAACCTGTTGCCATTTACGCTCGTTTTGAGCAGGCATTTGGTCGCCCGCTAGCACCGTTTGAATTGGAGAATATCCATATGTGGACGGAACAGGACGGTTATCAGGAAGAATTGATTTTGACCGCTTTGCGTGAGGCTGCAACCGTCGGCAAGCTCCACATCCGCTATATCGACAGGATCTTGCTCGAATGGCAAAAGCAACAGATAACAACCGTGGAACAAGCGCGTCTTTACAGCTTGAACTTCCGCAGACAAGCAAATATGAGAGACCACGGGCAACCGCTTTGATTTCATCCAAATCAAGCGGTTTTTTCTATGTCACCGTACACGTACCCATTTTCCTTGTCTGTCATAAGATATTACGTAGATGCAAGCTTCAGGAGGCGATGACTTGTGGAAAAACGAAAAAAATGGGATCTGTCTCATTGGGTAACACCAGGTGTATTTTCAGGAAGTTATGTCGTAGATGAGGCCGTTCAACGTATTTCAATCGTAAAAGCCAATGAAAAACAGGAAGAGGAAGTAACAGTAAACGTCCAGGAGCTAGTCGTAAATACAACAGCAGAACAGCCGAAGGAACTGGTCTTGGAGCCTACCTTCGAAATTATTATGAGAGAGACTGACGAGGCAGTCGTGGAACAGGTTCACAAGCTTGAGGAAGAAGTGATCGAACTGAAAGAGGCGCTTGCGTCGTGGGAAGAAAGATGGGAGAAGCTTGAAGAAAACCACACAAAACAATTGCAGTATTTGTATCAAGTAGTTCTTTCACTGAAAAAGGAGTGGGAGATCGAGCGAAATGAACATCGCAATTATTAGTCCGGGCCCCTTTTCTGTGCCACCGGTCAAAGGAAGCTCGGTCGAACACGATATTGACGAGGTCACAAAGATGATCGACCCCATGCATAACGTCACGATCTACACTCGTCAATGTGCGGCTTATCCAGCCTCATCCGTGGACGAAAACCGAAAGTTCATTCGCGTCCCATACCAAGGGCCAAAGCCGTATTTGCGCCGGATTATTAACCATATCAAGAAGAACAAGCCAGATGTCATTCTCGTGGAAAACAGGCCGATCTATGTTTTAACCTTAAAACGGCATTTTCCCAAGATCCCAGTCTTTGTGAATATGCACTCTCACGTGTACGGGTCACAGCCGATCATCAGCAAGGAAAATATGCGGCGTGCAGTTCGACTGGCAGCAGGTTTTATTACGAACAGTGAATTTTTACGGAAACATTTTATTCGGACGTGCAAGATACCTGCAAATAAAATTCATGCGGTTCACCTCGGAGTCGATGTCACGCCTTATCAGGTGGCAAAGATAGCGATTAAAAAAATGCGTCAAGAACTCGGATTGAAGCCAGATGATCGCGTCTTGTTTTACGCAGGGAGACTCATGCGTGGAAAAGGGGTGCATGTGCTGATTAAAGCCTTTCACCAGGTGAGCAAACAAGACCCGAAAGCCAAACTCGTCATTGTGGGCGGTACGGGATACGGCGGTAATCGCCTGAATCCGTATGTTCGCGAGCTCAAGCGCCTTGCGAAGCCTTTGGGTGAAAAGGTTCGATTCGTCAATTTCGTACCATCCGCAAAAATGCCGCTTTACTACCAAATTGGGGATGTCGTGGCGACACCATCCGTTTGGAAAGAAGCATTTTGCCGTGTCAACTTAGAGGCAATGGCTTCCGGAAAGCCTGTCATTTCGACGCCACGGGGTGGCATTCGTGAAGTCGTTGCCCACGAGCAAAGTGGCTTTATCATCCCGCCAAAAGATTGGCAAAAAGGTTTGCCACAAGTCTGGGAGCTGTTGTGGAGTTCACCTGCCGTCCGGATTGAAATGGGCAACCAGGCCCTGCAACGAGCTAAGTTTTTTTCTTGGTATGCGACAGCGCAAGGCTATCTGAACGTGTTTGAAACAGTAGTTCCAACGCGAAGCGAAGAGAAACAAGAGCTTTTAAAAACGGGGTAATTCGAGCGTAAATGATGTAGGTGGTTGCCTTTTCTTGCGCCAATGTGGACGTCTGCCCTGTCCAGCTTTCCAGATACGCATACCTTATAAGTATCGCAGAGCACAACTGGGGAGTGATACTTGTGAAAGGGTTAATCTTGTGCGCTGGACGTGGGACGCGACTGCACCCCTTTTCCTATTCGCAACCGAAAACCCTCCTCCCTGTGGCCAATCATCCGGTCTTACACTTTTGCATTCGCAAACTACGTGAAGTGGGTATTCAGGACATCGGCATCGTGATTCATCCTTCTCAAGTACAGATTCCTCCCATGGTGGGTGATGGTAGTCATTTCGGGGCTACCATTACGTTTATCAAGCAGGAGGTACCATTGGGAATTGCCCATGCTGTCCAACTAGCGCAACCGTTTTTGCAAGACGATCCATTTATCTTGCTACTAGGTGATAATTTATTGATGGATTCGCTTCACGGGCTTACACAAGCGTTTACGAAGGGAAAATCCGACGGTGTTGTGATGCTGAGTAAAGTGGAGAGACCACAGGATTATGGGATCGCAGAAGTACACAAAGGACGATTAATCTCTGTAGAGGAGAAGCCACGTCAGCCAAAGAGCAATCTGGCGGTTATTGGCGCATACCTGTTTACGTCACCTATTTTTGAGTCGATTGCAACCCTGCAGCCATCTCCCCGAGGCGAACTGGAAATAACGGATGCGATTCAATCGATGATTAATCGCGGCTTTAAAATGGCTCACTCCGTCACCAGCGGAAAGTATTCGGATGTGGGAACCATTGATCGCTGGCTGGAGGCTAATCAGTGGATGCTTACCAGGGAGCTAGGCAATCAACATCAAGTTGGCAAAGGAACCATTGTGAAAAATTCGAAGATTACGGGTCCCGTACTAATCGGTGATGATTGTGTGATTGAAAATTGCCAAATAGGACCGTACGTCTCGATCCAGAATGGCGTAAGCTTGAAAAATTGCTCGTATATCGAAAATAGTATCTTGCTAGAAAACTGCTCGCTGCAAGACATTGCATGGAAAATAACGAACAGCGTTTTCGGCCGCTCATCGATGATGACGGGTCAATCGTCTAACAGCACGGGTGTTTTCATTGTAAGCGACAAATCGTCCATTTGCATTCCGGCTGTCAAGAGGGAGGACGTATGAATCCGACCTTTACTGTAGTCATCCCGACATACAATCGCGCCAAATTTATTCGTAGAGCCATCAGAAGCGTCCTGAAACAAACCTCAAAAGATTGGAAGCTGTTAATCATTGACGATGCGTCCAACGATCACACTAGAAGAAAAATTGAAAAATATTTGTACCTCCCAAACATTATGTATCATCGAATGGAACAAAATTCTGGAATCGGCAAAGTCATGAATCAGGCATTGTCCATGGTGGATACCCCTTATCTCGTACAACTCGACTCGGATGACTGGTTACCGAAACGAACGCTGGCAGTGATCAAAAAGTACATTCACAAAAGCAAGAAAAGCACAGCTCTCTTCTATGGCAATATGAACATCTGGAAAGTTAGGCGTGGAAGATATATCAAGACGATTAAGGTGAAGCACAAGACATTTCATAACAAATACCAGTTTCTGAAGTACAATCGTTGGATGGTTTCTCCACGCTGCTATCGCGTAGAAGCGCTGCATAAAGTGGGTGGTTGGGATACCTCGGATCGATACGAGGGAAGGATTATGGAGGATCGGCGAATCATTTTGCGATTAATTGAAAAGTATCGGGTGAGATACATCAACAAAATCCTTTACAACCGTACGAAGCATAAAGGTCAGCTCACGGATAGCAAGATGAAGTTCCGCCGTAATTATTTGCGAAAAAAAACATTCAAATTTTATTTGAAAAGGTGGGGCAAGAAGTACAAGGCCATCTATGGTTACAAGAACGGTTATTTAGTCATTAGAAGACTCAAGAAAGTGAGGCGTCGGAGGCGATGAAGAAAGCTCTTGTCACCGGCTGTGCAGGTTTTATTGGGTCTCATTTGACGCAGCGCTTGTTGAACGATGGCGTGACAGTCATCGGGATAGACGGGTTCATCGATAACTACGATGTAGCTGCGAAACTGCGTAATCTGGCCGAAATAGGAAAGCATCCTGCCTTCACCTTCCACTCTACAACGCTTCAGACTGGGCGTTGGGACATTTGGCTCGAGAACGTTGATGCTGTTTTCCATCTCGCTGCCCTACCGGGAGTGAGAAACAGCTGGGGAAAGTCCTTTGCTGATTATGTTAGTCATAATATTTTGGCTACACAAGAATTGCTGGAGGCTTGCTTGCAAAGACCGAAGCCACCTGTCATCGTGGTCTCGTCTTCCTCTTCGGTTTACGGGACGATGCAAGGGACATTAACCAATGAAAATGCGCCTCTTCGCCCAGTTTCCCCCTATGGGGTGACCAAGGAAGCGATGGAGCAAATCTGCTCAGTTTATGTGAAAGCTTATGGACTCCCGGTTAGCATGCTTCGCTACTTTACGGTATACGGTCCCAGACAGCGACCCGATATGGCTTTTCATCGTTTCTTTCGTCAAATGCTGAAAGGCGAGCAGGTCATCATGTATGGTGATGGCCAGCAATCAAGGGACTTTACGTATGTGACAGATGCGGTAGAGGCGAATCTGCTCGCTGCACAACATGCTGTTCCTGGAGACATTTTTAATGTGGGTGGAGATCGGGAAATCAAGCTCATCGATGTGCTATCCATCATGGGCACGTTAATGAATCTGACCCCTCGCATTACGTATCAAAATGGGCCAGCAGGTGACTCCTTACGAACCTGTGCGGATATCCAATTTGCCCAACAACGCTTGGGATACAAACCAAAAGTAACGTTAGAAGAGGGTCTTCGCCATCAATTAGCAGAGATTCGTTCGCAATCGAAGGGGTAATACCCGTCATAAAGGAGGCCAGTTGCATGCATCGGGTCCTCGTTTATCGCAGAAAGTTTCTTCCCAAGAGTGAAACATTTATTTACGAGCAATTGCTAGGACATCAAGTGGTAAAACCCGTGGTGTTGACCCGACAGCGAGCCTTTAACCGAAAACAATTTCCTTATTCGCCGGTCTATGTGCGCAAGCATATGGCCGGCCTCTCCACTTGGCTGCGACGAAAAAAAATCAAATGCCTGCATGCCCGTTTTGGTCCTGCTGGATTAGAATTACTTCCTTATGCACAAAAAAGCAAGCTTCCCCTGATTACTTCCTTTCATGGTTTCGATGCGACCAAGCGCGTCAAAGAAAACCCAGTGTACAGGCGCTCCCTTAAGCGTCTCTTTCGAAAGGGCAAGGCGTTTACAGTCGTGAGCAATCACATGAAAAAGCGATTGATTCGTCTGGGCTGTTCCCCGTCCAAAATTACCCTTATCCGCTCAGGAATTGATTTGCGCAAATTTCCCATGCTGCCTCGACACCCCGTAGAAAATGGGGAGTACCGATTGCTAAGCGTAGGGAGACTGACCGAAAAAAAGGGGATGGATACGTTAATCAAGGCGTTTGCCCACGTGCATAAAAAACATCCCAAGGCGAAGCTAATCATCGTCGGTGATGGAGAAGAAAAAAAGAAGCTCAAACGACTGATCAAGAAAAATAGGTTAGGCACACAAGTCGTGCTCAAAGGTGCTTTGCCACATCGTGAAGTCCAGCGTGAACTGGCCAAATGCCATTTGTTCATCATCGCATGCAAGACAGCGAGAAATGGCAACCAAGAAGGGATTCCCAATGTCATCATGGAAGCGATGGCTAGCGGACGCCCTGTCATTTCCACCTATCACGCGGGGATTCCTGAGCTGGTCGAAAATAAGATAACCGGATATCTTGTCCCAGAGAAATCGCCGACTGCGCTAGGGAAAATGATAAACCGTGTACTAACAGAAAGTCACGAGTGGGCACAGATCACGACGGAGGCTCGATTGAAAGTAGAAAAAAACCACGATATCCATAAGCAACGGATGAGGCTAGAAGAGCTCTACTTGCGTGTGTCGAAAAAATGATGAGGTGAAGGAATGAAAGTTGCCGTTATTGGGACCGGCTACGTTGGTTTGACGACTGCTGTTTCCCTTGCCATGAACGGTCATCAGGTGATTGGTATTGACCTCGTTGAAGCCAAAGTTGAAAAATTACGCCAAGGGATCTCACCGATTTACGAACCAGGCTTAGAAGAGGCATTGAAAAAAGTATTGGATGAAGGCGCGCTTGTTTTTTATACGGATCTGGCAGCGGCAAAGGATGCAGAGATTTATTTCGTTTGTGTAGGGACACCGGAAGCACCAGACGGCACAGCCGATTTAACCTATGTATTCGGTGCTGTTTCTGACATTGAAAAGGTCCATTTGCTCGCACCGCAAGAACGCATCATAGTAATCAAGAGTACCGTCCCAGTCGGAACTGGCGAAAAAGTCGCGGTGATGCTGGCTGGCTGCCAAGGAGTATCTGTTGCATCCAACCCGGAGTTTTTACGGGAAGGGAGCGCATTATTGGACGCACTGGAGCCTTCGCGAATCGTCATTGGCGTAGATAATTCTAAGGCAGAGGCTCGCATGGAGGAGCTGTACAAAGGCGTGAAGGCACCACGGGTAATAACCACCAGAGCAAACGCGGAGCTGATCAAATACGCTTCGAATGCGTTTTTGGCAACACGAATCTCCTTCATGAATGAGCTAGCACGGTTAAGCACAGCGCTTGGGACGGATATCGTGACGATCTCGCGAGGCATGGGACTGGACAGCCGAATCGGTCCGCAATTTTTACGGGCTGGTGTAGGCTATGGCGGTTCATGTTTTCCGAAGGATACGATTGCGCTCTTGCAGCTCGCAGCCGAGCACAATATTCACTTGAGCATTTTGGATAAAGTGCGAGAAGTGAATGCTACGCAGCCTAGCTGGTTTTTGGAGCAGTTGTGCTTGCAACTCCCTGATCTGAAAGGCAAACAAATTGCCGTTCTGGGGCTGACGTTTAAACCGGATACGGATGACATCCGCGAAGCGCCGTCACTCAAATTGATAGAAGCACTGCTGCAAAAAGGGGCTTATGTGAAGGCGTTCGATCCGATTGGAGCATCTATTGTCAGCAAGCAGTTTCCACAGATCACATACACCCAATCCGCGGGTGAAGCATGTGACGGAGCACACGCCGCATTATTGGTCACAGAATGGGAACAGTGTGTCCAATTAGATTGGAAACAGGTTCATCAAAGCATGGCGCAGCCTCTCTTGGTAGACGGACGAAATGCTTGGCCGACCCAGGATGTAAAGGAAGCTGGTTTTCACTATATCGGAGTAGGGAGAAGCTGACTTTTCCATTTCGGGAAAGCTCGGCTTTTTTTCTGTGGAAAACGTGAAAGCGCCTGATTGATTTGAACCTGTAGGCATAATACGATAGGATAAACATATGGATGATTTGACCATTTCATCTTACATGGATAACGAGGGAGTGATCACGGTGAATAAAAGCAAAACACTGCCGAAACGCAGTGACGTCCCCACTGAATACAAATGGCGTCTTGAGGACATTTATCCCACTGATAATGATTGGGAAGCGGACGTACAAAAAGTAAAACAGCTCACGGAAAAAATCGCAGCAATGAAAGGCTCTCTGGCTACTTCCGGGAATCAGTTGCTGACCGTGTTGACTCTGCAAGATGAATTGTTGAAGACGCTCGACCAAGTCTACGTCTATGCACGTATGCGCAGGGACGAGGATAATGCGAACAGCAAGTATCAAGGACTGACTGACAGGGCGACCAGCCTCAGCACGCAGGCATACGGCTCCATCTCGTACATACAGCCAGAAATTTTGGCCATTCCCACGGAAGACTTGCAAACGTGGATCAAAGAAGCAGAGGGCCTTGCGCACTACCGGATTCTGTTGGAAGAGATTACCCGCTTCAAGCCACATACATTATCTGCCGAGGAAGAAGCATTGCTGGCAAATATGAGCGAGCTTGCGTCCTCACCTTCCAAAATATTTGGCATGCTCAACAACGCTGACATGAAGTTTCCGATGATCACGGATGAAAACGGGGAGGAAGTCGAGCTGACCAAGGGACGCTATACGCAGTTCATGGAAAGCAAAGACAGACGCGTGCGCAAAGAAGCATTCGAGGCGTTGTACAATACGTATGGCAAGTTCCGCAATACGATCGCGGCCTCGCTGACATCTGCCATCAAAGGGGATGTTTTCTACGCACGGACGAGAAAATATCCATCTGCCCTATACGCAGCCTTGTTTGCCGATAATGTGGAGCTTCCTGTTTACGATAACCTGATTGCAACGATTCATGAGCATCTTCCGCTTATGCACCGATACATTGCCTTGCGCAAAAAATTATTGGGTGTAGATGAGTTGCACATGTACGATTTGTATGTGCCGATCGTACCTGAGACGGATATGAAAATCCCGTATGATCAAGCTGTAACGACGATAAAAGAAGCACTACATCCACTGGGTGAGGAGTACGGTCGCATCCTGGAAGAGGGCTTTTCCAACGGTTGGATTGACGTGCAGGAAAACGAAGGGAAGACAAGCGGAGCCTATTCATGGGGAGCTTATACGACACATCCGTTTGTGCTCATGAACTATCAGGACAATGTCAACAATATGTTTACTCTGGCGCATGAGATGGGTCACGCTTTGCATAGCTACTATTCCAATCACGCACAGCCTTATACGTATGCTGATTACAAGATTTTCGTAGCAGAAGTGGCCTCCACGCTGAACGAAGCACTTTTGATGAATCATTTGCTCGAGACGACGACTGACAAGAAACAGCGCATGTACTTGATTAATCATTACCTGGAGCAATTCCGTGGAACGGTATTCCGTCAAACCATGTTTGCCGAGTTTGAGAAAATTGTGCATGCAAAAGAAGAGCAGGGAGAGCCGTTGACATCGGAATCTCTCAGTGCAATCTACCGTGAGCTCAATGTTGCCTATCACGGTCCGGATATGGTCGTAGACAGCGAGGTTGATTTGGAATGGGCGCGGATTCCTCATTTCTATCGCGGCTTCTATGTGTATAAGTACGCGACAGGCTTCTCGGCTGCGACGTCTCTTTCCAAGCAGATTTTGGAGGAAGGCCAACCAGCCGTGGATCGTTATTTACAGTTCCTCAAGGGCGGCAGCTCAGATTATCCGCTCAATCTGCTAAAGGGCGCAGGTGTAGACATGACGTCTCCAACACCAATTGCAGAAGCATTGAGTGTCTTTAAGGAATTGCTAGAAGAACTGGAACAACTGGTTGCACAATAATAGGTATCACCTCGAAAAAGGCAGTTCAGGTCTATGACTTGGCTGCTTTTTTTGTTAAATTTTTCTTTAATATTGTCCAAGAAAAGGTAACTTTCCCATTTTTCTTGCGTATTTATTTATGCGCTGTAAGGTGCTGTTCTCCGTCTCGGGGCGGATATAAATTTCCACCCGCTGACTGTTTTGCAGCAAAGGTAAAAACTGGCACAATTACGCCATGAGGAATGATTGTGAAAATTTGGAGGAATTCTTGTGAAAAAACGGGCATCGATTATTCTGGCTTCCGTAATGTTGGTTGCAGCAGGTTGTTCAGCACCAGCACCAGAGGCACCACAGCAGACGGAGGTAAAGGCGAAGGTAGTAGAGGTAGTTAAGGTTCAAAAAGCAGCAAAGCCAGTGATGCTCGCAGTCACAGGGATGGTGGAAGCTAAGCGGGACGCGGTGCTGTCGTTTGGTACTGGCGGAACCATTTCAGCGATCTCTGCCACCAAAGGTGCAAAAATCGCCCAAGGTCAGTTATTGGCCACATTGGATACTCGCTACCAACAAAAAGAAATTGCAGCGGCACAGGGGCAGGTGGAGGAAGCAGCAGCGCGGAAAATCAAGACGTTAAAGGGAGCGACAACAGAAGCAATTGAACAGAAGCGCCTGCAGGTAAAAAGTGCGCAAGACAGTCTGGATAAAGCAAAGCAGGATCTCGCAACAAGTGAAAAGCTATTTGCTGGCGGAGCCATTTCGCAAAACGAAATAAATACGAGCAAACGGGCTGTTACGCAAGCAGAGATTACACTGCGTGACGCTCAGCTGTCTCTGAATGAACTGCAGAAAGGAGCGGAACCAGAAGATGTCATGGTCGCCAACGCATCGATTAAAGCTGCTGCAGGTGGTGTAGACCGTGCGAAGAAGAGCTTGGATGATGCGAAAATTCAGGCGCCATTCGCAGGAACAGTCGTGGATGTGAACTTACAAATCGGTGAGCAGGTGTCGCCCGGTCAGGATATCATTCGCCTCGTTGACCTGTCCGAAATGAAGGTAACGTTGGATGTTTCCAATGATTTGATTGGTCAATTCCGTGAGAAAATGAAAGTGCAGGCTTTGTCGGACGATGGTAAGAAAAGTGAAGGAACCATTGCATTTATATCTCCAGTTGTGAACAAGGATACAGGGAAGTACCGCGTTGAGATCACGATACCGAATGCAGAGGGTTACTGGCGTGGAGGAATGGCAGCGACGGTTGAGGTGCCGCGCCAAGTGAATGGCTTCCTCGTGCCACTGGAAAGTGTCGGCGTGAGTCAAACCGACCATTTCGTGATGGCAGTAGAGAATGGACTGACTGTAAGAAAACCAGTGAAGACCGGTCAAATGGTCGGAGACTCCATCGAAATCGTTTCTGGAGTGAAAGAAGGCGACCAGCTCCTGCGCAGTGGAATTACATTCTACGTCGAAGGGCAAAAAGTAGAGGCGAAGGGAGAATAGTTACATGAACAAGATGATTCTCTTTTTGCTGAAAAGACAGCTAATCGTCTACTTATTTACATTTTTGCTCGTCATTGCAGGTTTGGGGTCCTTGTTCAGCTTTAATATCGAACTCGTTCCAAAGACGAATTTTCCTGATATTTATGTAAGAATTTCCGGTGGTGCACTGCCACCAGAAGAAATGGAAGAAAAAGTAACGAAAAAAGTAGAACAAGAACTAAAATCGATTAGTGATATTAAAAAATACTCTTCTTCAACAAGTGCAGGTTCTGTCAGAATCAATGTTTCTGCAAATGAAGGCAAAGGCGAGCAGGTGAAGCAAGATGTACAAAATGCCGTTAACCGTCTCCGAAACGGTTTTCCGAAAGCCGTTGACTCTGTAGATATCTTCCAGAGCAATATGGGTAGCGATCAAATGATTGATTTTGCCATCGTGGGAGCAGAGCCGAAGACCATGCTGAGTTTGGCAAAAACCTCGATCAAGGACCGCATTGAAGAAGTCGAGGGAGTCAAGGAAGTAATCGTAGAAGAGAAAAGCTTCGAGAATAAAATTACCATATCCTTTTTGCCACAGCGATTGAATGCCTATCAGACAACGCCAGCAGCTATCATTTCACAGCTTCAGGATACAAACTGGAAGCAAGGGATTGGTACACTGGAGAACACGGGATTTGATACGGTTGTCATGATTGACAATACTTATCAGACCCCACAGGAAATAGAGGCACTGCCAATTGATACACCGAGAGGAACCGTTTCTCTGAATCAACTGGCACAAATTGAAGATTTGCGTGGTAAAGTGAAAGACTTTGTCGCCCTGACAAATGGTTCCGTGTTTATTCAAATCAGCGTGACACGGGCAGACGGCTATGACTTGATCACGACACAAAAGAATGTAGAAGAAGTCGTTCGCAAAATGAACACAGAAGCAAACGGCAAATACAACATCAAAGTCATGTTCGAAGGAGCTTCCTTTGTCGAGCATGCCGTGAGCAACCTCAGCCGGGATGTCATGATTGGTGGGGCGCTTGCGATCATCATCTTATTCGTCTTCCTTCGCAACTGGAGGGTCACACTCGTCATCGCTACGACGCTGCCGCTCTCTGCGTTCATGACGTTTATCGCGATGAAACTCGCAGGCTACAACATTGATATGATCAGCTTGCTGTCGCTTAGCTTGTCAGTCGGCTTGATCGTCGATGCCGCCATCGTCGTATTGGAAAGTATCTATCACTACCGGGAAAAGGGCGAAGAGCTGAAGCAGGCCATTATTAAAGGAACGAGAGAAGTTTTGACACCTGTGTTCACCTCGCAGCTCACGATCATCATCGTCTTTTTGCCACTTGTCTTTGCCGATTTTGAAGATTGGCTGAAACCGGTTTTGGCTACCATCGCCTTTACGGTATCCGCTGCCATTATTGCATCGACGATCGCTGCTTTCTTCTTCGTTCCCGTGTTTTCCAATCGCTTCTTGCAGAAGGATAAGCACGTTTCGCTTGAAGGAGAAGGCAAGGAACACTTTATCATTCGCGTATTCAGCGGCATTTTACATGTAGCGATTAGACATCGAATAAAAACGGTTTTACTCGCAGTAGCATTGCTAGTTGGTTCCGCTTTCCTCACACCTTTTATGAAAATGGGTCAAGGAATTAACCCCAATGAAAATATCGTCTTTGTCACTATGAAAATGCCGATCGGTACTACGTTGGAAACAGCCCAAAAAGCAGCCATCACTGCGGAAACATCTATGCGGGAGATTCCAGAAATCAAGGATGTATTCTTCTTTACTTCCAAGGAAGAAGCAACATTGTTCATTTCCTTAATTCCGAAGACGGACAGAACACGTGAAAAGGACGCTTTGAACGAGGATATTAACAAGCGCCTGAATGCGACCCCAGGAATCGAATCCGTCTCCATGTCTTTCGGACAACAAGGCGGAAGCGGTCCGATCCAACTGGATGTTTACGGGGATGATATGGAAGTCATGCGGAAGATCGCAACCGATCTGGAAGCGATGCTTGGAACGATCAACGGGCTCACCAACATTCGCAACGATTTTAAAGAAGGAAAAGAAAAAGTTACGTTGCTGCCAAAACAAGAAGCGCTTACCAGACTGAATGTAGATCACCGTTCCCTTTTGCAGCAACTGAGCGTGTTAATTGGCAGCCAACCAATTACGTCCATCACACAAGATGGAATCGAAGTAAACATCGTTGCCAAGATGCCGGATAATTGGCTGAAGCACCCGGATCAGCTCAAAACAATTATGGTGACATCGAAAGACGGGGCAGCAGTGCCTTTGGCAGACCTGGTAGATATGGAGTACAGTAAGTCTCCGATCACGATTGAGCGTAAAGAAGGCGACCGCATCGTTACGGTTTCTGCCGAGATGTTGGGAAGTGAATTAGGGGCAGTAGGCCGTGAGATTGATGAGAAATTGCCAAACGTGCCTGTACCAGCAGGTTATAAAGTGGAAATCGCCGGTAAGCTGAAAGCGCAAAGCACGAACATGAGCCAAGGGATCTTCGTATTCTTAGGTGTTCTGGCTCTGATTTACGTCATCATGGTTGCCCAGTTCGGGCGGATGTCTCAACCGTTTATCATCATGCTGACCATTCCGATGGCACTGGTCGGAGTCGTGCTTGGATTCGTTCTTACGCAGCGGACATTCGGTGAAATGGCGATGATCGGGATCATCATGCTTGTCGGTATCGTCGTATCCAATGCGATTCTCTTGATCGACAGGATCAACCTGCTGCGCAAGCGCGGAATGGATACAGCTGAAGCCATTATCCAAGGAACGAAGGAACGGATTCGTCCTGTTATCATGACGAAGCTGACAGCGATTTTGGGAATGCTGCCGATGGGACTTGCGATGGCGGAAGGCTCTGATTTGGAAGCACCACTCGCAACTGCCGTAATCTCAGGTTTGGTCTTCCACACGATCGTCACACTGGTGCTCGTTCCAGTACTTTACTCCCTGTTTGAGGGCGCGAAGGCAAAAAGACTGGCGAGAAAAGCCGCTCGTCAGGCGAAGCGTGAAGCAAAACGAGAGGCGAAACAAAACAAAGATAAGAACGTACCTCCGACAGAGGTATAGTGATTGGAAAGAGAAGGGGAGCATGTGCTATACCCCTTCTCTTTTGCTTTTCCTTCGTCTGAAAGTTCTGTAGAATAAAGAGATAAGTATACATACATGAGTGAACCATGAAAGGAGCATGCATATGGATCTATTTTTGCAAGGCAAAACCGCTCTGGTACTCGCGTCGTCAAAAGGATTGGGGAAGGCAACAGCGCTATGCCTCGCCCAAGAAGGTGCGAATGTCACGATATGCGGTAGAGATGAGGCTGCTCTGGAAATCGTTCGTGCGAAAATCGAACAGGCTACTGGCAAATCTCCGCTTGCTGTTATGGTGGATGTGACAAAGGAAGAAGACATAAAGCGAGTTGTCGAAGCAACGGTCAAACATTTTGGCAGCGTCGATATTTTAATCAACAATTCAGGTGGGCCTGCAATAGGCAGATTTGATCAGCTCACCGACGAACAATGGATGCAAGCCTTCCAGTTAAATTTGCTCAGCTATGTACGTGCGATTCGTGCTGTTTTGCCTCATATGCGAGCGAACCAATTTGGAAGAATCATCAACTTCGCTTCCTCGTCTTTTAAACAGCCGATTGAGAATTTACTTCTGTCCAATACGTTTCGTACAGGGGTATTGGGCTTATCCAAGACACTTTCCTCAGAACTAGGACCAGATGGGATTCTGATTAACACCATCGGGCCTGGCAGAATTGCGACGGATCGAGTGGCACAACTGGATGGGCTTACCGCAGAAGCGAAGAGCATCAGTTCAGATGAAGTAAGGGAAAATTGGGAGAAGCAAATCCCATTGGGCAGATATGGTCAGCCTGACGAGTTTGCTCGCATGGTGACGTTCTTGGCTTCCCCAGCGAACAGCTACGTGACAGGTCAATCCTTCCTCGTCGATGGTGGATTGATCCGCGCGATCTAATAAAAGAGAGGAGAATTCCTTTGAGTAAAGAGAGCTCATTTGATATCGTGTCCAAAGTTGAGTTGTCCGAAGTGAACAACGCGATTCAGACCGCCTTAAAAGAAATCGAGAACCGCTTTGATTTCAAAGGGAGCAAGAGCAGCATCTCCTTGGAAAAGGAAGAGCTCGTTCTCGTCTCCGATGACGACTTCAAGCTCAGTCAGGTCAAAGACATTTTGCTTGGCAAGCTCGTCAAGCGGGACGTCCCGATCAAAAACCTCGACTACGGCAAAATGGAGCCAGCAGCGGGCGGCACTGTCCGTCAGCGTGTCAAGCTGGTGCAGGGAATCGACAAAGACAATGCGAAAAAGATCAACAGCATCATCAAAGATACAGGGCTTAAAGTGAAAACACAGATTCAAGACGATCAAATCCGTGTGACGGGCAAAAGCAAAGATGAATTGCAGCAAATCATCAACGCGATCCGCAAGGCTGATTTGCCATTGGATGTACAATTTATTAACTACCGCTAACTACTAGAAAAGTTTTTACTTCTAACTCTCTTCCCTCTCGCATATGCATGTACAAATAAGTGACAAGCACTTGCGAAAGGGAGAGTAGAGACATGAAGGTCTTTATTATCAGTATGCGCAATCTCATTTTAGGCGGAATTGTTTTTCTAGTAGTGCTAGTGGCGGGGATCGTACTTTTGGTCAAAGACCCTCTGAGCGTCTCCGACTCTTATCGACCGTCAGACCCGACTACTCCGGTTACAGCGACGGCACCCATGAACCAGCCAACAGGGTCAGAAAAGCCGGCGCTGAATATGGAGGTCAAGGTGGATGGGACGACGGCAGAAGTATCCTTGCTCACAGAGAACTTCACGTTTGTTCAGGAAAATGGCGAAATAGCCGAGGGCCCAGTCTTTGGTGAGGGACACGCACATTTATACTTGAATGGCGAACCAAAAGGGATGATTTATCAACCAGAGTTTTTACTGAAAAAGTTGCCCAAGGGAGAGCATGAAATTCGCGTAGAGCTAAACTACAGCAATCACCTGCCATACAAGGTAGAGACTACGAAAAAAATCGTCGTGAAGTAAAACAGATCGCGTTCCACAACAGGGACGCTTTTCTTTTTGGGCTGAAGGGAAAGGAGCGTTTCTGAAATGTCAAAACCATCAAAGGAAGAATTATTAGCGGGTGGAAACGTAACAAACGTTTACCGTTTTGGCAATACAGTCAGAAGGGAAGTAAAGCCAGAAAGCAAGAACATCCATGAATTATTGAAGCACTTGGAAAGAAAAGGCTATCCGTATGCTCCCAAATTTTTAGGCATCGATGGAAAGGGGAGAGAAATCCTGTCCTTTATAGAAGGAGAGCCTGGTCATGCTCCTTTGAAGGAATATATGAAGTCGAACGAAGCGTTACAAGAAATTGCGAAGATGCTTCGGCTTTATCATGATTCTGTCAGTGATTTTCCGTTCGATGATCAGTGGCATTCGTTGGATCACACGCCTGAACCGCGTGAAGTCATTTGTCATAATGACTTTGCCATGTACAATATGATTTTTCATCAACAAAGACCGATTGGGATTATCGATTTTGATGTAGCAGCTCCGGGTCCAAGACTTTGGGATATCGCTTATACTCTCTATACCTGCGTGCCTTTCAGTAGATTCTCTTTTTCTGAATCCGGAGAAAAAATCCATTACCAACCATTGCTGCATGCCAATCAGCGAAAACAGCGAATGACATTGTTTTTTGAATCGTACGGGATGGAATGGAAGGAGAATGCCGTTGAGATGGTATTGCTTCGATTAGAAGGTCTATGCAGGACCATCGCCAGAAAAGCGAGTGAAGGCGATGCTGCTTTTCAAAAGATGATCGAGGAAGGTCATATTCGTCACTACCAAGAAGACATCGCATTTATTCATAAACACAAGGGCGAATGGGTGTAGGACGTGAATGGAAAAAGAAGGGTTTGTGGCATAAAGGAAGAATCATACAGAATAGTCTGAATGTTTTGGGGGTGCTTGTATGATCCATATGACCACAATCGGCAACATGTTAGACGATACAGCCAGTAAGTATCACGAAAAGGAAGCGCTGGTTTATTACGAACGAGGGCTTCGTTATACGTTTGGGGAATTTCAAGAGATATGCAATCAGGCAGCGCGGGGCTTTATGTCTCTTGGCATTCAAAAAGGGGAGAATATCGCGATTTGGGCAACCAATGTGCCAGAATGGGTGATTTCCCAATTCGCCACAGCGAAAATGGGTGGTGTGCTGGTAACGGTCAATACGAGCTACCGGGTACATGAGCTGGAATATTTGCTGCGTCAGTCAGAGTCAACGACGCTTCTGTTGATTGATTCTTATCGCGATGCGAATTATCTCGCCATGATTCAAGAAATTTGCCCGGAGTTACAGACATGTGAACCTGGAGCGCTACAATCCAAAAGGCTTCCGCATTTAAAAAATGTCATCTATCTAGGGAGTGAGAGACAGCCCGGGATGTTTCTGTGGAGTGATTTGCTCGAACGTGCTGCAAGGGTCACGGAAGAAGAGCGGATATCGCGCCAGGCGATGCTCTCACCTGATGATGTCATCAATATGCAGTACACATCCGGGACGACCGGCTTTCCAAAGGGAGTCATGCTGTCGCATGTCAATATCGTCAACAATGCCATTAAGGTAGCGGAATGTCAGCGGCTCGGGCTAGAGGATAAGGTGTGTATTCCTGTTCCGTTTTTCCACTGCTTTGGTTGTGTGATGGGGACCTTGGCATGTGTGGCGACTGGTGCGACGATGGTTCCTGTCATCGCCTTTGATCCCGGCGTGGTACTTACGGTTGTGGAGTCCGAGCGCTGCACAGCACTGTACGGTGTACCCACCATGTTTATTGCAGAGCTGAATCATCCGACTTTTACCGAGCGTGACTTGAGCTCGCTGCGAACAGGCATCATGGCCGGTTCTTTATGCCCGATTGAGGTCATGAAGAAGGTCGTCGATCAAATGGGAATCCGTTACATTACGATTGCGTACGGACAAACTGAAGCTTCTCCTGTCATCACACAGACCGTACCAGAGGATTCCCTCGAGCGAAAAGTATCCACTGTCGGCCGTCTGCATGCAGAGGTAGAAGCAAAAATCATCGATCCGGTGACAGGTGACATTTTGCCGCCAGATGTACAAGGCGAGCTGTGCACCCGAGGCTATTTGGTCATGAAGGGCTATTACAACATGCCAGAGGAGACAGTAAAAGCGATCGATCACGAAGGCTGGCTACATACCGGAGACTTGGCAACCGTAGATGATGAAGGCTACTATCGGATTACTGGCAGGCTCAAAGATATGATCATTCGCGGAGGGGAAAATATTTATCCACGCGAAGTGGAAGAATTCCTCTATACGCATCCAAAAGTGTTGGACGTCCAGATTGTAGGTGTACCTGATGCCAAATACGGAGAGCAGGTATTGGCGTGCATTCGGGTAAAGCCTCACGAGACGTTGTCGGAGGATGACGTGCGGGACTATTGCGAAGGGAAGATTGCTCATTACAAAATCCCTCGCTACATACAGTTTGTAGACGAATATCCGATGACGGCTTCTGGAAAAATACAAAAGTTCAAGCTGCGGGAGCAAGCGTTGCAGCTGTTTGGGCAAAGCAACCCAAACCAGACTGGAACTGCATAGGAAAAGGTTCATGCGCCGGGGAAATACTCCTGGTGTTTTTTTTAGATAGTTCTTCACATTCTAGCAACTCTTGATAAAATAAGTGGAAATGAAAAATGGGAGAGGTGCAGCTTAGAATGGAAGTTCGTTTTTTGGGACCAGACGATGCAGATGAGCTTATCAAGATTAGACTGGAAGGGCTGCAAACAGATCCAGATGCATTCGGCTCTACTTATGAAGAGGAAATCCAAATGCCTAAGGAAGAGTGGCTGAGAAGGCTTTCTCAAGGAGAGTCGGGGGATAGCGGCTATTTTGGAGCTTTTGTGGAAGGACAGCTGGCTGGTATCATCGGTTTTTTCCGGCATAGAGGGTTGAAAGCAAGACACAAAGCGTCTATCGTCTCCATGTACGTGCGAGAAGCGTATCGCGGGACGGGTGTCGCACAAGCGCTCATGCAGACCGAGCTCGCGTATCTGGAGAAGCGGGGAGATATCGATACCGTACAGCTCGCTGTCGTCACGACCAATCCGGCTGCCATTCGTCTCTATGAGAAAATGGGCTTTCTCCCATATGGAGTGGAAAAACGGGCACTGAAAATCGGCGATCAATACTTCGATGAAAGTCACATGTATATTCTACTATAGGACAACCATGGAAAAAGCGAAGGCACACAATAGTGGATGCCTTCGCCTTTTTCTATGCGTTACGCTATGGATTGAAAATTAACGACTTGCTTCGTATGCAGCGATCTTATCTTCATACTGTAACGTAATTCCAATATCGTCGAGGCCATTCAGCAGGCAGTAACGACGATAGGAGTCAACCTCGAACGGGTAGGAGAGACCTTCACTGTCACGAACGACTTGTTCTTGCAGATCGATGGTCAGCTGATAGTTCGGCTTGTTTTGAGCACGATTGAACAGCTCATCGACTTGCTCTTCACTCAACTTGATCGGCAGGATGCCGTTTTTGAAGCAGTTGTTGTAAAAAATGTCCGCAAAGGATGGAGCAATCACACAGCGGAAGCCATAATCAAGGAGAGCCCATGGTGCATGCTCACGAGAGGAGCCACAGCCAAAATTGTTACGGGCAAGAAGGACAGTAGATTCCTTGTATGCAGGCGTATTTAAAAGGAACGTATCGATTGGCGCACCATCGACAGTAAAGCGCCATTCGTAGAACAGGAATTGACCAAAACCGCTGCGCTCAATACGCTTCAAGAATTGCTTGGGGATAATCGCGTCCGTATCTACGTTTACACGATCGAGTGGAGCTACCACTCCGGAGTGGATGACAAATGGATTCATTGGAATACCTCCTTGCTTACGTTCTCGCTTTTCCATTCACGTACATCTACGAAGTGACCTGCGATAGCTGCAGCCGCAGCCATTTCCGGGCTGACCAGATGTGTCCTTCCGCCTCGTCCTTGACGTCCTTCGAAGTTCCGGTTGGAAGTAGAAGCACAACGCTCACCCTCGGACAGGATATCTGGGTTCATCGCCAGACACATGGAGCAACCAGATTCGCGCCAGTCAAAGCCAGCTTCTTGGAAAATGAGGTGTAAGCCTTCTTGTTCAGCGAGCTGCTTAACTGCTTGAGAGCCGGGAACGACCATTGCGTGAACGGAAGGGGAGACCTTGCGTCCTTTTGCCACTTCGGCTGCTTTGCGCAGGTCCTCGATCCGACCGTTCGTACAGGAACCGATAAACACGCGATCGATTTTGATGTCGCTCATAGGGGTACCAGGCGCAAGATCCATGTACGCCAGAGCATCTTGTGCCGCTTTGCGCTGTGCGGTTGTCTCGAATGACTCAGGGTCTGGAACAGTGTTCGTAATGTTCGTACCCATACCAGGGCTCGTTCCCCACGTAACTTGCGGAGCGATCTCGGCTGCTTCGATTTCTACACAGGTATCAAATGTAGCGCCTTCGTCTGTGCACAGCTCTTTCCAAGCCTCGACAGCTGCAAGGAAATCTTCCCCTTGTGGGACGTAGCGCTTGCCTTTCAGGTAGTCAAAAGTAGTTTGGTCAGGAGCGATTAAGCCGGCACGAGCGCCACCCTCAATCGTCATGTTGCACACCGTCATACGTTCTTCCATGGTCAGGTTGCGGATCGCAGCACCTGTGTATTCTACGACGTAACCAGTTGCAAAGTCAGTTCCGTATTTTGCGATAATCGCCAAAATTAAATCTTTTGCACTGACACCGAATGGCAGGTCGCCGTTCACGCGTACTTCCATCGTTTTTGGTTTCGATTGCTGCAAGCATTGCGTTGCAAGTACATGCTCCACTTCACTGGTACCAATACCGAAGGCGAGGGCACCGAATGCTCCGTGAGTAGAGGTGTGGCTGTCACCGCAGACGATTGTTTTGCCTGGATGTGTAAGCCCGAGCTCAGGACCAATGACGTGGACGATTCCTTGATCAGGGCTATTCAGATCCGCGAGTGTAATCCCAAATTCCTCACAGTTCGCCGTCAAGGTTTCCATTTGTTGACGAGAAATCGGGTCTTTGACATTAAAGCGGTCAGCAGTCGGTACGTTGTGGTCCATGGTCGCGAAGGTAAGCTCTGGACGGCGTACTTTGCGGCCAGCCAAGCGGAGTCCTTCGAAAGCTTGCGGTGAAGTCACCTCGTGAACCAGGTGCAGGTCGATATACAAAAGGCTCGGCTTGCCTGCCTCTTCGTGAATAACGTGATTGTCCCAAATCTTTTCAAACATCGTACGGGCTGTCATCATGTTTTCCTCCTTCGATCAAAAACTCTTAACAAGGTTGTAACATGGCAAAGAGAATAGTTCAAAGATATAATACTTATAAGAAGGATAGTTTTTGCCTATCGGGAGGTTTATATGGAGTTACGACAAATTCGTTATGTACTCGCTGTTGCGGAAGAACGCAGTTTCTCTCGGGCAGCCAATCGATTACATTTGGCCCAACCCTCGTTGAGCCAGCAAATTGCGAAGCTGGAGAAAATACTCGGTGTCAGCTTGTTCCATCGCTTGCCGCAGCATGTAGAACTGACTGATGCGGGCCAGCGCTTCGTACAGGTGGCGCAGACGCTCGTCGATATGTCAGAGGGGCTAGAGAGGGAAATGCGAGCCTATGCAGTAGGAGAAAGCGGCAAATTGCTAGTAGGAAGTCTACCGATTACAGGGGCGTACGTGCTGCCTAGGGTATTGCCTACGTTTACACAGCAATTTCCCGGTGTCGAGCTGCAATTGATGGAAGAAACGTCGAGTCATTTGGAGCAGCTGCTCGTGCGGGGGAAAATTGATGTAAGCCTGCTAACCATGCCCATCAGTGAGCCTACGCTTACGATCATTCCTGCGATCAATGAAGAAATCTTTTTGGCTGTACCATCCAATCATCCGCTCGCCAAACGTAAGGAAGTCGATCTTGCAGAGGTAGCCGATCAGCCTTTTATCCTGTTAAAAGAAGGACAAGGCTTCCGCACGATTTCGCTTCGGCTCTGTGAACAGGCGGGGTTCCGGCCAAGAATCGTTTTCGAGAGCACCAACATCCAGACCGTCCAGTCACTTGTTGCAGCAGGCATGGGGGTGTCGTTTGCGCCGAAAATGATTACGCTCGCACCCGGAACGATTGAGCCGCCAACGTATGTGCGGATCAAAACAAAACCTTCTCGCACACTCGTCGTGGCGTATCGAAAGGACAAACCATTGTCTCGCCCGGCTGAAGCGTTTGTGCAATGTCTCATCGAGCAGGGTGGAAAAATATAGAGTGATTTCCCCCGCCTGTGGTACACTATTGCCAAATCATTCTGGGAGGAAGATAAGCATGAGAGAAATAAAGACAGAAGCAGAATTCGAGCAAGTGATTGCAGCAACAAAGCCAGTCATCGTCAAATTCTTCACGGATTGGTGCCCAGATTGCCATCGCATTGATCCATTCATGCCTGCCGTGGAGGAAAAATACAAGGAACAACTGGATATGATAGAAGTCAACCGTGATACTCTCCCGGACCTGTCTCAAAAGTATGATGTCTTCGGGATTCCAAGCTTTATTGCGTTCCAAAATGGAAAAGAACTGGTTCGCTTCGTCAGCAAGCTCGGAAAAAGTCGTGAGGAGATCGAGCATTTCTTAGACCGTGCCATTCAAGTAGGTAAAGGACTCGAGCAAGCGTAATTGCATGAACATAGAACAGGGAGATAGAAAGAAATGTTAAACATGAAAAAAGAAGGGGAATGGCTCGTTGCTCACTTACGAGACAAAGACGATGCCATTCCGATTGGGAACCTGCTGCGTGAAGAGTGGAAGCTGCCTCGCAAGCAGGTCCATCTTTTATTCCAATACAAAGAAGTACTGCTGGATGGTGAACCTATCGCTCAGCATGTTGCGGGAACAGCAGGGCAGGAAATTCGGCTGCGGATGTGCAAGCCTGAGCCTTTGGGGCTTGATCCGGCTAGTGAAGCTCCCGAGATCTTGTACGAGGATGATCATTTGCTCATCGTGAATAAGCCGGTTGGCCTTCTGTTACATCCGACTGAACGACACCATCATATGACGTTGGACCATCTCGTGTCAGGCCACTTTTTCCGTACGGGTTTGGAAGCAAAAGTCCGCCATGTCCATCGGCTGGATCAAGATACGTCAGGCGTTGTTCTGTATGCGAAGCATGCGTGGGCCTCTGCACTGCTAGATGAAATGCTGCGTGAGCGCACAATCAAGCGTACCTATGTCGCGTATGTTTCGGGACTAATGCCCAAAGAGCGCGGGAAAATTAATGAGCCCATTGGAAAAGATCGGAATCATGGAACGCGCAGAAGGGTCACACCAAACGGAGATACAGCTATTACTCATTACCAGGTAGAAGAACGCTTTCAAACAGCTACGAAAGTGGAATGTCAATTGGAGACGGGGAGAACCCATCAAATCCGCGTTCACTTCAGTTATATTGGGCACCCGCTCTTGGGGGATGAATTGTATGGTGGCAAGCGCGAACTCATTAAGCGACAAGCGCTACACGCCGCAGTACTCAAATTCGAGCATCCATTCGGTGGAGAACTTATTGAGGTTACGGCCCCGTTGCCACTCGATTTGTTTCACTTGGAAAAGAAGCTGAGATAAGCGCCATTTGACTACAGGCTGAATAAACTGCCAAGGAGGAAACGAGAGAGGGTGGTCTTTTGAAACGACCCATAATCGGCATTTTGACTTGGCGGGAAGGCAAAAGGTTTGCAGAGCCAACCTATTTTCGGCGACTGTTCAAGGCTGGACAAGAACTGGGCTGTACCGTTTTCTTGTTTTCACCAAAGGATGTACTCGGATCTGGCAAGCAGGTGAGAGGGTATGTCCCGGGGAGTAACGGCGGCTGGCAAGCACGGATATTTGACCGTCCAGACGCTGTATTCGACCGATACCGTTATACACCGACACAGGCATTTAAGAACTACGTGGCCTTTCGACAGACGAGTAATTTTTTGTACGCAAACAATCGATTGGCAAACAAATGGCGTGTACATGAGGTGCTGCATCGGGACCACAGAATGCATCGTTGGCTTCCGGAGACCCACCTCTATAATCGACAAAGCCTGGTCAACATGCTAGGCAAGCATCCACTGCTCTACGTAAAGCCACTCAATGGAACAGGGGGACGAAACATCCTGTCGATTGAAAAACGTGGCGACGAACTGAGACTGCTCGGCAGGAACAAACAAAGGGCGAAAGTATCCACTGTAGTAAGAGACAAAGCCGCTGCCCAGAGATGGGTGGATCATTGGACGAGACAGGAGAAATACATCGTACAGCAAGGGCTTCGATTGCAGCTGGTTCCTACGCGTGCAGTAGACATGCGTCTCTTGATTCAAAAGAATGGGCAGGGTGAATGGAGCATTACAGGTCATGGGATTCGCGTAGGTCCAGAACGCAGTGCAACCTCTAATCTGCATGGCGGCGGAAAAGCGATCCCTGTTTCGGTATTTCTCCGGCCAAAGTTTGGGGAGGAACGAACTGCACAGATCGTGCATGATTGCGAGCAGCTTGCTTTTCAAACAGCGGAAACACTCGAGGATCATTTTGGACGGATGGTTGAATTTGGACTGGATATTGGCATCGATGTAGATGGTCGCGCATGGCTGATCGAAGTGAATCCCAAACCAGCTCGGGAAATCTTCCGGGAGATGGGGGCAATGGAGCAGTACAAGAATGCCATCACTCGCCCGCTAGAATATGCCATCTACCTTGCGAAAACACAAGGACGCGAAGGTCGCGAGCCACTTTTGAAGAGAAAGGTCGCCAGAGGATAGCGTGAAAGTGTAAACAGCGGTAGTCAGGGACCACGTTTGAAGTCCTTGTCTGCCGCTGTCTTTGCTAGGGCAAGATGGAAAGCGGTAACTGCAATTTGCTCGGGATGTCAGGGGCGTAATCGGGTGTATGAATAACAGAAAAAGAGTATCCTCCCCGGACGAATGTAAGCTCATGAGCGTCTGAATGGAACAGGACATTGCTTTTTTCAAAGCGCCTCCGCACTTTTTGCAGGAATGCTTGGTCAGGTGTTCCAAATGTGACGTGCATTTTTGGTGGTAACGCTTTCATGGCAATGGGAATCCAAGGCCTGTTTTTCCATGTGGCTACAATATGTGCCGTTCCTCCGATGACGAAGCTAAAAATTTCGCCATCCTCGTATGTTTTCAGGCTGATATTCGATTTTAACCATTGCGTAAAAACAGGAACACTTTCCACGGGACAACCCACTTCCCGTAAATACATAATGTGCAGGGGAGTCGATGGCTCGACGACTTCTTCTGACACATACTCGTGGGCAATAATCTCCAGAAGATTCCCGTCTCCATCGCGGAAATACAGGTTCATCCGTTGCTTTTCCTGATCAATGTCATGCCCATCCTCCCATTGAACAATCAAAAGACCAGATTCTTTGATCTTTTTCGCTGATTCATGAAACAGGGAATAAGGTACTTGAAAAGCAATATGGGCAGGGGAGATCGGCTCATACACTTCTTCAAAGGTTAATCGAAAATGGGGTGTGACCTGAAACGTAATTTGTTTGTCTGATTGAGATGAAATCGGAAAGCCGAGACGGTCTGCGTAAACCTGATGTACCCCTTGGATGGACACGGTTTGTAATGTTAAATTAGAAAAATGCGTGATCACCTGGCATCACCTTTTCCTATAAAAAGATATCTTACAATAAAGTAACATAATATAGATTATGTATACTCAAATGATTCACACTGTTTCTAGACAATCTTCTCAAATATCTTGAGAGAGGCGAACCATATCTACTACCTGAATCCCGTTTTCGTAAATCTCTTCCTCATAATGCCGCAAGAAAAAGTCCCGATCGATCCAATTCATGCGAAATCCACACTTTTGATAAAGGGCGAGCTGACCTACACTAGAATTCCCTGTGCCGACCTCGATCGTCCTAAACCCAAGAGACTTCGCTACTTCAATGGAATCAAGAACGAGCTTTTTGCCAATGCCCTTTCCTTGATGGGCCTCATCGACGGCAACATTCACGAGTTCAATCGTATCCGGTCTGGTTGGAATCAACACGTAGACGCCTACGATGTTCTCCTCCAGAACAGCGACATAGCATTGACCTCTTTGTAAATAATCTTCCACCAATCTGACAGAAGGGTCAGCCAATAAGAGTAAATCCATTGGTGGTTGTTCCTGTACTGCAAGCTTGCGAATTTCCATCCGTGTTTCTCCTCCGATTCAAGCGTTTTATGAGCCAGTCGTTACTGGCTTTGGCAATGGAGCTGTTTCATAGTTGACAATCTGGTTATTTTCGTACGTAAATAAATGCTGACAAGGGTCAGCTTCTTCCAGCATGTACGGTAAAAACATGGGAAGGTTTTCCGGGACGCCAGCATTGTTTGGATCCAAGATCCACGCTAGCTCTTTCCAATCAAGTATGCCTTCTTCCACCAATTGCGGAGTTTGAGAGCGCTCGAAGTCTTCTGGAAGATCAGCGAGAAATGCATACATACCGCCCGCTTGACTTCCATCAACGAGCCAAGAGACAATCCCTTTGTAGTAAGCGGTTTCTAGCAAAATGCCTGTCTCTTCCCGAATCTCGCGAAGGACACTGTCCAGTGGAGTCTCTCCGTGCTCTAGCTTACCGCCTACGCCATTCCATAGCCCCATCAACGGTGATTTGTTGCGATTCAGCATGAGTATTCCATTTCTATGTTTGAGAAAGCATATGGTATAGCGATACATGTTATCACTTTCCTTTTTGTACAATCGACTTCTTTAACACGACCATTGTATCAAATGAGTGGATTCCTCAGTTATTTTTATTTGGTTTTCCAAAAGAAGTTTCGTAATATTTCGTTATAATAACAAAGAAGAGTGGAAGAATAGGGGGCTCGTTCAAGATGGTAAACAATGAAAAGGTGGAAGGGCTAACATTAGAAGAATGGAAAACGAAATATCCGATTCTCCATAACATGACGGAAACAGATGAAGTGTTCTGGACGAACCCTGGCTATGACGAGATCGCAAAAGCAACGCTTTTTGTTACGCCAGAGGAAGTCCAGGATGCAGAAGAACGTTTGCGGCGTTTTGGCTCATTCATTCAAGTGGCTTTTCCCGAGACGAGAGAAGCTGGTGGTTTGATCGAGTCCCCTCTCGTTCCGATAAAAGAGATGCACAAGTACCTGGAGTCTCGCTTTGCGTCGAATATACAGGGGAATCTCTGGTTAAAATGCGATAGCCATTTGCCTATTGCAGGCTCAATCAAAGCGCGGGGCGGCATCTACGAGGTGCTGGCACATGCAGAAGAATTGGCCCAAAAATATCAGATGCTGCAAACGGACAAGGATTATGCTGGTTTTGCTTCGGAAGAGTTCCGGGAACTGTTTTCCCGTTATTCCATTGCAGTAGGCTCGACTGGAAATCTTGGTTTGAGCATTGGGATCATAAGTGCTACGCTCGGTTTTCAAGTCACCGTACATATGTCAGCAGACGCCAAAGCATGGAAAAAGGAATTACTGCGGGCAGAAGGGGTCCAGGTAGTGGAGTACGCATCGGATTACGGAAAAGCGGTGGAAGAGGGCAGGAAGCAGGCTGAAGCCGATCCGAACTGCTATTTCATTGATGATGAAAATTCCAAACGATTATTCCTCGGCTATGCAGTAGCAGCCGAACGATTGAAAAGACAACTAGAGGAACAACAGATAAAAGTAGATCGAGATCACCCGCTGTTCGTCTACCTTCCGTGTGGAGTTGGTGGTGGTCCTGGTGGTGTTGCGTACGGGTTGAAGCTCGTCTATGGCGACAATGTTCATTGCTTTTTTGCGGAACCAACTCATTCTCCCTGCATGCTGCTAGGTTTACTGACAGGACTCCATGATAAAGTCTCCGTTCAAGATTTTGGGATAGACAACAAGACAGAGGCGGATGGTCTGGCCGTTGGTCGTCCTTCCCGATTGGTAGGGAAAATGATGGAGGACCTGCTGAGTGGCGTGTTTACAGTGGCTGACGAGGAGCTATACGCCTTGTTGCGTGGCATGCGCGATCACGAAGCAATTCGATTGGAGCCGTCCGCATTGGCTGGCATGCCAGGACCTGCTAGATTGTTTCAGCAGGAGACAGGGCGTCACTATTTGGCGAAGCAAGGTCTAACGGAAAAAATGAAAAACGCGACCCACATCGTATGGGCAACAGGTGGGAGTATGGTGCCGGAGAACATCCAGGACGAGTACTATGCGAAAGGTCAGGAAACCAAAGAGAAATAAAAAGGATGGGTTGGTGAAAGAAATGAATCCTGTCATGGAAGCAAAAATCGATACAATTTTTGATCAATGGCGACAAGGTGTATGTCCAGGTGGTCAGGTTTTGATTAGAAGAGGTAGCGAAATCATTTACGATAAATGCTTCGGTTATGCGAATCTTGAACATAAGCTTCCCGTAACAGGTGACAATGTTTTTCATGTGGCCTCCGTTTCCAAACAAATAACGGTAATGTGCATTTTGTTGTTGCAAGAAGACGGCAAGCTCGCGATTGACGATGATATCCGCGAATACATCGGTGATCTCGTAGCATTTCAAGAACCCGTTTCGATCCGGAATCTGATGAACAATGTTAGCGGAATCAGGGATCAATGGGAATTGCTCATGATACAAGGGGTCAGAATTGATGACACCATTACACAAGAAGATGCGAAAGGCGTGATTCGTTCACAAACGGACTTGAATTTTCCGCCTTTATCTCGCTATATGTACAGCAACTCCAATTTTACCTTGCTCGCAGAAATAGTGGAAAGAGTTGCAGGCCAAACATTGAACGATTTTGCCAAAGAGCGTATTTTTGGCCTGTTAGGCATGGAGCATACATGCTTCAAGGATCGGTATTGGCAAATCGTTTCGAACCGAGCAGATTCCTATAGACCCAACGGAACAGAATTTGTCCATGCTGTCTTAAACTATGGAACATATGGCGCAACCTCTCTCAATACGACTGCGACTGATTTTATGAAGTGGATGGAAAACTTGAAAACGCCAGTCATTTGCAAACAAGAGACACTTCAGCTGTTATTTGCATACCCAATTCTTTCAGACGGGACGATTAGCCATTACGCAGGAGGTCTTTCCGTAGACGATCCGAATCAGCATGCGGGCCGTCCCTTTATCAGTCATGGCGGTGCTGATGCCGGCTTTAGAAGCTATATCGTCCGCATGACAGAAGATGATCTCGATATCGTTCTTTTTAGTAATACGGAAAACATACAGCTTGAAGTCGCAGCCGAAAAGATCGCGGCGATCGTAATGGGATATGAAGAGGAAACAAATCAAGAAGTGGTTGATATGCCTGATTTTTATACGGAAGATTTTGATGAAAATGACGCACCGGGCAAGTATTATACAAAAGGTGATGCGCCCATTTTAGCAGACATCGTAAAGAAAGACGGACAATTGTACATGCTTCAAGAATATGGGGCTGTGCTCCTCGTTCATAAGTATGGAAATTGCTTTGAAGTCGGCCCGTTTGAATATGAGGTATTTCTTGGCAAACAAGCAGGAATGCGTTATGGTGCGAGAGACATCCCGTTTGAAAAATGGCGGCCTACATCCAAAAGCAGGGAAGAACTAGACCGATATACGGGGAAGTACAGATGCACAGAACTGGAAACAACGTATGAAGTGATAGAAGAAAACGGACTGTTGTGTCTATCTCACCGCAGAAATGGGAAGCATCCACTCGTGCAAACAGCTGATGATGAATTTATCACAGGTGGGGGAGAAAATTTGGTGGCTTTGCGCTTAACATTTACAAGAGGGGCAGATGGGACTGGAAAAGGCTTTGAGCTTTCAACGGGCAGAGTAAAAAATATCGCCTTTTCCAGGCAAGACCTATTCTCGTGCGTAGAGTCGTAACATGAGTCGACAAAAAGTTCTCGCTTCGTGTATTTATTTCGCGTCTTTAAATGACATAATATTTGTTATGTAAACAAATTGAGTACTAATAAAAACGTAGTAAAGCCCGGATCACTCCTCCGGGCTTTTGTTCATTTATTTCAAAGAGTCTTCTGCGTCTTGAAAATAATAAACGTGGGCCTTCTTACTTCTGAAATCTGATGTGGCTGCAAGAGGAGTCCTTCTGGTGTGCAAGTCGGCTCGATGATCTCTTGCAGGGTAAGCCCCGCCTGAATTAACGTATTGACGGCAGTAGACATGGAGCGGTGGTAAAAAAGAGCCTTTCTGCCGTTCATCATGTGCATTTCTCGTTCTCCGTCCTCCAGATAGTTGTCCAACGGCCAGAAATGCTTATTACCTTCTTCGTCACGTACCCAACCCTCGACCTGTTTGCGAGCGGTAATATGCGGATGGAGTGTAGAGTAAACGAAATATCCTCCACTGCGCAAGGCGCGGCTTACTTTGTTGATCACGTGCTCATAGTCATGAACATAGTCCATAACGAGAGAGCTCGTGATGAGATCGTAGTCATGATCGGCAAGCCCCACGTCCTCCAGGGAGCCATGTAGATACTGAATGTTCTCATGACGGTTATTCGTCCGGGCATACTCCAGCATGTTGTGAGAGAGGTCAACACCAATCACTTCACGTGCGCCTTGTTCTACACAGTATCGAGCAAACTGTCCGCCACCACATCCAAGGTCGAGTACACGCAATCCTTTTAGGGAGGGGAGACAACCGCGAAAGGCGGGCTGTTCGATCATATCATTTTCCGACTCACCGGACAGACGGAGTTTTTGATAGTCCTGGTAAAAATCCGGTTGATCATATAGATTTTGTTTCATCCCATACCACCCGTTTCTATTTTTTTCGGATTCCTATTATGTATAAAAGAGGAAGATGATGTCAAGATTCGTTTAAAATGATTGAAAATGAGAGCAGGAGTTTGCCTTTTTAACGAGAATAAGTGAGAGACAACCTATTTTTGCGATTCCGTCCGCATTGCTGTGACGGTTTTTTTCTGTAAGGAGATTTGGTTTCGGCAATTTTTGGCGAGACTGAAATCGAAGGAGGGATAAACGTGGACCAAATACTTCAATTGATCAAAGATTACTGGCCGATTGCGCTAGGTATCATACTCATCATTATGGCTGCCCAATGGGTGGTGCGGAGCATTATTCGAATTATTTCACTCGCCGCTATTATTGGTGTTGTGCTCGTGTTGTTTTTCCAATTCAGTCCTGAAGAAGTGATTCAAATGGGACGTCAAGCTGCCGTAGCTACACAGGAAGTCGTCGATAAGACGATTACACCGGTATTGGACAAAGAGCTTAAGGATGCCGATATTTCCTTCAAGGAAGATGGCACCTATGAAGTGAAGACAACGAGTATTCGTATCGTAGGCAAAAAAGGCGAATCCAAAGCGACTGTCTATTACAAGGATGAGGAATGGGAAGTAAATATCGGTCAATTGAGCAAGCTATTCCAGGACCGACTCGGGAAAGCGGAGCAAGAGAGCAAGACGATGTAGAAAGGGAAAAACGCATGGGCCTGAATAGGTCTCATGCGTTTTTTGCTGGATAGGCGAGTACTTCCTCTACGCTGTGGACATATTCGGAGCTACACGCAGTCGAGTTGCTTGCTCATAAGCGTAGGCAAGGCGAAGGAGAGTAGGCTCCTGGAATGCCAATCCCGTCAGCATGATGCCAAATGGCTTGCCCGCGGAAGTATAGCCGGCAGGAACCGTAATCGAAGGGTAACCCGCCTTGGCCGGGATAGCATAACCCGTACTGCCGGGGTACAAGAGTGCATCGAGTTGATGCTCCTTCATGACAGCAACAAGACCTTGTTTCTGTGACATTTCCAAATTGAACAGGCGATTTGCCAGATACTCCGGCTCTGTCAGCGTACCACTTGTTTGCTCGGATTCTTCCAGCAGCTCCTGCCCATAAAGCAGGGCTTGTTCCGCATGTGCCCGATTAAAAGCAATGACATCCTGTAGGGAGCGGATCGGGTAAGAGGCTGGTAAGGTTTTTAAGTACGCGTTTACACCGACCTTGAATTCATGCACGAGAACATGTCTGTCCCAGTCCGCATTTTCTGTCGGAATGGTAACGGCATCTATGACAGTTGCGCCAGCCTCTTTGAGTTTTTCAATAGCCGCTTCATACAAGGCGATTTCTTCGTCTTCGCACTCAGCCAAAAATCTGGAGCGTACAACGCCGATACGCGCACTCTGCAATCCATCTGCATGGAGGAAGGGGAGGTAATCGGTATGTGTAAGACCATCGCTTTTTCCTGTCACCGGATCATTTGCATCTACACCAGTTAGGGAGCCAAGCAAAATAGCTGCATCTGCCACGGTTCTCGCTATGGGTCCAGCTGTGTCTTGGCTATGGGAAATCGGGATGATACCCGAACGGCTGATTAAACCAACAGTAGGTTTGATTCCCACGAGCGAATTGTGCTCCGCTGGGTGGAGAATCGACCCGGAAGTCTCCGTACCGACTGCCACAACAGCAAATCCTGCGGCAATCGCAGCAGCAGAACCTGAGCTAGACCCGCCTACATCGAGTACACCAGGGCCATATGGATTCAATACTTGTCCACCGCGCGAGCTGTAGCCATCTGGCATGTCATTGGAGACAAAGTTAGCCCATTCGGTAAGATTTGTTTTCCCTAAAAGGACGGCACCTGCTTCTCGAAGCTTCGCCACAACAAATGCATCCGCAGAAGCAAACGCATCCGATAGAGCAAGAGCTCCTGCCGTCGTGTGCATCTTGTCAGAAGTCGCAATGTTATCCTTGATCAGTACAGGGATGCCGTGAAGCGGCCCGCGACTGCCTGACACCGTTCGTTCCCGATCGAGGGACTCTGCGATCGCCAGTGCATCTGGATTCAGTTCACTAATGGCATTGATTCGGATGCCTTGTTTATCGTAAGTGGCAATTCGCTGTAAAAAGGCGAGCGTTAATTCACGGGAAGTTGTCTGTCCTTCTGTCATTGCAGTTTGCCAGTCGAGAATGCTCGTATCATGAATCAACGACATAATGTATCCCCTTTTTCGAATGATTTGATTTTTATTATAGTACCAAATTCAGGTAAAGGGAAAGAGAGGGGAGTGTGAACCTTTTGCCTATAAAAAAACAAGCTGACTCTATGAAAGAATCAGCTTGTTCGTACGTGTATGATTAAGCGTTTGATCCAGCAGCTTCCAGCTTCGCTGTTTCTTCCGCTTCTACATAACGGTTGCGAGGGTGCTCGCGGCATTCGTCGGAGCAAGAACGCTTGTATTTTGTCTCACATTCTGGGCAGCAGAAGTGCTGTTTGTTGCAGAATGGGTTCGCGCAGTTGAGATAACGGTCTTCAACGGTACCGCAGTAATGGCAACGACCGATGACGACGTCTTCTTCTGTATGGTTGATCGGTACGGAGATGCGCTCGTCAAACACGTAGCACTTTCCATCCCACAGACGTCCTTGGACTTCCGGATCTTTTCCATACGTGACAATCCCGCCCTCAAGATGGTAAACATTTTCAAAACCTTGTTGCAGGAATACACCTGTCAGCTTTTCGCAACGAATACCGCCAGTGCAATAGGTGAGGACTTTTTTATCCTTGAATTGGCTCATGTTTTCACGAATCCACTCAGGGAACTCACGGGATGAATCCACTTCAGGGCGAATCGCACCACGGAAATGTCCCAAATCGTATTCGTAGTAGTTGCGACCGTCAAGGATCACGACGTCTTCTTCCTGCATCATTTCGTACCATTCTTTTGGATTCAGATAGGTGCCGACTAGTTTATTCGGATCAACATCCTCCTCCAAACGCCAGGTTACAAGCTCTTTTTTCGGGCGCACAAACATTTTTTTGAACGAATGTTCTTCCGACTCATCTATTTTAAACCACATATCACTAAAACGTGGATCTTTTCGCACATATTCCATGTAGGCGTCGGTTTGTTCAATCGTACCGGATACGGTTCCATTAATGCCTTCCGGGGCTACGATAATCCGCCCTTTCAGCCCGTTATCCTTGCAAAATTGCAAGTGCTCGGCTGCGTACTCCTCATAATTTTCAATAGGAGTATACTTGTAATACAACAAAATGCGATATGGTTTTTGTACTTGCAAGGTACAATTCCACCTTTCTTTTTCAATTGTGATTGTTAGATGCAACGGTGATTATATCACATTCCATTGTTAAAATCGCTGAAAAAGAAAGGGATTTGTGAGGCTTTTATGAAATTCTGTGCTTCTTGCTGGAAGTGGACGCATCTTGTACACTATGAATGGTATTCAGTTGACAGGCTATAGAGGAGAGACATTACATGAACATGACAAATGAGCGCCTGGTTACACAGGTGAAAATTAAAAAGCTCCACCAAGACGCCGTGATCCCAGCGTATGCGAGAGCAATGGATGCGGGCTTTGATCTGGTCGCGGTAGAGGATACATTGATTGCCCCTGGACAATCCGCAAAAGTTCCAACTGGTTTGGCGTTCGCGCTTCCAGAAGGATTTGAATTGCAAGTGCGTCCTCGTTCCGGGATCAGTGCAAAAACTAAGCTGCGCTTGTCCAATGCACCAGGGACTGTTGATGCAGGCTATCGCGGTGAAGTATGCGTACTGATCGATAACATTCGGATCGCATCCGGAAAAAGTGGCCAGGTATGTCTGGGCGCTGGCGAAAACGAAGTAACTGTTGAACAAGAAGTCGATGCACATAGCTACTTGATCAAAAAAGGGGATCGGATTGCACAGGGCGTGATTGCAATCGTTCCAGTCGCGCAATTTGAAGTAGTCGATGAGCTGGATGAGACGGAAAGAGGTGCGGGCGGCTTCGGCAGCAGCGGTATTAAGGGCTAAGGGCTAGTGCATATGTAGTGAAAAGGCAAGACCCCTGATCATACGTCAGGGGTCATTGTTTTGGTCACGCCCTTATCCTTTGGAGGATAAAAACTGCTGAATTCTCGTAAGGTCGTCATCGGTCAGCGAACGTCCATCTGCTTTGACGAATACGCAAGGTCCATAGACCCAGTCTAAAAACCCATCTGATGTGATGGGGAAATTATTTGCTTGTACCCCGCGCGCATCTTCATTCACAACAAGGGAGATTCCCTCTAGATGGTCATCCTCCACTACCTCGTAATCACCACCCACCAGCTCCTGTAATTCAACCGTCTCAGCGATTTCACGAACAACTGCATGTTCATGCGGAAGCTTTACGTATACCGTAGTCAAGCACAATCACTCCTTCTGTCACCCATCATAACGTATAACCAATGAATTGTGCGATAGGGGAGGATGCCTGCTGGCGTGTTGGTTATCCTATGGTTGAGAATGTAAGTAGGGTCCGCATTTGGATACTTTCAGCCTGAGGGGACATTCTGATGAATATTGTGACCGGTAAACTCTATTGGCCAGAAACATTGCCAGCCCCACTCCGATACCCCTCTCTAACGGAGGACGTAAAGTGTGATGTACTGATCATTGGTGGCGGTGAGGCAGGTGCGCTCGTTTCCTATTATCTCAAGCAGCATGAGGTGGATGTAATCCTTGTGGATAAACGGAGGATTAGTGAAGGCAGCAGCAGTGCTAACACGGGTTTGCTGCAAATATGCAACGATAAGACTTTGACCGCTTGCATCCATTCATTCGGTGAACAAAAAGGGGGGCGTTTTTACGAGCTGACGCGGCAGGCAGTTGATGAATTGGAACAAATTTCTGGGCAGCTAGACCTGTCTCCAGATTACATAAGGCGTGACAGCTTGTACTATGCCAGCGAACCAGCGGATGCGGAGAGCTTGCGGACAGAGTACCAGTTATTGAAGAAGTACGGCTTTCCCGTAACGTATTTTGAGCGACCAGATATAGAAAAGCAATTCTCCTTTTCGAAGGAAGGAGCTATTTATTCCAAGGGAGATGCGGAGCTCAATCCGTACAAATTTGCCAACGGTGTGATCGCCCACTCTGTGAAAAAAGGGATGCGTGTATACGAAAACACGGAAGTCGTCCATCAAAAAGTGCAGGATGGAGGGCTTTTGGTCTATACCAAAAGTGGGCACACAATCAAATGTAGGCGTGCCGTTTTTGCCACTGGCTACGAGGCACAATCTATGAAGCGCAATGCCAATGCCGTGATTTCCAGCTCGTTTTCCATCGTAACCAATCCAGTAGATGCGTTTCCGGGCTGGCCGAAAGCATGCTTAATATGGGAAACAGCCCGTCCATACCTGTATATCCGTACTTGTCCGGATGGGAGAATCATCGTCGGAGGACTTGATGAGCCGTTGAAGGACTTAAAAAAGAGTGATGCATCAAGTCTGAAGAAGCGCGATCATTTGCTTGCAAAAATTCAAGAGTTATTTCCACAGATTCCAATGCGAGCCGAATATTATTGGGGAGCGACTTTTGTCGATACCCATGACGGACTCCCGCTGTTTGGGGAGCAGGAAGGCTATCCGCATTGCTTGTTCACGCTAGGCTACGGAGGGAACGGAACCGTCTATTCGACCATCGGCGCGCAAATCATCAGTGATTTGATTACAAAAGGAAGTCATTCAGACGCCGATCTTTTTGCTTTTGACCGGAGGAAATATGCCAGTGCTACAGTCTGATCGAAAACAGCTTTCCCATTCAACGGGAAGGCTATTTTTTTGAAAACGGGCGTGCCCAAATTTGCTGGATGGGCAAGTATCATTTGAACGTGGCCTACCTGCCCAGCATAGGGTAGATGGAAATAGCGTTGACAGGATTAAAAAGGCAGGTATAATCATCAATAACATAGTATTCCGAGTAAAATACTATAGATTAAGAAGAGGAGTGAGGGTGAGCTGTATGAAAACCACGAAAGGCAAGGTCCACACGATCCTGCAACGCGTAGGAATCGTTGCTTTGGCAGCTGCTATGGCAGGCTGCTCGGCATCTGCACCAGCAGAAACAGGTAATGGGGCAGCGGCCAGCAACTCAACGGTAGAGCTGCTCAATGTATCCTACGATCCGACGCGAGAGTTTTATCAAGATATCAACAAGGAGTTTGCCTCAGAGTGGCAACAAAAGACTGGTCAAACAGTGACGATCAAGCAATCACATGGCGGTTCAGGCAAGCAATCCCGTTCCGTCATGGATGGTTTGGAAGCAGATGTAGTCACCCTTGCCCTCGCCTATGATATTGACGCGCTTGCCGAACGAGGTCTGATTCCTGCCGAGTGGCAAAAGAAGCTCTCGGACAACAGCTCGCCTTACACCTCCACGATTGTGTTTCTCGTGCGCAAAGGCAATCCGAAGCAAATCAAAGATTGGGATGATTTGATCAAGCCTGGTATCTCTGTGATCACACCGAACCCGAAAACTTCTGGGGGAGCTAGATGGAATTACTTGGCTGCCTGGGGTTATGCCCTGAAGACAAATGGGGGAGATGAAGCGAAGGCACAAGAGTTCGTGGCACAATTGTTTAAAAATGTACCCGTCCTCGATTCTGGGGCACGTGGTTCGACTACTACTTTTGTCGAACGTGGCATTGGGGATGTGCTGATTGCATGGGAAAACGAAGCGTATCTCGCTGTCAATGAACTAGGGAAAGACAAGTTTGAGATCGTGAATCCATCCTTGAGCATTTTGGCTGAACCGCCTGTCACCATCGTTGACAAATACGCTGACAAGCATAAGACAAAAGAAGTAGCAGAAGCATACCTCCAGTTCCTGTATACGAAAAAAGGCCAAGAGCTCGCAGCCAAGCATTACTACCGCCCGCGTTCGCAGGAAGTGCTCCAAGCACATACACCCGCATTCCCCGAAATCAAATTGTTTACCATCGATGAGTTGTTTGGTGGTTGGACGAAAGCACAAAAGACTCATTTTGCCGATCAAGGCGTCTTCGATCAACTTTATAAACCATAGACCTACACTTTCCTCAGAGGAGTTACCTTCATGAGAAAATCACTGAGCACAAGAGGGTTTTTGCCAGGCTTTGGCATGACCATGGGCTATACAATCATCTACCTGAGTCTTCTGGTGCTGATCCCTCTGTCTGTCTTGTTTTTAAAAGCGTCGACCATGAGTTGGGAGCAATTCATTGGGACGATCATGGATACGAGGGTCCTTGCCTCCATTCGTGTGAGTATTATGACTTCTTTCTTTGCGGCTTGTCTGAATGCGGTGTTCGGAGTCTTGGTGGCATGGGTGTTGGTTCGGTATCAGTTTGCGGGGAAGCGGATCATTGACGGCATTGTTGATCTGCCATTTGCTTTACCTACCGCTGTAGGCGGGATTGCCCTGACTTCTATCTACGCTGAAAATGGCTGGATCGGGCAGTACTTGGCGGAGTGGGGGATCAAGGTAGCGTACACCCCCATCGGCATATGGGTCGCACTAACGTTCATCGGTCTTCCTTTCGTCGTCAGAACCGTCCAGCCTGTGTTGCAGGATTGGGATTTGCAAATGGAAGAAGCAGCGGCTACGTTGGGCGCTACCCGATGGAATACATTTTGGCGTGTGGTTTTGCCGCATCTGTTACCGGCGATCATTACGGGTTTTGCGCTCGCCTTTGCCAGAGCACTGGGAGAGTATGGCTCTGTCGTATTTATCTCCGGGAACATGCCGCTGAAAACAGAGATTGTGCCCCTTTTGATTATGACCAAGCTGGAACAGTTTGACTATGCAGGCGCTACGGCAATCGCAACCGTCATGCTGGTGATTTCCTTTGTCATGCTTTTGATCATTAACTACTTGCAATGGAAAATCAATAAATTCGATGCGGCCCGTTAGGAGGTATCACGTATGAAGCATTTGACGGAGCCGGCCTATATTCGATGGACACTGATTATCGTGGCCTTGCTCTTCCTCGGCTTGTTTTTGATCCTGCCACTTGTTGCTGTATTTACAGAAGCGTTTCGGCAAGGAGCAGGGGTGTTCGTGGCGTCCATTACAGATGAGGAGACGTTATCCGCTGTCAAGCTCACCTTGCTTGTCGCTGCGATTAGCGTACCGGTGAATGTGACGTTCGGGATCGCGGCTGCGTGGGCAATCGCCAAGTTTTCGTTCCGGGGTAAAAATGTGCTGCTTACCTTGATAGACCTGCCATTTGCCGTGTCTCCAGTAATTGCGGGTCTTATCTTTGTCCTCTTGTTTGGGAGTCAAGGCGTGGCGGCGCCCTTGCTTGCGGCATGGGATTTCAAAATTATTTTTGCGGTACCAGGTATCGTACTCGCGACGACCTTTGTTACCTTTCCGTTCGTCGCTCGTGAACTGATTCCCGTCATGGAAGCACAGGGAAGAGACGAGGAGGAAGCAGCAGTCTCGCTCGGAGCAAGCGGCTGGAAAACATTTTTGCGCGTCACACTGCCAAACGTAAAATGGGGGCTCCTGTACGGGGTCATTTTGTGCAACGCCCGTGCCATGGGTGAATTCGGTGCTGTATCCGTCGTTTCCGGTCATATCCGCGGCATGACCAATACGCTCCCGTTGCATGTGGAGATTCTCTACAACGAATATCAATTCGCTGCTGCCTTTGCGGTAGCCACCTTGCTTGCTGCCTTAGCCTTGGTAACGCTTATTCTGAAAAGCTTGATCGAGTGGAAAACCGAGCGGCAGGCAAAGCTGGATGAGGAACAACACTACGACGTGACAGGAGAGAGAGCCGGATGAGTATCGAGGTAGTGAACATAACGAAGTCATACAAAAGCTTTACGGCGCTGAAAAATGTGAATCTGCATATTCCGGAAGGCGAACTTGTAGCTCTTCTCGGGCCTTCCGGATCGGGAAAGACGACGCTTTTGCGTCTCATCGCTGGACTGGAGCAACCACAGGAGGGGAGCATCCTCTTTCACGGAGAGGATAATACGAACCGCGACGTGCGTGAGCGGCAGGTGGGGTTCGTTTTTCAGCATTACGCCTTGTTTCGGCATATGAACATTTTTGACAACATTGCGTTTGGGTTGTCCGTACGCTCCCGGAAAACACGACCGAGCAAGGAAGAAATCAGTGAAAAGGTTCATTCGCTTCTAAAGCTCGTTCAGCTAGAAGGGCTCGCGCATCGCTATCCCTCACAGCTATCCGGTGGGCAGCGCCAACGTGTTGCATTGGCAAGGGCGTTGGCGGTGGAACCAAAATTTTTGCTGCTGGATGAACCGTTTGGCGCTTTGGATACGAAAGTGAGACAGGAGCTGCGTCGCTGGCTCCGTCATCTGCATGGAAAGCTTGGGCTGACGATTCTGTTCGTCACGCACGATCAGGAGGAAGCCATGGAATTGGCGGATCAGGTAGTTGTGATGAATGAAGGGCGAGTGGAACAGGTAGGATCGCCCGAAGAAATTTATCATCATCCGGCGAATCCGTTCGTGTACAGCTTTCTGGGGCGGGTCAATCTGTTTCACGGACGAATCCAAAATGGCAAAATCAAGCTCGGCGAGGCAGAGTTCGAGACCGATTGGAAGGATAAAGCGGTGGAGGCTCCCGCTGTCGGATACATGCGGCCACATGACGTAGAGATTTCGTTGCGCCCGTCTGAAGGGAAGTCTGCCAGATCTGTTCAGGCCGTGATCAATCATATTTCCCTCTTAGGTCCGATCGTTCGCCTTGACCTGAAGCGTTTGGACACGGATGAGGTGTTTGAGGCAGAGATGAGCAGGCAGCGATTTTTGGAATTGAACGTAGAAGAGCAGAGTATCGTTAATGTGACCTTGCACAATGTATCGATCTATGTGGAGTCACAGCCTTTACAGACACATCCTCCTGCCCTCGTTCCGTTGCAGGCCAGTGTTTGATCCGATTGATGGCAAATAAACCGGTCTGCACATGCCGCAGGCCGGTTTTTGATTGAGGCACTCTCTACTCGCCACGTTGCTTGGAGCGAGTCTGTTCTTTGCTAATTGTGTTCGATCTACGGGTTTGCGAAGGGTTTTCTTTCTTTCCCATCTCATTTTTGACACCATTGTGCTTGGACATTTCTTAAGCCTCCTTCCCACTGGATTGCCATGGTAGTTTTCCCTGTCCAACTCTTTTTCATGAATCAGCTATTTTTTGCTGTGCACAAAAATCGTTTACCTTTTGCAAAATGGGGTCATCTCTGGTAAGATAAGTGTTTGAACGATTCAAAAAAGGCAGGTATTGCGACGATGATAAGCACTCAGAACGTGACGCTGCGCTACGGTAAGCGCGCACTGTTTGAAGATGTATCCATTAAGTTTACCCCAGGTAACTGTTACGGCCTCATCGGTGCGAACGGTGCAGGGAAGTCTACCTTCGTGAAGATCCTCTCTGGAGAGATCGATCCGACGAGTGGTCACGTTTCGGTGACACCGGGCGAGCGTATCGCTGTATTAAAGCAGAACCACTTTGAATTCGACGAATTCGAAGTGCTGAAAACGGTCATTGTGGGTCATAAGCGCCTGTTTGAGATCATGGAAGAGAAAACAGCTCTCTACATGAAAGAAGACTTCTCCGAGGAAGATGGCAATCGTGCATCTCAACTCGAAGGCGAATTCGAAGAACTGAACGGCTGGATGGCAGAAGCAGATGCGGCTAGCTTGCTGATCGGTCTGGGTATCCCGACTGACTTGCACGACAAGCTGATGAAGGACCTCTCTGGTACGGAGAAGGTACGTGTTCTGTTGGCACAAGCGCTGTTTGGTAATCCACACATCCTGTTGCTGGATGAGCCTACGAACCACTTGGACATCGAGTCGATTCGTTGGTTGGAAAACTTCCTGGCAGACTATGAAAACACAGTTATCGTTGTATCCCATGACCGTCACTTCCTGAACAAGGTGTGTACGCACATCGCGGATATCGACTTCGGTAAGATTCAAATGTACGTGGGTAACTACGACTTCTGGTACGAATCCAGCCAATTGGCACTGAAAATGGTTCGTGATCAGAATAAGAAGAAAGAAGAAAAAATGAAGGAACTGCAAGAGTTTATTGCGCGTTTCTCTGCCAATGCTTCCAAGTCGAAGCAGGCGACTTCGCGTAAAAAGCTGTTGGAGAAAATTACGTTGGATGACATTCGTCCTTCCAGCCGTAAGTATCCTTTCATCAACTTCAAGCCAGAGCGTGAAGCGGGTAAAAACCTCGTAGCAATCGAAGGCTTGAGCAAGACGGTTGAAGGCGAAAAACTGTTTGAAAACCTTCACCTCACCATTAACAAAGGGGACAAAGTTGCTTTTGTCGGACCGAATGAGCTGGCGAAAACGACTTTCTTCCAAATTTTGATGGGCGAAGTTCAAGCAGACAGCGGTTCTTTCGAATGGGGCGTTACCACTTCCCAAGCGTACTTCCCGAAAGATAACGCTGAGTACTTCAATTCTGACTTGAGCCTGGTTGACTGGCTGCGTCAGTACTCCAAAGATCAAGACGAGACATTCATTCGTGGATTCCTCGGTCGCATGCTGTTCTCGGGAGATGAAGCACTGAAAAAGGCGAACGTATTGTCCGGGGGAGAAAAAGTTCGTTGCATGCTGTCCAAGATGATGCTGGCAAGCGCCAACGTATTGATCATGGACGAACCGACGAACCACTTGGATCTAGAATCCATTACTGCCTTGAACAACGGCATGATCGAATTCGACGGTACGCTTCTGTTCGTATCTCATGACCACCAGTTCGTACAAACGATTGCGAACCGGATCATTGAGTTCACGCCGAAGGGTGTCATTGATAAGATGATCACATATGATGAGTACCTCGAGAGCGATGAAATCAAGCGCCTGCATGAAGAGCATTACGCGTAAGCTTGATCCACATAGAAAAAGCCCTTGGCTTCGCACAAACCGTGCTGAAGTTCAAGGGCTTTTTTCTCATGATGGCGAAGAAGTGGTGTCCTCCACGAACTCGACTTTGCTGAGGAACGCTTCCTTGCTCGAAAAAATAACGCGCTCTTTTCGCGGGGAAGTAAAGAACACGACGATATACTGGTCATCGATGTATTCTACCGTGCCTCGTTTTTTCGGTCTTTGTATAGTTTTCACGGGTTTATTCAACCACTCGTTCATCTTTTATTCCTCCTACCAGGCTTTCCCTTTCATTATACCAAGATTAGAGACGATGCCCAATGACATGTGCAGTTATGGCAATGCGAAGCAGCATTTGATCATGTCCATTTTCTGCGTTCAATCCGGTCCATTCCCGGATCAGCTGGATGCGGTACTTGATTGTATTTTTATGAACATATAAACGACGCGCGGCTTCCGCGTAATTACCATCTGCTTGCAAAAACACTTGCAAGGTTTGCAAAAGCTGTCCGTTCTTTTCGCGATCATAGCTTTGGATTTTGCCCAGACATTCATCCGCAAACGCTTGGGCTTCTGTCGCAGGATCATCTGCGTACATGATTCGCTCGAGCCCTAAGTCTTGGTAGCTTTTGAGGCTAAGAGAAGAGACGTCGACATGGTTTGCAGCATGTAGAGCGGATCGAAAGCTGATCAGTGCTTCCCTATAACTACGAACGATACCTTCTCGTTCAGGATGATAGCGCCCAATTCCTACAAAGACATGCTTGTCCATCTGTTTGGTGATCGTTTTCAAGCACTGTTCTTGTAGCCATTGCGGGAGCGATTCAACAGGGGCATGAATATAGAATGGTACGAGCAAAAGGATGCGATTTTCCTGATCCAATCCATACAGAATCGCTTCATTTGAGGATAAAAAGCTGTGCAACGCATTCAGAAGGTGATGGTTTTCTTGCCAAAGTTCGATGCTGGTTTTGTCATGGGGTGAGGAGCTTAGGATCATCGCGATATAGTGATCGGAGAACTCCCAGCCGACTTCATCCGCCTTTCGCATGAGCATTTCGTCAGAGACGATCTGGCCACTGACGAGTTGTTGCAAGAAATCATTGCGAAAACGCTGAAATGTTTCCTGGATGGCTCGTTGCCGCTGTATCTCAAGGGACAGGAGGGCAGCACTTTGCTCGATGGCGACTTTTTCCCACGCGTATAAATCACGCTCCCGCTGTCCAATCATGATGGCTCCCTGCACAGTTTGGTCGTGGAGAAGCCACCGAACATGAACCCCTTCTTTTTGTCTGCGAAGAGGCTCTTGTGTTAATCGAATCGGGGCGCGCTGACCGTAGAGCTTGCCTAATGAATCATCGAGTGGGAGCGGAGCAAGAGAAGAATCCCATTTCCATTTGTGCTGGGGGACATGGATGGAGACAGGAGCATCAAGGATATCGGAAAGTAAATCTGTCAATGTAGAAATCGGCGCTCCTCCCGTTAAATAGTGATGAAACCGTTCGTAGATGGCATGGGTCCTGTCCAGCTCGATGCGCTGTTTGTCATTGATGTATTGAACGACTGGCACAATGACATCTGACCAAGCTTTATCCATCGGAAAGGACAGGATGGGAAATGCCTTTTGCGTAGCGTGGGTGAGTACGGCTTCAGGAAGGTCCTCAATGTATCGACCTAATTTGATGGCAAGCCCCGGGGTGCCTATGGCGACTAGCTCATCGATGAGCGTAATCAGCCGTTTCGTACATGTTTTTTGCTGTGAGAGAAATGGAAAGCCTGTCGTCAGGACGAATTCACCAGCTCGCAGCCACCTGTGGCCATCTGGAGAATCAAACGAAGTAACACCCAGCAGTTCATTTTCTAAGGAGGACGCGCCTGCAAGCACTGACGATTCATCAAAGCCACCCACCTGTATGAGCTCACGGACAGTAATCATTACGCTCACCATGCCTTCATCATCTTTTAGCTACTTGCACAAAACCCCGTCCTTTTTTCTAGCCAAGGGAACAAAGGAGATATTTGAATTTTTCGATAATACTAATGTACATGTCCAGGATGTGTACAGGCAATGGGACAAATCGAACAAACTGGGGGGAGTCGCATGAAAGCGAGAGATTGGCTAGGGGTACTGCCGTTCATAGGGATGCTGGGAGGAATTCCGTTTGTGAATCGGGTTGAACCTTACTTATTAGGCATGCCGTTTGTCCTATTTTGGATCGTCCTCTGGGTTGTCTTAACTTCCGTTATCATGGCATTCCTCAACAAAATCGACCCTGCTACGAAGGAGGACAGCCAATGAATATCGCCTTAATCATTATTTTTGCCTTTCTAGTGCTGTCCTTCTACTCTGGTATTCGTGCACAAAAAGGGAAAGACATGAATATGGAACAATGGACCGTTGGCGGTAGAGGATTCGGTTCGATCTTTATTTTCTTGCTGGTAGCGGGTGAAATTTATACGACATTCACCTTTTTGGGGGGCAGTGGTTGGGCGTACTCCAAAGGGGCACCTTCCTATTACGTTCTCTCATACATTTCTCTCGCGTATGTCATTTCCTACTGGCTCTTGCCGCCAATTTGGAAGTATGCCAAAGAGCATAAGCTAGTCTCCCAATCTGATTTTTTTGTAAGCAAATACAATAGTCCGATACTCGGTATTTTGGTCGCAGCGGTCGGAGTCATTGCGATTATTCCGTATCTCGTCCTTCAATTCAAAGGCTTGGGAATCATCGTATCAGAGGCTTCCTATGGCTCGATTTCGCCAGCTGCTGCGATATGGATCGGGGTCATTGCTGTGACGATTTACGTCATGATCTCAGGGATTCACGGCTCGGCTTGGACGGCTGCCATTAAGGACATCATGATTTTCTTTGTCGTCGTTTTCCTCGGGCTTTACCTTCCGTTTCATTATTACGGGGGCATCCAGCCGATGTTTGAAGCCGTACAAGCCTCCAATCCTAGCTTCTTGACTTTCCCTGAAGAGGGATTAAGCATTTCCTGGTACATTTCTACGGTACTGGTCACGGTGTTTGGATTCTACATGTGGCCACATACGTTTGGCTCTGTGTTTTCGGCGAAAAATGCAAATGTGTTCCGCAAAAATACGATCATGCTGCCGCTCTATACCTTGATGCTGCTGTTTGTGTTCTTTGTCGGCTTTACCGCGATTCTGCAAGTGCCCGGTTTAAAAGGGGCGGACGGCGATTTGTCCTTGCTCCGTCTCTCCTTGCAAACATTCGATCCGTGGGTGGTCGGGATCATTGGAGCAGCAGGCTTGCTAACTGCGCTTGTACCAGGCTCGATGCTATTAATGACAGGGGCGACGCTCTTGGCGAAAAATGTGTACAAAGTCATGGCTCCTCACACATCTGACGCACAAATTGCTCGGATTGCCAAATGGTTGGTGCCTGTCATCTCGTTGATCTCGCTGTATTTTGCAATGAGTGGGGGAGATACGCTCGTAACGCTGTTATTAATGGGCTACAGCTTGGTCACACAGTTATTTCCGGCATTGCTTTTCAGTCTCCCTGCCAAGCCGTGGGTGAATAAGTACGGTGCGTTTGCCGGGATTTTATGTGGGGTGTCAACCGTTGCGTATGTAACGGTTTTCCAAGTGACGATTGCGACCGTGTTCCCGAATTGGCCAGCGGTTGTCAAAGACTTGAATATTGGTGTTGTGGCGTTGCTAGTCAATCTCGTCGTGATGTTCACGGTGACGTTTGTGACGAGGAATCTATTTGCACTCAATCGTCATACAGCAAATACAGAAGGGACACCAACTCTTTAATACTTATTTTCTAAAGGAGGCAGTTATATGGCAGATATCGTTTTTCTCAATGGACAGGTGATCACGGTAGATCAAGAGAATCGGGTGGCAGAAGCAGTGGCAGTCAGAGGGAATCGCATCCTTGCTGTTGGGTCTGGTGAAGATATGAAACAGTTGGTTCAACCACATACAACCGTCATTGATTTGCAAGGGAAAAGTCTATTGCCCGGCTTCATCGATGCTCACCTCCATATTACGATTTACGGTACGAACAAGCTTGGGGTCGATAGCAAAGCGAGAAGGATCAGGTCGATTGATGATCTGCTCAACGCACTGAAAGAACAAGCGGAAAAAACACCAGCAGGCGAATGGGTGAGGGCATGTGGTTTCGATGAAAATCTCATGGTCGAGAAGCGCTATCCGACGCTTGCCGAACTGGATGAAGTGACGACAGACCATCCTGTTTTTGTAATGAGGACGTGCGCTCATCACTCTGTCGTAAACAGCAGAGCGCTTGCCATAGCGGGTTACAACCGAGACACACCCGATCCCCAGGGTGGACGTATTGATCGTGATGCGGAGGGTGAGCTAACCGGATTCCTCATCGAAACGGCACATATGAACATGTTTGAAAAGGCTGCCTTTACGGAAGCAGAGTACATGGAAGGGCTGCGATTGGCTTCGGAAGACTTTGTTGCTGCGGGCATTACGAGTGTTCATGATGCGGGAGGATACGGTCCAGAGAACTACCGGGCGATGCAAAAAGCGGTACAGGAAGGTGGCGTGAAAGTCCGCATCTACGCAATGGTATGTGCGCTGAATCAATCCGATGATTTTGTCCGAAAGATGATTGATGCGGGGTTGGTAACGGGTACGGGGAATGCTCGCTTCCGTATCGGACCAGCGAAAGTTTTTACAGATGGGGCAAGCATCGCGCCCACGATGGCCATGCGTGAGCCGTTCACCAGCCGACCAGATGATTGCGGAATTCTCTACTACGAACAGGACGAGTTGAATACCATTTTGGGAGAGGCACATGCACGAGGTTTTCAAATTACCGCTCATGCTCAGGGAGATCGAGCAATTGACATGCTGCTGACATGCTTTGAAACGGCATTAGAAGCACATCCGCGCGAGAACCACCGACATCGAATTGAACATGCTGGTGTATCTGCGCCTGATCTGTTGGTGAGAATGGCTCGACTAGGTGTCGTACCCATTCCGAATCCTGCTTTTATCTACGATTACGGCGATTCGTATGTGAATAACATCGGAGAACGCGTCGGGCATATGTTTCCGGCGAGGGATCAGTTCGACGCGGGGATCATTGCGGCCGGAGCGTCGGATAGTCCCGTGACTGATTTCAATCCGCTGATCGGGATTCATGCTGCCGTTAATCGGTTGAGTAAAACAGGTCTGGATGTGGGGAGCAATCAAAGGGTCAGCATCATGGAGGCGATTCGCATGTTCACCTGGAATGGAGCGTACGCCAGTTTTGAGGAGGGGATCAAAGGGAGTATTGAAGTCGGGAAGCTGGCTGATCTCGTGGTGCTGGACGGCGATATTTTGGCAACCTCTACTGATCGCATCAAAGAGCTGCGCGTAGACAAAACGATGATAGATGGGGAGTTCGTCTATCAACGCCAAGATGAGGAGGTTCTACAAGCATGAACGTAAAAGCGAGAAAGCTTGCGATCAATGAAGAACGGTTGCAAAAACGAATCGAGCAATTGGCGCAAATCGGGAAAATAGGGGAAACGGGTGTATGTCGACTCGCTTTGTCTCCGGAAGATCGGGCGGGCGTAGAGCTGGTGCGTAGCTGGATGGAAGAAGCAGGTCTTCAGACGCGGATCGATGACTTTGGCAATTTGATTGGTTGTATGGCAGGGAAGGATGACCAAGCACCGATCTTGATGATTGGCTCTCATATCGATTCGCAACCATACGGCGGTCAGTACGATGGTGTGATCGGGGTATTGGGCGGACTGGAGGTTGTCCAGACGTTGAATGAACAAGGGATCATGCCGGCACAGCCTATTGAAGTCGTTGCGTTTTGTGACGAAGAAGGATGCCGGTTTCAAAAAGGACTGTTTGGTTCCAAAGGCATTCTCGGAATGCTGGACCCTATGGATTTGGAGAGGACGGATAAAAACGGAATCACACGAAGGCAGGCACTGATTAATTTTGGCTGCGACCCTGATCGCTTGGAAGCGTCGATTTATCCAAAAGAAAGCATCGGTGCTTATCTGGAGCTGCATATTGAGCAGGGGCCGATCCTAGATGATGCGAAAGAGGCGATTGGAATCGTGTCTGCGATATCAGGGCCTTTGTGGTGGACAGTCGAGCTAACTGGCTTTGCTGGGCACGCTGGTTCCGTACCGATGCCGATGCGAAAGGATGCACTGGTCGGAGCGGCAAAAGTCATATTGGCAGTGAACGAGCTGGCAAAGCTCGATCCACAAGCGCCAACAGTCGGTACAGTCGGTCACTTGGAGGTTTTCCCGGATTCGCGCAACATCATTCCGGAGCGGGTGCGTTTTTCGATTGATTTGCGGGATATCGATTTGCAGCGTCGCGATGAGCGTGAACAAGCATTGCGCGAGGCGATTGAGCTAGCTGCTGTAGAAGGTGGATTGCAATTTACGATCACTGAAGATACAAATAGTGACCCGCGTTATTGTGCAGAGTGGATAAAGGCAATCATGCATGAGGAGAGTAGCAAGCTCGGTGCCTCTGTACGCGAACTGATGAGCGGTCCTTTCCATGATGCTTTGGCGCTCTCATACGTCTGTGATTACGGGATGATTTTTGTCCGCTGCAAGGACGGCATCAGTCATAATCCGCAAGAATACGCAGCCTATGAAGACGTGGCATTGGGAGCAGAGCTGCTCTACAAAACTGTTTTGCGGATGAGCACCAGCCAATAATAGCGAGAGTCGCCCATCTACGTGGATAGGCGACTTTTTTCATACAGCCAATGGCGAGACTTTACAGACTGTTTTTGATATATTTTAGTCTGAGAGGTTCATTTCACGATGGAGAAAGGAAGAATGGCATGAAAATGCGTGTTTCCGCTGTGCAGTACCATCTGCATACCATACATAGCTTTGAAGACTTCGCCAATCAAGTTGAGCACTACGTGAAAAACGCGCAAGAGTACGATACAGAATTTCTCCTATTCCCGGAGCTCTTTACGACTCAACTCATGTCAATCGGAGACGAGCAGGGCAATGCGCTTCCGATTACCGCATTGCCGTCATTCACTGACCGATATGTCGAGCTGTTTCGTTCTCTCGCTGCCAAATATGAGATGTATCTGATTGGCGGAACGCACATCATCGAGGAAAACGGCAAGCTCTATAATACGGCTTTTCTGTTTTACCCAGATGGACGTGTAGGCCAGCAGAAAAAAATCCATATCACGCCATGGGAAGTAAAAGGCTGGAACATGGGGGCTGGCGACTCGCTGCAAATCTTTGAGACCGACAAAGGGAAGGTCGCGATGATTATTTGCTACGACATCGAGTTCCCTGAGTGGGTGCGTATTGCCAAAGCGCGTGGTGCAGACGTCATTTTCTGCCCATCCTGCACGGATGACCGCCACGCATTCCACCGCGTACGTTATACCAGTCATGCCCGGACGATTGAAAATCAGGTGTATGTCGTACTGACTGGTACCGTAGGCTCGTTGCCGACAGTTGATTTCATGCGTGCGAACTTCGGACAAGCGGCGATCTTGACGCCAAACGATGTTCCGTTTCCTCCGCGAGGCATTCTTGCTGAAGGGGAGGTTAACCACGACATGATGGTAACCGCTGACTTGGATATCCAACTGCTATATGACGTGCGGGAAAAAGGCTCCGTAACAACGTGGCGCGACCGCCGCACCGATTTGTATACAGACTGGAAGTAAACATTTCAGCGTGATCTAGACAGCAGGAGGATGAATATGTACAGAAAAGAGCTGTATGTATTTGAAGGGGACAAGCCACGCAAAGCCGTTATTCGCAACTACAATCGCTCAGACTTTTTCGAATTGATCCAAATACAGGCGGAGAGCTTTCCCCCACCGTTCCCATCTGAGCTATGGTGGAATCAGGAGCAGTTGACGAACCATATTACGTTGTTCCCGGAAGGCGCCATTTGTGTAGAAGTGGATGGTATTTTGGCAGGTTCGATGACAGGGCTGCTTGTGAAGTTTGATCCGGCCCACCCTGAACATGAGTGGGAGGATGTCACCGATGGCGGTTATATCCGCAATCACGATTCACAGGGGGACACGCTGTACATTGTGGACATTTGCATCCGTCCGAGCTTCCGCAAGCTGGGATTAGGTCAACAGATGATGCAAGCGATGTATGAGCTGGTAGTACAAAAAGGACTGCGTAGATTGCTCGGCGGAGGTCGGATGCCAGGATATGGACGTTATGCAGACCAATGGACACCTGAGCAGTATTTGGAGCGTGTTCTGACAGGGGAAGTAAAAGACCCGGTGATTACATTTCTCATGCGCTGCGGTCGCACGCCTGTTCAGGTCGTGGCCGATTATTTGGAAGATGAGGAATCCCGCAACTATGCGACACTCATGGAATGGAAAAATCCATTTCAGCAGCATCTGTAGGGCGTTTTTCCGACACACTCAATCGAGAGGGGATATGACTGATGGAATTCGTACGTATTCAACATATTGACAACCCGCTGTTTGCGAAAATGCACCGTTTGATGCAAGAGGTTTTCCCACCTGAGGAAGTATTGGCGTACGACCTGTGGAGAGAACCGCTGGAAGATCCGGGCATTCGCGTATTTGTCGCTGTCCATGAAGGAGAAGTTGTGGGCGCTACCGAATACCGTTACTACACAGACATGAACGTAGCGATGACAGACTTCACGATCATTGGTCGAGAAGGACTCGGAGTGGGACGATTCCTCGCCAGAGAACGTCAAAAGGACCTACTCGCTCTGGCTGCTGAAAACGGCAAGGAGCTGTACGGGATGTTTGCAGAAATCTATGACCCGTACCGTGTGGAAGAACACAGCTTTGGCGGCATCAAGCCAATGGACCCATTTGTACGCCGTGAAGTGCTCTCCCATTTAGGCTACAAACGCACGAACTTTACCTATGTACATCCATCCTGGCAAAATGACGGGGAAGCGGTATCCGGACTCGATCTGGGCTTCATGCCGACAAACGAAGAGCAAACGAAGCTCGAAGCAGATCTGATCGTTACTTTCTTGAAGCGTTATTACGCCGTACTTCCACAGAAGCCGCAGGCATGGCTCGACATGGTGAAAGACTTGGAGAGCAAAGAAACGGTGGAGCTTCTTCCTATCTAATCGAAAGACATCGAGAATACACTCTCCTGTGGAGTTATGATCAAGGCTCCACGGGAGTTTTTCGTAGATGGCAAGTCAGATTATTGCGAAAAATAAACGCCTTATGAAGAGGGATTTACAATGAAAATCATCACACTATGCGGGTCTACAAAATTCAAAAAGGAATTTGAGCAGGCGAATACGTATTTGACGCTCCAAGGAAACATCGTGATGAGTGTAGCTTTTTTCGAACAGAGCGAGGGCTTTGAGATATCGCAGAAGCAAGCAGATCTCCTCACAGACATTCACTTACGAAAAATCGATTTGTCTGACGAGATTTTTGTCATCGATGTAGAGGGCTATATCGGAAGCAGCACAAGCAAAGAAATTGCGTATGCAAAAGAAAAAGGGAAGTCGGTTCATTACTACTCCACGAGCGGGATAAACGAGAAAGTGATTGCCGCATTCTTTGGCTAACCAGAAAAAAACAGAGGTGAACCAGGTGAAAGCTCAAAATCTAGCATCGATCTTCCTTTACATAGCCGTCATCTTTCACTTGCTGGGAATGAGTGGCTGGACTTCTGCAAAGTTGGCACAACCAATCGAACTCGTCATCCTCGCGTTGATGCTCCTGTCCATTTTCATTTTACGGAAAAAGAAACGAAATAAGCGTCGGGCAAGAAGACCAGCGCCGGAAGTAGCAGTCATGCTTGAGCATGCCGAAGAAGGAGAGCCAGGCAAATGATCCATGACATCCACATTCAGGCGATTCTGGACGCTTCCCACGACGGGATCATCGCGGTCGATCGGGATTCCATTATTATCGGGGTTAATAAAAACGCGATGGAAATACTCGGTCTGCCAGGCAATATCGTTGGACAAAAAATTACCCGTTATATTCCCAATTCAGATATGCTGAGAATTTTGGCAACGGGAAAAAAAGAGATAGGGGACATCGCAACGATCCTGAATCGACAAATTATCATCAACCGTTTGCCGATTGTCGTAGATGGGGAAATCGTTGGAGCGGTTTCCACCTTTAAAGAGATCACCGACATTCAAAAAATGGAGATGCGCATTCGTAAGCAGAGCATGGAGAGCGGCTTGGAAGCCAAGTTCCGTCTGGAGGATATCGTTGGAGAATCTCCTGCGATCCGAGAAGCGAAGGAATGGGCGGAAACATTTGCACGGACAGATGCGACAGTTCTCATACAGGGGGAGACTGGAACCGGCAAGGAATTGTTTGCCCAAGGAATTCATTTGAGTAGCCAGCGTGCAACCGGGCCGTTCATCCCGGTTAACTGTGCGGCTCTCCCCGGCAATTTACTGGAGAGCGAGTTGTTTGGCTACGAGGAGGGCGCTTTTACCGGCGCGCGAAAAGGTGGAAAGCCCGGGCTGTTTGAATTGGCCCATGGAGGCACTCTGTTTCTCGATGAAATCGGAGAGATGTCGATCCCGATCCAAGCGTTGCTCTTGCGTATTTTGCAGGAGAAAAAAGTGCGCAGAATCAGCGGGGAGCGCATTGTCCCTGTCGATGTGAGAATCATCGCGGCAACGAATCGGGATTTGGAACGACTGGTAGAGGAAAAGCAGTTTCGCTCAGACCTGTATTTCCGCTTGAATGTGTTGACGCTAGAGTTGCCTGCTTTGCGAGAGCGGATTGAAGATATTCCGCAATTGGTGGCATCAATCATTGGAGAAATCAAGGAACGGGAAAATAAAAGGCATCTGAAAGTGGAGGAAGCTGTTTTCCACGTTCTCAAACAATACGACTGGCCAGGTAACGTACGAGAGCTGCGCAACGTGGTGGAAAGAATGGTCTTGCTTTGTAAGAATGAAGCTCTCAGTAAGGAGGACACAGCTTTTTTTGCCAAGAAGCTGTATCAGCGACAATCTGACAGAGACCAAGAAGAGAGAGAAGCAGAAGTCATCCGAAAGGTTTTGGCGGAAACGAAGGGAAACAAGGGAGAGGCGGCGAAAATTTTGGGAATGGATCGGTCCACGCTGTGGAGAAAAATGAAGCGCTACGAAAGGTTGTAGAAATTGATGCAATTGCAACATCTGTGATGCATGTTTGCAACAGAATGACTCCGTTAATTGTTTAATTTACAGAAAATTAAAAACATATTCATTTGGCATGGTAGTTGCTTATTTAATGGATGACACCACACATACGACTTTTACGAAGAGGCGAGGAGAGAGCATGACAGCACAACCGATTATTCGTGTAGAAAATGTCTCGTTTGCCTATCAGGTGAACCAAGATCAACAAATTCCTGTCCTGCAAAATGTCTCCCTTGAAGTGTTTCCAGGAGAGTATGTCGCCATCATCGGTCATAATGGGTCCGGTAAGTCAACGCTGTCTAAGCATCTCAATGGAATTTTGACCCCAAGCGAAGGCGATGTCATCGTTAACGGAATCAACACGCGTGAAAAACAGCGAATCCATGAAGTGAGGAGTCGTGTCGGGATGGTTTTTCAGCATCCTGACAATCAGATTGTCGCGACGATTGTAGAGGACGATGTGGCCTTCGGACTGGAGAACATTGGAACATCAGCAGAAGAGATGAAAACACGAGTTGATTTTGCCCTGGAGGCAGTAGGGATGAGTGCGTTTCGCCATCGACCTCCTCATCATTTGTCTGGCGGACAAAAGCAACGGATCGCCATTGCCGGGATACTGGCAATGAAGCCACAATGCCTTGTCATGGACGAAGCGACGAGTATGCTGGACAGCTACGGTAGACGGGATATACTGGCAGTCGTTCGCAAGCTGCATCGCGAAGGAATGACGATCGTCACAGTTACTCATCACATGTCAGAGGTAGTCGAGGCAGATCGCGTCATCGTGATGGAGGGCGGTAAGATCGTATTGGAGGGTACTCCGCGTCAAGTATTTTCCCATCAGGAAAGACTTCGCGAGCTTCATCTGGATGTTCCAGACGCGAGCCGAATTGCTCATCTCGTTCACTCCGGACATAGCGAATTTTCACGTGATCTCATTCATATTGGGGAAGTTGTCGCGGAGGTTAATCGTGTATACATCAGACAAGCGGAGGCGAGTGGTTCATGACGCAACCGATCGTACATGTGGAAAACCTTTCCCATGTCTACATGCAGGGAACGCCCCTCGAACATCGGGCTCTCGACCAGGTGAGCATTCAGGTGGCGGAGGGCGAATGCTTGGCGATTATCGGTCATACAGGATCGGGAAAGTCGACGTTAATCCAGCATTTTAACGGCCTAATTCGCCCGCAGTCCGGTAAGGTCATCATCAATGGTATGGACGTATCTTCACCCAAGATCGATATTCGTACGTTGCGCAGACAAGTAGGATTGGTCTTTCAAAACCCGGAGGATCAACTGTTTGAAAAACTGGTCGGTGATGATGTAGCCTACGGGCCATTTCGGATGGGGCTGCCGCTAGAGGAAGTGAGGCGACGTGTTCAATGGGCGATGGACTTGGTCGGCCTCTCGTTTGAGGAGATGAAAGACCGTCCGACCTTTGCCTTGAGTGGCGGGCAGAAGCGCAAGGTGGCATTGGCTGGCGTTCTTTCCTTGCAACCCAAGGTTCTTGTTCTTGACGAGCCAACAGCAGGGCTTGACCCGCGCTCTCGTCTTGAGCTATTGGATCGCATCCGCCGTCTCAATCGTGAAGAAAAGCTAACGGTCATTTTTGTCTCACACAATATGGAAGAGGTCGCCAAGCTTGCTGATCGTGTCTACGTCATGGCAAACGGCCAATCGGTCTGCGAAGGGACGCCACGACAAATTTTTGGCAATCAAGAATTGCTGCGGCAGCATCACATCGGCACACCGGAATCAGTTGATATTTTATACAGACTCCGTGAGCAGGGCTACAGCATCGATCCTAGTGCTTTTTTACCCGAAGAGACGGCGATGGAAATCTTGAAACTGATGAACCGCTAAGGAGGGGGTCCACATGTCAGCAGAATTTGAATTGACGCGTAATATTACCATTGGTCAATATTTGCCCACTGCTTCGGTCGTTCATCGTCTCGATCCTCGTTTCAAGCTTGGTGCTTTTGTCATCCTCATTTTAGCGATTGCCATCTGCGATACATACGTGGGTAACCTGTTTGCTTTAGCCATTTGTATCTGGATGTTTCAAATCTCGAAAATCCCCCTGCATTACGGCATTTCCGGGATTAAGCCCGCTATCCCCTTTATCATCATTTTGGCGATCATGCAGCTGCTTTTTTACGGCGAGGTTGTCAATGGTGGAACCGTTTATTTGAAATACGGCTTCATCACGATCACGAGTGAGAGTGTACGCCTGGTCATTGTGTCTGCCATGCGTTTTGTGGAAGTGATCTTTTTATCGAGTGTCCTCACGCTCAGCACTTCTACGACGGAACTGACGCACGGAATGGAGCGGTTGCTGGGGCCTTTGGAAAAAGTAAAGTTTCCGGTTCATGCGTTTGCCTTGATCATCACGATTGCTGTGCGCTTTGTGCCTACCTTCGCGATGGAGATGGAAAAAATGATGAAAGCACAGGCATCCCGTGGTGCGGATTTCGGTACAGGAGAATGGTGGCGGATCATCCAGCGAACAAAAGACATGTTTCCCATCATCATCCCATTATTTAATGTCGCGCTCTCCAGAGCAGAGGATTTGATTTTGGCAATGGAAGCCAGATGCTACACACCAGGAGCTGCCCGGACCAGATACACCGAATACAAGGCAGTAGGAAAAGATTACGCCGCGCTGATCGCATGTATTGTCATTTCAGCCGTCATGCTAGCCATACCATGGTAAGGAAGACTAGCGGGAACTCGCCCAAGTAGGGCATTCCACATAAAACTCGTAAAAGGAGGAGTATGCATGGAAAAAGGCTTGACCGTTCGTAAGATTGTCATTGCAGGCGTCCTGGGCGCGATAGCGATTTTGCTCGGGGTGACACGTCTCGGCTACATTCCGGTCCCGACAGCAGCGGGCAATGCCACCATTATGCACATCCCGGCTGTCATCGGGGGCATTATGGAGGGCTGGGGCGTTGGTATGATCATTGGCCTTATATTTGGTGTCTCTTCTTTCTTAAATGCCACCGTTCCGCTTTTTAAAGACCCTCTTGTAGCTATCTTGCCACGTTTGTTCATCGGAGTGACTGCTTACTTGACCTATGTCGGATTGAAAAACGTCAATCAGTACTTGGCGATTGGCGCCGCTGGCTTTATTGGGGCGATGACAAACACGATCTTGGTACTGGGCATGGCCGTCATTCGAGGATACATGACACTCGGTGTAGCGACAACAGTCGCGATCACGAACGGCTTGCCAGAAGCAATTGTTTCCGTCATTGTTACATTGGCTGTCGTTGCAGCTTGGAAGAAATTGGGCTCAGCGGGCAGACAAAAATCAAAAATTTCAGGAGACTTATAATGACCGGAACGATTGTTGACGTACCCGGCGTTCTTGTCGGGCATGCACAAAACGAAGAAACATTGACAGGATGCAGTGTGATTGTGCTGGAAAAGCCGTCTGTTTGCGGCGTGGATGTCCGGGGTTCTGCCCCGGGCACCCGCGAGACGGACCTCTTGGACCCTGTCAATTTGGTGAGTGTCGTCCATGCGATTTGCCTTTCAGGCGGCAGTGCATACGGGTTGGATGCAGCTACAGGAGTCATGCAGTATTTAGAGGAACAAGGCATCGGACTGGATGTTGGCTATGGTGTCGTTCCTATTGTTCCTGCGGCAGTCTTGTTCGATCTGGCAGTCGGCGACTATCGGGTTCGTCCGGATCGTCAAATGGGCTATGAGGCAGCGCAGGCAGCGAGTCGTGAGACGGTCGCGCAAGGAAATGTCGGTGCTGGTACAGGTGCGTCAGTAGGCAAGCTGAATGGATTTGGGAATGCGATGAAGAGTGGTTTGGGCACAGCTTCTATGACTTTGCCCAATGGACTCGTCATAGGCGCTATCGTCGCGGTAAATGCGGTAGGTCATGTCGTAGATCCGCAGTCAGGGACGATCCTCGCCGGGCCAAGAGATGAGCAGGGAACCATTCGGGATAGCGTGGATATAATGCGCCAGCAAGCTTTTGCCCCGATTCCTCCTGGTACGAATACGACGATTGCTATAGTCGCGAGCAATGCCCGCTTGTCCAAGACGGAAGCAAATAAAGTAGCGCAAATGGCTCACGACGGGCTCGCCCGTACGATCCGGCCGATCCACACGATGTACGATGGCGATACGATTTTTGCTGTGGCAACAGGCGATATAGAGACGAGTGTAGACTTGGTTGGCACGTTGTCCGCGGATGTGCTGGCAGAAGCCGTCATACAAGCGGTTAAGCACGCAGAGGAAGCAGGGGGACTGCCATCTTATCGTAGTTATTTCCAGAAATAGGTGTAACATAATTGGATGCAGAGGAGAGGATTGTCGGATGAATCAGGTGATATCCTTTGTTGACGAGCAGGAAGTTGTGCGCCTAACGCAGGAGCTAGTTAGAATTCCGAGTGTGTTTCGCCCCGATCAGGCAGGAGCGAATGAAGAGCGAGTCGCGCTATTTGTCGCCGATTATCTTCGCAACATGGGTTTGCAGGTCTTCTATGAGGAGGTTGTTCCAGGCAGACCGAATGTCATCGCTTTTTACGATTCGGGCAGGCCTGGCAAAACACTTCTGTTCGAAGCCCATACAGATGTCGTAACAGAAGGGGATCGGGATGCTTGGAGCTACGACCCTTTTGGCGGGACATTATCTGGTGGACGTATCTACGGACGTGGCTCCTGTGACACAAAAGGAAATCTGGCTGCGGCGATATGTGCCGTCAAAGCCATCCAGCGATCGAAACAGTCTTTTACAGGCAAAATCCTCCTATGCATCCCTTGCGATGAGGAGAGCATGATGATCGGGATCAAAGATTTCATCCGTCGCGGCTGGGCCAACAACGTCGATGCGGCGATTATCTGCGAACCGGAAGAAAACCAGCTCTGCATTACACAAAAAGGAGCCATGCGAGCAATTCTTCGTACGTTTGGCAAGATGGCGCATGGAGCCATGCCACTGACGGGAATCAATCCGAACACAAGGATGGCACGCGCCATTGTGGCATTAGAGGAGCTGGAGCGCAAGGAAATGGCTCGTCTGGGAGACCATCCGATGTTGGGGTGGCCGAGTATCACTCCGACGATTTTGCAGGCTCCGGTCAAAGGAGACGCCCAAATCAACGTCGTCCCTGATCAATGCATGACCACGCTTGATATTCGCACGGTACCCGGGCAAGACCATCAAGAACTATTCAAGGAAATCATGGACATATTAGATGAATTAAGCAAAGACGATGACAAGTTCAAAGCCACCCTAGAAGTAATTGAAGAGCGTCCTTGGACTTTGACTGGTATGAAGGAAGAAGTCGTGACTGCCGTCGCAAGCGCCTATCGGGAAATCACGAAAAAAGAACCCGTATTTAATGGCGTCCCAGGAGCAACAGATGGAACCTTCCTGCACAAGGCCGGCATTCCGATTTTGACGACAGGCGCAGGCGATCGCCACATCCCTCACCATGCAGATGAGTACGTATCTATTGACCAATTGGTAGAATCCACCCAGCTTTTTGCCTTGTCTGCATTGACGTTTTTGACGCAGCCGGTGCGAGCTTGATCACCTGCAAAAGAACTCTGCTTACGCTAGCGGCAGAGTCTTTTTATTCTCACTAAAGAAGTTTTCTTAGTAAAAACTTGCAGAATCCATCTAAATTTTTTTACAATAGGTTTGTTACATAAGCGAAAAGGAGGCACGTGCCCATGAATATGCGCTGGAATTTGAACGTCTTGTATTCCTCGTTTGATGCGCCGGAATGGAAACAAGATTGGGAGAAGTTAGTACGAGAAATGGAAGAGATCAAAGGCTGGGCAGTGCAAAACTTGCAATCTTCAGAAGATGCAGTAGCGAAGATGGAGACATACATAACGATGATGACCTCCGTTCTGCAAACGCAGTTCCGTTTGTACGCCTACGGAGAGCTGACTGCCAGCGTCGATGCCAAAAATGAAGCAGCACTCCTCTCGATTGAAAAAGTACAGAATCAGGCAGTTGAGTTGGTTGAACCAGGCGTACAGTTCCAGAAGTGGCTAGGAACGTTGAGCAACTTGGACGAGTTGATTAGCCAGTCGGAGCTGTTAGAGACACATCGTTTTATGTTGACAGAAATGTCAGATAAGAGCAAATACATGCTCAGCGAAAAAGAAGAAATCATCCTGGCAAAGATGAAAAATACAGGGTCAAATGCATGGACAAAGCTCCATGAAATGCTGACTTCCACATTGCTCGTAGACATTACAATCGATGGGGAGCACAAACAGCTTCCATTGCCAGTGGTGCGGAACATGGCGAACGAAAAAGACCCGCAGCTTCGCAAAACGGCATACGAGGCGGAGCTTGCCGCTTACAAAAAAATCGATGAAGCTGCTGCTGCCAGCTTGAATGGTATTAAGGGCGAGGTTATTACCGTAGCGAAGCTCAGAGGATATGAATCGCCGCTGGATAAGACGTTACAAGACTCCCGCATGGACCGCGAGACACTCGAAGCAATGCTTCAGGCGATGCGTGAGAGCCTGCCATCCTTCCATAAATACTTCCGTACAAAGGCGAAGCTGCTCGGCCATGAGAGCGCTCAGTTGCCATTCTATGATTTGTTTGCGCCAGTGGGTGAGGCAGACATGCGGTTCTCGTATGAGGAATCCCGTGACTTCATCGTGAAGCACTTTGGTAGCTTTAGCGAAAAGCTCGCCAACTATGCAGCACGAGCTTATGACAACCAGTGGATAGATGCTGAGATTCGTGAAGGCAAGCGTGGAGGGGCATTCTGCTACAACCTGCACATCGTAGGGGAGAGTAGAATTATGTCCAACTACACAGGCAGCTACAACGATGTGAGTACAATGGCACATGAATTGGGACATGGCTACCACGGAGAATGTCTCGTAGATGAAGCATTCCTCAATAGCGAATACCCGATGCCAATCGCCGAAACCGCGTCCATTTTGTGTGAAACCATTATTGCCAATGCAGCGCTTGAACAAGCGACTTCCGAAGAAGCATTTGCGATTTTGGAAAACGATATTAGCGGAGCGAGTCAAGTGATCGTCGATATTTATAGCCGTTACTTGTTCGAGACTGCAGTATTTGAGCGCAGAACAGAAGGTGGCTTGTCTGTTTCCACTCTGAACGAACTGATGCTGCAAGCGCAAAAGGACGCTTACGGAGATGGTTTGGATCCGGCAGCTCTACACCCGTACATGTGGGTATGCAAACCGCACTATTATAGCGCGGACTACAATTTCTACAACTTCCCGTATGCTTTTGGGCTTCTGTTTGCGAAAGGCTTGTACGCAGAGTATCTCAAGCGCGGGGAAGCATTTGTTGAGCAGTACGACAAGCTCTTGTCCGTAACGGGCAAAATGAGCGTTGCAGATGTAGCAGCGATCATGGATGTTGATGTACGCTCAGTTGATTTCTGGCGGAATTCACTCTCTTTGGTTGGAAAAGATATCGACAAATTCGTTGAGCTCGCGTCTGCTCGCCTGAAATAAATAGGAAGAACGTCCGCTATGTCATTGGCGGACGTTTTTTATTCATGACGTAAAGCGTTTTTGTACGCATAGGGAACAGAAGGGAAGGAGAAAGTAAGAAAAAATAGATGAGGTGATAACGTGGTAAACGGATTGCAGTTACTCGACCTACTACGGGAAACGGAGAACAAGATGCTGCATTTACATAGAGCCATCGACAGAGTAAGCAGCGAGCCTGATTTCAAGGAGTCTGTCAGTGTTCTTACCGTAGTCGTACGTGATTACCAGCTTCAGCTCGACAAAATGAAACAAGCGTTGGGTAAAATCGAAATCGGAGGGCAACAACAGCAACAGCAGGCCCATAATACCGAAATGCACTAAGTGAAAGAACGACAAACAGCCCTCGAACTGCTGCAAAAGGCAGATAGGGCTGTTTGTTTGCTTTATGTGCAGGAAAGCTTACTGGAAATTAGCGTAACGTTTAACGCCATAAAACGGGTAGAGCTTATGCATGTATTCGACTTTACCATAGCGAACATCTTCGCCATTTGCATGCACGATTGCCCCATTACCCAAATAGATTGCTACGTGAGACACGCGTCCTTTTCCAAGCGAATCGTAGAACAAGAGGTCACCTGGCTGAGCTTGATCTAGTGACACTTCTTGACCGCCACGGAATTGTTCTTCAGAAGTGCGCGGAAGTGTAACCCCAAGCTGTTCAAAAACGTATGAAGTAAAGCCACTACAATCAAAGCCATTCGGTGTAGTTCCGCCTAAGACGTATGGTGTCTGGAGCAAAGGCTCAAAAATTTCCGTCATTCGGCCCAGATCTTCTGCATTTACCTCGGCAGGTAGCGAAACCGCAGATGTAAGATTTGGACTTAGGAACTCTGTAGCAACGTATGCTTCATCATCTTCAAATTCGATTTTCGTCCATTCACTGCCTGTTTCTACGACTTCTACAATCGAACCGAATCTCAGCTTGCCTAACACTTTTGCATCAGTCGTTGGCTTTTTACGCACATTCAGCACGTCGCCAGTGACGCGGGCTTTTTCACCAGCGGTTAGTTCTTTAGGCTCAGTGGTAGCGTTATCATTCTGATTGACAGCTACATCGGAAGGAATGTCAGACGTAATAGAACCAGAATTGTTTGCCCCATGAATAGACAAAGTTTGTCCAATTGACAATCTATCATCATTCAATTGGTTCCATTGAATGATTTGATCCACTGTTACCTGATGCTCGCGAGCGATCTTGCTCAACGTATCACCTGCCGATACCACATACGCCGATGAGGAAGCATGGGCAGCAGTAGGCAGCAGAGTGAAGAGGGCGAGGAAGGTGAGTAGCCTCGAAGTCTTTTTCATGTCATCGTCTCCACCAATCTACTAAAATCTGCATATCTAGCTAAAATTCTATCGGATTTTGGTTGGTAAATCTATGAAAAAAATAATCTTTTATTGTATTTTTTAAAAACTATTGCATTACGAGATAGGATCGTGCTATATTACAGAAGTCGCTGCAAGATGGAGACAAAACTACATGGAGCTGTGGTGAAGTTGGAGTTCACGCCGGTCTGTCACACCGGAGGTCGCGGGTTCGAGTCCCGTCAGCTCCGCCATTCTTTCCCTAGAATGTGCGAATTACATAGTTTCTCGTAATGTGCCGGTATAGCTCAATTGGTAGAGCACCTGACTTGTAATCAGGGGGTTGTGGGTTCAAGTCCTATTGCCGGCACCATTTTTATGCGGTCGTGGCGGAATTGGCAGACGCGCTAGATTCAGGTTCTAGTGGTGGCAACACCGTGGAGGTTCAAGTCCTCTCGACCGCACCATATTGCAAACAACAGGTTCGTAAATTGGCTGATGAAGCTATTTACGAACCTTTTTATTTTTCTTGAACCGTTTGTCATATTCCATTGCAGTTCAAGCGATAAAGTTTCTCATTGATTGTTGAATCCTCCTCCATTTTCCATTACAATCACATTGTGATAATGAATCTCATTTTCATCAATATTTTTGATGATTCATAAACAAACAAGAAGGACTGTGGAGGGGTAGTCATGGGAGAACAGTTGGAGCTGTTTGATGTAACCATTATTGGCGGTGGCCCTGCGGGGATGTACGCTGCCTTTTATAGCGGAATGCGCGATATGAAGACAAAACTCATTGAAGCGAAAGAAGAGCTCGGTGGACGAATGTTGATCTATCCAGAAAAAATGATCTGGGATGTAGGCGGTGTACCACCACAGCTATGTGAAAAGCTGATTACCAATCTGGTGCAACAAGCGAAGACATTTGATCCGACCATCGTGCTAGGCGAGGCGATTATTGGATTGGAGCCACAAGAAGATGGCACGTACATACTCGTTGCAAAATCCGGGAGACGGCATTGGACTCGCACGATCATACTGGCTTTGGGTCGCGGTATTTTGAAAATGGCAAAGCTGGAGATCGAGGGAGCCGAGCGCTACGAGGTGACAAATCTTCATTATACTGTGCAGGAACTGGAGCCATTCCGTGGTAAGCATGTCCTCATCTCAGGGGGCGGGGACTCCGCGGTCGATTGGGCAAACGAACTGGTGCAAATCGCAGCATCCGTAACTGTCGTGCATCGCCGTGATGTATTTGGTGGGCATGAGCGGAATGTGAAGCGAATGAAAGAGTCATCTGCGAAGATTCGCACACCGTATGCGGTCACGCAATTGCAAAGCTCAAACAAAGAAACAATCGATAAAGTGACGATACGTCATCTGGAGACGGACGAGACGGAGCAAATCGATGTCGACGCCATCATCGTCAATCACGGATTGAAGGCCGATTTTACAGGGATTAAAGAGTGGGGCATGGACATGGATGAGTGGAACGTGTTTGTCAGTCCTCGTCTGGCAACGAATCTGCCTGGGATTTTTGCGGCGGGAGATTTTGCGAGCTTTGACAGCAAGATTACGCTGATCGCGGGGGCATTCACAGATGCGGCTTTAGCCGTTAACAGTGCCAAATTGCACATAGACCCGGTAGCTGACCGGATGGCGTATGTTTCTTCCCATAACCAGCGCTTTAAAGAAAAGAACAAAGCCCTTGGGGTCATCGATGAGGATGACGAGTAGAACCACCAGTACGAAAAAGCCCAACATTTGCGGGTTGATTGTCGCTTTTCCCATACGGTACATTGTTAGAGGCAAGGTGTACGAACAATGACAGATATATAAATACGGGACTTCGCGTCTGTAAATCGATCAACAAATGTGGGAGAGGAAGTAGAAATGAAGAAAGTTCGGCATTGGCCGATGAGTATGGCAACCGTGGCCCTTATGTTCTCGCTCGGTATGAGCTACGCCCCTGAGCGTGCAATGGCGATACAATTGGATCCGTTATCTCCTGCTTTAGAGTTGCAGGAAAATTTGCAGGAAAAGTATGTGGAGAAGATGGACCTCCAAAAAGAGGAGGTTCTCGGCTTTTATTACTCTTCGATGAAAGACAGCACCGATGCGCGTAAACATAACATCAAGCAAGCGTTGATCAAGATTCATAATGAAAAAATTAAACCGCAACAAGTCTTTTCTTTTAATGAAGAAGTGGGCAACTCGAATTTGCCTGAGGATGGCTGGCAAAAGGCTGGGGTTATTCAGAACGGGCAGCTCGTCGATGACTATGGAGGCGGGATATGTCAGGTTTCCAGCACGCTTTACAATGCAACTGCTGGAGCGGGGATGAACATGGTGGAACGACATAACCACAGCAAATCAGTGGGGTACGTGCCAGTTGGTCAAGATGCCACAGTTGCGTATGGCTATCTGGATTTCAAATTTGCCAATTTGTATGATTTCCCTGTGAAAATCAAAGCAAAATCATACGGTGACGAACATGTTGTGATTGCGATCATACGTGCATAGCATGAAGGAATAAAGGGGGCATCCTATGGATGAACCCTGTTTTTTTCGGTATTTCATCAGGAAAAAAATGGATGATTATTTGGTTTTGAGTCATGCATTGCTGACCATACTGTTTTAGAGGGAGGTGCCGTGATGTTCGTTCAGGTGACAGGTGGTTCACACAATCAAGAGGTTCTCGTCATGGGAGAACGGTTAGATCGCCAGCAGGATGGTTGCTATCTTTTGCCTGGGAGACTCGTCCACGCATTGAAGCCACAGGATTTGCCGGTAGGAATCCGATTCAAGCTCGCGGGTGCGCTGCCCTCCGGCTACGGGTTTTATCGGGAGGACTCTGTTGTTTTTCGCCGAACGAATGAAACTCCTTCCCTGTGGATTGATGTCACTTCTACATATATGGTTGCTGAATGGGATGGTTTGTTCTCGGTAGAAGCGACAGTTGAAGCCCGAAAGCATGTCGTGGAACAGCAGCAGCAGTTTGCCTTTGTCCTGTCCGAAGCGACAGAGCAGCAAGTGATTTTCCATTACGAATTTTCCTGGAGCTCTAAACAAGAGATGGATCTTGAAAGTGCCTTGGAGTCGATTTGTGATACCGTGATTGAAGTAGAAGCACGAGGGAATGCCCGTCTTTGGCCTGGCTATCGGAACTACATGGACGACGACGTAGAAGACAAGCTATAATGCGTCATGCAGCCATGATATAGTGAAAAAAAGAGAGCAGCCAAAGGAGAGGACAAGATGGAGTCAGTCAAAAATATTTATTGTGTCGGGCGCAACTATCGATTGCATGCTGCGGAGTTAGGGAATGATGTGCCAACCAAGCCAATGATTTTTGATAAACCAACGCATGCGCTGGCCAAAACAACCGGAGAAGCCATTGAACTTCCTGGTTCCCGAGGAGAGCTCCATTATGAGGCAGAGCTCGTGATTCACATCGCGAGACCTTATGAGGCAGGAGCTACGCTTGACGAGATGATAGACCAAATAGCACTTGGCATTGACTTTACTTTGCGGGATGTTCAGAGTGAGCTGAAGAAAGCAGGGCATCCATGGTTATTGGCAAAAGGGTTTAAAAATTCAGCGATTTTAACTCCGTTTCATCCTTTCCCAGATATGGAGAAGCTGTACCAAACCGATTTCTCCTTGCTGAAAAATGAAGAGCAAGTACAGCGCGGCAATTTGCGTGATGTCATTTTTGATTTAGAGACAATTATGGCTTATATTTCCGAACATTTTGGATTAGATAAAGGGGATATCATTTACACGGGTACACCAGCGGGGGTAGGACCAGTTTCGGATGGAGATGTTCTGACTCTCAAGTGGGGAGAAGAGTCTTGGGGGCAGTTTACCGTCAAAATGAAATAGGTAAAAAGCGAAAACCATCTTCTGACAGAAACATGCAGAAGATGGTTTTTGTTTGGGGCAAGGGCCTGCGTTCAAAGAGAAACAATTGTACAGAAAGCCGTTAAAATGCCGTTTTTTTGCGAAGAAAACCAACTTTGAAACCGTTTTGTAACCTTTATGGTTCCATGGAACTAAGGAGTAGTAACCGCCTACTTTGCACCCCATTTTGTGACTAGTCCCATGATACCAATTCCACTATTGGAAAATTTTACGGTCTTATCCTCCTGTTTCCTCCTGCGCTATTCTTGCCATGTACCCAAGACGGGTGCCACAACATGACAAGGAGGAAAAGAAAGTGACGAAACGAGATTGGGTAATGAAGTCGACAGTAGCAGTCATGCTGAGTACGTCCCTGTTAATGGGTGGTCAAGTTGGAGAAGTGGCCGCTAAGACACAAGATTCAAAACAGTCAGAGGTTGCAAAGGTTGCTACTTCCTTGATTGGGAAGGATTACGAGTACAAAGCAAAGGGACCGAAGCAATTCGGATCTGCAGAGCTGGCTACGTATGCGTACAAACAAGTAGGGATTTCCATTGGGAGCACAATCTCTAGCCTGTACAAGACTGGGAAGAAAGTATCCGAAAAAAGCGTGGAGCCAGGGGATTTGGTGTTCTTCGCCTCCAGCGGAAGCGGCAGCCCAACTTTTATGGGAATATACATAGGCAGTGATCGATTCGTCTATTCTTCGCAAGGAGAAGACGAGGTAGTTGTAAAAACATACTCGAAGTACAGTGACAAATTTGTAGGGGCTCGTCGTATTATTGATACAAATTCCTCAGAGAATACGCCTAGCAAGCCAGAACAGCCAGTTAGCAAAATTGCCGATCAAGTGATCAAAAATGGCGAAAAGTATTTGGGCACGAACTACAAATACGGTTCAAGCAGCAGCACTACCAAAACGTTTGACTGCTCTTCCTTTACCCAACGTGTATTTAAGGAAGCGGGAATTACCCTGCCACGCGATTCCCGTCAGCAATCCACTGTAGGGAAATCTGTTTCCAAAAGCAACTTGCAAAAAGGTGATCTGATCTTCATGAAGGCCTCCGTAAACAGTTCTTCTGATCGGATTACACACGTGGCTATTTACGCAGGGAATGGAAAAATCCTGCACACTTACGGTAGTCCTGGTGTGACTTATTCCAAGTACGATGGAACGAACTGGGAAAAGCGCACAGTGAAAATCAAGCGCGTCATTTAAGCATCAGTATCCATTTCAGCTCTCGTGCATTTGCATGGGAGCTTTTGTATTATAAGACGCTTGTTCTCACTGATCGTTTCGCGTCAATTTCTGGCAATCGTGCAAAGGGAATCATACCGTTTTCCGTTCGCCGAAAATGAGCAGCGAGAAATATGTTGTAATATTTAGAATTATACATATAATAAAACTGAGAGGTGATTCAGGTGTCAGAAAATAGTCAGCCTACCCCTGTTTTGACCAAGAAAGGGCAGGAGACCCGCAAAAAAATACTAGATGCCGCAGAGCATGTGTTTGGCGAGCTAGGCTATTATGATGCGTCCATCGTCTTGATCACACAGCATGCACAGGTATCCCAAGGTACGTTTTACAATTATTTCGAGTCCAAGAAAGCGATCTATGATGAATTGATCAGGCAGCTCAGCAGAGAGCTTCGTTCGACGATTAAAGAAGCGATCTTGGAAGCAACCACGCAAGAAGAAAATTTGCGTCTGGGATTTCTGGCCTTTTTTCGTTGGATCAAGCATCATCGCAACATGTACAGCATTATTCAACAGGCTGCACTCGTCGATCAGGAGCTGTATCGCTGGTATTACGCCAAACTGGCAGCGGGGTACGTACGAAGTCTGAAGACCGCCATGAACGAAGGAGCTTTTAGAGAAATGGATCATGAGACATTGGCTTACTGTCTCATGTCGATTGGTCAATTCATCGGGATGCGTTGGGTGTACTGGGAAAATGAAGACGTACCGGAAGAGGTGCTAGAAACAGCCATGTCGATGATTATGAAAGGGATTGCTGCCAAGCCATAACCGGTCCATTTTATAGGCAAAGGAGTAGAGTTCATGCACGGAATTGCTTATTGGATTGAAAAGCGAGCCCGAATCACTCCGACGCGGATCGCAGTGATTGCCAACGATCAATCCCTTACTTATCAGCAGATGAATGAGCAGATCCAACGTCTTGCCAACTATTTACGACATGAGCTACAAGTCAAAAAGGGTGATCGGATCGGCATCTTGTCCCAAAACAGTTTGGAGTATGTGCTTCTGTTGTTTGCCATCGCCAAACTTGGTGCGATTGCCGTCCCCTTTAATATCCGCTTGACCCCTGCAGAATTAGACTATCAGTTTGAGGATAGTGGTATCCGCGTGTTATGTGCCCAGCCTGAGTTCGCTGCCACCATCGAGCTGATCAAAGGGAAGGCCAGTGTCGAGCACATGATATGGCTGGAACCGGGAGAACTCCCATGGAACCAGACATCCCAGCAAGGCAGGACTGAGGCAGATGACGGCAGTGGAGATGATCCTTACATCATTTGCTATACATCAGGAACGACAGGAAAGCCTAAGGGAGCAGTGCTCACCCAAGAAAATATGTTTTGGAACTCCGTACACAATGTAGCCGCGCTTGATCTCACATCAGAAGACTGCTCGATTGTCTTATTGCCACTCTTTCATATCGGAGGAATCGGACTGTTTGCCTTCCCTACATGGCTTGCTGGCGGGCGCGTCGTTGTCGCCGGGAAGTTCGAACCTGATAAAGCGATTCAACTCATCGAAGCACACCAAGTCACCATCGTGATGGGTGTACCCGCCATCCATGAAGCGATTCGTCAAAGTCCCTTATTTGCTACCACACCATTCGATTCCGTCCGTTGGTTCTACAACGGCGGCGCTCCATGCCCCATGGAACTCATCCAGCAATTTCAGGAGCGAGGCCTCCCTTTTGGACAAGGATACGGCCTAACAGAAACATCACCCACCGTGTTTATGATTTCGAAGGAAGATACAGAAAGAAAAGCAGGTTCGATCGGCAAGCCCGTCATGTTTTGTGAAGTCCGCCTGATCTCGGATGACGGAAAAGACGTGGATCAGGGCGAAATCGGAGAATTGCTCGTCAAAGGTCCGAATGTAATGAAGGAATACTGGAACAGACCAGAAGAAACAGCCAAGACCATCCGGGATGGGTGGCTCTACACAGGGGATTTGGCACGCTTTGATGAAGAAGGGTTCGCCTATATCGTAGGCAGACGCAAAGACATGATTATCTCTGGCGGGGAGAACATTTATCCGTTGGAGCTGGAACAGGTTATCAGCGAGCTGGATGGCGTTCAGGAGGCCGCAGTCGTTGGCGTACCCGATGAAAAATGGGGAGAGGTCGCGAAGGCGTTTATCGTACCCAAATCAGGTGCAGTCATTACGGAAGCATACATCAAAGCGCATTGTGAGCAAAGACTGGCAAAGTATAAAATTCCGAAGTCATTCGTGTTTCTAACCGAGCTGCCACGCAATGCAACAGGGAAAATCGTCAAGCAAGCCTTGACCAGATTGAAGATTGATTCCATTACACAATGAGGTGATTCGCATGGGGAGATTTGTAATAGGGGAGCAAGCATCTTTTAGCAGAACGATTACTGAAACAGATATCGTCTTGTTTGCGGGAATGAGCGGGGATTACAATCCAGTGCACATCGACCAACAGTACGCAAAAGAGACGCGGTTTGGCCAGCGTATCTCACATGGACTGTTGACGGCGAGCATGTTTTCCAGATTGCTCGGGATGCAGCTGCCTGGCATCGGTTCCATTTACAAGGACCAGACCATTCAGTTTACCGCTCCTGTATTGATCGGAGACACGATTACCGCGACTGCTACTGTACTGGAGTATCAGGAAGAGCGGGGCATGATCCGATTGCTTACAGAATGCACGAATCAGCATGGAAAAGTAGTGCTGACTGGAACCGCGACGATGCTCGTACCGAAGGAAGGAGCGAAAGTATGAATCATCCTGAAGCGAATGCGATCCATGAGCAGACCATCGGCGTGGAAGCGACGTCCGTATTTTTTCCAGAGGGAATAGAAACAGCTGAGCGATTGGCTGAAAAGACAGGAATACCCACGCCTGTTATTATCGAAAAATTCGGTTTATATCAAAAGCATGTCGCAGATGACACCCTTCACGCATCAGACCTCGCTGTTCTCGCTGCCCAACAGCTGACCGGCTCGGTGATCGATCCATCTGAGATTGATGTGATTATTTACTTCGGCAGTCCACACAAGGATTACTATGTATGGTCCAGCGCACCGAAGATTACATACGAGCTAAAAGCGACAAATGCATACGGTTTCGAGATGATGAATGTCAGCTCATGCTTTCCAATCGCCTTGAAGGTCGCCAAAGATATGCTAACGGCAGATGCATCCATCAAAAACATCTTGCTGGTTGCTGGCTGCAAAGAATCACAGATCGTCGATTACGACAATCCTCGCTCGCGCTTCATGTTTAATTTTGCAGATGGGGGGACAGCCGCTCTCGTAAAGCGTGGCGCTACAAAGAGTAGAATTCTTCACAGCTGTATCATTACCGATGGTTCTTTTCACGATGATATTAGGGTACCCGCAGGCGGCTCGAGGCTACTACCTAGTCATGAAACGGTGGAAAACAGACTCCACTACATCGATGTGCCGAATCCGAGCGATATGAAACAACGACTTGATCCCATCTCTATCCCGAACTTTGTTCATGTGGTAGAGCAGGCATTGGCAAAAAGCAATCGTTCCTTGCATGATTTAAAGCTGCTGCTTCCTTTGCACACAAAGCGTTCGATGTTCTTGGAGCTGTTGGAACGTCTGCAACTTAGCGAGGAGCAGGCCGTCTATCTCGATCATTACGGGCATTTGTCTGCACTCGATCCGTGTATTGGACTGCATGTCGCACAGCAAGAGGGACGTCTTGCCCCTGGGGATATTGTCGTAGCTGTCAGTGCTGGAACTGGATATACGTGGGCTGCAACCGTTCTGGAATGGTTAGCCGAATCGCAATGAACATTTTGATTTTCGAGGAGGAACTGGCGTGAAAAAAAGAGGATGGAAAATGTTGCTCCCGCTAGCGATGTCTGTCGTGCTTGCTGTTGGTTGCAGTCAAAATGAAAGCGCTTCATCTGAAGTCGGTAATACGATTAAGGTAGGCGTATTGGCTTCGCTCACAGGACCATTGGAGAGCTACGGCAAGCAGACGGCTAGAGGTTTTGAGCTCGGACTCGATTATGCAACAGAAGGCAAGCGAGAGATCGCTGGCAAAAAGATCGAGTTTGTCGTCGAGGATACCGAGACGAAACCGGATGTCGCCGTCCAAAAAGCAACGAAGCTCCTGGAGACCGACAAGGTAGATTTTCTCGTAGGCTCCTCGAGTTCAGGCGATACGCTGGCGGTCCTTCCCCTGGCAGAAGAGTACAAAAAAATCATGGTCGTAGAACCGGCTGTAGCAGATAGCATCACCGGGAAAAACTGGAACAAATATATTTTCCGCACTGGTCGAAATTCTTCGCAGGACGCAGTTGCGGGTGCCGCGGCGATTGCTTCCAAAGGAACGAAGATCGCGACGATGGCCCAAGACAGCGCCTACGGCCGAGAAGGAATCGAGGCGTTTAAGACCGCAGCTGAAAAATTAGGGGCCATCATTATCGAAGAACAATACGTGGACACGAACACGACTGATTTTACAGCCAACATCCAAAAAATCATCAGTGCCAAACCCGAATATGTGTTCATTACGTGGGCAGGCTCGAACTCCCCGTGGAAACAGCTTCAAGATATGCAGGTACAGCAAAAAGGCATCAAGGTATCTACGGGGGCGCCTGACATCGCTGCCTTGAAAACGATGGAAGCTATGATCGGGATGGAAGGTTTCTCCGTGTATTACCATTCGCTCCCGAAAACGAAAATGAATGACTGGCTCATCGATGAGCACAAGAAGCGTTTTAACGGCGAGATTCCGGATTTATTTACGGCTGGCGGGATGACGGCAGCAGTAGCGGTTGTAGAAGCACTGAAAAAGACGAATGCCGATACGGATTCGGAGAAGCTGATTGCCGCGATGGAAGGCATGACATTTTATACGCCGAAGGGCGCGATGAAGTTCCGGGAGGAGGACCATCAGGCTCTGCAAACATTGTACGCGATCAAGCTGGAGAAAAAAGACGGAGTCGATCATCCTGTTCCTGTACTCGTCCGGGAGATGACGATGGAAGAAACAGCACCACCTGTCAGGAACCAGAAGTAGAGGAGGTGTGTGATGAGTTACTTGTTGGAAACGGTTGACGTAAGCGTAGCATTCGGGGAGCAAACAGTCATAAACAAGGTATCCCTACGCATACCGAAGCAGCGATTTACTTCGATCATCGGACCGAATGGAGCCGGAAAGACGACGTTGTTTAACTTGTTAAGCGGGCAGCTTACTCCATCGCAAGGAACAATCAAGTACAAGGGGCAAGATATTACACACTTGCCCCCAGCAGCACGAACGAGATTAGGGATTGGCCGATCGTTTCAACTGACGAACTTATTTCCCAAGCTGACAGTGCGGGAAAATATTCGATTGGCCGTGCAAGCCGCACAGGGAGTTCGGTTTCGTTTATGGATTTCCCAGGCAGATCAGAGGCGACAGGCAGAGGATGTTGAACGTTTGTTGCATCTCGTATTGCTGGAGAAAAAAGCAAATGTTCTAGCGAGCCATTTGGCGCACGGGGAGAAAAGAAAGCTAGAGCTAGCCATGCTCCTTGGACTGCGTCCGGATGTGCTCTTGCTCGACGAACCGACGGCCGGGATATCGTTGGAGGAAGTCCCAGCTGTATTGAAAGTGATCGAATCGATAAAGGAAAGCAATACATGCACGATTATCCTCATCGAACACAAGATGGATATGGTCAAATCCCTCTCCGATCATATGGTCGTTTTGTTCCATGGAGAGCTATTGGCTGAGGGGACACCGACTGACATGATGCGAAATGAACAGGTGCAGTCTGCCTACTTGGGAGGGTTGTATAAGCATGATGCTGCAACTTGATCAAATTGAAACGTACCTCGACCAGTTTCACATCTTGCAGGGTGTCTCGCTATCCGTGCAAGCGGGCAGTATTACCGTGCTGTTTGGACGAAACGGCGCGGGCAAAACAACGACGCTTCGCTCCATCATGGGACTTGCCCCGATCCGTCATGGTCAAATTCGCTATCGAGGAGAAGAAATCGGACATCTGTCGACCTATTCCATTGCACGTAAGGGGATTGGCTATGTACCGGAGAATCAAGGGATTTTTCATGATTTTACGGTAGAAGAGACATTCCGCCTTGCCATGCAAAAAAATGACGACGAACAAAAAGAAAAGCTCGCGTGGATGCTCGATCTATTTCCTGATCTGCGTCACTACTGGAAAAAGAAAAGTGGGCACTTAAGCGGTGGTCAAAAGCAAATGTTGGCCATTGCACGAGCTTATGTGAACAGCAACGGGCTCTTGTTAATTGACGAGCCGAGCAAGGGACTGGCGCCTATCATGGTTGAAAAGCTCATGTTCCACATCGAATCGATGAAGCAGAAAACGACCGTGCTTTTAGTCGAGCAAAACTTTATGATGGCGAGCATGATCGGCGAGCAGTATTACTTGATGGATGAAGGGAAAATTGTCCGCGGTGGCGCGATGCAGGAGTTGAAGGATGATGCAGATACGCGACAAAAATATTTGGGCATTGCCTGAGCGTATAACAGGGAGGGAGAGGATGAAATGGATGTCGCGATTAATTTGCTTGTAAATGGATTGGCGACAGGCATACTCATTTTTTTGCTCGCTTCCGGGCTCACGCTGATCTTTGGCTTAATGAGTGTGTTGAACTTTGCCCACGGTGGATTGTTTGCCTGGGGAGCTTTTGCTGGTGTATGGCTTTTCGGATTGACGGATAGCTTTCTTCTGGCCATCGTAGGTGCTGTCGTTATCGGGATGCTGCTCGGTTTCGTGTTAGAGCGCGTATTGATCCGTCCCGTGTACGGTGATCATATTCAGCAACTACTAGTGACATTGGGCGGAATGCTCGTGATAAGCGAATTGCTCAAGGTGTTTTGGAGTCCCAATCCCATTCGGGCAGTTTTACCGGATTATTTGCAAGGGAGCATTGAGTTTGGTGACATCATACTGATCACTTATCGCTTGTTTGTCATCGCAGTGGGAGTAGTTGTGTATCTCGGGCTGCATCTGTTGTTGACGAGAACGAGATTAGGCTTGATCGTCCGAGCAGGCGTCATCGACAAGGAAATGGTCCAGGCACTCGGCATCAATATTAAACAAGTGTTTACCTTCGTCTTTTTGCTGGGGGCAGGCATGGCTGCGCTCGGAGGTAGTCTGCTGGCACCGTATTCAGGGGTTATTTTTGCGGAAATGGGTATGCAGTATGCGATTCTGGCATTCATCGTCGTCATTGTCGGTGGGATGGGGAGCGTTCAAGGCTCTATGGTTGCCGCGATTTTAGTCGGGGTGCTTGGCTCGTTTATGGCTTACTTCGTTCCTGAGCTTTCACTGGCAGTGAACATGTTGCTGATGCTGGCCGTGCTGCTAATCAAACCATCCGGCCTGTTTGGAGCGAAGGGGTGATCATGCGTTGACTACATCCGGATTGTTGAACCATCGATTTATTCTGTTTGTCTTTCTTTCCTTGGCGGTTTTGCCGTTTCTTTCAGACTCACGAAGCATTTATATCTTGTTCACCCAAATCTTTATCTTTGCGATTTTTGCCATGAGCTTTGATTTGTTGCTCGGCTATACGGGGATCGTCTCGTTCGGACACTGTATGTTTTTCGGAATTGGTGCGTACTCCGTGTCTTTATTCCTGAAAAACTTTGATGCGACGATCGGCTATTTCTTACTTGGCGTACTCGTTGCCATTGTGCTCTCCGGTATGCTCAGCTATGTGATCGGGATGCTGTCCTTGCGATTGAAAAGTCATTTTTATGCGATGCTGACCTTGGCGATATCCCAGCTGCTATTCGTATTGGCAGAAAAATGGCGTTCGCTGACGATGGGTGGGGATGGCTTCACCTTCCCGGTGCCTGAGCTGTTTCGTGATCGATTGTCCTTTTACTATGTATGCCTGATTCTTATGGTCATGCTGTTCGTCATTTTGCGGGCGTTTACGCTCTCTCCACTTGGCAAGGTACTGAAAGCCATCGGTCAAAATGAACAACGTGCGGAAGCGTTAGGCTATCAAATTCTTCATTATAAGGTAATCGTCAGTATCGTTGCTGGAGTGGTTGCTGCGATTAGTGGGGGCTTGTACGCGGTCATGCTGCGATTCGTGAACACCCAAGTGTTTTCGATTGAAACGACGCTGGATGCGCTCTTGATGAGTATGATCGGTGGGCTGGGAACGCTATTTGGCTCCATTTTGGGGTCGGGGATTGTGGAGCTGGCGCATCACGGGCTGACTGAGTTGGCGAAGCTTCACCCCATTTTCGAGAGATGGGTCATCTTCCTTGGTCTGCTCTATATTTTGGTCGTGCTCTGCTTTCCGAGCGGAATTGTCGGTAGCTTTCAAGAGTGGAGGGAAAAAAGAAAACAGCGTTCCGTGCAGCCTGCACCGATCACGGAGCAAGTAGAGTAGAGTGATAGGAATGAAAGAAGGGAGGTCAACCTTGGGAACAGGTTGGCCTTTTTTCGTCCCATATTTGTCGAAAGAAAAAGGTAAGAATTATAGTTATGTCGAATTATTATTCATCAATCTTTGAAAAGGTGGAGATGTGCCTATGGAATTGAACTTTCCAGAAAATTATAACTTCGCTGCCCAAGTAGACGAATGGGCGAGAAAGCACCCGGAGAGGCGAGCTGTTTGGGAGCTAGATGAACAAGGTCAGGAGCAAATCCTTACGTATGAAGATTTGCGCCAATATTCAAATAAAATTGCAAGTGGATTACAGTCCATTGGAATCGAGCATGGGGATCGGGTACTCGTCCTGGTTTCCCGAGGTATATTGGCTTATGGTCTGTATTTGGCACTGCTGAAGCTGGGGGCAGTAATTTTGCCAGGGTCAGAGATGTTACGTTACAAAGATATCGAGTACCGGATCAATCATGCAAAGGTCAAGGCTGTGATCAGCTTCGCGGGAGTAATGAGCGAGGTTGATCTGACGAGAGGCAACTGTTCTACCCTGCAACACTACATCACGACGGGCGAAGAGAAAGAGGGATGGATTTCGCTTGAGGGATTGCTCCAGGGACAGGACACAGAATTTGAGGTAGTGAACACGAAGTCGGATGAGTTGGCCTTCCTTTCTTATACGTCAGGAACGACGGGGGGACCAAAAGGGGTTATGCACGTTCACGGTTGGCCGTTTGCGCATTTGGCTGTGGCTGCTACACAGTGGCTGGACGTTCGGGAAGGTGACGTGGTTTGGGCAACGGCAGGGCCTGGTTGGGCCAAGTGGATCTGGAGCCCGTTTGTTTCTACGTTAGGGCTGGGAGCTACTGCGTTTGTCTATAAAGGAAAGTTTTCTGCGGAGAATTATTTGACGATTCTGCAAAATTATCCAGTTTCTGTCTTGTGTGCGACACCGACCGAGTACAGAATCATGGCAAAAATAACAGATTTGGATCAATACAAGCTGTCCGCCTTGCGCTCCGCATGTTCGGCTGGTGAACCGCTCAATCGGGAAGTGATCGACACATTCCGTCGCGTATTCCAGTTGACCGTGCGAGATGGATACGGTCAGACAGAGAATACTTTGCTAGTGGGTACCTTTGTCGGCGTGGAGCCAAGGCCAGGTTCGATGGGCAAGCCATCGCCAGTTGTGAGGATTGCCGTTATTGACGACGAAGGAGCGGAGCTGCCCGTAGGCAAAGTGGGCGATATAGCCATTGATCGCCATATGGTGGCGCTGTTCAAAGGCTATCTGGATGATCCCGAACGAACTGCCAGAGCGTTTCGTGGCGACTGGTACATTACGGGTGATCAGGGTCGCATGGACGAAGATGGCTACATCTGGTTCGAAGGGCGTTCAGATGACATTATCATCTCAGGCGGATACACGATTGGTCCGTTTGAGGTCGAGGATGCATTGGTGAAGCACGCGGCAGTAGCGGAATGTGCGGCAGTTGCCAGTCCTGATCCAGAGCGTGGTCATGTGGTAAAAGCCTTTGTCATCCTGAAAAAAGGGAATGAGCCATCTGAAGAGTTGATCGTGGAATTGCAAAATCATGTCAAGCAATTAACCGCTCCTTATAAATACCCGCGAAAAATCGAATTTGTTCACGAACTGCCGAAGACGACCTCCGGTAAAATCAGACGGATCGAGCTGCGACAGCAGGAGGCACAGCAAGATCAGCATTCGTAATGGTTTGTCTTACGAAACTGTAAGATTGCTGTAAGTGGATTCGATGGGAGGAAATGCGCGCATCCCCTACAATGTGAGTAGAAGCAAGGCAAGGGGGAATGCAGCATGAACCACCTTCCAATCCCATTAGGAAGAAACACCGACTTGTATGAAGCGGCGAGCATGCCCAAGAGCATCAAGAAACTCGGTGTTCATTGGAAAAAACGACTACGTATCAGTTTTCTCGTGATCATGATGGCAGCCATATTGGCGCCGCTCGTGTTGACATGGACAGGGAATATATGGATAGATGAAAAAAAGCTGGCTGCGGTACAGCAATCCAACAGCTATGTAAAACTGGACGAAATGCCTGATCATGTGTGGAAGGCGTTCGTTGCGATTGAGGATCATCGGTTTATGCAACATCCAGGAGTGGATCCGATTGGATTGAGCCGAGCGATCTGGATCGATATCAAGGAAGGTGCCTACGTGCAGGGCGGAAGTACGATAACCATGCAATTGGCGCGGAACTTGTTTCTGACGAACGACAAAACCATGACTAGAAAAGTGAAGGAAATCGCGATCGCTTTGCAATTGGAACAGCGATACAGCAAAAAAGAACTGCTCGAAATGTATCTCAACGTGATTTATTTCGGGCACGGAAAGTACGGGATTGGCGAGGCTGTTCCCTTTTACTTCGGAAAAAAAGCAATAGAAACAGGAGATCGAGCGGTAACACTGGGAGAAGCGGCAATGCTTGCTTCTTTGCCGAAAGGACCAGAGCGTTACTCACCGGTAAAGAACTGGGACCGAGCCAAACAGCGTCAAGCAGTTGTGTTGGACCGTATGAACGAGTTGGACGTGATCGGTCAAAGCGAAAGTACATTGGCAAAGAACGAGAAGATATCCGTTGTTCCTACTGCCAAACGCGCTGGGAAATAAGCGAATGTGATGGAATCCCCTGTCTAGATGGCAGGGGATTTTTGCTATGGAACCGATCAAGCATGCAGAATGGTAAGGATCTTCTATGCACTCACCCATCCCAACTGTTGGGCATAAAATACAGGGAGGAACTACAGGAAGGAGCCCAAAAACGTTATGAGTTCGTATCCTTTTCAGCCACAAGCACAACCAGCGTCGAGTAGCCCCTCTATGAATTCCTTCATTGACCCTTATTTGTATCAGACGTTGCAAAGTGTCATACGGCGTGAAGTTGCCATTCAAACAACCCAGGGAAATCTCCGTGGAATCGTAGTTGATGTGCTACCTGACCATGTGGTAGTGCAGACGGGTGGTTCTACGTTTTTTGTACGCATACAACAGATCGTCTGGGTCATGCCGTTTTAAACTGGTATGAAACAACCCTCCGCACACATAAAACAGTACAGGTAGGTGCAAAACGGGGGAGGGAAGCGGGTTGTTTACTCGTATCAACAGGTTGGCAATTGAGCTGCCAGAGCCGGCTTATGGAGATGCCAACGCCGCTGCGGCCGTCCAGGAGCTATTGGGCGGTCGTTTTGGTGAGATGTCAACGCTAAACAATTATTTGTTCCAATCCTTCAACTTTCGCGGAAAGAGCAAGCTGAAGCCGTTTTATGACTTGGTCTCCAGCATTACTGCGGAAGAAGTTGGGCATGTGGAGCTGGTCTCCAATGCAATCAATCTATGCATGAAAGGCATTACACGGCCAGGAGACCCTGATACGACTCCACTGAATAACGGATTGAATAAGCGAAATACGTACCAATTTATTGCGACTGCACAAACCGCCATGCCAGGAGACTCCATGGGTAAATCATGGACAGGTGATTACGTTTTTTCGAGCGGGAATCTGGTGCTTGATCTTTTGCACAACTTTTTTCTGGAATGTGGAGCGCGTACGCACAAGATGAGAGTGTACGAAATGACAGATCATCCTACAGCTCGGGCCATGATCGGCTACTTGCTCGTCAGAGGTGGTGTCCATATCGTAGCGTACGCCAAAGCGTTGGAGATCGCTACCGGCGTGGATTTGACCAAAATGCTGCCTGTACCCGATCTCGACAATGAACAATTCGATGCAACGCATCCGTATATCGCGATGGGACTGAATCGCAAGCTGTTTACATTCAGCTATCAGGATTATCAGGATATCGCCATGATTTGGCGCGGCCCATTGCCTGATGGTGGCACAGCTGAGGTCATTCAAGGCGTCCCGGATGGCGGCCCGGTACCAGAACTAGATGAATTGCCTGAAGAATTTGCGCCAGGTGTGTCGCGGGAAGACTTTATGAAAATCGCGGAACGCTTGCAAAGGTCAGCGGGGATGTAGATGGAAGAGGAAAAAGCACGAAATAAGTGACCAGTCCGCAGTGGTGTGCAGATTGGTCACTTGTTTTTGTTGAGACACTCTTACGTTGTTCGGTTTACAGCCTTGCCCAGAGCATCTTCTAGTACATGGGCATACTGCATGGTTGTTTCAATTTTGGAGTGCCCCAGTTGTGCTTGGAGTTGATGGGGGTCAGGGTTTAAGCGGAGAAACTGCGTAGCAAAGCTGTGACGAAGCTTATGTACAGACAAATCAGGGATGCCGAATGCTTTGGCGTACTTTTTGACGAGCTTCTGGACAGAACGCACTTCGATGCGATGCCCATTTGGATTGGTCGGGGAAACAGCGAGAAAAACAGCGTCCTCCTGCGGTGCGGGATTGTATTTATCTCGCAGCTGCAAGTATCTGGCTAAGTACTCCTTACCCCAGTCACTGAAGAAAGGTGCGTCCTCTTTCTTTCCTTTGCGGATCAATTTCAGCTGGTTTTTTTCCATAATAATGTCGGATAGATCGAGACTGACGATCTCTGACACACGGAAGCCACCGGAGAGAATCATCGCGATCAAGGCGGTATCCCGGTCGCGGTTTTGCATGTGATACTGCCTCTTTTTTTCCGTATCACAATGGGCCAAATATCCGTTAAAGACAAAGTCGACGAATTGATAGATTTCGTCGTCAATCAGGATTTTTGCCCGGATGGCGTGGGCGCGTGCGAGGGGAGTCAGCTCTATGATCTCCAGCTCGATTTTGGCGAGTACGTTCCGGGTCAAATACGATTCGCCATTCTCATCCTCAGCGAGGGCAGACAAGTAATGAAAAAGCGATTTCAAGCTCGATATTTTTCTGCTGATGGTACGGTCGCTGTACTCTTTCTTCGCGCTTTTGGTAGGGTTCGAGAGCAACGCGGATCGCTCATACAGATGCGATTCCTGCAAGTATAAGATGTAGCTTTCTACCGTTTCCTTCTTCAAGTCATTCAAATCGCTTAACGGAATGTCCTTCATATCTGTCGCGGTACTCAATCCTTCTGTCATCATCCAGCGAAAGAAAAAAGAAAAATCGCGAAGGTATCCAAGCAAGGTGGAGGGTGAATTCTTTTTTGATTTTTTATGCTCAATAAACTTTTCGACATACCAGGGATAGGAGCCAACTATTTGCAAAAGCTGCAAGGCATCGCGTTGTTTGGTAACGGACATGCTTTCACCACCAAAATCTTTTTGTAAAACGTATACGAACATATATTCTACCAAAAACCAAACGTTCTGGGAATTGCAAATTGAACAAGAAACCGTCATGATGAGGAGTGTGTATGGATGTTGGACAAGGACGGAGAGGATTAATAGTGGCAACATGGGACTTATCTCAGACGAGACATCATGTGCTGATCTGTAATGGTGGAAGCTGTATGCGTAAGGGTGGCGAAGAGGTCACGGTAGCAATACGCGAAGCGATTACCAACGCAGGTTTGGATGACTATGTACATACAACCCGCACGCGCTGCAACGGACGCTGTGAGGACGCATGCGTGATGATCGTGTACCCCGAAGGAATCTGGTATGAAAACGTGACGCCAGAAGATGCACAACTGTTGGTGGAAGAGCATTTTCAAAACGGCAAACCAGTAGAGGCATTGATGACGCATCGCTTTGAAACGAACGGCTTTGTACGTACGATAGACACCAAGCCTGGTATCTTAAAGTCACAAAAGGCAAAAAAATGAGGAAAAAGCCACGATCTGCTCACATGAAGCAGGAGAGTGGTTTTTTCTTTAGTAGGAGTCTAAGAATTACGACAAAAGGAGAAAGTAGGAGAGATGACAATGCTGTAATGAAAAAGATTGAAAACGTTAACAATATGTCTTTGTGATGTGGACGTTTTAAGTAAATGGTGGTAAGATGATTGTAGATTAAGTTGATTTAATGCGAATTTTATCACAATGATATGTCCATACAGCGTGAACAATTGTTTTTGTGGAACTTACTAATCGATGGCTGAATTAATGGAGGGATTCTCGTTGGCGAGCAAAACACTTGAACATTTTTTACATGAAAATTTGGCAGATTTGAAGAGTAAGGGACTGTATAACGTCATTGATCCATTGCAAAGCGCGAACGGTCCTGTCATTACGATTGCAGGAAAAGAACTGATCAACCTCTCCTCCAATAACTATCTGGGCTTGGCTACTGATCAACGCCTTGTGGATGCTGCGATTGCAGCAGCAAGCAAATATGGCGTAGGGGCAGGGGCTGTACGCACGATTAATGGTACCTTGGACTTGCATGTAAAGCTGGAAGAAAAGCTCGCTGCCTTCAAGCACACAGAAGCTGCTATTGCTTACCAATCTGGCTTTAACTGCAACATGGCTGCGATCTCTGCTGTCATGGACAAGGACGATGCGATTCTATCTGACGAGTTGAACCACGCTTCCATTATTGATGGATGCCGTCTGTCTCGTGCGCAAATTATCCGTGTGAATCACTCGGATATCGATGACCTGCGTGCGAAAGCGAAGGAAGCAAAAGAGTCCGGCAAATATAAAAAGCTGATGGTCATTACCGACGGCGTATTTTCAATGGATGGCGATGTTGCCAAGCTGCCTGAAATCGTAGAGGTAGCCGAAGAATATGACTTGATTACGTATGTAGACGATGCCCACGGCTCTGGTGTTCTCGGTAAAGGGGCAGGAACAGTTAAGCATTTTGGCTTGTCTGATAAAATCGACTTCCAAATCGGCACCCTTTCCAAAGCAATCGGGGTAGTCGGCGGTTATGTAGCGGGACGTCAAGAGCTGATCGACTGGCTCAAAGTACGCAGCAGACCGTTCCTGTTCTCGACTTCGCTGACTCCAGCGGATGTGGCTGCTTCCATTGCGGCTATCGATATTTTGATGAACAGCACAGAGCTGCACGACAAATTATGGGATAACGGACACTACCTCAAAAAAGGCTTGAAAGAACTCGGCTTCAATATCGGCGATAGCGAAACGCCTATCACTCCTTGCATTATCGGAGACGAACAGCAGACCCAAGAGTTCAGCAAGCGACTGTATGAAGAGGGCGTGTACGCGAAAGCGATCGTATTCCCGACTGTACCAAAAGGAACGGGCCGTGTACGGAATATGCCAACAGCGGCACATAGCAAAGAAATGTTGGATCGTGCCCTTAGCATCTACGAAAAAGTTGGGAAAGAAATGGGGATCCTGAAATGAAAAAAATTCTGGTAACCGGGGCGCTAGGACAAATTGGTTCCGAGCTCATCATGAAATTACGCGATATTTACGGAGCGGACCACGTCATCGCCACAGATATCCGGAAAAACGAAGACGATCCTGTGGTGCAATCGGGTCCATTCGAAGTTCTTGATGTCACCGACGGGAACCGGATGTTTGAGTTGGCGAAGAAACATGGCGTGGATACGATCATGCATTTGGCTGCATTGTTGTCTGCAACAGCAGAAGCTAAGCCTCTCTTGGCATGGAATCTGAACATGGGCGGTCTGGTAAATGCTCTGGAAGCAGCGCGTGAGTTGAACTGCCAGTTCTTTACGCCGAGCTCGATTGGTGCATTTGGTCCGACGACACCGAAGGACAATACGCCGCAGGACACGATTCAACGTCCTACGACCATGTATGGTGTAAACAAGGTATCTGGAGAGTTGCTCTGCGATTACTATTATCAAAAGTTCGGGGTAGATACGCGCGGCGTACGCTTCCCAGGTCTGATCTCGTATGTAGCGCCTCCAGGTGGTGGTACGACGGACTACGCAGTAGATATCTACTACAAGGCGATCCAACATGGAGCGTATACGTCCTACATCGGCAAAGGCACGTACATGGATATGATGTATATGCCTGATGCGCTGAACGCGATTGTTTCCTTGATGGAAGCAGATGCCTCCAAGCTCATTCACCGTAATGCGTTCAATGTAACGGCGATGAGCATTGAGCCAGAGGATGTAGCGGCAGCGATCCGTAAACACATTCCTGAGTTTACGCTCTCTTATGAGGTCGATCCTGTGCGTCAGGCGATTGCCGACAGCTGGCCGAACTCTATCGATGCTACGGCTGCCTTGCAAGAGTGGGGCTTCAAAGCAGAGTATGACCTGGACAAAATGACCGAGGACATGCTTGCAAAACTGCGGGGAAAGTTGCTCCAGCAAGTCGGGTAAACGAATAGTAAAAAAGGAAAACTGCCATTTCTTGTTGACTGTACACAAGGGTGGCAGTTTTTGACGTTTGTATGCACCTCCATTTGTATGGGCACATTAACAAAGCTCCAGAATGGCTGGCGAAAGCAGATGAGAACAAAGGAGGAGCACCATGGATTTACCCAAAAAATCGAGAACCAATCATACACAGCAGAACGAGGAAGTACAAGCTGTCGCAAATAAGGGAACCCCAAACAGTGTTGGGAATGAAGAGCGACAAATAGAAAGCTGGGGCTGGTCAAATAATACCGAGGGTGTTCAAGAGCATTGACTTGTTTTCAGTAGGTAGCAAGGCTCCCCAAAAAGGAAAAAAGCATCTCTGCCATGGCTGTTACCAGGCGGAGATGCTTTTTTGATTACAGTTTTTCGCGTGCATGCTTGAGCGTAATCGAATTCGCGATCGCTGTCCACATATCGGTTGATTCAGAACCTACGTACCAGTACGCGAGCCCACCAATTTGCCATTGGAGACTAGCCTGAGCTTTGAGCCCAATCGAACGGCTTTCTTCTAGCCAAATCGTATGCGTCACGCCTTGTTTTTGATACGTCGAACGATATTGTCCAATTTTATCGTCCCACACTGTTTTTGCTCTGTATTGGGAGAGCAACTGGTAAGACTGAGGGATGCTGATATCTGTCGATTTTAATGTTCCATTCGATTGATACCAGTCGCGTGTGTATAGAGGCATTCCGACGATCAGCTTTTGCGTCGGAACCTCGTCCAGCAGGTCGGTAATGACTTTCGTAAACCAAGGCAAGGATGCCACGGAGCCTGCTTTTGATCCGCCTACCCAATGCTCTTCATAGGCCATTACTACCAAATAATCCGCATGCTTTGCTAATTTAGCAAAATCAAAAGGATCGCTCCAGTCTGAATCACCATCAGGCGGAATATCTACAGAGAGTACAGCACCTTTTGCATGAAGAGCAGTCGCGAGCTCCTGAATGAACAAGGTGAAGTTGTTGCGATCCGCAGGGGAGAACCCTTCAAAATCAATGTTGATCCCATCTAGCTGGTACTTATCAATGTACGAAGAAAGCTTTTGCACGACTGCTTTTCGTTTAGTGGGATTAGACAGCATGGCGTGGGTAGCAGCGGAATCGAATTTGTTTCCGAATAGCGGCCACACCTGCTTGCCATTTGCATGTGCCCAATGAACGAGTGAGGCATCCGTAAAGTCGCTAATGGTTCCGTCCTTTTGCAGGAAGTACCAGCGCGGAGACAGCGTGTTGACTCCGCTTTTCTTGACCTGTGCAATGAATTCCTCTGTCGTGGATTGGTATTGCCATCCGAGAGAGACAAGCGGTTTTGCTGTAACGTTTTGCTTCTTCAGATTCTCCTGAATGCGATACAAAATAACAGCCGTTTCTTCTCTTGATAGTGCTTGAGTCGGGCGGAAGTAGCCGTTATAGCCGACCAACCATTTCTTCTTCATGGCGTGGCTAACAGAGGCACGTGCCCAGCTCGAAATCGCATTGGCATCCTTCACAGAAAGCTGGTAAGAAGGCGAAATGCTCTGTTCCAGTGCGCGCACGAGAAACGCAGCTGCCTCTTCGCGAGAGATCGTCCGCTTCGGAGCAAAAGTAGTAGGCCCGATGCCATTCGCGATGTTAAGTCCAGCAGCAGCTTGTACGTACCCGTATGCCCAAGAGTTTTTCGGGACATCCGAATAAGCTGCGACATTGCTGACAACCGGCTTAATACCGAGCGTGCGTGTGAGCATCGAGACAAACTCAGCACGCGTCACCGGGCGAGTCGGGTGAAAATACCCGTTTTCATCCCCAGCGATGACACCTGCTGCATGCAGCGAACGGATTTGCTCAATCGCATAGCTGTTTGCGATATCTTTTAAATTTTTCGTCGATGCTGTTGATGAAGGAACTCCCATTGCAAAAGAGAGACCGTACACCAAAAAAGCCAAGGAGACTAACCAAATATGTATGTTTTGTTTTTTCATCATACATCCAGTATAAGAAGAGAGAACCAATCTTTCATTGGTTAGATTTTGGTAGAAACCTTACAGGGGTGCCCGAACTCTTTTATTGGATAAACGATATGATATGATGAAGGAATAAGAATAGAGAGAATGAAGCGAGGCGGAGAGAAATGGAAGACGTACTGATTGTAGGCGGTGGGCCTTGTGGACTGGCAGCGGCAATTGCCTGCAGGCGGGCTGGACTTGATCCCGTCATTATTGAAAAAGGGTCGCTCGTCCACTCGATTTATCGCTACCCGACCTACATGATTTTTCATAGCACACCTGATTTACTGGAGATTGGGGGCGTACCTTTTGCAACGGCGAACGACAAGCCGACCAGACAGGAGGCACTCAATTACTACCGACTGGTAGCAGCGCGTGAACAATTGCGCGTGAACGTATATGAAACGGTGACGGAAGCGAAGAAGACGCCAGCTGGCTTTCAGGTCACGACTACAGACCGATTTGCCAAAACGCATACGTATGAAGCGAAAAACTTGGTGATCGCCACAGGTTACTTTGACAATCCGAATCTGCTACAGGTCCCGGGCGAGGAGTTGCCGAAGGTATCGTCCTTCTACAAGGAAGCGCATCCATATACAGGGCTGAAAGTAGCGGTAGTAGGGGGAAACAACTCTGCCGTAGATGCGGCGATGGAGCTGGAGCGGGCAGGAGCAGAAGTAACGGTGATTTGTCGCCGAACGGAGCTGTCTGACAAGGTCAAGGCATGGACAAGGCCTGTTTTTGAGAGTCTGATCAAAAAGGGACGAATCGACATGCTGTTCGGTGCAACTGTCGAGAGTATCGAGGAGCGTTCAATCAAGGTGAAAACAGGGGAGGAAGTCATTACGCTTGCCAATGACCATGTGTTTTCTTTGATTGGATACCGTCCGGATCGTACATTCCTTCATTCATTAGGGGTTATGATTGACGAGGAAACGGGAATCCCTACACATCATCCAGAAACGATGGAGACGAACATCCCAGGTCTCTATATAGCGGGAGTCATTGTGGCGGGCCATCACGCAAACGCCATTTTTATCGAAAATGGAAGATTTCACGGTGATGGTATCGCCCGCCACATTGCCTCTCATAGGGAGTAGTAGTTGCAATTGATTAGAACTGCCACTCCAATTGTCTGCCTCCGATAAGGTGATAGTGCAGATGGAAGACGGTTTGTTGTCCGTGTTTGCCAATGTTGGTCACGATACGGAATCCGTCCTCGTTCACGCCCATTGTTTCTGCTACTTTTTGCAGTGACAGATGGAGGTGACCGATCAGCTCCTTGTCCTCAGGCTCGATAGCTAGAACGGATTGGATATGCTTTTTCGGGATCATCAGGACGTGTACAGGGGCCACAGGATTAATGTCGTGAAAAGCCAATACATGCTCGTCCTCATACACTTTTTTAGACGGAATGTCTCCGTTTACGATTTTGCAAAATAGGCAGTCCATAGGGCTATACATCCTTTCTAAAATGATAGAGAGTAATGCCTACTTCGTCATGCGAGTAGGCTTTCCCTGTTTTTACCCTGGAAAAGTCCGTTCCAAAAACTGAAGAACCTCTCGCCAAGAGTGTTCGGATGCGTAGGCGTTGTTTTTGGGCGTACCACCATTGAGCTGTGTGCGGGTAGTCGGTATGTAAGGAAAACGGATCCCATGTCCTGTTTCCGCGTAACGCAAATGCACCACCGAATGAGCAAACTGATGATCCTTTAACCGTTGCACCATATGTTCGCAATGCTCTGCTGCTGGCCACCAGTGATCGTCATCCGAGGAGAGGAAGAGGATTGGGCCATTGATTTTTTCTACAGGAATCTCGGCATCCTCTACCCACTCACAAGCTGCCCAGGCCTCGGCATGGATGTGGTCGATGCGTTGACCTGCCTCGAGCCGTTCCTGTGAGACTTTTGTCTGCTCCTCTGTCCATGGTACGAATGGAAGAGGCTCTCCTTGAAACGACCAAGAGGATTGTGGGGAGAACGTGTCTGATCCAGCGAATGCCTTATCTGTACCGATACTCACAGTAGAACTGGGACTCGAAGCAACAACAGCATGTACGTGTTGATCGATCGATGCTGTGACTAATGCCAATTCTGCACCTTTTGAACGTCCGAATAACGTAATTTTATCAGGATGTACGGAGGGCCGCTGCTGTAGCCAATGAATGGCGCGTTGAACATATTCGATCGGGATCTGGCGAATCTCGTCTGGAAGATCATTGCATTGGAAGTAAGCGAGTGCTAGTGCCGGATAGCCGTGAGAGGCGAACAAAGCAGCAAATTGGGAGCATGAGCCAATTCCGCCTTCGCTTCCACCTAGTACGACGATTGCGGGTCTTTGCTCTGTGTGGGGTTTTGAAAAAAACAGGCCGACCAGGCCATGGTCGAGTATTTTCTGTATCGATACGTCGCGGGAGACAAAAATACGTTTCACCACTGCTTTCGCTACGGGTTTATCGTAGACTTCTGCCGTTAATTCTATCTCGGTGGAGCGTGGAGTGAACTGAAAGTCGTCTAGAGAATAGGGATGATAAAAACGCATGGTCTGGACATTCGTAGACCAGAAAAGCCCCATAGGGTCAATTCCCTCATAAGTACCAAATAAGGGAGCTTGGGAAACCAAATCGACACAGCCATTTTCGTCCGCTTGAAAGATGGCATGCGAGGATGCCGTCAAATCTCCTCCAGGCAACCCGTTTTTCAGAGTGGCATGAAGGGTGATTAATTGATTCGGGACAAACCCGCTGAGTGTGATATGGACGGGAACATCTAGCAAGGCTGTTGCAGGCGTAACTTCAATTTGTGGAAGTATCATTTTAGTCAACACTCCTTCCAGATTACGGGAAAACTTGACACTGTCATTATAGTAGAATCGATAAAAGTTCGACGTGACGAAATGTGACGGTATGGTTAACTTGACTTCTCGTAAAGGGTGTAACTATAATCATTACAACGAAAGGGTGACAACGTATGAAAATCAGCAGCCGGTTCTCCATTGCGGTTCACATCTTATCACTGCTTTCCATTGATTCCAATTCGCATTGCACTTCCGAATGGATCGCAGGTAGCGTGAACACGAATCCCGTCGTGATCCGACGTGTGCTGGGGCTGTTGAAGAAGGCTGGGCTCGTGAATGTACGTGCCGGAGCTGGCGGCGCTTCTCTCGCCAAGGAACTGGATCAAATCACGCTTCTTGAGATTTACCGTGCAGTCGATGTCGTGGAAGAAGGGCAACTTTTTCACATCCATGAGCAACCGAATCCCGATTGTCCAGTGGGAGCGAATATACAGTTTGTGCTGGAGTTGATTTTGACCCGTGCGCAGCATGCAATGGAGGAGATTTTGGGCGGAGTGAAAATGTCTGAGCTCGTAGATAACCTCCGTCAAAAAATAACCGAAAAAGCGCAGTAACAACAAAAATGCCCTTGCCTATGCGAGGGCATTTTTGCGAGGAAGGAGTGGCCAGTATCGGGTCGACACCCGCCATCTGAATGATGGGGGAGGTGATCTGAGTTCCCCAGTTGGAGGAGAAACACTGCTCATCCGGACCGTTGGTTTATTTGCTCTTCCTTCCAGCGAGTTGTCTTCAATTGCGGCCGCATGAGAAAAAATCCTAAAACGATTGCGATAGCGAAGAAGATGGCGAAGAATCGGAAACCGTTGCTCGTGGCAAGAATTAAGGCACTCTTCGAGTGGGCGAGCTCCCCAGCTCCCGTTTTAGAGAATAGAGGCAAGACGGATGCAGACTTGACGCTTAGTTGTACGACTACCAAGGAAAGCGCCTGGCTAATTGCCCGACACATTTCGTACACGGTCCAAAACATGCCGGAAGCGGAACCGGCTCGCTCTTGAGGAGCAGCCGACAGCACCGCTTTCGCGAGCGATGGCCATGACAGCCCAGTGGCAGCGGAAATGATCAGAAGCGGAATAATCACAGCCATGTTCGAAAGCTGAGAACCTAACTGTCCAAGGAGCAGAAGAGCGAAGCCGATCAGGAATGATCCTAACAGAATCATGCGCACAGGGCCGAAACGGTCGGCAAGTTTCCCGCCAAATGGGGCCGTGAAAAGTTGGGGGATCGATAATGGGAGTAATAGTAGTCCTGCTTCCAATGGAGTTAAGCGATGCGCTCCTTGGAGATATAGCATCAGGAGAATGGCGACGGCAAAATAGCCGATGCAGTAACTCATGGTAATGCCTAGACCTATCGAATAGTTTCGATAGGTGAAGAGGCTGAGAGGAAATAGTGGATGCCGGACACGTAGCTCAACGAGTACGAACGCTATCCCAAAAAGTAGAGCGGTTGCGAAGAGGCCAATGGTAGTTCCTGACGCCCAGCCCCATGTCTGCCCTTCAGACAGAGCAATAAGCAAAGCGACTAAACCTGGTCCAAAGGTCAGTATACCTAGCCAGTCGGTCTTGCCCTTTTCGATGGGGGGCGTGTGTTTGAGAACGAGTAGGCCAGCGAATAAACCAATGACTCCAACGGGAACGGCCACGAAAAAGATGGATCGCCATCCAAAATCACCGATAAGCGCGCCTCCGATCACAGGACCGATGAGTGATCCAGTCACCCATGATAGGTTGTTTATCCCGAGAGCGATACCGAGCTGATTCGGCGGGAATGTCCGTATGAGGATTGGTGTTGCTGAGGCCATTGCCATTGCTGCACCTATCCCCTGAAGAAGCCGTGCACCGATCAGTGTTGCGCCGGAGTTCGCCAGACCGCAAAGCACAGTGGAAATAGTGAACAAGGCGATCCCCCATAAAAAAATGCGCTTGGTTCCGAGCATATCGGACCAACGCCCAGCAGGAAGTAAAAAGAGTGTACTCATAATGTAGAATGCGGTGATGGTCCACATCCCGATGTTGATCGGAATACGCAGATCTTCCATGATAGCAGGAAGACCGATAACCACAATCGTCGCATCTAAATTGGTAATGAACGAAACAAGCGTGACCACAGATAAAACGGCCCATTTATTCGATTGTACGGTTGTCATTTTGTACACTCCTTTGCATTTCTTTTTCATGATGAAGCAGCCAGCGTTTGCGTGAAAGTCCTCCTCCGTAACCACCCAAATCACCATTGGAGTTGATGACACGGTGACAAGGAATGACAATCGCTATCTGATTCGCACCATTTGCTTGAGCGACAGCACGAAAGGCGCTTGGTTTCCCAATAGCTGCTGCAACATCGGAATAGGATGAAGTTTGGCCGGGGGGGATCGTTTGTAAATACTCCCAGACCATTCTTTGAAAAGGCGATCCGCACAAAAACAAAGGTGTTGCAAATTCTGTTAACTTTCCGTCAAAATACTTCTCTAACTCACGTTCAATCGTACGGATTGGTGCTGTGGAACCAGGGATAATCGCTGACTTCGTTCTTTGTCTAAGACGTTCAACTTCTCGTTCCAAGCCGCGGCGATCAATGAATTCAAGTAGATATAGTGCTTCTTCATCCGCGATGGCTATCATGGGACCGAGTCGCGTATCCAGCCACGATGCCTTTAAGACATGATGATCTCCAAGAAGAGTAGGTGCTGCCCCCATAATTCGTGAAAATGCGTCTCGAAAACCACTGCTGGACTCGTAACCGGTGGTTAGTTGAGCATCGATGATTGCTTTTCCTTCTCTGATTTCTTTCAGTGCGATACCCATACGTCGTGCCCTTGCATATTCAACAAACGTCATGCCAAAACGCTTTTTGAATTGGCGGCGGGCAGTTGAAGCGTCCACGGATAATCTTTGAAAGTCTTTTTCCGTCCAGCGCTGCTCGGGGTTTTCTTCTACAGCGTTTACTAGCAGACGCACAAGCTCTGAAACATGATTGGGATGTGAAAGCGGACGGCAACGCTGGCAGGGCCGGAATGAGGCCAGAAGTGCTTGTTTGGCATGATCAAAAAACTCACAATTAACAAACTTAGGTTTTCTTGCTGGACATGTCGGGCGACAGAATACACCGGTTGTTTTGACTCCAACAAAAAAGACCCCTTCATATTCTGAATTTTTATCCAGTAAAGCCTGATAATACTCGGACTTCATCTCGGCCGTTATCATTTGTTTCCCCCTCCATCTTTATGTTTTCATTTTATCGCTCACCAAAAATGGCTGCAGCCGAAAATCGTACATTGATTTTTTAAAGGCGATGACACGCCTCTGCGAGAAGAGTACCGTAAGAGGGGCGCTTTTAAGAGAAACGGATGGATCGTAGAAGCAACCCTCTCTGACATCCATAGACTGGATTTAAGCTGGAATTAGCCAGAAAATATAGATATAATAAATGTATTCAGAAATATGCAAGAAACCGACAACGGCGTCGGTTGCGTATGGAAATGATGAGCAGTTGGCACGTCCGTTCACTGGTGATCGGGAGGTGGAGTATTGCGTCAGCATTATCGAGTCATCATCATAGACGACGACCCCATTACACGTATGGACCTGGTCGAGATGTTGCAAGAGCAGGGATATAACGTCGTAGCTGAAGGAAAAAACGGCAAAGAGGCCGTTCGATTGACGCAAATGTGGAACCCGCATCTCATTATTATGGATGTCAAAATGCCAATTATGGACGGTTTGACAGCGACTGGGATTATCCGAGAGCATTCGGACGCGGCTATCATTCTCTTGACTGCTTACAGTCAAAAGGACATGGTCACGCAAGCCAAAGCGAAAGGGATATGTGCCTATCTAGTCAAACCCGTCATGGAAGAAGAACTGCTACCGGCAGTAGAGTTCGTGCTTACGGGCAAACAATGAACGCAAAAAAGTGAATCGTAGGAAGAGCAACGGCGCTTGGACCTAGGCGAGCATTTCGTCTTATGTTTCGAAGCGCTTTTTTACGTTCCGTGAGATAGAAGGCAGGAAAGTTGAAAAGAAAGTGAGTGAAGCTAGAGATGAAATTGGCTTGCGTTGTACGAAAACAGCATTACCAGTTTACTTCGGTTCGTGATGTATTGGCAAAAGCGAGTGAAGAAAAGTCTGGCGATCACATGAGTAAACTAGCAGCCACTTCCGCACTGGAGCGGATGGCGGCCAAAGTCGTATTAAGCGAAATGCAACTTCGTGATATATATGAAAACCCAGTCATTCCGTACGAAAAAGACGAAGTGACACGGATCATTTATGATGATATCAATCTCTCCATTTACGATGAGATTAAAAATTGGACAGTAGGAGAGCTGCGGGAGTACATCTTGTCGTTTTCCACAGGAATGCCTGAGCTCACAAGAATTAGCCGTGGACTCACTAGCGAGATGATTTCCGCTACTGCCAAGCTGATGTCCAGCATCGATCTGGTTATGGCTTCGCAAAAAATGAAGCATCAAGCATATTGCAACACACTGATTGGCGAGCCAGGAAGACTTGCGTTCCGTTGTCAGCCGAATCACCCAATCGACGATCCCGATGGCATTTTGGCTTCAATGAAGGAAGGCTTGTCATATGGATCAGGAGACGCTGTTATTGGAATTAACCCCAATAATGACTCCGTTGAAAGCGTTACCAAGCTGTTGAAAATGACACATGATTTCATGCAAAAGTGGGAAATCCCAACGCAAAACTGCGTATTGGCCCACATCACAACACAGATGCAGGCTCTTCGCGGTGGAGCGCCTATTTCCTTGATGTTCCAAAGTCTGGCAGGCTCACAGCGAGCGAATGATGCGTTTGGCGTGAACAAGGAGATTTTGGATGAGGCCATGGATTTGATGCTCCGAAAAGGCACAGCGTCGGGACCGAACGTCATGTATTTTGAGACAGGACAAGGCTCAGAAGTGTCGCTGGACTCCCATGAAGGCGTCGATATGCAGACGCTGGAAGCGCGTACGTACGGTCTTTGCCGTCACTGGAAGCCGTTTATGGTCAATAACGTCTCAGGCTTTATCGGACCAGAAACACTCTATGATGGCAGACAGATGATTCGTGCTGATCTGGAGGATTTGTTCATGGGCAAGCTGCATGGTTTGCCGATGGGAATCGCTCCTACCTATACGAATCACATGTATGCGGATCAAAATGACCAGGAGATTGCAGGGATGCTGACGACCTTGGCAGGGGCGAATTTTTATATGGGCGTACCAGGTGGGGACGATGTCATGCTCAGTTACCAGGACACGAGCTACCACGATGACGCCAGCTACCGCGAGCTCTTGGGACTGCGACCTCTCCGAGAATTCGAGAAATGGTTGGAAAAAATGGGCATTATGGAAAATGGTCGTTTGACAGAGCGTGCAGGCGATTTAACCATTTTTGACTAACGAGTGGGGAGGTAAGCATGATGAAACAGATCAATATGGACGATTTGGTCCAGCGCGTAATGGATGAGCTGTCCAAAATAGGTCAGGGCGTGATTGATTTTCCTGAGCAAAAGCAATGCGGGGTAAAGAACCCAAACAATCCAGAAGCATTGGAGCAAGCCATGAAACGAACGCCGGCTCGCATCGGTATCGGTCGGGCGGGTACCCGGATGAAGACGGGAAGCTACCTCCAATTTCGTATTGATCAGGCAGCAGCACGCGATGCGGTCATGAAAACCATCAGTCCGCAGCTGATCGAGAGCCTGCAGCTACCTGTCCTCCATTCAAGAGCGACGAGCATGGAGGAGTATTTAATGAACCTCGACTCAGGACGAATGCTATCGGATGAGTCCGCTCGCTGGCTGGAGCAGAATGGGGATAAAAACAAAGACGTGCAAATCGTCATCTCGGACGGACTTAGCACCTCTGCATGTGAAGCGACCATTCCAGACCTCTTGCCTGCATTGATGCAGGGTCTGTCCATGCGAAACATCAGTGTCGGGAAACCGGTGTTCATTCACAAAGGCCGCGTGTGGATTCAGGACCAGGTCGCGTCCATTGTCAATTGCAAGGTCGTCATTTCCTTGATTGGGGAGCGACCAGGGCTTGCAACGGCAGAAAGTCTCAGCGCTTACATGATTTACAAACCGGATGCGAATACGGTAGAATCAGATCGTACGGTTATTTCTAATATTCATAAGGGTGGCACACTGCCGATTGAAGCGGGTGCGTACCTTGCAGAGCTTTTGGAGGAAATTTTGAAGTACCAGGCGAGCGGTGTAAAATTATCACAGCTTCGGGCGAATAAAGGGTAGATTCCCACTGGCGCTTCCTCCTGTCTTGCACTAGAATACATAGAAGATAACCAATTTCTATGAGGAGTTGCTACGCATGACGGAGCCAAACCAAAACGAAAAAGAAACCACTGAGCAAAAGCCTGGGAAGATCAGCCTGCAAGAAGCGATGAAGCGCAAAATGGCTGAGAAAAAACAAGCGCAAGCACAAGCCAATAATCCGTTGAATCAAAAGGCGCAAAATCAGAGTATGAAAAGCCAGCTTACTAAAAAACCAAACAATCAACGCAGACGTATGGGCGTATAGTTTCGAAGGAAGCAAGGCAAAAGGGAATGTGCAGCAAGTTTAGGCTGCAGATTCCTTTTTTGTATGATCATTGATACATAATGAGCTTCTACGTTCTAAAATGCATCGATAAACCAACAAAGCTGGCGAAAAGAAAAAGCATAGGGCTCGTAGACCTTGACAACGCCTACCCAGTCGGAACTTGAAAAAGGGGACCACGCTTGTCGAACACTTCTCCCTCGAGAAACTTCCGCCCGTAGGGTGGCTTTGGCTCGACGGTCCCCTTTTTGAAGTGGAGACGAACAGTCAATCCCCCCTGCTGGCGTGTCAGAGTCGAAGAGAACTGTGCTTTTTCTTTTCCACCACTATGTTGACTCAAAAGAAAAGTGGGGGCAATCATGAAGGTAGAACGGCTACTTGCTATTGTCATCATGCTGTTGAATAAACGCCGTGTGAGCGCCCGTGAACTATCCGACCACTTTGAAGTATCCTTGCGTACCGTCTATCGGGATCTGGAAACCATTAATGCAGCAGGAATTCCAATCGTAGCGTACCCTGGGGCAAGCGGCGGATACGAGATCATGGAGAATTTTACAATCGATCGGCAATACTTATCCTTGGACGAGCTGGTCGCAGTGATTGCTGCACTAAAAGGGGTTCATTCCTCTACAGACGATAAGCAAATCGGACAGCTTTTGGAAAAAATAAAAGCGTTGCTCACCACTGCACCGTCCTCCCTGCAAGGAAGTGCACATCCTGTCGTTTATGATTTTAACCCGTGGGGCAGTACACCGGCGATCGCCGAAAAAGTAAACAAGCTGCGAGAATCCATCGAGAAAAGACTTCGCGTGCGGATCACCTATACGAAAATACAAGGCGATGCGACAGAGCGCACTATTGAACCTGTCACACTGATAATCAAGGGCTATGTGTGGTACGTGTATGGCTATTGTTTACAGCGCCAGGAGGATCGTCTGTTTCGCTTATCGCGGATTGCAGACATGTCTGTGCTGTCAGAGGAGTTTTCGCCTCGCCCGTATCACGTAGATAAACTGGAATGGCTCGAAGAATGGGATACAGCGGAGCGCATTTCTCTTGTCCTCCAATTTGCGTCGCGTGTACATGTAAGGGTGCGGGATATGTTTGAACCAGAGACGATAGAGACGATGCAGGATGGCTCGTTGCTGGTACGAACGACGATGACAGACGATGAGTGGTTAAACGGAATGCTGCTTAGCTTTGGCGATGCCCTGTGTGTACATGAGCCTGCGCATGTGAGGCAGAGAATTGGTGAGACGGTAATAAAAATGGCAAAACTTTATGAATAAGCGTTGGAACGTTGACAGATAGTTGTCAGGGTAAGGTCGTTATACTAAGTCATGTAAACAAACTCTTACAGGAGCGTGGTTAATGATGAACCCAACGATTGTCAAACTGGATGAAATGCGTGTGGCAGGCTTACAAATTCGGACTACGAATGAGGCAGAATGCGGACCGAATGCGAAAATCGGAGAACTGTGGCAGCGTTATTATCAAGAAGAGCATCCTTTCAAAACTCCCCACCAAAAAGAACCAGGTGTTGTTCTGGGTGTGTATTCCGATTACGAGAGTGACGAGACAGGCGAGTACTCCTTGTTAGTAGGAACCGTCGTAGAAAAAAACGGGGAGCTGCCTGCTGAGCTTACGGTCAAGACGCTGCCGGCTTCTACCTATGCAGTATTTACGACGCGAGTAGGCCCGATGGTAGAGGTTGTGATGGAAGCGTGGGCGAAAGTGTGGGAGTGGTCCCATCAACCGGGGAACAAGCGGACATTTACCGGAGATTTCGAGCGATATGACGGAGTGCGCTGCGCTGACCCCAACAACACGCAAGTGGATTTGTACATTGCGATCTCAGAAGAATAATGTGAAAAAAGCAATCAGTCGTAGTCGATCAGGCTACGACTGATTACTTTTTTCCATGATTTCTTCACAAGTTTCGTTTACTCTAGAGAGAGAGTTGCAGAGGGGAGTCATACAGACAAGATGGATTGGATAACGAATATAGAAGCCCTAGCAGAATGGATTCGCTCTCTGGGGATGCTGGGGATTATCGGCAGTATATTATTGAACATCGTGATCAGTGTGGCAGGTGTATTGCCGTCCATTTTTTTATCGGGTGCGAATGCGGTAGTGTTTGGCCTGTACGGAGGGTTCTTGATTTCCTTAACGGGAGAGGTGGTGGGTGCTTGCATCGCCTTTTTCCTTTATCGCTACACGATAAAAAAAGCAGATCGGCGCCAAAAGCTGAAATCGTTCAAATGGGTACATGCCATCAATGGAACGACGAGTTTTCGCAAATGCCTTGCCATCGTTTTGCTCCGCTTGAACCCGATGATGCCTTCCGGTGTGATCAATTTGGGTGCGGCTTTGACGAATATCACCTTCGCGCAATTTTTAGTTGCGACCTTGCTTGGAAAAGTGCCGTCGATGGTATTTGAAACATTCGTCGGACATGATTTGATTACGTTTAGTGAAAACAAGTTTCGCTTGCTCTTTGCCTTACTAGCAGGTGCACTCGTCTTTTTGCTTTTCTGGAAAAAAGGAAAGGATCAAACACAAGAGGAGTAAGGGGGATTCACATGTCTACGATCCTGCTAGTCGATGATGAGCCGCAAATTTTAGAAATATTGTCCTCCTATCTGCAAAAGGAAGGCTATCATGTTCTGACCGCTCAAACAGGCAAGGAAGCAGTCGAAATGGCCACGACGGTCTCCTTCACCTGTATCATTTTGGACCTGATGCTTCCCGATCTGAGCGGAGAAGAAGTCTGTATCCAAATTCGCAAAGAGTCCCGTGTCCCGATCTTGATGCTAACGGCGAAAAGTGGAGAGGCGGATCGGATTCGCGGGCTTACGATTGGCGCTGATGACTATTTGATCAAGCCGTTTAGCCCGAGAGAACTCGTAGCGCGTGTTCGAGCCATTATGCGTCGTGCGGGCGATTATTCAACACTATCTGATTTCGTCGAGGTGGGAGACTTGACTATATCGATGAATGAGAAGAGAGTGACGAAAAATGGAGTCGCTTTGGAGGTTACGCCGAATGAGTACCGCTTGCTCACAACGCTTGTCCGCTATCCAGGAAGAACGTGGGGCAGGGAGGAGCTCGTGCGTGAGGTGATGGGCTTTGATTTTGAAGGATACGACCGAACCATCGATACGCATATCAAAAATCTTCGCCAAAAGATAGAGGCAGACGCGAAGCAGCCGGAATATATCAAGACGGTTTATGGATTGGGCTATCGCTTTGACGATCCCATGAAGAAGTGAGGCCAAGATGAAGCATATATGGGTGAAGCTCGCCTTTGTGATCATGACAGTCGGCGCATGCGCTGTTCTATTTTCCTCTTTGCTGTCCGTAAAGGAAATGGATGTTCATTTTTCAATGTATGCCAATGAAGTGAGAAATCAGCATAACCAAGAAATATCGCGTCTCGCACTCCAGGCGTATCAGGACAATCAAGGCTGGGGAGCGGATGCCTACCATAAGCTTGAAGCGGTTTCAGCGGTCTTGGGATTGCATATCACCTTACTCGATCAACAGCAACAAGTGCAAAAGGAGTGGGGCAAGCGGCCAGTCCATAATAGCCATTACAGTGTAGACAAGATTCCCCTTGTGAGTAAGGGTGTCATGATCGGGCAACTAGTGATCAGCCACGATGATCGGAGTGCGTATATGACCTTGGAAAGCCATTTTCAATGGGCGCATAAAAACACGACGCTGTGGACGATGGCTGTGCTGCTCATTCTGGTTATCATCATCAGCATACCGCTCGCCCGGACCATGGTTCGTCCAGTCGTACAAGTGAGCACAGCAGCACAACGAGTCGCGCGGGGCAATCTGTCCATACGCGTTCCGGAGCCTCGTGGCAAGGATGAAGTGACTTCATTGGTCGCTGCTTTTAACAACCTCGTCCAAAGTCTTGAGCACCAGGAGGAGCTGCGCAAGCGACTGACCTCCGATATCGCCCATGAATTGCGAACACCACTGAACACCTTGCTTGCCCAAGTAGAGGGAATGATCGACGGCATATGGGAAGCAACTCCCAAAAATCTCGAAAGCACAAGGTCTGAAGTACTGCGTTTAAGCCGTCTCGTTCGCGATTTGGATCAGGTGATCCAGGTGGAGTCGGGCTCCTTGCAAATGCGCAGTGAAGCGGTGGATCTGCGTGAGGTTGTCAAAGAAGTCACCGAGTCGATGAGTGCTACCTTTGCCCGTGCTCAAGTGAATTTTCACTTCAACGGAGATCACGCTGTCTGGATCAAAGGGGACAGGCAGAGACTGGCGCAAATCGTGGCCAATTTGTTGACGAATGCCTGCAAGCATACACCAGCGGGAGGAGAAGTCGTGGTCACTGTAGACAAACCGAGTACAATGGTCCGTATGCAAGTGAAGGACAGCGGCACGGGCATCGATCAAAAGGACCTTCCCTACGTCTTTGAGCGTTTTTATCGGGGAGATCGCTCACGAGCAAGAGAACGCGGCGGAGCAGGATTGGGTTTGACGATTGTGAAAGGGATTGTGGAAGCACATAAGGGAAGCATCTCGTTGGATAGCAGAGTGGGCGAGGGGACGACCATTACGATTTTGTTTCCGCCACAAGCTCATGAGGTCGAAAAGTAAGCCTAAACCGTATCGTTCTAGCTACACTTCGTTTATGATAGGAAGAGAATTTGAATATTCGATACAAAGAGGGAGAGCACATGTTTGATTGGACTACCATGGGAGCATTTTTGGCTGTTGTGATCGGCCTCTTTTTAATTCCAGGACCCGCTGTCCTGTTAACCGCGACGCGTACCGTACAGGGAGGACGTAAAGCAGGGATTATGGCAGGGCTGGGTATTGCCACCGGGGACTTCATTCATACGATTTTTGCTGCGGTCGGTTTATCAGCGATTTTGATGACATCTGCATGGGCATTCAATCTCGTAAAATTCGCGGGAGCGGCTTACTTGGTTTACTTAGGGGTTCGGGCCATGCTTGAAAAGCCGGTTGATCCAGAGCTGCCAAAAGTAACTCCGTTGCCACCGCTGCAATCGTATGGGCAAGCCATCCTCGCGGAAGTTCTGAATCCGAAGACGGCGTTGTTCTTTCTGGCGTTTCTGCCGCAATTCGTACATCCAGAGCGAGGGGAAGCCATTCTCCAGTTTCTCGTCTTGGGACTGATTTTCGCCATCTTGGGGTTCTTTTACACCGCGTTGATTGCGATCAGCATTAGACCATTGGGGCATCTGGTGAAGCGAATTTCCTGGCTGGGCCGCTGGAGTGGCAAGATCGTAGGTTCTGTTTACATCGTGTTAGGTTTAAAAGTAGCGCTGCAAGAGAGATAAGGTAATGAGTCGGGAAGACAGTCTTCCCGGCTTTTTTATTGCAATCTCGGCATTGCGATTGGCGCCTTCGTGGGAGGAATCATTGTCGATACGATTGGATTGATTCATACACCTTGGGTCGGCGGTGTGATGGTGCTTGGGGCAGCTGCTCTCACGGTTATCAGCAGCAAGCTTGAGAAATCTCGTCGTTAATCGTGGAGAGGCGGCGGATGGGAGAGGAATTGGCATCTGCCTTACTTCCTTCGAATCACGGCCCCCTGCAAAACAAAGGTAATTCCTAAGATTCCTGCGATTGCCAGCAGGCGAATAAAACCATTTGAGACAAACAGGTTGACGCAGATGAGCCCAATAATGATAAGAATAAGTATAATCACCGTTTTTCCCGACATGGATCTGTTCCCCTTTCCCCCATTGAAATGAAAATCACAAAATAGTCAGTCACTTATTGCGTAAGGTAAGTGGCCTCGTCAAATCGGACTATGCGGGTAGGTCCATGGCGTACGAGTTAATTTCAGGGCCGTCAGAATCTCCTAGCTCACTCTCCCAGTTCCTACTATTGTAGCGAATAGGCTAGAAGAAGAAAAGGACGTGAAAAAACTCCCTTCTGTCATCGCCAGGTTCTCACCGGCATGCCTGAAAGGGAGTTTCCGCTTGGAAAGCAACGCGTTACTTCGTCGCTAGCTGACGCTCAGTTGCCTGCTGCTTTAACGGCTGTCCGGCCAATTGTGATCGTTTGGATCGAATTATGATGGCCGTAATCAACAGCGCAATACCATTGATGATAAATACGAAGCGAATCGGGATGAGTCCTCCGAGAAAGCCGCCAATGATCGGCCCCATCATGGTCGCGAGCTGCGTTGAGGATTGGTTCAAGCTAAATGCTCTGCCGCGAAATTCTGGTTCCGTGACTTTTACAATCATAGCGTTGATCGAAGGATAAACAGCGGCAAAAAACAGTCCGTACGCGAATCGCAAAATGCCAAATCCATACAGATTGGTGAAGAAAAATTGCAGTAAATTTCCGATCGCTCCACCCATTAAGCCAATGAACAAGATTTTGGAATAGCCGACCTTTGTCCCGAGCTTACCCCACTGTGGAGCAGCAATGACCGTCGCGATGCCCACTGCCGCAAAAATGATGCCAGAGCTAAGGGAAGCATTTTGCTGCGAAGCGCCCAATTGCATGACATAGACAGTTAATAAAGGTTCAAGTAGCATAACGGAAATCGTGACCATCAAGCTCATACCGAGTATGGACATCAACGGACGGTTTGCCAGCGCAGCGCGCAAATCTTCCCGTACACTCGAGCGGGTGCCAGAGCGGTTCAAGTTCGTTTCCTTCACAAAGAAAGTTGCGATCAGCGCTGCTACGAGCACGACAAATCCTGAAAAAATGAAAGCTTCGGCGTTTCCCCACACATGACTGACGACACCGCCAACCAAAGGACCGATGATTCCTCCTGTTGCTCCCGAAGTCGCCATAATCCCTAGCGCGTAACCGACGTTTTTTTCTGGTGTATTCGTCGCTACCAGCGCAATGGCGGCAGGAACATAGCCGGCAAGCAAGCCCTGGAAGATCCGTAACACAAGAAACAAATAGGGGTCCGTAATCAAATAAGTCAAAAAGTACAACAAAGCGAGGCTAAATCCAGAGCGAATCAACATAGGCTTTCGTCCATATTTGTCCGCAAGAGAGCCCCAAAATGGTGAAATGAGTGCACTTGCTAAAAACGTGATGCCAAACGAAATGCCGGACCAGGCTTCCAGATGCTCATTGACCCCCAGTGAAGTATGCAAGAAGATGGGCAGGAAAGGGATGGAGATGGAGTAGGCGGTGCTACAGAAAAATACCCCAATCCATAACACAATCAAATTACGTTTCCATGAAAATTCCATTTTTCTGTCACAACCTTTGCAGTAAAAAGCAGGAATATCGTTATTGATCATTCTAGCACTGCAATTTACTGCTGACCAATTCGGAAATATGATCGGACTATTGCAAAAATGAAATAAGAGGAAATCTGGACGGCATTCGCAAATAATGAAAATCGGCTTACGAAAAAAGATTACAATCTTTCCGCTCGTGCCAACAGCATCCATTAAAGGAATTTCTCAGCATAATATGTACCATTAAGGGAAGATTACTCCATGATGACACTAAAGGGTAGAAAAAGGAAGTTATTATGGACAACCATCTGAAATCCATTCCATTCAACCAAGTAATCATGATCTTTCTATTGTCTTCTGGACTTATGAATCATGTCACGGTCATCCCATTTTTATTAAGTACGGCAGGACGAAGCTCCTGGGTATCAGTATTGGCAGCAACTATTCTCGTATGCTTGTGGGCTCCTCTTATTCGGTATCTCATGTGGAGTACAAATATGGAACCGTTACATACCTGGATTCAAATACGTTTTGGACGAATCGTATCTTATTTGCTCCTTATTCCAGCCATGATCTATGTCTTTTTTTTCGGAACCGTAACTTTGGTTGAGACGATTGCATGGGTGAAAACCATGCTTCTACCTGATACACCCGTATGGTTTTTGGCACTTTGGCTCATGGTTGCTTGTGGATGGGCGGCTATGTCTGGTTTTAATGTCATTGCCAGGGCGTCTGTATTTCTTCTACCATTTGTCGTACTATTAGGCTTTTTTGTAAGTACAGCCAATATTCCTCGCAAAAATTATTCTCATTTGCTACCGATTTTAGAGAACGGCTATTCGCCAGTTGTACAAGGATTGATTTACATTAGTGGAGGCTTGTTGGAAATTGTATTGATTTTATTCATGCAACCCTTTCTTATCAAAACGCCTAAGACAAGTAAGCTTATTCTTCTTTTATGGTTGCTTTGCGGTTTAACTATTGGACCTTTAATCGGGGCAATTGCGGAGTTCGGTATTGTAGAAGCAAGTAAACAACGGTTTCCGGCATTTGAAGAGTGGCGACTGTTGCAAATAGGTAAGTACATTGACCATGTCGATTTTTTTGCGGTATATCAATGGTTGGCCGGAGCTTTTATTCGCATTGCTTTGGCTTTGCTCATTCTAAAAAATGTACTCCCTCATCCTTGTGTAAAAAGATCAAATGGTATCGTTCTAGGCTTTGCTTTTTCAATGTTTGCCGTAGTAAGCCTACCATACAACGATAAATTGTTTTATGAATTCCTAGCTCAATGGTATTTTCCAGTGGCCGTATGGTTTACTCTTCTATTTTCCGGCATTCTTTTTGTCCTAATTGTCATGAGCAAGAAAAGAGGAGTGAGCTCGGGATGAAGGAAAGCTTTCTCGTAAGAATGAAAGAACTCATGGAATCATGCGCTGACATACAAATGCAACAATTTTCCAACCATGGTCAGATTGTGCACCTGTTTTACCAGTCGGCTTTAATCGATATGAAGCGTTTGCGCGAGTCTGTTGTTCCGAGACTCATTGATTTGCTCGAAAAAGGCGATTCAGGCTGGACAAGATTTCAGCACGAAATGGGTGCTGTGATATTGGTGCCCACACTGGAAGAAGGTGAGATTTCCGCCAATCTATTTAATGGGAAACTCCTCGTTTTTTTGGAAAAAGATTCTTCTTTAATAAGTCTGGATATAAGTCAAAAACCTACACGTAATCCGGAAGAAAGCCCTGTTGAACCAACCATACGTGGGGCACGTGATGGTTTCGTAGAGGAACTGGATACAAATATCGCACTTGTGAGAAAGCGCCTGTCCACCGAGAAGCTGCACGTTCAAATTTATACTGCGAACGGCTTGCAGCGAACACGCATTGCCTTATTGTATGTTTCTGATCGAGTGCCTCCACATTCTCTCAATGTCATTCGTAATAGACTTCTTCACTTAGAGAACACAACATTGACAGGGGGAAGTGGCCGATTAGAAGATCTGGTATCGGATTGCCGCTATTCTTTTTTTCAATTGAATGACTATACGGGAAGGCCTGACTTTGCCTCCGAACGACTGCTTCGAGGTAAATTTCTGCTTATTTTTGAAGGAACTCCGACCGCTACCATAGGCCCCATTACTTTAGCGGATCAATTTCTCAGTCCAGAGGATTCTTACTACCATTATATTGTTGCGACTGTCGGACGATTCATCCGCTTTCTCTGTTTTTTCTTTGCTTTCTTTATCCCGGGCTTCTATGTTGCATTATTGATGTACAATCAGGATCAGCTTCCGTTTCCGCTTTTGGCGACGATTGGTTTATCGAGGAGGGGGCTACCGATTCCGGCTATTATAGAAATGCTGTTGATATTAACTTTGCTGGATATCTTTAGAGAAGCCATAGCACGACTTCCGACTCCTATCGGTTCTACTATTACAGTAGTGGGTGGATTCATTATTGGAGACGCCGCATTAAAATCGGGACTATTGTCTCCAGGTATGACAGTAATTGCTGCTTTTTCATTTGTAGCAAGCTCTACTTTAGTTAATATCAGTTTGCAGGGGGCAGTTCGAATTTTACGTGTGGGCGTTCTTCTTTTTTCAGCATGGTTGGGTATTTACGGAACAGTCTTGGCTCTACTGTTTGTTTTGTTGTATTTGCTGAATTTGCATTCGTTTGGGTCTCCCTTTTTTCCATCAGAAAAAATAAATAGTAAGAATGGATTTTTTCGATTCATACGACCGCCATTTTCCAAAAATGGGTTGTCGGCTCATAAACATTCTGAAGGTGGAGAAAAACGATCATGAAAAAAATAGTTATGGCCCTCGTTATTTCATTCGTATTCATCTTCATTCTAGAGGGCTGTTGGGATGCAAAAGAAATCGAGAATCAAAATTATATAACAGCTTTTGGTGTTGATTACAAAAATGGGAGTATGGAGGTCTTCGCCCAAATCTTGAACTTCGAAAGCACTGCCAAAACCGAAGGAATAGTATCAAAAGCAAAGATATCTGTAGGAAGAGGTCAGGGAACGTCATTTATTGCAGCGATGGAGCAAATCTCGAAAAGTAGTCAGCGGCGTGAATTCTGGGGACATGTTTATTCTATTGTTGTCACTGAAAATATCCTTCGAGAGGGAAAATTAGCAGAAATCATTGATGTGGTAACTCGTCATCGAGATATGCGGTATTCGAAATGGGTATTTGCAACAAGAGAAAGCTTGGCTAATTTGTTATCTACCCACACCATTTTTGATGTAAGTAACCTGAATAGTATTTTGAGTAATCCGCAGGATCAGTATGAACAATTTTCCAACGAACGAATACTTTACATGAATGATCTGATTGCGGAGCTGAATGAACCGAATTCAACGGTATTGATCCCATCCATTCAGATAACTTCGAAGACCTGGCAAGAGAATAAGAAAGCGATCCCTTTGCTTGAATTAAATGGACATTTCATCATGAGTGGTTATCGCTACAAGGGTTGGATTAATCAGAGAGAGGCAAGGATGGGGCGCTGGACATATCGACATTTTAAGCAATCTAACATAACAATCGAGCAAGATTCAAAACCTGCCACAACATTGATGGTGAAAAGATCCGATTACGATATCCGTGCAAAAGTGGTTCAAGGAAAGTTGCGTTTTGCATTGTCGCTGTCTTTGACAGGGGAACTTGTTCAGGTGCAACAGGATGTACCATATGACAAAATCGAAAAGCTTGTAGGACAAACTGTTAAGAAAGAGATAAGGGAGTTTTATAATCGTGGATTGGAGCTACATGCGGATTTGCTTCAATTGGGTGTCTTTCTCTATAAGAAAGATCCGAAACGATGGAGAGAGCTAAGTGTTGAAGGTACCCTTCCATTGAACCCCACTACTCTCGAAAAAATCGATGTTCACTTTAGAATCGTGAATGGACATAAATATAGGCTCCGAAGGTAAGAGGGAATCAGTTTGGCAGGAAAGATAGGACAAAACATCGCGGATAAGGAATGGTGATCAAACATGCATAACATAACATTGGACAGCAATAACCCCATCTTTAATTTTACATAACGCAACAGCAATAGGAATAACTGCCTGTCAAGATAATCAAGTTATGTTATGATAAGACTGAAATTTCAAAATATTTAAATGAACTTGACGAAGGGCGGTTATGACTATGACCAAGGATTGGAAGGATGCAAGGCAATTACAAAAATCATCCGTAACCAGACGGAAGTTCCTCCAAAAAACGGCGATGCTGGGGTTGACTGCGGCTGTACCTGCTTCTCTTCTGACACTTGGAATTGCTCGTGGGAAGGATGAAGGTTCTCCCCGTTCTCCAAAGCTTGCAAGTGGTACGATCGTCGATGTTCCTGGCGTAAAAGTCGGACAAGTCCAAAATGAGGAAGCCTTGACTGGCTGTACAGTCATTGTGCTGGAAAAAGGATCAGCGTGCGGGGTAGATGTACGGGGTTCTGCTCCTGGGACACGAGAAACGGATTTGTTAAATCCGATCAATTCTGTCCAAGAGGTCAATGCTGTCGTTTTAACAGGGGGCAGTGCCTATGGCTTGGATGCAGCAAGCGGTGTCATGCGTTATATGGAAGAACAGGGCCAAGGGTACAATGTCGGGGTGGGCGTCGTCCCTATCATTCCAGCTGCAGTTATTTTTGATTTATCGATCGGCAGTGCAAAAATCCGTCCGGATCAGCTGATGGGCTACGAGGCGGCGCGCCTTGCTAGCAAACAGCCAGTCCAGCAAGGAAATGTAGGGGCAGGGACGGGTGCGACAGTTGGAAAAATGGCTGGGATGAAGCGAGCGATGAAGGGTGGACTAGGAACAGCTTCTCGCCGTCTGCCAAATGGTCTCGTCGTAGGTGCAATCGTAGCGGTGAACGCCGTCGGAGAAGTGCGGTTCCCCTCTACAGGAGAAATTTTGGCAGGAGCGAGGGAAGAGGATGGAAATATCCGCGATAGCCTGTCCTGGATGATCGATGCAGCAACTCCCCCGGTTCCGGCAGGGACGAATACTACCATCGCAGTGGTCGCGAGCAACGCGAATTTGAATAAAGTACACGCGAACAAAGTCGCGCAAATGGCGCATAATGGACTCGCAAAAACGATTCATCCGGTTCACACGATGAGTGATGGCGACACGATTTTTGCCATCGCCACTGGGGGCGTGGATGCTTCGGTCAATCTCGTCGGGACGCTGAGTGTAGAAGTGCTCGCGGAAGCGGTCGTCAATGCGATCCTTTCTGCCAAAGGAGCGGGTGGGGTGCCTGCTTATCAAGATTTACTTTAAGTGAAAGTTCGGTTCGAACCTCTCAGCTGGCAAAGGACAAGAGGCGTTCGAGCCGTTTTTTTCTTCATAGAAACCTTTCTTATAAACCAAATGTGCTCCAAACAGAAAAAAATCCCAATTAAGGATCGATATCAAGAGAAAATCCATATATAATGAAAATGATTTTCAAAATCAAATACTTGATTGATGTGTTCTTGAGAGAGAGGAGTTGCTGCTTCAATGCTTCGCAGATTTTTTTCTTACTATCGGCCTTATCGTGGATTATTCATCCTCGACTTCACGTGTGCAGTGTTCGTTGCCTTGTTGGAGTTGGGATTTCCGCTAGCAGTGAACATGGTTGTCGATCAATTACTTCCAAGTAAGGATTGGAATATGATCGTATGGGCGTGCATAGGACTTTTGGCTTTGTACGGTCTTAACTCGGGGATGAACTATGTCGTCACGTACTGGGGACATATGCTTGGTATTAATATCGAGACGGATATGAGAAAGAAGCTGTACGACCATATTCAAAAGCTCTCTTTCCGCTTTTTCGATAATACCAAGACGGGGCATCTATTATCTCGCCTAACGAATGACTTGATGGAGATCGGGGAGGTCGCTCACCACGGTCCGGAAGATTTGTTTATCGCCGTGATGACGCTGATCGGAGCATTTCTTTTGATGTTCAATATTAATGAAGAAATGGCGCTGCTCACATTCTTGGTGATTCCGCTCTTGATATTCTTCGTTGTTCACTTTAACCGTAAAATGACGGGAGCGTTCCATCGACTGTACGGTGACATGGCCGATTTCAACGCACGTGTTGAGGACAATGTAGGCGGAATGCGTGTCGTACAAGCTTTTGCCAACGAGCAATTTGAAAACAAAAGATTCGCTGAGAACAACCAGCGTTTCCGGATAACCAAGCTGTTATCTTACAAAATCATGGCACAAAATATTTCTGTCAGTTACGTGCTTATGCGTTTAGTCAATTTGTTTGTCTTGATTTGCGGAAGCTGGTTTGTCATTCAAGGTGAATTGACCTACGGTGAATTTATCGCTTTCTTGTTGTTAACAAATGTATTTTTCCGTCCTTTGGAGAAAATTAATGCAATTATCGAGAGCTATCCAAAGGGGATTGCCGGCTTTAAGCGCTACATCGAAATCATGGACACAGCGCCGGATATTGCGGATGCTCCAGATGCGATTCAGGTAGAGTCATTGAAGGGTGATATTTCGTACAAGAATGTTTCATTTAGCTACGATCAAGAGTCTTCTGTTTTGCAAAACATTGATTTGAACATCCGGGCAGGAGAAACAATTGCATTTGTAGGCCCGTCTGGAGCAGGAAAAACCACTTTGTGCAGTCTCTTGCCGAGATTTTATGAGATCGACGGAGGCAGCATCACCATTGACGGAATGGATATCCGCCAAATCACGTTAGCGTCACTGCGCAGCCAAATCGGGATCGTTCAGCAAGATGTGTTCCTCTTTTCTGGGACGATTCGAGAAAATATCGTGTATGGAAAACTAAACGCTTCTGAGGAAGATATCTGGGAAGCAGCGCGTCTGGCTAAACTAGAAGAGTTTATCCGTTCCCAGCCTGCTGGTCTTGAGACGATCATTGGTGAACGCGGAGTCAAATTGTCCGGTGGTCAAAAACAAAGACTGGCGATTGCGCGGATGTTCTTGAAAAACCCGCCGATCTTGATTTTGGATGAAGCGACCTCTGCACTAGATACCGAAACGGAGGCGGCGATCCAGCAATCCCTGCAAGAGTTGTCCAAAGGCCGTACGACATTGGTGATCGCCCACAGATTGGCTACCATTAAAAATGCAGATCGAATCATCGTTGTAACGGAACAAGGTATTACGGAGCAAGGCAGTCATGATCAGCTCCTGGCTCGTGAAGGCATCTATAGCAGATTGTATCAAGCTCAGTTCGGCACGTACCTTGACCAGTCGAACAAGGTATTTTCTGGATAATGGATGAGAGAGGGAGATAGTGATGCATGAATGGGATGACGATTTTTTAGCGCAACGGTTTGATATTACTTCAAAAACGAGACCCAACGCCTTATTTTCCATGAAGGCAAGAGATTTGGTAGACCCGAAGCATATGAATGAGCTCGTACAAATCTATGCTCCGCTAATCAAGGCACATGAGCTGACTGCTGCTGGTACATACATCAGCAGTTGGCTCACGAGCCCTTCTCTCGGTCTTTCGTACATGATTTCTGTCTGGAATCGTGCACTTCCCATGACGCTGGATAATATGACGATCGAATTGTTTTACGAGGATGATTATCCGCAATTCGCGTTTGTGATCCCGGCGCATGAGATCGTAGAAGCGCCTGCCAGCGAAGCAGAGCGCGCAATCTGGCGGAACGAATGCTATCGTGCGTACTTCCAAGACTTCCTGCATCCGTTGCTCACGACTCTTGCAAAGGTGACAGGCAACCCAGAAGCAATGCTCTGGGGACAGTTCCCGACCAAGTTCAATTACCATACGGATGCATTTGTGGCGTTGGTAGAACAGGATAGTATCAAGCAACAAGTAAAGGCTGATTACGATGTCCTCTGTCATCAGCTGGAAGGCGAGAGCTTTGGATTGCAAAAAAATCCATTCCGCGTGCGTGTGCGTTGGATCGAGGATATGCGTGATCCTCAAGCGAAAGTCCGTATCAAGAATCAATGCTGTTTGTACTATAAGACGGGGGAGCAAAAGTATTGCTATACCTGTCCGCGGATAAAAGAAGAAGAGCGTGCGCTGATGAGAATTCGAGCGTAGCTGACCCTCCCTTTGTGGAGGGTTTTTTCTATACAATGTAGACGTATGGACATATGCTAGCTTCTTCCTATAAAGTAGAGTCAGAGGTAAAGTTGGAAAAATCAGAATGATTTCCAGGAAGGCGTGGTTCGTATACAGACAATGAACCAAAAGGAACTGGATCGCTACGTTCGAGATTTTCATCAAGCGGTTGTCAATCAGCAGCTTAGCCTGTATTATCAACCACTCTACGACTTGAGAACAGGCAAAATAATCGGGGCAGAAGCACTGGTAAGATGGAACCATCATGAAAGAGGGCTATTGCCACCAGAGTGGATATTGTTGTTAGCAGAAAAGAGCGGATTGATTCATTTGGTGGAGGAATGGGTGATTCGAACGGCTTGCAAGCAGAACAAAGCTTGGCAGGACGCTGGATTGCCACCTCTTGTGACAGGTGTGAATCTGTCATCCTATACCTTGGAATCGGACCAGTTGGGTAGCAGAATTCAAGCGATCTTAAACGAGACAAACTTGCAGCCTCACTATTTAGAGCTGGAATTTACCGAGGATTCTACCAGAGATGGAGAGCGTACAATCGAGATTTTAGCAGAACTAAAAAGAATCGGGGTAAAAATCAGCCTGGACGATTTTGGTAAGGGCTATAGCAGCATTCAACATCTATCCCGCTTTGCTATGAACAAGCTAAAAATCGATCAATCTTGTGTAAGGGAATGCATGAGCGATGTCACACAGACAACCGTTATCAAAACCGTCATGGCGATGGCACGAAGTCTGGACGTGCAAGTAACGGCAGAAGGCGTAGAGACGCAAGAGCAACTGGATTTTCTTTGGCAGCTTGGTTGTGATTCTGCTCAAGGATTTTGGTTCAGTGAGCCGATGCCTGCCGAAGACCTGGCTCGTGTGTTGAAGCGTGAGGAAAGGTTTAGGAACAGTGCCTTTCTTCAACTCAATGGTGGACAACACCGAATTTTTGATACATACGAAGTGGAGCAGAGTGAGCGAGGAGATGTTTTTCGCACGCAACAACTTGTGAGTGAATCGCCCTATCGATTAATTGCAGAAAACTTGTCTGATATTATCGTGATCATCAATAGTCAGGGGGTCATTACGTATATTTCGCCATCCGTTCAATCCGTTTTGGAGATCGCTCCCGATAAAGTAGTGAGTCGACACTTGCTAGCTGTACTGCCACTGGAAACGGGCAGGCTCGTTATGCAAACGATTCGCCAGATCACGGTGGAGAAGCAGCCTCGCCTCATTACCTTTACTTGTCCGGACCGGAATGGAAATAAGATCACGCTGGAGGCAAAAGGAACTCCGGTGATTCATGAAGAACATGAGCCGAACCAAGTCATATTTATCATCCGAAATCATACGAAGCACGTGCAGACAGAAGAGTTTTTACAAAAGATTGACAAGCTATCCGTCATTGGACAAATGGCTGCCGGTGTTGCACACGAAATACGAAACCCAGTAACTTCTATCAAAGGCTTCGTACAATTGCTACGTCGAGATCAATGGAAGAGGGAATATTTCGATATTATGCTGGCTGAATTTCACCAGTTAGAGAGTGTCCTGCGAGAATACGTCTTTTTATCAAGAGATTGTACAGAACCGTACGAACCAAGAAAGATAGCGGATTTGCTGCGACAGGTTACAGGAATAGTGCAAGCGCAGCTAGAGCTGCATGATCTGGTACTGGATGTCAAGGAAGTAGAAGGGACCACGATTTGGTGCGACCAGAATCAAATTCAGCAGCTTTTCATGAATCTTCTGTCAAACTCGGTTGAGTCGATGCAAGAAGGTGGAACGATTCACATCCTGGCAAGGATGAAAGAAAGCGAACAAGTGATGATTACAATCATTGATCAAGGCTGCGGCATGGAGGAAGAACGGCTGAAACGATTAGGGGAGCCCTTTTATAGCACGAAAGAGAAGGGGACCGGGCTAGGACTTATGATTTGTTATAAAATCATTCAGGCACACGGCGGGTATATCCATTTTTCGAGTGCTCCGAATAAAGGAACGACAGTGGAGGTTTCCTTTCCACTCAGAAAATCAAACCCAAGGCTCGATCCTTAACGTGATCAGGCCTTGGGTTTTTCGTACTTAGTCTTTCTTTGCCTGGGTTTCGGAAAATTGTTCTTGAACAGCTTCCAAAAAACGCTGCCATACCTCGGGAAGCTTGGGCTCTTCTGTAGGGCGGTGCATAGTGGAATTGCCGTCGTTTTGTTTCACTGGCTCCATTCTCCATCTATCCTTTCGTGTCTAGCCAATCATGACGCAGGGTGAACAAGTCCCGCAGTTCCTCCGTTGATAGCTCCGTGATCCAGCTTTCGCCAGTCCCGACAATTTGCTGGCTTAAGGATAGCTTTCTCTCCATCATCTCATCAATGCGTTCCTCAATCGTCCCGAGTGAGATGAATTTATAGACGTGAACATTGCGCTGCTGGCCTATGCGATGAGCACGGTCAGTGGCCTGATTTTCTACCGCAGGATTCCACCAGCGATCTACGTGAATGACGTGGTTGGCTTCCGTCAAGTTCAAGCCTGTTCCTCCCGCGCGCAAGGAAAGAATGAAGACGGCCCCGCGTTCATGGTCCGGAAGTGTCGCGTCTTGAAAACGAGCGATCATCTCATCGCGTTTTTCTTTCTTTGTGGACCCATTTAGGAAGTAGACTGGTCCATAGCCTTCCCGAGTCAGTACCCGTTGGAGCAAGTTGCCCATTTCGATGTATTGGGTAAAAATCAGGCAACGCTCTTTCTTTTGACGAAGATCCTCAACCAATTCCAGCAGCCTTTCCAATTTGTGCGAACGACTGGCTTCATCTGCTGTTGAGATTTCATTCAAAATGAGGGCGGGATGGTCACACAATTGTTTGAGACGTGTCAGTGTCGTCAGAATCAGACCGCGCCGCTCCATCGGGGAGGCTTTTTCCATTCGATCAAACATATCTTGAATCGCTGTCTCATAAAGTGCGCCTTGCTCGGTAGTCAGCGGTACATATTCCTTGCTCTCATTCTTGTCTGGCAAGTCTAGCTGAATGTTCGGATCGGTTTTCACACGACGGAGCAGGAAAGGCTGAATGAGTCGTTGCACTTGATTGATGAGTTGCTGGTCTTGGTCGCGCTCGATCGGATGGACAAAGCGCTGGGTAAATTCCCCGAGACTTCCCAAGTAGCCAGGATTCAGGAAGTCAAATATTGACCAGAGCTCACTCAGACGATTTTCGATTGGAGTGCCTGTGAGAGCGATCCGATGCCATGCTTTCAAATCGCGAACAGCTGACGCTTGTTTTGTATAGGCATTTTTAATATTTTGCGCCTCGTCGAGACAAATCGTATCCCATGTAACCATTCCCAGTTCCTGCTCATCCAAATGGGACAGGGCGTAGGAGGTAATGACTAGATCCGCACCCTTGATAGCTGGCAAAAACGCCTCCTTCTTTTGGCGATCGTTGCCATAATGAATCATCACTTGAAGAGAAGGGGCGAATCGCTTCAGCTCTTTTTGCCAGTTGCCTATGACGGAGGTCGGGCAGATCAGAAGAGATGGAGTACTGGCTGGGCCATGTTGTTTGACGTGTAGCAAATACGTAATAAACTGAACCGTTTTCCCCAATCCCATGTCATCGGCCAGACAAGCTCCCAACCCAAACCGGCGTAAAAAGAACAGCCACGAACTACCCTCCAGCTGATAATTTCGCAACGTCCCGTGAAAAGTAGAGGGCTGCTCCATGATCGGGATGCGCTTTGTTTCTTGCAATTGATTCAAGAGCTCTCGCAAATGCTGGTTTAGCTGAACATCAACAGTTAGGGAAGTGGCGAAGTCGAACTCATCATCGGGCAGCTCCTCAGCCTCCACAGAAGGGGAGAGGTGCATTCTCATGACATCGCGCAGCGTCATGCCGTTTTTCGCTTGGTTTTTCTTGAGCGCTTCCTGCAACTGTAAGAATAGATCGGGAGTCAATTGTACCCAATGCCCGCGAATTTTCAGCAGGCGCTGCTTTTGTTTAATGAGTTGTTCAAATTCCTCTTCGGTGAGCTCCACAGGTCCCAAGGCGAGCTTCCATTCAAAATCCATGAGCTGGGAGACACCAAGAAAGGACTGTCTGCTAGCACCGACAGAAGAGGTAATCTTGGCTTTCAGCTTCGGTTTTACCCTCCGTACTTGTTCCCACCAAGCTGGCAGAAAGACGTGAATACCTGCTTGCACCAACTGCAAACTGCTCGACGTCAAAAAGATCCATGCTTGCTCGTTCGTCAGTTGGGTGAGAAAACGGCTTTGTTTGTCCTGGGTGTCTTTTAGCCAGGGGAGAATCTCTTTGCATTTGCCAAGGTCCGTGAGAAAACGATTCCAGTGTTCACGCCAGTCAGCAGGGATGCGGGCGGTGGCTACTCCCTCAGCTGTCAGCTGGTGTGGCTCAATGAGAAATAACTGATCTGGCTCTTCGCGATTCTGCAAATACACTTGGAGTTGCCAGTCATTGGGGTGCTCCTCTGCTTCGACGATTTGCAAGCATGTTCGAAACGGTGTCGTATCCGGCAGCCAGCCTATCGATTGCAACCATTCCTGTTCCTGAAGGTGTGGAGAAAGCTCGGCGCCCATGACGTACAGAGCCGGGTATTGCGTCAATAGCTGCTCCCACCTGCGTCCAATCTCGCGAGAGCCTTGCAAGGATTCCTCCAGGACGAGCGAAAGCCACCTGTGTCCGTACTCCGGAAAATCGTGAGGAGCATGCAGAGCTCTCCAGCCTATCTGTCCTTTTTTCCAGGAAGAAAAATCAGGTGCAAGGGAGCCTTGGGCGAGCGTATCACGGATCATTACCGCTACATGTGTAAATTGTTCAAATGGCGTGCTGGATGAATAGGTCCGATGCAAAAGCCACTGGGGGGAAACGAAAAAGGAGAGGGCCTTGGCAGGGCTGAGCAAAACGCCATGCTCGTTTTTGTCCAGGAAGGTGCCGTAATAGGATGACTCATCCCACGCAAAAAGCGTTCCTGCCAATTCTTCTGGATCGATCACTGCTCCTTGCGTGTCTTTGCCAGTAATCAAGAATTGTCCGTCTGCCAAAAGCTCTCCGTCTAGAACCAATGTAGTGACGGTGTTCATAAGTTGAAATTTCCTCTCCTTAGCTCTTCTTGAAAAGCACGTAACCGATTATGCTTGACAGATAATTGATCAACGTATCGTTCCCAGCGCGCATCTTGGTTTGCCTTGTTGTAAATCGTCCTTACCTTTTTCATGAGCTTGATCGCTTCTTTGTAGGCCGTTCGATTACGCTCCGCAATCAGCCTGTTCACCTCCCGCAAATAAAAAGGGAAGAGCAGAGTCGGTTCGGCTTCCTCGATTTCTTTCACCTGCATGATCGAGATATCTGCCATCGGCACTTGAAACGACATTTGCAAATCGATCCATTGCTGAAACTGTCGTTCTTCATATAAATAGGCAGCATATTCGTGATAACTGCTCGGTAAGAACTGCTTCAGCTTGGCGCCGCACTCGGCTGATCGTCCGACTTTCTCCATCGCTTCCTGCCAAATGGCGATGACGAGTCGGTATTGCTGTGAATCGGCTTGGCCGATTAAGGTCGTCAAAGAAGCAGTCCAATCGAGAAATCGTTGCCATTCCCCATTTCGAGCAAATGATTTCATATAGGACAAGTAGAAGGAGAGGTTCAAGCGGCTCATTCTTTTCCAGATACGGAGAGCAGCTTCGTCCTCTTTTTCCATCACATGAAAGTGGGCACGGAGCAGCAATCCTTTTTCCTTTTCGGCGGCAGAACTGTTTTCATCGTCGATCAGTTGATCCAGCACATGGATCTCCTCTTGGATCCACTCCGGCTTCTTCAAAAGCATCCACCATAACATTTGATAGGCGAAGATCCAGTAGAGAGAAGTGGCTTCGTTTTCTTTCAATTGTTTTGTCAGATGAAGAGTTTCTACGATGGCATCCTGGTGGTCAGTCAAAAGAGCAGGGATATCCGCGAAGTACAATGTCCCTTCTAATTGATCCAATAGCCGCTCGGCTGTCTGAACCAAATCTAAGAACCAGTAAGATTGGCGATACGTATTAACGAATTGCGTAAGCTTCATGAGATGAAACAGATTGGCATGAATGACAAAAAGTTGAGCCCGATCCTTTGGCCACGATGCAGCAACACCCAGCACATTTTGATAGCTCGATAATAACTCAGAGGAAGCTCGATACGATTCCATGGCCGCAAACAGGTTACGTGTCCAGCTTTCAAAAAATGTCCACCACTCTTTGACAGAGCTGTTCTCGGTAAGCGAAAAGGAAACAGACGCTGTATGAGACTGAGAAGTAGCGGTATGACTGTATTTATAAGCAGGAATCAGCATATGAGGAGAAAAAGTAACCCGTCTTGGTTGTTGGGAGCGGGTCAAATACGTACGAGGATTCTCGAACACACTGTACATCTGAAAAAAAGTAGCAGCAATATGCTTGCAAATGCGCGAATAAGGGCAGGTACAGGTACTGTTTTGAACCGTTTCCATATCGAGGCGAACATGATACACCTCGGAGCCTTGAACATCACTCGTCAAATAATGGCCTTGTTCTACGCGCGTATTGAAGACGACGCCATCTGAAAAGTACGTATAGCCCCGTTCAATGATGTGTCCTTCGACGGCAATTAGGATTTGCTCGCCTACTTGTATCGCTTGTTCCCGAGTCAACTCTCTTTGCAACATGTAGTCAGATCCTCCGAACGAAGTGTCATCCCTCCATTATAACCCAAAATGCGGAGAATGGAAAAAGATGCGTAGGATCACAGCATCGACAAACTGGTTTGACCTAGAGCAGAAACAATGCTTAATTTTTGCGGGGACTGGGTGTATACTGTACACGTCGAATAAAAAACAACTGAACGCAATGTGTTTTGTTGTCTTTAGTTGTATTTGTACAACGAGAGAGAAGGGGCACACATGCTATCGATTTCGATTTTGCTCGTACTATCGTCTGGCCTTGCGCACGCAGTCTGGAACCTGTTCACGAAAAAAAGTGAGAACAAAATGGCGTTTCTTTGGTTGATTACATTGCCAACAACCATAATCCTATTGCCAGTTCTCATTTGGGAATTGATGAACGTACAACTGACATGGTCCTTGGTTCTTTTTCTGTGTATGTCCTTTTTCTTGCAAGGATGCTATACCTTGTTGATTTCAAAGGCGTATACATACGGGGATATTTCACAGGTATACCCCATCATGAGGGGGACGGGGACGCTTCTCATTCCGTTTTTTAGCGCGATCTTTTTTCAAGAGTATCTATCTGTACCGGGATGGCTGGGTGTCATTTGCATCGTGATCGGAGTTTTCGCCATTAGCGGGATGATTGGCACTGGTCGCAAGGTTCAACCTGTGAATCCGCTTGCCCTGCGATACGCATTTGCAGTTGGACTATGCATTACAGGGTACACGTTAACTGATAAGCAAATCGTGCAACAATTTTCTCCATTCGCTTTATTGGAAATAACTAACTTTGCGTGTCTGATTGTCGCCGGGAGCTTCGTTTGGAAGAAAGGACTCATCCGCCGTGAGTGGCAAAAAAACTGGAGAACGATTGTGCTTGGTGCCGTTCTTTCACCAGGCTCGTACTTGTTGTTCTTGTTTGCCATGACTTTGGCACCACTTGCAGCTATTGCACCTATTCGTGAGGTAAGTACGGTTTTTGGGACGCTGCTCGGGGTGTTTCTGCTAAAGGAGCGACAACGCTTATGGCGTCTGTCCATGTCTTTGATGATCACGATTGGCATTATATCTATTGCTGTTTGGGGCTAATCGATGTTCAAAAGTCGGCTGGGAGAAATCCTGGCTGGCTATTTTTTTGCTACCAGGGAAAGATGAGGTGGTAAGAAAAAAACGGCTAAGGATGATCAAAATGGATGCAAAAGCAGTTGCACCGATCACTCATAAGCGGACGAAAAAAAGAAGGATCGTACTGAGAGCTCTCGGAATCATCATTGGAGCTTTGTTGGTAGCAGTCGGACTGGAAATATTTCTGGTTCCAAACAACATCATTGACGGTGGTGTAACCGGTGTATCTATTATGGCCTCAAAGCTGACAGGAGGCCCACTTGGATTATTTTTATTCCTGCTGAACCTGCCCTTTTTACTTATTGGCTACAAGCAAATTGGCAAGACATTTGCGGTTTCTACGCTGTTCGGAGTCGTCGTGATGTCGTTAGGGACGAGCTACCTCCATCATGTTCCTAGCTTGACGGACGATTTGCTCCTCTCTGCTGTTTTTGGGGGAATCATCATCGGAATCGGTGTCGGTCTCGTCATTCGCGCGGGCGGCTCCTTGGATGGAACGGAGATTGTAGCGATCCTGATGACGAGGAAAAGTCCGTTTTCGGTCGGCGAAATGGTCATGTTTTTTAACATCTTTATTTTAGGCAGTGCTGGCTTTATTTTTGGGTGGGACCGGGCCATGTACTCGTTAATTGCTTACTACATCGCTTATAAAATGATTGATATCACCATGGTCGGACTCGAGCAATCTAGATCAGTATGGATTATCAGTGATTATCCAGGAGAAATTGGTGATGCGTTAACGGCGAGATTGGGGCGGGGAATTACCTATTTGAATGGGGAAGGTGGCTACTCCGGAGACGTCAAAAAAGTCATCTTCTGTGTCATTACTCGGCTGGAAGAAGCAAAGCTGAAATCCATCGTGGAGGAAATCGACGCCTCAGCATTTTTGGCAATCGGTCATATTCACGATGTTTCTGGTGGGCGGTTTAAGAAAAAGAATATTCATTAGCCAACGAGTTGGGCCCCCTTTTCCTGTAGGTTGAACGGCGAGAAGGGGGTTAAAAAATGTATTGACCATGATGACAGAATTATTTTACGATTAACTTATACCAAAATACAAAATGTCATTCCGTATTTTGGGACGATAAAGTGGTGATGAAAAATGGAAAAAACAGCAAACCGAAGTGTGTTGAAAACACTGGAGTTCTTAGAGTACTTCATCGGCAACAGTGAATTGAGTCTGGCGGAACTCGTGGAATTGTCACAGATGCCGAAAAGCACGGTATTTCGGATCATCCAAACCCTTGAAATGCGTGGTTTCGTCTCCAAAACCACGAACCATCAACCGCCCAAGTACCAACTGGGCTTGAAGCTACTCGAGTTTGGAAACATCGTGGCACAGCGATTGGAGATCAGAAAAATTGCGCTTCCGTACATGCTGCAATTACGTGATAGCGTCGAGGAAGCCGTCAATTTGATTATTCGCGATCAAGATGAAGGAGTTTACATTGAAAAAGTAGATACACGTGGGTACGTGCGGATATACACCCAGGTAGGGCGAAGGGCGCCGCTGTATGCCGGAGCGTGCCCGCGCATTTTGTTATCGTTCATGCCAGATGACGAAATTACCGCTTTTCTGAATCGGGTTGAATGGAAAAAAATCGCTCCTGATACGAATACGGATGAGCAACTGTTGTGGAAATGGATACACGATGCGCGTAAGAGTGGTTACACCGTGAGCTACGGTGAACTGGAGCCGGATTCTGCAGCCTTGGCAGTCCCCATTCGTGATTTTACAGGACAAGTGATTGCTGGCTTGAGCTTAGCTGGGGCCACATCGCGTTTTACGGAGGAGCGTTTGGGACATTTGGTCCAGGAGACAAAAGCAGCTGCGAAAAGCATCATGAGCCAGCTGGGATATACGGAATCAATCACAGGCAAATAGGGGGAGTACGACATGAAGACGATTTTGGTAACAGGGTTTGATCCGTTTGGCGGTGAGTCCGTCAATCCAGCATGGGAATCGGTAAAAGAGCTAGGAAAGATCGAGTCTGCGCATTATCAAGTGGAGCTGCGTCAAATTCCTACTGTTTTTGATAAGTCGATCGACCAGCTTTATGCAGCGATTGAGGAAACCAAGCCGGACATCGTGCTTTGTATCGGACAAGCAGGTGGACGTGTCGATATTGCAGTGGAGCGCGTCGCCATTAATGTGAACGATGCTCGTATTCCAGACAATGAAGGAAATCAACCGATTGATACACCGATTCGGGAAAATGGAGCTGTAGCGTACTGGTCTACCTTGCCTATCAAGGCCATCGTCCAAGAATTGAGAAAGCAAGGAGTACCTGCGTCCGTTTCACAAACGGCCGGAACATATGTGTGCAATCATCTGTTTTATGGATTGATGCACCATCTAGCCGAACATCACCCATCAACACGTGGGGGATTCATCCATATTCCATATTTGCCCGAGCAGGCAGCAAGGCAGGCAGGACAGCCAAGCATGGCACTGGAAACGATTGTGAAAGGGTTGCAAATCGCAATAGAGGCAACGATTTCGCATGATCAGGATATTGTTGTGAGTGGTGGACAAATCAGCTGATCAAGAGGGGAAACGAATGAAGAACTATGAATTCTCTCCACTTGGCGATTCGGGTGTCATTGTCAAGCTAGGGGATGTGATTGTTCAAAGGACACACGAGATTGTCGTTATGTTCACGGATTATCTTCAGGAGAATCCTTTTCCGGGAATGATGGAGATCGTCCCTGGTTTTACCACCGTTGCGGTCTATTATGATCCGATCATTCTCGCACAGCAGTCTCTCCACGAGCTTATGCCTTACGAGAGCGTCCTCGCAATCCTTGACCAAATGTTCCAAGAGCTCACTGTCACACGCAAGGCACAGCCTAGGCTGGTTGAGATTCCGGTTTGCTATGGTGGAAGCCTTGGACCGGATTTGGACATCGTTGCGCAACAGAACAGTCTCACAAGGGAGGAAGTCATTGCGATTCATTCATCTGCAGGCTATTTGGTCTACATGATTGGATTTGCTCCCGGTTTTCCTTATCTCGGAGGAATGGACGAACGATTGGCGACCCCACGCCGCTCCTCGCCTCGCCTGTCGATTCCAAAAGGCAGTGTAGGAATTGGCGGCTCGCAAACGGGTATATACTCAATCGAGACTCCGGGTGGATGGCAAATTATCGGGAGAACACCGCTCAGTCTATTCCAACCAAACGAAAGTCAGCCAAGTCTTTTGCGTGCCGGAGACAAAGTTTGTTTTCGTCCTATCTCCGAGCAGGAGTATGAGTATGAGGTTGGGAAGAAGGTGTTTCCATGAGCATAGAGGTTGTATCCCCAGGGCTATGTACAACCGTGCAAGATATGGGCAGATACGGGTATCAACAGCACGGCGTCAATGTCGGTGGCGCGATGGACACACCAGCCGTACAGATAGCCAATATGCTCGTAGGCAATCAACGAGATGCTGCCGTACTAGAGTTGACGATAAAGGGACCGACACTCTTGTTTCAAAAGGACATGCTGATTGCGATCTGTGGTGGCGATTTCAGTCCGACCATTAACAAGAAACTAGTCAAGTCCAATCGAGCTGTCTGGGTAAGAAGAGGAAGCATTTTGCAGTTCAGCCATGCGAAACAAGGGTGTCGTGCTTATCTCTCCGTTGCTGGTGGATGGGATGTGCCAATCGTGATGGGGAGCCGCAGCACGAACCTGCGCGCGGGATTTGGGGGATTGGCGGGAAGAATGCTGCAAGCAGGTGATAGACTCGGTCACAACCCGCAGAGTCCATTCAGTTCGTATCTCGCAAAGCAGTTGGAACAAAAAGCCAGAGATCATGCTTTTTCTTATACGGATTGGTTTATTCCTTCCAGTTATTTTGCACATAGTCAGGAAAGGGGAGTTCGGGTTATTCGCGGGGATCAGTTCGATGATTTCACAGCAGAAAGCCGTCAAAGCTTTTTCGAACAGGCATTTCAAGTATCTCCCCAATCAGACAGGATGGGGTATCGCTTGACGGGACCTACTCTTGCTCTCACGTCTTCACTGGAGTTGATTTCTGCTGCTGTTACGATGGGAACGATTCAGGTTCCCCCAGCCGGTCAGCCGATTATCCTGATGGCAGACAGACAAACAATCGGCGGATATCCCAAGATCGGTTATGTGGCGACTGTGGATTTGCCAATCATCGCTCAATTGCGACCGGGAGAAACCATACGTTTTCAAGAGATTTCTCTTCATGATGCGCAACGGGCGCTGCACGAACGCGAACGGACCATGAATGAGATCAAGTTGGGGATGGAACTGACTGTGGGGTGGAGGTAAAAAATGAAGAGTGTAGATTTAAACTGTGATATGGGAGAGAGCTTTGGCGCTTACCGAATTGGGAATGATCAAGCCATCCTTCGCTATGTCAGCTCGGTAAATGTAGCTTGTGGTTTCCATGCAGGAGACCCGGGAACGATGAGAAAAACGGTGAAAATGGCGCTGGAGGCAGGTGTGGCCATTGGTGCCCATCCTGGATTCGCTGATTTGGTCGGCTTTGGACGCCGCAACATAGAGATTTCCCCTGAAGATGCATACGATCTAGTTGTGTATCAAATCGGAGCCCTACAAGCGTTTGTACGGGCAGAAGGGGGCATCATGCATCATGTGAAGCCACACGGCGCCTTGTACAATATGGCTGCCACAAGACCCGCTCTGGCTGAATCGATCGCGATGGCCATCTACAAAGTGAATCGGGAGCTGGTTTTATATGGCTTGGCGGGAAGCGAGTTGACGCGTGCAGGGGAAAAAATCGGTCTTGCGACGGCGCACGAAGTGTTTGCAGACCGTACGTACCAGCAGGATGGTACGCTGACACCACGCAGTCAGCCGGATGCGATCATTACGGATCAACAGCAGTCCCTCCAGCAAGTCATTCGTATGGTGAGGGAAGGACTCGTCCTGACCCAGCAAGGCGTGGATATCCCGATTCAGGCTGATTCGATTTGTATTCATGGCGACGGTGCCCATGCGTTGGAATTCGCACAGAGCATCCGGACAGCTTTGTTGGAAGCCGGCATTACAATAGCAGCACGATTTGCTCGATAGACATCTATCGGGCTTTTTGTTTTCAACAAAGCCTACCTTTGGTCCAACGACACTAAACTCGTTTTCCGTATCGTTGTCAGTTCGCGATCCTTCAGTCGGATTGGACAGCAAATGACAAAAGGACTTTCCTCGTCCAGCAGGGGGTAATGTTTAAAAGCATTCGAGTCTCGTACGATGTAAAGAAACTCATTCCTTTCCGTTAACATGTCGGTTTCGCTCCGTAAGCTGTTGATCATTTGTGTTTTACTATGTCCGGTTTGAATTGGAATTATCATCTAAGAAATCGAATGGTTTCCTATGGGGAGGGGAACAATCAAACAAAGAACGAAGCGTGAAGAGAAATCGAAATTGAGGGGTTCATATGGTGGAAGTTAACTGTGATACGTCATCGCTGAAGGCTGAATTACTGCAAGAGCTGAGGGGAATATCCGTTACGTTAGATGAGAGCATCCATGCATTAAAAAGCGAAAACGATTGCCTGCTCGGGACGTTTGATCATATACGCACCAAGTTTAGCCGACTCGAAACAGTAGCAGCCTCGTTTTATTTGCAATGCTACCTCTCACCCTATACGGAAAAATATCTGGATTTGTCCATGGCAGTGCAGCACTTGTCAAAAAGGCGTCAAGGCGCATTGATTGTCGTTGAGCGCGAGGACCCGCTTGAGTTACTGCTGCAAGCAGGCATACCGATTGGGGCGACGATGAGCCATTCCTTGCTGGAGTCGATCTTTTATCCAGGCAGTCCTTTGCATGATGGGGCAGTCCTGATTCGGGATAATCATATCATTTCTGCGGCCAATGTCCTGCCATTATCACAGGTTGTGGTCGGGGAAAAAAAGCTGGGAACCAGACATCGTGCTGCTTTGGGCTTGAGTGAAAAAAGCGATGCACTGATCGTCGTTGTTTCCGAGGAAACGGGGAAAGCGTCCTTTGCCATGCAGGGACACTTGTATCCGATTATTTCACCTTCATGAAAGTGCTCTGCGAGAAGTCCATGCAGCAGGGAACAAAAACGAGGCTGGATTTGTCATGATGATGATTAAATCCAGCCTCTCGCTATGTCTCTTTCAAGTTAGATTCAAGCCCAATTTCCGTTGCGGAAAAGTGGTTCGCGCTTGCCGTCAGCTGTTTCGCCATCAATATTCATCTCAGCTGAGCCGATCATGAAATCGACGTGAGTGAGGCTGATATTGATACCGCGGCTAGCCAGTTCCTCATTGGTCATGTCAGCGCCACCTTCAATATTCACGCTATAAGCGTTCCCAATCGCCAAGTGGTTGGAAGCATTCTCATCAAAGAGCGTGTTATAGAAAATGATATTTGATTGCGAAATGGGGGACAGGTGAGGAACCAAGGCAACTTCCCCTAAATAATGTGAGCCTTCATCTGTTTCAATTAATTGCTTCAGGGACTCTTCTCCCTTTTCAGCCGTTGCCGAGACAATTCTTCCCTTTTCAAATGTCAGGGTAAAGTTCTCGATCAAATTCCCATGATAGCTCAAAGGCTTGGTGCTGCGAACGGTTCCGTTTACCCCTTCTTTTAACGGCGCGGTAAAGACTTCTTCTGTCGGCATGTTAGCCATGAAGGAGGCACCGTCTTTATTTACGCTACCGCCACCAATCCATATGTGATTGGCAGGCAGCTCAATCGTCAAATTGGTGCCGGGAGCTTCGTAATGCAGATAGCGATATTGTTTGGCATTGAGCTGATCCACCTTGCTGTTCAGTGTCGCGTGATGGTCATGCCAAGCTTGGACAGGGTCATCCATATCTGCGCGAGTTGCGCGGAAGATCGCATCCCACAGGGCTGGTTCCTGTTCCTCTTGTGGCAAATGCGGGAAGACCATAGCAGCCCATGCAGGTGATGGAACAGCAAGCACGCACCAGCTCACTTTATCGGACATGGTATAGCTGCGGAATTTATGAAGAGCTTGTCCTGCTGTTTTGTTGGCAGTAGAAATGCGGTCTAGATTTACCCCTTTCAGCAAATCGGGATTCGCTGCAGAAATGTAGAGAAACGCCGCGCCATTTTCCGCCATTTCCTCTAATCCCTGTACCTTCCATTGCGGGTATTCACGAAACGCTTCCTCAGGAGCCAAATCATATTTCATCCGTGTGAGTTCATCGTCGGTCCATTCAATATGTACGTGCTTGGCACCTGCTTCGTACGCTTTTTTGGCTACCTTTCTCACAAAAGGAGCAGTAGATATTGGAGCTGTTACGACTAACGTTTGCATAGGCTGTACATTCACGCCGACTTTTACAGCGAGATCAGCGTAGCGGTCAAACAAGGTTTCAAAAGACATGGTTCATTCCTCCTTTTAAGAACAAAAGGCTTACTTGCACTCTATCTATTTTACCTTCCCCTCCGAAAACACCTGCTTATGATTTGAAAGAATTTCCTAGGAAAGCGCAGAAAAAGACAGATTACGGCCTATTTCGAGCAAGTTATCCACTTGTTTATTTTGGTTAATTGTAGGAAAATTCAAATGAAAAGGCAATTTTATTACATAAAAAATATTTTATTGGCAGAATTAAAGGAGGCAGTCAGAGTGAAGACAAGACAGACACGTGATCAAGTCGCTGTCGAGAATACGTGGAACCTGAACGATCTGTTTGAGAGTCAGGAAGCGTGGGAGCAAGAATTAACAGAAATTGTACATCATCTGCCTGTCGTCACTGCATTTAAAGGTCAGCTGCATACGAGTGGAGAGACGTTGTTGGCATGTTTGGAGGCAAACGAGGCGATCAATGTTCGGGCGAATATCGTAGCGACGTACGCTAGACTGCGATCGTCTGAAGACGGAACGAATCCACAAAACCAAGCAAACTCAGCACGGGTAGGGGATGTCGTGTCCCAGCTGAACGCTGCACTTTCTTTTATACCATCCGAGATTTTGGCTCTGCCTGAAGGGAAAATCGAGAGCTTCTTGGAAGAAGAACCAGGACTCGAAGTATTCCGCAAAAGCCTGAATGATTTACTGGAAACAAAGCCGTATCGTCTGTCGGCTGAGACGGAAGAAGCGTTTGCTGCGATGGGCGAGGTTTTCTCTGCACCATACAACATTTACGCGCGCGGAAAGCTGTCAGACATGTCATTTGCACCCGTCAATGATGGCGCAGGAAATGAGCGTCCAGTATCCTTCGCGCTGTTTGAGACCGATTATGAAATGTCGTCCGATACGACGCTGCGCCGTGCTTCGTACGAATCTTTCTCGAAGACACTCGCTTCTTACCAAAACTCCTTCGCTGCGGTATACGCAACAGAGGTGAAAAAACAAACAGTCATGTCTCGTCTGCGTGGCTATGAAACCGTAACGGATATGCTGCTGAAGCCACAGCAAGTTACACTGGATATGTACCACAACATCCTGGATATCATCGGAAATGAACTCGCACCGCACATGCGTCGCTATGCGAAGCTCAAAGCAAAAGAGCTCGGCCTTGAGAAATTGGCCTTTTGTGATTTGAAGGCGCCGCTTGATCCTGATTTCAGCCCGCCAATTACGATTGAAGAAGCTGGGCAAAAGATACTCGCTTCCTTGCAAGTGATGGGACCAGAATATACAGCCATTATGGAAAAAGCACTGAATGAACGCTGGATCGACTACGTAGACAATGTGGGCAAATCGACAGGTGCTTTCTGCTCAACAACATACAGCAAGCATTCTTACATTCTCATTACGTGGTCGGGAAATATGCGCAGTGCATTTACGCTGGCACATGAGCTGGGGCATTGCGGACATTTTATGCTGGCGACAAGGGAGCAAAGCTTTACGAACTCTCGTCCATCGCTGTACTTTATCGAAGCGCCTTCCACACTCAACGAGCTTTTGCTCGCGCAGCACATCGTGGATCAATCCGACGATCCTCGTCTGAAGCGTTGGGTCATTTTGCAATTGATGAATACGTACTATCACAACTTTGTCACGCATCTGCTAGAAGCGAGAATGCAACGTAAAGTGTACGAAGCAGCGCAAAAAGACGTACCATTGACTGCCAAACAGCTCTCAGAATGGAAAGGGCAAGTGCTCGCAGACTTCTGGGGTGATGCAGTTGATCTGGACGCTGCAGCGAGTCTTACATGGATGCGCCAGCCGCACTATTACATGGGGCTGTATCCGTACACATACGCTGCCGGTTTGACCGCTTCTACAGCAATGGCAGCGAGCATCAAGCAAGAAGGGCAACCTGCCGTTGATCGTTGGATCGAGGTGCTCAAAGCCGGCGGGACACTGACGCCGCTGGAACTGATGAAAAAAGCAGGAGTGGATATGTCAGATCCGCAGCCAATCCGCGAGGCTGTCGCATACGTCGGCAGTCTGGTTGACGAGCTGGAACGACTGTTTTAACCTGATAAAAGAAGAAAAGGCTTGTGATCGGAGGATCGACACAAGCCTTTTGATTTGATCAAGGAAAAAGGAGCAGCTATCATGACCGAATTTACGCAGCGCGCACTCAAAATCATTGCCGGGATTCCAGCGGGTCATCTCATGACGTACGGGCAGATCGCTGCGTTGGCCGGGAGTCCGAGAGCTGCCAGACAAATCGTTCGCATCCTTCATTCCATGTCCAAAAAGCACAAGCTTCCTTGGCATCGGGTCATCAACGCCCAAGGAAAGATCGGATTGCAAGATTTGGATTCGTTCACGCTGCAAAAAATGGCTTTGGAAAGCGAAGGGGTAGTCGTGTCAGCAGCAGGAGAAATAGATTTGGAGCGTTATCAGTTTCACCCACATGCAGCTGATGAGCCGGTATTCTAGTAACCTACCTCTACGGAAGCGATGACGATATAGGCAAGGTCGTTCTTGTCTTCTTTTTCAGCGATTACGACTCCACTGCTCGTCAGCATGCCGCCATCGACGATTTCGAAGGAAACTTCCCCGTAAGGCAGTGCTTTACGAACCGTTTCCAAGTCGAGCTTGTCCTTGTCAGCAGGAACGGCAAGTCTCACATTTACTTTCATGTTATGGATATCGTTTCCTGGCAGGACAGAACGCAGTCCAGGCATCGAATTATGATGGATGGCATTTTGAACAGCGCGGACTGCGGCTTTGGTGACGTTTTGTCCATGCATGTCGATGCCCATTCCTATTTCAATAAACATTACTTTTTCCATCGGATTGTTCACTCCTATTTCATTCTACTTTTCTACCATCCTTATCTTACCACGAAAACGAATGGTTTTTTCTCTCATCTGTATTGTGTTTATCGTCAAGACATGTCATCATAACATGTTGGCATCTATGCTTGACGATTTTTCATTAATGGAGGCAGGTCACAATTGGAACGTTATCCTTTTGCCTACGATCCGTCCCAGCCGTTCATCTCTCAGGTGAGCGATTGGGTAGCGGACGTTTTTTATGAAGTATTGCCTGAGGCTGGATTCGAGGTGCGTGATGAGCAAATCTACATGGCCTTTCAGCTCGAACGGGCTTTTATAGAAAAGCAAACGATTTTTGCAGAGGCCGGAGTAGGTACGGGGAAGACATTGGCTTACTTGCTGTACGCCATTTGCTATGCACGATATACCAGAAAGCCTGCTATCATTGCCTGTGCGAATGAGTCGTTGATTGAGCAGCTCGTAAAACCAGAAGGCGATATTGCCAAACTGGCTCGCCATCTGAACCTGACGATTGACGCGAGACTCGGAAAATCTCCTGACCAATATCTCTGTTTGCGCAAGCTGGATGAGGCGAGATTCCAGCCTGAGACAGGGGAAGCTTTTCAGCATATTTATCAAGAGCTGCCTTCCTTTGTTCATACACACGAGGCCTTGCAGTCGTTTTATCCGTATGGGGATCGCAGCACATATCCTGACCTGGATGATCAAGAATGGGCGCAGATGAACTGGGATACCTTTCAGGATTGCTTTGTGTGCGACAGACAGCACCGCTGTGGGCAGACGCTTTCCAGAAATCATTACCGCCAGTCAGCCGATTTGATTATTTGCTCCCATGATTTCTATATGGAGCATGTGTGGACTTATGAGATCCGGAAACGCGGAGGACAGCTACCGTTGCTACCACCGCATAGCTCGGTCATTTTTGACGAGGGTCATCTGCTGGAGCCTGCTGCTCAAAAAGCATTGACGTACAAGCTGAATCACTCGGTGTTCGAAGAAACGATTACGCGTGTCTTAAAGGGCGAGATCAGGGAAGAGCTTGCCATTGCCATCGAAGAAGCCATTGCCCAGAGCGAAGAGATGTTCTCCCGACTGAACGAAGAGAGCAAGGCTGTAATGGGCTCCAACCGCAAAGAAATCCATTTTCATCCGGAACTCATTGCAACCATCCACCGTTTTACGAGTCTCGTCAGTTGGATTGAAGAAGAGTTGGCGTTAGAAGGCGGTCTGTATACGTTGGACGAGTTCCAGCTGAGAATTGTCGAAGAGCATCTGGAAATGATGCAGCTGGCACTGGGACTTTTCCAAGACCCGGATCACGTCATTTCTTGGATGAGTGAAGAGATTACAGGACCTACCTTGGTCGTCATGCCAAAAAAGGTGCAGGAAGTACTGGAAGAGCGTGTATTCTCACAAAAGATGCCGATTGTCTTTTCGTCAGCGACTCTATCTGTTGATGGATCGTTCACATATGTAGCAGACAGCTTGGGCATTGAGCAATATTTGTCTTTCTCGGTGGCTTCTCCGTACGAGTACGACAAGCAAATGGAGGTTTACGTACCGACACTTTCTGCGACCGACTCATTTGCAGAAAAAATGAGCCAGGCTACTCAATTGCTGCAAAAATCAGCAGGTAGTGCGCTGCTGTTGTTTTCCTCCATGGAGGAATTACAGCAATTCAAGGCCGCCATCAAAAACGAGCCTACCTGTACGGATCTGCGATTCTTGTTTGAAGGAGATGCGGAAATCAGCCATCTGATCTCCCAATTCCAAAACGACGAGAAAAGCAGCCTTTGTGCGGTGAGCCTGTGGGAAGGGCTAGATGTTCCGGGGCCTTCGCTGTCCAATGTGATCATTTGGTCACTGCCATTCCCGCCGAATGATCCGGTGTTTACAGCAAAAAGAAAAAGTGCAGCGAATTCTTTCGACGAGGTAGATATGCCTTATATGCTGCTGAGACTGCGTCAAGGGATCGGGCGATTGATCCGTTCGAGAGAGGATAGCGGTTTGGTATCGATCTTGAGTCCGCAATTGAGCGAAAATGACAAGCTGAGACAGCAAGTTCAGGATGTTTTTCCGGCTGGGGTAGAGTGGAAAACGTCTTTAGACGGTGTATTGGCGTAATGAAAAAGCAGGAGCCTTCGTGGCTTCCTGCTTTTTTATAGTTATTCCGGCATGTTGCCTACAGTAGGGTCGACAACGAAATCTGGCTTGAAGCCTTCATATTTTACTTCAGATACCATCCCTTGCGCAGCATGGCCCAAATCGTGGCAGTGGAACATCCAGTCTCCTGGATTGTCGGCTTCAAAGGCGACTACATAAGATTCACCTGGTAAAATGTTCAGCGTATCTTTGACCAGTGGGGAGCCAGTGATAGGCTGTCCGTTTTTGCTCAATACTTGGAAGAAATGTCCGTGCAAATGCATGGGATGGATATCTTTTGGTGATTTGTTCACCATCGTGACTTTGACCAGATTGCCTTTTTTGACGTTGAGTGGGGGGACATCCGGGAACGTTTTTCCATTGATGGTAAAGGCCATTTTGCCATCTGCTGTTTCCGTGTTCAGATCCATTTGATACGTGATGTCATACTTCTGCTCCAGCGTAAAGTTGCTTTTTGCAGCCTCGCCGTATTTGGTGATGTCTATCGTTGGCATGTCGCCAGCTTCAGATTTGGCTGTTTTTGTTTCGGAGCCTTCGTAGACGATGGGTACAATAAGGGACTTGGCACCTGGATTTGTGCTGCGCTCCTCTAATAACCATTTGCCAGGATTGTTTGCGACAAATTCGAGATCATATCGTTCTCCTGGTCCGATATTGAGGAGCTGGCCTCCCACGAGGGGCGGATTATTGATGGGTTGCCCGTCTGTTGCCACGATTTTAAATTCATGACCTTGCAGGTTCAGCTTGTGGTTTAAGTATCCAGCATTGATTAGACGGATTCTGACTTTCTCTCCTTCTTTAACAGACAGCGGCTGGATTGCCGGACCTGTTTTTCCGTTCACCGAAAAAATCGTATACATCAACGGCATCATCTCAGAGTCACTCATTGGCATCTCCATACTAGCCATGTTGTGACCACCAGATGCAGAGCTATTCGATGTGGATGCTGGCATTCCGTGGCTCATACCACTTCCGTGCATCTCCGCCATGCTATCGTCCTGCATCCATTCATCCAGAACGAGGGTAACGTCCTTATCAGCTGGCTCTGGTGTAGCTGGTTCCACCACAAGTGAACCATACAAGCCTTTGTCTACCTGCTTGGCGCTATTTTGATGCGAGTGGTACCAGTACGTTCCGGCAACGTCCACCTTGAATTTGTAGGTGAAGCTTTCGTTTGGTCTTACGGCATTTTGAGTCACGCCAGGGATTCCGTCCATATTATTTGGGACGGGTAAGCCATGCCAGTGAATGGTGACCGGCTCGGGCAATTCGTTTTTCAGCGTCACGCTAATGGTTTCCCCTTGTTTGACACGAAGCTGTGGACCTGGAACAGTTCCATTGTACGTCCATGCGTTTTTCATGGTCTTGTCATCGAGGTGGAGCATATTTTCTTTTGCCGTGAGGGTAAACGTATTGCCTGTGAGCACCTCCATCGATGAGTCGCTTGCAGCAGACATCTGCTGTGGTTGCGTTTGTGTTTGTGTTGCTGTTTCAGGTGAAGAATTCATGTTGTGTCCATTATGATCCATCGAGGTATTGTCAGTGGAGCAAGCGGATAACAGCAGAACGCCACCTAGAACGATGGGATAAGCCCATGGGCGTATTTTCCGTTTGTTCATGTGCACTTTTTCCTCCTTTGAGCTGTTGGAGAAAGCGTACCAAACGATTGTGTAGAAAACATGAAGACGGGATGTATGACACTTCTGTTACGCATTGTGCAAAAATGGGAAAGGATGCGTGGACAAATGCTATAATGGAGTATCGTACATAAAAGTAATCAGTAGAATCGGACAGGGATGGTGTTCACGTTTGGGTAACGTAGATTTTGCGAGCTTGCCTTGGAATGTTTTTTGGGTTGGAGTCGCTTATTTTTTGGTCACAGGAGTCTTTTTCTGTCTTGGATTTATGCGATTGCTTTCCGAACGGGTGAAAAGTGGCATCGTATGTATGGTGATTGCGGTTGTCAGTGGTGGTTTTTTCTTGAATTATTTGTTTACTCATCATATTTAAATCTTGATAATCAAGCGAAAATCCTCGTCGGTGCTGGTAATCGATGGGGATTTTATTTTTGTCTTGTGTTTCCCGTTTCGATTGGCGAAAATGGTAGTGATAGGGGAGTAAACGTGGTTGATGTCGCTTTACTTCGGGGGATACCGATTCCATTGCAACGATTCCTCACAGATTGGTAGACGCTATACATACATGCTTTTGGATTTGGCATTTCATCATGCAGAAACTTATTGGCTCAAAGGTTTATCAACAAATGACAATCAGGAATGTCATTACAACTCGCAAAAATTACGAACTGATGCAGGCTGTTGATCAGTAAATCTTTTGTGACAAGTAAACATGTTGCATTTTGCATCTGACAGTGGTGGTCTGCGATGATCTACAATCGTGAAGCTGATGGGGGAAAGTATACCAGCAGCTTCTTTTTTTGTTCCGCGTTTTTACCGGGAAAAAACATGGTCAGAATGTAAACAGTTTGTAACGAGTTATCCCCCGAAACCGTCATATAATCAGGTTACAAACAACTATTCAGCAAGAGATTAGCGTGAGACAAGGACCGGGTAATTTCCTTGTGAGACCATCCACTATAAGGAAGGTGTGGTGCATATATAAGGGAGTAAGAGAACAAAAAACAACGAGACAGTGAGTAGTTGATCACATCCTGAATACGGGCAACGATGATGGGAAGAATTCATTTTCCATAAAGATAATGAACGAGATCAACCCCCGTTTTCGCACGATTCCAGAAACAGGGGTTTTTGCATTCATAGAGCACGCAATTCCCGATGTGTAATGACTGCCCCCAACAACAAATGATGAAAACAGAACGGAAGATAAAAGGGGAGAATGCAGATGTTTTGCATGGCGAGCACGAAGAATCACCATAAAAAAATAAAAAGGACGATGGGTACGGAAGAAATCAATAACCAGAACGAATTAATCACTCGCCATCATGCAACGATAGGAGGCCACCAGCATGCCTGAACCGATCAAAGGCGTAAGCAGCCGATACATGGCTGGGATCGACGGGCTTCGTGCGCTGGCGGTACTCGCAGTCATTATTTATCACTTGAATTACGACTGGGCACCCGGGGGATTGTTGGGTGTCGGGATTTTCTTCGTTTTATCGGGATATTTGATTACAGACTTATTAATTGCCGAATGGAATCGTAATGGCAGACTCGACATGAAAGACTTTTGGTTGCGCCGTGCCAGAAGATTGCTCCCAGCGCTTTTCCTCATGCTATTTGTGGTTATGGCAGGGGTAGCCATCTTTTCGCCAGCCCAGTTGGACACGATCCGAGGAGATGTCGGAGCAGCCGTTCTGTACGTGAGTAACTGGTGGCTTGTCTTTCATGATGTATCTTATTTTGAAAAATTCGGTCCGCCGTCACCTTTAGGCCATTTGTGGTCATTGGCAGTAGAAGAGCAGTTTTATGTGATTTGGCCGCTGGTACTCGCTCTAGGGCTCCGTTTCCTGAAGCGCAGAGGGCCAATCATGATCATTACTTTGGTGCTGGCTGCATTATCTGCGATCTCCATGGCCGTTATGTATGAGCCAGGTCTTGATCCGAGTCGTGTTTATTACGGAACGGACACACGGGTATTCGGGCTGCTGATCGGTGCTGGACTCGCCATGATGTGGCCGAGTCGCTTGCTTACGACGAACATCTCACAAAAAGCGCGAATCACGCTTGATCTAAGCGGTTTGCTTAGCTTAGGGATTCTTTTGTACAGCATTTGGAACACGAATCAATATGATGATTACTTGTACGAGGGCGGGCTAGTCCTTTTGTCTGTCGTCAGTGCGGTGCTGGTCGCGGTACTCGCGCATCCGGCAAGTATTTTGGCGAAATGGATGGGCTGCAAGCCATTGCGTTGGATCGGCGTTCGATCCTACGGTATTTATTTGTGGCATTACCCTGTTATCGTTTGGACGAATCCGATTATCGCGGAATGGGAATGGATGGCGGTACCTGGAGCGGTTTTGCAGCTTTTCGCAAGCATTTTGCTGGCATCGTTGTCATGGAAATATCTCGAAGAGCCTATTCGCTATGGCGCATTAGGCAGAATCTGGCATCGTTCCAATAAGGCAGGGCAGAAAACAAAACGGTTAAACCGTGTATTGGCAACTGGTTGCGCGATCGCTCTATGTGTCACGTATTATGGGATCGCTTCGCTTACGTCAGATGCGACCGCTGGAAATGTGACACAGACGCAGCCAACGCAGACTGTCACCGAGACAAAGGTTCCCGACAAGCCCCATGGTCCTGAGGTGCCAATCGTAGAGAAGAAACCGGAAACAGTTCAAAAACCAGCTACTCCACCAACAAAGCCAAAAAACGAGCAGAAGCCAAATAACAACGCACAAAAGCAGAAGCCCGTGGAGAAGCAAAAAGATTCGAATGCTTCCAAACAGCCTGACCCAAAACAGGAAGAAATAAAAGCAATCGGCTCCGGTAAAGGAATCACTGTGATTGGTGACTCTGTCATGCTTGACGTTGCTCCTTACCTGGAAAAGCTATTGCCAGGGATTGTTGTTGATGCCAAAATCGGAAGGCAAATGTCCCAAGCTCCTGAGGTGATTGCCCAGCTTAAGGCAAAAGGGCAAATGGGGAATCGTGTCGTGATTGAATTAGGTTCGAACGGTGCGTTTAGTAAAGGACATCTCGACAAGCTGCTGCAATCGCTGGATGGCGCAGAGCAAATCATTCTCGTCAATTCTCGCGTACCAAAACCGTGGGAGAGCGTCGTGAATAAAGTGCTGGCAGAGGCTGCTGCTGCCTATCCGCATGTCGTTCTTGTGGATTGGAATGCGGCAAGTGAAGGGCAAAGCTCTTACTTTTACAAAGACGGTGTTCATCCGAATAAGGAAGGCTCGCAAAAATACGCGGCACTCGTGGCGAGTGCAATCGCGCCGACGGAGCCAGAGAAGAAACCGGAAGTGAAAGAGGAAGAGAAAGCGACAGAGTCGACGGTAGAAGAGGCAGGGCAGATGGAAGGGGCATTGGAGGCAACTGAGGAAACCCCCATGGAAGAAATCGTACAATAAAACAAGGGAAGACCAGTGAACCAAGTCGTTCCTGGTCTTTTTTATGTGACAGAGTGTATAAACAAATATAATTTCCATCAAAGTATAGCAGATCAGCTCATGGACTTTTTTCGCTCTCTCCTGTACGATAGCTAACGGAAGAATAATGCATCGGGTGAAAGAAGGAACAATCATGATTCGGTCGTACTTGCTGTTGCTTTTTTGTGTGACGCTGTGGGGTAGTAATTTTGTGTTCGGAAGCATGCTGGTCAAAGAGTTTCCACCGCTATTTTTGGCAGATGTGCGCTTGCTTTTCACGTCTATGTTTCTGATCATTTACGCGTGGCTGACCAAAAAATTCGTAAAAATCACTACTCGTGAGCTAGGACTTCTTGTTTTGCTTGGATTGATCGGAACGTTGGCGAATCAAACGGCGTATTTCAACGGACTCTTGACGACAGATGCGACAACGGCATCGCTGATCCTTTCCTTGGCGCCGATCGTCACCGCAGTGCTGGCTTCGTTATTTTTGAAGGAACAGTTTACCTTGCGTATGAAGCTTGGGTCTGGCTTGGCTCTATTGGGAACATTCTTCGTAGTCGGAATTGGGGCAGGACTCTCCATTTCCAAAGGAGTCTTTCTCATTGTGATTGCTATGGTCACATTCTCGTCTTCTATGATCATCATTCGCAAACTGACGCAAACCATGCAGCCGTTTATTGCCACCGTTTACTCGACGACGGTTGGCACTTTGTTTTTGACTCCTGCGGCGCTGTTGACGATCGAGCCAGGGGCGCAGATCAGCCACGAAGTGTGGGCATGGGCGATGCTCATTTTGACCGCAATCCTCATGCAAGGAATATGTGGAATCGTCTGGAATCAGCAATTAAAAGTGGTAGGGACGGGCAAGGCAGCTATTTTCCTTAACTTACAGCCTTTTGTAGCCATGCTGGTCGGATTTTTACTACTTGGCTCGCAAGTGACCTCGATTCAAGTGGGGGGATCCTTGTTGATTGTCGTGGGTGTGATTGTTGCCAGTGTTCAAAAGAAACAATCTGTTCAGCCATCTAAATCGGTATAGAGCTTACTTGCTCATAAGAAAAGGACCTGATGGGAAGGTCCTTTTTTGCATGGAAGGAAAACGAATGGACGCTATACGAATTTGTACATCAGGACATCATCTGCGTATTCATTCTCAGCCAGCTTGAATTCTTTCACTTTTCGTCCTTCTTCCACAAATCCAAGGCTTTTGTATAAAGCAATCGCTCTCAGATTGTTGGAGAACACGCCTAAGCTCACTTTTTCAATGAGCGGATGTTGCTTTGCCCAAGCTAACAACTCCTTCAATAAAACCTTGCCGATGCCCTTATTTCTGTGAGCTTTCTGGATCATCATCGTGATCGAACCTGTATGAGACAAACGTTTGCGAGCCGGAGAAACGTACACGACCATGCCAGCCAATTCACCGTTTATTTCCGCTACCAACATGGTTTCCCTGTCATTGTCGATGATGTTTTGTATCCACTCAAGCTGCTGCTCCATGGTTTTGTTGAACTCTTCGGAAACAGCAATAAAAAATTCACCTTCACAAACCACATCACGCTGCAAAGATAAAATGGCTGCCGCATCCTCGATACGAACGATGCGAATGGTCACTTTGTCGTCTGTATGTCTAGTCAATGATTTCACCCTTCCCACCATAAGGAAGCGCAAGCAGTCGGAAAGGAGAGGAATATCCCCTGTTCGCTGGCTTACGCTTTGTTTATCCAATACGACCTACATTTTAAAAGCTTTTCGTAATTGTGCCGACATCTCATCCAACGATTCTTGCGCTTGCTTGATAGAGGTATGGAATCCGATGAAGGAATGGATCAAGCCTTGTTCATTTCGATAGACGACATCGACACCGCTATCGCGTAGCTTGTCTGCATACGTTTTTCCGCCATCTCGCAAAGGGTCGTATTCGGCTGTAACCACCATGGCAGGAGGCAGACCAGTGAGATCGGCTCCGTTGATCGGATCAAGATATGGATTTTGTCGATCGGCAGGTGGTAGATAATGAGCGAGGAACCAATGTAACAATTCCACATCCATCAAATAGCCACGCGCATTTTCCTGCATGGATGGATAGGGAGTAGTGTCCACAATTCCTACGGCTGGATAAATTAATAATTGAAAAACGATAGGCGGGCCCTGTCGTTCTTTCGCCATGAGACTCACTACTGGGGCAAAATTACCCCCGGCACTATCTCCACCTACCGCGATACGCGCTGGGTCAATGCCAAACTGATCAGGATAGGAGGAAATATAGTGGAGAGAATCATAGGCATCTTCCAACCCAGCAGGAAAAGGATGCTCAGGAGCGAGCCGATAATCGATAGAAATGACCACGCATTTTGCGTTATTGGCGAAGTTGCGACATACTGAGTCGACAGTTTCGAGATTGCCGATCACGAATCCGCCCCCATGATAGTAGACGAGTGCAGGGAAGGGTGCTTGTCCTTCTGGTGTGTATATGCGAACTGGAATATCACGGCCTTCTAACGGAAGGGATCGATTCTCTACCTTTTTTACATGTTCAGCTTCCAAGCCTGAATCTCGAATTTGATCAGTCGCCATTCGCATAACCTGTGGTGTCACGTGGCTAAAATCAACCTCATGACGTGAGCGATTGAAGACGTCTAATATTTGCTGAATCTGTGGATGGACGGGCATAAGTATGACCTCCTATTCGTTTGATATTGGATTTTTTGGGCAATGCTTTCTCATGGATAAACAATCAAATAGTTTGTGGGGAGGGGAGTATACGATAAATCTTTCGTGGGCGCCCCCGGTTCGTTGGGGTCTCTTCCCCAATTTGTTCAATAATGTTGTGCTCTGCCAAGTCACTTAAGATTCTTCGTGCGTTGCGAGGGGTCATCCCCATCCATTCCGCGATCATCGAAGCGCTAATATATTTTTGGCCCAACGCTTTTTGCACGGAAATGATTTTGTTAAACGTCGTAATACTGACCCCGGCTTTTTTCAGATTTTCACTGATTTCTTTGTCCTGCGTCCAATATTCGTAGCTGATGCTGTTCGTTTGACGTAGTGGTCCTTCAATCGAACCGTCATGGTCGACGAGAATAGCGGCATCCTTATGGTTTTTGGCATGGCCGAGAGCGAGCTGTGCATTGCGCTCAGCAGACAATGCTGTGACACCAAAGCCGATTCCCATATTGGCATGCGAATTGGTGAGCAGCTTGATTTTTTCCAAAAGGATCGTGGGGTGAAAGTCTGGATTGTCTTCGAATGATCCCCGGGTGGAAAATATGATGAACTTGGAATTGCCGACCGCGACGAAGCTGCCGGAAATCGACTCCGTGTAATCTAGCACGAGCTCTTGGAGCTTCAGGTCGAGGCGGCGTAGCTCGTACGCGTTTGCAGGCTCATTTACGAGCTTTTCCATATCAGTTACTTCAATCAATTGAACAGCAATTTGGGAGCGCTTGAAGTGGAGCGTTTCTCCCTCTTGCAGAATTTGCTTGAAAATCTCTCGAAATATGAAGCGCGTAAAGCCCATTCGGTATACTCTGATTCCTTGTCGTTTTAATTCTTCGGTGACGAAAAGCGTTCCCGTGACACAAGCGTCTACCTTGCTTTCCTGAATCAGGCGGGTGTGATAAGCTACCAATTCAGATCTCTGTCTGAATTCTTTATATGGCATTAGGTATGGATTCTCACAGTGCAGGCCCAATTCCTCTAAAGTCTCACGAAAATGTGCTTCCGAAATGGTATCGAAGCTCACGCGATCTAAAGAAAAGCCATCGCGGTATACCAATTCGAGCAATACTTTGGTCAGGACACTTGAATTGACTTGCGGATAAAAGGCTTTTTTCTTGCCAATATGCGCTTTTGCCATCGAGTAGGGGGCGACTCCAGAGAAGAACCAGATGTCTGTTTCCATATCATTTTCGGCTACATGTGCAGGTACTTGTTCCACTCCTTGATAAATAAAGGAGGTGAGCAGGATGTGATCGGAAAACTCTCGTCCCACAGCTACCATTGCATCTACTGAATCTTTTGGACCGACTATGCCAACTTTTATCATCAAAATGTCCTCCAAAAAAGTTAAACTACGGGATAAACAATTCGTCAGGAAGGAGATCCATCCTTTTTTCGGCATTCTAGTATGCCAGTCTTTCTTATATAGATAAAATATAACCCATCAAATGGGTATGCGGGTTGTAGAGACCACGAAGCTATAAAAAGGGATGTTTTAGGGAAAATTTCCGTATTAATAGTTGTATATTTGACAACTTTCAGCAAATTCCTTTATGAATCGATGCAAAAAATAAAAAAATCAGAATTGACATTAAATAATGACGGCACTATATTGTTGAATTAAGGAATGTTTTAGGTTAATTTCCGTTAAAGATTTTTCAAAAGGAGGGTGCGTTGAATTTTCTTAATCTTTTTGCAAGTCTGGACTAGGGGGCTCTTATAGATGTCGCGTTATTTACTTAAAAGAATTCTGATGATGGTACTCACTTTGTGGATCATTGTAACGTTGACCTTTAGCCTGATGCATATGATCCCTGGAGATCCATTCGCGTCAGAGTCAGATCAGTTGCCCGAGCAAATTTTGTTGAATCTGCGTGCCAAATACAATTTGGATGAACCGCTGCCGATGCAGTATTTGCTTTATCTAAAAAGTTTGGTCATGCTCGATTTAGGACCTTCTATTAAGTCGGAGACACGCGGTGTCAATGATATGATCAAAGATGGCTTCGGAGCATCTGCAATGATCGGTTTGCAGGCGATAGCAGTGGCCCTTTTTTTCGGACTTATATTCGGAACAATTGCGGCATTAAACCGAAATACCTGGATTGATTATGCGGCGATGGTCATGGCTGTATTAGGGATTGCTGTACCCAGCTTTATCATGGCGCCATTGCTCATTAATTACTTGGCAATCAAATGGCCGTTATTCCCAGTAGCGACGCTTACCAGTTGGAAACACTCGGTTCTGCCTTCACTGGCACTTGCTTTTGGACCATTAGCCATCATTACACGCTATATGCGCACGAGCATGATCGACGTGATGAACCAGAATTACATACGGACCGCTGAGGCAAAAGGAATTCCGACTTTTCTGATAGTGATCAAGCATGGAATCCGCAACGCTATTTTGCCAATCGTCACGTTTATGGGACCGCTCATCGCGGGGTTGTTAACTGGAACGTTTGTCGTCGAAAAGATATTTGCGGTACCTGGGATCGGCAAGTACTTCGTCGATGGCATTTTCAATCGAGATTATCCTGTTATTCTGGGAACCACGGTATTCTACAGTGCCATCTTGGTGCTCATTATCTTCTTGATTGATCTGGCCTATATGTTAGTCGATCCACGAATCAAACTATCGAGCAAGGGGAGGTAGCCAATGGCGGTAGATCAATCAGTAAATGAGTTGTTTCGACCAAGAGCTCAAAAAGCAGATGGACAGATCGCCCAAATGCGACCGAGCCTGACTCATTTTCAACAAGTAACGAGAAAGCTCGTCCGAAACAAGCTGGCGATGGTGGGCTTGACCCTGATTATTATGCTGATTGCCATGGCGATTATCGGACCACATCTCGTTCCGTACAGCTATTCGGATCAGAGTCTCTTGAGCGCGAATCAGGAAATATCGAGCGAGCATTGGTTCGGAACAGATGAGCTGGGACGCGATATGTTTTCACGGACATGGTACGGGGCGCGGATTTCACTCATTATCGGAATTTCGGCTGCGTTAATTGACTTGGTCATCGGTGTGACCGTTGGCGGTATTGCCGGATACATGGCTGGTCGAGGCAAAAAAGGTGACCGAATCGATACGATCATCATGCGATTGATCGAGGTATTGTATGGACTGCCGTATCTGCTCGTGGTGATCATGCTGATGGTTGTAATGGAGCCAGGAATTGTTACCATCATCATCGCGTTGTCCGCAACGGGTTGGGTAGGGATGGCTCGTCTCGTTCGGGGACAAATCCTACAATTGAAAAATCAGGAGTTCATCATGGCAGCGCAAGTGCTCGGGGCAAAATTCCCACGCATTCTGTTGCGTCACTTGATTCCGAACACCATCGGGGTCATCATCGTGAACTTGACGTTTACCATTCCGTCGGCGATATTTGCAGAATCTTTCCTCAGTTTTTTAGGGTTGGGTGTGCAAGCGCCTATCGCTAGCTGGGGCACGATGACCAACGATGCACTCGGTGTCATTTTGACAGGGGATTGGTGGAGACTTTTCTTCCCGGCCTTGATGATTTCCTTGACGATGTTTGCCTTCAACGTCTTCGGTGATGGCTTGCAGGACGCATTAGACCCAAGAATTCGCGAGTAACCTCGCCACGAAGATAGGAGGATCAGACATGGCGGATCATTTACTACAAGTAGAAAACCTCCGCGTACATTTCAAAACGTACGGTGGAGAGGTACAGGCTGTACGGGGAGTTACCTTTCATGTTGATCGTGGCGAGACGCTTGCGGTAGTGGGAGAGAGCGGCTGTGGGAAGAGTGTAACTGCCCAAGCGATCATGGGGTTGATCCCGAACCCGCCGGGAAGAATCGTGGATGGCCAGATTCGTTTTGATAGAAAAGTCATCACCGGGATGAGCAAGAAGGAATTGCTTTCGGTCCGTGGGGCCGAGATCGGGATGGTCTTCCAGGACCCGATGACGGCACTGAACCCTACGATGAAGGTCGGTGCCCAAATCGTTGAGGGATTTGTTCGTACCCATCAGGTCAGCAAAGAAGAGGCGCGTAAAAAAGCAATGGAGATGCTTCGTCTGGTAGGTATCCCCGATCCGGAAAAAAGGGTCGATCAATACCCGCATGAGTTTTCCGGGGGAATGCGGCAACGTGTCGTCATCGCGATTGCACTCGCCAATAACCCAAAGCTCGTTATTGCGGATGAACCAACGACGGCATTGGATGTAACGATTCAAGCGCAGATTTTGGATTTGCTGCGAGAATTGCAAGAACAGCAGCAGCTCTCCATCGTGATGATTACACATGACTTGGGTGTCGTAGCCGAAATCGCACACCGGGCCGTGGTTATGTATGCAGGAATTGTTGTGGAAACAGGCAAGGTAGAGGATATTTTCGCAAATCCGAAGCATCCGTATACATGGGGCTTGATGCGCTCTCTGCCGCGGATCGATGGCGTGGAAAAGGAACGACTGGTACCGATTGAGGGAACGCCACCAGATTTATTCCACCCGCCAAAAGGTTGTCCGTTCGCTCCGCGCTGTCAGTTTGCGATGGAAATATGCGAGCAGCAAATGCCGGACGCTTCCACATTCACTGAGGGTCATCAAGCTGCATGTTGGCTACATGATCCACGGGCACCGAAGCTGGAAGAATTGGTGGCAGCAGGGAGGCAGACGTAGATGAGCCAAGCGTTGGTTGAAGTCAAAAATCTAAAAAAGCATTTTGAGATCGGTAATGGAGTTACGTTAAAGGCGGTCGACGGCGTGACCTTCACGATTAATCGCGGCGAGACACTCGGGCTTGTCGGGGAGAGCGGCTGCGGAAAGTCGACGTTGGGCAGAACGATGATTCGCCTCTATGAAAATACAGATGGAGAAGTTTTGTTCAAAAGCAAAAATGCACACCGCTTAAAAGGGAAAGATGCAGAGCAGTTCCACCGCGACGTCCAAATGATTTTTCAAGACCCGCAAGCAAGTCTGAATCCGCGCATGACTGTCATGGACATTATTGCGGAGGGCTTGGATATTCACGGCTTGTCTCGTGGTGCAAGAGCGGATCGGGTCAAAGAATTACTGGAGCTGGTTGGTTTGTCTAAGGAACATGCGAACCGATTCCCTCATGAATTCAGCGGAGGCCAACGGCAGCGTATCGGGATTGCCCGAGCACTTGCGGTCGAACCGGAATTTATCATCGCGGATGAACCGATTTCGGCGCTTGATGTGTCGATTCAAGCGCAGGTTGTGAATCTATTAGAAGACTTGCAGCAGGACAGGGGGCTGACTTACTTGTTTATCGCCCACGATCTGTCCATGGTTAAGCACATTTCCACTCGAATCGGAGTGATGTACCTCGGCAAAATGGTAGAAATGGCAAACAGCTTCGAGCTGTATGCAAAGCCACTTCATCCATATACACAAGCATTGTTGTCCTCGATTCCGATTCCTGATCCGACGATCAAGCGGGAGCGCATCATTTTGCAGGGCGATTTGCCGAGTCCTGCCAACGCTCCAAGCGGTTGTGTTTTCCGAACAAGATGCCCAAAGGCCATGGAGCAATGCGCGGCACAGGTTCCTGAGTGGCAGGAAGCTGCACCGAATCATTGGGTGGCTTGTCATCTCTATCAGTAGTTCGATTTTCTATCTTAATATATAGGGGGAAACACCGTGAAGAAATTAGCTGCCTTTGCTCTGTCACTCTCGCTCGTCATTCCGGCTCTGGCTGGTTGCGGCGGTAGTGGCGAGTCAGCATCGACTGGAGGTACCACTACTCCAGGCGCTGCTGCCAAACAAGAAGTAGTGTTCAATGCCAAATCCGAGCCACCAGACTTGAACCCACTCACCTCGACTGATACCACGTCCTTCTGGATTATGGATCATTTGGGTGAAGGCTTGTACACCAAGGATAAGGACGGCAATCCGATCCTGGGACAAGCCAAGGAAGTGAAGCTGTCGGATGACAAGCTGAAGTATACGTTCATTTTGCGCGATGATGTGAAATGGACCAACGGCGAGCCAGTGACAGCCGAGGACTTTGCCTTTACGTACATGAAGCATCTTGATCCAGCAACTGCTTCGACTACGGCTTACCTGCTCTATTACATTAAAGGAGCAGAAGCATACAACAAAGGTACTGGAAAACCAGAGGATGTAGGCATCAAGGCAGTAGATGCCAAAACACTCGAAATTGAACTGGTTGCACCTACTTCGTACTTTGACAAAATGCTCGCCACCCGTTACTGGCACCCAATCAACAAGAAGCAAGCGGAAGCCGAGTCGAAATGGGCAGCAAATGCGGACACCTACATCTCCAATGGTGCTTACAAGCTCGTATCCTGGAAGCATGACTCCGAGCTCGTGATCGAAAAGAACGAGCATTATTGGAACAAAGCTGACGTAAAAATGGAAAAGATCACCTGGAAAATGGTGAATGACGCCACGACAGCTTATCAGATGTACAAGAGTGGTGAGCTCGACTTCAACAAAGAGATGCCATCTGACATTATCGCGCAAGAAAAATCGAGCCCAGACTTTAAATCCGTTCCTTACTACGGTACCTACATGTACATGTTTAACGTAACGAAAGAGCCATTTACGAATAAAAAAGTTCGCAAAGCATTCGCCATGTCGCTTGACCGTAAAGCACTGTCTGAAATGGTTAGCCAAGGTGGAGAGACACCAGCTTACTCGATGGTTCCGCGTGGAGCGATGCAACCAAACGGAAAAGACTTCCGCGAAGAGGGCGGAGACTACTTCAAAGAAGATTACGAAGCAGCGAAGAAGTTGCTGGCAGAAGGTATGCAAGAAGAAGGATGGTCTACACTGCCAGAAGTTACACTTATGTACAACACCGATGAAAGCCACAAGAAAATAGCGCAAGCGATCCAAGAAATGCTCAAGAAAAATTTGGGCGTAGAAGTGAAAATGACAAACCAAGAGTGGAAAGTGTATCTGGATACAACGAAACAAAAGAACTATCAAATGGGCCGTATGGGCTGGGTAGGTCAAATCAACGACCCTGCGTTTAACCTTGACTACTATTTGGGTGAAAGCCCGAACAACCGTACGGGTTGGGTGAACAAAGAGTATGATCAGTTGAATATGGCGGCAAAAGTGGAGCAAGACCCGAACAAGCGTATGGAATTGCTGCATCAGGCAGAAGCCATTTTGATGGAAGAAATGCCGTTCATCCCAGTTTACCACTACCAACAAAACTACTTGGTGAAACCAAACCTGGAAGGTCTCACTTTCCCAGTCAACGCGTTCCCAAGCGCTCGCTGGGCAACCAAAAAATAGAAGAAAAGAGGAGCTTCTCCTCTTTTTTCTCTTTACATACTCCAACCTATGTCTAGTAAAAGAAGAAAGGATGATTTCTCGTGATTTTGGATTATCTGCAAGTGAAATCCGCCTATCAATTGAAGGTGGTACCACAGCGTAGAGAGATTACCTTTTTAACGAAGCTGACAGGTATCGCACAGTTGTGGCGCTGGAATGAAGAGACTAACTGCTCGGAGCAAGTGACCTTTTTGCCTGATCGTGTGGTAGTAGTGGACCACTCCCCGTGCGGAACGAAAACGATTGTCGGTATGGACAACAAGGGTGACGAGCGGCAGCAGTTCTTTTTGCTAACGGAAAATGGTGCAGTTGTAAAGCCGCTGACAGACGCTCCTGGCTATTTCCACTATTTGGGAGGCTGGTCTCTGTGTGGGCAAAAGATCGCGTGGTCCAGCAATCGTCGCAATCCGCGCTGCTTTGATCTATTTGTTCAGGATGTAGAGAGTGGTGCGTATGAGGAAGTCTTCCGCTATGACGGTCGCACAGATCCAATCGGCTGGCTGCCAGATGGGACAGGGCTCATTTTCAGCGTGCAGGAGACCAACATTGACAATAGTCTGTATTTGCTGAATCTGCAAACGAAGGAAGCGCATAAGCTCGCTATTTGCAGCAAACATGCGCGCTATCATTCCTTGGGATTGTCCAAAGACGGCCAAACGGGATATCTCGTAACCGACCGCGATGAAAACACGAAAGCGTTGTGCCGCTTTTCAATGAATACGGGTGAGTTGGCCAAACTGGTGCACGACCCTAAATGGGACATCGAGGAGGCCAAATTATCCCCCGATGAGACGCTTCTTGCCTTCACGATCAATGAAGGAGGCTACTCCGTTCTCGCTCTCTATTCCTTGACGGAGCAACGCTGGGAGCGGGTGGAGGAAGGACCACGTGGAGTGATCTCTTCCTTGGCATGGGTGAGTGATGATCAGCTCGCCTATACATTGAAAAGTCCTACACTTCCTGGCGACATCTGGACGTACACCATTTCGGAGCAAACGAGTCGACGTGTGACGAGCATTGGTCAATCTGCTGTTCTGGACGATAAACTCATCGAGCCGGAATTGTGTTCCTTTGCCTCATTTGATGGCTTGGAAGTTCCGTATTTCCTCTATGCCAAAGATAGTTCTGAACATGAGGAGAAAAAACCAGTCGTCGTCTACGTCCATGGTGGGCCGGAGAGCCAAATTCGACCAGAGTATCATCCTGTTTTTCAATTTTTGGCGAACGAAGGCTTCATGGTGGTAGCACCGAATCTTCGCGGAAGCATGGGCTACGGTCGGGAATATGTCCAGCTCGATGATCGCCGCAAGCGGATGAACTCTGTAGCAGATTTGGCTTGGCTTGTCAAAGATTTAGGCAAACGCCCAAGCGTTGATCCGAATGCGATTGGCATCATGGGACGCAGCTACGGTGGCTTCATGACACTGGCTGCTCTTACGCATTACCCTGACCTATGGGCGGCGGGGGTTGATATTGTAGGGATTTCTCACTTCAAGACCTTTTTGGAAAACACCGGGGCATGGAGGCGGAGACTGCGTGAGGTCGAATACGGTTTCCTTGGGGAAGACGATGACTTTTTTGAAGAAATTGCTCCTTTGAACCATTCCCATAAAATCACGGCACCGCTCCTAGTATTTCACGGGCGGAATGATACCCGTGTTCCCGTCAGTGAAGCAGAACAGCTCGTAGCAGACATGCGAGGCAGAGGACAAGAAGTCGATTTGCACATTTTTGAGGATGAAGGCCACTTTACCGAAAAGCTGGACAATCACATCACGATGAATCAAAAAATTTCCCGGTTCTTTTTGGAGCGACTTGCATCCACCAATAAAATCGAGGAGTGATTGGCATGACTCAAACCCAAAGAGGTATAACGGCTGACGACTTGTATCAAATGCGGTATGCGAGTGATCCGCAGCTATCTCCAGACGGAAAAACGCTGGCCTATGTTGAAAACCAGATTGATGAGTCCCGTGCGTACCAAAATCACTTGTATTTACGTCGATTGGATGCGGATGATCCACAGCCATTGACGTCCGGCTCCCGCGACACCTTCCCGCGCTGGTCGCCGGATGGTTCGAAGATTAGCTTTGTCTCTAATCGTTCTGGAAAATCACAAATTTGGCTGATCGATGCAAACGGAGGAGAAGCAAGGCAGCTCACTCGTTGCAAAAACGGCGTCAGTCATCCGACCTGGTCGCCTGACGGCCAATACATTGTCTTCTCGTCGCTCCTGGATGCAGGTGAAACATTCGCAGACCTGGAGGGAACCGAGGAGAAAGAAAATGCCAAAGCCATCCATGTCGGAAGAATGAAGTACAAATCCGATGATCTCGGATTCATTTACGAGAAAAACAAGCAAGTGGCCATTGTTCATGTAGAAACGGGCGAGGTAACACCACTCAGCGATGGACCATACAATCATACGATCGGCTCTTGGTCGCCGGATGGAAAATGGCTCGCCATTACGGCGAACCGAGAAGAAGACCCTGATTTTCAGCACAGTGTCGACGTTTTTCTCATCCCTATTGAAGGGGGAGAATGGAAAAAGCTGACCAACAGCAAGGGGACTTTTGCCTATCCAACATGGTCATATGACGGCAAAAAACTAGCGTATATCGGAAGCGAACTGGAGACACATTTGTACGCAGCGCAAAAGCGCATCTGGGTCTATGATTTTGAAAAGGGCGACTATACATGCATCACGGCCGATTGGGACGTACAGGTTGGCGATTCCACCATCGGTGACATGCGCTCGCCAGGCCATCCGAATCCAGGTGCTGTATGGACAGCAGACGGAACAGGCATGTATTTCATCGCAAGTGAGCGAGGAAATTCCGGCATTTATCACGTAACGCTGGACGGACAAGTCACCAATGTTGCAGTGGGCAACCGGAATATTTACGGCTTTGCGCTGCATGAAAAAGAACAAACCGTGGTAGCTGCGATTAGTGATGCGTTTACTCCTGGTGATTTGTATCAGGTAAGTCTGAAGGACGGAAAAGAAAAACGTCTAACAGCGCTGAATAAAGAGCTCTTTTCGGGCATTGAGCTACCTGTTCCTGAAGAGATTGAGTTTGTTGCAAAGGATGGCTGGAAGCTGCACGGCTGGATGCTCAAGCCTGTCGGTTTTGAAGAAGGAAAAAAATATCCGATGGTACTGCAAATTCATGGCGGGCCGCACTCCATGTACGGGAATACGTTTTTCCACGAATTCCAGCTACTCGCTGCAAAAGGCTACGCCGTACTGTACACGAATCCGAGAGGGAGCTTTGGCTACGGAGAGCGTTTTGTTCAGGCGTGCTGTGGTGACTATGGAGGGAACGATTACCGTGATTTGATGACGGCTGTGCAATATGCATGCGATCATTTCGATTTTATCGATGAGGACCGCTTGGGTGTCGCAGGCGGCAGCTATGGTGGCTTCATGACAAACTGGATTGTTGGGAAAACCAATCAATTCAAAGCGGGTGTAACAGATCGGAGTATTTGCAACTGGGTAAGTTTTTACGGTGTCAGTGATATCGGTTATTACTTTACTGCCGAGGAGATTCAGGCAAATCCATTCACGAATCCGGAAAAAATGTGGCAGCATTCACCGATTCGCTTGGTGGAGAACATCGAGACGCCTTTGTTGATCATGCATGGAGAACATGACTACCGTTGCCCGATCGAACAGGCCGAGCAGCTATATGTAACATTGAAGCACCAAGGCAAGGCGCCGGTGTCGTTTGTCCGCTTCCCGGGTGCAAGTCATGAATTATCCCGCAGTGGTGATCCTCGGCAACGCGTGTTGAGACTAGAATATACGACGGATTGGTTTGACAACTATCTGACTTTAGACAAGAAAGTAAAAATAGCGGAATAATCGTAAGCCAGTCAAACACATTATTTTGTGTTTTGACTGGTTATTTCTATGTCCATTTTAGAAAGGGATAACTTGAATGATATAAATAACAAGCGAGCATAATATGGAAAAAGAAACCACAAAGGAGTGTTTCCTTTGATTCAACTTGAGGAGATTGACAGACAACTCCGAGAACTGAGTGAAACACAAGATTTTGAAATACAGCATCTTACTAATGGTGACCTTTCCATAGGATTATACTTTTATTCATCTTTGATTAATTCGAAGCTGATTCAGGAGCGTATTTCGGAACCTTTCTCCTCTTGTCATTCGTATAGTGAAATGAAAAACATCTTAGATGCGGAGCTTTTTTGTGAGCAGGTTCTAGACGAAAAGGAAATGATACCGAAGCTTCTAGAGGGTTATTCTTTAATCACTTTTAATGATACGTTTTTTTCCTTTTACGCGCCCAAGGTCATCAACGACAAAGTAGATTACGCTAAAAATGAAGCTTCTGTACAAGGGCCACCATTTGCGTTAACAGAAGATAGCTATGCAAACCTCAACCTAATACGAAGACGTTATGCTTCCTCCAATCTAATGGTGAAGGAAAAAGAGGTTGGAAAAAAACCAAAAGCAAAACTGTATGTTATGTATGACAAGCATGTCGTGAAAGAAACAGTTTTGCAGGAGCTGTTACAAAAGATTGATGATATTCAAGATGAGTTTATTCAAGCTTCTGGACAGCTTGAGAATTTATTGTCTCAAAAGAAATTTAACTTTGTACCTTTGATGCTCGTTACAGAAAGACCCGATCGAATTGTCTTCAGTCTCTCACAAGGAAAGATTGTCATTTTGGTCAATGGATCACCTTTTGCGTTAATAGCTCCCGCTGTATTTTACGATTTTATGTCTGCGATGGACGATCGGTATCAAACGTATTGGATAGGGATAGGTCTGGTCATCCTTCGCTATATTTCATTATTCCTCACCATATGTCTCCCTGCGATTTACATAGCAGTCATTTCTCATAATCCAGAGATCTTCCAAGTACAATTCGCATTGTCAATCGCAGGGAGCCGCGCTCCAGTCCCATATTCCTCATTCGTCGAAGTTCTATTTATGCTTTTCCTGATTGAGGTGCTAATAGAAGCCAGTATTCGTTTGCCAAAGTATATTGGTTCAACGGCTACAACGGTGGGAGGATTAATTTTAGGACAAGCAGCACAGGAAGCAGGACTGGTCAGCTCTGTCATGATCATTATTACATCAACTGTCGCGATTGCTAATTTTGTCGTGCCGATCAACGAGATGAGCTTTGCAATCAGGCTGGTAAAGTATCCATTAATCGTGTTTGCTACTTTATTCGGTATCCTGGGACTTATTTCAGGCGCTTTTTGTTTCTTGGTGTATTTAGTCAATCTGAGAAGCTATGGTGAACCCTTTTTTCGACTCCAATTCGGTGAGCATGCATCAACCAATTCGAAAAAGAGGATCTCTGGATGATGAATCGTTACTATTTTTATCCATTTATTTTATGTATGCTGGTAAATACCATTTTTTATGTACCCGTAATATTAGTGGAGTATCGATTTCAAGGTGCATGGCTAGCGATCCTCTTCGCGATTGTGTTTGGATCGACACTGGCTTATTTGTTTACCAGGACAATGCGTCAGTTCCCAGGTCAGGGGTTACCTGAAATTTTTGAACAACGATTACCTGTGATGCTAAGCTCCGTAATTAGCTTCTCTCTGGGACTCCTTTGGATAGTCGCTGGAGGGGTGGTTCTAATTGCATTTTCATATATTGCCAAAATGTTTCTGAATCCATCTATCCCCATTGAACAGCTCCTTTTCTGTTTAATTATCGTAAGCTGTTATGCAGCTACTCGCTCGACGGCAGCGATCAATTATTTATCGGAGATTATTCTCATATTCATTCTTCCAATCGTCGTTTTCATCTTATTTAAAGCACTCCAAAGTGAAACGTTTGAGTGGAATGCGATTATGGTCACGACGGAGTACATCTTTGAGATTCCTTCTTGGAATACACTAGCAACAGCGATGTTTTGCTTTACAGGATATATGACACTGATTGTGTTAAACAGGTTTTTTACTTGGAGAATATCACTAACCCATTTTTGGTTAGTACCGGTTACAGGGGCGATCACATTGGTGAGCACCTTCCTTATTCCGATTGGTATTCATGGTACGCAGGCTGTAGAAAATTACCTTTACCTTTGGGTGAATACAGTTGACTCGCTTCGAATGGAATTTGGATTTATTGAACGAGTCGTCTTCTATTATTTAATGGTTTACGTTGCGGTTTCTCTCTTGTTTATCTCGATGAGCTGGCATATTGGTACAGAGTTAGTCAGTAGTATTTTTCGTGGCCAATCCAAACGATATCGATGGATCATTGTTGGAGTCGTGGGTATCGCAACTTGGTGGTACGGGCGTTTGACAAATGAAAAGCAGCTGATTATGGTAGCGGAGCAGTGGTTTATGATTCGGTTTATGATGGAGCTCCTGTTGGTTCTTCTGATGGTTTTGATAGGAAGGAGGAAACAGTAACATGCGTAGAAGGCTAGGTGTGCTTTTCGGTGTGCTTTTCGTTTTGCTTTTGTTTGGGCTGAGTGGATGTGGATTCAAAGATATAGATAAACGATTTTTTGTAGTAGCGATAGGAATCGATCAAGGTAAAGAAAAGCAGTACAAGGTCTCATTAAAACTGGCGATTCCCACACATCGAATAGAGCCGGGTCATGCTGCGTTTCAAATCATTTCACAGGAAGCTGACACCATTTCTCAGGCGTTGGAACTCTTGAATTCCAACGTGGACAAAGAACTTGATTTGGGGCATTCAAAGATTTTTATTATCGGAAGGAATCTAGCGAATGACGAGATCCTCACAACAACAGATTGGATATTTAGAGGGAGTGATGTGCAGAGAATTGAGTATATGGCACTTGCGAATCCGTCAGCAGAAGAGATATTAGAAGCAAGTCCCAGATCTGAACGTGTTCCAGCAGACTCTCTTATTCTAAGCTTTGGACATGAGAAAATAGGATCGTCTTTAGCTGTAACAGAGTATTTATATGACTTTTACAATAGAATGTTCGAGTTGGGAAAAGACCCTTTTTTGCCTGTTGTTTCAAAAAAAGGAAAGTCATTCGAAGTGAATCAAGTGGCTTTGTTCAACAAGAAAGAATTAAAGATGGTTATTCAACCAGGGCAAACAGAATTGTTTAGCCAACTTGTTCGAAAACCATCTAATTTTGTAGTCAGCGTAAAAAAAGATCATCTTCGATACTCGCTATTGATTCAAAGCTTTACATATCGCTATCAGATTCAGACCCCCAGACAGCAACCCCCAATTTTGCAAATGGATATTAAAGTAAGAGGGCGAATTCAGGAAGCTAATCAAGCTTTATTTGATAAGAATTGGGGAGAAATAGAAAGGATTGCGGAGAAGAATATTGAAAATCGATACAAGAACCTGTTGGAGAGTATGCAGAAGCATCAAATTGATCCGATTGGATTCGGACTACATTATATGGCTAGAAATCATTACGGCAAGAAGGAATGGGAGTTGTGGCAGGAAATATACTCTAAAATGAAGTTTAACATTACAGTTGATTTGGAGATTGAAAGCACGGGAATCATTAAATGATGAGTGGCATACAAAACCTTGATTGAAGATAGGCAACAGAAAATCGAGGTTTTGTAAAAAATCATGGATTATCGTAATAATTCGAAACTTATTATTTGATCCTCAAAGGAAAAGCGGAGATAAATTCTGATAAAAGGAAGGAGATTTTTCACTCTTTACAGAAGATTTGGAATCAGGATGTTCCAATCATCTCGCTTTATCAATTGGAAACATGGTCAGTAGGAGGAACGTATTAATGAACAAAGAACAAGTCGTAGGCATTGTGCAAGAAAACTTGCCACAAGCAATCGAGAAGCTAAAGCAATATTTGAGATTTCCTACCGTATCCGCACAGCATAAGGCCATCCCAGAGACGGTTGAATACGTGGTCAAGATGATTCATGAGGTGGGCGGAGAGACAAAGGTGCTCGACAATCTTGGTGGCAATCCTGTTGTGTATGCGTTTTTTGCAGCAGGCAGTGAAGGGGACGCCAGTAAAACGATCCTATTTTACGATCACTACGATGTTCAACCACCTGAGCCGTTTCACGAGTGGAACACGGAACCATTCGACCCGACGATAATCGATGGAAAGCTGTATGCACGCGGTGCTGCCGACAACAAAGGTGACCTTGTTGCGCGTCTGACGGCAATTCACATTTTGCAGCAGCAAGCGGGTGGTTTGCCTTGCAATATTAAGTTCCTGATCGAAGGAGAAGAAGAGATTGGCAGCCCGAATCTGGAGCCGTATCTTCGAGAGTACAAGGATCTTTTCCAAGCGGATGCCTGCATTTGGGAATTCGGTGGAAAGGATGAAAATGAGCGAATCAGCATGGTTGCCGGGATCAAAGGAATGGCGTACCTGGAGCTGACCTGCGTTGGAGCAGATATCGACATGCACTCCTCTGTCGGTGCGTATGTAGATAATGCAGCATGGCGCTTGGTACAGGCATTGGCGACGATGAAAAATCAGCAAAACGAGATTTTGGTCGAAGGCTTCTTTGAGGGGATCGAGGAACCGACAGCCGATGAAAAGAAAGTCGTTTCCGAATTGCCGTTCAGTGAAGAGGCGACAGCAGCGCTATACGGTTTGAAACGCCCATTGATTACAGCAGCATACAGCGTGGACCCACGAGAAGCCATGGTTTTCCACCCGACTATGACTATCTGCGGTTTGGATAGCGGCTATACAGGAGAGGGCGCGAAGACGGTACTGCCGAAAAGCGCGAAGGCCAAGTTGGATTGCCGCCTTGTCCCAGGTCAAGATCCACAGCACATTATGAATTGCATTGAGCACCATTTGGAGAAGCATGATTTTACGGATATTACTGTCACCATGATCAACGGGCAAAAAGCATATCGCTCCGATTTCCACCATCCATTTGTTGCTCACGTTTTGGATTCGGCTCGCGTCATTTACGAACATGAACCAGTGCTTTCTCCAAATGCGGCAGGAACGGGTCCGATGTATATTTTCGGTGAACAGCTGAAGCTTCCTGTTGTCAGTACCGGTGTAGGCTGGGTTGGCTGCAAAGTACATGCGCCGAACGAATCCATTCGTTTGAAAGACTTCGAGGAAGGCATTGCCCATATGGTTGTCATGCTCTCTGGATTTGCCAAAGCGCTGTCAGAGTAGCAACATACGAGTGTCATGCAATCCTATTACGAAAAGGGGACCTTTCCTGGAAAAAGGTCTCCTTTCCTATTTTGAAACCCTCCCGCGGCACTTCCAGAGTGGACTTTGCTTTTGCAAACCATGTACAATCGTAAATGATAGAGTACATACATTTACAGGAGGCGAAATGCGTGAACAGCGATACACATCCATTCGAAATCGCAACCTTTGCAGGCGGATGCTTCTGGTGCATGGTCAGTCCATTTGACAAGATGCCAGGCATTCAACAAGTCGTCTCCGGCTATACAGGCGGTCATGTCGAAAACCCGACCTATGAACAGGTATGCTCTGATACGACGGGACACTATGAAGCAGTTCAAATCACATACGACCCATCGCTTATCTCATACGAGGAATTGCTGCAAATGTTTTGGAGACAAATCGACCCGACGGATGCTGGTGGTCAATTCGGTGATCGCGGTCAATCGTATGCGCCGGCGATCTTCTATCATAATGAAGAGCAAGAAAAGCTCGCCTTGAAGTCCAAGCAGGAGTTGGAAGCCAGTGGACGCTTTCAAAAGCCAATCGCAACGTTGATACTTCCTGCCAAGCCATTTTATTCGGCAGAGGAATATCATCAGGATTACTACAAGAAAAATCCGATTCGCTACCAGTACTACCGCGCGGCATCAGGAAGGGCGAAATTCACCAAGGAAGCATGGCGCGACCGTGCGAAGCAAGAAGACTTGAAAAAAATCTTGACCCCGCTCCAGTACGAGGTGACGCAAAACAACGGGACAGAACGGCCATTTACGAACGAATTCTGGGATCACAAGGAAGAGGGCATCTACGTAGACATCATCTCCAACGAGCCTTTGTTCAGCTCCATGGATAAGTTCGATTCGGGTTGCGGTTGGCCTTCGTTTACCAAGCCGTTACAGGAGCAAAACGTAACGGAGCATGTGGATGTGACACATAATATGATTCGTACAGAGGTTCGCAGCAAAGATGCAGATTCTCATCTCGGCCACGTATTCGAGGACGGTCCAGGAGAAAATGGATTGCGCTACTGCATTAATTCAGCCGCATTGCGCTTCATTTCGAAGGATCGTTTGGAGGAAGAAGGATTCGGGGAGTACAAGCGCTTATTTGAAAAAGAATAGAGTGTGGACCGCTACTCTCTGGGAAACATGGGAGAAGGGCGGTCTTTTTGCTAAACCTACAACTAGTTAAACACAAGAGCATGCAGGGAGGGTCCAATGTACACGCAGACATCCTTTCACAGACTAATTGGACTGTTACTCGCAGCAATCATGGCCATAGCAGGCTGTTCTTTCGGTGAGGGGCAACCTCACAACAATCAGATCGTACCTACACCCCAAAAGGTTGCCGAGGGTGGGACGTTAACCATTGCACGTATGTCAGATGCCGCCAATCTCGATCCCCATTTTATTTTGACGATCAATGAGGCGAGTGTCGTCCAAGGAAAAGTGTATGAAGGGCTCGTCAAACGAGATCGGAACATGAACATTCAGCCACAGCTGGCAACGGCTTGGGAACAAATCGACGATCTTACTTGGGAGTTTACGCTCCGACAAGGTGTTGTTTTTCATGATGGGACTCCTTTTCATGCACAGGCGGTCAAGGAAACATTTGATCGCGTATTAGATCCAGCGGTGGCTTCTCCGCGCGCAGCGATGTTCGAGAAAGTAAAGCAGGTAAGGGTCATCGATCCGTACAGAGTGCAATTCATTTTACATAAGCCATTTGCGCCCTTGCTTTCTATTTTGGCCAGTCACGAGGGGAGCATCATCAGCCCTACTGCCATAGATAAATATGGACGGGAATTATCGCATCACCCGGTTGGTACTGGCCCCTATCAGTTCCAATCATGGGAGCCTGGCAGTCAAATCACGTTGAGCAAAAACCAGTCCTATTGGGGCGAGGCCGCTACGCTTGATCAAGTCGTCTTCAAGGTTGTTCCGGATGATGCGGCTCGCATTGCAATGGTCGAGAATGGAGAAGCACATGTTGCGGAATCCATCCCTGTCATGGAGCTAGATCATATTCAAGCGTCCACACAGATGCGTGTGTACCGCAGTGATGCGCTCGGGACTGAGTTTATCGGGTTTAATGTAGCACGTCCACCACTGAATGATATCCGTGTGAGGAAAGCCATCAGCATGGCGATCGAGACGGGGGCGATTATTAAAGGGGTGTATAACAATGTGGGAACAAAGGCGAACTCACCGATTGGACCGCATGTGTTCGGCTACAGTCCGACTGTGAAAAGTTACCCGTACGACATCAACCAAGCACGTCGGTTACTAGCAGAGGCGGGTTATCCAGATGGTTTTCCTATTCAAATGATTACCTATAACAGACAGGATCGAATCTTGGTTTCGCAAGTGATACGGTCGCAATTAAAAGGGATCGGCATCGATGCGGACCTAAAAGTCGTCAGCTACGATGAATTTGTCCGAACCATTGAGAAAACGAAGGATCATGAGATTTTTGTCAGTGGCTGGGCAAATGCAACTGGGGATGCGGACTATAATCAGTACAATTTGTTTCATACATCGGGTGGCGGGGCTGGCAACAGTTTTCAATACAGCAATCCCGAGCTGGATCGTCTCATCGAGGCTGGTCGCAGCGAAACAGATCCAGCCAAAAGACTCACCATCTATGCAAAAGCACAAAAAGTAGAGCTGCAAGATGCTTTGGTTGTTCCGATTCGCAATCTAGAGAATTTGGCTGTTATCAGCAACAATATTCAGGGCTTCTCTATCAGTCCGGCGGGTTACCTGAATATCGATCAGGTCGTGATTTCTCAATAAACATGTAACGAAACGCAGGTCAATTATGTCATAATAGGTACGTACTTTAATTACCTACATAATTGGATCAGCTCCAAAACGAAAGGAACGTTACAATGAGAAGTTTTCGACACCGACTTTTGCATCCGCTCGTACTCGTAACCGCGATGACCTTTGTGTTGTCTGGATGTAACAGTACGGCTGCTCCACAGGAACCACAGACACCACCATCTGTGGAAACACCAACCCCTCCAAAGAATGAAGAAGCGAAGCCAAAGGAGGAGACAGCACCTCCATCTGCTGAAACACCGAAGCAAGAACAACCAGAGCAACCCCAGAAAGCGAAGCCAACGGAAACGAAGCCGGCAGAAAAGCCGCCAGCGGGTCAGCCACCTGAGCTGTCGTTCCCTGACATCGAGGTCGTGGGTGAGCCCGAGAGTGTTGCTGTTCTGGTGAACAAACAACGCAAGCTTCCGGAGAACTATCAGCCAAATGATTTAGTGTTTCCCAACGTTCCTTACCTGCTCCCTGAAAAGAGCGAGAAACGCAAAATGCGCAAAGAGGCAGCGGGTGCGCTTGAGCAGTTATTTGCTGCAGCCCAGGCTGACGGTGTCCAGCTGGCTGGGGTATCTGCCTACCGCTCCCACGCTTATCAGAAAGCGCTGTTTAATCGCTATGTAAAAAAAGACGGTGTAGAGAAGGCACGGACATACAGTGCCGTTCCTGGGACGAGTGAGCATGAGACGGGACTCGCGATTGACGTCTCCGGTAAGGATGGTAAATGCGCAGCAACGAGCTGCTTTGCAGGAACCAAGGAAGCGAAGTGGCTGGATGAAAACGTCGAGAAGTTTGGATTTATCATTCGCTACCCAGAGGGAAAAGACGCGATTACTGGCTATATTTATGAGCCGTGGCATTTGCGTTATGTAGGTGCCGAGATCGCGCAAGAAATCGGAGAAAAAGGAATCACGCTCGAAGAATATTCAGGTGCTGTGCCTGTTTCCACACCTACGAATTAAGGAAGAAACGTCGATCTCTCGCAGGTAGAATCGGCGTTTTTTCTATGTAGTTATGCTATAATGTTCACGGGTGAAGATAATGGCCGAAAAATCAATCAGAGAACGTATTATTGAAACTTCCATGCGCTTGTTTGAAGCAAATGGATACCACAAAGTAACTGTGGATCAAATTGTGAAAGAAAGCGGAACGTCGAAGGGAGGATTTTATCACAACTTCAAATCAAAGGATGAACTCCTCTACATCATTCATGATCAATTTATTACCTATGTACTGGAAAAAGCGGAAGAAGCTTACGAGAAGTGGGATACCCCGACAGAGCGACTGCAAGCGATCGTAAAATCTTTTGTCATGATGATTGATTTGTATCGCTCACAGGTTACGATCTTTTATCAGGAGAGCTTATTTTTAGCTCCAGAGTACTACACTGATATTGAAACCAAACGGGATCGCTATAAAAAAATCATGTTCACCGTCATTTCGGACGGGATCGAATCGGGTGAGTTCCGCCCGGAGCTGCCTGTGCCAATTGTGTCCATGGCTATTTTTGGAATGGTGAACTGGATTTACAAATGGTATCAGAAGTCAGGGACGTACTCGATCGAGCAAATCGCGGATATTTATGCAGATATGGTTCTGCATTCCGTTTTGAAATCAGATTCGATGGAAAACCCGGCATTTCAACGTTTTTTCCTACAATCGCAAGAAAGTCCCTTCAAGCCATTGTAGGGGTGTTAACAAGGATCATGCGGCTACACTCAAGCTTTTCGATAAGAGAAAGGGGCATAGTCGCTTGATGGTCCCTTATAAAATACATCAGTCAGACCAACTAGTTGGTCTGTACTAGTATTCTGACATTTGTTATAATAACGAAAAGACCAACTGGTCGGTCTTGTGCATTCGTTCCGGACCAACTAGTCGGTTCGTGAGGTTGTCCCAGTCAGATTGGGAATAAGGGAGGAATAGCCGTGCTTACCATTTACGAATTACGAGAACTTGTGAAGCTATTGGAGCAGACAGACATAGAATCTTTTGAGGTAAATGAGGAAGATTCGTCTTTGCGTATCAAACGAAGAAATGTGAATCAAATCCCAGCCGTAAAACAGGCATTTGTACAAACCAAAAGCGCGCCATTTGTGACCTCGGCACCCATTAAGTCTTTACCTAAAAAAGAAGTGATTGAGCGTCCAGTCGCAACGACTCCTGTTGAAGCTCCTCAGAAATCGGCGGAAGTGACAGAAAACTTGTATAAAATCACTTCTCCCATGGTCGGAACTTTCTATGCAGCACCTGCTGTGGACGCAGCCCCATACGTATCCGTAAATGATCGGGTAGATCCAACTACCATTGTCTGTATTGTCGAAGCCATGAAGCTGTTTAACGAGATTGAAGCAGAAGTAAAAGGGGAGATTGTCCAAATCTTGGTGGAAAACGGTCAGTTGGTCGAGCATGGACAGCCGTTGTTCCTGGTGAAGCAAGCGTAATGGAGCAGCTTTTAAGGGGAGGACTAGAAGAGTGAGCAAACATACATGGTTCAAGGAATTCTCCATTCCCACGTATGAGCAATGGCGGGAAGCGGCAGAAAAATCGCTAAAGGGTGCATCCTTTGATGCCAAGCTACTGACGCATTCGTACGAGGGGATTGTTCGTCAGCCAATCTATCGGCACGAAGATGTCAAAACATTGCCGCATCTGGAAGCGCTACCAGGAGAAGCGCCTTTTCATAGAGGGAATCAGCAACCCGGCGAGCAAAAGGAACACAAATGGCATGTCTGTCAGGAAATCAACGCAACGAACGCCAAGACATTCAATCAGGCAGCCGTAGACGATCTAGGACGCGGGCAAACCATGCTGCCACTGATGGTGGATCAAGCGACATTGGCTGGACTTGACCCTGACGAAGCAATGCCAGATACGATTGGACACAACGGCGTATCGGTTTTTTGTCGGGAGGATGTAGAGCAGGCATTTCAAGGGGTGAAGCTGGCAGACATTCCTCTTTACGTGAACACGGGAGCACTTGGCTTGCCCATTCTTTCGCTCATTTTGGCACATGTTGAAGCGACAGGCCAACAAGCCTCCGAGCTGCGCGGTTGCATCGGGCAAGACCCAGTAGCGGTTTTGCTCACCGAGGGCAAGCTTCCTTGTTCCTTGCAGACAGCTTATAACGCCATGGCTAGCGCGACGAAATGGGCAGTAGAGCATGCACCTGCGCTACAAACGATCATGGTTCAGGCCAATCCTTATCAGGACGGCGGCGGTAACGCAGTAATCGAACTGGCTTTTTCATTGGCTACTGGGATCGAATATTTACAAGCCATGCTTGAGCGGGGATTGTCCATCGAGGAAGTAACCCCACGGATGCAGTTCTCTTACTCGATTGGCTCAGATGTCTTCATGGAAATCGCCAAGCTACGCGCGGGAAGAATGCTCTGGTCAAATATCGTGGCGGCCTACGGTGGATCAAAGGAAGCCCAAAAGATGACGATTCACGCCAGAACTTCGGCCTGGACGAAGACGATCTATGATCCGTATGTCAATATGCTGCGTTCCACGACAGAAGCTTTCTCAGCCGTTATTGGTGGAGCAGATAGTCTGCATATATCCGCATTTGACGAAGCAATCCGCCCTGCCAATGAGTTTTCAAGAAGAATCGCCAGAAATACGCAAATCATTTTGCAAGAAGAAGCCCATTTGGGAAAAGTGATCGACCCTGCGGGGGGTTCCTGGTACGTAGAATGGCTCACAGATGCATTAGCGAAAAAAGCATGGGAGCTGTTTCAGCAGGTAGAAGCACAAGGTGGCATGCTGAGCGCATTAGAAGCAGGCTTCCCACAAGGCTTGGTCGCACAGATAGCCGATCAAAAAGCAGCGAGCATCGATACGCGTAAAAAGCTTTTGGTTGGAACTAACATGTATGCCAATACGGCGGAGCAGCCACTGCAAGCCGAGAGTCTTTCGAATATTCATGAAGAGCGTGCCGCTGAAGTCCGATCCCATCGGATGAAACAGAACGCGACTCACCTCTCCGTCGCGCTTGATGAGTTGGCGAAAAATACCGATGAGCTCGTGGCATGTGCAGTAAAAGCAGTGCTTCATGGAGCGACTGTGGGCGATATTGCAAAAGCCATGAGACGTGAAGATTCAGGGGAGACAATCATCCAGCCACTGCGTATTCACCGGGCATCCGAACGCTTTGAAGCCCTCCGGATGCAGGCAGATGATTTCTTGAAAACAACAGGAAAAAGACCGCCAGTGTTTTTGGCGACGATGGGACCAGTGGCAAAGCATAAGGCTCGTGCGGATTTTGTGTCAGAGTTTTTTGCGGTTGGCGGCTTTGAAGTAGCTCGCCAGCAAGCATTCTCTACACCTGAAGAGGCGATAGAAGCTGCGGTGGCATCGGGTGCGAAGATCACGGTCATTTGTTCGGACGATGCGAGCTATCCACAGCAGGTTCCACCATTGGCTCAAGCAATCAAGCAACGTGTACCTCAGATGACGGTTTTGTTGGCTGGCTTGCCTGACGGGGAGCAGCTGGCTGTTTATAAAGCAGCAGGTGTAGATGATTGCATCCACATGCGCTCCAATTGCTACGAGATGCTGCGAGAACTTCAGGAGCGGATAGGAGTGAGCTCATAATGAAGCGACCTGATTTTTCAAAAATGGCTTATCAGTCCAAAAGAGATGTGTCTGATTTGTTCCCTCAACTGGGTGTAAACCCACAAGAAAAGGAGCAGATGTGGCAGACGCTGGAGCAGATTCCTGTAAAGCCTCTTTACACGATGGAAGATGTGGAAGGAATGGATCACCTCGGCTACATGCCTGGCTTGCCACCGTATACGCGCGGCCCGTATCCGACGATGTACGTGACTCAGCCATGGACAGTTCGCCAATATGCCGGATTTTCTACGGCAGAAGAGAGCAACGCTTTTTACCGACGGAATCTGGCTGCGGGACAAAAAGGGCTGTCGATTGCCTTCGACCTCGCGACGCATCGCGGTTATGACTCCGATCATCCCCGGGTTGTCGGTGATGTCGGGAAAGCAGGTGTGGCCGTTGATTCCATTCTCGATATGAAAATTTTGTTCGATGGCATTCCCCTCGATAAAATGTCCGTCTCCATGACGATGAACGGAGCGGTTTTGCCGATTATGGCGTTCTATATTGTGGCAGCGGAAGAGCAAGGGGTATCGCAGGCGGAGCTAACTGGAACGATTCAAAATGACATTTTGAAGGAATACATGGTTCGGAATACTTACATTTATCCGCCAGAAGCGTCAATGAAGATCATTTCCGATATTTTTGCCTACACTTCTCAGCACATGCCCAAATTCAACAGCATCAGTATTTCAGGCTACCACCTGCAGGAAGCGGGTGCGACCGCTGATATTGAATTGGCCTACACCTTAGCAGATGGCTTGGAATACGTTCGCACGGGTCTTGCAGCCGGTATTGACATCGATGCGTTTGCGCCACGGTTGTCATTTTTCTGGGCGATTGGCATGAACTACTTCATGGAAGTGGCGAAAATGCGTGCAGGTCGCTTGATTTGGGCCAATCTGATCAAACAGTTCCATCCGAAAAACGAAAAGTCGATGGCACTGCGGACGCATTCGCAAACGTCCGGTTGGAGTTTGACGGAGCAGGACCCGTATAACAACGTTGTGCGGACGTGTATCGAAGCGATGGCCGCGGCTCTCGGGCATACCCAATCTCTGCACACGAACGCACTGGATGAAGCGATTGCGTTGCCGACCGATTTTTCAGCCAGAATCGCGCGTAATACGCAGTTGTTTTTGCAGGACGAAACAGAGATAACCAAGGTCGTCGATCCGTGGGCTGGTTCCTACTACGTAGAGTCCTTGACTGCGCAGCTCGTGGAAAAAGCGTGGGCGCACATCGAAGAGATCGAAGCACTTGGCGGTATGGCAAAAGCAATTGAGACGGGATTGCCGAAAATGAAGATCGAGGAAGCAGCTGCACGCCGTCAGGCACATATCGATTCGGCAAAAGAAGCCATTATTGGCGTGAACAAATACCGTCTGGACAAGGAAGATCCGCTGGAAATTCTCGAAGTCGACAACACAGCTGTCCGGGAAGCACAGATCAAACGATTGCAGGAGCTGCGCAATAACCGGGATGAGACGAGAGTGCAAGCAACTCTTCAAGCCATTACGGAATGCGCCAAAACGGGCAAAGGCAATTTGCTGGAGCTTGCCATCGAAGCGGCACGGGCAAGAGCTTCGTTGGGTGAAATATCCGATGCATATGAAAAGGTCGTGGGTAGGCACAAGGCGGTCATCCGCTCGATTAGTGGCGTCTACAGTTCCGAATACGCAGATGCCGACGAGGTAGCGGCTGTGCGCAAGATGGCAGACGAATTTGAGCAATGGGAAGGCAGACGTCCCCGTATTATGATCGCGAAAATGGGTCAAGACGGACATGATAGGGGCGCGAAAGTGATTGCTACCGCTTTTGCCGATTTGGGTTTTGACGTGGATATCGGTCCGTTGTTCCAGACACCTGAGGAAACAGCGAAACAAGCGGTAGAAAATGACGTGCATGTAATCGGCTTTAGCTCGCTTGCGGCCGGACACAAAACGTTGCTGCCACAACTGGTGGAAGAGCTCAAGAAGCTGGGACGGGAGGATATTGTCGTCGTCATAGGTGGTGTTATTCCGGCGCAGGATTACGCCTTTTTGCGAGAACATGGTGCGGCAGCTATCTTTGGGCCAGGAACAGTCATTCCTGTAGCAGCCCAACACGTTTTGCAAGAGATCGTGTATCGCCTGGAGGCTGCTGGACAATGACCGGGGGCAAGGCTGACAAGAATTTGTTGAACGTTACCTCCAAGGCACGCCTCCCACGCTTAACGGTGGATCAATACGTCACAGGCGTACGAGATAATAACCGAACGATTTTGGCGCAGGCAATCACGTTGGTCGAGAGCAATGCTGCCGCCCATATGGATATGGCCCAAGAGGTGATCAAACAGCTGCTTCCTCATACAGGTCAATCCATACGCATAGGTATATCTGGTGTGCCAGGTGCGGGCAAGAGCACGTTCATTGAAGCATTCGGCAGTATGCTTTGCGAAAAAGGTCATCGTGTCGCTGTTTTGGCCGTCGATCCGAGCAGTACAGTTACACGCGGGAGCATTCTCGGCGACAAGACGCGAATGGAGCTGTTGTCACGCAATCCACATGCCTTTATCCGACCGTCTGCCACGGGAGGCACGCTAGGCGGTGTCAATCGGAAGACACGGGAAACGATGCTGATCTGCGAGGCAGCAGGCTATGACGTGATTTTGGTCGAGACGGTCGGGGTTGGTCAGAGTGAGACGACAGTCCGATCAATGGTCGATTTCTTTTTACTGCTGATGTTGACCGGCGCGGGCGATGAACTGCAAGGAATCAAAAAAGGCATCATGGAAATTGCGGATGCGCTTCTGATCAATAAAGCCGATGGGGAAAACCGCACACGTGCCTTGATCGCCAAAGGTGAATACAATCGCGTTCTGCATTACTTGCAGCCAGCAACCACTGGCTGGGAGACGAAGGCATATATGTGTTCCTCTCTGACAGGGGATGGCATTGAGGAGATATGGGAAGTCATCGGTCAATTTCGTGAAAGCACCATCCAATCGGGCAGCTTCGATACAAGGCGCAAAGCGCAGCTACTCGATTGGATGCACAGTATGGCTCAGGACTACTTGCGCGCGACCTTTTTCGGCAACCAGCAAGTAGCCGAGCTGCTCCCCTCCATTGAAGGAGCCGTAGCGAGTGGCGAGATTTCACCGACGAGCGCTGTACAGCAATTAGTGGCGATCTATGAGAATGCGATCATGAAAAAGGAATAGAGAGATGGTGGCCCTTATGAGCAGCAATATGTACGAAAAAATTGATGAATTGATGGAACGCAAATATAAAATCCAGCTAGGCGGCGGTGATGCTCGCATCGATGCCCAGCATAACCGAGGCAAGCTGACTGCACGCGAGCGGATTGAGCTACTGCTTGACCCAGACACCTTTATGGAGCTGAACCCGTTTGTTGAGCATCGTGCCACGCATTTTGGTCTCGACCAGATGGAGGCACCTGGCGAAGGCGTCGTGACGGGCTACGGAAAAATCAACGGTCGTCCTGTCTATTTGTTCGCGCAGGATTTCACGGTGTTTGGCGGTGCTCTGGGTGAGATGCACGCGATGAAAATTGCCAAGGTGATGGACCTGGCAGCGAAAAACGGCGCTCCCTTTATCGGACTGAACGACTCTGGCGGCGCACGTATCCAAGAAGGGGTAAGCTCTCTGGATGGCTATGGCACGATTTTTTACCGCAATGCCATTTACTCTGGCGTCATTCCGCAAATTTCTGTCATCCTCGGTCCATGTGCGGGAGGAGCGGTATACTCTCCAGCGATTACGGATTTCGTATTCATGGTAGAGAAGACGAGCCAAATGTTCATTACAGGTCCAAAAGTGATCGAAACCGTTACCGGTGAAAAAATATCCGCGGAGGATCTAGGCGGAGCCAAAGTCCATTCGACGGTGAGTGGCAACGCCCATTTTACGGGAGAAACCGAACAGGAAGTATTGGAGGGAGTGCGCAGGCTGCTCAGCTTCCTGCCACAAAACAATCGTGATCGCGCTCCTGTGATAAAAGCAGAAGAGAATAATGGTTGGCAAGAAGAGCTCCTGGAGCTCGTACCTGCTGAAAGCACGAAAGTATACGATGTGCGCAAGGTCATCGGAAAAATCGTGGATCACGGTGATTTCATGGAAGTACAGCCGAACTTCGCCCGCAATATCGTTATCGGCCTGGCGCGTATCGATGGACACAGTGTCGGCATTATCGCCAACCAGCCAAAGGTCATGGCAGGCGGACTAGACATTCATTCATCAGATAAGCTGGCACGCTTCATACGCTTCTGCGACTGCTTCAACATTCCGCTGTTGACCTTTGAAGATGTCTCTGGCTTTTTCCCGGGAATCAATCAGGAGCACGGAGGAATTATCCGTCACGGCGCGAAAATCTTGTATGCATACTCGGAAGCAACGGTTCCCAAAATCACCGTGATTCTGCGCAAAGCTTACGGCGGTGCTTATGTAGCGCTCAACTCCAAATCCATTGGAGCAGATATCGTGTATGCTTGGCCGAATGCAGAAATCGCCGTTATGGGTCCTGAGGGCGCTGCCAACGTCATTTTTGCAAAGGAAATCGAACAAAGTGAGGACCCTGCTGCGATTCGCGCAGAGAAAATTGCCCTCTACCGAGAAAAGTTCGCTAATCCATATGTCGCGGCAAGTCTCGGCATGGTGGATGATGTCATCGATCCGCGCGAAACCCGACAAAAGGTCACGCAAGCCTTGGAAATGCTCAGAAACAAACAGGAAGATCGTCCGTACAAAAAGCACGGGAACATCCCATTATAAAAGAAAGGAGTCCTTGCTATGAAACTGCATGAACTGCGTGAATTCATCAAGCTGGTGAATCAGTCTTCCATTGAGGAGCTGGAATGGGAGAAGGGGAAGACTCGAATCGTCATAAAGAAAAGCGCACCAGTCGAGGTCGTGGCTGTCAATGCGCCTGTACAGGTGGGCGAAGTGGAACATGGTTATCAGGAGGCAGCTGCCACTGCTGAGCCCGTCAATGTTGTTCCTGAGGCACCCGAGGAAGTGACACAGCAAGTCATGTCTCCAGGAGTAGGACTGTTCTATGCGGAAGTGACAGTAGGACAGACGGTTCAAGCAGGCGAAAAGGTTGGACGCTGCACGGCTGATGCTCTTCAGCTCACTACCGACATTACATCTTCCGTGAGCGGCATTATCACGGAAATTCTCGTCGAGGACGGTCAATTTGTCGATTACGGAAAAGCATTGCTCGTTGTCAAAACTCAGTAAAAAGGAGCGCGCCTATGTTTACGAAAGTATTGATTGCCAATCGCGGCGAAATCGCTGTCCGGATTATTCGCGCTTGTCAGGAATTAGGGATACGTACAGTCGCTGTCTTTTCTGAGGCGGATCGGGAAGCATTGCACGTAGAATTGGCAGATGAAGCTTATTGCATCGGACCTACGGCGTCCAAGGACAGCTATTTGAACATGGCACGGATTATGACGGTCGCTCTTCACACGAAGGCCGACGCTATCCATCCGGGCTATGGCTTCTTGGCGGAAAATGCATCGTTTGCCCAGCTTTGCCAAGATTGCTCGATTACCTTTATCGGTCCCGATCCCGATGCGATCACAAAAATGGGTGACAAAGCCGTAGCAAAAGCAACGATGAGCCAAGCGAATGTTCCATTAGTTCCGGGCACAGACGGATTGATTGATGACATCGATGAGGCATTGCAGGTGGCACAGAAAATCGGCTATCCTGTCATCGTAAAAGCAACAGCTGGAGGTGGCGGCAGAGGCATGCGTGTCGCTTTTGACGCAGATGAATTGTCCAAGGCGATTCGGCAAGCCCAGAAAGAAGCAGAGACAGCATTCGGCAACGCCGGCGTGTACTTGGAAAAATACGTGGAAGAGCCGCGGCATGTGGAAATACAAATCATGGGCGATAAGCATGGCAACGCTGTGCACTTGGGCGAGCGGGACTGCTCTATCCAACGTCGTCATCAAAAGCTGGTAGAGGAAGCGCCATCCCCGGCGCTGGACCAAACGCTGCGCGAGCAAATGGGGCAAGCTGCAGTTGCGGCAGCCAAAGCAGTTTCGTACCACGGAGCGGGTACCGTTGAATTTTTGCTAGACAAGCACGGCCAGTTTTACTTCATGGAAATGAATACAAGGATTCAAGTAGAGCATCCTGTGACAGAGATGATTACAGGGATTGACTTGATCAAAGAACAAATATATGTCGCAGCGGGCAATCCGTTATCCTTCTCACAAGAAGACGTGAAAATCAACGGATGGGCAATCGAATGCCGTATCAACGCGGAGAATCCTGCGAAAAACTTCATGCCATCACCAGGGAAGGTCCTCAATTACTTGCCGCCTGGAGGTTACGGTGTGCGCGTGGACAGTGCGGTTTATCCCGGTTACGAAATTTCTCCCTTCTATGATTCGATGGTCGCCAAGCTGATCGTTTGGGGAACGGATCGCAACGAAGCATTGGCTCGTATGAAGCGGGCGTTAGGTGAGTTTGTCATCGAGGGCGTGCATACGACGGTTCCATTCCATGAGAAGTTGCTAGAGCACCCCGATTTTGTCGGAGGGAATTTCGCTACGAACTTCTTGGAGAAACATACACTGGAATTGTAATGAAAGATATGACAGAACAAGCTGCGGGGTTATCGTGGCTTGTTTTTCTTCATAATAAAAAGAGAACAACCGCGAAAAGGAGCCATGTAAATGAGCGATTACTCAATGATTGCACTAAAAATGACCAGAAATTTTGATGTCCCGCCTGAAAAAGTGTTTGATGCATGGCTGAATCAGGAGATAATGAAAAAATGGTTGTTTACATTGGAACGAACAAATAAAGTGGCACAAAACAATCCTCAAGTAGGGGGAACATGGGAAATTGTTGATCATCGAGACGGGAAAGATTATCATGCGATCGGAGAGTACATCGAAATTGATCGTCCAAACAAAATCGTCTTTACGTTTCAGATGCCCCAGTTTAGCGAATCAACCGATACCGTAATCGTGGAGCTAAGAGACACGCAGCATGGCTGTGAAATGACTTTTACGCAAACATCTTCGTTTTGCATGAAGAAAATTGGTCGCAAGCAGATATCGAGAAAGCGTTGAAAGAATACCACGATGGTTCGGAACATGGCTGGAATCTCATGTTCATGGGTCTAAAGGAATTAGTGGAAACAGGAAAAATTAGTTATCAAGGTTAAATGTGTATATGCGTATAAAGAGGGGGATAGAGACTTTCGGAAGTCTCTGTCCCCTTTTGCGCGTACATCGGATATTATTTCAACTCGTCAAGAAAGCTCTTTACAGCCCGATAGTATCCGTCAGGGTCCGTAGAATGGATATCATGCCCACACTCAGCAAAACTTTCGAGCTTTGTGTTTGGCCTTTGGGTCACCATACGATCGGCTTGATTTTCATCCAATACAAAGCTTTTTTTGCCATGAATCAGCAAGATCGGGCAAGAAGACGCTAGCCAGTCGCTCCACCATTCCCCGTCAATGTGTCGTTGAGAAATAGGCATGCCTTTTAAGTCAGAACGGAATCCCCAGCCTTGTTCATCCTCAAACACGCTTTCCGAAAAATAATCGATCGCACGAACGCCGACTTCTTCGAGTGATTTCCTGAGATCGTGTAAGGAAGGGGAGCGATGTGGGAGTTTTTCTGCAAAAGATAAGTCGGCCTTAATTTCTACTCCGATATCTTCCACAATGACTGCGTTCACAAGCTCAGGGTAACGAGCTGCAAATTGATACGCGTTAACACCTCCTAAAGAATGCCCGACAATCGTAACAGGGGCTCCATCGAGAACGGTCTTACTAAAGGCGAGAATATCATCGATGTAGCTTTCACGTGAATAATCCTTATTTGGGGCATGCTCACTCCAGCCGTGACCACGTTGATCCAATCCAATCACGCGCCAATCTGTGAATCTGGAAGCAAACGCTGTGAAGGTTCTTGCATCATTCATATGACCATGCAGCAGGAGCAAAACTCTCTGACTGTCACCGCCAAAATCAAGATAAGATAGTTTTACGTTACCGGATTGGAAAAATTTTCTCGTTCCTGTACCGTTTTCTTGTGGATGAAGCATACATTATTTCCTCCTTTTTATGACCAGCATCATGTCCAACTCGACTTCTCCTTCACAATAACAGATAATAGTGACAGGAATTGTCATAATCAAAAATTTGGAGAGTTAAGCCATGCCGAAATCAAAAAGACTGTTGGAAATGATGATGACTGTCAACCGGAAGCGCAAGTTTACGGTAAAGGAGCTTGCTGACGAATTTGGCGTTTCAGGGCGAACGATCCTAAGGGACCTGCAAGAGCTAAGTGAGTTAGGGGTACCTTTGTACTCCGAAGTGGGACCGCATGGCGGATACCATGTTTTGAAGGAAAGGATTTTGCCGCCTATTGCATTCTCAGAGGAAGAGGCGGTCGCAATCTTTTTCGCGATCCAGGCTCTTCGACACCATTCATCTCTGCCGTTTAAGACAGAATCCTCTTCGGCATTGAACAAATTTTATCAATTCATGCCACCGGATATTCGTGAGCGCATTGACCAAATGAAACGCCGTGTTGATTTCGTGACACCAAAGCGGCAAGCCAGTTCTCCGCATTTATCCATTTTGCTGGATGCCGCCATCCACCAAAAAGTACTCGGCATCACTTATGAATCGCGCGGACAACAATCCAAGCGGGATATACAGCCGATTGGAATCTATACGAAAAACGGTTTATGGTACAGCCCGGCTTATTGTTATCAATATCAAGATTTTCGTGTGTTTCGTTGTGACCGTATCCATTCCGCCGAACAATCGGCAGCGAAGCCGTTGGATCTTCGTGACATTCACTTGGAAAATCGCCAAATCAAAACAGGCGTGGATCAAGACACGGTCCACTTATTTGCGGAGCTGACCACTGAAGGTGTGCAGGCTTGTGAGGCTGAACATTGGCTAGCATCCATGCTGCATGTACGGCAGGATGGAAGTGGTTGGTTGGAAGGAAATGTAGCGAGAAGTGATATCTTATATTTTGTCAAGTTTTTGATTGGGTTGGGGAAAGAAGTGACTGTGCAGCATTCACCTGAAATATTGGACGGCATAAAAGCGTATTTGGCAGAACTGATAAGCATGTACGCGGGAATGAGGAGGTAGCTATGGCATTACCCAAAAAAGGTACGCGGGGTATAACGGTAGGAGAGCAGCGATATCGTTGGGTCATCACCCCAGCAGCGAAGGGGCTGCTCGCTTTGACGATTCAGCACAATGAAGGTATGGGGCAATTGATTCGCGTGTATGTAAAATCAGATGTGAATGATTTTTGGGCGGAGTTCCCAAATGTGCAACTGTTTGACATGAGAGTGATAAAGCCAGCTGACGTCGCGGCTATCATCGAAGAGGCGATCAAGCTGGGATGGCAACCTGACAAAAAGGGGGCACCTTTGAGCTTTGACCTCATCGGTAGCACGCTCGTCAAAAAAGGAGATACATAGTAAATCGGAGAATGCCAGCCATCCAATTGAAAGAGAAGCTGGCAGATGAACTGGATAGGAGTTGATCATCATGTGTCGATATGGAATGTATGGTCCATACAAACAAATATACGCCTGCTTTACTTGCCGAAAAGTGTTCAAGCAAACCTCCAAGTATGAGTTGACGGAGGAAGAATGGAACAAAATTAAGCATAGCTGTCCGCAATGTGGTGAGGGAATGAAGGAAATGGGGCATGATTTCAAGGCTCCAAAACAAACTAATGTGAAGCAGTGGAAGAAGGTTGAAATCCTCTTTCAGCATGGATTTAGCTATCATTCCTGTGGCTGTGGTGGCCCAGGCTACCGCCCAGCCCAATTAAATGAAGTGAACGAATTTCTCGAAAAGAACAAGCGGTTCAAAACAGAGGGAGAGAAATTGCTGAATAGACTCACAGTAAGGGTGTAAAAACGAGCAGGGGGCGGGGGCAGCTTGGCAAGTGGTGCTTTACTAAAACGACTCGGAACTCGACAAATTACGTTGATTAGCTGCTTGATGACAGCGGTAGCCTTTGCCGCTTGGACTCGGTGCTGGCTCTGTTGATGCATCACTGAACCATTATGTCGCCACGCATTATCAAGCACATCATATGAGCTGGCTGCATTGCTTCTGGGGTGTAGGTGCTAATTTCTAGCGTGTACGCTTCCTTTTTGGAAACGGATGGAGAACATGCAGGGTGCATGGGGCACGCGCTATTTTACGATAGCATGTTTTGCAAAGCTTTTCTGTATAAAGAAAGGGGCACTTGGTCGCCGCTTATGTAATAAAAAACGGTCATCCCATTCTCTAAAGCAAGAATGGTCCATGCTATTTCATCCGAGGATAGAGTAGAGTCACTTTCTTTTGGCATCAATGTCTGAATCGCCTTGGAAAGATGCTGCACCGACTCTATGACCATGTTCGACCACTTCTGGCGGACTGACTCTTCGCGCATGGCATAAAGCAAAAATTCCAGGTTCAGCATGCTCCACGTTCGATTTTGTTGCTGAACGGACATAAAATAAGCGTCCATGGCATCTATAAAATGCGATAATGATGGCTGGTGATCAATTACGTGATGGATATTGGAAACATGTAATTGCATCTGACTTTCCAAGATAGCGAGAAAGAGATCTTCTTTGGACTGAAAATGAGCATAAACAGCTCCTTTGGTAAATCCAGCATGGTCTGCGATTTTATCAACAGAAGCCCCGTGGAAGCCTAACTGAGCAAAGGTCTCAATGGCTGAGTCTATCAGCAATTGCCTTGTTTCCTGTTTACGTTCTGCTTGGGTTAATCTGCGTCTGTTCATTCGTCCTCCTCCTTCTCTTGACAATCATACCATATAGAATTAACATTCCATATAGTATTTAAATCCTTATCGGTATGTAAGATACAAATGGCAGTTTTGTAGGATTTAACCGTCTACTATGTCATGCTATTTTGGAGTACGATAGAATAGATCATCTAGTAAGAGGGGACAGTGTACGAATGCAGAGGGAAGAAAGCGTTGCAACGCGGAATCGGCCTATGTCCAATATTTTGGCACAAACGGTTAAAACGGGGATTATCAAATCGAATCTGATTCCGATGTTTGCCGGATTAACATTGGCTTTATATACGTATCACTTCAGTCTAATAGATAAGCTGACAGAAATCTTATTTGCTACGATTGGCTCTATTTTAATCATGGGCGCAGCAGGTGCCTTTAATAACGTGTATGATCGCGATATCGATTCTGTCATGGAACGGACGAAAAACAGACCTACGGTGACAGGGGACATATCAACGAAGACGGTTTTATGGCTCGCCTCCCTGATGACGATTTTTGGCTTGGTAGCTCTCGTCTTGGCATCACCGTTGGCTGCAATTATGGGTTTTCTCGGACTGTTTTTTTATGTTGTGCCTTATACGATGTGGACCAAAAGAAGAACGGTTTACAATACGGAGGTAGGAAGCATTTCTGGCGCTATGCCGCCGCTCATCGGTTGGGCTGCCATTCACCCAGACATCACGCATCCTGCTATCCTTGGTCTCTTTATCATCATGGTTATTTGGCAAATGCCTCATTTTTATGCGATTGCGATTCGCAAGCATGATGAGTACAAGGCGGCGGGGGTTCCTATGTTACCCGTGGTCAAAGGTGCACGACGTACCTACATTCAAACAAATGTTTATTTGGTTGTTTTAATTGCAAGTAGCTTTTTATTCTGGTCATTAAGCGCGGGCCTTACGATGATGGCCCTGCTTCTGAATATTTTATGGCTGGTTCTGAGTGTATTTGGATACCGGAAAATGGATTCGCAGAAATGGTCAAAAACGATGTTTATTTATTCGTTGATTCATATGACAGTGCTGTTCTCGACGGTGATTATTTACTCGCTGATGGGTATTATCTTCAAACTGTAATCGACTAAAATGGCTTTTTTATATCAGGCTGCCTTCTAATGGAGGTAGCCTGATTTATTATTGCGTCAGAAACGATAAACGACTTCGGATGATGAAAGATAAAAAAGGATAGTGACTGTTTGTGTCGAATGTACAAAATTAGAAAAAACTGTATATGCCTCGTTTGGTGATGGCTAATGCCATTGAAAAGGGAAAGTGGTGCAAATCCACTGCAGTCCCCGCTACTGTAAGCATGGACATAGCTCAAAAAATCCACTGGTAATCGTGCTGGGAAGGATGGGTTATGGAAGAAGTGTAAGCCAGGAGACCTGCCAAACAATGAGGTTACCTCCTTTTGCGGATTGGACAGAAGTGAGGGCATTTACTATGTTTATTTATTGTGAACATATGCCCCAATTCCTGTACTTCCTTCATCAAAAGAGGAAGTTTTTTTATTGAAAACATCATAAGGAGTTGAGTATTGTCATGTACAAACGGTTTGTGCAATCCTGGACCAAAAGCATTTCATGGGCACTTATTCTTAGCCTACTTATTACTACTGGAGCTTTTGCCCAACCTGCCCAAGCTGCTGCGACGAGCAGACAGGTAGACGCCGCTTTGAAAAATGTGGTGAAGTACTACTATAAAGCGGATAAGGATTATCGTTTTTCAAAGGATTTTGACTGGGAGTTAATCGGCTTGGAGCATGCCGGCGAGAAGTTGACTTCTAGCAAATGGGTGGACGATTCGGAGAAAACAGCCATTGATTTCTGGAGTAATGAAGTAAAGAAAGTGTCCGAACCAGGGCAGCTTGCCAAGGTATCCATTGGATTAATGAAAAATGGATATGATCCAACGAACTTCAATGGAAGGAACCTGTTGAAGGAAATCGAGAAACAACAAGATAGCAATGGGCGGTTGGGGGACGACCAGTGGACGACATTTAATCATGCGCTCTCGATGATTGCCCTTGAAATGTACGATTACTCGTATGACCGTGAAGAAGCTGTTGATTTTCTGATTGACCGATTGGAGGACTTTACGCCGAGTGATACGGTCTACCACGATGAATGGGCCTTTGCGCTGCACGCACTCTCTTTCGTAGAGAGTGAAGATGGAGTAAACGACATGCAAAAAGAAATTATGGCACAACTTCTCAGTGGTCGAGGATCAAACGGTTCCTTGAACGATAACCCTGACACGACACTCGAAACACTCGCTGCCGTTGCTTCTACAGGCGAAGATGTGATGAAGGGCGACTGGAACAAAAGTGTAGAGTACGTTCTGACTCAGCAGCTAGACGATGGTAGTTTCCCAAGTGCTTGGTCAAATGGAGAGACGAGCGAACTGACGACGCAAAAAGGCTTGTATGCGCTTGCTGTTCTGAAAAAGGGAAATGCACTCTTTGAACGTTTGACGAAAAAAGAAAAAACGGATCTGATTGTGTACCGCACGAACGAAAATCAATCAGAAAATGTCAAGGTGTATGATGGTATGACGAATTTCATCAAGGGAGAGGAATCTACTTCGACTTCTGCTGGTTACACGATTTCGAGCAAACAGCTATTTGTTAAAGCAGACGTGAGTAAATTAGCTGAAGAGAAACCAGTTGCAATCCTCGTCAAGGTAATGAAGGGGAAATCTATCGTCTCCCAGGCGATTGTAGAGTCTACTCCGACTACGACTCAAACGCTGACAGCTGGTCTCACGCTGCCAAGAGGAACCTATAGTGTTGAAATAAACTTCTGGTACGGCTTGGCGGAAAATCCCGAGGTTGCACAAGACAGTGTTTCTTTTACAGTGAAGGTAAAGTAACGAATGAGCTTGCGCAGACTAGCAGCGAGACTGCTTATTCTCACCGTGTTCTGCCTCAGCTTCTTGCAGGGGAATGTCAGTGCCGCCAGTAAAGATGCAACGATCTCTGCCAAGCAGAATGATCGTATGGTTGTCATAAGCGGGGAAACCTCCACAGAAGACCCCGCTTACGTTCCCCTGCTCGTTATAGATGCGAGAGGGCAGGCGATCTATTTTCAAGATGTAGTCGGCAAGGGTGCACCCTTTACCGTTTCTTTTGAAATTCCTGATGAGGTAGCCAAAGGAATGGCGGTAGCTACCCTGTTTTCCAAAACAAAGACGAGCCATTCATTCCCGATCCGTTCAATTAGTCAAGAACATGAAAAAATCAAGGTGACGTTCTCGATCACAGGGTACAAAGGAGAGGAAATTTTCGAGAAGAGAAAGCTGTCGGTAGAAGAGGGAATATCTGTTTTCCAACTTCTCCAATATGCTTCCGAGCTCGAAGACTTCCCGATCGAGTATGAAGATGGCAATCAAGATGGACACGATGTTTACATCGTAAGTATTGATGGCCTTGCCGAGTTTGATAAAGGACCTAAAAGTGGTTGGGTATACAAAGTGAATGGTGAAGGTCCACAAGTAGCTGTAGACCGATATTACTTGGAAGATGATGCTAAGGTGGAATTTTTATATACCGCTGACTTAGGCAAAACAGAGCTTGGCGAAAATGCCGATTCTTCCACGATCATCTATCAAATTAGCAGTTCGACTCTCTTTGACAATGCCATGCATCAACTGCAATACACTTCCACTGGTGAGCAGATCGTGGATGTTGTGATGAATGTGTTGTATGACTTGACCGTATTAAATGAAGAAGAACAACAGAAACATATGCCTGATGTTGCAACCCTGTTTCAAGCAGCTCACGAGAGAGCAGCTACCATGATTGCCAAAGATGCCGATGCTGTTTCATCTGTAACCATTAATGAACGCCAAGTAAAGGAATTGCTGGAAGAGCAGGCGATTTTTCGAATTAAGCTAGGTGAACATTTGGTAAATATGCCGCGCTTTCAACCTTTCCTCACGGAGTTAAAGCCGACCTTGGTCGTAGCGCTGCCAAACGAGGAATCGCTACAGTCAGCGGAATTGTTTTTTGATGAATATGCGTGGAAACATCTTCTGCTCTCCAAAGTGCCAGTCATCGCCGCAAAAGGGAATTGGCGCACGACCATTACGCCAGTGCAACCAAGCAATTCGCACTCGTTATCGTACAAGTTCCGTTTTCATGATGGAGCAGAACAAAGCAAGCAGTTGGAAAATTTGCAAACGCGAGACGGTAAAGACCCTTTCCCACTGACCTCTGGGTACCGTATTACAACAACACAACCTGCGGCTGGCTTGATCGCCATCGATTGGCCGATGAGCAATACAATAGAAGCTGGCATGTGGCCAACCTTGTATCAACGACCAAATGAACAGGGACAGTGGCTATTGACGACCACGTATTTACAAGTCGCGAAAAACCGTGTGACTGGCAAAATCGGAACGCATACGGGAGATGTAGCGGTGCTCGCGATTGAACCTAGCTATCAGGACTTGTGGGAGTTGCCTGCTCATCAGTCTTGGATAAAAGAACCAATCCTCGCGCTCTCCGCTATTGGTGTAATGGAAGGGCAAGGCGAGGGAACGTTCGGTCTGAACGATCCGGTAACGCGTGAAGAACTGCTTGAGACGCTGCAACAGTTACGTGGCGGCGACAATGTAGACAACCCGGCCATGACCCAAAAGATACAAACACCACTTAAACGGGTTGACGTTGCCCAGCTATTGGTGAAAGAAAGTGGAGTAAGTCAAGAAGTGAGCAAGCCAATGAACGTTTTTGTGGATGAAAAAGAGATTGCACCAGAAGCAAAGGCTGCCACACAAATCGTTTTGGCAAAAGGCTGGATGACGGGCAGAAGTGATGGTAGATTTGATCCTTATGCACTCGTCACTCGGCAAGAAATTGCAGTGATTCTATACCGTTATTGGAAAGAAACCGCTGGAGTGAAAAAGGAGTAGGTCGGGGCTTCCCGCCTACTTTTTTCTGCGAGAAGGACTGCGAAAGGATGGAAGCGCAGATGAGAGTAAAAGCAAGTTTGCTTAGTTTCATTGCGGGGATAACCCTGCTTCAGTCTACGGTCTACGCGCAAGTGCAGCCAGACATTCAGCATTCAAGCGCAAAAGCCGTTCAATACGTATCCGAAAAATACATGGCAAAAGGTGTAACTGCACTTGATGATTGGATGATCATCGGTCTTGCACTGCATGAAATGGACGTTGAAAATGGTTCGTTAGGGACAAAAAAAATTTGGGACGAGGAACTGAAAAAGCGCCTTCATGCTTTGGACGCCCGAAAAACAACCGATTATGCTCGTTTTATTTTGACGCTCGTAGCCGCAGGAAAAGATTCATCCAGCTTTGCAGGCGAAAACCTGATTGAAAAGCTGAAAAAAGCCCAGTTACTGAATGGGAAATTTGCGGACAGCATAAATGGACAGGGAGAGAATCTGATCAATGCACATGTATGGAGTATAATTGCTCTCCATGCTGCTGGGGAGCAGATTCCTCGAGCCAAACAAGCGAAGTCTTGGCTAGTGGGAAAGCAATTGACGGATGGTGGATTTCACTTTGATGCGGCGGCAAAACAAAGTGGCGTCGACATGACGGCTATGTCACTGCTGGCTATGCGCGCTCTGGGGATGAATAAGGATGAATCACCTGTAAAGAAAGCGCTTGCTTACTTGCAAAAAACCCAGAACTCATCAGGCGGATATCAAGAAGGGGGAGCTTTTAATGCTGAATCGGCTGCCACAGTAATCTCAGCTCTCATTGCTTGGGGAGATCAGCCAGCCTCTTGGAAGCAAGGAAAAACAAGCGTCGTCGATTCACTACTTTCTTTTCAAAAGACAGATGGTTCATTCGCACATACGAAAGGTGGCTTTGCCAACCAGATTGCCACCTCACAGGCGCTACTTGCACTCTCCGATTTGAGACGGCACCAGAGTTATATCAGCGTTCTCCGTGAAAAGGCTGGCACGCGAAAAGTACTGGCATTGCAGGACTTTCATTCCCATTACTGGGCATATCAAGAGATGGCAGATCTCGTGAAGAACGGCTACTTGCAAGGTGTGACGGCTCATCAGATGAAGCCTGATCAACAAGTCACACGCGCCCAATTCGCTGCCATGTTGCTACGTGCGGTTGGGGAGGAGCCGAACCAAAAAACACAAGGATTATTTCATGATGTACCTGCGAGTGATTGGTCCAGTAAGGTCGTGGAAAAAGCAGCGTCTCTTGGCCTCATGCAAGGGAGCAAAAAGCAGTTCCGTCCACATCAAGGCATCACCCATGAAGAAATGGCGACGATTTCCTCACGTGTTGCGAAACGGTATGGCTGGAAAAAGGTTTACGCTGCCTCCTTTACCCCTGTAAATTACAAGCTGGTCAGTCCATGGGCAAAAGTAAGCGTGATCGATATGCAAAACCGCAAGCTCATAGGCGGAACCAGGGCGACCTCATTTGAACCAAAAGCGACTGTCACTCGAGCAGAAGCGGCAGTGCTGATCTACCGATTGTTACGTATACGATAAGGGGCAAATAGATGAAGCGGAAAGATTGGCTTATCCTACTTGGTTCATTGGTTATTATCATTGCATGCTTGGCTGGATTCTATCAGTATCGCGTGTGGCAAACGGCAACAAATCATACTATTACGTTGGCGCCTAAGCCAAAGGTGAAAGCGGAAGGCACAGAGTCATTCGCAAACATCCTGATCACAAAGGATTTTGGACAAGAAACCGTCCTTTCTAATCAGGTTCCCGTGAAAGATGGCGATACGGTCATGGATATTCTGAAAAATTCGGGAGTGACGATCACTACCAGCTATAACGGAGGTTTCGTAGATTCAATCGGCGGGATCGCCTCCCAATATCGAAGTGGGGATTCCACAAGCAAGAAAGTAGATTGGTTTTATTACGTGAACGGTCTCCTGGCAGACGTAGGGGCGGCTGAGTACCCTGTATTTTCAGGTGACCAAATTTGGTGGGACTATCACTCATGGGAGCACGCCATCCAAACTTCTGCACTTGTAGGTCACTATCCGCATCCTTTTATAAAGGGCTTGGGTGAAGAACCAGCTTCACCGTTGCTCATCATGTACACGACGGGCTATGAACAGCAAGCGAAGCAACTCGTCGCGTCACTCAAGACTATTCGGCCAGATGTAAAAGAGCCGGTTGTTTGGGATGAACAGCAATTTTCAAGTGAGAATGCACTGATTCTCGTAGGAGATACGAAGTCTATCAGCCAATCGCAGAATGTAGTCGCGATTTTTGAGCAACGAGCTTCACATGGATTGTATGCGGATGTAAAAGTAGACGGAATCCAGTCGTACGATCAGACAGGAAAACCCGTATACGTTCACAACCAATCAGGTACTGGACTCCTTGCCAGTACATTGAATGCGGCGACCCGACTACCGATTTGGATCGTGACAGGAACCGACGAGGCTGGAATCGCTCAGGTCATAAACAGAATGAATCCAGCAAAAGCGAAAGACATGGAAGGATATTTCGGTGCAATCGTGACGGAAACAGAAATCATTCGCTTGCCGATCCGAAAATGAGGTGAAGCAAACCATGAATATCGCCCTCCTCATCCTTCTAGCGTTACTTAGTCTTTTCGCTATTCTCTTATTGGTGCTGGAAAAATCGAAAATGGATGAAAAAATCATCGCGGTCATCGCAACTTTAGGTGCGATCGCTTCGATTGCTCGCGTACCCTTTGCTGCCATCCCTAACGTACAACCAACCACGTTTCTCGTTATGTTAAGCGGTTATGTATTCGGTATCCGCGTCGGTTTTTTAGTAGGAGTGATCGCAGCAGTTTTCTCCAACTTCTTTTTGGGCCAAGGTACTTGGACACTGTGGCAGATGATGGCATGGGGATTGTCTGGCGCTTTTGCGGGTGGATTGAGGTACGTAACTGGAAGATCCGCTCAACCGCCGCTCAGTAAATCCGTTGATAAATGGTTGTTTGTTGGAAGCTGTACAGCATGGGGTTTTTTGTTCGATTGGATCATGAATCTATGGATTTTTGTAGGGATGGGTGCATTCATGAATATCGGTAGTTTTCTTGCACTCTACAGTGCGGGCTTGGCCTTTGACATTGCACATGCTGCTGGTAACTTCTTGTTTGCCTTGCTTCTCGGGCCTGGATTTGCTCGTATTTTTACCCGCTACCATCGGAAATTAGTCATTTCTCAATTGACGGTGAGGAAAAGCCATGATGTCTAGTCGATCTGCCGGAAACTCTTCTGTTTGGAAATCCGTACATCCTGTAGCGGTTTCAAGCATTCTCCTTGCACACGTTGTCACTGCGTTTTTATTTGATTATCATCCACTTTTGCAACTCGGCCAGCTCCTTTTTCTCATCCTTTGGGCACTTCAGGAAGGGCTTGGCAAAACGATGTGGATCACGTTTCGCTTCGGAATGCTATTCTCGATTCTTTTTATGATCGTCAATCCGCTCTTCGCGAGTCACGGCGGGACTTTTTTGTGGCGGGGTCCCATTGTTTCGATACTAGGCAGACTCGATTTCACGCTAGAGGAAATGGCGTATTCATTCATCGGAGTCATTCGCTTACATACCATCCTGGTACTGTCGGTAATGTTCCAACGTTTTATCGATCATGACCGCTTCTTTTTCCTGTTTGCCAAAATCGCACCGCGCTTCGTCATGACTTCGGTGATGGCCATCCGGTTGTTTCCGTTGTTAAGCCGTGAATTTGCAAGAATCAAAGAAGTTTCTCGATTACGCGGCATCCGACCAAAAGGTGGGGAATTGATTCATCGTGTGCGATACTATTCTCTTTTGCTCCGTCCGTTGCTTTTTAGTTCGTTAGAGGGAGCGTGGCTAACAGCTGAAGCATTGTACGCAAGAGGGTTCGGCAGTGGGAAAAGGAGCAGCTATCATGAGGTACCGCTTTTTCCCAGAGAGCTCATGAGCTGTATGATGAGTCTGGTAATCGTCGGAATTGTCATTTGGGGGAAGAGGTTTGATTTTGCTTCATTCTCCTTTTATCCAACGTTTAACTGGTCTGATCCACTGGGAGATTTGTTATTCTTGACGGGTTTGTTCGTATTATGGATGCTGCCAATTTATGGGCTTCGGGAGAGGAGGCAGGATTTGCATGCTTGAATGTGAACATTTGCATTATCAATACCCACAGAGTGATCGGCTTGCTTTGTGTGATATTCAAGTAGAGATCGTGCCAGGAGAGTTTGTGCTTTTGCTTGGGGAGAGTGGGAGCGGCAAGTCAACTTTTTTACGTGCATTGAATGGATTGGTTCCCCGTTTTTATGGAGGGGCCATTGCTGGCAATGTAAGACTACACGGTCAATCACTTGATCAGCTCACACAGCGGCAGATTGTGACATCTATTGGATTTCTTAATCAAGATCCTGAAAGACAACTCCTTCTTGATACGGTAAGAAGAGAACTTGCCTTCTCGATGGAGAATTTATCGATCTCACCTGAACAGATGCGCAGCAGATTTGCCGAGATTAGCCATTTATTCGGGCTAGGCCCTAAGCTATCTTCTCAGACGGATCAATTGAGCGGTGGGGAAAAACAAAGGTTAGCACTTGCCAGCATCTTGACACTTTTTCCGAGTATCTTGTTATTGGATGAACCTACTTCCCAATTAGATCCAGTTCATGCTGACGAAGTGCTGCAGTTGCTGCGACGTTTACATGAGGAGATGGGCATGACCATCGTGATGAGTGAGCACCGAATGGAGCGTTGCTATCATCTTGCGGATCGAATTCTTTATTTTGATCAAGGCAGGATCAGATTCGACGGGACTCCTCGGCAATTTGCAGCTTCTGCTATACAAAACAAGTCATGGCTGCCTTATTTGCCAGTCGTCGCTCAAGGAATGGCAGAATACTGCGGGGATCAGGATATTCCATTGACAGTGAAAGAGGCACGAAAGTTGGTTCAAAAGCAAAAGTTGGCGATCCCGCTTTCTTTTCATCCAGGCTGGGGGAATGTTACCATCTCCCGACAATCTCGCAATTGCGAAGTGCTCTCGCTGCGTCTAGGGACAGCTGGGTATAGGGAAAAACCAGATGTATTGCGACAACTGAACTATTGTATGTACGAAGGGGATCGAATTGCCTTGTTTGGAGAAAACGGAGCTGGTAAAAGTACATTCGCCAAAGCTCTAGTGGGGACAGTACCATTGACGTCAGGTGAGCTACAATGGTTTGGCAAGCCGGTGCAGATAGATTATCTGGAGAACACGCATCGGTATGTCGGGTACTTATCTCAAAATCCGAATGATTACTTCATGCATGAAACTGTGGAAGAGGAACTGTTGTTTACTTGTACGCTTGATAAATGCCGTACGAAAGAGGAAATTCAAACACGTGTAGATGAAATTTTATCGAAAATGGAACTGACGAGTTATCAGAAGCATCACCCGCATGATTTGAGTGGAGGGGAACGTCAACGGTTGGCACTCGCGATCTTGCTTGCCAGTGAACCGGAAGTTCTTATATTGGATGAGCCTACTCGTGGTATGGACCGCAAGCAGAAGGTACGTCTCGCTGAATATTTGCGGGTGTTGCCAGCAAAGGCAGTTCTGCTCATCACGCATGATGTAGAGTTTGCACTACTTTATGCGAATCGAATATCTGTGTTGTATGACGGGACGATTGTAACCGATAATCACCCCCAGGAAGTGTTTACGAATTCGTTAACGTATGCACCACAAATGTATCGGGTATTGCGTAAGAACGCCTCCCTAACGAATGAGAATGACTGGGAACAGCCGAGGTCCTGATAAAATGGGCGCATGATGATGGAACAAATACCCAACGTCACTTCATAAATCTAGAGTAGCCCCATGAAGTGGCGGAGGTGAAAATGATGGATGAGTTCAAAAAAGAACTAAAAAAACTGAAGGCTTCTGAAATAAACTCGGATCGAGTGCAGCGTTGGGACAAAGAAAAAATGAATGAGGCGACGCTAGTTCGTAGCAGGTGTGGTGGATGTGGCAGGTGTGGTGGATGTGGCAGATGCGGTGGATGTGGCAGATGTAGTTGTGGTCGTTGCAGTCGTTGCTCTTGCTCCTGCTCTTGCTCCTGCTCTTGCTCCTGCTCTTGCTCCTGCTCTTGCTCCTGCTCCTGCTCTTGCAGTTGCTCTTGTAGTTGCTCTTGCTTCTTCCCATGCTTTGTCGTAATAAATGACGAGTAATGATCATTACGTAAATGAAGCTCCTGCCCAAATTGTGTCTTGGCAGGAGCTTTTTTTTCAGACTGGAATGTGAGACAAAGAGTGGTACATAAAATAGCTGTGACATGTCTTGTCGCAAATTGGTTTATTTCACAATGGTAGGGGGAGGAGAATGGATAAGCTGAATCCTTCAATGCGCATAAAAGTGAAGCGGGATACAGTGTATGTACCCGATTCGGACGGGAGTGTGTATTTTCGCAATAACATCGGAACTTTTCGCATGAAGGGTGACATGATCGATCGATGGGTCGATCAGTTAATTCCCATGTTTAATGGTGTGCATACGTTGGAGCAATTGACCGACGATTTGCCGGAAGAATATCAGGAACAAATATTCCAAGTGGCCGGTACACTTTTAGAAAATGGATTCCTCCAAGATGTGAGCCTGGAGAAACCACATGAATTATCAGCAGAGGTCATGTCAAGGTATGCAGCGCAGATTGAATATTTGGATCAGTTAGGTGGATCAGGAGGGTATCGGTTTCAAAAATATCGGACAGAAAAAGTATTGGTGATCGGCGCAGGTTCCTTTCTCCTTTCGGTCATCCATGCATTGCTGGAATCGGGATGCGTTCAATTCCATTACGCCATCACGAATGAGACCCCGACCAATCGTGAGCGGCTAGAGGCGATGATAGAACATTCGCGTAGGAAAGACCCTCACGTGAAGCTCTATGAACGCAAGCCGGCGTCGTGGGAGGGTGCCGACTGGTCAGAGGCCATCGAGCCTTTCGCTGGTATTTTGTACATGTCAGCAAGCGTAAATAAAGACGAAATAAGTGCGATCCAGTCCGCGTGCAGAGAGCGGGAGAAGGTGTTTGTTCCGGCGTTATTTGTTCAGCAAAAAGGAATGGTAGGGCCGCTGATTCATCCACAGTCAGAAGCTTGCTTAGAATCGGCTAGGCATCGATTACATCGACAGGCTTTGTGTGCGGACCCCGAGCAACATCCATATTCAATGACGGCAGCAGCCATGCTGGCGAACATCGCTGTTTTTGAATGGTTCAAATACGTTGCAGGTGTCAATGACGCAGAGGACCCAAACAAAATTTATTTGTTAAATCTGGAGACGTTGGAAGGAAGCTGGCTGTCATACTTTCCTCACCCGATGCGAAAAAAAGACATGAGCATGGAGGTAATGGATGAGAGGGAGCTTGAATTGCAGATATCCAAAGAGGCAGAACCGAAAGAAAGTCTATTGGCTCTGTTTCCGTCATGGACCTCCCCTGATAACGGAATTTTTCACAGCTGGGATGAGGGAGAGCTTACGCAGCTACCGCTGACACAGTGTATGGTGACAGCTGTCGATCCTGTGACAGATGGTCTCGCAGAGCTTTTGCCTACTGTAGTATGCGCCGGATATACCCATGACGAGGCACGCAGAGAAGCAGGATTGCTTGGGGCAGAGATGTATGTGGAAAGAATGGTGAACCACCTAAGCGCACAACATTCAACTTATCAGGCCGAGCTAGAGAGCGACATCGGAATTGGAGCAGGGGAAACGGCAGCAGAAGGCTTATGTCGGGCGTTACGGCATTGTTTGACACTCACGTATGTGTCAGAAATGAAAGGACGACAACCAACGGCTAGATCTGTGGATGCTGACTCGATTGTGGATGAACAGTCCCAGTTTTATGTACGGTCTTTCGCTACATTAGGCGAAAAACCAACGATTGCAAAAGGGCATGAGGTGTGCGGATTTCCGGTGTATTGGGTGGGAACGCGCACGGGATGGTACGGGAGTATTGGCTTGCAAGAGCGAGATGCATTGCGAAAAGCACTAATGTATGCCCTGCAACAGATTCAGACGCCAACAAGTCAAATGTCCAAGTATGTACTGACAGCGCAATCTATTGCGTTGACGGGTGAAGCCATCGAACTGGTGCTCAGCAACGTTCAGGAAGAATCGGAAAAAGAGGTCTGGAAACAAGCTGTCGAGGTACTGGCTCTTCAATACCTTTCTCCTCGAGTCATGAATGCAGCGATAGAGCCTTTCCTAGAAGAGGACCTTGGCGGCGTATTCGCCCTAGTGCTCTCGCGGGAGGTGCTTCAATGAGCGCTGACATTCTTATCATTGGAGACGGAGTACTGGCGGAGCTGGTTTCAGAACATTTGAGCAAGGACTATCGAGTGCGGCAGAGCGAAAACATGGAGTCTGCGACAATCGGAGCAAATTTGGCGCTCCTGTTGCACGATACGTATCATCCTGCTTTGCATTTGCAGGTAGAAAAGCATTTCCGACAAGCGAATATTCCATGGTTGCGCGGTTTCGTTTCGTTCGGGGAGGCGATCGTTGGCCCGTTGGTTCGTCCAGGTCAAAAAGGGTGCTCCCAGTGTGCTGATATGCGGCGATTGATGGCGGGACGCGATCGCAAAGAGATGTGGAAGGTACAGCATATGCTGAGGGAGAAAGGCGGCATACCACGTGATCCATGGTCATCCCGCTCCGGGTTGTTACAAGTGGCATACCATGTCAGTGCGGAGGTTGAACGTATCGTAGAGGGTAGGCAAGCCCAGTTATCCGAGCATATCCAGTTTATTGATTTGCAAACATTGACCAGCACGCGCCACTTCTTTTTGCCGAATCCGTTATGCCCGGTATGCAGTCAGTTGCCTGATGATTCTGAAGAGCAGGCGAGAATACACTTGAAGCCTATCGTAAAGCAAAGTCCTGACAGCTATCGCACAAAATCGATAGCCGATTTGAAACAAGCTCTCTCCACCGAATATTTGGATTCCCGAACCGGGTTTTTGAATGGGAAAGTACGTGATCTCGTCTCTGTGTTCGCAGATGTCAGTGTCAATTTGCCTTTATTTTCGCATGATGAGGGCACGGCCGGCAGATCTGTTTCATTCGCGGATAGTGAAATAACGGCGATTTTGGAAGGGATGGAAAGATATTGTGGGCTGATGCCGCGTGGCAAGAGGACGATGGTACGCGATTGCTATGCAAACCTTGCGCCGTATGCACTTGATCCGACGACAGCGGGTACCCATTCTGAAGAGCAATATGCTCTGCCTGACTTTCCGTTTCTCCCGTTTGATCCCAAACGAGAGATGAACTGGGTATGGGGTTATTCATTTAAAGAAGAGCGACCCATTCTTGTACCTGAGCTCATGGCTTACTACAGTATGGGATTCGGGGAGGGAGTTGTATTTGAGACCTCCAATGGCTGTGCGTTAGGCGGCAGCTTGGAGGAGGCGATCTTTTACGGCATCCTCGAAGTGGTGGAGCGAGATGCTTTCTTGTTGACCTGGTATGCCCAATTGCCGTTGCCACGCCTCGATCTTTCTACGGCCCATGATCGGGAATTGCTCCTGTTGATCGATCGGATGCAGACGGTTACGAATTACGATTTGTACTTGTTTGATGCGACAATGGAAAATGGAATTCCAGCTGTATGGACGATTGCGAAAAACCGCGGAGAGGAAGGATTGCACCTCGTTTGTGCAGCAGGAGCGCATTCAGACCCCATCCGCGCTGTAAAAAGCTCCATTTATGAAACGGCTGCGATGCTCATGACTTTGACAGACAAGTACGAAGCGAACCGAGACAAATATTTGCGCATGCTCCACGATTCGTCCCTAGTGAAAAAGATGGATGATCATGCAATGCTATACAGCTTGCCAGAAGCTGCGGAGCGCTTATCCTTCCTTTTGGATGATTCACGTCCGATGGTCTCATTCGCTGAACAATTTCCTAGAAGAAACCAACATCGTGACCTAACAGACGATTTGCGGGATTTGCTCCAAGTGTTCCAGAATTTAGACCTCGATGTCATTGTGGTGGATCAAACGACACCAGAGGTAGGGCGCCATGGCTTATCTTGCGTGCGGGTATTAATTCCTGGCATGCTCCCGATGACTTTTGGCCATCATCTCACGCGAGTAACGGGATTGAAAAGAATATTGGACGTCCCCGTGAAGCTGGGCTACGCGAAAGAACCACTGCGTGTAGACGAGTTGAATCCTTTTCCGCATCCGTTTCCATAACATGCATCTGGGAGTGAGCCGGATGAGTCTTGAAAATTTCTTGTACCGTCTTCATTTTGATACAGAAAACGCCAGGCCAAGTGATCTCGAAGTGGATTGGGAAGATGCTCCGCTGACATACAAGATGTACAGGGGGCTACCTGTCATTCCCCTGCCAGAAGAGGTACCTCTCTCACTTGCAGATCAAAGGGTTTCACAAGGGTTGTCTCTTCATCAATTGGGCGCTTGGTTATGGTATAGCTACGGACTCATCCAAATCAGCCAAGGGCTGTTGACCACGACTCTGGCAGATGCAGGGTCTGAGTCGTTTTTGCCGCATGTAACGAATAGAAGACCGATTCCGTCTGGGGGAGCGCTCTATCCGAGTGAGCTGTACGTATATTTGAAGCTGTCGAGTATTCCTCCTGGTCTATACCACTACGATGCTGCCCATCACAGACTCGTACAATTGCGCGAAGGGAATTTTGATCATTTCCTTAGCCGAGCGCTAGGTGGCAGTTGTCCAGTAAATGAATGCTTTGGGGTTGCGTTCGTATCCATCTATTTTTGGAAGAACTTTTTTAAGTATGATGAGTTTTCCTATCGATTGCAGGGTCTCGATGCTGGTGTACTGCTTGGACAAATGCAGGAGATGGCTAAAAAGTTCGGTGTTTCGACTACGGTACACTACCAGTTTCTGGATCGAGCGATGAATGCACTGCTTGGTTTGTCAGCCGTTCAAGAGAGTGTATACGCAGTGGTTCCCTTATCATTTCAAACAGAAGGATCGATGCAATCACCCACACAATGGATAGAGCGAGGAGAGGAGACTGCAAGCGACCTAATGGGGGAACTCTCTGAGCAAAAGCATGTGCATGTGATGCGCTCAAAAAGAAGGAGGAAATATCCTGCGCTCCTGCAAATGAATGAGGCTGTCATGCAGGAATCTACCCATTCGTTTACCCGTTATTCGGATCATTTAGAAAGCAAGTGGACTCGTCTTTCCGATGAGCGAATTCTTCTCCCGCGTTTGCAGAAACCAAGCTATGATTTGGCGCAATTTTGCTGGGAGCGTTTTTCGCCAGAAATGGACTTTATCAGGAGGAAAACAGACCAGGATCAGGTAGCGCGTATCATGGAAATGACGATGAGTGCTCTATCGTATGGCAGTGATTTGGGAAAAGATCCGGAAGTAGCGTGGGGGAGGCTTTCTCTCTATGTAAGTATTTATCAAGTAGAAGGGATGCAAGACGGGGCATACGCTTACGAACCAGTGGAGCACGCTCTTTATCCGATTGTCTGTGGAGATTTACGAGCTCGTCTTCAAGACGGAATGACTATGGACAACGTGAATTTGTATCAAGTGCCGCTCTGCTTTCATGTGGCGGGTAAACGCGATCATTTGATCAATCAGCTAGGGTTTAGAGGATATCGCATCCAGCAGATGGAGGCGGGAATCGTCGTGCATCGCTTGCTTTTGGCAGCGTTCACGTGTGGAATGGGCGGCCATCCGCTACTCGGATTTGACGTCAAAAATTGCGACGATCTGTATAACCTAGAGACAGAAGAGAAAACCTGCTTGATTCAAATTCCAGTCGGGCATTATCGCGCCCGCGCTAGATTTCAGGGCGGGCTTCATGGATAAAAACGTGTAAGACCCGAGTCGCGTTGACCCGGGTCTTGTTTTATGCCGTTATCATTTCTTTGATACCTTGTATGAACCGTTCAATTTCCTCGTCGGTATTGTACGGTGCCAGCCCCGCTCGTATCCAGCCGCCGCTTTCATTGATTCCCAAACAATTGGCGAGTGTTGTCGCATAGAAATCCCCGTCCGCAACGAATATGCTATGCTCCTCGCACAATCGCTCACATATTTCTCGAGGAGAAAACCCTTCGATCCGAAAAGCGATCGTCGGTGTTTTCGGTACATCTTCACCCGCTTGATAGAGTGTGACACCGTTCATTGCGCCTAGTGCTTTTCGCAGCTTTTCTGCCAGCTGATTTTCATAGGCTTCGATCATCTCGTAACCAGAGCGAATTTTTTCAGAGAAGCTATCCCCGAAACCAAGCGAAGCAACAAAATCGATTGCGGGTCTGATTCCTGCGATTCCTTCATGATTTTGTGTTCCGGTCTCCAGTTTATCTGGATAAGAAGAGGCGGCAGGAACCAATTTGTAAACATCGAGTGCTTCAAAAATTTCTTTGCGGATGACAGCGATTCCAACATGAGGGCCGAAAAACTTGTAAGCGGAACAGAGCAGGATATCGGCGCCAATCTCGTCACGATGAATGGAGAAGTGAGGAACGGCATGAACGGCGTCAACAGCGATAATGACTCCTTTGGCACGTGCTTTTTGGGAAATGGCAGCGAGATCATGGATCGTTCCGACTGCATTGGAAGCGAGCCCGACCGCCATCAGTCTGGTTCTGGAAGTAAGTAGGGTATCGAGCTCATCGAGTTGTAGCGTAAGGGTTTCTTTGTTCACCTTCAACCACCGAACGGTCATTCCGCGATCAGCGGCAACAGTCAGCCACGGGTCTACATTTGCGCGGTGATCCATCTCAGAGACGATGATCTCATCCCCTTCTTTCCAATGTCGACCCAATGCACGCGCAATCGCAAAGGTCAGCGTGGTCATATTCGCACCGAAGGCTACCTCCATCGGCCTCACGTGGAAGAGGTCGGCTACGGCTTGCTTGGCATCTGCAAGGATGGCTTCTGTCTCCTTGCTCGTTGGAAAGGAGCCGTGTAAATTCGCCCCACCGTTCGCCATATAGCTGTAGATCGCGTCCATGGAGGATTTTACGACTTGCGAGCCACCTGGGCCATCCAGATAAACAGCGGGCTTGCCTTTGTAAGCTCGTTGTAGCGCGGGGAATTGCTCCCGGACTTTTTCAATGGGGAAAGGTTCCGATGCAACTTCTAAACGCCAATCATTGGAGCGCATAAAATGTCCTGGAGGGTATTCAAAGACACATTCTGATTGCAGAGTGAAACCGAGCTTACGGCAAATGGCATTTGAGGCAGGGTTGTCTACAGAGGGATAGGCATGAATAAACTTGTGTCTTCGCTCTTGGTTAATGAGTGTGATGAGCGAGGATAAGGCCACAGAGGCGATTCCTTTCCCTTGGAATGGTGGTAGAACGCTCCAGCCTACTTCGTATACGTGTTCTCCTTGCCAGTTGCGGTCCCAATAGCCGATGCTTCCGACAGGGGTGTGATCTGGCAGCAATACGATGCTGAACATCTTGCTCGTTAGCTGACCGTCCTTATTGACGTATCGCTCGTGCCGGGCAAGGAGTTGCTCCTCTGCTTCCGGACCTCCAAGATGCTCCATCATGCCAGGCGCATTCAAAAGACGCAACAAGGGAAGATCGTGATCTGCCCATGGCTGAATGCGGACAAGCTCAGTGTTTAGCGTAGTGGACATTTTTTCACTCCTTACCAACTGGATTTCCGTGGTGTCCAAAATGATTGTTATCTCTCATTATTCGGAAAAGACTCCAATTAATCAATGTTCATTTTGTTTGAGAAAGATAGATGGAAAATGATGCTATAATGTTAATTGCCCGAGAGATTCACTACTATCGGAGTATGTAATGAGTAGCTGAGGTGTAGGAATGGACCCTTTCTGAAAAAATGGAGAGTAAATCCAACGTCAATAGCTTCATCGACAAGAAAGGAAGAGGGAGGGGCACCTGTCCATGAATGAACTAAAAATCCAGACACAACGGCTTCTATTGATTCCATTTACACATAGAATAGCGACGAATGTTTTGCAAGAAAATTACGAAGAGTTAATGGGCATGGGACTTACATTAGGCAAAGGCTGGCCTGATGCAGATACAATGGAAACGATACACAAAATCATAATAGCACTCGAACGCGCAGGGGAATCGACAGGTTTTGAATCGTGGATGATCATTACAACGGATGGCATGAAGATCATCGGCGATGCCGGATTCAAGGGAGGACCGAATACGGAGGGAGAAGTGGATATCGGCTATGGAATTATTGAAGCCGAGCGAAAAAAAGGGTACGCGTATGAGGCGGCTGCAGGGTTAACGAATTGGGCATTATCGCAGCCAAAAGTGAAGAAGATTACAGCGAAGTGCCTACTAGATAACATAGATTCTGCCAAAATTTTAGTCAAAATGGGCTTTGAGGAAATAAAGAGAGACGACACAATGATATACTGGTCCAAGTAGTAGGAATAATCTGTTAGGTTTCCGCGAAATATTCGTGACAGTCGTATTAACGTGGTACATTGACGAGTCGTATTTTGGGTTGTCGATCTCGGTAATGGTTGCTTGAATAGACATACCCTCCGGATATTCCACTCATTCCCTATGATTGCAATATTATTTAAAAAATAGTCTGCATGAAAATTTTCAATGGAAGGGTAACCCAAGACCTCCTTGTTTCGTATTGAAATAAAGGAAAAGATTATCGCTTTTCATTGAACTATGCAACGCGTGTCTCTATACTGGAGAGATAAGCATTGGTAAATAACTGTGAGGGATAGCATGCAGAACTGGATGACCCAAATTATTGAACAATATAGTTACTTCGGTATTTTGCTCATGATGGCATTGGAAAACGTCTTTCCACCCATTCCTTCTGAGGTGATCTTGACCTTCGGTGGATTTATGACAACGCAATCATCCTTAACGGTTATTGGCGTAATTTTGTCAGCTACAATCGGTTCGGTGCTCGGGGCAATCATGCTCTATGGAATCGGTTATTACCTAGAGGTCAAAAAAATAGAGATAATCGTAGAGAGATGGGGGCATCTTCTGCGCATTAAAACGGCAGATATCCATAAAGCGAATGAATGGTTCGACCGATACGGGTACTGGACGATCTTTTTTTGCCGCATGATCCCATTAATCAGAAGCCTGATTTCCATTCCTGCTGGTATGACCAAAATGAATTTCCCGCTGTTTTTGTTGTTTACAACGCTCGGTACGTTTATTTGGAACATCGCCCTGGTGATGGCTGGTCACTTATTGGGGGAATCGTGGGAAGACATTCTGTACTATTTCGATCTCTATTCCAATGTTGTCTATGTGGTACTCGCAATTGCTGGGATTGGCTTCCTTATGATTTTCCTTCGCAAGCGAAAAGCAGATGCCTAAAAACTTACAAACCATCTTTCCTTTAAGGGAAGGTGGTTTTTCCGTTTACGACCAACAGGTAAACAAATTATAAAAAGTTGTAATTTTCTTGCAAATACACGATATCGAAATTGCGGTAAGGTGTAGGGAGGGGAGTAGGTGACATAGGTACCGCCCTTATTCTGGAGACTGGGGGAGAGGCAACTTGATCGATTTATTACTCGTAAACGGTGTAGTCATTACCATGGATAAAGACCGTCGTGTATTGCAGGACGGGGCAGTTGCTATTGATAAAGGAAGAATTTTGGAGGTAGGCGACACCCAATTGCTAAAAGACAAGTATCCCGCACAAAAGGTAGTCGACTGCGCGCATCATTGTATACTGCCAGGCTTTGTTGATGCACATGGTCATGGCGGACATTCGTTGTTCAAAACGATTGCGACGGACAACATCAACGACTGGATGCCAATCATGACCAACACTTACAAGCACTACGTGACAGACGATTTCTGGTACTACGAAGGAAAACTGTCAGCGTTGGAGCGGCTAAAAGCTGGGATTACGACAGGGGTTAGTGTCCTGGGCTCGATGCCGCGCTCAGATGATCCGATCTTTGCCTTGAATCACGCAAAAGCGTACAATGAGGTCGGCGTCCGCGAAATCGTAGCGACAGGCCCATGCAATCCACCGTGGCCGCATCCCTTCAGCCGCTGGGTCGATGGACAAAAAGTAACGAAGGAAGTCACCTATGAGCAGGTTCTCGCAGGAGCAGAAGCAGTGATTGAAGCCCTGAATCACGCGAATAACGATAAAACCAGAGCATACATAACGCCATTTGTCATCGTGACCTCTGTCAATCCGTCCTATCCGACACCCGCTGACCAATTGTTTGGCCTAACCGATTTCGACCGCTACCAAGCGCGGAAAATCAGAGAGATTGCGAAAAAGTACGACACGCGCATACATTCAGATGCTTTTGGAGGCATGATTCACCTCGCGATACAGGATAAAGAGTACGCGCTGCTCGGTCCAGACGTACATTTGCAGCATTGCCGGGGAATTTCTTTTGACGAGGCGAAAATTTTGGCTGAAACAGGAACGAATGTGAGTGCTTCTCCTGGTTTTGGTCAAATCAATGCACGCACCCCGATAACGGAATTGTTGGAGATGGGAGCGACCGTTGCGATCACGACAGACGGCACCTCGCCGATGACTCCTTTTGACATGTTCCAGGCAATGCGCAGAATGCAGCTGCTGCAACAAGCGGCGCTGCGTGATTATTATTACCTCCCGCCGGGCAAGCTGCTGGAAATGGTAACGATTGATGCGGCGCGCTGTGTCGGCTGGGATGACGAGCTGGGGTCGCTTACGGCTGGTAAAAAAGCGGATGTCATTACGGTTAATATGCACCAGGCCCACTTGAATCCGGAGAACATGCATGTCCATCGTGTCGTCTATCAGGCAGTTGGTGGAGATGTGAACCATGTCATTGTCGATGGTGAGCTAATTATGGACGAGCGACGCGTTTTAACTGTGGATGAAAAGCAAATCCTCCAAGAAGCGAATGAAGAGGCGAATCGCACAATCGAGAGAGCTGGTCTGGAAAAATACATGCAGCCAAGCAAGTATTTCTGGGGGCATGCGCGAGCTTATTTGGATGAGAGAAGATTTGATCCGACGAAGCTGTAGGGAAAAAGAAAGTGGCTAAAGAAGACGTAGTGCAATGCTGCACATAATCTGTTACAACCGCATTGAATAGGAGAAGGTGCCCGCCGCCTTCTCTTTTTCATTTTATTATAGTTGACAAAAACGATAGGATTAATCATTATTTATTCATAATCCCCATCGATAAAGTTGGAATAAAATGAGGTGCAGCCATGTATCTGACTATTGATAATGTTGTGAAACATTTTACGAATGAGCAGAAACAAAAAGTAAAAGTGCTGGATAATATCAATCTCGAAGTGGAAAAGGGCAGCTTCGTTTCCATTGTCGGCCCCTCAGGCTGTGGTAAATCGACGCTGCTTTACTTAATAGCCGGATTGGATCGACCAGACAGCGGTGACATACACGTAGCTGGCAACAAAGTGAATAAGCCCGGTCCCGACAGAGTCGTCGTTTTTCAAGAAGCGGGATTATTTCCATGGCTGACGGTTTTGGAGAATGTTACATATGGGCTGAAATTGAAAAAAATGACTATAGAGAAAGCCAATGAAAAGGCGCTGGAAGTGCTCAAAATGGTCCATTTAAGCAAATATGTTCATTCGTATCCCCATCAGCTCTCAGGCGGGATGAAGCAACGTGTGGCCATAGCTCGGGCACTTGTTATGGAACCAGACATTTTGTTGATGGACGAACCGTTTTCGGCGCTGGATGAACAGACGAGGATGGTCCTTCATAAGGAGCTGCTTGAGATTTGGCGGACGACCAAGGTCACGATTTTTTTCGTTACCCATAATATCCGGGAGGCCGTTCAGCTTGCGGAGAGGATCGTCGTTTTTGCCACACGCCCCGGAAAAATCAAGGAGATCATTACGGTTCCTGCCATGCGCGATGGAGTCATGCCGGACAGTGTGACATTAAACACGGAGCAGAAGGTGCTGTCGATCCTGCAAGAAGAGATAGAAAAGGTGCTAAAGGAGGAAATGGGGAATGACTACAGCTTTAAGACGGGTCATCTTCATCGCTATGATAGCGGCGATTTGGGAAGTCACATCTAGATTATCTGGTCTGCCATCGTTTATGTTTCCCAGCTTGACCCAGGTTTTCGAAACACTTGTAAATGGCTTGCTAAGCGGGCAAATTACCGCCGCGATTGGAAAGAGTTTGGGACGGATTCTGTTGGGCTTTCTCATTGCCATTATCGTCGGACTGATACTGGGTTACTTCATCTGGAGGTACAAACTCGTAGAAGATACGCTTGGCTTTGTGGTAACGGCGCTCCAGTCTATCCCGAGCATCGTCTGGTTCCCGCTTGCGATTATCTGGTTTGGCTTAAATGACTTTTCCATTCTTTTCATCGTGACGATCGGGGCGACCTGGACGATGACAGTAAACGCGACAAGCGGCTTTAAAAATGTCCCGCCGTTATATCAGCGGGTTGCCAAGACATACGGCTCGTCTGGCTTTCACTTTGTACGAACGGTGATTCTTCCCGCATCTGTACCGCAGATCATCTCTGGGCTTCGAATCGCTTGGGCATTTTCCTGGCGGGCACTCATGGCTGGTGAATTGCTAGGGGGTGGCGGTGGTCTTGGGCAATTGCTCGAAATGGGAAGGTCACTTGGACAAATGGATTTGGTGATATCTGTCATGATCATTATTGCGATCATCGGTACCATCGTCGATAATGTTGTCTTTTCACGCATCGAACGCAACGTTCAGATGAAGTGGGGAGTCCATTCATAAAGAAAAATGGCTAAGGAGTGTGTCGGCACATGTTTAAAAAAGTGTTCAGTACCGTTGTCGCGTCCCTATTATTAATGGGGATTGCCAGCGGGTGCGCTACAGGCGGAACAGAATCCGCAGATAACGAAGTAAGGATCGGATATTTCCCAAATTTGACCCATAGCGCAACGATCATCGCGCTGGAGAAGGGCTATTTCAAGGAAGCTTTTGGTGCGGATGTGAAAATTCAAACAAAAACGGTCGCCAATGGCGGTTTGTTTATGGAAGCCATGGCAACGAAGGCGATTGACGTAGGGACAGTAGGGCCAGGGCCGTTATTGAACTTTTATGTCAAGCATCCTGGGTATCGCTTGATTTCGGGGGCAGTTAACGGTGGGGCAGTCCTCGTTATGAATAGTTCAAGCAACATCACTGAACTAAAAGATTTAAAAGGCAAAAAAATCGCAATTCCTGTTATCGGCAGCACACAGGATGTCATGCTCAGAAAAGCACTGAGTGAGGTTGGCCTCAAACCGACGACAAACGGTGGAGATGTGGAGCTGTATGCGGCGGCTCCAGCAGATACGGCAGCATTATTCGTTCAAAAATCCGTTGACGGCGCAGCAACTCAGGAGCCGTGGGGATATGTACTGGAAAATCAGGCAGAAGGAAAATTGCTTCTGGACTGGGATCAATTCGCTTGGGGAAAAGAATCAACCAATACCGTGGTAGCAGCCAGCGATGAATTTCTGAAAAGAGAAGGATTGGCAACCGCCTACCTTCAAGCACATAAAAAGGCAGTCAAATTCATTCAGGAAAATCCCGAAGAAAGCCAAGACCTGATCATCAAGCATTTGAAAGGTCTGACTGGCAAAGAGCTGAGCAAAAAAGAAGTGCAGGCAGCCTTTTCCCGTTTGGAAGTAACAACTGAGGTCAATGAAAAAGTCATTCAGGAAATGGCCGATATCAGCCAGGAAGCCGGGTATATTTCCAGCAATAAAATCGACGGATTGATCGATTTGAAATATGTAGAAGCAGCGAAATAAATCGGGTGATAAAGAACGAATTTCAGCAGGAGGAATAAGGGGTGGAAAGGAATTAGATGGGAAAGGAGGTCATACAGCGATGAGACCACATGAACAAGGAAGGAATCAACCGAACGACACCTCATTGGAGACGCAGATTCATACTGATTTCCAAAAAGAAATGACGTACGGCGATTATTTACAGCTCGATCAAATCTTGTCGAGTCAACACCGTCAATCTACCCATCATGATGAAATGCTATTTATTATCATTCATCAGGTGAGTGAGCTATGGATGAAACAAATTTTGCATGAATTGTCAGCAGCAAATGAGTGCATCTGCAACCACGATCTGGAGCCTGCTTTCAAAATGTTCGCACGAGTCTCGCGTATCCAGCAGCAATTGATTAAATCATGGGATGTCCTTTCTACATTGACGCCAGCCGATTACCTCCAGTTCCGTGACAAGCTGGGTCATTCGTCCGGATTTCAATCCTTTCAAAACAGATTAATCGAATTTAAGCTAGGATATAAGAACCAGCATGTCCTAGCGGTGTATGCACATCAACCAGAGCTTCACGCCCAAATGAGTACGGCCTTGCAGCAGCCAAGCATTTATGATGCGGCGATTAGGGAGATGGCTGCTCGTGGCTTGCCAATTGATCCGGAATGTTTGAATCGCGATTGGTCACAGCTTTATGAGCCCAATCAGAGTGTAGAGCAAGCCTGGCTGACCGTGTATCAAAATGTGAACCAGTATTGGGATCTGTACGAGCTGGCAGAAAAACTGGTGGATATCGCCAGCCAGCAACAACAATGGCGTTTTAACCATATGACGACAGTCGAACGCATCATAGGTCAAAAGCAGGGAACGGGAGGGTCATCAGGCGTCATGTACTTACGTAAAGCGCTTGATCACCGTTTTTTCCCGGAGCTGTGGAGCTTGCGGACACTGTTGTAGAAAAACTCATCAAAAAAAGCGAGAAAAGCGTCTTGGGGACCCAGGGCGCTTTTTTTCGTGTAGTACTCATTTCACATCTTTTCACATATCTTTCCTAATATTGGGTACAAATACCCTTCTTTTCATAACAAACATATGTTTTCATTTTTTATAGTATACATATTTTTCAAGAACAACCAGAAATGGAGTGGGCATTTGGATGGAAACAATGAAGCCGCCAATGGAAGTGTTATATGCAAAACAGCTGAATGCGCTGCGATCCCATGATACAGGGGCGAAACCTCCCAATTGGCTGATGTCGCCCAGAGCTGTGCGCGATTTTATTTTAGGAACGGATGAACCTCTCTCTTATGAGGGAGAAAGTATACCGATTACGAAGAAGTTCTATGGAGACGATGTGCTTATTGAGCGCGCGATCGTCACGTTGGCAGGCAATCGCGGCTTGATGCTCGTCGGTGAACCGGGTACGGCAAAGACGATGCTGTCTGAGCTGCTGTCTGCGGCCATCTCTGGTACGAGCACGAATACAATTCAAGGCACCGCTGGAACGACAGAGGATATGATCAAATACTCATGGAACTACGCGATGCTGCTGGACAAAGGTCCTTCACTGCAAGCGCTGGTTCCTTCGCCGCTATACACCGGTATGAGCAAGGGGATTATTACGCGATTCGAAGAAATTACCCGTTGTCCGTTTGAGGTTCAAGACGTGTTGATTAGTATTTTGAGCGACAAGGTAATGAACATTCCCGAGCTGTCAGACGGCACCCTGTTTGCGAAGCCCGGTTTTAATATCATTGCGACAGCGAACTTGCGGGACAAAGGCGTCAATGAAATGAGCAGCGCGCTTAAGCGCCGTTTTAACTTCGAGACGATTGCGCCGATTAATCATGTGAAAATGGAAGCACAAATTATCGAATCACAAGCAAAAGTGATTCTGGAGCAAAGTGGCGTACATATCGAAATCGATCGTGATGTGGTTGAGATATTGGCGACGACCTTCATGGAACTGCGCACGGGAGAGACCAAGGAAGGATACAAAATCGATTCACCTCAATCCGTGATGAGTACAGCCGAAGCCGTATCCGTCTATGTCCAAAGTGCAATGACGTCCCATTACTATGATGGCAGGCCAATTTCTATGGATCGATTGGTTCAGAACATGCTGGGAGCGGTCGTCAAGGAAAACCAAAAGGACGCAAATATCCTGAAAACCTACTTTACCAAAGTGGTCAAAGAACGGGCAAAGGAAGAGGGTCTATGGGGAACGTATTACAACGAGAAGAAATGGATCAAATAAACGGTCAAGACCGCTTCATAAAATCATTCGTCGAAGAAGAGGTCTACAACCTCAGCAAACAGGTCGTCTATTTCCCAGTTCGTCATCATAGTCCTGCCTGCGCGTACCATTTGAAAAAAACGATCGAAGAGTATCAGCCAGAAATCATTCTGATTGAAGGCCCGGACCATAGCAACCATATCATTCCGATCTTGACGGATGAACGGACGAAGCCTCCTGTGAGCATTTATTACGCGTACGCTTCGGGGGAGCAAAAATACGTCTGTTACTTTCCGTTTCTTCTGTATTCCCCGGAATATGTGGCCTTGGTAGAAGCAAAACGACGGCAGATTCCTGCTGCTTTCATTGATCTAAGCTACGGAAGTCGCCTAGAAAGCTTGGAAGATGGCCATGATTTGAAAAAGAAGAATGAAAAGCTGTCCTATCACGATGAGCGCATGCTGACAGGCTCGCAGTTTATTCAGCGATTGTGCCAGACGATGAAATGCCGGAACTTCGATGAGCTATGGGAAAAGGTTTTTGAGATTGATGGCATCCGCAAAAAGACGCAGGATTTCGTCAAGGATGTTTTTGCCTACTGCTACTTGTCTCGAAAATGCTATGATGACGCTACTTTGGAAGCGGAAGGCGATTTGATTCGCGAGGCGCACATGCGTCAAAAAATTGCAGAGGCAAAACAAAAACATGCGAGAATTCTTGTGGTTACCGGGGGATTTCATACATACGGACTCCTCGAGGAACGCAAGACTTCCTACAAGATACAAAAGGTGCAGGAAGAAAAAATATACCCAATGGTGTACACGTACCAGGAAGCTGATCATCTGAATGGTTACGCAAGCGGGATGCCCTACGTTCACTACTACGAGAGTGTGTGGAAGGCACTGGAGAAGAAGGAGCCTGCTCCCTTCTCAAAAAGCGCCTTGATGTACCTCCCGCAATTGCTCAAAAGGCTGCGTGGCAAGGGAGAGACGACGTCGACTGCGGATGCGATCGAAGCGTACAGTCTCATGAGCGGCTTGGCCGTCATGCGGGAAAAGGCCGAGGGCGGTGCCTATGAGCTGATCGATTCCGTCCTTTCTGCATTTACAAAAGGCGAGCGCTCGATTGCAACCTCACAGCCAATCGAGACATTGCGAGAGCTGTTGACAGGAGACGGAATCGGTGAGGTAGCCCCCAATTCTCTGGATGTGCCTATCGTTCGCGATTGCAAAGACAGATGTAAATCGTTAAAGCTCGCGATCACAACGACAGGGCGCAATCAGAAGGTGCTAGAGCTGTATGCCAAGAAGTCGCATCGTGAAGCCAGCCAGTTTTTTCACTGCATGCAGTTTTTGGGTACAGAGTTTTGCACCAAAGAATCAGGACCGGACTGGATGACCAACCGGAACGTCAATCTCGTCCGAGAAACATGGCGCTACAGCTACTCCTCCTTCGTTGAAGCGCGTCTGATCGAGAGCTCGGTCTTTGGTGGGACGGTGAAAGAAGCAGCCGCGCAAAAGCTTGCAGATCTGGTAAAAGATCTGCCGCAGCACCAAAGCCATGAGCTGGCAAAATGGCTCTTGATGGCGGTCGTCATGGGATTGGAAGAGTTGGCAGATCGGCTCTTTGTATCTGTAGAAGAGTCCGTTCGACAAGATGGACACTTTCTCTCTCTTTGCAAAACTTTGAAGACACTCACCATTCTTTTGGAGCAAAAACGGTTGTTTGGTCTTACAGAGACAGAACGGCTGGAGAGCTTGGTGGAAGAGGTGTATTACCAGGCTGTTACTAAAATCGTCGAGCAGGGCAACCCGAACCCCGACGAACTGGACGAATTGGCCGATCAGCTCAAATTCCTGTACATGCTAAGTGAGAAAAGACAGGCGGATGATTCCCGAGAAATCTTTAGTGACCAACTGCTGGAATTACTGCGGAACGACAAGCTCCCTGCGAAACTGGAGGGAGTAGTGGTCGCGATCTTGTGCAATCTCGAAGTGATCGAGCACGCAGAAATCTCCAGACGCGCACGTGCATATATGTTCGGCTCGCCTGAGCAAATGCTGCATACGGCCGCCTATTTACATGGCGTTTTTATCGTGGCTCGTGACTATCTCTTTCATCACGAAGAAATCCTGCGCGATCTGCATCAGATGATTACAGCCTTGGCCTACGACGACTTTTTGCAGGTGGTGCCTGAACTGCGATTGGCGTTTACCTATTTTAGTCCAATGGAAATTAGTATGCTCTCGGAAAAAGTGGCAGCTCTCTTCCAAACAACAGTGGAACAAGTAACGAATGAAGTCATCGATGAGCGCACCTTGCGTGATGCCCGCATGCTCGATCAAGCGATCAAGGAGGAGTTTGCCAAATGGAACCTGATTTGAGCCGCGAAGCCTTGAACCGCTGGCGGTTGTTATTGGGATCTCATGCTGAGGAATCATTGGAAGGCAGCGGGGTCTATCAATCATCCGAGTTTTCCTATCAGGAACTAGACTCGATACTTGAGTTTTTATACAACCGTGAATACGGAGAAGAGCAAGGATATCGAAAAGAAGGCGGTCGAGGAGATGCTGCATTGACGGTTCCTGCCTGGCTGAACAAAATCCGCAAGCTGTTTCCCAAAAAAACGGTGGAAATCCTTGAACGGCAAGCCCTGGACCGCTATAACATGACAGAGCTGTTGACAGACAAAAAAGTGTTGGAAAGCATGGAGCCCAACATGACCCTCTTGAAAAACATCCTCCAATTTAAAGGCAGGATGAAAGGAGAGGTCGTGAAAAGCGCAAAGGAAATTGTACGCAAGGTCGTAGACGATCTACGGCGTCAGCTTGAAAATGAAGTGCAGACCAGCATCGTCGGCATACGCAATCGCCACAAACGCGGCTATTCGAAGTCGATGAAAAATCTAGATGTGCATAAAACGATTCGCAAAAATTTGAAAAACTACGACCGCAAAAAAAGCCGTTTTATCATCGATGAACTGTATTTCCACAGCAATATCCAGCATCACAACAAATGGAACATCGTGATTGTCGTGGACGAGAGCGGCAGTATGATGGACTCTGTTATTTACAGCTCTGTTATGGCAAGTATTTTTTACAAGCTTGCTGCATTGAAGACGCATTTGGTTATTTTTGATACGAAAGTTGTTGATTTGAGCCATAGACTGGATGATCCGGTCGATGTGCTGATGAGTGTGCAGCTTGGTGGGGGGACTCATATTGCCCAGGCGCTCAAATACGGAAGAACACTGCTCGAAAATCCATCGAAGACGATATTTATCCTCGTCAGTGATTTGGAGGAAGGCTATCCGATTAAGGAAATGTATCGCCAGAGCAAGGAAATTATTGACGCGGGCTGCAAGTTTTTAGTGCTGACGGCTTTGGATTTCAATGGCAACGCAACGTACAACCAGCATGCTGCAAGGATAATGAGCGATATGGGAGCCAATGTTGCAGCAATCACGCCAGATGAGCTCGCGCAATGGATTGGAAAGGTTATCAAATAGAGAGAAGGAGGAGTAAGGAATGGTTTTACGAAAGACAGACCTAAATCCGGTTACGAAGAAATTTGTGGAGGAGTTTATCAGTGCAAGTGATCGAAACAAGCATTTGTATGATCAAATCGCTGATTACGTTGCAGGTGACACAGACGAATGTCCGGCAATCACAGAGGACCCGCGATTTTACATCTATTCGGTTCGATCCGAATTTGACAAGCTGAAAAAACGCGGGGAGGAGCAGGCTTTCTATCGAGCAGCTGTACTGATCTACAAAGCAAGCAACCGTTTTTACGATAAGAAACACGTTTTGGATGAATGCATCCTGGACCAGATCGAATTGCAGAGTATGAAGGAAATCGATGAGGCTGACATCCGGGCAAAAGATCAGAAAGCATTGGAGGCCATGAGAAAAACGGCCGAGCATTTTGGTCCTGCGTTGTTTGGCGAATTTTTGTTAAAAGCTGCGGAGGATTATCACGTAAGCATCAGTCGTGATTACTCCTCGACATTTGAGCGGGCCAAATTTTTGCTATTCATTTCGTATGCGTACACGATATCTCCGAGCGTATTGGAAGCAGCAAAAGAAAAGCTGATGCCGATCTACTATTACCTGCTCACAGGTGATACGCGCGAATATATAAAAGAGCTGCATACCATTACAAAAGAAGTCGTGACTATGCAGTTTTCGAGTAACAATTTACTGACCAACGAGTCGTTGTACCCGTCGTTCGTCAAAGAGAAAAAGGCTGCGCTACGAGAAAAGTATTATCCTGAAGAGCAGGTCAAAGAAGGTTCCCTTTTGAACCAGAAGCATTTGAAGCGTTATATGGAGATGGTCATCAGCTTACTGTATTTCCGCATTCACGTCAAAGGCGGGATCAGTGCATTTTTGAAGAAGGAAGAGGAGATTGATCGGGAGCTGCTCGACACCTTGCAAATTCTTTTTGACATGTTCCCGCTGGATATCCTGTCTGAAGATAAGAGACTGTCTGGGCTCGTGCACATGGATGAGCCTTACGATCTACTGCTGGGACTACGCGAACATTTGCTATCCCCGCCGACGCTTTGGGAGCAGGTCAAACAGCTGGCGCTTGAAGATGTAACCAAATCCAGACGAGCGCTTGAGCTTGCTTCGATCCCGATGGTCAAAGGATTTTTATACAAAACGTTGGCGGCAGAAGGCGTGGATCTCTCCGAATTCCAACCTTCTTTGGAAGGGATTGTTCAAGACGCGCTGCGACGTGCGAAGGGCTCGACGAAGCTGGCGAACTATTTGGATGAAAAAGCTGTGCTGGAAGATGTGCTTGAGCATGTTCATCTGGAGGACGTACAACTGGTAAGACAGCAGATGATCCTGCTGAGCTTCTTGCCTGTGGACCATCCGTTTATTGCGCGTCTGATTCCGTTCATGTGCCAATACAAAGACAAGTCCAGTCGAAGAGTAGGCCATATGTGCTTCGCTCATGCCTTCCAGGATCGATTGATCGCCATTATTGATCATTATCAAAAGGATGAAGCTGTAGATATCCAGGCACTTTTCTATCAGATTTTGTCCATAAAGGAAATGCACTATTATTACACAGACGTCAATGAAGAGGTGTATCGTTCGTTGGTCGTAGCGAATCCGGATATGAGTCTGGCGCAATTTGACAAGCTGGATACGGAGCTTCGCGCGTTTGTGATGCAAACCCTATTAGCGGCAAAGGAGACACTGTCAGAAGAATTGCGCAACCAAGCGATTCTGCTCGGATTGTCTGACAGCTCGAAGAAAGTAAGCGGCCTCGGTGGTGCAGCGTTTCTTCAGGCCAAAGACAAGGAGCTTTATTTGCACGTCTATCAAACTGAGAAAAAAGCAAAGGTCAAGGAAATGGCGCTTGATGCGATTCGCTCCTTGGACAATAACAAGGAGATTTTCCAAGAGCTGTTGACAACAGAAAAGAGCAGCAAGTTTAAAACACTGCTGCAAACATTTATCGACGCCGAGGAGCAAGGGCCAGATGCGAGTTTGACCCATTTAGGCAACCTGACCGACAAGCGCAAGCTCACACGGATTAAATGGATGCCACTGGAGCGCATGCCAGTCCTTCGCGATCAAGATGGCAACGTGCTGGGGCAAGAAGTAATGGAATACATGCTAACGGCTTCGATCGATTTCCCGACAGCACCGAACCCGTTGGTGCTTGACTTGAAACCGTCTCTGCATGCGGCATCTGTTGCTGACTTTACAGTCGAAGCCTTGCGCTCATGGCTCGATAATGGAGCAGTCGCCAAAGAAAAATGGGTCATGCCGCTCTGCGTCGCCTTCGGAGATCGTCGCATAGTCGATACAATTGGTCAGTTAATTAAGGACTGGACAGATCATTCCCGCGGTGCTTTGGCGGCAGATGGCGTACGTGCCCTGTCGTTCTCGAATGATTTGACTGCGCTGCGTCTAATCGACCAGATCAAGCGAACGATCAAAAACAGGCAGGTCAAAACAGCAGCAGAAGAGGCACTCTCCATGGCGGCTGCGAATCAGAACATTTCCGCGATGGAACTGGAAGACAGACTGGTTACCACGCTCGGCTTCGATGAGTCCGGCAAGCAAGTGTTTGACTACGGCGATCGCACCTTCACGGTTAAGGTCAGCAATGAGCTGGAGCTGGAAGTCACGAACGACAGTACAGGAAAAGCAGTAAAAAATCTGCCTGCACCGTCCGCGAAAGACGATCAGGAGAAGGCTGAACAAGCGCGATTGACTTTTGCTCAATTGAAAAAAGACCTGAAAAACATGGTGAAAGTACAATCTCTTCGTCTGGAGGAGTCCCTTTCCAAATCGCGATATTGGTCAACGGCAGCATGGAAACGTCTCTTTGTGGAGAACGTGTTGATGCAAAAATTCGCAATCGGACTCATCTGGGGTGTATACGAGGACGGAAAGCTCACAGATACGTTCCGCTATATGGACGATGGGACATTTAACACCGTGGACGAGGATGAATATGAGTTGGCAGATGAGCAACTCATTGGCTTGATTCATCCATTGGAGCTCGACGAAGAGATGTTGAGCGGCTGGCGCACGCAGCTGGATGATTACGAGATTACGCAACCGTTTGAGCAGTTGAACCGGGAAGCGTTCCTGCGTACAGAAGAAGAATGCAAAGCAAATGAAGTGCTCCGCCTGCCAGATGAATCGTACTCACCTACCGCATTTGCAAAAATGATGGAGAAATTCGGCTGGGTCAAAGGAACGCCGCTTGATGCCGGTTATTATTACGAGTTTTACAAGCTGTATGACGGAATGGTGGCTGAGCTGAAAATCAATGGGGCGAGTATTTCGTATTGGGAAGGAATGGAGGATGTGAAGCTGGAAGCACTGGCTTTCTTTCCGAATAAAGATGCCGAGTACAAGCATTTTTACTTCAAACCAGTGGATCGGCTGAAGCTCACGGATATTCCAACACGCATTTTTAGCGAAACCGTCTATGATGTCATGCGTGCAGCAGGAAAATAACGATGGCGGATTTCACATCGGAATTTCATCGGTTTATCGCGCTGTGCAACGAAGAGTATCTGATCAAATACGCGAACAAAGGAATTTACAATCGTTCCATCAAGGAAATGGAAAAAGGACTCACCGTTACGTACGAGTTCAGGGACGATTACGTCGAGTGTGCGCTGTCTGATGACAGCGTATGCCGACTTCATGCGGATATTGATCGCTTTTCCTGCTCATGTCCATCTGACAAGATATGCAAGCATGTCATCATCGCCATCGTCTACTATGCCCAAAACCATTTGCAAGCAGGAGCAGAGGCTGACGATGAGTTGGAGACTTACAAGCCTGACTTTAGCTGGCTCTTGCAATTGCAGCCGGCTCACATTAGCAAGGCCTTTACCCCAGCGCAGCTAGAAGAAGCGCTGTTTCGCCTCGACTATTTCGAGGAGATGGAGGTCGTGGAAACATCCTTTTTAACCATGACATTGCGCACCCAAGATATATCCGTCTCTTTTGACAGTGATTCGGAGATCGGAAAGAGCATGTGCACCTGCAAGGCGAAAGGCAATTGCTTGCACAAGCTGGAGGTCATTTTGCGCTATCGGGCGCTGCATCAGCTACAGGATCGCGAGCAGTTACAAGCATCCGTAACTGATGTCAGCTATGATACCGATGTTGTAGCGGAAGCCAAAGCTCTAATCGCAGAGATTCTTGGCATCGGCTTGGCGAAGCTATCCCAGACGATTTGTACACGATTGGAGCTTCTTGCCATCGCCGCGCATAACGGGAATCTTCCCCGTGTGGAAAAGGATATTCGCGGCATTCATGGTGAACTGAACTTATTTTTTCAGCGTCATGTCAAGTTTTCAACGGAAGCGCTGCTCGACCGACTTTCCCAGGTGTATCTTGGCTTGCTTGCCCTAGAGAAGACCGATCAAACCGAAGCGAAAAAACAACTGCTCGGCAGCTTCAAGAGCAAGTACCATATGGTTCCGCAGTTAAGTCTGTATGCGTTGGGAGCAAATCCATGGGAGACGCGGTCAGGGTACAAGGGGATTACGTATTACTTTTATTCGCTTGATGATCAACGTATCTACACGTACACAGAAGCCCGCCCCGTGTATTATGAAGGCATTTCCTTTTCTTTTAAGGACAGCTATAAAGGCAAGGTTCCCTGGGGCGAGTTGATCTCCATGGAAGAGCTCTCTCATTCACAGGTCCTCCTGACACAAGCGAAGACGAATCGGGAGCAACGCTTGTCTTCCAGTGAAGAGACGCGGCTAACTATCGTGCCCAGAGACAATATTGAAGAGCTGGATCTCGGCAAGATTTTGGTCCACGACTGGTCAAGTGATTGGAAGGACGGAGCAGGCGACATGTTTGAAACCGCGTTGGACTCGGTTTTTGTATTGAAAGCGAAGAAGTTCAATCAAGTCGAATTCGATCAGAAAACGCAGCAGTTGATTTTGACGATCGAAGACGAGCAAGGTCATTCCCTCCATTTGAGCATCTCCTATCAGGGGGAATTCGCCCGTAATATACGTCATCTCGAACAAAGCAAACGATTGCTAGAGTTGCGCGATGTGTATTTGCTTGTGCAAAAGATAGGAGATGGGCTTTATCCGATCAGCATCATGCAGGGCAAATCGCTGACGAGCTTTAAATTGGACTTATAACGGTGAGGGAGTGGAGATAAGAATATGGAGGAGTTAAATTCCTTTACCGAAAAGCTGACGGAATGGCAGGAACGCTTGTTACTCAAAGGAATCCATAAACTTGACAAGCAAGATTTGCAGGAGTTGAAAAAGCTGCAAAATCTCGCGACAGAATACGATATGAGCTTCCTCGGCTCTCTAATAGAAGATCTACACGTGGAAGGCAATCGTTATTTGCAGGAAGTAAAAGCGGATGCGGAGTCGTTAACGCAGCAATATTTGTATGTGGTGCAGTACGTCAATATGATGAAAAAGCCATTGACTCGTTCCTCGTAATTCGGGTGCAGGAAAGGAAGAGAGATTCGTGAAGAGTCTCTCTTTTTTCTATGGGCTGTAGGAGTTAATTGACTGTGAGAATGATTATCAATAAAATAGAAGAAAGGTGAGGGATGGGCAACCAGAAGGAAATGGAGGATAGATGGGATGAGGCTAGAAGACTTCGCTCTATACTGGAATTATGCCACAATCAAAATTATAGATATTCGTAAGCAGTATCAACATGGAGGCGAAAAACTGGCTTCGTATCGGTTGCCGACGAGTGGGTTTATCTACAGCACGAAGGGGAGTGCTCAGATTTATTTGGACGGAATGAATGTTGACGTCAAACCGTTTTCGGTCTTGCATGCGGGCAAGGGTACTCGCTTGGACATTCATTTGACCGCGGAGGAATTCTCTTATTATCTCATCTTGTATAAGGCTGTCGTGTCGTTTCCTTGGCCATGGCGAAATGATCGTGTCATTATACGGGAAGAAGCAAGCGCTTTTCATCGAATCTATCAGTTGAAGCCCGATAATCCATTGGAGATGTTTGACCTCGTTCATCAGATTTACGAGGAATGGCAATGCACAAGCCAATTGCAAAAGTTCCATGTGAAGGCGCTTTTTCAGCTGTTCGTTTATCAGATCTTGCGACAATTGCATGTGCAAACAGGCCATACAGATAAGCCCGATGTGGTCGAGCTTGTCATTTCCCATATACATTCTCACTACCAAGAACCACTTACGCTTGATTCACTTGCGCAGCATTTTGGGTACAGTGCCAAGAATTTATCCAGACTCTTTAAAAAACAGACGGGTAACAGCTTAATCGACTTCGTGATCCAAGTGAGAATTCAAAAGGCCAAAGAGCTATTACTCCATACAGAAGCACCGATCCAAGATATTGCTGAAAAAATAGGTTATACGGACAGGTTATACTTCACGCGAATCTTTAAAAAGCTGACGGGAACTTCACCCGGACACTTCAGACAGCGAGGTGCATGGGAGATGGATACGGAAAATCGTCCATACAGATCGCGTGGATTGTCCATTGTTATGACGGGTACCCGACGGTATAGTAATGATGATTATGAGAATCGTTATCGTTATGATGGAGAGGAAGATTCATCCATGTACAGTCGCAAAGTGCCCATGGTGGCTACCTTATTGTTTTGCTTTGCACTCGTATTGAGTGCATGTACCACGAGCTCAACTACAACCAGCACTACGGGAGTCGGGCAAGCAGTTCAACAAACGGATACAGTTGAAAACAACAACCTGACCCGAAAAATCTCGACCATAAAAGGGGAAATCGAGATCCCGGCAGACCCGAAGCGAATTATCGTCGATCTGTATTTGGGAAGCTTCATTGCCTTGAATGTAAAACCAATTGGAACTCCAGAGCTGAATCTAAAAAATCCGTACTTCGCAGAGGCTTTGGCTGGCGTAGAGAATATCGGAGAGTACGAAAACATCTCGCTGGAAAAAATGCTTGAGCTACAACCAGACTTAATCGTCACGGGAAATGAAGCAGCCTATGAGCAGTATAAAAAAATCGCGCCTACGGTAGTCGTTCCCTTTGGTGAATTGAAGAACGTGCATGAAGAGATCACCTTTGTCGGAAAACTGTTGGGGAAAGAAAAAGAGGCAACAGCTTGGTTGGCTGAGTACGATCAGCGTATCGCTAGTGCCCGAGAGAAGGTTGCAAAGGCAGTGCCAGCAGACGCTACGTTCTCTATCATGCAGGATTGGGGTAAGAACACAGGCGTGTTTGGGGATAATTTTGGAAGAGGTGGACAAGCCGTTTATTCAGCGCTAGGATACAAGCCACCTGTAGGGGTAGCCAAAGAGATTATGGAGCAACAGTCCGTTGAAGTATCGGGCGAGGTTCTGCCTACTTTTGCTGGCGATTACATCATCCTGACATCCGAAGACCGAACCTTGTCCGATCTGCAGGCTGACCCTATTTGGGGAACACTCGATGCTGTGAAAAATAATCGCGTGTACATCTGGAAAAAAGATAAATCGTGGTATTTCGATCCAATTGCAACCTTATCGCAAACAGAGGAGCTAGCTGATTGGCTGGTGAGCACACAGAAGAAATAGAGTAAAGCTAGAGCAAGCTTCGGAATATGATTTATACGAAAGGCCGTTACTATGATGAATACCTGTATGGTCTGTTAAAAAGTGAATTTGTCAGATAGAAGGAACACGCTCCTATCGAACGGATAAAAGCCGCAGAAGAAACAGGTCTTCTGCGGTTTTTGTGTCTTACGAGTGTACGTTTGGCATTTTACTCATTTCATACTGAAAACGATTAACAAACAGCTCTGCAATTCGATTGACGTGATTCACTTCCGCACGCAAAAAACCAAAGAGAATGGGACGCTGGGGCATATCGAGCTCAACAGTAACGATTTCATTCATTGGACTTCGCATGTACGAGTTAAGAGAAAAGGAATAGTCGTGTCCGACTGAAATAGCCATTTGCCGAATCAATGCAACGCGAATTGCGTCTGTATGATTGGTTCGAAATAAGATGGAAGTCGAGCCGAACATGTGAGTAAGCTCGTCGATAAATTGATCGATAAATTCGTCATTTAATAAAACAAAAGACTGGTCACGAAGCTCTTCTATGGTCACGATCTTTTTCGCTGCGAGTGGGGAATGCTTGCTCATGGCAAGTACAAGACGACCTTTCGAAAAGGGCTGAAAAAATAAGCCGTTGTTTTTGTATCGCTCGTCGTCCTCATACATGGCAATCAAGCCCAGATCCGTTCGTCGATTCCGTATGTCCTTGACGATGTCCATCGAAGCTTTTTCCGAAAGTTCAAATTCGATGTCAGGATAGACAGCTTTCATGGTGGAAACGGCTTGCACGAGCAGGGGCATCGCTCCTGGTAAGACTGAGAGTCTCAAATGACCGCGCAATGCTTCCGTTTGATACGTGGCCTCTTCTTTTATATCTTGAACGGTATCCAAGATGTGCTGACATTTCTCAAGAATCGAGGAAGCTTCCTGTGTAGGGATGGCTCCTAACCGAGAGCGTATAAACAGCTTCATTCCGAGCTCATCCTCAAGGCGTGTAATGGCTTGACTGATGGTAGACTGCGTGACGAGCAAATTTTCCGATGCAATGGAAATCGATTTGGTTTTCGCGACTTCCACGACATAGACGAGCTGATCGATATTCATGTATCATGTCTCTTTTCTATTAATTTTCTTAAAGTTAACTGTAATTTATATTAATATATTTTAGGAAAAAAGAGGAGTACACTATACCATGCAAGCAGTTTCATAGTCTATGTAACGAGGAGATGCATGATAGATGAAAGCAGCCATATGGCATGGAAAAAAAGATGTACGTGTCGAAGAGGCAGCGCTGCCGGTCATTTCAGCGGGAAAAGTCATGATCCAAACAGCATGGGCGGGTATTTGCGGCAGCGACCTGCATGCCTACCATCATGGTATGGGAATTCCGGTAGAACATGTTCACCCATTGACCGGACAAAAGGCACCTATGACGATGGGGCATGAATTCTCGGGGATTGTAACAGAAGTCGGGGAAGGAGTAACGGGCATCCAACCCGGAGATCGCGTAGCCATTGAGCCTTTGGTTTATTGTGGCGAATGTGAGTATTGCAAAAAAGGACATTATAACCAATGCTTGTCCGTCGGATTTATTGGTCTTCATGCGAATGGCGGCTTTGCTGAGTATGTGGTTGTTGAGCCGAAAATGGTTCACAAGCTACCTGAGAATGTCACTTTGGAAGAAGGCGCCTTGGTAGAACCGGCTGCCGTTGCTTTGCATGCTGTACGGGAGAGTAAGCTACAGGTAGGAGATAAGGTAGCTGTTTTTGGAGCAGGTCCTATTGGACTACTCACCGTTCTTGCTGCCAAAGCGGCAGGTGCATCTGAGATCGTCGTCGTTGATGTTTCGCAGGAGCGATTGGAAAAGGCAAAAGTAATCGGAGCTTCTCATATTGTCAATGCTGCGGAGGTTGACACGGTTTCAACCATCTTGGCTCTTACTGACGGTATTGATGTTGCCTATGAAGCTGCAGGTGCACAGCCTACTTTCACCAACGCGCTTTCTGTCACCAAAAAAGGCGGACAGGTCATGGTGATCGCAGCCTTTGCCAAACCAGTAGAGATTGACTTGTTTCAAATGATGGTGAAAGAAACAAGTGTTGCGGCTACCCTGGCTTATCGACACATCTACCCGGAGGTCATTCGCCTGATTGCTTCCAAACAAATGGATGTGGCGCAGGTCATCACGAAGAAAATCGATCTCGCGAACATTGTCGAGGAAGGCTTTGAGCTTTTGTTGACAGATAAAACCCAAGCGAAGATTTTGGTAAACACCAACGGATAAAGAAACGGTTGGATAGATGGCTCTCTCCTTATTACAGGAGAGAGTTTTTTGTTTATATATAAAGTTGTAAAGAAACTGAAAATAAAGGTAAACAAACTGAAAAAATAATGACTGAATATTATCTAAAATAAAATATGTTTGAATGCTAAAACATTGCCAAGAATGGGGGAACACAGATGAAAAAGAAGAGCTTTTATCACACGCTGATTGCCATGACAATCGCGGTATCTGCGGCTTTGGCAGGATGTTCGTCGGGGCAGGATACGTCCACTAGTGGTGGACAAGCAGGGGGGACTGCGGAGGCTGGCAAAACAGGAGGAACCCTCGTCATCGCTCGTCTGTCCGATGCGAACAACCTAGACCCGCATTTCCTGTCCCAAATCCCTTCGGCAGCCATCGTTCATCACAAAGTATACGAAGGGCTTGTCCGAATGGATAAAGAAAGCAAATATGTCCCATCTCTAGCAAGTGAGTGGAAGCAGCTCGATGACTTGACGTGGGAGTTCAAGCTACGTCAAGGCGTGACGTTCCATGATGGCGCACCTTTCAATGCGGAAGCGGTAAAGGCAACGATCGCTCGCGTTCAGGACCCTGCCGTTGGCTCCAGCCGGATTAACATGTTTGAAGCAATCAAAGAAGTGAAAGTGGTTGATGAGTACACCGTACAGTTTCTTCTGAATTACCCGTACGCACCACTTTTGTCCGTTTTAGCGAGCGCAGAGGGAAGCATCATCAGCCCGAAAGCCATTGAGCAATATGGAAAAGATTTGAGCAAGAATCCAACTGGTACGGGCCCGTACAAATTCGAAAAATGGACGCCTGGCCAAGAAGTTGTTCTCGTGAGAAACGATAACTACTATGGCGGTACACCGAATCTGGATAAAGTCGTCTTCAAAACCGTACCGGAAGACACGACTCGCCTGGCAATGGTTGAAACTGGTGAAGCACAAGTTGCGGAGAACTTGCCTGTGACGGACATCGATCGCGTGCAAAATTCTCCGTCGATGCAGTTAGGACGATACCCTGGCTTCTCTGTCGATCACATCGGATTGAATACGAAGAAAAAGCCATTTGACGATGTGCGTGTCCGCCAAGCCATTGCCCATGCTATCGACAAGAAGACCATTATTGAAGGTGTTTACAACAGCGTGGGAACACCTGCAAACTCCTCGATTTCACCGTCAATGGTTGGATACAGCCCGAATGTAGAAGACATTCAGTATGACATCGAGAAAGCGAAGCAATTGCTCGCAGAAGCGGGTTATCCGAACGGATTCAAAGCAAAAATTGCCTTGAATGACAATAAGGCGCGGATTAGCGTAGCGGAAGTACTGCAACAGCAACTGAAGCCGATCGGCATCGATTTGCAACTGGATGTCATGGAATTCGGGGCGTATATCGAAGCAGCATCCAAAGGGGAGACAGACCTGTTCATGAGTGGCTGGGGGAATGCTACAGGCGATGCCGATTACAACCAAGCGAACCTGTATCACTCGAAAGCACATGGCGCACCAGGAAATCATTCCTTCTACAACAATCCGGAAGTGGACAAGCTGATCGATGAAGGACGTAGAGAAACAGACCCGGAAAAACGGAAGCAACTCTATGAAAAAGCACAACAAATCGAAATGAACGAATCTCCGCTCATTCCATTCCGATTCTCCGAGAACTTAGCGGCGATTCAAAAGAATGTACAGGGTGTATGGATTAGCCCTGCAGGCCATATCGAGATTGACGAAGTAACGATTCAATAATACGAGGCGCCGCTGACATGCTTGTGTCAGTGGCGTTTTTTTGTTGAAAAGTAGGACACCATCCCCTAAGATAGATTATCACTCGTGCCGTAAAACCCCTTGCTTTAGCTATGGGGATATAAGGCACTTTGCTCTGCATCCCCTGTAGGGGTGCTAAGAGTAAACAATAATAGTTTATTTTTGTCGATCTCCGTTAGCTATGTCTTCTCTATCTACCGAAATGGTATAATTAACCATAGGTGATGGTTTTGAGTAGATCAGTGGAAAGTAACCACAATGTCGTATTTGACTGTAAATATCACGTTGTTTTTTGTCCGAAGTATCGTAAAAAGGTTTTGAAAGAGCCAGTAGACATTCGATTAAAAGAGTTGTTTCTTGAAAAGGCAGTGGAACTACGTGCGGAAGTTGTTGAAATGGACATCATGCCTGATCATGTTCATTTGCTCATCAAATACGATCCGCAATTCGGAATCCACCGAGTCGTAAAACATTTGAAGGGCTATACATCCAGAGTGTTGCGGATGGAATTTAGACATCTCAAAAGCAGACTTCCCTCGCTATGGACAAACTCCTACTTTGTTGCAACGGTTGGCACGGTGCAACTCGATGTGATTAAGAAATACATGGAGTCTCAAAAAGAAAGGAATGATTGAACTTGCATAGAGCCTACAAATTCCGTTTGTATCCAAACAAAGAACAAGCAACACTCATCAACAAGACAATTGGATGTGCTCGCTTTGTATTCAATCACTTTCTTGCGAAACGAAAAGATGCTTACGAACAAGAAAACAAAACGCTGAATTACAACGACTGTTCTGCTTTGCTCACGCAACTAAAAAAAGAAATCGAATGGTTGAAAGAAGTGGACTCCACTGCCCAGCAATCAACCTTAAAAGATTTGGACTCCTCCTACAAAAAGTTTTTCAAAGAGAAAAAAGGCTATCCCAAATTCAAGAGCAAGAAGAACCCAAAGCAATCCTATACATACAAGATGAACATCAAAATAGAAGGGAATCGCATCAAACTTCCTAAGCTGGGATTGGTATCGTTTGCTAAATCCAGAGAAGTTGAAGGGCGAATCCTATCGGCTACGATTAGATGTAATCCTTCAGGTAAATACTTTGTGTCCGTATTGTGTGAAACAGAGAGTAAATTACTCCCAAAAGTAGAACAAACAGTTGGGATTGACCTTGGGATCAAGGATTTCGCCATTCTCTCTACTGGTGAGAAGGTGGCAAATCCCAAATACTATCGCAAGTATGAAAAACAACTGGCGAAGTGGCAACGGATTCAATCTCGTAGACAAAAAGGCAGCAACAACCGGAACAAGGCGCGTATCAAAGTAGCTCGACTCCACGAAAAAATTGCAAAAACCCGTAACGATTTCCTACACAAGCTGTCAACCAAGCTGATCAACGAAAGCCAAGTGATCTGTTTGGAGGACTTGCAAGTGGAAAATATGGTCAAAAATCACAAGTTAGCCAAATCCATTGCAGATGCTTCGTGGTCGATGTTTCGTACGATTCTGGAGTATAAGGCAGAATGGTATGGAAGAAATGTCTCCATTGTTGGAAAACAATTTCCTTCAAGCCAGCTCTGCTCAACTCCAAACTGTGGATACCGCAACAAAGAAGTGAAAAGTCTCAACTTGCGCAGTTGGATATGCCCGCACTGTAGCGTACAACATGATCGTGACCAAAACGCTGCTATCAATATTGAGCAAGAAGGACTTCGATTGTTGGCGTAGTTAACTAAACTGTGGGACACACAGGGATAGCTTGGTAAAATTCACTCCGTTAGGAGTGACTACCCAAGAATCCCCTGTCTTTAGGCATGGGGAGTGTCAAATTTTGTTGACTAGCGTGTAGTGGAGGTGGAATAGTGTGAAGCAAGGAAAAACGAATGCGATGCGGATATTGGACAAAGAAAAAATCGCATACACCATGCTGACGTATGCAACTGATGATGGGAAAATCGATGGGATCGCTGTCGCCCAAAAGATTGGTCGCGAAGAGAACGTTGTCTATAAAACACTGATTTCGCAAGGGACGAGCAAATCGTACTATGTGTTTGTCATTCCGGTTGAAGCAGAGCTTGATCTCAAAAAAGCGGCGAAAGCAGTCGGCGAGAAGAAAATAGAGATGATTCCCGTGAAGGAGATCACCAAGGTATCTGGCTATATTCGTGGCGGATGTTCGCCAGTTGGGATGAAGAAATTGTTTCCGACCGTGATTGATCAAAAAGCGGAAGCGCTTGATACGATTATTGTCAGTGGCGGAAACATTGGGGTGCAAATCGAGCTTACTCCCGAGAACTTGCTACGCACAACGAAAGGCACGCTAGCGGATGTTATTGATCAGCTAGTGTAAAACACACATAAACCCGCTAACTTCCTCAATCGGTCAGAAGTTGGCGGGTTTCGTTTTTGCCTTTTCTGTAATTAATATGACACAGGGTGACATATATAAAGGTCTAGTATGGGTGATAGATCAACGAAAGGAGTGACAAATCATGAAACGAAGAATCATTTTAGATTTAGCAGTTACTTTAGATGGTTTTATTGAAGGGAAAAACGGAGAAGTTGATTGGTGCATGATGGACTCTGAGATGGGGTTTATTGATTTCTTAAATCAAATTGATACGATTTTATATGGAAGAAAAAGTTATGATTTATGGGGACAATTTACTCCAGACAATGAACATACGGATACTGAAAAAGAAATGTGGGAAATTGTTCATCGTAAAGAAAAATACGTATTTTCCAAGACGCAAAAAGGGACTGATCATAAAGCAATATTCATAAATGATCATATTCTTGAAGAAGTAAATCAATTAAAGAATAAGCCTGGTAAAGACATCTGGCTATATGGTGGAGCAAGTCTTATCACAACTTTTATCCATTTAGGGCTTATTGATGAATATAGATTATCTGTTCACCCTGTTATTTTGGGAGAAGGAAAACCGTTGTTTATTGATTTAAAAAAGAGGTTGGATTTAAAAATGGTGAAAACAAGAACGTTCTCTTCTGGTGTTGTGCAACTCATCTATCATTGGAATGGTTAGATCGTTCAATCCAAACAGCGGTGAGTCTAAGACTATCTTTTCAGGTCTTAGGTCGCCGCTGTTTTATTTATCAGGCAGTCTAGAATTCACTAAGTAACTCTGTCCAAATCAGCATCGGGGAGTCACACGAGCAACAGTTCATTTCTCCTGCAAGATAGGGAAGGTGGGCAAGCAGCAAAGGTTCATCGATTTCGCATACCTGCCGAAATAACGCCTGGTACCGAGTGTCCTGTGTAGACGTCTGACTGTTAGGATTGATGGCGAATGGCTTGGCTATGCCGTGAGATACCGGGTCTTCCTCGTAGGCATATAAGCAACTCTTCTCCTCGTCCGGCCATAAATAGAGGGAAGTATCGCAGGTTGGACAGACGATCACATATTCATCTCCCTCCAAATAGGTGAGAAGCATACTGGCAATGTCTTTATCACCTCGAAAGGCAGCGTCCGCCGCTAATACGTAGCGCTTTTCTCCAGCCTGTTCTTCCGATTGTACCGATTGAAAGAGTGCTTCTGTCAGCTTGCTCAAGGATTGAATGGCACGATGATATTCACGGTAAATCTCTTGGATAGTGTCTGGCTCTAATTGAGTTTGCTCTCGTAAAAACTCCAAAGGTAAGTCTACCTGAGGCGCATTGGGGTTATTCGCTTCGAAAATCCCGCAGGTCACGAAGATATCCAACAAAATGTCAGGCCTTTTTGTTTTCAGCGCGATCTCTACTAAATAGGGGACCGCAGCATATGTACATGGATAAATTGTATTTTGATGATACAGAAGCTCCCAATACAACTCTTCTTTTTCTTCGGAAAAATAGTCATGCTGAATATGCTGGATGAGAGCAGGGACGCGATCGGAAAAACCATATGGACCTTGTAGCTTTTCCCAAGCAGGACTTGCTAAATCTAGCATCGAAACATCACCTCTCTTGCTGAAATGTGCCACTCTTGCCATTATCATAGTAAAATTTTCCTCGATCCGCTATACCCTCCGACTATACATTTTACCGACAACAGAGCATCTCTCTTTCTACGAAAAGACCCATGGTAGAGCTTAATTTTTGTTTAAAAGGGGAAAGAGGGATCTGCGTACAAGGAAAAGAGCACCAATTGCTGCCAGGACTTTGCTCGCTGCAATTCATGTCAGAAGTGGAAGCGAGGTTTGAATACGGTGAAAATGAGCCGTTCCACATGCTTGGCATCGGCATTCCAGTGTCAACCTTCCATCATTTCATGTCATTATTGCCGCTGATGACATGCGCGACCAATACGAAAAACTATCGCAAATTGCACCGACTGTCATCTTGCCTCAAGCTGGGGATTGGCGTGAAACCCTTCAACAAATAGCAGCTATTATTGGAAAAGAGGAGAAGTCTGCGAATGTGCTAGCCGAGTTTGATCGAAAATCGGCGGCATACAAAGAACAGCTCGCCTTTCGCAATCAGGAGTCAGTCATGTTCGTGATGTACAGAGGGAAAGAGCAGTTCGTTACGTGGAACGATGGACGTTTTGATCCATTTTATGATGGCCTTGGCTTGAAACGAACAGAAGGCGCCAATGAAAATGGGCAGCTCTCATTGGAGAGCCTCGCTCAGCTAAATCCAGACCATCTGTTCGTGATCAATAATTGGCAAACGCCGATCGAAGGCGGTGTGAAAGAGGCCCTGAAAGGTAGCAACGTCTGGAATAGCTTGAACGCCGTCAAAAACAACCGAGTCTATGATTTGGCAGACCCTTCGTTACCTGGACCGATGGCTCTTGCAAAAATAGACGGGATTGAAGAAATCATGAAAGCAATGGGAAAGCAAAAATAACGGGTACGATGATTCACCTTCATAGCAGCCACTCGAAAGACAACCCTCTTTCTTGGAATCGGTAAGCAACTAAAGGAGATCCATACGTAATGAAATCAGACCGTATAAAATTCCCGGCGGGATTTTGGGCGGGAATACCCAAGCCAGAACTCGGCATTGATTCCCCGATCATACGCTTCTTGGTGGTGTCACCGAAAGCGAGAGGCCATGGTATGTGAAAAGCTACTGGCTGCGACTGAAGGAAGATACACAAAAGTCCTGATGCATCTGTTCATCAGGACTTTTTTCTCCCTTACTCTGTTTGGAAGGAACCAAGAATCTCTAGGTAGTGTGAATTGTACATGATGCCGAGGACATTCCCAAATGGATCAAGGACAGAAGCCGTTATGAATCCGGCCCCGCGTTGGATCAGGGGTTCGTACTCTTTTGCTCCCATGGATAACAGCTTCTCCAGTACGGATTCGATATCGTCGACGTGCCAGTACATCACAGCGCCACCCGGACCAGGTATTGCAGCAGCAGGTGCAAAGCGGCGATCAATGAGGCCGAGTTCGTGCTGGTAGTCTCCAATGCGAAACTCGACATAGGCGAGCTGTCCATCCGGTCCAGACCGCTCGAAGTATGGCCCAATGCCCAGTAGTTCCGTGTACCACTTTTTTGCCGCCTGCACATCATCTGCCCAATAACTGATCGTAGCAAAGCCCCGCAAGGTTTGGTTGAGATTCTTCATCGAAGTTCCTCCTTCAAATGGATGATACTTCTGATTATAAGAGTCGACTACTGACAACTGTCTGTCAGTAGTTTGAAATTCTTTTTCTTAACTGTACTTACTCAACACATCAAAAAACTCTTTCAAAAAATGATAAAAAAGCTTTTCAGAAGGTGGAAGCTCACGGTTGTTGGGAATGATGATGCCCACTGTTCGCGTCACTAATGGCTCACTAATCGGGATTTTCACTGTCTCACGCGGAACGTTATCTGTTAACGTAAGCTCTGGCAACAAAGTGACGCCCAAGCCTGCCGCTACTAACCCTTTAATCGCATCGATATCTTCCCCTTCAAAAGCAACTTTAGGAGAGAAGCCCATTTGCGAGCAAGCATTGACGGCGATATTACGGAGGATGAAACCGGGTGGAAACAACACAAACGTATCTTCCTGCAACTGACTGAGCCGCAAACTCGGCAGCTTGGACAGCGGGTGCTTGGCGGGCAGGAGTGCCACGATGTTTTCCGCAAAGAAGATATGGCTGCGGACATTTTTTTCCTGAGTAGGAACAGGGCCAAGAAAAGCCAAGTCGATCTCACCGTTGATGACTGAATCGATCAGCCCCTGATAAGACCCTTGCTTCAATTGAAAGCCGATATCTGGATAGCGCGCACGAAAACCGGAGATGACCGTCGGCAGGGGATTGGCAGCGAGGCTGCTCGTAAAACCTACCCGAATCGTGCCGCGTGACGGGTCGAGGAACTCCTCGATCTTTTCTTTTGCTTTCTCGATTTCGTTCATCGCCATTTCGACGTGCTGCAAAAAGATTTTGCCAACTGCCGTCAATTTAATATTGCGACCTTCGCGGAGGAACAGCGACACGCCGAGCTCCGCCTCCAGATTGGCAATTTGCCGACTGAGGGCAGATTGGGCAACGTGCAAATTATGTGAGGCTTCGGTGAAGTGCTCTCGTTTGGCGACCTCGATGAAGTATTGAATCTGTCGTAGCTCCATGAATACCCCCACCTTACCCATTTATCTCGATTTGAGATAGATTTTGCATAAATTATATATTGTTTGTATCGTTTCACTCAATCTAAAATTGAAATACCAGAGAGAGCAAGGAGAGTGGAGATACATGACGACACAAGGAATGCCTGCTAAGCAAGGTCTGTACGATCCGATTTTTGAACATGACGCTTGCGGAATTGGTTTTATTGCCAATTTGAAATCCAAATCAACGCATGAAATGGTCCGAAAGGGTCTGAAAATTCTGTGCCAACTGGAACACCGCGGCGGTCAAGGCAGTGACCCAGAAACGGGAGACGGTGCAGGGATCTTGACGCAAATTCCACACGCCTTTTTCAAAAAGACCTGTAAAGAGCTGAATATCACGCTGCCTGTGCAAGGAAAATACGGTGTAGGTATGCTGTTTCTTCCAATGGATGAAGCGAAACGCCAAACGTATGAAGCGCAGCTGGAGGCGATTGTCTCAGCAGAAGGACAAAAGCTGCTCGGCTGGAGAACCGTTCCTGTCGATGCGACGAGAATCGGTAAAACGGCTGTAGCGAGTCAGCCTTATGTCCGCCAAGTATTCATCGGAGCCAGCTCGAATATACAGGACCAAATGGCGTTTGAACGGAAACTGTACGTCATTCGCAAGCAGGTGGAACAGGCAGCAGGTGCTGATTTTTACGCAGCGTCCATGTCTTCGCGAACGATTGTCTATAAAGGATTGCTCACACCAGGACAACTGGATGCTTTTTACCTTGATTTGCAAGATAATTCTTACACTTCTACCTTCTCGGTCGTTCACTCGCGTTTTAGCACGAACACATTCCCTACATGGGAGAGAGCACACCCGAATCGTTATTTGATTCACAACGGGGAAATCAACACCTTGCAAGGAAACATCAACTGGATGATGGCTCGTGAAAAAATGTTCCAGTCTGAGGCGTTTGGTGCTGATTTGGCAAAAGTGGTGCCAGTCATTGATATGGCGGGCAGTGATTCGGCGATCTTGGATAACTGCGTGGAGTTTTTCTCGCTGGCTGGCCGTTCTTTGCCGCATGTCGCGATGATGATGATTCCTGAAACGTGGGATCAGGATGAGCGAATCGACGAAAATAAGAAAGCTTTTTACGAATATCATAGCTGCCTGATGGAGCCGTGGGACGGTCCAACAGCTATTTCCTTCACGGATGGCAGACATATCGGCGCGATTCTCGACCGAAACGGATTGCGACCAGCGAGATACTATGTGACGTCCGATGATACGATTATTTTCTCATCAGAGGTTGGAGTTCTCGAAGTACCAGATGAAACGATTGTCCAAAAAGGCCGACTTAGTCCTGGACGGATGCTGCTTGTCGACCTCGAAGAAGGCAGAATCGTATCTGACGAGGAGATTAAGCAAAAAATCGCAAGCGAACAGCCATATCGGGAATGGGTAAAAAACAACCTGCAAGCTATTGAGGATTTGCCAGCAGCAGGTCGCACGGAGGAGTTACAAGGAGAGAGCCTGCTTGTACATCAAAAAGCATTTGGCTATACACAGGAGGAGGTTGACAAGGTACTTGCCCCGATGGTGGCTGAGCAAAAAGATCCTATCGGTTCCATGGGCGTAGACACACCACTCGCGGTATTGTCAGATCGCGCACAGCTTTTGTACCACTATTTCAAGCAGTCATTCGCCCAAGTAACGAATCCGCCGATTGATGCGCTGAGGGAGGCCTGCGTAACATCGACGCATACTGTGCTTGGCGCGGAAGGCAACCTGCTCACACCAGATGCGAACAATTGCAGAAGAATACGTTTGACCAACCCATTGATCTCCAATCAGGAGCTGACAAAGCTTCGCGCAAACCCATACCAAGAGTTCAAGGTGATAACGTTACCGATACTCTTCCCAGCGCAAGAGGGAGAACAGGGGTTAGAGTTGGCACTCGATCAATTGTTCGCTTCGGCGGACGAAGCGATTGCGGCTGGCTACACCTTGCTGATTTTATCAGACCGCGGAATGAATCCGGATTTGGCTGCGATACCTGCCTTGCTGGCTGGAAGTGGACTTCACCATCATCTCGTCCGTGCAGGGACACGTACCAAAGCTAGCATCATCATAGAATCCGGTGAACCGCGTGATGTGCACCAGTTCGCCATGCTGATTGGTTACGGTGCCGACGCGATCAATCCATACGTCGCCATCTCAACGGTAAACCATCTGGTTGTATCGGAAAAGCTGAAAGACATCACAATCGACGAAGCAATCGAAGTGTACCTGCAAACAGCCGTAGAAGGTGTTGTAAAGGTCATGTCCAAGATGGGCATTTCGACCATTCAGAGCTACCGCGGTGCACAAATTTTTGAAGCGGTTGGCATCCATTCTGCCGTCATCGATCGCTATTTTAGCCGTACTCCTTCACAGATTTCGGGGATCGGCCTGGATGTGATTGCGGAAGAGACACTGATTCGCCATGCGAAAGCATTTTTGCCTGAGCATTCTGAGGAAGCTTTGGATGCGGGTAGCGATTTTCAGTTCCGCCGTGACGGTGAATTCCACTTGTTCAATCCGAAGACGGTTCATGCCCTGCAAAAAGCTTGTCGGGAAGGCAGCTATGAGCAGTACAAAATCTATGCGGAACAAGCGACAGCACAGCAATTCGTGGCCCTGCGGCATTTGCTCGATTTCAAGTCCAATCGACAGCCGATTCCGCTCAGCGAGGTAGAATCTGTTGACTCCATTGTTCATCGTTTTAAAACGGGGGCGATGTCATACGGCTCTCTCAGCAAGGAAGCACATGAGACCTTAGCGATTGCCATGAACCGGTTGGGTGCGAAAAGCAACAGCGGGGAAGGCGGCGAAGATTCGGCACGGTACATCATGGATGAAAACGGAGATTTGCGACGCAGTGCCATCAAGCAGGTTGCATCGGGACGCTTTGGTGTATCCAGTCATTACTTGGTCAATGCCTCTGAGATCCAGATCAAGATGGCACAGGGAGCAAAGCCGGGTGAAGGCGGTCAATTGCCAGGAAGCAAAGTCTACCCATGGATTGCCGAAGTGCGCGGATCAACGCCAGGAGTAGGACTCATTTCACCGCCGCCACATCACGATATTTATTCAATCGAGGATTTGGCACAGCTGATTTTCGACTTGAAAAATGCGAATCCGCGTGCACGAATCAGCGTGAAGCTCGTATCCAAGGCTGGAGTCGGGACGATTGCGGCTGGTGTGGCGAAAGGTCTTGCAGATGTCATTGTAGTCAGTGGTCACGATGGCGGCACAGGTGCTTCACCTAAATCAAGCATTAAACACGCAGGTCTGCCATGGGAGCTCGGTCTTGCTGAGACCCATCAGACACTCTTGCTGAACGAATTGCGCGACCGTGTGGTTCTGGAAACGGACGGCAAACTGATGACGGGACGCGACGTCGTCATTGCAGCTCTACTCGGTGCGGAGGAATTCGGCTTCGCAACGGCACCACTTGTTTCCATAGGGTGTGTCATGGCTCGCGTATGCCACCTCGATACATGCCCAGTAGGTGTGGCGACACAGAATCCCGAGCTGCGAAAACGGTTTAAGGGTGATCCGCAGCACGCTGTGAACTTCATGCGTCTCGTTGCCCGTGAAGTTCGCGAGATTATGGCACAGCTGGGTTATCGCTCCATCGAGTCGATGGTCGGTCAGAGCCATGTGCTGAAGATGAGCGACAAGGCAAAAGAACACTGGAAAGCCAAACACATCGATTTGTCCGCGCTCTTGTTCCAACCGGATGTCTCCGAGGAAGTGGGCCGCTATCATCAACGCAACCAGGATCACAAGCTGGAAGAAACGCTGGATCGTCAAAAACTGCTCAAGCTGTGCAAGCCAGCATTGGATAAACAGCAGCAGGTAGAGGCTAAACTCGCCATTACCAATACGAATCGCGTGGTCGGGACGATCCTGGGCAGCGAGGTAACCAAACGCTTTGGCGAGCACGGTCTGCCGGAGGATACAATCCGCCTGCAATTTACTGGCTCGGCAGGTCAAAGCTTCGGGGCATTTGTACCGCGGGGCATCACACTTCGTCTCGAGGGAGATGCGAATGACTACGTAGGAAAAGGGCTGTCCGGCGGGAAAATCACCGTCGCGCCATCGAAGAAAAGCAAATTCGCACCCGAGCACAACATGATTATCGGAAACGTTGCGTTCTACGGAGCGACGTCTGGTGAGGCGTATATCAACGGTCTGGCTGGTGAGCGATTCTGTGTTCGCAACAGCGGAGTGACTGCTGTCGTTGAAGGAGTAGGTGACCATGGCTGCGAGTATATGACTGGGGGACGTGTCGTTGTTCTCGGTCCCGTCGGCAAAAACTTTGCAGCAGGCATGTCAGGCGGTACAGCGTACGTTGTAGCTGAGGATAAAGAAAAGTTTGCGGCGATGTGCAATCAAGAGATGGTACTCCTGGAGACGCTTGAAGATCAACAGGAGATCGCTCGAGTCAAACGCTTGCTGGAAAACCACGTCAGCCACACAGGTAGCCGTCATGCACAAGCTTTGCTCAATGAATGGGAACGTACAGTCAAACAGTTCGTCAAAGTCATTCCAAAAGATTACAAGCAAATCGTCTCCACGATGGAGGAGTTGGAGAAATCCGGTATGAAGCGTCAAGAGGCGATTTTGGCCGCTTTTGAAATGAGCCAGAAGAAAGGCGATGCCAAAGCACCGAAAAAGAAAGCGCCTGAGCAGTCCTTTGTCTCAGTGGGCAAATAATGAGGATAGCCGATGACTTATTTTGTGAGTCGTCGGCTTTTCTTTTGGTAACCAATCCCTTGTCCATGACGTCATAGGTGTAGGATTTTGCTAATAAGCCAGCGAAAGAAGGGATCATGGATGAAACGATTCACCATCATGGGTGTATCCATCGCTGCTCTGCTATTTTCGCCCGTCATCGCCACCGCTAAGGAAGGCGTGATCAACAGCAAGGGAGAATGGAGCGTGGCACCTACGTTCGAGGAAGTGAAGGACACGGGTGGACTCTACGCTGCAACACTGGGAGACAGTCCATCCAACCAATCCTGGGGTTTTATTGATCAAAGAGGAAAGTGGGTAATTAAGCCTCAATTCTCGTACGTGGGTTCCTTCGCTGCAAACGGACTTGCGCCTGCTGCACAAAAACTGAAATACGGTTACATCAATAAAAAGGGACAGTGGGTCATCAAGCCACAGTTTGACTATGCCGCTGATTTTTCCTCGAATGGACTCGCTGAGGCCAGAACAAATGGAAAGACCGAATACGGAAAGATCGGTTATATCAACAACAAGGGAAAATGGGTTATCAAACCGCAGTTTTCTTGGGTGAGGAGCTATTCTCCAGCAGGCTTTGCGGTGGTCGGTGTTCAGTAAAAAGAAGAGCGAAAGACTTTCTATCCCTGTCAGTTGCTATAAATACGGCGTGATTGGGATACTTTCTTTTCTATTGATAGGATTGGGAAGCTGGAGAATATTTGCTATGATGATGAGTGGCTCGAGCAAAGTGCGTTTTTGAAAGTGGGAGGCGAGGGATCGCAATGGGCATGTGCGGTAATTACATAATGGCATCCAAGCGTTCTTTAAGCGCGCCGTTGAACAAGAGAAAGGGCTTATTTTCAACATCAGCTAATAGAAAGAGGTGCAGGCTTGTCCCTGCACCTCGTTTTTCACACAAAGAGCTGACTCTATTCTGCTCGGTCTTTATCGGCATCATTATTCTCAACATCCCATGTGTCATTGGCGTCAGCCGCCACATTTTCTCCCATTTCGTTGCCAAGTGCACCCCCGGCAACCGCACCTGCAATGGTACCAAGTGGCCCTAAAATAGAACCTACGGCAGCACCGACTGCCGCACCGCCAACTGTTCCTACAGCTTCAGAAGCTCCACTGCCTGACATGTTCGCTTCGTTGTTGTCAACGTTGTCAACAGCATCGTTTTGATTGCGTTCGTTGTTAGTAGCCAAGATTGTCACTCCCTCGATTAGTGTTGGGAAGCTCTGCTATATCAAACGTGCAGTCCCAAGGCATAGGTTGCCCCAAACAAATAATTTAATTCCAAAAATAACCTTGAAGGTGGAGGTACCGAGATCATGATTCAATCCATTGTCCATATCGCGCTAGTGGTCAAAGATTATGATGAAGCCATTGAGTTTTATACCAAGAAGCTCCATTTTACCTTAGTAGAAGATACGTATCAGGCAGAACAGGATAAGCGGTGGGTTGTCGTAGCTCCACCTGGCTCTTCCGGCACCACCATCTTACTCGCAAAAGCTTCCAAGCCTGAGCAAGAGCCTTTTATTGGCAATCAGGCAGGTGGTAGAGTCTTTCTCTTTTTAAATACAGATGACTTTTGGAGAGATTATCATGAGATGGTCTCAAGAGGCATCCAATTTGTAAGGGAGCCAATGGAACAACCTTACGGAGTGGTTGCGGTTTTTCAGGATCTATATGGGAACCTGTGGGATTTGTTAGAGCTGAGAGAAGATCATCCGATCGCCAAACGAATGAAGTAGCGAGTTACCCATCCAGAAAAAAAACAGGTCTTACCTCCAACGATGTGGATGGAAAGACCTGTTTTTCATTATGTGTTACACGATATAGGACAGTCCCATGATCAAAATGATTGCCACAACAGAAAGAATGGTTTCCATCACTGTCCACGTTTTAAGCGTATCTTGTACAGACATATTGAAGTATTCCTTGATCAGCCAGAACCCAGAATCGTTTACGTGGGACAGAATCAGGGAGCCAGCACCTGTTGCCAGTACCAAAAGCTCTGGGCTTGTTCCAGGGATTTGCATCGCGATCGGACCTACGATACCGGCTGCCGTCATCATGGAGACGGTTGCAGAGCCAGTTGCTACACGGATCAAGGCCGCAATCAGCCAGCCTAGGAAAATAGGGGAGATCGCAGATGCAGTAGCGAGCTGGGCAATATAGTCGCCTACACCGCTGTTCAACAGTACTTTGTTAAATGCGCCACCTGCCCCGATGACGAGCAAGATTGTCGCGGTCGGCGCCAGGCAATCATTTGTGAATTTGAGAATGTCGTCTTTAGTAAAACCACGGTTGAACCCGAGCGTCCAGAACGAAACAATCACGGCAATCAACAGGGACGTAATCGGGCTTCCGATAAAATCAGCCCATTGGCGAATCGTATTTTCTTTTGGCAGCGTGACATCCGCAACCGTTGCAGTCAACATCAACAGCACAGGGAGCAAGACGGTGAAGACGGTGATCCCAAAGCCAGGCAAATCACGCTCGGATTTTGGCTCTGCCAACTGGGATGCGAGCTCTGGAGAGATGCTGGTTTTAACGCGTTTGCTAATCCAACTGCCGTAGATCGGTCCTGCAATAATAGCGGAAGGCAGAGCCACAATGATGGAGAGCAAAATCGTTTTGCCGACATCCGCTTGGAACAGATCGACAGCGGCCATAGCGGCAGGGTGCGGCGGCACGATCCCGTGAACGATGGAAAGACCCGCTACGAGCGGAATTCCGATTTTGACAAGGGAGACACCTGTTTGTCTGGCAATCGTAAACACGAGGGGAATCAAGAGAACAAAACCAACCTGGAAAAATACCGGAATCCCTACGATAAACGCCACGAACATCATTGCCCAGTGTACGTTTTTCTCACCGAAACGATTGATGAGTGTACGGGCAATGCGTTCGGCTCCGCCAGATTCAGCCATCATTTTGCCAAGCATGGTTCCCAAGGCTAGCACGATCGCGATAAAGCCGAGAGTGCCACCCATCCCATCCTTGATCGAATCCACAACTTTTACAAGCGGCATGCCGGATGCGATTCCCACAAATCCAGCGGCCAATAACAGTGCGATAAATGGGTTTAATTTGAAGCGCGTAATGAGAACGAGCAGGAAGATGATGGACAGCAGTGTAATGACGAGTGGCATGATGAACCCTCCCTAGTTGTTGTCTCTAGTTGTTCAACCGCTTTTGGAATTCGGCTATCAGCTTGTACTCTTCCAGCAGGTTGTAATAAACACGCTCGTATATATAGAAAAGCTCCAAATAGACACTGGATCGTTCCAAATCAGGCTCATGGCGATGGGAAATATGAATCATCTTTTTCACATCTTGCAAATCATCCATCGCTCCCAATGCATGCATGGCCAAGAGAGCGGCACCAAAGCTCGAGCTCTCATGACTCTCTGGAATCAGAACCTCATAGCCGAACATATCGGACATGATCTGGCGCCATTCCCGCGAGCGGGCGAATCCACCCGACGCACGGATTTCCTTGGCACCACCTGCCAGATCGCGCAGGGCGATACCGATGCTGTAGACGCTAAACAAGATTCCTTCGAGAACAGCTCGGATAAAATGCTCGCGCTTATGATGGAGGCCGATACCGAAGAAGGAGCCTCGAGCTTGGGCGTTCCAGTACGGAGCTCGCTCGCCGGATAGGAAGGGGAGAAAGAGCAACCCGTCTGCACCAGCTCGAACATGCTCGGCAGCTTGAATCATGACTTCATAGGGATCAACGCCGAGCTGTTTGGCTTTTTCCACTTCGGGCCAACTGAATTCATCACGGAACCAGCGAAGCATGATCCCACCGTTGTTCGATGGTCCGCCAATTACCCAATGATTTTCCGTCAGTACGTAGCAGAATGTCCGACCTTTTGGATCTGTGATCGGCTCTGGAACAACTGTTCTTACAGCGCCACTCGTGCCAATCGTGATGGCAACTTGTCCGGGATCAATGGCTCCGATACCGAGGTTGGCCAAAACCCCATCGCTGGCACCAACGACGAAGGGCGTATCCGGATCGATCCCGATCTCTTCCGCATAACGAATCTTCATTCCTCGCAGGATATGAGTAGTCGGCACAGGCTCACTGAGATGTTGCTTGGAAATGCCTGCGACTCGAAGCGCCTCCTCATCCCAGTCGAGCTTTCTCAGATTGAACAGCCCCGTAGCTGAAGCAATGGAGTAATCGACGATATACTCACCAAAAAGCCGATAAATAACATACTCCTTGATCGAAATAAACTTGGCTGCCCGCCGAAATGTATCAGGAAAATTCTCCCGGAGCCACATGATTTTGGGTAGTGGAGACATGGGATGGATGGGTGTGCCTGTTGCTAAGTAAATCTGATGACCGACACCGTCTGCTTTTAGTCGATCTGCTTGTGCCACGCTCCGATTGTCAGCCCAGATGATGCTGTTCGTCAGGGGATTGCCACTCGGGTCGACAGCGATCAGACTGTGCATGGCAGTAGAGAAGCCAATACCACCGATCTCGCTTTTGGCAATGCCTGCATGCTCCAGTGCTTGCTTCAATGCCTGGATGACAGCAGCAAAAATCGTCTCCGGCTCTTGCTCAGCCCAAGACGGCTGGGGAACGAGTAGCTGATAATCGATATTCCCCGTACCGCGGATGGCACCGGAAGGAGTGAAAACAATTGCTTTGGTACTGGTTGTCCCGATATCAAGCCCAATAAAGTAGGTTTGCGTCATAGATGTCACCCCTAATTGAATACGCTTTCAACGTGTTGTCATGGAGATAACGCGATTATATCGAAATTTTTTTCATTTGTTAAGCATTAAGAAAAAAATTATTTTATAAATGAACACTTTACATGATGCTTGTATGATTTGCATTTTTCTCCTGCAAGTTGCAAGAGGAGGCTAAGCAAAAGAAAAAACGCCTGATTTACAGACGTTTGAGTGAGATGGCTTCGCGGATGTGCTGGATATTGGCGATCGTATCATCTTGCCGCCGTAAGGATACGGCTACATAAAGCAGATCAATTAAGCTGAGCTGAGCAAGCCTGGATGACAGGGCTTCTGTGCGAAATACCGTTTCGCGCGAGGTCGTGTACAAGCACATGTCTGCGAGACGCACGAGAGGAGATTTCCCATAGCTCGTGATGCCGATTGTTTTGGCTCCGGCGTCCTTGGCAATCTGTAGGGCTGCCAAAATATCTTTATTGGACCCAGAGTGGGAGATACCTACGACGACAGCACCTTTGCTAAGCAGAGAGGCAGACATTACTTGATAGTGAGCATCAGAATGATAGAGACAAGGGATGCCTGTCCGCATAAATTTGTGGTAGGCATCCTGCGCGATGACGGCTGAGCCTCCCGAGCCGTAAAACTCGATCCGGTTTGCATTTTCCAGACAGGAGACGATTTTCATTAACTCATCTTTATTAATAATCTGCTGCGTATCCCGAATCGTCTCGATATTCGCTGTGAAAATTTTTTCAGCAATTGCACTGACGTCATCGTCGTCGAGATTGATTTCTTGGTGAATGGTTTGCTTTGGATTCGTGACTTCGCTTGCCAAGGCGATCTTGAAGGCTTGGTAGCCGCGAAATCCAAGCCTGCGACAGAGACGAAATACGGTAGCATCTGCACACTGACATTGGTCGGCTAGCTCCGTGATGGAGAAGTGAATAATTTCACTGGCATGCTCCAAAATATAGTCGGCGATCTGTTGTTCTTTCCCGCTTAATTGCGTATAGATAGCGCGTAATTGCGTGAGCACACGAGGAGCAGGTGGGGTGGAAGCGTTCATCAATAGGTACCTCCTAACGTTCCATTGTGAATCTGTACTGATAGTATAAGGAAAATCCGACTCCTTTTCATAGGTTCGAAAAAATTTTCTTCATTTTTGATGAAAGATGAAAATTTTTGTCTTATAATACGTGATAACGGAAATGATCCAAAAAGGAGTGACGTACTCGCTATGAAACTTGCGATTCTCGGATTAGGAAAAATGGGGTACAACCTCACGCTTAATTTGCTCTCGCATCAGCATGAAGTCGTAGCCTATGATGTAGATTCCACTCGTGCAGAGGAGTTGAGTCAGGAAGGCGCGCTTCCCGCATTTTCGGTGGAGGACGCTGTTGCGAAGCTGCCGACACCTCGCGTTGTATGGCTGATGGTACCGGCAGGAGAGATTGTAGATCAATTGGTTGATCAACTAGCTACCTTGCTTGCTGCGGGAGATATCGTCATTGACGGTGGCAATTCTCATTACAAGCAATCGTTAGATCGCTATGCTCGCTTACAGGAGAAGGGTATTCACTTCATGGATGCAGGAACGAGCGGGGGCATGGAGGGAGCGCGCCACGGAGCATGTATGATGATTGGTGGAGATCGGGAAGCATTCACTCACATCGAGCCGATGATACGCGACATTAACGTCGAAAATGGGTACTTGTATGCTGGGGAAGCGGGCAGCGGCCACTTCTTGAAAATGATTCATAACGGGATCGAGTACGGCATGATGCAGGCGATCGGGGAAGGCTTTGAGGTACTTGCGAAAAGCCAGTATAATTACGATTTTGCCGAGGTCGCACGTGTCTGGGCAAATGGTTCCGTCATTCGAGGCTGGCTGATGGATTTGACAGAGCGAGCTTTTAGAAAAGACGCAAATCTCGATGAAATCCGTGGAGTCATGCATTCTTCCGGGGAAGGAAAATGGACGCTAGAAACTGCACTAGATCTACAAGCAGCCACACCAGTGATTGCAATGTCCTTGTTGATGCGTTATCGCTCGTTGGACGAGGATACGTTCCACGGTAAAGTGGTCGCAGCCTTGCGCAATGAATTTGGCGGACATGCCGTAGAAAAGAAATAGAGGGTGTAACAGAGGATGAGCGATAATCGCTCGTCCTTTTTTCATTGTCTGGTTGTCAAACGAGCTTCAATACCTCACATAATTCAACCAACCGTCTAACTCCGTACATCTGATGTCGATTCCGGTCGTGGATACTTTTGATCGCATCTGCCGTCACTTTTTTGGCCTGTTCAATACTTTGATTTTCCACTGCTTGTACAATTTCTTTCATGTTCGTTAAAAAATACACTGTATTGCGCAATGTGCGGATAAGCAAAATCTTTCGTATATCCATGGGAGTAAATTGGCGGTAGCCATTCACAGGATCTCTTGGTAGTACAAGCAAGCCTTCTTTTTCCCAATGGCGAATCGCAGACGTTGTGACTCCTGTGTAAGTAGCGACTTCACCAATCGTCATGCGGTTTCGCCACTTTTTGCTGGGCGGAAGGGGAAGATCGAGATTTTCTAAAAGTTCGAGTGTTTGGTCTGCTGCAACCTTCTCCTGTTGAAGGTTGGCCTGCTCTTTATTCACGAGCCAAAAGGCAGCATCCATATCCGACTTTTGAATCGATCGAAGGACTTCACAGGTGACGGCAACTCCAAAGCCAGGAAACATGGCGCGCAGGCAACGAAAATAGGCAAGATGTACTTCTGTGTAGAGACGATATCCGTTTTCTGCACGATCAGGAGCAGGAACGACTCCCCATGATTCATAATGGCGCAAAGCACTCGTGCTAATATGTAGCTCGCGAGCGATCTCAATCGGCTTATAATAAGGCATCTGACGCACCTCCTGCTGGTTTGTTATCGCGGATTTCACTATATCAAGAACTGCCATTTCGAAGCAAATGTTTCTGTTAATTGGAAAGTCGTAATACTTTTACCCTGTTCAGCAGGGGATGGAAAAGCGAAGATTGCTAGTAAGTATTCATTCTTCTTTTCTCAGAGGTGAGACAACGTATGGCTATTGTTCAGCTACGATCAGAAAACCCGGACTTTTCGTACATGATCAAGAAAAATCCGAATTCCGGACTGAGTTTACGATCCATTCGAAAAGGCATCGCATACGGGTGGTTTTCCCACACGGATACATATAACGTTTACTTTAAAGATGCTGAAAATGAGGTTTCTTACAAACAATCCGAACAGGAGCATTTTGAATATTTGAATGTATCCCGGTACAATACACCCTTGTTTCCGTTAAATGCGATCAGTGAATTTTTTTCCGCTCCGATGAAGCAACACGACGAGCAGGATTCAGAAGGGTATGAGCATGTTTTTTTCATCAACATGATTCACATCGAGCGACCGCTGTATCTGACATTTTTTGAGAAGCACTTAAAGAACTTCACCTTTGAACTGAACCACCACGCCGATAAAAGCTACGCTTTGACTATCAAAACGAGAGCGAGTCTGCATCAGCTTCTCCACGTCGTAAGCGTGCTCTGCCTTTTCTTGAGCATGTTTGGAAAAGAGCACATCGATATATCCGATAACATCCTGGATAAATACATCAAGAGCATCAATGTCATCGATGCACCTTTTTACATACGAAGCCTGTTCGCACGCAACTTCCTGACAACCAGAGAGCGTTATCGTAAGTACAAGACCGAGATCGAGAAGACGAGTCGCTACCCCATTCAATTGGAGTATGGCAGCACCGGTTTGCAGAGAAGGAACTATATCGCAAGTCACCTTCCTTTTACGAAATCCATTGTGGATATCGGATGTGGAGAAGGCTTTTATGCGATTCCATTCGCTACCAAGCTACCGCAATATTACTATGCCATCGACATCGACGAACAATTGCTGGAATTAGTCAGGCACAGGGCGGAGGCAAAAGAAATCTCCAATCTGATTTTGTTCCACTCGCTTGATCAGTTTTTACAAGATTACAACGGTGAGCAGGTCGATGTCATTTTGACTGAGGTCATAGAGCATATGAGCAAAGAAGAAGCGAGAGCGTTCATCCACCAAATCTGCAAACGATTGGATTTTGACCATTTTATCATTACGACACCCAACTCGGATTTTAATCAGTTCTATGAGCTGGAAGGCTATCGTCACGACGATCATAAATGGGAAATGGGACAAGAAGAGTTCCAGGCATGGATGACGGAAATCATGAAAGAAGCCGGGGTGCAGGGGCAGTTTGTGTCCATTGGTGACGGCGTGAACGACATCCACACCACACAAGGCATCATTCTCCAGAGAAAGGGGGCGTAACGATGCTGATACAGACACAGGTTCACACGATTTTTATGCTCGTCGGTCCCACCGAATGTGGAAAAACGACCTTTGCCAAAGAAGTACTCATGCCGAAGCTTTCATTTCAAGATGAACCCAAAAACGTAACAGCAAATGTCCAATACATTTCCTCGGACAGCATTCGCCAGGAACTGCTGGGGCATGAGTACGACAAGTATGATCAGGTGATGCTGGAAGCCAGCGAGCAGGCATTCCAGCTCCTGTTTGAAAAGCTGCGCTTGGTGACTTCATTTCCGATCAACGCCGAGTTCGTGGTAGTCGATACAACAGGACTTGCAGAAGATTTCCGCTCAAAAGTCCGCGACATTGCAGCAGAGAACAATTACCGTTTGGAAGTGATCCTCTTTGACTATCGCAATCGGGAAGATTACTACGCATCTGAACGTTCAAAAAAACTGATTACTGGCCACATTCTCCGGTTGAAACAAGAAGTGCTCCGGTCATTATCCAAAGAAGGCTACCACACCATTCACCGGATACGACACAAAGATTTTTACACACTAGCAGATGAGGTGGCTAACCCGCGTTATGAGGTCGTGATCGAAAATAAGGAAGCGTATCTGGCTACGATCCTTCCCAAAGATCAAACATACATCATCATCGGAGACATTCACGAATGCGTCCACGAATTAAAAGGCCTCCTGCAAAACTACGGATTCAAGCTCGAGGACAATCGTCTCATCTCGACTGACAAGGTGCAGCATACCAAAATCATCGTCGCAGGGGACTGGATCGACAAAGGAGCGCAAACTAGAGAGATCATCGAGTTTCTATACGAGAATCAACAGTTTTTCTTGTTTGTACGTGGGAATCACGAAAATTTTGTCTACAAGTACTTGCGCAAGGAACTAAAAGGGGTAGACCCAAAGCTATTGGGGGATTATTTTGATTCCATACAGGTCCTGGAAAAAGACGCGGAATTAACAGAGATGTTTCATCACCTGTATACCCTAGCTCAGCCGTTTTATCGATCCAATGCGCTAACGGGCCCGTCCTATTATGTAACACACGCTCCCTGCAAAAAGAAGTACTTGGGCAAGCTTGATACGAATTCAGTGAGGCGCCAACGCAATTTTCGGATCGACCGAACAGCTTCATTGGAAGAACAACTTGCATTTTTGACGGTTGAAGCGGTCAGTAACCATCCGTATCATATTTTTGGACATATCGCGGCACAAAAAACGTTTCGCTTAAAGAACAAGCTCCATCTCGATACAGGATGTGTGCACGGAAATTCTTTAACGTCAGTCGTGATCTCACACAAGCCCTTTTTCAAATCGGTTCCGTCTGAGCATCGGGTGATGACAGAGGAGCTGCCGATCTTGTTCCAAGCAGAAAAACAAGTATCCATAGGAGATTTGGAAGAGGAAGAACTCCAGCGACTCCGTTACTGCTCGCAAAATAAGGTTAATTTTATCTCTGGAACGATGCCTCCAGCAGATAAGGATGGGGCGACTCAGGAATTGGAGTCGTTGAAGGCAGGGCTGGACTATTTCGCGAATCGAGGCATTCATCAAGTCGTGTTGCAGCCTAAATATATGGGTTCGAGATGCAATCTATATTTACATCATGACCGCGACAAGTGCTTTGCGATCAGCAGAAATGGTTATGCCATCAATCAAATTGATTTGACACCTATTTATGACAAGTTGCATGCAAGGTTCCGCGAATACATGGAGCAAAATGAAATCGCGATGCTCATCTTGGATGGCGAATTGCTGCCGTGGAGTGCAATAGGAAAGGGCTTGATCGAAAAGCAGTTTAAACCAATTGAATCCGCGCTGCGCAGTGAATTTGCATTTTTGCAGGAAAACGGTTTTGAAGAGGCGCTTCACCAACTCGTTCAACAATATGACGAGAGCGGATTCGAAAAAGATCAGTTCCATTTATCCAAGAGTGCGCTCACAGAAAAATTCGGTTCGAGCTTGTATCAAAACTACAAGTATTTGCGAGAAATCAAAGAGAGCTATGTTCCTGTCGACAAGCATGTGGAGGCCTATCACATTTATCAAAAACAGATTGAGCTCTATGCTGGAGAAGGGGAGCTTGTCTACAAGCCTTTTTCCATTCTAAAGGCTGTCTATTTGAATGGAGACGAGCAATTGCCGGATTGGAAAACATCCGATATGTATCGCTTCGTAAATGACGATCATTTTCTCGCCCTCGATTTGTCTGAGTCGAATGCGTATGAACAAGCTGCTGGTTACTTTTCTACGATTACACTGGAAAACAAAATGGAAGGCATCGTGATCAAGCCAGAGTATATCGATCAGAAGGTCGTGCCTGCCATGAAGGTTCGCAATCCTGAGTACTTGTCGATTATTTATGGCTACGATTACCGTTTCCCACACAAGTACCGCAAGCTTTTCAATCAGAAAAATATTTCGAAAAAGCTCAAGACTTCGATGCAGGAACACAGGCTGGGTGAGAGGATGCTTGGTTTCAAATTCGACGACATTTCTCCAGAAAATACGGAGTATCAAAAAGTAGTCGCCACGATGCTCTTTGAGGTGGCGAAGGAAAAAGAGATCGATCCGCGATTGTAAATGAAAAACGAGAAGCCGTTATCACACAGGCTTCTCGTTTTTTTCGTAGGTTATTTGTTGGAGGAAGGAGAAGCATCCCAGGCTTCAATATCATCTAGGCCTTCAATACTGTCCTTGTAGAACACAGGATTTTTTCCTGCTTTTTTCTGTTCCAAATAATCATGTAGAGCAGCATAGGCGACCTTCGATAACATGGCGATTGCAATCAGGTTGACAATGACCATGAAGCCCATGAACAAATCGGCCAAATCCCATACGAGCTGTACCTTTGCTACTGATCCGAATAATACCATAGCGAGTACACTTAAACGATACAGCAAAAGCCATGCTTTGCTCGTCTTTAAAAACTCGATGTTGGTCTCGCCATAATAATAGTTCCCGATCAATGTACTGAAGGCGAACAGGAACACCATAATGGCAAGGAAGCCAGAAGCCCAAGAACCGATATGAAAGCTCAGTGCTGCTTGGGACAGCTCAATGCCACTCAATCCTTGTTGCGTGTACGCGCCTGACAGCAAAATGATAAAAGCCGTGCTTGTACAAATCACGAGGGTATCGAATAGAACACCGAATGCTTGAATCAGACCTTGTTTCACTGGGTGGCTTGTTGTTGCCGTTGCCGCAGCATTCGGCGCACTACCCATACCAGCTTCGTTCGAGAACAATCCACGTTTGATTCCGTGCATGAGCGCTGCCCCGAGAGAACCGCCTGCGATTTGTTCGAAGCCGAACGCATTTTTCACAATGAGAGAAAGGACTTCCGGCATTTTCGAGATGTTCATGATCACGATGAAGAGTGCCATTCCTATGTACAAAATAGCCAGTACGACTACGATGTACTCAGACATTTTCGCGATACGTTTGACACCGCCGAAGATGATTGCTGCAAAAGCGATTGTCATGATGATACCAATTATCAGTCGATCTGTCCCAAACGAATTTTGAAAGGCAATCGTGATGGTATTGGATTGCACGGCATTAAATACGAGACCAAACGAAAGGGTGATGAGGACTGCAAACAGTGCGCCCATCCAACGTTTTTTCAAGCCTTTTTCCATGTAATAAGCCGGACCACCACGAAAACCGTTCTTATCTTTGATTTTATAAATCTGAGCGAGCGTACTCTCCACAAAACTGGATGCAGAACCGATAATCGCAATGACCCACATCCAGAATACGGCACCAGGACCTCCTAATGCGATCGCAATGGCAATCCCTGTAATGTTCCCTGTGCCGACACGTGCGGCCATACTGATACAGAATGCTTGGAAAGGGGAGATGCCGCCATCGTCTTTTGCTCTTCCTTCTTTAATGGAACGGAGCATGTCCGGCAACATTTGTACTTGCAAAAATTTACCCCGGAAGGTAAAGAACAAGCCTAACGCGATTAGCATGACAATGATAATATAGGACCACAAGAAATCGTTTATGGAAGCTGTTACGTCGAGTAGGAATTGTTCCATCGTGTCACCTCGAATTTGTTATGAATTTTTACTTAGTATTCTCTAAAAGATCGATACATCCCATTCCTGAGCGATATGTTTTAACAAAGAAACGCCCGCTACACTGTTTCCACAACCGTCGATAGAAGGTCCAAAAATACCGATTCCGCAGCCATCCTGAAGCGGTGAATGTGGTTTGCGGTTAGGAGGAACCAGTGTCATGATCCCACCTGATACGCCACTCTTTGCTGGCAGACCAACATTCGCAGCAAATTTGCCTGATGCATCGTACATGCCGCAGGTGAGCATCAGTGCTTTAGCCAAACGGACGACATCTTTCGGGAGAACTTGTTCGTTGCGCATCGGATGGAAGCCGTCGAGTGCCAGTATGAGACCGATCAAGGCGATTTGCTCGGTGGTTACTTCAATCGAGCATTGCGTTAGATAAACCTCCAAAGCATCTTCCACTTCGCAGGCCAGATAGCCCGTATCTTTTAAATAATGGGCTAATGCCCGATTTCTGTGAGAGTTTTCCCACTCCGAAAGAAACACTTCCTCGTTCACTGTTGGCGTAACACCCGTAATTTTACTGAAAAATGCATACAAGTAACGCAGTTTATGATCCGGTGTTTGACCAGGGAGGAGCGAAGATGTCGTAATAGCTCCCGCATTGATCATCGGATTAAAAGGCTTACCTGGTTTGTTCATTTCCAGACGGATGATGGAGTTGAATGCATCTCCAGTCGGTTCTACGTCTACCCGATCCAACACGTAAGGGATACCATGGTAGCAGCAAGCAGCAATAAAACTGATTACTTTGGAAATACTTTGCATCGTGAAAGGAGCTTCCCAGTCACCTGCCATGTGCATTTTTCCTGTAGGTTCGATGATACAAATACCTAACTGGTTAGGATCTGTTCTGTACAAAGCAGGGATATAACTGGCACATTTCCCTTCAGATGCCTTGGAACGATATTGTTCCACCCATTGCTGTAATTCATCCACGAGTAAAACCTGTTGAATCAACGCCCGTCCCCCCAAAAATCGTCTACAATGGCCTTACGCGAAGAGAAGAGAAAGCGCTTCCATGCTTCGCGAAATACATATAATGAACACTTTACAAGCACCCTACAAAATAAAACAAAAACTCACAGATTGTTTCACGTGAGTTTCACAATTTTTTTTTGAGACTTGTCCTACATGCGTTTCTCGATAAAAATAGAAAGGGCACCAAGTAACGACATGGGAAGTGAAAGGCGTGCGTGTTCAAACACAAGTAAAACGAGATTGGTATATATTGGTGCTCATGCTTATTACGGTCCCATTGGCAGGAGAGTTGAAGTTTTATCCGGTCAATGAGACATTTCGAATTAGCTTTGGAGCCCCTACCTTTTTCTTCTTTTTATTATTGTTTCAAAGAATTCCATCTGTTCTCGCGGGCTTTTTGACGGGGATTACGGTCGTAAGCTTTCGGATTGTGATTGACCTCATCGCTGGGTACCATACAGCATGGGAGGCTTCCCTCCAAGCGCATTATTCTAGCTTTTTCTTTTATTTCGCTTATTCTGTTCTGTTTTATTTAACTGGAATGCGCCGTTTTCACAATAGGACGATTTTGGTTGGGTTGATGGGAATGGTCATCGAGGTATTGGCTGACCTATTGGAGTTTCTATCCCAATATGTGCTGCTGGAAACCGTCCTCACTTGGGAAGCGGTTCAAGAGATGCTCGTCATTGCTCTGTCCCATAGTTTTATCGTGATTAGCTTTCTCAACATGATGAGGCTGTACGAAGCACAATCGAGGGAACAACAGACAAGGAAACAGAACGAACACATCCTAATGCTGATTTCTACCTTGTATGAGGAATCGATTCATCTGAAAAAAACACTGCAAAATGCCGAGAGTATAAGTATGAAGTCTTTTGAGCTATACCAAGGCTTGCAGGAACTTCATAAGGAACAGGTATCCTCAAATGTAGAGAGCTTTGCCAAGCAAGCATTGATTGTCGCAGGCGAGGTTCACGAGATTAAAAAGGATAACCAACGCATTTTTGCAGGGCTTTACAAGCTGATATCCGATGAAAGTATCACCGATTATATGGATATCCATCAGCTTGTGGACATTATCAGACGAAGCAATATGAAGTATGCCACTTTGTTGGAGAAGGACATACAAATCACCGCTTCTATTACGGGGATACATCCGCTCTACCACGTTTTCATGATGCTTTCCCTGATCAATAATCTGGTGGCAAATGCAGTGGAAGCCATTCACCAAACAGGATCTATTTCCATTGAAATTGATCGGATAGGCGATCTTGTGGAAATCAGAATCAACGATGATGGACCGGGGGTACCTCCACGGCGAAAGGCTTTGCTGTTCAAGCCTGGCTTTACTACGAAATACGATCGAACCGGCAACCCCTCTACAGGGATCGGACTGTCTTATGTACAACAATTGGTGGAACAATGGCAAGGGGAAATCTCCCTACAGGATGGAGTAGGCGGGAAGGGGACAACATTTCTCATGCAAGTACCAATTGATCCGATAACGAAGAAAGAGTGAGAAGATGCTGTTTTATTTAGTAGATGACGATGATGCCGTTCGCCTCATGCTGACGGAAATCATAGAAGACGAGAATTTGGGTGAAGTCGTAGGGGAAGCCTCTGACGGCTCGATGGTAGACGGACATACACTAACCGCACGCAACGTAGATATTTTGCTGATCGATTTGTTCATGCCCAACCGGGATGGGATTGAGACGATTCGCCAAGTGAAGCCGACATTCGCAGGAAAGATCGTCATGATTTCTCAGGCAGAAACGAAAGATTTGATCGCCCAAGCTTACGCCCTTGGAAGTGAGTACTACATTATTAAGCCTGTAAACAAGATCGAAGTCGTGACCATTCTCCAAAAAGTAATCGAAAAAATTCGTCTCGAACGTTCGATACGGGATATTCACAAATCGTTGAATGCCGTCATGCAAGTGGACCAGCAGCCATCTGGACAACCCCGTCCGTCACAGGGCAAACCACTTCGAGAGGCTGGTCAGTTTTTGTTAACGGAGTTGGGTATCGCGGGAGACAATGGAAGCAACGACTTGCTAGATATTTTGGACTTCTTGCATGGATACGAACAAACGCATACATTTAAAAATGGTTTTCCAGCACTGAAAGAGATCTTTGTGGCAGTTGCACAGGATAGGCTCGGAGTAGCTGTGGACGATTCACAAGTAGCCAAGGTTGTCAAAGCTTCTGAGCAAAGAGTCCGGCGAGCAATCTATCAGTCACTCAATCATTTGGCGTCTCTTGGGCTTGCGGACCTCTCCAATTGGAAGTTTGAGAATTACGCTTCACAGTTTTTTGATTTTACGTATGTGTGGAAGAAGATGGCGGAGCTAAAGAGCAATGCCGCATCGCCGGGTTCAGATATTCGGATCAATATGAAAAAGTTCATTCAAGTGCTATATGCAGAGGCGAAGCGCATTCAGTCGGAAGCGTGATTGTTCTGTCTCTGACATGTAGAGGTAAGTCCTGATCATGATGATTAGGACTTTTTGTTTTGGAAGGGAATGTTTATTATTGACTAAACGTTCATTCAATAATAAACTGGGATCAAATACCAAATCTACAATTCACGGAGGGATCACCGATGGATTTGTACTATGAGGTTTCAGGCGAAGGAAAACCACTCATTCTATTGCACAGCGGCGGTGCTGACATGCGGGATTGGACGTTTGTCGCGCGGATTCTGGCAAAGCATTATCAGGTCATCGCTTTCGACGGACGCGGATGCGGGAAATCACCGTCGCCAACAGAAGCAGCCAACTACGTCGATGATTTACTTTCTGTCATGGACTATTTCCAGCTGGATGACGCCATGCTCGTAGGGCACTCGATAGGCGGAAGAATTGCAACGGATTTTGCGCTTACTTATCCGCAGCGAGTGAGTAAGCTCGTGCTGATTGCTCCTGCTTTGACAGGGTATACACCGAGTCAGCCATTCACGGAATGGATGCAGAAAATCCAAGAAGCACCGGATGTTGACCGTATGGTTGAGCTTTCCTTATCCGCCTGTCCGTACCGCGTCGTGATGGAAAGTCCACAGAAGGACCTCTTGGTTGAGATGGCGAAGCATAATCTAGCAAAAATGTTCGAGTGGGCGACATCGGAGTCCGTATGGCCGCAGCCGCCTGCCATTGAGCGTCTCGCGCATTTGGCCAATCAAACATGCTTGATAATCGGGAAGGAAGATGCCCTGGATGCGCAACGTATTGCTGCATATTTTAAAGAAGTATTACCAGAGCACAGGTTTATTGAGATTAGAGGTGCCGATCATAAGCCAACGTTGACGCATCCTGAAGAAATCGCTCGCTCTATCACTGAATTTTTGGAGGATTGACTGAACCGTGCCCCGTACTCCAGCTGAAAATGAGCGCATTCGCCAAGCCGCAAAAGACAAAATCCATGCCGCCGCGATGACGCTGTTCATTAAAAAAGGCTACCACGCGACCTCAATCGACGATGTAGCTAAACAGGCCCAAATTTCGAAGGGACTGCTTTACAATTATTACAAAGGCAAAGAAGAGCTTCTCGCTGCGATGGTCCAGGTCCGGATCGAGGAAGTGAAAGAAGTGATGGAGGCCGCTATGAAGCTTGCAACTCCTTCCGAGCAGCTACGCCATATTGTCGAGGGTGCGCTTGATAACGTCTATGAGCGACCGGATGTCTATCGTTTTTACTTGAATTTGCAAACGCAACCCGAAGATGATCGGGTACTTGCTTCCTACAGAGAGCAGTTAAATGAGGAGTCACGCAGGCAGTTTGAAGTCCAGTGCCAGATCTTCCAGCAGCTAGGCGTAAAGGAGCCAAGACTGAGATCGCTCTATTTTTCTTCGGCGCTCCAAGGCGCAATGCTGATGATGACGACTTATCCGGATGGGTTTCCGGTTGAAGAGATGAAGGAGCAGATGATTCGGGAGTATGGTAGCTGACTTGCAGGATCATAGAGGACGTACAGTAATGATTAGGCTATCCCATTCGTAAGTTCTACTGGTGGGGCAGCCTCTTTTTCTTGCTAAATTGTTTGAGGGGGAATCGAAATGAAGTACGATAATGTCATTACTGGAATGGTTAGGGGAAGATTCACGTCATATTTGTGATGAGAGAGTTCAGGAGTTAATGGTCGTCTCAGTTATTGAATCGTTACTTACGGAAAGGGAAGTAATATACGGATTTTAGATGGAGTAACCTCATTGACTATCTCTTCTTTTTATCTAAATATTTAAAATTGACAGACATAAAGAAAACCAATATATTGGTTTTATGGATACCAACCTCATAAAACAAATTGAACGCCCCTCATTACGCGAACAGGTATACCAAGGCTTGAAGAAAGCGGTCGTTATGCTGGAGCTAAAGCCAGGCCAACGAGTCAACGACAACGAACTGGCGGCTTTATTTGGCGTGAGTCGAACGCCTGTGAGAGAAGCGCTCAAACGGTTGGAGGACGAAGGTCTTATTGAATCCGTTCCGGGCTCTCTCACACGGGTTACACCCTTACTTGAAAAGGAGGCGAAGCTCGCTTTTCCTGTTGTTGCGGCCTTGCACGGGTTGGCAGCACGATTGGCAATGCCTTTTGAATCGGAGGATATCTGTATTCTGGAGCAGTGGAATGAAAAGCTAAAGATTGCACTCGAACAGCAAGATGTGATCAAAGCGATTGAAGCAGATGACGGTTTCCACGACGTGATCCTCGAAGCTGCGGGTAATCGTGAAATCTACTTGGCACTTGAGCGAGTTGTACCGAAAATTCGGCGTTTGGAGTTTGCTCGGTTCGGTTCCTTAGAAGGGGTGGAATCAGTAGAACAGCACCGCAGAATCATCGAAGCGATTCGAGACAACAACAGTCAGCTTGCCTCTTCTTTGATGGAAGAAAACTGGATCAACCTTGGCAGATTGCTTACGGACCATTCCAATGATGAATAGGGGGTAATGGCATGAGTACGGTTGAAATGAAGGGGGAAGTACATGATTCGCGTGTTTTGCAATGGGCGCGCTCTATTATTGAAGAGAGTCCGTCACACTGGCTGATTCAGCAAGAGATCGTGAATGCTGTAAACCGCAATGCGATTTGGCGAGGCGAGGAATGCTTGAATTTGCTCGCACCAGAAGCACCCACCACTCCAATCGTACGTCAGCTGCTCGCTTCTGAGGTAGGCACGCGTGCTGCAGAAGGACATATCGGCAGCACGCAAAGATGGTTCGCTGGCACGAAATATATCGATGAAATCGAAGCGTTATGCGTCGAGCTATTGAAAAAAGTATTCCAAGCCAATTACGCTGACCATCGGCTGGTAGCGAGCATGATCGGGAATATGACGGTTTATGCGGCGTTAACGCAACCGGGCGATACGATTATGACGATCGCGCAACCATTTGGGGGGCATTCCAGCAATCGGGTGGACGGGCCTGCTGGCATTCGTGGTTTGCAAATTGTCGATGTGCCAATGGACCCCGTGGAGCTGACCGTTGATCTGGACCAGTTCGCTAAAGTCGCACGGCAAGTTAGGCCAAAGCTCGTTACCCTAGGCGCGTCGATGACCTTATTTCCGTTTCCACTGAAGGAGATGGCTGAGATCGTGAAAGAATGGGGCGGTCGCATTTATTTTGATGGCGCGCACCAGTTGGGGTTGATCGGTGGCGGTCAATTTCAGGACCCTTTGCGAGAAGGGGCATGTGTGATGACCGGCTCGGCTGGCAAAACGTTTAGCGGCCCACAAAGCGGCATCATCATCTGGAATGATCCGGAGTTATCGGTACCGATTACAGATGCCATCTTCCCAGCACTTGCTGCGACACATCAAGTCAATCGGGTAGCAGCACTGGCAGCGGCGGCGGCAGAGTTTTTGGCTTTTGGCAAGGAATACATGGCACAAATTGTGACGAATGCACAAGCGCTGGGAAAAGCATTCGATGAACGGGGAATTCGTGTACTTTGCGCTCACAAAGGCTATACTCGTACACATCAAGTCATTTTGGACGTAAAAGAGTTTGGTGGCGGTTACGAGGTGGGCAAGAGATTGGCAGAAGCGAACATCATCACGAACAAAAATTTGATTCCAGGCGATGGACCAGAGGATTGGGACTTTCCAAGCGGTTTGCGTATCGGGACGACAGAAATCACTCGCTTTGGTATGAAGGAGCAAGCGATGGACACGATTGCCGAGCTGATTGTAAGTGTGCTGTCAGGCAGAGAAAAGCCCGAGGTTGTCCGATCCAAGGTGATCGAATTGCGCAGATCGTTTAGCAAGATGCAGTTCTGCTTCCCAGAATAGAGTAGGATAAGCACCGCATGCCGAGTTCAGACCTTGGCATACGGTGCTTATTCCTGCAAACCTATCAGGATAGCGATGAATTACGACCATAGTTCGAAGATGGACTATGGTTTTTTATTGTCTAGATAAGAACCTTCCTCCAGCTCTTGCTCGGGATGTCAATGACATTTGTAATTAACTGAATATTGACAAAAGTGGGATCTGGGTGTTATTTTCACATTAGGAAAACGTTTACCTGGTACATAGAAAGTGAGTGAAGAACCATTACTGTAACCATTAAAGACATTGCACAGCTCGCCAACGTTTCCATCGCGACTGTTTCGCGTGTGCTGAACAATTCCAAGCCAGTCCGGCCAGAGCTGCGGGAAAGAGTCTTGAAAATCGTTCAAGAGACAGGCTTTCAGCCGAATGCGATTGCCAGGAGCTTGGTCAGCAAGGAAACCCGCATTATCGGGGTGATGATTCCCGATATCTCCAACAATTTTTACTCCAATCTCATCTATGGGATCGACAGCGTCATTAGCGAGTACGACTACAGCATGTTTTTGGCGATATCCGACGAAGTGGTAGATAAAGAACTGAAGTACTTGCGACTGTTCAAAGAAAAACAAATCGATGGTGTCATTATCGCGAGTATTCATTTTCTGGAGGGCAATATCCAGACGCTGCAAGAGATTCAAGTTCCCCTTGTTGTTACCGGCCATGATTTGCCCGGCTATCAGATTCCGACGGTCAACGTCAACAATGTGCAAGCCTCCTATGACGCTACCGCTTATCTCATCTCGCAAGGCCATAGAAAGATCGCGTGTATATCTGGTCCATTGTGGGACCCGCCGTGTGGTCTGGATCGCATGGGCGGTTACCGTAAAGCCATGCGCGCACATGATTTACCGATCCATGAAGGATTCGTCGTGGAAGGGGAATTCACAGCCAAGAGTGGATACGAAGCCATGCGCCGCATTTGTGAGGAAAAAATTCGTCCGACAGCCGTTTTTGTCGCAACAGACCTGATGGCGGTTGGCGTCCTCAATTACTTGTACGACCATGGCATACGTGTACCAGAAGACATTTCCGTCATGGGCTTCGATAATTTGGAGCTCGCCTCACTTTCCCGCCCCATGCTCACCACCGTGCACAATGACCCGTTCATGTACGGAAAAGCCGCAGCAGAACAATTACTCAGACAAATCCGCAATGAACCCGTAGAGAGAATGAGCAGCGTCCCACACCATCTCGTGATTCGCCAAACTGTAAGCGCTTTACTCGAGTGAGGCAACAAGTCTTACCATATAGAGCAAGAAAACGAGGTTTACGCATTCAAAAGGGGTGAAAAGATATGAAGCTAGGCGTATTTACCGTTCTTTTTAGCGAGAAGTCGTTTGAAGAGATGTTGGATCATGTAAAGGCAGCAGGTTTAGAGGCGGTGGAAATCGGCACAGGCTGCTATCCGGGCAATGCACACTGCAATCTGGATGAGCTGTTGGCCAGTCCAGAAAAAAGACGCGCGTACAAAAGAGCAGTAGAAGATCGGGGATTGATGATCAGCGCGCTCAGTTGTCACGGCAACCCGTTGACGCCTGATAAAAGCTTTGCGCAGCAGTCCCACGATACGTTTGTGAAAACGGTACAGCTTGCCGAGATGCTCGAGGTACCTGTGGTCAATTGTTTTTCTGGCACAGCAGGCGACCATGAAGGAGCGAAGTACCCGAGTTGGCCCGTTGCTCCTTGGCCAAATGAGTACCGGGATGTGCTCCATTGGCAATGGACAGAGAAGCTGATACCATACTGGCGCGAATGGGCTGCGTATGCGACCGACCATTCTGTTAAGGTTGCGTTGGAGCTGCATGGCGGCTTTCTCGTTCACACACCAGGGACACTGCTAAAGCTGCGAGAGCAGGTAGGCGAGGGGATCGGGGCAAACTTCGATCCAAGTCACATGTGGTGGCAAGGAATCGATCCGGTAGCTGCGATCAAAATCTTGAGCAAAGAAAAAGCCATCTATCATTTCCATGCCAAAGACACGTATATCGACCAGGAAAAGGTGAACATGTACGGGCTGACGGATATGAATTCTTACGCCAATCTACATGAACGTGCTTGGTATTTCCGAACCGTAGGCTATGGGCATTCGCAGCAGACGTGGGCGGATATGATGAGCGCACTGCGTATGAATGGATACGATTATGTCGTGAGCATCGAGCACGAGGATGCCCTCATGTCAATTGACGAAGGCTTTGAGCGCGCGGTTCAAAACTTGCAGCAAGTCATCTTGAGAGAGCCAGTCCAGAATCTATGGTGGGTCTAGGAGGGAGAAAATGACGAACCAACGCAAATGGAAAATCGGAATCATCGGTGCAGGAGGGATTACAGAAGCACATTTAGAGGCGATCAAGGAAGAGCCGCGAGCAGAGGTTGTTGCGATTGCAGATATTTCCGCAGAAATGGCTTCCTATCGTGCGAAACGGCATGGTATTCCGCAGGTTTTCACCGAATACGAGATTATGCTGCAAGAATCTGATACGGACGCGATCATTGTTTGTGTCCCGAACTACTTGCATGCAGAAGCAACCAAAAGTGCGCTTGCAGCAGGCAAACACTTGCTGTGCGAAAAGCCGATGGCGATGAATGCCCAGGAAGCAGAAGAAATGATCGAAGCCGCGAAGAAAGCAGACAAAATCCTCATGGTAGCACAAAACAACCGATTCCGAAGCGATTCCCTGCAAGTCAAAACATGGCTGAAGGAAGGAAAGCTGGGAAACATTTATCACGCCAAGACCGGCTGGGTCAGAAGAAATGGGATTCCAGGATGGGGAAGCTGGTTTACGCAAAAAGAATGGGCAGGCGGCGGTCCGTTGATTGATATCGGCGTACATATGCTCGATTTGACCTTATGGCTCTTGGATCATCCAAAGCCTGTATCCGTCCTCGGGCAAACGTACTCGCAATTCGGACCGCACAAGCGTGGCTTATCAGAGTGGGGCAGAATCGATGAAAACGGGAAGTTTGACGTGGAAGATATGGCAGTGGCGATGATTACCTTTGAGAACGGATTGTCGCTTACGCTCGATGCAAGCTGGGCTTCTCACATCGAAGAGGAAAACGTTTTCCTTCAATTATATGGACAAGAGGGTGGGGCATCCCTTCGTTTATTGGATAACCAGTTTAAGCTTTACCACGAGTGGAACGGCGTAACTGCCTCGACAGAAATCAAACCAAAACTTCAGAAAGAACGCGTACTCTTATTCCGTAATTTCATCGACGCCATCGAAGGGAAGGCAGAGGTTCTCTGCACACCGGAACAAGCCTTGTACATCAACAGATTGATCGAAGCCATCTACACATCCGCACAAAAAGGTGAAGCTGTCCGTTTTTAGGTTTTCTTAACATGAGCATAGGGGGTTACTTTAGATGAAAGTTGCGAAAAGACTTACATCCGTTGGACTTACCTTATTAATGGCGTTCTCATTGGCAGCATGTTCCTCCACACCTCAGCAAGCTTCTAAGGATACGACCCCATCACAGCCTGCAACACCATCCGCACCCAAAACAGAGCCCGCACAGCAACCAGCAGAAAAAATCAAGCTCGTTTACGCACGGGGCAAAGACTCAACGGATTCCACTGTAAAGCTCATAGAGGCATTCCAAAAAGCAAATCCAAACATCGAGATAGAGATTCGCGAAATGCCTGCGGATACAGGACAAAGCCATGACCAGTACGTCACAATGTTCAGTGCACAATCCTCCGAGATCGACGTGTTTGACCTCGATGTCATCTGGCCAGCTGAATTCGCACAGGCGGGTTACCTGTTGCCACTTGACCGCTTGATCGAGCAGGACGGGATCGAGACGGGTAAATATATCAAAGGGGCCATGGATGCCGGGAACTTTGGCGGCCAACAATGGACCATGCCCAAGTTTATCGACGCGGGTCTCTTGTTCTACCGCAAAGATCTCGTCGCCGAAGCACCAAAGACGTGGGATGACCTGATTGCTCAAGCAAAAGCCACGAAGGGCAAGGGCGGCACGAAGTTCGGTTACTTGATGCAAGCCAAGCAATATGAAGGACTGGTTTGCAACTTTGTCGAGTTCAGTGCATCGTACGGTGGAAAAATTTTGGATGAACAAGGCAAAGTAGCGGTCAACAATCCAGCTACGATTAAAGGGTTGAAAAAAATGATGGAGGTCGTCAAATCTGATTTCGTCCCAACCAATATCACGACATTCATGGAGCCGGAATCACATACGGCATTCCTCGAAGGGCAGGCAGCTTTTATCCGAAACTGGCCGTACCAATTCGCCTTGGCACAGGATCAGGCCCAGTCCAAAATCGTCGATCAAGTTGCGATCGCACCACTGCCAGCAGGGGATGCAGGCTCAGCAGCAGCACTCGGCGGTTGGATGGGCGGAATCAACAAGTTCTCGAAGCACCCGAAAGAAGCTTGGGAATTCCTCAAATTCATGACAGGTCCAGAAGGTCAAAAAATATCCGCAGTAGAAGGCGGGCTCGCACCAACATACCTGCCAGCCTACGATGAAGCGGATGTTCAAAAAGCCAGTCCGTTGTTTGCCAACAAAGATTTCGTCGATGGCGTAAGCGCTGCTGTATCTCGTCCAACAACTCCGATTTATCCAAAAATTTCGGAAGTGATCCAGATCGAAGTGTCCAAAGCGCTCGCAGGGCAGCAAACAGCCGAGCAAGCGGTGCAAAACATGGAAACGCAGATGAACGACCTGATGAAAAAATAAGCGGCAAAAAGTGGGGCTTCCAAGGGGGTCTAACCGGCTTCCTTGGAAGTTGCACAACGATCTGGCAAGCATAAGCAAGCTTCAAGCGGGAAGGAAGGTGGTGAACGGATGAATCGACCAACCAACATGTCTCTCTCAGAAAAACAGATGGGGTATTTGCTGATTTTTCCTGCACTGCTCATCATACTTGTTATCGCGATTTGGCCTGTCATGCGATCCTTTTGGATCAGTCTGCACGACATCCGGTTGAACGACCCGACGAAATCAGAGATTCACTCTTCATACGGACTCGATATGGAGCGCTACGTCAGTACGTTACCCAATCTGCTCCGGTATGTGGGTAGGGAGGCGGACTCTGCAGAGGGGTCATCAAAGGAAAAACTGAACGCGCTCCGAGCGCAAATCGAGCAAATGAACACTTCCCTCAACCAAACAGGCGAGATCGCGAGCCGATACCAAATGATCGACCAGCTATTACTGGACTTTAAACCAGTTCCCACAGAACTCAAATATGTGAGTCTGTCGAATGAACAAACAGAGTCAGTCAAAACCAACTTGGCAGAAGTCAGCGCGGTCCTTTTACAAATGAGTGAACAAAAGCTGCTTTCGAAGCCGGAGGGTGCTCTTGGCGTGATCCAAGGTATTGAAGCTTCGATCATCGAGCCCAACTTTGTTGGCTTTGCTTACTACAAGAAGTTTCTAACAGACGCCCGGATGTGGGGAGCACTGTACAATACGACGATTTTTACCGTCATCTCCGTTGCCATTGAATTGGTACTCGGCATGTTGATTGCGCTGTTGATCAATCGACCTTTTCGCGGAAGAAGTCTTGTACGAGCAACGGTGTTAATTCCGTGGGCGATTCCGACTGTCATTTCCGCGTTGATGTGGAAGTTTTTGTACGACGGGCAAAATGGCATCGTCGCCTATCTTTTTGAGCAGGTAGGGTTGATCTCTGATATGGGGATGCTCCTCACCACAAAGGCTGGGGCCTTGTTTTCCGTCATTTTGGCAGATGTGTGGAAGACGACGCCGTTCATGGCTCTACTCTTATTCGCTGGCCTACAAACGATCCCGCAAAGCTTATATGAAGCAGCTTCTGTCGACGGTGCCACCCGCACCCAGCAATTTTTTCGCATTACGCTTCCGATGCTGAAATCAACCATTCTGGTGGCGTTATTGTTTCGGACACTTGATGCGTTCCGCGTATTTGACCTGATTTACACGCTGACAGGTGGGGCACCTGGGAACTCGACCGAGACGATTTCCATCTACGCCTATAAAACGATGTTTGCTCAAATGAGCTTTGGAGAAGGCTCGGCACTCGCAGTCATTGTCTTTTTGTGTGTGGCGTTAATCTCCATCGGTTATGTCAAAATTTTGGGAGCTGATCTGCTGAGTGATGGCAGTGGCAAATAAGGAGGTGATTGGATGCGCAAACATACGGGTCCCTTGTTTTACGTGGGTCTACTGCTATTCGTTTTTCTAGTGATGTTCCCGTTTTTATGGATTCTCCTCGCAGCATTAAAGCCACCAGCGGAGCTGTTTGGAGAGCGAGCCTTTCATTTCATCATCCAGAATCCTTCGTTTGACAACTTTGTCCGCGTCTTCACGGAGAGGCCGTTTGCCCGTTACTTATGGAATTCGACTGTAGTGGCGACGTTAACGACACTTTACTCCATTACCATCGCTTCCTTTGCCGCATACGCGATTGCCTGGCTGTCCTTTCGGGGAAAGGCGATTATATTGGGTGTCGTACTGGCTGTGTCTATGTTTCCACAGATCGCTACCATCTCACCTATTTTTATGTTCATGCAATCGATGGGTTTAACGAACAGCTACATAGGCCTGATCATTCCTTATACGACTTTCGCGCTGCCGCTTGCGATTTGGAATTTGACCATCTTTTTCCGCAAAATACCGAGTGATTTGGGCGAAGCAGCCAAAGTAGACGGTGCGAGCATCTGGCAGACGATGACAAAAGTATTTTTTCCACTCGCCATGCCTGGCGTTTTTACGACGGCGATCCTCGTATTTATTGCAGCGTGGAACGAATTTTTGTTCGCCTTGACGTTGAATACGCAGGAAGCGATGAAGACAGTGCCTGTGGGAATCGTCATGTTTCAGGGAATGTTTACAATCCCGTGGGGGGAAATATCTGCGGCCTCCATCATCGTGACGATCCCGCTCGTGGTGATGGTATTGATTTTCCAGAAGCGGATTATCTCTGGCCTGACTTCTGGGGCTGTCAAAGAATAAAAGGGAGCCATTCTCTTGTTTGTCTCGCAAGTGTGATTATGATACGGTGGATGCAGCAATCAGAAAGCGAGTTGAGGAATGCATGAATAATCTTACAAAATTTCAGATTAACAGGCCTGCCCATGAAGTGTTCGAAGCATTCGTAGACCCCGCGAAGATCGGCAACTTCTGGTTCTCTTCCAGCTCGGCAAGGTGGGAGGAAGGGAAGAACTTTACGCTAATCTACGATATTTACAACGCAGAAGTAGGGATTACGGTTCACGAAATCGAAGTGAACAAACGAATCTTTTTTCAGTGGGCTGGAGAAGAAAATACCGTAACGATTACGTTAAAAGAGTTGGATGAAGCCACGACGATCATTGAAGTGAACGAAGAGGGTTTTCAAGAAAATGATCCTGCGCTCGTACAAAAAATGGTCGACAATAAAGAAGGTTGGGTTTACGTCTTATGCTGTTTGAAGGGGTATCTGGAGCATGGAATTCATACATTAAGAGAAGGGCTTGTGAGATAGCACCCGGATGTATTGCAAGAGCATGCTTTGAAATAATGAGAAAGCCCGAACCTAAGCGCATCGGGCTTTTTTCTATTGCACTATTTAATTCCGAGAGTGCGTTTTTTTCTTACGAGAGTAGATATGTTCACGTGCAGCTTATCCGCACATTGCTGCATGGTGCCGGTCTCTTTCAAGAGACGTTGGATATACTCGCGTTCAAACCGTTCGACCGCTTCTTTTAGCGGCAACGGCTCATCCATTTTGGCGAGATGGAGCGGCAGGGCTGTCTGTTGCGTATTGCGAATGGACGCAGGCAACTGATCAAATGTAATTCGCTCATTTTCACACATGTGGAAAGAACGTTCTACCACATTTTTTAGCTCGCGTATATTCCCTGGCCAATCATAATCCATCAGTGCCTCCAACGCATCTGTCTCGATGCGCATTTCTTGCTGGTACTTCCATTCCAGCTTTTTCAAATAGTAGAAAATCAGGGCCGGAATATCCTCCCGACGCTCACGCAAGGGTGGAATGGTGAGGGCAAGTACGTTAAGCCGGTAGAACAAATCTTGCCGAAACCTCTTTTGTTCAACCATCGCTTCTAAGTCACTATTGGTGGCAGCGATGATTCGCATGTTAACCTGACGTGATGTTTTCCCCCCAAGTCTGCGAATCCGTCCATCCTGCAAGACATTCAAGAGCTTCACCTGTAAGGGAAAAGGGAGGTCTCCAATCTCATCAAGAAAAATCGTTCCTCGATCTGCTAGCTCAAACAATCCCTCCTTTGATTGACTTGCTCCCGTAAATGCGCCTTTCTCATAGCCGAACAATTCTGACTCCAGCAAATGCTCGGGAATGGCCCCACAGTTAATCTTGATGAATTCGCCAGTTCGTCCGCTTTGGGCGTGAATGTAGTTCGCCATTACATCCTTGCCGACACCAGACTCACCTAGCAAGAGGACGGGGGAGTCATTGGTCGCAAATCGTTTGGCGAGTGAAGCAATTCGGTGCATGAGTCCACTGCGATAAATGATCTGCTCGTCAAAATCACCATCGGTTTGGATGTGCTGCAGCGCTCTTTGATACGCCGAACTGATTTGACGTGTTTCCTCCAGCTCCTTCTGAAGCGTATTCAGCTCCGTCACGTCACGCACATTTCCCACCACAAACAATAATTCATTATTTAGATCAAGCAGCGGGGTAGCTGTGTTGATCGCTTGCCGCCCGTTCGCATAATCGATCACGACACTATGCGTTTGTTTTGTCAAAATCGTACGTACAGCAGAAGAGTCAGGAACAAGGTGCATTTCTTTTTGCTCCATGAAGCTAAAATTATTCAAGATGTCGGCGGGAACTCCCGTGATGTTCAAGTACGCCTCATTATAGAGCAGGACGTAGCCATTACGGTCACAGATCGCCAATCCATCGTGAGACGTACTGAAGATGGTTGTCAGCAATTTTGCAAGCTCATGATTGTCACTGGCTTGGAAATACTTGGTCTGATACATCGAAGTCCTCCTAAGTAGGCTTGTAAACGGAATAGTCAGAATTAATCATCCATATGCAATCGTGCATATGCAAAAATGATCATTTTCGATTTGTTTTGTTGTGAAATCGCTTTCAATTGTTTGGCATGCTACTTGCTCTTCTATAGGGAGGAAAGCAGATGCAAGATGATCAGATTCACATTAACGAAAGACACCACGGTGTTTTTCATCGAAAAAGAGAGGGATGTTTCCATGTCTTCATTATATCAGGTATTGAGTCCAGCGGGTGAGCTGGTAGGCGATCTCAAGGGGCAATTAGACGAGGTGACGATGATCAAGATGTATGAAAATATGGTGCTGGTTCGCCAGTTTGACCGCAAGTCGATTAATCTGCAACGACAAGGCAGAATGGGTACGTACGCTCCCTTTGAAGGGCAGGAAGCTTCACAAGTAGGCAGCGCGATGGCATTAACACCTGGAGATTGGCTTTTCCCAACTTACCGTGACCATGCTGCGGCGATCGTCCATGGTCAGTCCATGGCACGAGTGTTCCTCTACTGGATGGGCCACATGGAAGGGAGTATCAGCCCGAAACATTTGAATATCATGCCGCCATGTGTACCGATCGCGACTCAAATGGTCCATGCTGTAGGGACCGCTTGGGCGAGCAAGCTGCAAAACGAAAAGCATGTCAGCATTGCCTACTTTGGTGACGGAGCCAGCTCAGAAGGCGACTTTCATGAGGCATTGAATTTTGCAGGCGTGTTTCAAACGCCGACCATTTTCTTCTGCCAAAACAACGGTTTCGCGATTAGCATTCCGTTTTCACAGCAGTCTGCATCGAAAACGATTGCACAGCGTTCGGCCGCTTATGACATCCCTGGAGTTCGGATCGACGGCAATGATATCTTTGCTGTTTGGCTGACCATGAAGGAAGCCATGCAACGTGCGCTCGATGGCAAAGGACCGACGTTGATCGAAGCGGTGACATTCCGCTATGGCGCACACACAACCGCAGATGATCCGAAGAAATACCGGGATCAAGAGAGTTTGTCCGAGGAATGGCGCAAAGAACGCGACCCACTCCAACGACTACGTGTGTTTCTGGAGAATCAGGGTTTATGGAATGAAACGAAGGAAGCAGAGCTGAATGCACGGGTAAATGAGCAAATCGACGCAGCTCTTGTCGATGCAGAGAGCTATCCGAAGTCCAAGCCGGAAGACATGTTCAAGCACGTCTACGCGGAACCATCGTGGATGGCGACGGAACAGGAAAGCGAGCTCGTCAAGCCATCGAAGCAGGAGGGAATCCCAGCATGAAACGCAAACTAACGATGATTCAAGCAATCACCGAGGCTATGGATCAAAAATTGGCAGATGATTCACGCATTATGCTGCTTGGCGAGGATATCGGTGTGAATGGTGGCGTGTTCCGGGCGACAGAAGATTTGATTCACAAATACGGCCCAGACCGTGTAGTGGACACGCCGCTTGCTGAGGCGGGAATCATCGGGTCGGCTATCGGTCTTGCCATGAACGGGAAAATTCCTGTGGTCGAGATACAATTTCTAGCCTTTATTTATCCGGGCTTTGAGCAAATTGTTTCTCATGCTGCACGCATGCGCTATCGGACTCGCGGACAGTACCACGTACCGATGGTCATACGTACACCGTACGGGGCAGGGATTCGCGGTCCTGAGCTTCACTCGGAGAGTGTCGAAACGTTTTTTGCCCATGTTCCGGGCTTAAAGGTTGTGGCACCAAGCACACCTTATGATGCGAAAGGCTTGTTGATTGCAGCAATGGAAGATCCTGATCCGATCATTTTTTTGGAGCCGACCAAGCTCTATCGCGCATTTAAGCAAGAGGTTCCGGAAGAAATGTATCGTGTGCCCATCGGAAAAGCGAAGGTCGTCCAGGAAGGTTCAGATATATCCATTTTTGCTTGGGGAGCTATGCTTCGTGTCGCGGAGGATGCTGCAAAACAGATCGAGCGCGAAAACGGTTTGAGCTGTGAAGTCATTGATCTGCGAACGCTCTATCCATTGGATCGGGATACGATCATCGCCTCAGTCAAAAAGACTGGACGTGCTGTTGTCGTACACGAAGCGCATAAGACAGCTGGGTTGGGTGCAGAGATCATCTCCATAATCAATGATGAAGCATTGATCTACATGAAGGCTCCCGTGAAACGGATTACCGGATTTGACGTGCCCGTCCCGCAATTTAGCATCGAGGATGATTATTTGCCAACGGCTGAACGCGTGAAGGACGGAATTATGGAAACGGCTACGTTTTAAGAGAAGGAGCGAGTCATATGGTTGAGTTCAAGCTTCCTGATGTGGGAGAAGGTATGCATGAAGGAGAAATCGTAAAAGTACTGGTTCGCATGGGTGAATCCGTTCAACAGGATCAGCCGCTGCTGGAGGTGCAGACAGACAAGGTGAATGCCGAGCTGTCTGCACCAGTGACTGGTATCATTCGTGAAATTTTCATCTCGGAAGGGGAAACCGTAGAGGTCGGAACTACCCTTCTCGTGATAGATGCAGGTGGGGAAGCAAAGAAGGAAGAGACAAAGCTTCCAGAAAAGGTCGTAACTCCCGAAAAGACAGTCCATTTTGCACCGGCACGCGCTGATCACCGACGCTCATTGGCCACGCCATACGTTCGGCAACTGGCGCGGGAAATGAAGCTGGATATCGAGCTGGTCACGGGTACAGGAGCAGCGGGACGTGTGACGGAAGAAGATTTGCGACAATTCGCCAGTCGACTGCAAAAATCGGCGCCAGCTAAGTTTCCAACGACGGCTACAGGCAATGAGCGGCTGTTGGAGGCAAGTACAGTGGCGGTTGAGTCTGAACAGGTGGTTCAGCCGAAAACAGAAACCACTATTCGTGTCGCCCCCTCGTCGCAGGGAGATATCGAGCGGCTACCTTTAAAAGGCATCCGGAAAAAGATTGCCGAGCACATGGTGAAATCAGTCACCATCATCCCGCATGTAACTTCAGTGGATGAACTGGAGATGGATCAGCTCCGAGCACTCCGAGAAAAGTTGAAACCACATGCAGATAAGCGGAATATCAAGCTGACCTTCTTGCCGTTCTTTATCAAGGCGCTGGTCATTGCCTTGAAGGAATACCCAACGTTAAACGCATCGATTGACGATCGTACGAATGAAATCTTACTCAAACGCTTTTACCATATCGGCATTGCCACAGATACGCCTGAGGGCTTGATCGTACCAGTCATCAAGGATGCAGACTACAAATCAATTTTTCAACTCGCAGAAGAAATCGATCAACTGGCACGCTTGGCTCGTGAAGGCAAACTGACTATGGAGCATATAACGGGTGGCACTTTTACAATCAGCAATGTAGGACCAATCGGGGGGCTACAAGCAACTCCAATCATTAATCACCCGGAAGTGGCCATTATCAGCTTGCACAAAATGGAGAAGCGCTGGGTCGTGCGTGAGGATGAAGGCGTCATTCGCTGGATGATGAACCTGTCACTTTCGTTTGATCACCGTCTGATCGATGGCGTGACGGCCGTGCGTTTTACTAACCGGATCAAGGAACTGCTGGAAGATCCGAATCTATTGTTTGCGGAGATGGTATAGATGGTAGTCGGGGAAGTAGCAGTGGAAACAGATGTGGTTGTTATCGGTGGTGGTCCAGGAGGTTATGCAGCCGCTATTCGTCTCGGACAGCTGGGGCAATCGGTCGTTCTGATTGAAAAAGAAGTCCTTGGTGGGGTCTGCTTGAATCGCGGATGCATTCCGTCGAAAGCACTGATTCATGCAGCAGGTGAATATCACAAGCTCAGTAGTCTGAATAAGCTTGGAATCCAACTGCCGACAGGGAAAGCGACGTTCCATATGCCGAGCTGGCAGTCGTGGAAGTCTTCTGTCGTTACGCAACTGAACAAAGGGGTCGATTATCTCTGTCAGGCCAATGGGGTTACAGTCGTGAAGGGAACTGCGACATTTCTCTCGAGTGATCGGATCGGCGTCGAGACGGGTGGTGATTTTGAAACATACAAATTCAAACACGCGATTATCGCGACAGGCTCACGTCCACTCATTCCATCATTTCTGAAGCCAGATGGAGAATATATTCTGGATTCAACTGATATGCTGGCACTGGAAGAGGTTCCGCAAACACTGGCCATTATTGGTGGTGGTTATATTGGAATGGAGCTCGGGATGGCGCTCGCCAAGCTTGGATCGCAGGTGACCGTCATTGAGGCTGCCGAGCGCATTTTGCCGCAAACAGCCGCCCATCTCTCTCGGGAAGTGCTCAAGCAGGCGAAACAGCTCGGGATGACGGTAAAGATCACGACGAAGGTAGAGAAGGCTGAGGTGGTGGATGGAAGAGTCACGCTCACTTGCACTTCGGAAAAGAATGGTTCCGAAAGTATCACCGCACATAAAGCGCTCATTACCATAGGGCGAGTGCCTAACACAGGTGAACTCGGACTTGCTCAGGCGGGAGTGGAAATGGACGAGCGAGGCTACATTCCTGTGGCACCGACCGGTAGTACGAATAAGTCGCATATTTATGCGATCGGCGATGTAACACCTGGCCCTGCTTTAGCACATCGTGCGGCGAAGCAAGGGATTGTGGCTGCGGAGGTGATCGCAGGGCTACCTAGCAGCGTAGATTCTCCGTATGTGCCTTATGTGATTTTTACCGAGCCGCAAATAGCTGGTGTGGGGATGACAAGAGAAGAGGCAGAGCTTCAAGGGTACAAAGTCAAAGTAGCGACGTTCCCATATCGAGCGAATGGCAGAGCACTAGCGATGGATAAAGGAGAAGGTTTTGCAGAAGTGATTGTGGACCAAGAAAGCCATTTATTGTTGGGAATGCACGTTGTAGGGGCTGATGCGTCGAACCTGATCGGGGAGGGGGTGTTGGCACTTGAGCTTGCTGCACGTGTAGAAGATGTAGCATTAACCATGCATCCGCATCCCACTTTAAGCGAGGTATGGCTGGAGGCTGCTGAAGCAGTGTTAGGTCATGCCATTCATATCGTAAACAAATCAAAAGTAGCTGCGAATAAATAGATTGATTATGAAACCTTAAAGACATGTGACGGATAATCATGACAATGATCAGCCTCGGGGAATATCAAGATTAGCATTTGCATGAATGTGCTACGCTTGAATTAATCTCGTGCAAAGGATGTGTGGTCATTATGAAACTGAATCACGTCAATCTTACCGTTACGGATGTTCCAGCTGCTTCTGATTTCTTGGAGAAATACTTTGGTCTTAAAAAGCTAGATACGTCCGAAGATACCCGTGGAGATAATTTTGGGGTCCTGTTTGACGATAATGGCTTGGTGTTTACCTTAATGAAGGGTGCCGAAGTCCAATATCCCAAGACATTTCATATCGGCTTCATCCAGGAGAGCGAAGAGAAAGTCAACGAGATTAATCAACGACTGAAAGAAGATGGCTACAAAGTTGCCTCACCGGTACGGTCACATGGCTGGACGTTTTATGTGAAAGCTCCTGGTGGGTTTACCGTTGAGGTTCTTGCGTAACGCACGAATTCACATAGTCAAAAGCCTTCTTTTCCTCACAAGAAAAGGGGGCTTTCTCATATGTTACATCCGGTATGTCAGAAGGGGTGGGCGTTTACTCTAGCAACGCCCACCTTTGGCTTTGATTGAAAGATATTTTTTATACGTGCAGGTTCTCTTTTCTCCCATAATGGAATCCAAATTGATACGCGCGGTCCAACAGCTGTTCGATATGAGCAGGGTTTTGCTCCAAGGTTTCATAAAGGAACTCAACCCGCGAATCATCGATTCCGGCGTAACTGGAGATACCGACATTGAGGTGGTGCGCCAGCATTTGGTCATAATTTCTTTTTTGAAAATGATCCTCGGGAGCAGCTGCGAGACCGATCCACAATGCATGCATATGATGCAGTTTACGTGAGCCATAGGCAAACCCGTTGTTCCAGACGCGATCGATATATCCTTTCAGCATGGCCGGCATGTTGTACCACCAGATCGGAAAAATGAAGGCTAACGCGTCGTGCTTTCTCATCCGTTCCATTTCGATCTCAACCTCTGGAGAATAGCGCTTATCCCCATTGTTCCAATCTGGCTCATCTTCCTCCCATAAAACAGGGTTAAATCCACTGCGATGCAAATCCAAAACTCCAACCTCATGTCCAGCATCTGTCAGCCCTTGAACGAAACGTTCTGCAACGGCAAAGGTCAAGGAATTGGTTCGTGGATGGGTAACAACTGTCAGTACTTTCATTTTCATTCACCCTCTATTTCTGTAGTAATTTGTATGCCAAAATCTTTGATACGGGCGACAGCGGTGTCGATGGGAAGCAATGTGTCAGGCAGATAGACTCCTCCAACAGCAAGTGGCTTGCCATTCCATCCGAGAATGCGCTCAATCGATAGCAAAACTCCAAGGGCTGTCATGTGGGCATGACGCTTTGGATCAGAGATGCTAATACGATAGGAGGCAGGTTTTCCCGTTTTCAAAATTCCCTTGATCTCGACATATCACCAGATAAACGCACCAATCTTCCATGTTTGGTAGCATCGACCCACTTCCATTGGGCATCTTGTCGCAGCAGGGCACGACTGATAAAGACTTCTGACTCTTCCAGCGTTGAAGGTCCAGTAATCCCAATGTGGGCAATTCCTTTCGTCAAAGCAGCTTGAAGGAGTACATCTCCAGGGGCTTGCACGGCGGCGACAATCAAATTCAGTTCCCCTAGATCCTCAATCGTTTGACCGTTCGTCAAGTCAAGGTAAGCTGTCCGAGTTCACGAGCGAGAGGAGCCCCTTTTTCCAGATTGCGACCTGCCAGTACAATCTCGACATCATTGTTCATGCTCCGGATTAGGCGAGCGATTGCACTGCCAATGACACCGTAGCCTCCCACGATCAGGATGCGATTCACCATGTTTCTTCCCTCCAGTTTTGCAAGTAAGGCGCTGGTATATCCGAATCATGCACCATATAATGGAATGTGAAAAGTACGCACTTTTTTGTGCTTTCGATACCAAAAAGTAATATAGGTACCAAAAAGTTCCTGTAAAAATCGTGGGTAATGAGGGAGGATAGCCAATCGATGAGGCCAAAGCTCAAGCATACATACCAGATTCCTTCTGAAGCGACGTTAGATGTTTTAGGTGGCAAATGGAAAACCTTGATTTTATGCCAGTTATACTACGGGCCAAAAAGGAATAGCGAATTGAAAAAACAAATGCCGGACATTAGCCAAAAAATCCTGACACAGCAGCTTCGCGAGCTAGAAGAGGACGGCATCGTCATCAGGACTGTGTACAGCCAAGTACCGCCAAAAGTCGAGTATGAATTGAGTGAATTGGGAGAAACGCTTAAGCCAATCATGGACCTCATGTGCGAATGGGGCGAACGTTACATTCGAGGGGAAATACCGGGGAAAGAGCACATATGATTTTGCCAAAAAGCATCTCTTTCAGCCTCTGAACATCGAAGAGTCGTATTGGTATTCTGAGGACAGGGGATTCATAACGGGGGAGACGGATTACGTCTTACGGCTTGCATTGGTGGAGTGACAGAATCGATTCAAGCAAGGATTGGACAGAGGATAGCTGGTACTATTTTGCCCTTGGCTTTGGCGGGCAGTACATACTTGCAGCAGAATAGAACGAAAACCAGTTCAGGACTCGAGCAAGTACTGAACTGGTTTTTTTTACTTGAAACATTTTACTTGGACGGTACGTCTTTATGGACAAGAGTTTTACTGGCATGGATCCCTGATCCGACAGTTTGCCGTCCGCTCTACTTTTACAGTGTCTTAGGATGTATTCATGTAAAGCAACAAGCAGGAGGCAAGTGGATAAGGAAGGTCTTGTGTATCCATAATACCTTACAGCAAGAGGAAATCTACTATTGACAGACAACAAGGAATTCGGGGTGTTTAGAATGAAAAAATGGAAACTGTTATCACTCATGCTGGTTACCGCTATGGGGTTAAGTGCATGTGGCGGTGCTGCTGCACCGGATGTAATGGAGCAAGTAGAGGTGGTACCGAAACCTACGTTTACGGTAGGGAGTGAAGTCATCTTGAAAGCAGGTCACCAGCCGGGAATGCAAGGGGCGAAAGCAAAAATTGTGGGGGCTTACGACACAACGGCCTATTCAGTGACCTATACGCCTACAACGGGTGAGCAGGCAGTGAAGGCTTATAAATGGATCATTCAAGAAGAAATCAAGAACCATATCAAGCAACCGTATAATCCGGGAACGGAAGTAGTCTTGAAGGCGGATCATGTGAAAGGGATGCTCGATGCATCAGGCAAGCTTGATACGGCAAATACAACGACTGTCTATATGATCGATTACACGCCCACAACAGGTGGAGGAGAGGTCAAGAATTATAAATGGGTGACGGAAAACGAACTATCACCAGTCAAATGATCGATGCCATCCTCCATGAAAAAAGGGCAGCCGTGGCTTTTTCACCGCCAAAGTTGCCTTTCTGCTTTTCCATTGATACAAGCGGTTTGATGTTACATGCGACGAGACTTCCACTCAACGAGCATTTGGTTTAGAGATTCCCTGTATAGCTCAATTCCTTCGAGCATCTCATGGAATCGCTGCATAACTAGATCACTTTGCTTCAAACTTTCAATTTGCATTCCTTTTTCTATGACATTCTTCAATGATAGGATTCGCTCTAAATTCTGTAATATCTCTTCTTCAATTGCGTTTGGTGCCATGATGTAATAGCTCACACGGTCACCTGTCACACTCTTTTTTTCCGCGAATCCAAATTTTAAAAGAATGCGTATATTGGTAGACACACTTCCTAGACTGACTTGTAATGTAGTGGCAATCTGCTCGGATGAAAGGGGTTCCTGTGAGACCATCAACAGTCCAATTATCCGACCAGCAATTCTGGATAATCCTTGATTTTCGTGATGGAGAGCCATTTCTTCAATCAATTGCATCGTTTCCGCCGTTAATTTGTCCAACTTCATGACTCCTTTTTCCTCGTTTTTCCCGATTTCCATGCTTTTGTCTATTATACTACCAATAATCATCACTTTCTTCAGAAAATACCAAAAGAAAATGCGCCTGCTCTGCTGACAGGCGCTCACGTCATACATTATTTTAGTGCGTGGCGGTGCTTTCATGGGTTTGACGAAGGAATTCCATGATCATCAAGGCAGAACCTAACTGGACCCCGCACAATTCGCGCAAAGGACGCATCGACCAGTTAAAAAAGGAGAGTAGCTCTTGTAAGCCTTGATCCAGCCATTTTTCTGAATCTGCTCGAATCTCTGAAAGGGTGATGTTTTCGGGCTGGGCATCCAGCATGCGAATCAGCATACTGCAGCAGCATAGAGAGCTCCATAGAGTGCGTAGTCTCAAGTCAAACATTTCAGCTACTGTTGCGAAGCGCGACAATGCTGCATCACTTTCCGCTAATTTTACATGATGGGATCGAGATTCCTCCATCCCGATCAGAAAATCCTCTACAGATCGCTGAAATCTGGTTGGTACCGTTATAAATGCCTGTGCGCTTTGGTACTGTTTGGATAAAAAAGCAATCTGTTCCCCTTCCAGTTTCGCTATGTCCAGCATAGCTTCCTTGTAGCTATGAGTGGTTTCAGATTTATCTTCCATCCTTGGATCCGTAAACAACGATAATTCCGAAACAAGGCAAAAGGTATGGTAACGTGCCCCAGCATAATCGCGGGACGAGCCCCCCATGAGGATTGCTTTGGCAGGGTCTTCTCCAGTAGGCAGGATACTTTCGTAGTAATCATACATAGCAGACAGCTCAGGCAGCTGATAAAAACCGTCTTGGATAGGTGGCATGAATGGCGCTTCCGGTTCGCCGATCATCAACGGTAATTGATGATCATGCGTCAGTTTAATGATCTGTTGGCACAATGCGTCGGGAAGAGGAGTCGATACATAATAAAACGTTCCGGTTTGATCGGAGCTATGCATGCTGTTGAGGAAATGCGGCTTGGCTTCATCAATCGCCCGCATAAATGCTACGGTTTCAGGAATGGGCTCACTGAAGCTGAACGTTTTATGCGCATATGGGAATGTCCATTCAACTTGTTCGAGCATACTGGGACGATAGTAGCTGCGGATGTAACGGTCTGGAGAAAAAGGGCCTCCGTACCATCCTTCATTCAATCGGCAACCATCTACATCGATTTCTTTGATGATATAAAAGGTATAATCCATTTGCTCTAATAGGGCAGTGTCCTCACATAGCTTCTTGCTGAGGTACTCTAGGGATAGAGCTCCAATCGGCTCATTTGGATGCGGACAACCGACGAACAGCGCGCGATGCTGGCCATTTCCGATTCGCAGCATGAGGATTGGGTGTCCGTCAGTAGAGTGACCAACGGTACTGAGGGTAACAAGATGTGGATAGGCGGCTGCTAATTCACGGGAAGAGGTGTCCAATTCCTCAATCGTTCGAAAATGTGAGAAATCAGGCATGTCTTGCAGCAGTTTTTGTATGAAATCAGTCAAGCTCCTCACTCCTTTTGAGATGGATGAGAAAAGAAGAAACAAAAGCGATTCCTGCACCTACTAGCAATAGGGCAAAACCGGCTTGAAAGGAGAACGCCTGAATGAATGCGCCCATCGCGATTGGTGTAAGAATACTTGCCAGTTTTCCTCCGGTTAACAGAATGCCACTAGCAGTGCCTAAAGCATCTGAGGGAATGATACGCATGGTAAGTCCAAGAATGGGTTGAGTGGTAAGGGAGAGAAAAAACAAAGAGATCGACTCAAACAACAGAAACAGATTGACATTTTCAGATAGGATCATGAGCGTAAGGAAAATCGTTGAGAACAAAAGGGACGGAATGACCATCATTCGAAACTTTCGATGAAAATAACGGTCAAACAACCAACCGCCAGCCAAATTACCAAGCATGGAAATGAGAAGAGGAAGCGATGCGTATAAGCCTGATTGGGTAATAGCGAGATGTTTTTCAGTTGTTAAGTAGGTAGGTACCCATGTCAAGCATCCAATCATCACGATTTGAATTCCGCAGAGCATACTTGTTAGTTTCCACAAATACCCGTTACGAAAAAGAGACATGAAAGGGGTAGGTTTCGACTTTGATGCTGAGCATGAAGGTTGTTTAATTACGAAAGGACGGGGAAGGAATATCCAGAGAATGGGGGCCAAGAGAAGGCCGATTGATGCAGTAACAAAAGCAGCTTCCTGCCATCCCAGTATCGCAATCAATGGTGCTACTAGAAAAGGGGCAAGTCCAGTCCCAATTGGTTCGGCTGATGAAACAATGGATAATGTGGTCGTACGGATGTTTGCAGGTGTTCGTTCGGCAATTGCTTTTAACATAGCAGGCAGAAGTGGGGCATCGATAAACCCCAACAAAACACGGACAACGAGTAAGGCTGCAAAACCTGTGACCGCCCCTGTAAGCGCAGTCAATATTGCCCACAGTACCAAGCTGATCACAATAATCTGCTTCGATCCTCGTTTATCAGCAATGATCCCTCCTGGAATGGTAAAAATCGCGAAGCCCAAAAAATAAGCACTCACGATCGCACCTTGCTCCACTGGATTCAGATGAAATTCCTCTCCAATAAGTGGTAGTGCCATAATGATGCTGTACGAGCCAAGAACCCCTACGAGCGTAGTGACAAATAAGAGCATAGCACTGATCGAAGCAGCCTTTTTCATGTACATCACCTCCTAAGATGTATTATGTGTATTATCTTAGTTATTTTCAGTTATTTTAGTCAATACTGAAATTACTGAAATATATGTACGGAATTGAAGGAAATGCCCCAGCCTTGGGTATCATTCCAGAAATCGTGGAGAAAGCGATCTGAAAAAGGACGTCAAAAAAAAGCGATGTACCGCTTTTTTGTTTGCCAAGGATTTTTCGTGACAATCGGCATGCAATGCATTATAGTAACCCTATTACTAAAAGTAAGTTTTTGATTGCAAATTCATAACTGCATAAAGACGGTTTTTTATGGTCAGCTTGAGAGTAGTCAGAAGAACGCCATTTGATAAAACGAGGAGGGACACACTCATGAATTTTCATCAAAGTCCGAATACGTTTGTCCAACAAGTCAACCTCAAGGTGCAAAACTTGGATCGATCCCTGGCTTATTATCAGGAGGTTATCGGTTTCCAAATTTTGAACCAATCTGCAACAAAAGCGGAATTGACTGCTGACGGCAAAACAGCATTACTTTCCATCGAACAACTCCATGCCGCATTACCAAAACAAAATCATACGACAGGTTTGTATCATTTTGCGCTTTTGCTGCCAAAACGCTCAGATTTGGCTAGCATTGTGCGACACTTCTCTGCGTTGAATTTGCGCATCGGGTCCTCGGATCATCTTGTTAGTGAAGCCTTATATTTATCGGACCCGGATGGAAATGGAATTGAAATTTATGCTGATCGTGATCCTGGTAGTTGGAGTTGGCATGGAAGCACCGTAGACATGGCAACAGATCCATTGGATTTTACAGATTTGTTGTCTAGCGGGGAACAGACTGCGTGGAAGGGTCTGCCTGCTGGTACCATCATGGGACATATTCATCTGCATGTATCGAAGTTGAATGAAGCGGAACAGTTTTATACCAACGGACTTGGCTTTGAGGTAGTGAACCGATATGGAGCTCAAGCACTGTTCATCTCCACGGGTAAATACCATCATCATATCGGGTTGAATACATGGGCGGATGTCGGTGCTCCACCGCCACATCCGAACAGTGCAGGACTTGAATCGTTTGTTCTGGTGCTCTCGAATGAGGAAGCGAGAAATCGTGTAATAGCTCAGTTAAGAGAAATCGGTGCATCTGTTCAGGAGGAGAGCGGCCATTTTGTTACGGAGGATCCTTCCGGCAATCGGATTCAACTGCATATTTAATTGGAAGCCGCAGGAGAGCTTTCATTTCGAATAACGAAAACGACCTGTGGGTTGCATGAATGGTTTTCCATCGTGCTACCTACAGGTCGTTTTAATTAGTACTTTCTTGTGAGGATTCGAGAATTCTGTCCGTCTACAGTGATCTCCCAGCCTCTTGGTATTTCATAAGCAAAGGCTGGCGAAGGATGCTTGATCGCTTCAATGCTGGACTCAGTAGGGATACTGGTGATATTTACGATATGTTTTTCAAAGAGATTTAGATTTACCACGACCCAGCCATATGGTACAGGCTGACTGGTTGAGACCCATTTATTCTCCAGCTCTTGAGGTTGGTACCGTTTTTTATTCTCATTTCTGATATCTATATAAGCCTGTCTCTTGCTGTTATAGCCTCGACCGATTTCTACCCAACCAGAAGGGATGTTAAAGCTTAAGCTTCTTTCCACTTGCCCATAATTAGCGCCAACAATATATTTCGCTATTTCATATCCACGCTGTGTTCCACGATGTGGCTCTTTTTCAATCGAAATCCATCCATTCGGAAAGAACGTATCGTATGCCACTACTAACGTATCACCGTACCGCCAGTTTCCTTCAAAGATATTTTTTTGTGGACGGACGATAGAGTCTTTTCCTTTTCCTACCGCATCTGCTGCTTGAGTCGGGACGATCAGGAATGACGATGCCAAGACGAGAATACCCAAACTTCTTACCACTTTTTTCATAGCTTTACTCCTCCATAGGAATACAAAAAATAAAATGAATTTCAATAAGTATGATAAATTCAAAGCAAAATTGAAAATTCCTTCTTTATGTGGAAGAAATTTCATGTAAGTAGTGGTCGAGGGAAAAACCAAGTTAGTGATTAGTGGCATTGTTTACAACCTGTAAAGCATCATTAACAACATTTTGTAAATGGCGCGTTACAGGTTTTTACGTTGTCGGTCAATTTCTGTCTTTTCTATGTTGGCATAATGCTTGCGTGTATGTGAATGAAGAGGTGATCAATCATGAAATTCGATGAGATTTCTATCGGACAAATGCTCGTAACTAAGTCATATAAAATGAACAAGGAAGAGATCATAGCGTTTGCATCGGTATACGATCCACAGTACATGCACATTGATGAGGAAAAGGCAAAGCAAAGCCGGTTCAAAGGGATCATTGCATCGGGACTGCATACCGTCAATATTTCCTTTAAGCTATGGGTGGAAACGGGGGTTTTCGGTGACGATGTCATAGCGGGTACAGGCATTCACAATCTAAAATTTCTCAGACCGGTATATCCCGAAGATGTTTTGTACGTCACAGCTACAGTCATAGAGAAAAAAGAAAGAAGGGAGGCAGGGGAAGTTACGGTCTTGCTCACTACTTTCAAAAATGAGGGGGAGCAAGTCTTGGAAGCAGAAATGTCAGCATTAATAGCCAAGTAGTATTAATCAGAAGGAGGGCAAGCGTAATGAATATCGTAAAAATGCTAGAGGTGAACGCCGCTCGACATCCGTGGAAAGAAGCGATCATTTATCAGGACAGACAGTATACGTATGACGAATTTAATGGGATCGTCAACCAACTTGCGCATGGGTTAATAGCTAGAGGGGTTGCCAAGGGCGACAAGGTAGCTCTGATGATGAAGAATTCGGATTACTTTGCGATCGCCTATTACGCTTGCGCAAAAATTGGGGCGGTACTTGTTCCGATGAATTTTCGTCTATTGGAGAAGGAATTGAACTATATCATCACACAGTCCGACTCGAAGCACATTATCTCAGATACCGAATTTGAAGAAGTTATTCTGCAAGCAATCTCTCATCAAGTACCGATCCAAAACCTCGTTTCCGTTCCTCAGGCGAAGAACGAATCCTTTACATCCATCTCTGAAATGTTATCTGAAAATAAAGAAAATATAGAGGTGGAGCTGACAGGGACGGATGATTTGCATATCTTGTACACGTCAGGGACAACTGGTTTTCCAAAGGGCGCTGTCTTTGATCATGATCGCGTAAAAAACGTTGCCTTACAATTTATTTTAACGTTAGGCTATCATTCCGAAGAGCGAATGATGAATTTTGCCCCGCTCTTTCACTGTGCGCAGCTTACCATTGGGTTGATCAGTGGTTTGTATGTCGGTGGTTTGTCGGTCATTTATCGCGATTTTAAACCGAGAGAGATATTAGCTGACATCGGCAAATACAAAATCACGACCTTTCTAGCCGTTCCTACCATGCACCTCGCTTTTCTGCAAATTCCAAAACAGGATGATTTTGATTTTTCCACGATGGAAAAATACACGTATGGCTCCGCGCCAATGTCTGAACACGTTGTAAGAAAATGCATGGAGTATTTTGGTTCTCATCAATTTTATAGTTTATGTGGTCAGACAGAGGGTGGTCCAAATGGTATCCTGTTATATCCAAAAGACCACGAGACGCACGCTGGCATGGCAGGAAGAGAATCATCTGCGTTTACATTATTTGATATCGTTAATGCCGATGGACATTCTACAAAACCAGGCGAGGTAGGGGAGTTTATCGTCAAAGGTCCAACCGTGATGAAAGAATACTATAATAACCCACAGGCAACAGCGGAAACGATTCGCGATGGTTGGTTATACACAGGTGACTTGGCAGTGAGAGACGAAGAAAACTACGTCAAATTAGTAGATCGCAAAAAAGATATGATCATCGGGTGGCGAAAATGTTTATTCCGTTGAAGTGGAAAACGTATTGGGGATGCACCCTAGCATTGCGGAAGTCGCGGTAATTGGCACGCCGGACCCCACGTGGGGGGAGCTGGTAACTGCGGTAGTAGTAGCAAAAGCGGGTGAAATAGTAAATGAGCAAGCCATCATCGATTATGCCAAGCAGCACGTAGCTGGGTATAAAGTTCCGCGAAAAGTGATTTTTGTCGAGAGTTTACCGAGAAATGCTTCTGGTAAACTCCTGAAATACCAGTTGAGAGAAAAAGTAAATGCCTAAAGAAAAGGCGGTTGACCCCAATATAGGTCAGCCGCACTTCTTATTCGAGCTGATATTTCTTCATTTTTGCGTATAGCCAAGGTCTACTGATCCCGAGAAGCTGGCTCGCTTTTGATTTATTTCCTTTTGCCTCCTTGAGGGCCGTGATGATCATTTCTTTCTCCGTCGACAGAATCTTGTCCTTATAGGTTGAGGGAATCTGCTGTGGCAGTGCTTTTTCTTCCGTCTCGTGCTGGAACGTAGGGAGATCATCAGCATCGATGTAGTCACCCGTTTTTATGTTAGCAGCTCTTTCCAGAACATTGTGGAGCTCTCTCACATTTCCTGACCAGGTATGCCTCATCAGCTTCGTCAACGCAGAATGGGTGACGCCTTTCACGTAAAATCCACTTTGATTGAGGCGATTGGTAATGGATTGTATGATGTCGGGTAAATCTTCTATTCTTTCTCGTAAAGGCGGAATGTTTAACCGCATAATATGTAATCGATAGTATAGATCCGCTCTGAACTTCCCCTCTGAGATTAATTGTTCAAGATTTTGGTTGGTGGCAGCAATGATTTTTGTATGTAAATGAATCGTCACTCCACTGCCAATCGGCTGAAATTCTTTCTCCTGCAGCACGCGCAATATTTTGGTTTGTAAGGGTAGCGACATATCTCCGATTTCATCTAAAAATAGCGTTCCATTTTGCGCGAGTTCAAACTTTCCTTTCATTCCGCCTTTTTTGGCTCCGGTAAACGCTCCATCTGCATATCCGAAGAATTCAGATTCAAGCAATTCAGAGGGAATCGCAGCACAATTCACTTGCACAAAAGCCCCCCTTTGTCCAGAAGCTGCATGGATCCCTTGAGCAAAGAGTTCTTTGCCCGTTCCACTTTCACCGACAATCAACACCGTAGACATGCTCTTCGCAGCTAATGTCGCCTCATGCTTGACTTTGCGGATTGCCTCTGATTCTCCGGCTATATCAAACAAGGTGTATTTGGTTCCTTTCATATTATTGATCTCGTTTTGATAGTCGGAGACTTGTTTTTCCAGCTTTTTCACTTTCGTTAAGGCTTCATGCAAATGGGGTAAGCCACGGTACGTTATTTTACAAATCGCGCTAATCGTTTCCTCTTTTTCCTTAATGGGCAAGATGGAAATGAGCGATTGTTGTCCGGCAATGATTTGTGGTGTATTGAGAATGCTGATCCCGCTTTGAATGACGTTTTCAATAGCAAGCTCCGGAAACAGCACAGTTGTGGAACGCTGTAATAGATCCTTGCTCTCCAGGCCAAACAAATCGGTGAAGCCTTTATTCACCATGGTAATTTCGGCTTTTTTATTGACTAGAATGATCCCATCATAGGCGAACTCGATAACCGACCTAAGCTTTTGTTCCCATTCTTTTGTTAGCTGCAATTCATTGATAGTCTGTTCAATTTGCGTAACGTCCTCCAAAATAACCATCGCGCCAACCAGTTCATCATGGCTGTGTAGCGGATAACAATGTACGTACAGATTTAAATCGTTCCATGTAATTTGTTTCTTTGCCACCTTGGCGCGTTCTTGTACTATCTCCTCGATTAGCTCTCGGATCAAATGCAATTCCGGATGATCACGAAAAGCATTCAGTTGATTTTCGTTGATGTTTAGCAGTTGGTGGGCTAATGAATTCGAAGCGTTGATCTGGAAGCTCGTATCAATCGATAGTAAGCCAAAGTTCAGATTATGAAAAAGGAGTGCTAGCTGCGATTCGAATTGACTGAGGACAATATTATAGGAGCGCAGTAGTTGTTCAGTGGAGATGACCCCAATCGGAACCATTTCTTCGTTCACTACAGGCGCATGTCCAACCTTATGCTTCAACAGGTACTGTCTTGTGAATTCAATCGTAGCGTTTGGGGATAGATAGATCGGATTCGGATGGTAGTATTCGGCGATGGTAGTATCAAAGGATGGCTGTGTGGTTAGGATTTTGAATATTTTGTTTTTCGTGATGATACCGATCAAACGATTGGATTCATCAATAACTGGAAGCATATTGGAGTGGGTTCTTATAAACAGGGGTAGCACATCATGGAGTGTGTCATGCTTGGAGCAGCAAACAAAATTCTTGGTCATAATATCAGTGGCGAGCATACGATCCCCCCTTATTAACGGCATTATAGCAAATGAAAATGGATGCGTTAACACTTTTTGGATAAGTTTTTTACACTTTACACTTTTCTGTAAATAATCAATAACAGTTCGCAATGAAAGACCCACCACTTTGCAAGTCCGAGAAATGGCACGGTATTTGCATAAATAAGCATACGAAGAATACTAAGAATGGAGGAGCCAGCATGTTTCAAACAATCGCCATTGAAGACGAATGGAAGCTATTCAAAAAATCGATTGAGGCCTTTGCCAAAAAAGAGATCGAAGCTAACTATAGCAAATGGGAAAAGGAAGGGATGTTCCCAAGAGAGCTATGGAATAAGCTGGGGGAGGCTGGTTTCCTATGCGTGGGCATACCCGAGCAATACGGCGGTTTAGGAGCACCTCTTTATTTCGAGGCGTGTATCATTGATGAATTCAGTCGGCTCGGGTACAACTCTATTTCCGGGGGACTTGCCGTTCATTCGAACATCGTCGCTCACTACCTGTTAAACTCCGGTACGGAAGAACAGAAAACGCATTACTTACCCAAAATGGCCACAGGGGAATATGTGGGTGCAATCGCAATGACTGAGCCTGGCGCCGGAAGTGATTTGCAAGGGATCAAAACGACGGCAATGAAGCACCCGGAAACAAGTGAATACACGATCAATGGCTCGAAGACATTTATCTCGAATGGTCAAATGTTTGACTTTGTGATCGTTGTAGCCAAAACCAATCAAGAAGCTCCCGTTTCGAAAGGTACAACTCTATTTATTGTGGATGAGTCGACCAAAGGTTTAACAAAAGGGAAGAACCTGAAGAAAATAGGTCTTCATTCTGCCGACACATCAGAACTATTTTTCGACGATGTTTGTGTGGCGCCTAGTCAAATCCTCGGTGCATTAGATGGTGGCTTTATCACGCTGATGAATGAACTGCCCCGGGAGAGGACGATCTTGGCAGTTGGTGCTTGTGGTGCTATGGAGGGAGCCCTAGAAATCACGATTCAGTACCTGCAAGAACGTGAAGCGTTCGGGAAACCACTTAGCAAGCTACAGGTGATTCGTCATAAAATCGCCGAGATGGTAACCGAAGCAAAAGTGAATCGGGCCTTTGTGAATCAGTGCTTGGTCTTACTAGAGAAAAACCAGCTGTCTACAGCCGAGGCAAGTATGGCAAAGCTCTCATCAACGGAAGCGCAATGCCGAGTGGCTGACGGTTGCTTGCAGCTATTTGGCGGCTACGGCTACATGGAAGAATATCCAATCTCCAGAGCGTATACAGACGCGAGAGTTCAACGCATCTATGGCGGTACTTCCGAAATCATGAAAGAAATTATTAGCAAGGACGTATTGGGAAAATAGAGGAGGAGGATGACATGTGGGGATTTTAACGGGGTTAAAAATATTGGATTTCTCCACGCTCCTGCCAGGACCCTTTGCTACCATGATGCTTGCGGATATGGGAGCAGATGTACTGAAAGTCGAATCACCGCATCGCGAGGATATGGTAAAGCATCTTCCTCCGATGGATGGCGAGGTGTCTGCAACATTTGCCCATCTCCATCGTTCAAAGCGATCGTTAGCCCTTGATTTGAAAACAGAGGAAGCCAAAGAGGTCGTATATCAGCTGGTGAAAGAGTATGATATCGTGATCGAGCAATTTCGACCAGGTGTGATGGATAGAATGGGCATTGGTTATGAAAAACTGAAGGAGATAAATCCAAGAATCATTTACTGCTCGATCTCAGGCTATGGACAGACAGGACCGTATCGGGATCGGGCCGGTCATGATATTAACTATTTATCGTTAGCAGGTGTTGCTGGCTATTCATCCAGGAAAAAGGAAGCTCCGGTTCCAGTTGGGATACAGGTAGCGGATTTGGCAGGGGGATCGATGTCGGCCGTTATCGGAATTTTAGCTGCAGTTTATCACCGCGAACGAACAGGAGAAGGTCAGTATATCGATATAAGCATTACAGATGTAGTTTTTACATTGAATGCTGTGTATGGCCCAGGTTATCTAATTGGAGAGATTGAGCCAGAGCCTGAATCCTTGCTATTAAATGGCGGTTATATTTACGACTATTATGAAACAAAGGATCAGCGATATTTTTCCGTCGGCAGTTTGGAACCGCAATTCCAAGCAAGATTATGCGAGCGCATCGGTGATGATCGTTTACGAAGTCTGGGCAGTAGTCGACGGATAGAAGATCAGCGCGCTTTCAAGACGAGACTTACGGAAAAATTTAAACAGAAAGATTTTGCGGAGTGGGTAACGATTTTTGGCGGTGATTTTGACGGCTGTGTAGAGCCAGTTCTAAAATTTTCAGAAGCGGTCGAGCATCCACACATAAAAGCAAGAGAACTTCTTGTCACTATTACGAAAGCAGAAGGAGGCACACAGCAGCAGATCGCCTTTCCCATCAAGTTTTCCACGCAACCAGCTGCGTACCGATTTACAGGTGTGCAAACAGGGACGCATACAGAAGAGGTTTTCAAAGAGATTGGCTTTGATCCAAGGAAAGATAGAGGAGATGAACGAGAATGAATCTACACGATAAAGTAGCGATTGTAACAGGAGGGGCTTCAGGGTTAGGTTTGGCGACAGTGACGAGGCTGGTCGAGAAGGGCGCGAAGGTGGTTATTTTTGATGTCAATGAAGCAAAAGCAAAGGAAGCAGTCGACCAATTAGGCGAGAATGTCCGCTATGCACTAGTGAATGTAGCCGATGATGAATCGGTACAACAAGGGATCAACCAAGCGATCAAAGCTTTTGGTGCGATACACATAAGTGTGAATTGTGCAGGTGTCGGAACCGCAGGGAAAACAATTGGAAAAAAGGGGGTACTGCCTTTAGAGGCATTCACGAAAGTTGTCGGCATTAATTTGGTAGGGACCTTTAATGTATTGAGGCTGGCGGCGAATGAGATGAAAAATAATGAGCCACTCACCGACTCAGGAGAAAGAGGTGTGATTATTAACACGGCTTCTGTCGCTGCCTTTGATGGGCAAATGGGGCAAGCTGCATACGGGGCAAGCAAAGCAGGAGTAGCAGGGATGACCTTGCCAGTTGCACGTGACTTGGCTGAGTTCGGGATTCGTGTCAACACGATTGCACCTGGTTTGTTCCTGACACCCATGGCTGATTCTTTGCCCGAAAATGTAATGACAAAGCTCGCGGAAAGTGTTGAATTTCCAAAACGATTGGGACGCCCGTCAGAATATGCAGAGCTGGCAACATTCATCATGGAGCATGAGTATATAAACGGCGAAGTCATTCGTTTAGACGGCGGCATTCGGATGTCACCACGGTAAAAACAATCAATTAAACAGGAGGTTAGCGATATGACGAACCAAGCAAATGTGATAGGTGTAAACATGGTGAAATTTGAGAAGCCAGGTAAACATGAACCTTATGAAGTCATGGCCGCAAAAGCAATTACGGGGGCCTTAGCTGATGCTGGTATTACGCTGGCAGAAGTCGAGCAAGCCTATGCGAGCTACGTATATGGCGATAGTACATGTGGGCAAACTGCTCTCTACCAGGTAGGAATGACAGGTATTCCGATGATCAACGTCAACAATAATTGCTCATCCGGGTCTAGTGCCCTTTACATGGCACGACAAGCAGTGGAAAACGGTGCTTGCGAATGCGTCCTAGCGTTTGGCTTTGAAGAGATGCAGCCGGGAGCGTTAGGCGAGCATTGGACAGACCGGACCTCTCCCTTTCAGTGGATATACAATCGGTTTGATGAATTAAACCGTGAATTGCCTGATGGGCCTGTTGCCTTAAAGGTTTTTGCAGCAGCTGGTTCAGAATATCTCGAAAAATACGGAGCGCATCCTGAAATTTTCGGGAAAGTGGCCGTTAAATCGAGGCAACACGCAGTCCATAATCCTTATTCCTTGTTCACGAAAGAGCTCCATTTAGACGAAGTGATGAATTCGCCTGTCGTATATCCTGGTTTAACCCGCTTGATGGCGTGTCCACCTACATGTGGAGCAGCAGCAGTCATCGTGTGCAGCGACAGCTTTGCCAAAAAGCATCAGATTCATAAGACTGTGAAAATTATTGCTCAATCGATGACGACGGATAAACATAATAGCACCTCGAACAATCTGCATTTAGTCGGCAGTGACATGACAGCACGGGCAGCCGCACAAGTGTATGAAAAAGCTGGACTCGGCCCAGAGGATGTCGACGTTGTAGAGCTGCATGACTGCTTTACCCCCAATGAAGTCATTACGTACGAAGGACTGGCGCTCTGCGGTGAAGGGGAAGCAGAGAAGCTAATTCATGAGGGGAACAATACGTATGGCGGGAAATACGTGGTCAATCCTTCCGGTGGACTCATGTCAAAAGGGCATCCTCTTGGCGCTACAGGATTGGCTCAATGCACAGAATTGGTTTGGCATCTGAGAGGGGAGGCAGGAAATCGTCAGGTAGAAGGGGCGAGGATTGCCCTTCAGCACAATCTTGGCTTGGGCGGTGCATGTGTTGTCACGATGTATAGCAAAGGTTGAAAACTAGGGATAGAGGGGGAATTTGTTCATGAGAATGGTAAAAGGATGCCCATCTACTTCGATGGATGACTATCAATTGAACACGACAACTTTGATACGTCATGCAGTGCGAAATTTTCCAGATCAAGAACTTCTCTATCGCAGTAATCATCAGCTTTTTCGTTATACGTACAAGGATGCCTACAAGCGCATGATGAGGATTGCCAATTTTCTTGAAAATAAACTTGAAGTCCAACCAGGTGATAAAATCGGCGTGCTCGATTGGAATTCCGAGCGACATTTCGAATTATACTTCGCCATTCCTGGGATCGGGGCTACACTTTTGCAAATGAATTTGCGTATTTCTCCAGATGATCTAGCCTATGTGACCAATCATAGCGAAGCGAAATACATTTTTGTTGATGAGTCATTGTTGTCTGTGGCCGAAGCAATAGCTCCAAATCTGCAAACCGTTAAAGGCTTTATCATCATGTCAGATAAGCCGATGTCGGAAATAAAAACAACGCTAGCGCCTATCTATCCCTTTGAAGAAATGATCAAGGATGAACCAGCCGAATATGACTGGCCAATTATCGAAGAGACGACAGCTTACAGCGCTTGCTATACATCCGGAACTACGGGCAGACCAAAAGGCGTCTATTATTCCCACCGCAACATGTATCTTCACACCATGGCGGGAGCGGCTTACTTTGGCGTTGATAGCCATGACTGCTTACTGGTGATTGTACCGATGTTCCATGGTCAATCATGGGGACTCGTGCACGTTGCTGTCATGATGGGGGCAAAAATCATTTTCCCAGGACGTTTTATGGCAGAAAACACTGCACCACTCGTAGATTTGATGATCGCGGAAAACGTCACGATTACAGGAGGGTCACCGGCGATTTTTCTTTCGATGCTGCAATATATCCGGACCCTTGAAAGGAAGCCTGATCTTAGCCGTGCAAGGTTTTTATCTGGTGCATCAGAGCCACCCGTATCCTTAATGAGGGGCTTTAAAGAGCTGACAGGGGCCGAAATTATTCATGCATACGGCGCGACGGAAACGACACCATTGGTCGCCATTAACTACCAGATTAATCCCACTCTGCGAAACAAATTGACGGTGGAAGAAACGTGGGATTTAAGAAGGAAACAGGGACTGCCGATTACGGGCGTTGATTTTACCTTATTTGATCCAGATACAGGTCAAGAAGTCCCACGTGATGGCAAATCAGTCGGTGAAATATGCATAAGAGGACCATGGATCACGGGTGCTTACCACCTTACACCGGAAGATGAAAGCGGTTTCCGAAATGGTTACTGGCGAAGCGGTGATGCAGGGACCATCGACCAGAATGGATATGTAAAAATTGTTGATAGAATCAAGGATGTCATCAAGAGTGGGGGCGAATGGATTTCCTCCATCGATATGGAGAATGCGTTAATGGGCCATCCTGAGGTTCTTGAGGCAGTAGTTGTCGGAATCCCGCATGCCAAATGGCAGGAACGTCCACTTGCTCTCGTTCGCATGAAAGACTGCAAAGTAATTCCAAGAGAAGAGTTTGATCATCTCTTGTACGAACATTTTACCAAGTGGCAGCTTCCGGATCAGATTCTGTTTGTTGAAGAAATCCCCAAAACGAGTGTGGGTAAGTTTAATAAGAAAGAAATTGTGAAACAGTATAAAAATCTCTATCTTGGAATGGAGTCTGAGGGAGTCGTGTCGTCGGAATTATAAAAAGGGAAACTTGTTGAAACTAAAAATTGGATATGATACAATGCTGGTAAATTAATGACGGGAGCTGAAAGGTATAATGGATTCTTTTCTTGCCTAAAAAATAAAACAAAAAAGCGAAATCCTTCGCATGTTTTATTCTTTATACGCAAGAAAGTTACATTATCTTTTCACTCAATCAATATATCCATGTCTAACTCTTGTTTGAGTTGGATTTGCTGTATTTATTTGAGCTACAAGAGAGGGTAACTTTCTTGTAGCTTTTCTAATTTTTAATACAGGGGGATAATTGTATGTCACTAATTAATGTGAATAACCTGACGTTTGCCTATGAAGGCAGCTTCGATAACATTTTTGAAAATGTGAGCTTCCAAATCGATACGGATTGGAAATTGGGGTTTACGGGAAGAAACGGGAGAGGGAAGACCACCTTTCTCAACCTGTTACTTGGTAAATATGAGTACAGTGGAAAGATTACGGCTCATGTCAGTTTTGAGTACTTTCCGTTCCAGGTCGAGAACAAGGAAAATCAAACGCTTGATATCATTCAAGACATGGTGCCAGACTATCAGCTATGGGAATTAATGCGGGAGCTCTCCCTCTTACAGGTTTCAGAGGATGTCCTGTACCGTCCTTTTGAAACTTTGTCAAATGGGGAGCAAACGAAAGTGATGTTAGCCGCCTTATTTCTAAAGGAAAACAGTTTTTTGTTAATTGATGAACCAACCAATCACCTCGACATGCATGCACGAGAGCTCGTCAGTGATTATCTTCATTCGAAAAGCGGTTATATTCTGGTGTCTCACGACCGGGCATTTCTAGACAACTGTGTCGATCACATCCTTTCCATCAACAGGACGAATATAGAGGTTCAAAAAGGGAATTTCTCTGATTGGTGGGAAAATAAACAGCGACAGGATAACTATGAACTCGCTGAGAATGAGAAGCTCAAAAAAGACATTAAACGCTTGTCGGACGCAGCCAAACGTACAAGCAACTGGTCGGATGCTGTGGAAAAGACGAAAAACGGGACATTAAATTCTGGTCTCAAAGTAGACAAAGGGTATATTGGTCATAAGGCTGCGAAAATGATGCAACGCTCCAAGTCGATTGAGAAACGACAGCAATCCGCGATTGATGACAAATCGAAGCTCCTGAAAAACATTGAAAACCAGGATAGCCTAAAGATTGCACAGCTTGCTTATCATAAGAACCAAATGGCTGAACTAGAAAAGGTTTCGATTCATTATGGAGAGAAGCTAGTTTGCTCAGATATCAACTTTACGATCGAGCAAGGAGAGCGTATTGCGCTGGCAGGCAAGAACGGTTCAGGCAAATCAAGCATTCTCAAGCTCATTTGCGGGGAGGACATCGATCATACGGGCACCTTCCGTAAGGGGAGTCAATTGAAAATCTCGTATGTTTCTCAAGATACTTCCCATCTAAAGGGCAATCTGACTGACTTTGCGCGAGACAGCGGGATCGATGAAAGCCTGTTTAAATCGATTTTGCGCAAGCTGGATTTTTCCCGCGTGCAATTCGAGAAGGACATTTCTGCTTTTAGTGGCGGACAGAAGAAGAAAGTACTGATTGCGAAAAGTCTTTGCGAGAAAGTCCATCTTCATATTTGGGATGAGCCGCTTAATTTTATCGATGTCATTTCTCGCATGCAAATAGAAGAATTGTTGCTCGAACACTCGCCAACGATTCTATTTGTGGAGCATGACAGGGAATTTTGCAATAACATCGCTACAAAGATCGTTGAACTGTAATAGGACAAAAAGTGTCTAAAAGAAAGAGGGTGGGGAAAACCGTTTCGTTTTCCTCACCTTCTTTTTAGTCGGAAGGGAAATTTGAGCAATCGAGAAGAAATACTGAGTAGTGAAATGTGGTAATTTTTAGTTAATACTATATGGAAGAATGGTGGAGATTCGATGGGGAAAATAATTACAAACGTAAGCAGCACATTGAATGGTATCTTTACTGGGCCGACAGGAGAAGAAGACAATATGGTAAGCTGGGCGTTGCCTGGCATCATGGATGCGACAGATGATGGTCTTGTGTTCTTCCAGAAGGCTGACGCAATCTTGATGGGGCGGGTCACCTATGAAGGTTTTGCAAGCTATTGGCCGTTCCAAGAGGGAGAGTGGGCTGATGCTATGAATAAGACTCAAAAGTTTGTAGCAACCAATAATAGTGAGCTTACAGAAGTTCACTGGGGGGACTATGATGGTACCGTTAGACTCCTTAATGATGATGTCATGTCGAAAATAAAGGAGCTAAAAGAACAAATCAAGGGTGATATCATTGTTCCTGCAAGCGCGGGTCTTGTTCAAGGTTTGATAAATGCTGGTTTGCTTGATGAACTCCGAATCATTATTCATCCAGTCTTAATGGGCAGCGGCAAACATTACTTTGACAACATCCATACACGTCACGACATGAAGTTGATAGAAACGAAGCTTTACGAAAAAAGCGGCTCAATGCTAATGCGCTATGAAATCGTAAAATAATGGATAACAAAAAAAGCCCAATTTCTCAATTTTAAACGGGAAATTGGGCTTTTTCATATTGAGCTAATTCGTTCGTAAAGCAGGGTATACAAAGGCTTTTACCGTAACGCCCGTAAAGGAACATCCAGAAGCCTTTGGATGACCGCCGCCCCCGTAATGCTGGGCGATCATAGACAGATCCACGTCTTCCCGAATGGTTCGAAAGCTGATTCTGCCTTTCCCGGGATCGAGCATTGCGACGAAATCAATCATTTCCGCATTTTTACATAAGAAATTGCCTGTCGTGGAGTGATATTGTTCAAGGAAAACTACGCCGACCTGATACGTTTTTGGCTCGTCTAAATCGATTTCTACGGGAATCAGCTTCATTTGCTTCAGCTTTTTTTGTTCAAATTCATCGATTCGTTTTTCCTCTGTATAGATGAGAATCGATTCTACTTCGTTAAATACGAACTGATCCGTATCGGCACCCTCACCACGCAAGCGTTCCAACACATTTTGAACAAACGTTTCTCGTTCGACCATATAAAATAATATGTTCAGTTGATTGGCTTGAACAGTACCGGTTGCATCCCAGTCCCACGTATCAAAAGAACGAACCAGCTCCACATAGTCAGCGAGTACCCCAGTAGAAGTCAGATATCCTTGGCTTAGCAGGTAATCATAATAAAGGCTCGTTGCCGAGGTCTTTTTCCCAGCTTCTTCTGTGATAACGTTTGCCCATTCGTACTTGGAAGCCAATGGCAAGGCGGTTGGGTGATGATCGATCAAGACAAACGCATGTCCCTGATCGACCTTTTTCTGAATGAGCAACGCGACCTCGTCATTGACACTTACATCGGTAATCACGACATACATTTCGCGGGAAAGCTCTTCTTCAATAAACTTTTGTACTTCTTGATTGACTGTGTAAGGAGTCACTCCACGAGAATCGACTTCTTGATTGGAAAAAGCAATCTGACTAAGGATCGCACATGATACGCCATCCAAGTCTTTGTCACTGAAATGAATGATTTTTTGATGATTCATTAGGCATCTCCTTACTAAATGAGTCCGAATTTCGTATTTCACTACCATGAATCATTTTTCCCATGACGGCAATCGATAGACCACTTTTATTTCAAAAACCTCAATCCAGCATCGGTTAACCTCGTCCCAAAAGGTCCTCGGCTCTTCACAATATATCCTCGCGATTCCAGCACATCCAATCGGCTGCGAATCTGCTGCTCGCTCAATGGCTTTGCCCAATCCGTGCTCATTTCGGTTATTTTCCGTCGATTTGGCCTTTCACCACGTTCTGCTATGGTTTGAATACTTCGCAAGATGAGCAGCAGCTCGTCTTCTTCATCAGGAATGACCGGATCTTCGGTAGGTGAATCATCACTTTTTAGAAAGCTGCTTTCCCACGGCATATCCTCGATTTGGATGGTATTCTCGTCACATACAGCCAGCATGTAATCGATGGTGTTCTTTAACTCCCGCACATTTCCATACCACGGTAGGGATGTGAGCTTCTCGATGACTTCCGGCTTGACAGTTACCTGTGGGTGCTGGCTTTGCCGGATAAAATGCCGAACAAGAAGAGGGATGTCATCCGTTCGAGTCCGCAGGGAGGGGAGATCAACAAAGAGAACACGTAGTCGATGGTACAAATCTTCCCGAAAAGTCCCTTTTTCGATCATTTGCAGCAAATTTTTGTTAGTGGCGGCAATGATCCGTACGTCGATAGGAATGATTTTGCTTCCCCCGATGCGTATAATCTCCTTTTCCTGCAGGACGCGAAGAAGTCGTGCTTGTAGTTTCAGGCTACTGTCTCCGATCTCATCCAAAAAGATCGTGCCGCCGTTCGCCTGCTCGAACAAGCCAACTTTTCCGCCTTTTTTAGCCCCTCTGAATGCACCGTCATCATACCCGAACAGCTCGCTTTCCATCAAATCCTCAGAAATGGCGCTGAAATTGATGGCGAGATACGGTCTCTTGTCTCGTAGAGAAGCATTGTGAATCGCACTCGCAAAAAGCTCCTTGCCTGTTCCGCTTTCCCCTTGGATTAGCAGGGTGAGGTCGGTTTTGGCCAGCTTTCTTGCCGTTTCTTTTGTGCGCGTGAGGGTTGAGCTTTCCCCAATCATATCGTCAAACGTGTATTTTGCCACAAAGCCTTTCTTTTTCAATTCGGAGCGTAGTGATCTTTCCAACTCGATCGTCTGTCGCGCATTCTTAAACGTAGCAACGAGTGATTGGTCATCGTTTAATGGGAAGCGGTGAACAATCACTTCAACCTGACCGAACGTAAACCAGCGATCCTCTTCCTGTGAACGTGCAAATAAAAAGTCGATGAGCTCAGGATGATCGATGGCATCGTCAATTTGTCTGCCGATAACACGCTTGGCAGAGACACCAAGCAGAAGACCGAGTTCCTCATTGAAGACCGTTATCTTGCCATCTTGCGTAATCGTCAAGATCCCGTCGTTGACGCCATCCAGCACATCATTCAAGTGCTTGTTCAAATCCGTAGCGATCTGGTTGGCATCCGCCAGCCGCTTGCTCAATTGAATGATCTTGCGCAAATAGCGCTGAGAGATAACATCTCCTGGTCCGTTGAGTTGGAAATGGTCGAGTATTTGATGTATCGTCGAGATGTCCATCAGACGTGGACCGATGCTAACTGCCTCTTGAACATGGTCAGGGATTAGCTCGAACGCCCCTGGTGTCACCGCGAGATCAATTTTTTCTACATGTGGAATACCGGGGTAATAGGGGATGTACTGAATGTGATCAATCCCCAGCTTTTTCAGTGATTCAATGGACTCCAAGCATGTTTCTAATGAGTCATTGACATAGTAAGCTTTGGTCCCGGCTGGCAAGTATAAGAGTTTGTCGATGTTTTCGTAATTGATGATCCTTTTGGCGATGATGAGTTTGCAATTTGTGCCAAGGCATGCCCTTATTTTTTGTTCTTCTAATACGAGCGGGTGGGAGAGGACGACCAATTGATTATGAAGAGATGTGGGAAGTTCCTCCTCAACAGAATAACTGCTCATCCGCACATATCCGTCCATAATCTCTTGGAGCTGATTGACAAGTGCAGTTCGGGTGTCCTTGCTGCCAGCCAGTAATACGAATTCGTTCATCATGCCTTCCTCGCTTTTGGTTATTTGGGTATGTTTGGGTAAAATAGCCGCAATAAATAACCGAATATTCTTTATCTTAAACCAAATAGCTTTTCAGTGCACGAATAATTAATCGGGAAAACCAGCAAATATCAAGGGTTCAGTACAAGGAAGCAGCATAGACAGCTGCCTATTTTTTTTGGCATAGATCATGCTAATTAACTCCGTAGTTTCACATCATTGCTAGAAAGGGGAGCGATTTACGTGCAGATGAGAAAAAGAGTGAGATTACTCACAGTCAGCTTTTTGGTGGCAACTGCTATGCTAGCTGGCTGTACGAGCAATTCTGGTCAAACCCCGCCAACAAACGGACCAGCACCAGAACACGCCGAGCAACAAGAAGTACCAGTAAAAGCAGAATTAAACGCGGAATTAACAGTGGCCCTCGAAGCTGAGGCCACCTCACTTGATCCTTGGAATTCCACGGATAGCAACACGCTACACATTTTGTCCACGATGTTCGAAGGACTGCTTACCCGGAATGAAAACGGAGAGGTTGTCCCTGTTCTTGCAACCGATTACCAATTAAACGCTGATGCAACAACACTTACTTTTCACTTGCGAAAAGGAATTCTTTTTCATGACGGCACAGTCTTTGATGCTAATGTAGTGAAAAAGAATCTCGATTATGTGCGTAACAAGGAGAATGGCATGGCGCGAGCGAGCTTCTTTGGATTTATCAAGGAGGTTACAGTAGTAGACCCGTACACGATAACTGTCACGGCGAATGTACCCAATTCTGCGATGGTTGCCTATATGGCACATCCTTCTGCCAGCTTCAAATCGCAGAAAGAATTGCAAAAAAAGATCGATGATCCGAAATACAATATGGACCGCAATCCAGTAGGTACTGGTCCCTACCAATTCCACGAATGGAAGAACGGGCAGTTTGTGAAGGTTGCTGCTTTTGATGATTACTGGGATAAAGAGAAACCGGCAAAGCTAGCAGCGATTCTGTTTAAGCCTGTGATGGAGGCGAGTACGAGGGTCAATATGCTAAAAGCTGGCGAAGTAGACATCGTGACAAGTTTGCCGACACTGGATGCACGAATGATAGGGGAAGACGCGAATCTAGATGTTTACTCTGGTCCATCGCTCAACATGATTTATGTCGGTATGAATACAAAGCTGGATAAGTACAAGGACAAGCGTGTGCGTCAGGCGATGAACTACGCGATAAACAAAGAACAGTTGATCAGTCAGGTTGCAGACGGGTATGGCACAGCTGCCGACTCTCCGCTTTCGCCATTGGTAAAAGGCTACGCGAAACAGCAAAGCTATCTATACAACGCTGACAAAGCGAAACAACTGTTGACGGAGGCTGGTTATCCAGATGGTTTCGCAGCTACGTTGTGGACGCGCAATTCAACGGAATTCGTCGCGATTGCTGAAAATATCAAGATGCAGCTGCAAGCTGTAGGGATCAAAGTAGAGGTGCAAGCTTACGAGAGCGGCACGCTGTTTGAAATGCTGGACGCCGGAGAGGGCACTGATTTGTATATCGGGCGATGGGGGGCGGGTACTGCTGAAGCGGATTGGGGAATGAGACCAAACTTTGCCTCTGACAGAATTCCACCGAACTATAATAACTCTGGCTTTTATCAGAATCAACAAGTCGATCAGCTGTTAAATGAAGCATTAAAAGCAACGGACAACAGCATGGCACAGCAAAAATACGCCGAAGCACAAAAAGTCATCATGGATGAGGCCCCCTGGATATTCCTGTATGTCCCGGATGTGGTGATCGCAAAACGGAAAAATGTTGTGGATGTGGGGGTTACCCTTGATACAGTTCGTCTCCATGCTGCTTACAAACAATAAGCTAGTTTTACAAAAAGAAGGTGTAGGAAATGGCTAGATATATTATCGGTCGCGTATTGGGTATGATTCCCATTTTAATGATCATCTCGATCCTATCTTTTTTGTTCGTACATCTTACCCCTGGTGATCCGATCCGCATTATGTATGGTGCCGAAATGGATATGGCCACCTATGAGAAAGTAAAAGAGAGCCTGGGCTTTCATGATCCACTCTATGTGCAGTACGGGCGGTATCTTCAGCAAATTTTGACGGGAGATTTCGGTGTTTCTTACAAATCGAAGACCAATGTTTCTGACGAGATTGGTAAGCGGTTCTTATACACGCTTGGATTAACGTTTGCTGCCATGTTCTGGGCTCTCATCATAGGTCTGGTTGTTGGGATATATTCTGCGGCGAAGCGCAAGTCGATTTGGGACCGTCTAGGGATTATTTCAACCACGACCATCATTAGCATTCCGGAGTTTTGGTTCGGACTCATACTCATGCAAATTTTTGCTGTGCAGTTAGGCTGGTTTCCGACGAGTGGCAGCGGAACCTTTGTCCACCTCCTGCTTCCGTCGATAACACTCGGATTCGGTGTATCTGCGATCATTGCCCGCTTTACACGTTCTAGCGTCCTTGAAGTATTGCAGGAAGATTTCGTACGTACAGCCAAGGCAAAAGGGCAGCGGGAATCAGTCATTATTTGGACGCATGTATTGCGAAATGCGCTAATTGCCGTGATTACGATGACCGGGCTGCAATTTGGCTTTTTGCTCGGAGGAGCAGTTGTCGTTGAGCAAGTTTTTGCATGGCCGGGGCTGGGATCGTACTTGATTGATTCGGTTCTCGCTCGCGATTATCCGGCCATGCAAGCGCTCATTCTGCTCTTTTCTGTCCAGTTTCTCATCGTCAATCTTCTTGTAGATATCAGCTACAGTCTCGTGAATCCACAAATCCGCTATGAATAACGAAGAGGAGCAGACGAATGAAAAGTCAGAAGACTTACTCTTTCTATCAACTATTTTTGAAAAAGTTCAAGAAACAGACGATGGCGGTCATAGCCTTTTGGATCTTAATCGGAATCTTTCTGCTAGGGCTGGCAGGACCATGGATCACGCCATATGATCCGAATCGGCCGGTAACGGAGCAGTATGAAGAAAAGGGAATCGACAGAACGAATGAAATGACCGGAATGATTCAAATTACCGGGATCATGAGTGATGGAGCAGAACGACCTGTGTCTGAAGTAATGTTGCAAAGTTCGAACCGACAGATTTCCTCTGTCAGTGAATCGAGTGGCACGATCACCATTACGCCAGTCGGGCAAGGAAGCACAACGGTGCTGATAGCCAAAGGAGATGTCGCTACGCAGATCCAGCTCGACGTTTCTGTAGAGGACACCCCACCCATTCTCACACAGCTGTTACTTCATGGTCCGCCAGGCAAGGTAAAGAAGGGGGACATCTTACAGCTTGAGCTGGAGGCCACGCTTTCAAACGGTGATAAGCTGGTCGGCTTGGAACAAATACGTAGCAATCTACAACAATTAATGGGGGCGAGGAAGACTGACTCTCATGAAAAAAACGGGTTCTTAACAGCTAGGAAAAAGCAATCGGAAGAGGTCGGGCAAATTCATTACCAGTCGACAGATGAAAAAGTAATACGTGTAAGTCCAGATGGAATGGTGACCGCGCTAGGTCAGGGTATCGGACAAGTGAAAGTATCGATCGGGCCCGTATCTACCATTGTTCCGATTGCTGTTGAAACACCGCAGCAAGAGCCTGTACTTGTCAAAATCAAACCTAGTCAGACGCATATCGCGCTTATGGATAACAGGAAGCATCAACAACCTTCTCTACTTCACTGGTTCGGAACCGATCATCAAAATCGGGATATCTTCAGCCGTGTATTGGCTGGGACTCGAGAAACGCTATTCATTGGTTTCGTATCTGTCGGGATCGGCGCTGTTATTGGGACGTTGCTTGGGCTGTTAGCTGGATATTACGGAAGGTGGATTGACTCGATCATTACACGCCTAACCGATATCTTGTTGGCTTTTCCGGGGATTTTGCTCGCGATTGCTGTCATCGCCGTGCTAGGGGCAGGGATGGTCAACATTATTTTTGCAGTAGCTGTTTTTACGGTTCCTATCTTCATCCGCATCGTCAGAGGGAGTGCTTTAGCCTTAAAGCAAATGACGTATGTGGAAGCGGCCAAATCAATCGGCGTGCAAGATTTCGTCATTATCATGCGGCATATTTTGCCTGGGATGCTACCTGTGGTCATGGTTTATTTGACGATGAGAATCGGTACAGCGATTCTGCTTGGTGCTGCTCTTAGCTTTCTCGGTCTAGGTGGTGACATAACAGCTCCGGAATGGGGGGCGATGTTGAGCGCAGCCAAAGACAACAGCCGGAATTTTTTCTACCCAACATTTTTTCCTGGAATCGCCATTGTGCTGACCGTCGTCTGCTTCAATTTGTTTGGCGACGGTCTGCGAGACACGCTCGATCCCAAGCTAAAGGAGTAGAAGTGAACGAATGAATACGCCTATTTTAGAGGTCAACCAGCTCCAGGTTTCTTTTAAGAAAGAGAAGGAAGAGATTACGGTCGTCAACGGTATTTCCTTTGTTGTTCATGCAGGTGAAACCTTGGGGATCGTCGGAGAATCCGGTTGCGGTAAAAGCATCACGTCCCTATCGATCATGCGCCTGATCAGCTCACCCGGCCGCATTACGAGTGGGCAAATTGTTTATAACAACAGGGATTTGACCCAACTCTCCGAGGAAGAAATGCGTATTGTCCGAGGAAACGAAATCTCGATGATTTTCCAGGAGCCGATGACCTCCCTAAACCCCGTTTTTACCATCGGCCGACAAATCGATGAGATTATTCTGCTTCATACGTGCGCATCCAAACAGGAAGCAAAAGAACAATCTATCGAGATGCTAAAGCGCGTCGGTATATCCCGTGCTGAGCAAATCTACCGAAGCTATCCATTTGAGTTGTCGGGTGGAATGCGGCAACGGGTAATGATTGCGATTGGAATGGCATGCCAGCCAAAGCTGTTGATCGCGGACGAACCAACAACGGCGCTGGATGTAACGATTCAGTTGCAAATCTTAGATCTGATGAAAAAATTGCAAGAAAAAGAAAACACAGCCATCATCCTAATCACTCATGACCTGGGGGTGGTCGCTGAGATGTGTGACCGCGTTCTGGTGATGTATGCAGGTGAAGTCGTGGAAGAAGCTGTCGTCGATGATTTATTCCATAATCCTAAGCATCCTTATACCATTGGTTTACTGCAATCCATGCCCTCTTCAGTAGAAAAGAAAAGCCGCTTATATACGATCAAAGGACAAGTCCCGCCAGCAGGGTCGATTACCAAGGGGTGTCGCTTTGCAGAACGGTGCGATCATGTTATTGACCGTTGCTGGGGGGAAGAGCCCGCGATTGTTTTAGTAGGCAATAATCATACGTGCCGATGCTGGTTACATGCCTAGGAGAAACGGGAGGTGTTGGGATGGACCCATTAGTAGAAGTACAACAGTTACAGGTGTTTTATCCAGGTAAGAACAAGCTGCTGCAAAAAACGAAGAGTGTAGTGAAGGCCGTCGATCATGTTTCGTTTACCATCAATCAAGGAGAGACGCTTGGGCTGGTAGGAGAATCAGGATGTGGAAAATCGACGATGGGCAGGGCGATTTTGCACCTGATAAAACCAACTTCAGGGGAAATCGGTTTTGCAGGTAGGAATTTATCTTCCTTATCAGCGAGTGAACTGAGGCAACAGCGCAAGCATTTTCAAATGGTGTTCCAAGATCCGTTCTCGTCGCTTAACCCACGATTGACGGTAAAGGAAATTCTGGATGAGCCGCTAAAAGCCCATAGATTGGGTGATGAACATCAGCGTTTGGAAAAAATACACCATATAATGGAGGTTTGCGGGTTAAATCGCACGTATGCTGAGCGGTATGCTCATGAATTTTCCGGAGGGCAGCGGCAACGAATTGGCATCGCTCGTGCCCTGATTCTTCAACCACAGCTAGTAGTGGCTGATGAACCCGTCTCTGCACTAGATGTATCGATCCAGTCGCAAATCTTAAATCTCATGCAGGATTTACAAGAAGAATTTCACCTCACGTACTTGTTCATCTCCCATGATCTGGGGGTGGTTCGGCATATATGCAATCGTGTCGGGGTCATGTATTTAGGGAAAATGGCGGAGCTTGCGACAACGGAACAATTGTACGCCAATCCATTACACCCCTATACCAAGACGTTGTTATCCGCCATCCCAGTGGCAGATCCCCGATTGAGGAAGGAACGAATCATTTTGCAAGGGGACGTACCTTCACCAGCCAACTCTCCACAGGGCTGTGCTTTTTCAAGTAGATGTCCGAATGTGATGGAGATATGCAAAGAAATCAGACCAGACATGCAACAAGTGACCGATTCACATAGTGTGGCTTGTCATCTCTATGTCTGATCAAAAAAGGAAACAATAGATAGGAGAGAAGATAGCAATGAGTTTGGCTACTGTTCAGCATCTGATAGAGGAGCGTAAAGAACATTATTTACAGCAATTGTTCACTTTGTTGAAACAGAAAAGCATAAGTACAACCAATGTAGGCGTACGAGAATGTGCGGAGCTGTTGAATGAGATGATGCAGGCATGTGGGATACAGAGTCGTCTAATGGAAACAGCGGGACATCCAGTTGTGTATGGGGAATGGATAAAGGCTGAGAATGCATTCACAGTATTGATCTATGGTCATTATGATGTCCAGCCCCCTGAGCCGCTCGAGGAATGGCTGTCGCCACCCTTTGAACCAACCATACGAGACGGAAGGATTTATTGTCGAGGAGTAGGAGACAACAAAGGCCAGTTAATGGCTCAGGTACTGGCGATTCAAACGTATTTGGACAGCTTTGGTGAGTTGCCAGTCAATGTGAAGCTGGTATTTGAAGGGGAGGAGGAAAACAGTAGTCCTCACCTCGCTACTTTCGTTGAAGAGAATAAAGAGCTATTGGCATGTGACCTTGTTTACACATCAGATGGGCCCATGCATGGAAGTGGCATTCCTTCTGTTGAGTTAGGTGTGAGGGGTATTCTTGGTATCGAACTGGTAGCACACGGAGCAAAATGGGATCATCATTCGGGAAATATGGGAAATATTGCACCCAATCCGGCATGGATGCTAATTGACTTGTTAAATACGATGCGTGATGAGCAAGGGAGGGTGCTAATCGAAGGATTTTACGATAACATCCGCCAACCGACTGCCTATGAGCTGGATTTGCTTCGCAAGCTTCCTTTTGAGCGCGAGGCGTTGATCGAGCAGATCGGATATCCAGATATCGAAGCGGACGCCGAAACCTTTTATCGCTTGGTATCCTTGGAACCGACTTTCAATATTTGCGGCTTCCACAGTGGATACGGGGGAGACGGCTCCAAGACGATTATTCCAGCCACTGCACGCGTGAAAATGGATATACGGCTAGTCATCGATCAAGACCCAGACGATATTTTTCAAAAGCTTTGCGAACATGTGAAAAAACACACTCCTTCCATAGAGGTCTTGCATCAAGGAGATATGAAACCTTCTCGTACTTCTGCTGAACTAGAGATTGTGAAAGTGGTTACACAGGCAGTCAGGGATGCCTACAGAGTAGAACCTCTTCTTGTGCCTGGAGTCGGCGGGAGCCTCCCCGATTATGTCTGGACACAGATTCTCGGAGTCCCATCCGTGATGGTCCCGTATGCGAATGCAGATGAGGCGAATCATGCGCCAAATGAAAATATGAAAGTGGATCTTTTTTATCAGGGCATTTCATGTACATGCCATGTGATTCATCGATTAGGGGAGCTTTCAAAGTAAGAATCAATAAGTGGTAATTTGCTATTCATATCCATTTGTAATATAATGCTTGCGTTAATAGCACTCCACGTATCAGTTCAACGGCACGGGCGTGTTCGCGATTGTTCGCGATCGCCCTTCTTTCTATTACGCGAGTAAACAGTGGAGAGAGAATATGGAAAAGGTGGTCCTCAACATGAAAAAGTCTACATTGATCCCAGCTGCACTTCTGTTAGCAGTCCTGACTGCTTGCGGCAATACGCAAACGGCAGAGCAACCAAATACTCAGAATCAAGCGGCAACAGGTACCCAACAGCCAGTTGGTGAAGCAACAGCACAAAAGCCTGAAGAAGCGAAGAAAGAGGCACAGCAAGTATTTGTCGCTCCACAAGAAATCGTGGTGTATAAGCAAGGGGAGAAAACATCCCTGAAGCCGGAAGATGATAAGTTTAAGGAAATTCTTGCGCTCATGAATAAGCGTTTTGAAACACCTGCAGCTCTGTTGCGTTTTGATGAAAGCACCCAAGCTGTAGAGAAGGACAAAAAAGAAGCGTTGGCTGTTGAATTCAACTATGCGGAAGTAACGACAAATACATTGCCTGCACTTGTTGGAGAAAACAATAAAGCGGAAGTAAAAGCTAAGACACTGTTCCTCGTATTGTCCGGAGATAACAAGGACCATATGTTTGATTCTGAAGATGGCAAATCGTATGGTACTGCACCGCTGCAACTGACCGAATCCACTGAACTGACTGAGCTCTTGAATAAGTAATTGACTGCGTAATTGAACTACAGCAGGCTGTCGAGAAATCGGCAGTCTTTTTGTTATTCGAAAAAAACCTCCTGATCAAGGTCAATCGATCAAGAGGGAAGGGCATGACAAGTTATTTCTTTTGTTGATCCGGTTTCGTTTGTACGATTGTTAGTTCCGTATCGCCATCGGTCTCCACCAAGTGCTTCAGCATAGACAGCTTATTGTTCCAAAACTGCTCGTAAAAGGAAAGCCACTGTTTTACTTCTGTCAGGGGACCGGGATGCAGCCGATAGATTTTCTCGCGACCTACCTTTTGTCCCGTAACCAAATCTGCGTCAGCAAGTATATGAAGATGCTTGACCACAGCAGTTCGGCTTATGGGGAAATGAGAGGTAATCGCTGAGATGGGCAATTCTTTTTCAGCTAGCAAGCGAAGTACTTCTCGACGAGTAGGGTCAGCGATCGCTTGAAATACATCAACCTTTTCTGCTGAAGCAGACATTTAGCCCTCCACAACCTTTTTCAAACGCTCGTGAACAATACCAACCCAACCTTGATTCATTCTGTCGCGGATCACAGAGCTCTTCTCGTTTGCTTTTCCAAGGATGGCATCTGCTGCTTTCCACCCGCCATGAATGAGGGTAAACTCCGTTTTATCTCCTAGGTCTTTTAAAAGAAACGAGACTACCCAACCGTCTGTATCCCAAGCAAAAGAAAGGCGATGAGGAGCTTCTATTTCCAACACTTTGCATGGCGAAGGCCCAAAAGGGGATTGGATATGAAACTCATGACCTACCACTGGTTGAAAATCATTCGGCATAAACCAAGCAGAAATGGCTTCCGCAGTGGATACTTTCTCCCATACCTTTTGAATAGGGGCGTCGAAAACGATCGTTTGTTGAATATCTTCTACGGTTTGCTGATTGTTCTGTTCCACGTGAGTCTCTCCGTTTCGTAGTGAAAATATAACACCATATGGTTTTGCTTTATGATGATATAACACCTTTTGGTTTTATGTAAATGGTATTTTTCCTCCAATAGGCGTGTCTTATTCCGGCGTCCAACTATTCAACTAACGGGCAGTTAGTTTAGTAACCATGAATTTTCGAATCTGATAAAATAAGTGCGTGACCCTTAAATTTCCAATAGGAGTGGATGATACCATCAATAGAATTATCGTAAACAGGCTTCGGGCTGCCGGTTGTGTTTTCGCTGAAGATGAGGCCCAATTGCTCATCTCCGCAGCACGGACAACTGCCGAGCTTGATGACATGGTAAACCGGCGAGTCGCAGGCTTGCCCCTCGAACACATTCTTGGTTGGGCCGAGTTCTGTGGTCTGAGGATAGCCGTGGACACTGGAGTTTTCGTACCACGTCAACGTACCGAGTTTCTAGTCCGCCAAGCTATCGCACTGGCACGGTCAGGAGCCGTAGTGGTGGACCTGTGTTGCGGATCGGGCGCGTTGGGTGCCGTGCTAGCCGCAAATTTAGAGCGGATCGAGTTACATGCAGTGGACATCGATCCCGTCGCAGTAAGGTGCGCTCATAGGAACATCACTACCGCTGGTGGTCACGTCTATGAAGGTGATCTTTATGAAGCTCTGCCCGCCACATTGCGGAACCGTGTCGAAATCCTAGTCGCTAATGTACCCTACGTACCAACCGAGTCTATCAGGCTACTTCCCCCAGAGGCCAGAATATATGAAGCGCCCATTGCGCTTGATGGAGGCGAGGACGGACTTGACGTTATGCGGCGAGTGGCGACCGAGGCAGCACTCTGGCTGGTTCCGGGTGGTCACTTATTTGTCGAGACTAGTGAGAGACAGGTGCCAGTAACAGTCGAAATCTTCGCACGCAACGGGTTAATTCCGCAAGTGGCAACTGACCATGAACTAGACGCTACCATCGTTATCGGAACAAGAACCTAGCTAGTTTCTAAGGTATTAGTTAACTAAATTTCTCAACTAACGGGTTCGATAGCTCAATAAACCAGGCCAGTCTAACACTTTATTTTCGTGTTTTGACTGGCCTTTTTGTATGGAAGGTTTGAATGGTCTAATACCTATTTTTTTAAGGCAAGGAGCTTACTTAGACAGAAATAGCACCAAATCAACAACATCAATCTAATACTTTATTTTCTCTGAACATGTGTATAGTAAATTTGCATCCACTTGTTTATTTTCAAATAAGGTTCATGATGATTGCCTCAAGTACATTATAATGCGTCAATGTGCTCCAATTGTGCATGAAAAGGGTATAATAAATTTGCAAAATGTATCACGCGTACGGCTACTTCAATCCAAATAAAGCATCGATAAAAGGAGATACAATGACAGACAAAAAACGAACAATCGAGCCGGGATGGAACTTCGATAACAGCTATGTCTCGTTGCCAAACTCATTTTATTCCAGATTCAGTCCACCACCTGTGCGATCACCGAAGCTCACTATTCTCAATAGACCGCTGGCAACGTCACTAGGGCTGAACATAGAAGCCCTTCAAAGCGACGAGGTCGTAGCCATGCTCGCGGGAAATGAGACACCAGAAGGCGCAATGCCCCTCGCCCAAGCATATGCCGGGCATCAATTCGGTCACTTTACCATGTTGGGTGACGGACGGGCTCTCCTGCTTGGCGAGCAAATTACACCCTCAGGCGAGCGTTTTGATATTCAATTGAAAGGCTCAGGCAGAACGCCGTATTCACGCGGCGGCGATGGTAGAGCAGCGCTTGGCCCGATGCTGCGTGAATACATCATTAGCGAAGCCATGCATGGACTCGGTATTCCGACCACTCGCAGCCTTGCAGTAGTGACAACCGGCGAGTCTATCTATCGTGAATCCGAGTTGCCTGGTGCCATTTTGTCACGTGTGGCTGCCAGTCATATCAGAGTGGGCACGTTTCAATTCGCGGCAAGATGGTGCTCGATTGAAGACCTCCGCGCGTTAGCTGATTACACGCTGCAAAGACATTTTCCAGAGATCGAAGCAGAAGAAAATCGTTACCTGCTCCTATTGAAAGGAGTCATCAAGCGTCAAGCGGAGTTGATTGCCAAGTGGCAACTCGTGGGCTTCATCCACGGAGTAATGAATACCGACAACATGGCGATCAGCGGCGAAACCATTGATTACGGTCCGTGTGCTTTCATGGACACGTATGATCCCGCAACTGTATTTAGCTCCATTGACGTTCAGGGTCGCTATGCTTACGGAAATCAGCCGTACATTGCGGTGTGGAATCTTTCTCGTTTTGCGGAAGCCTTGTTGCCGTTACTTCATGAAAATGAAGCGCAGGCTGTGAAAATAGCCGAAGACGCCCTCGCCGAATTTAGCAAGCAGTATCACAGCATTTGGCTAACAGGAATGCGGGCAAAGCTCGGATTGTTTAACGAAGAGGAACAAGATGAAGAGCTGATCGAAGGTCTGCTTAACATGATGAAGGATCACAGCGCAGACTATACGAATACTTTCCGTTCCCTGACGATCAATCAACCAGAAGATACGGTCCTGTTTGGCACGAGCGAATTCACGGAGTGGTATGAGCAGTGGAAAGCGCGACTAGCTAGACAGCCAGAAGATACCATCGCAGTACAACAGTTGATGAAAAAGAGTAATCCGGCAGTCATCCCCAGGAACCATCGTGTAGAAGAAGCATTGGAAGCAGCATGGAAAGAGGGCGACTACTCTGTGCTGGAACGGCTGCTTGCTGCCCTTTCTGATCCATATGCCTACACTCCTGAGCAGGTAGAATACACGACTTTACCAGCGGAATCAGCAGGTCCTTACCAAACGTTTTGCGGAACGTAGTAGCAACGCAATCCGAGTCCAACGATCTTTCACACGTTGGACTCTTTTTTCATACATCCGATCCGCGCTAAAATATGGAAAGCAAAGAAAAAAGGAGCAATCGTTTTATGGATAAAAAAGCAAAGCAAATCTTAATCAAAACATTTTGGAGCAGCAACGGGTGGAAGAGTCGCCCATACGATTTTTCGGGAGAAGATTTTGAATACGCCAAAAGTAAAGGCCTTATGTTTGACCTGCTGACGATCAGTCACGAGGAGTGCATAGACAGAATCATTACCCTGCATGAAAAAGTGACAAAAGAGCAAGTTGCCGCTGCATTTTTGCACAGTCTCTCGACACGAAAGGTGTACCTGCGCAGCGCATTGTCTAGCTGGGCCTTGACGGAGCCATTAACAGCCCATGCGTTCGATAGTAATGCCGGCAAGTATACGAATCCAGAAAACGGCACCTACTTCGCCATGTACGGAGACTGTCATAAATGCGACCGTTACCATATCGCTGGGAGAGAACTATATACCGATGAAGATTTAAATGTCCTGAATTTCGAGAGAATCAAGTGGGGAGGTGTCCGCCTGAACTATCTGCCGTACCTCATGCTTGATCTGGAGCTGATAAGCAAGGAAGAAAATCTTTCGGTACAGGAAGAAGATGTTGCCATCCTCCGTCAGGTGCTAGACATCATCTCCAGCTGTGAACCAACAGATGCCGCCCGCCAACTGGAGAAGCGACTCCATGGTGTCTTTCCATCTAGCAAAAACGAACGGGATGTCTTTATGGAAATTCTTTCTTCGTCTGGTATCTTGGCTCCAAGCAAGGACAGGCCAGGGCGGGGCGGGAAAAACGACTTTTTCGCCGTTGTGAATTGGCGCGGGGAAGATAGCTATTCCGAGCAAGCTGTCCAGAACTTCTTTGGTCCGTGGCTGTAAAGAACGGAAAATCTAGGAACAAAGAAGGGTGCCATCTAAACTCGAAATGTGTATAATATTGGAAAAGAAAGTCGAAAGGTAAGTTTCTATTGAAAGGAGGTGAGATATAAGTGAAAAAGAAATTAATCGTCCTGTCAGGCATTGCGGGCAGCGGCAAAAGCAAATGGGCACAAGAAATTGCCAAAAAGGAACGTGCAACCATCGTGTCTACGGATGAGATTCGCCAAAACTTATTCGGTGATGAGCGAAAACAAAAGAGGTCTGCACAAGTATTTTTTGAGGTTTATTCGAAAATCGCAACGGAGCTGTCGAATGGAAGGAATGTCATCTTGGACGCTACGAATATTGACAGAGAGAAAAGAATGAAGGTCCTTGCCAAATTTCCCGATGTTCAAAAGGAATGCTATTACCTCGATGTTCCCTATTCCGTATGCTTGGAGCGCAATCAGTCCAGAAAGAGAACCGTAGACGAATACATCTTAGCGAAGATGCGGAAGAACTTCCATTTTCCCATTAAGAATGAAGGTTGGGATCACATTCATCTCTTGCACGAGCCTGTTCCCTATGCCATGGAAAAAGAGGAGTTTGTTCAGTTGCTTCAAGATGAACCCTCCTATGAAGTGTTGTTCGACAGGTTGAATGCCATTCCGATCTTCCATGAGATGTATCAGTTTAATCAGGAAAACCCTTATCATCAATATCCTTTGTGCAAGCATACGTATCATGTTTTCGATTATGTAAACGCCTTTTACACGGAAGAAGACAAATTTCTCATGCAAGTGGTCGCCTTGTTTCACGATACAGGAAAACCATTTTGCAAAACGTACAAACCGATGAAAGGCCATTACTCTTACTACGGACACGAACATGTTTCTGCGCAAATTGCTTGCCATTTCTTAAAAGAATTAGGATTCGAAGATGGTTTTATCTTCGAAGTTGTCAATCTGATTCAAATGCACATGAAGATTAACTACGGAACGCAGCAAGATATTTCCGAGATTTATCATTTATTGGGCGAAGAGTACCTGTGGAAACTGTACTTCTTTAAGGAAGGAGATGCCTATGCCAAATAAGGAGGTGAAAAACGATGTTGAAAAAATACCCGAGAACCTTTCATTTACCCTGGTCAAGAAGTAGAACCGACGATGATAAAATCTTACGAACGGTTCGTCATTTCGAGGGAAAAGAAATAGTCGTGACTGAAAAGCTGGATGGCGAAAATACCACGCTTTACCGAAACCACATCCACGCAAGGTCACTGGATAGCAAAGACCACGCATCTAGACATTGGGTAAAAATGTTGCACGGGACGATTTCGTTTCATATCCCGGAAGGCTGGAGAATTTGCGGGGAAAATGTATATGCACTGCACTCGATCTACTACGAGCACCTAACGAGCTATTTCTACGTTTTCTCCATCTGGAACGAAAACAATGAATGCTTGTCGTGGGATGAAACGGTAGAATGGGCCAAATTACTTGGCTTAGAAACAGCGCCTGTCTTATACAGAGGGAATTGGAAGGAAGAGACCGTCAAAAGCTGCTACACCAGACAATCTGTCTTTGGCGGAGAACAAGAGGGGTACGTGGTACGAATAACGGAGAGGTTTCCTTACGAAGATTTTAAACAGTCTGCCGCCAAATTTGTGCGCAAAAATCATGTACAAACCGACCAGCACTGGTTATCGAAGCCAGTCGTTCCGAATGGAATAACACAAGGCAATTAAAGACTTTCCTATAGAAGGGAATGAGAACGATGTAATTTGCAAAGTGGTATTGACCGTCTGATAGAGTATCCAAAAATTTCACTTTGGCTATTGTTAAGACAGTCACTGCATAGGAGGCAAGCGAGTTGAACGAAGAAATGAATGAAGAAACGACATCAACGGGCTGGGATGCCATTGATCAGGAGATGGTAAAGATTTATGGAGAACAGGAGCCTAAGCATTACGGGACGCTCATCTCGTATGCGCTAGGTGGCAACGATCCATTGGATGGAATTAGCGCCTACAAAGCGGTCGAGCCCTATCCGCATTGGCATTTTGTCACGTATGGATTTAGCGAGCTGTATGAAAAGGAATCCGAGAATGAAGAGGAAAGCGGTTTTGGCTTTGAATTGACGTTTCGATTGGCGCGAGGGGACGACGAGGAAGAACCGCCTGCATGGGCGCTGAATCTGCTTCAAAATATGGGACGATACGTATTCAACACCGGCAATGTTTTTCATGCAGGTGATCATTTGGATGCAAACGGTCCGATTTGCTTGGGCGCTGATACCCTACTGACTGCCCTCGCTTTTGTCAAGGACCCGCAGCTTGCCGAAATCGATACACCGAATGGTCGGGTACAATTCTTGCAAATGGTGGGAATCACAGGCGATGAACTCGATGCGATGATGGCTTGGAATACACGTGGCGTACTCGATGCTGGCTTGCCATTCATGCCTTCCTACATAACCGATCTCGAGCGTGATTCGCTCCTTCGGAATGCTACAGTTTCTGCTGCTGTTCAGAGTGGAATGGAACAAGAAGGATCCAACACTGCCTATTTGTTTGTCAGCCAGTTAGGTTGGGAGCTAGGTAAGAAAAGCTTGTTTAAAAAGACGCATTCGACCCTCAGGCTCGGAGCAAAGCAAGCGGAAGTAATCGGAAAAATTCTCCGGGGTCGCATTAAAAAAGGGGAGAGCCTGAGTTTAGTGGGACCTGATGTCCGAGTTGTATTTGAGGCAGGGGAGAAGCCTGAATGTATTCCTGGAGAGGACGTCATTCGTTTTATCTTAGATGATCCGACCGCTGTTGCACTCAGCAAGCAATTGCTTCCTAAGGAAAGCAGCTTTGATATCCCTTCCCTGAAAGGAATTGCCATAAGCATTGTGAAAACCAATATTACCGATAGCGAGGGCAATGTCGTCAAGGTCATCGGTTAAGACGGTAGCACTGTTTTTTTGCAGGAGGAGAATCAGTCAATGAATCAGGCAGCAGAAGCATTTCTAAACGATGTATGGACTTCCATTCAAGACATTTACCAAAAAGAGAGCCAGCGGATCAGCGATATCAAAGACTGGAGTCGACTGCAGGCAGGGATCAAAGACTACCTGAGAATGGCATGGAGAAAAGGAAAACTCAATTGGGCCAATGGCAAAATCCACGTGGATATCCATGAACCTTTCAAATGGAGTGACGACTCGTACAAATACGACGCGGGTTCTTACATGGAGGAGCTTACAGAGGAAATTCTCAAGCAAGAGTTTTTTCCCGCACTGTGTGAACGAATGGATTCCCTTTTCCATTCCAACGACTATGATCCTCACTTTTTTGATTACCGCTTCGAGCTCGTCTTTGAATTCGAGTGGAAACAATCGATGCAGTGCCATTCTCACCATTTCGTAAACGAACGAAAACTCGAGAGTCTAAAACAAGAGCTGGATCACTTTATCGAGACAAAAATTATGTCGGAGCTTCCAGTACGTCCGCATGAAAAAGACGATTTTTTCTTCGCTCATTGTCTCGTCAATCTCGATCTGTTGGAACAAAAGCAGGAGGTTGTCGAACCGCTCATCCAGCGTCTTAGCGATAAGTTGCGCTCCAATAAAGAACGCAGTGATTCGTGGACATACCACTATACTTTGGCTTTAAGAGGCTGGGTGGAGGAGCGTTTTTTAGAGAAGTATTTTGATCGTACTGGGCATTATGGAATGGATTGGGTTTTGAAGCCTGAGCAGGATCGTCAGGAACCCAAAATAGAGGACCTAGACTTTTTCCTGTTCGTCGCCCTAAAAATGGGTAACAGGGAGCCGGACACCCGTAAGAAGTACCTGGACCTCGCTGTTCAGCTTGGCTCTAAGCAGGCTATGGACTATGTAAAACGGGGAAGCGGTCGCTTTGAAAACGGGTATAAAAGCAGTCTGATTCAAGCAAGTGCCAATGACGTTTTGCAAGCGATTGACATCCGTATCGTATCTGAGGAAGAAGCCGCCTATGGTGAAGCGATTGATTTTATCAACAGCCTGTTGAGGGAAGGCTTTCCTAAGGGGTACAAGCTCAAGCTGAAGAGCAGCGAAAAGCACTACCTGCCATTAAAAAAGCTGGCAAAGTCAGGACTCCATCAGTTTTTTGCGAATGCGTCCCGTTACCCTGCCTTATTTCCGAAGCTCGCAGAATATGCTGAGCTTGCGATGGAGGAGTTCGCGTGGTATGGGGATGTTGAGCCTAGTGAGAAATCGGTCATGCCTGGCACCTATGCGGTATTTGCGCTTGGCTTGTCTAGCAGCGATTATTTTCCACTCGTTCAACGGTATATGCAGCTGGTCGACACCGAGCATCAGTCTGCCCAGGACGATTATGCCATTCCTTTTATGGAGGCGCACGGTGTAACCGTAGAGATTATGCCAGTACTCGTCTCTCTTTTGCTTGGCAGTGGCGAAGGGGCGAAGCCTTTGAAAAATATCGCCATCGATCGTGAAGAACTGGTGGATGCTCTCATCGCGGAGCTTGCAGCGATGGAAGATTACCATCGGGAAACCGTTATTTATCGCATATTCGGCGGGAACAAGAAGCTCGCACAGGCGGTAAAAAAGGAATCGTCTTCCCTCAAAGATAAGCTTGCACAATTGCTAGCCTTGGTCGGATAGATAGCTTCATTGACATTATTTAGAAGGCCATGCTATATTGAACTCAACTACTTTGATCGGAGGGTGAATCATTTGCGCAATTGTTTATTTATTGGAAAAGCCAATCCTATAATAAATAAACAAGAAGCCAAATTCACCCGAAATTTATATCCTGAATCCCTGTATGGTCTATTTTTCATATAGCGATTTCAAGTATGAGAGCAAGATGCTTCTGTTTATTGGACAGAAGCATCTTTTTTTGTTGTCAAAAATCGGAGGGTGATGCACATGAACAACAAATAAATCGGTGAAAACACAGAAATGAAATGGGGGAAGCACATGATAGAAGTGCATAGCATTACGATTACGACCAAGAAAGACAGCAGGACTCTCCTACATGATTTGCATTTAAACATTCAAACAGGCGACAAGATCGCCATCATCGGTGAAGAAGGAAATGGAAAAAGCACCTTACTAAAATTTATCTACAATGAACAACTGATTGCCGAGTATTGCACATTTGAAGGGAAAGTGATGAGAAGCGACTATTCATTGGGTTTTCTATCACAGGAGCTATCGGACAAAGAAAAACAAATGACCATTGCCGACTTTTTTGCCGAAAATCAATGGAGCAAAGAGCTGCTGAGAGCGATGGATGATTTCGGCATTCATTCATTGGATTCAGATCAAAAGATGGGTGTTCTTTCCGGGGGTGAACGCTTCAAATACCGGTTTTTAAGTCTGTTGGCTCAGAATCCTGATGTTCTATTGCTGGATGAACCCACGAATGATTTGGATATTCAAACGATGGAGTGGCTGGAAGGCTTTATACAACAGACGACTTTTCCTGTCTTATATGTATCGCATGATGAAACATTTATCGCGAATACAGCAAACGGTATCCTTCATATGGAACTGACAAAGCGCAAACAAGTACCCAAGTATACGTTTTCAAGAGAACCATATGAGAGTTACCTCGGCAATCGCGAGAACCACTTGAGCAAACAAGAACAGATAGCGAAAAAGCAAGCTTCAGACCATAAAAAGCAAATGGCGAAATGGCATGACGTTTGGAATAAGGCAGAGCATCAACATCGGAACGTATCCCGGTCAGATCCGCGATTGCAAAAGAAAATCAAGTCTCTGAAAAATCAAAAGGAGCGCATAGAGAGGGCATCCGAGACATTTCAAGAGGTACCGAGTGTGGAAGAGGCAAGTGAATTCCGTTTTGATTTTGCGGTACACGTGCCTCGCAGTAAACAAATTCTTGACTATTCATTGGAAATACTGCAAATCGCGAACAAACAGCTATCGAAACAGATTCACTTAACCATCAAGGGTCCAGAAAAAGTCGCGATCATTGGGGAAAACGGGATCGGAAAAACGACGTTGTTGAAAAAGATCATGGATGAGCTAGTCGAGCATTCGGCATTAAAGATCGGTTACATGCCCCAAAACTATGAAGACCGGTTGGATTCAACGAAAACACCGATTGAATTCTTGGAAACATCGGGGAGTAAAGATGCGATTACAAAAGCGTATACGTATTTAGGCAGTATGAGATTTACAAAAGAGGAGATGCATCAACCCATTCAAAACTTGTCTGGGGGACAGAAAGCGAAATTGCTCCTGTTAAAAATGATTTTGGATCAATGTGAAATATTGATACTGGATGAACCGACCAGAAACTTCAGTCCTTTGACGACTCCTGTTCTGTGCCATGCGTTAGCCGCTTTTGACGGTGTGATTATCAGTATTTCGCATGATCGACGGTATTTACAGGAAGTCGCAACAACTGTCTATGAACTAACTTCTGACGGTCTCACGAAAATAAAATAAGGGATGTTAGCGGAATAATAGCTAGATGGTTGACATTGCTAACTTATTTCAATATACTGTCTGTAATTCATATGAACATACGTTGAAAGAGCGCAGTAGCAGCTTATTCCCTGTTCTAGAAAGCCGGGGGTTGATGGAACCCGGTACACAGTAAGCGAGCGAATTACACTCTGGAGTATCTCGGGTAATGCCGAGCGGCACCGCGAACGATAACTCGCGACGAGTGGCATGATTGGCCTAAAGCAAGCGTTTGGGTCCATTGTGCAAGATGGGTGGTAACACGGTTATTCAATCGTCCCTATGTCTACAATAGACAAGGGGCGATTTTTTATTTTCATCATAGGAGATTGAAGGAGTGTATGGCAGTGAATATTATCGATGAACTCGAATGGCGCGAAGCCATCAATCAGCAAACAGATGCAGAAGGGCTGCGAGAATTAACGAATGAAAAAGCAGTCTCGTTATATTGTGGTGTGGACCCAACAGGTGACAGCATGCATATCGGTCACTTGATTCCTTTCATGGTACTGAAACGCTTCCAGCTCGCTGGTCATCGTCCGGTCATTTTGATCGGTGGTGCAACAGGTACGATTGGCGATCCGAGCGGCCGTCAATCTGAGCGTTCTTTGCAAACACTGGAACAAATTCAGGAGAACGTAGATGCACTTACCGCTCAAATGAAGAAGCTGTTCGTTACAGAAGGCGACAACCAAATCCGTTTGGTGAACAACTACGACTGGACGCACAAAATCAATGTCATTGAATTTTTGCGTGATTTTGGTAAAAACTTTAGCATCAACACGATGCTTGCCAAAGATGTTGTGTCGAGCAGATTGGAAAGCGGCATTTCGTTCACGGAGTTTTCCTATCAAATTCTGCAATCGCTGGATTACCTGCATCTGTACAAACATGAAGATGTTCAGCTGCAAATCGGCGGTTCCGACCAGTGGGGTAACATCACGAGCGGTCTCGATCTGATTCGCAAAAAAGAAGGACCAGAAGCAAAAGCATTCGGTCTCACCATTCCTCTGATGCTGAAGGCAGATGGTACGAAATTCGGGAAGACAGCAGGAGGAGCTATCTGGCTCGATCCAAACAAAACAACACCATTCGAATTCTACCAATTCTGGGCGAATACCGATGACCGCGATGTTGTGAAATACTTGAAATACTTTACGTTCCTCTCCAAAGAACAAATTGAAGAGCTGGCTGAAAAAGTACAGACCGAGCCACATAAACGCGAGGCGCAAAAAGCGCTGGCTGAGGAAATGACGAAATTTGTGCACAGCGAGGAAATGCTGGAGCAGGCGAAGCGCATTACAGCAGCTTTGTTTACGGGTGATATTAAATCGCTATCGGCAGATGAGATCGAGCAAGGCTTCAAAGAAATGCCGACGTATGAATCTACCCTCGAAACGAAGAACATTGTTGACTGGCTTGTTGAGATCGGCATTGAGCCTTCCAAGCGTCAAGCGCGTGAGGATATTACAAAAGGCGCTATCTCCATGAATGGCGAGCGCGTTACCGATCTCGAACTGGAAGTAACACCAAGTCTCGCTATCGGCGGCCGCTTCATCATTATCCGCAAAGGCAAGAAAAACTACAGCTTGGTGAAATTATCTCAATAGATGAAGGAATAAGAAGCTTCCCTGGAAACATGAAGGGAAGCTTCTTCCTCTATTTGCGTTATTTTCGTGTTTGACAGTCCTCTAATGTATGCGTGTGATAGGACATCGCTTTGCGATCTAAACTGTAGCTGATAAATGTCAGCAAGGATGCCGCGATCGCGACAATCGCACCGACCCAAGAAACATCAATGAGTTCCCTGTTTGTCGTTATAAATCCACCTAAAGCTGATCCGAGGGCGATCCCAACATTGACAGAGACGGGAGTTAATGAGGAAGCCAAATCTCTGGCAGCGGGATAATGTTTATCGGCCAAATCAATAAAGTACAATTGCATCGTGGAATTCATGATGTAAACGACCAGCGCCATAAAGGATAGGCTGATGAATCCACCGAGTAGGGAATGCGGCGAAGCATAAAGAGATGCGAGAATGACGGCTTGCATCAGATAAACATACCGGAGCTTTCCAATCCCGTTGTGAGCTGCCAGTTTCCCACCAATCAGCGTGCTAAAGATAGAAATCACCCCGTACAGTAAAAATACGAGACTCAAATATTGATTCGGTACGAAGAGCACGTCTTGCAGCAAAGGAGTTAAATACGTATAGACTGTGTAGGTCGCGCCGATGCTTAATGCCGGAATAAAGAACGCGATGATGATACGTGTATTGGTCAATAACCCGATTTGTTTTTGCAAGGAACTGTTCGATCTCTTAAGTCCTTTCGGGATGGTCGCTGCACTTGCTAGGAGAGAAATGATCCCTAATAGTGCCGCAAACCAAAAGGCCATTTGCCAACCGCCCCATTGTCCAATAAAAGTACCGATTGGAACCCCAACCACGCTGGCGATCGTGAAGCCAGCAAAAATGATAGAAATTGCGGGCCCCCTTTTCTCAGCAGGCATCGTTTCACTGGCAACGGCCATGGCAAGTGCAATCAAAACCCCGGTCACAACGGCAGTCAAGATTCTGGAAACAAGAAGCAAGGCATACGACTCAGATAAAGCCGTAAGAATATTCCCTGTAATAAAGACCCCGATCAACGTAAGTATGAGTGGATACTTGGCAAATCGGCTGAATATCGCCGTTAAGATCGGTGTACCGATTGCAAATGCAATGGCAAAGGCTGATACTAGCGAGCCTACTGTTGAGATCGATATGCCCAACTCGGATGCCACATCACTAAGCAGCGAGATAATGACAAATTCACTCGTACCCAGGACGAAGGTCAATAAAAATAAGGTAAAAGTTAGGAACTTTTGCTGTCTGTTCAAAAGCTGAATCTCCTCTCCACATGTTCTATTTTCAAGCTTTTTCGACGGCAATCTGGAGCTCGGCGACGTAAGAGTCCGGGTCATCTGGACTTTCACGACGAACACAAATTTCACGACGGGGTTCGTTCTCTTTGATCCGATATCCATTTCGTTCAATCCACAACGCCAATTCGACACTCGCAGTGCAACGGCATGTCGTCCGACAATGATGGATGAGCGTAGCCATCAACGGAATTTCCGGCAATTGCTTTACGGTAAAGGGGGGGACGGTCTGAAAGTCCTGAGAAATTAGACGCGCCACTTCCACATCCATGTTGTCATCACATTCCTCACAGCCATGCCAAAGAACCATCCGGGAAAGAGAAGATTGACCAGAACGTCCCAAATGATCGTCCAGCTGTTGGAATAGCTCGGGTATTTTATTGAATGGAGTTCTTTTTCGATAGGATAGGACGAGCTGCGGCTCTACTTTTTTTAGAATAACGTCATGCGAAGGCAGGCTTTTCCCTTCATTTTCGATGGCGTACAGGCGATCCTTGATGAGATTCAATCTTGCTTGCTCCTTATCCAGAATGGACTGAATTTCGCTTTGCTTGATTCGAAACATCCCCCTGATTTGTTCGAGTGGGATTTGCTCGCTCATCATCTGACGAATTTGATCTAATGAGAAACCCAATTCTTTATAGGCCAAAATCCGATTAAGCTGAAACATTTGGTCAGCCGTATAATACCGATAACCTGAAAATTTGTCGGTATGAGCTGGCTTGAGCAAATGCACTTGGTCATAGTAACGGAGTGTTTTGACGGAGACTTGACTAATCTTCGCAAATTCACTGATTTTAAACATGGCGAAACCTCCTTACTTGCGTATGTTCTGTACCGAGTATAACTTTCCCGTTAAGGGGAGAGTCAAGCGGCGAGGCAATGGGAATGGGCAAGCTTGAGAGAGGGCGAGCCAATAATCCATGATTTCGCGTATGGTCGTCAAATGCAATTTGCCTTGATCACGTAGCGAGTCCATTCGCTTCAACAAACGGTCAAAATCGGGATGGATGATCCAGTTTCCTTTGGCATCTCGAATGAGAAATTTCCCGCCTTGCTTTTTGGCAGGTAATCTTGCCAAGTAGGTATGGTTGATAAAAACCCCACAATTTTGAATGAGCTGCTGGAGATTTTGCTCCCGATACAGATAAAGGGTATCTTCCGGAATGGTGGCAGCCAACCTTGAGTAAAACGGGCCAGTAACTGTCGGATGCGACCAATAGAGAGGGGTGCGTAGGGCGTCGCCTCTAAAAAGCCACAAGATTATTACCCATCGTTATTTAGACCTTCTCAACCAACAAGTAAAGATATATAATTAATTAAATTAATTAACTAAAACGAATAACAAAGGAGCTACTATGTACCCTTTCTTTTCAAAAGTCGCATTCACACACCGTATGTACAATAACCAATTGCAAGAGGAGTTACTGCCATTCGGAATATCCGTCACGCAATGGGCATTAATTCGTTATCTCAAGAATAATGGAGCTGCTACTTTTAGCGACGTCGCCGATTATTGGCAAGTAGAGAAGCCGGCGATTACACCGATTGCACAAAAATTAGCTGCGCGTGAATTGATCTCGATTTCATCTGGAACAGACAAACGGCAAAAAATTATGTATTTGTCAGAGAAAGGTGAAGCGCTACATAAGACGATTATGGAAGCGACTGATCCATTCTTGGAAGAAGTAATGGAGGGTATCTCACGGGAGGAAAGAGACGCAGTAGCCTCAGTGCTAGAAAAACTAATCATGAACCTAAAGAGAAGAGGGTAAGCAGTGAAAAAGGATAGGCTTTGGACAAAGGAGTTTGTCATTGTTTCTTTCATCAATTTTCTTCTTACACTTATGTATTTCTTACTAATGGTTACGATTGCTTCGTATGCCAAAACAGAATTTCACGCTTCGACCAGTTCAGCCGGATTGGTTTCAAGCATCTTTATTATTGGTGCTTTGATTGGTCGATTGGTCACCGGTAGAGCGATTAGTCACATTGGTACGAAAAAAACGCTTTGGATTGGGTTAGGATTTTTTGCTGTCACTTCGTTCCTTTACTTTTTCACTTTCCATATCAGCTTGCTACTGGTTAATCGATTGCTGCAAGGGATTGCAGTTGGTATCGCCAGTACAGCAACAGGTACCATTATTGCGCAAATCTTGCCTGCGTCTCGCAAGGGTGAGGGGATTGGCTATTACAGTTTAAGTGCGATTTTAGCCACTGCAATTGGTCCTTTTCTCGGTATGATCTTATTGCGGCTTGAAAATGGGTTCATCTGGATCTTTACGATGAATGTCGTGTTTTCCCTGATTTGTTTGATGTTTTATGCCATGGTAAAAATCAATGTTCCGGTACTTTCCGCAAGCGTGAAGGAGGAAGCAAAAGGTTCTCTGCTTTCGAAATTCATCGAACCGAAAGCCCTGCCGATTTCATTCATTGCCTTATTAATCGGTTTTAGCTATTCGGGCGTCTTGTCATTTTTATCCTTTTACGCGGACGAAATTAATCTCTCCTCAGCATCCAGCTACTTCTTCTTGGTGTACGCCATCGTCATTATCCTCTCGCGACCATTCACTGGAAAGCTAATGGACGCAAGGGGGGCGAACATTGTGACATACCCCAGCCTGGTGATATTTGCTCTAGGAATGCTTTTATTCAGTCAAGCATCTACTACCTGGATGCTGCTGCTATCTGCCGCAATGATTGGAGTGGGCTTCGGAAACTTTAACTCCATTGCCCAAACGGTAGCTGTGAAGGTGACCTCTCCACATCGCTTTGGATTAGCAACCTCTACTTACTACATTTTGTATGATCTAGGTTTAGGAATCGGGCCGTATCTGTTAGGATTTATCGTACCGCATACAGGATACCGTACGATTTTCGTCGGGATGGTTGCCTTTATCCTTTTCAGTATCCCACTGTATCACTGGCTACACGGCAAACGAGATCGGGAATTGATACGTGCAGCTTGAATTCATACCAAAAACGTTTAGTCACGACAAAGGATGACTAAACGTTTTTTTATTCTATTTAACCGAGCAGGGAAATAGCCCTCAAACACAAAATACTGCTTAGCATTGTTGAGCTTTTATAACGAAGGTTAACGAATCCGAAGCAGAATTAAATGAAGCTATCAAAGCGGTACGTTTGCCTACTTTTACCCCTTAACCAAACATACTATAATCACAGGAAAGCATGTGTGAAATTCAAGGAGGGGACAAGAGTGGAAGCGTTGATAGAAGAGTATGGTCGTGGATACAACATGCTTCGGGAAGCAATAGAAGGATTGACCGAGGAAGAGGTTCGCTTCAAGCCAGCACCAGATAAATGGAGCATTCATCAAATCCTTATCCATGTAACGGATTCCGAAATTTTGTCTACACATCGGTTGAAAAAAGTATTGGCTGAGGAAGAGCCACTTTTGATTTCGTTTGATCAGCGTGCTTGGGTGGATAACTTGGCGTACGATCTGTTGGACCGTGACCAGTACCTCCAATTATTTCAAATGCTCCGCTGTAGTATGCAAACCATTCTGGAAACGTTGACCTGTGATCAATATGAGCGTGTAGGAGTTTATGCAGATGCAGGGCGGTTCACCTTTAAAGAGTTGCTTGAATATCGAGTTGAGCATGTTCGCGACCATCTTGCCCAGATCGAACGGGTACGGGCTGCGTACAAGCAAGCTTGATATAACAAAACACCCGACGCATGGGTGTTTTTGTTTGGTTTTTGTGGGGCATTCAAGATATAATAAAGGCTTGGTGAGAATCTGCTGTAAACCTGTGGACATACTAATTGGAAAAGTTATGGACAAGCTCATCACCTTAGAAATCACAATCGTTAGGAGTCTGTAAGAGAATGATGGATAGAATAAACTGGCCAGATATGAAGAAATACATCATGATTGCGACTTACACCGTACTATTGTTCGTTCTGTTCTGGAATTTTACGGCTGTCAAGTTGTTCGTCTTTGAAATATTTGATTTATTGGATCCCGTCATTTATGGTATCGCCATTGCCTACATTTTAAACATTTTACTGAGATTTTATGAAGAGAGAGTATTTGCTCCCATCAATCGGCGAAACAATCGAATCTGGTTGAGAGTGAGACGTCCATTTTCCATTTTGTTAACATTAGCGACTGTTCTGGTATTGTTGACATTTTTGATGTGGTTTATTGTTCCTCAGTTGATCTCGAGTATTTCCGTGCTTGCCTTTAGTCTGCCGAATAATATGGAATCATTGAAAGCATTCGTGGATAGTATCGCAGCGAAGTTTCATTTGTCTGGCGATCTGTGGAATACACTCGTAGAGAAGTGGAATGAGATTCTGACCAAGTTTGGACAGTTTTTCTTGACTTCGATTCCTGTGATTTTGGAATTCACGAAAATGTTTACGATCAGCTTTATCGATATTATCATGGGTCTGATGCTGTCCGTTTACTTGCTGCTCAGTAAGGAAAAGTTAACGATGATCGCGAAAAAATTGCTATATGCCTACTCCTCAAAAGAGAGGGCGGACAGGGCTGTAGAAATTGGTGAAATTACGAACAAAGCATTCAGTGGTTTCATAGCGGGTCAGCTTACTGAGGCACTGATACTTGGCTCGCTCTGTTTTGTCGGCATGTGGATGTTCCATATGCCATATGCGCTTCTGGTGAGTGTGATCATTGGCGTAACGAGCATTATTCCGATCTTTGGCGCTTACATCGGGACCATTCCCAGTGCGTTTATCATCTTGATGGTTGATCCGGTGAAAGCCATTTGGTTCGTCGTATTTATTCTTGTATTGCAACAAATCGAGGGTAACTTTATCTATCCAAAGGTCGTAGGGAATTCCATCGGATTAGCGGGCTTATGGGTCATGCTGGCCTTGTTAGTGGGTGGAAGTTTATTTGGTATCATGGGCATGTTGCTTGGTATTCCTGCTTTTGCCGTCGTATTTACACTAGTCAGAAGTGCTACGAACAAGCGACTGCAGGAGAAGAACATTGTGATAAAAGAATAAGGGCAAGGGCATAAACCTCCTGAGATGCTTAGGCTTATTGTCAAGCAGAGGGCTCACACTTTTGTTTAGAAACACAAAGTGTGGGCCTTTTTACGTCCTCGAAAACGTGAGCTAACAATATCGTACTTGCCATTAGTTAGGACTATGGTCCTTAGTGATTTAAAGACCTGGTTTTTTAAAAATAAACATTTTTTACAAAAAATACCTATTTTTATCTGTACAGAAATATTCTCTCTGCTATAATGAATAAAAGTTTAAGCTACGCAAGAATATGTATGCAGAACATAACGATGACTTCGCAGGACAATTTTTCATGAAAGGGTGATACACAAACGAACCTCGCGAATACGGAGGTGTGATGGTTATTTTTGCTGCAACGATGTTGTGAACCCATTGGGCTAGAGTACCAGTGAACATTGTTTATCCAAATAATGGTAAGAGGCTTTTGTCCTGAAAACACTTCAACACAAACAGGGAATTATCCCCATTGTGAAAGTTTGTAAAATCTTGGAGAATTTGAAGGTGAAAATCGGTTCATGACCATAGATATAGATTACTGGATGGTAATTACAAAAAAGATACAAATTCCCACATATTTTGTTACATTCGCCCATTATACTTAATGTTGTTGAAATTGATACTTCCATTTTTTTCAATACCATTCATTTTCTTGCAGTTTTGTTAACCGCTTTTACCTTAACTGTCACTTGTTTGGCCATCACATTGTTTTGTCACACTTCATGATAAACAAAAGTTTGCCAATTATCGGAGGGGACATATGTTAACAAATCAGGCCAATCTCATCGACTTGGAGTGGGAAAAAGAACAGGTAGCCTTGTTTAATGATACAAAGGCTGAATATCCACAGGATAAGTCGATTCATCAGTTGTTCGAGGAACGAGCAGAAGCTGTGCCAGACAGAGTTGCCATCGTTTATGAAAACGAGCGCTTAACCTACCAGGAGCTCAATAGGAAAGCCAACCAATTAGCAAGAGCACTGATCGAAAAAGGGATTACAACCGACTGCATTGTCGGTGTCATGATGGAAAAATCCATTGAATATGTTACGGCTATTCTGGCCATTCTCAAGGCTGGCGGAGCGTATGTTCCTATCGATATCGAATATCCCCGTGATCGGATTCAATATATCCTGCAAGACAGTCAGACCAAAATCGTCATCACTCAGAAAAACGTCAGCAAGCTTGTTTATGACGTCGGATACCGTGGTCCTGTAGTTGTTCTCGAAGAAGAAAAACTGGATACTCGCTCAGATTCCAATCTTCACTTACCAAGCAAGCCTACAGACTTGGCGTATGTCATTTATACATCAGGCACAACCGGCAAACCGAAAGGAACCATGCTGGAGCATAAAGGGATCGCTAATTTGCAAACATTCTTCCAAAATACGTTTGGCGTTACACCTGCAGACAGGATTGGGCAATTTGCCAGCATGTCTTTTGATGCATCGGTATGGGAAATGTTCATGGCTTTACTAACCGGTGCCAGCCTCTACGTCCTTTCCAAACAGACGATTCATGATTTCATCAGTTTTGAAAACTATTTGAATGAAAATGAATTGACCATCATCACGTTGCCACCCACTTATTTAACTCACCTCAACCCAGATCATCTTACTACACTTCGCATCATGATTACGGCAGGTTCAGCTGCCAACTTCCCTTTAGTGAATAGATGGAAAAACAAAGTAAGGTACGTAAATGCATACGGACCTACGGAAACAAGCATTTGCGCGACGATATGGGAGGCACCTTCCAATGCGCTCATCAACCAAACGATCCCAATCGGAAAACCGATTCAAAATACGTGCGCTTATATTGTCAATGAAGAGCTACAGCTGCAGCCAATTGGCAGTGAGGGCGAATTATGCATAGGTGGAGCAGGCTTAGCCAGAGGATACTGGAATCGTCCAGATTTGACCGCCGAAAAATTTGTAGATAATCCGTTCGTACCAGGAGAGAAGATGTACAGAACAGGAGACCTCGCCAAATGGCTGCCGAATGGAGAAATCGAGTTTCTCGGCAGAATCGACCATCAGGTGAAAATCAGGGGTCATCGGATAGAGTTGGGTGAAATCGAGTCCGTTTTGCTGAAACATGAACAAATAAAAGAGGCAGTGGTAGTCGCTAGAGAAGACCAATATGCTCACCCCTTTTTGTGCGCTTATTTTATTTCGCAATTGGAAGTAACTCCTACGCAGATCAGAGAATTTGCCGCTCAAAAGCTTCCTGCGTACATGCTTCCTTCCTATTTCGTGAAGCTGGATAAAATGCCACTCACGCCAAATGACAAGATTGATCGCAAAGCATTGCCTGAACCTGATTTTTCTGCTCAGACAAATCTTGCATATGAAGCCCCTAGAGATCAGACAGAATCGATTCTCGCAAGCGTTTGGCAAGAGGTATTAGGAATCGAGAAAATTGGGATTCGCGATAATTTTTACTCACTCGGTGGGGATTCCATTCAAGCGATCCAGGTCGCAGCTCGTTTGCATGCCTATCAACTAAAGCTAGATACGAAAGATTTGCTGAATTACCCGACAATTTCTCAGGTTGCTCTTTTTGTCAAAAGTACGACGAGAAAAAGTGATCAGGGAATCATAGAAGGCCCTGTCAGGTTAACGCCGATTCAACAATGGTTCTTTGAAAAGAACTTTACGAATATGTTCCATTGGAACCAATCGTATGTGCTGTATCGTGAACAGGGATTTGATCCTGAAGCCATCCGAAAGGCCCTGGATAAAATCCTTTCGCATCACGACGCGCTCCGCATGGTTTATCAGCAAGAGAATGGGAGAATCGTTCAACAGAATCGTGGGTTGGATAACGATTTATACCATTTCCTTCAATACGATTTGACCTCGCATTCGGATGTTCAGCAAGCGATCGAAGAAGAGACGAGACGTTTGCATAGCAGCATGAATTTACAAGAAGGAGATTTGGTAAAGGTAGCGCTGTTTCATACGCTCCAAGGCGATCATTTGTTTTTGGCTTTCCATCATTTAGTCATGGATGGAATTTCTTGGCGCATCTTATTTGAGGATCTAGCAACGGCATACAGTCAAGTACTAGCAGGAAAAGATATCGTCCTCCCAGAAAAAACGGATTCTTTTAAAAATTGGGCAGTATGGCTAAACGAGTATGCGAATAGTGATGAGTTGCAAAGAGAAATACCGTATTGGGAGAATCTCGAATCAGTAGCTAGGAATGCTTCTCTTCCGAAAGATTATGAAACGGTGGGCAGTAAACAGAAGAGTATCCGAAACATACAGGTCGGATTACTAGCAGAGGAAACCGAACAATTGTTGAAGCAGGCAAATTCTGCTTATCAAACCGAAATCAATGATCTGTTACTGGCAGCGTTGGGGCTGGCCGTCGCAGAGTGGAGCAGGCATGACCAAATCGTGATTAATCTGGAAGGGCACGGGCGCGAAGATGTGATCGAACAGGCTAACGTGACAAGAACAATAGGATGGTTTACGTCCCAATATCCAGTATTACTAGATTTGAGTCAAATTCGTCACTTACCTGACCATATCAAATGCACGAAAGAAAACCTGAGGAAAATCCCCAATAAAGGCATTGGCTATGAAATCTTAAAGTATATGACAGAACCGGAAAGACGACGTTCCTTGTCCTTTTCCTTGCAACCCGAAGTAACGTTTAACTACTTGGGTCAGTTTGACTCAGGCTTTAACAGTGAACAGTTTAGCCGTTCTCCGTATAGTTCGGGCAACTCGCTGGGGGCGGATGGAAAGAACAATCTGAGTCCCGATTCCGAGATTTATACCGCTTTGAATATTACGGGAAGAATTGAAGGTGGAGAGCTTCTCATCACATTTACTTACAGCGAGGAGCAGTTTAGAGAAGAGTCTATTCATCAATTGAGTGAGAACTATCGTAAACATCTCCGGTCAATCATCACGCATTGCTCGCAGAAAAAAGAAGTAGAGCGGACTCCAAGTGATTTTAGTCTGAAAGGACTTCAAATGGAGGAAATGGATGACATCTTCGAATTACTTGCCGATACGCTTAACTAAATAAGCTCTTGATAATATTTAGTGGGGAAAAACATGCTTTCTACTACCATTTTTATACAAATATGACAAATAATGTTGATATCGAGGTGCCGGAATGAGCATATTTACCAAAGAACAAGTACAAGATATGTATTTATTGACGCCCATGCAAGAGGGAATGTTATTTCACGCCTTGCTAGACGAAGAACATAACTCTCATCTTGTACAGATGTCCATTTCGATTCAGGGCGATCTTGATGTTGGTTTGTTTACCAATAGCTTGCGTGTGCTGGTAGAGAGATATGATGTGTTCCGTACGCTGTTTCTCTATGAAAAATTAAAGCAGCCTTTGCAGGTTGTCCTGAAGGAACGGCCCATTCCTATCCTATTTTGCGATTTAACTGCATACGACGTGCAAGAAAAGCAGCAGCGCTACACGCAGTACAAAAGGAATGACCAAGAGAAAACCTTTCATCTGGCGAAAGATTCGTTGATGAGAGTGGCTATTTTCCAAATGACGGAGAGCGAATACCAAGTCATCTGGAGTTTCCATCACATACTCATGGATGGTTGGTGCTTCAGCATTATTTTTGATGACTTGCTTTCCGTCTATTTATCCTTAAAGAACGGTGCTCCGATCTCCCTTGAGCCGGTGCAACCATACAGTCTGTTTATTCGATGGCTGGAAAAGCAAGATAAACAGGCTGCTCTCTCATATTGGAGAGAGTATCTGGAACAGTTTGAACAGCAAACGTCCTTGCCGAAATTTGGGAAGCCTTCTAGCAAAGCCTTTCTACCGGCACAATATCGTTTTGTGCTGGACCGTACGCTAACGCAGCAGCTTTCTACGATCGCAAGTCAAAATCAAGTGACTTTGCCGACTGTGATTCAAACCTTATGGGGGATACTCCTCCAATCCTATAACTCTTCGAATGATGTGCTCTTTGGCTCTGTTGTATCCGGGAGACCAACTGAAATCGTCGGAATCGACAAAATGGTTGGGTTGTTTATCAATACCATTCCATTCCGCATTCAAGCAAAAAACGATCAAACCTTTGCCGACTTGATAGAGGATGTGCACCAGAGATCACTGAAATCCCAGTCATATGAGCATGTGCCTTTGTACGATATTCAAAACGATTCCGTATTGAAGCAAGATTTGATCGATCACCTGATGGTCATTGAAAACTATCCGTTAATGGAGGCCTTGCAGAAAAAGACAGCGACACAGCAAGTAGGCTTTACCATTTCAGATGTAGAGATGTTTGAACCTACCAATTATGACATGACCGTCATGGTAATGCCCAAAGATGAGATTGCGATGCGTTTTGATTATAATGCTGCTGTCTTCGACGAGGTTTTTATTCAAAAAATGGCTGGCCACCTCAAGCAGATCGCGGTTTGCGTGGCAAACAACCCGAAGGTAGCTCTTCAAGAAGTTACCTTGCTGACAGAAGCAGAAAAACAACAACTGATTGACAGAAACCTTGATACATCTGATGCCTATCCAGCGAAAACCATGCACGAGCTCTTTATGGAACAGGTAGAAAGAACACCGAATCAGGTAGCTGTCGTATTCGGAGAACAGCAGCTGACATATCTGGAGCTAGATGAGAAGTCCAATCAGCTCGCCAGATTTTTGAGAAGAAAAGGGATTGCAGCAGACAGCCTGGTTGGTACGATGATGGATCGTTCCATCGAGATGATTGTAGGAATTCTCGGGGTTTTGAAAGCCGGTGGTGCGTTTGTCCCGATTGATCCGGAGCTACCAGAAGAACGAATTGCCTACATGCTCGAGCATAGCGGGATTCAGTTGGTAGTGACCCAGCAGCATTTACTAGAGAAAGTCTCTGCTTCTACTGAAAAAATAGACATCAGCGCTCCAGCGATATGGGAAGAGAACAGTGCGTCTGTCGAAACGTTCAATCATCCAGACGACTTGTTTTATATCATCTACACCTCAGGAACGACGGGGAAACCAAAAGGCGTCATGCTTGAGCATAAAAACATGGCAAATCTGATGAACTTTACGTTCACCAAGACCAACATCGATTTTCATGAAAAAGTATTGCAGTATACCACATGCAGCTTTGATGTTTGCTACCAGGAGATTTTCTCTACGCTGCTTTCTGGGGGACAGCTCTATCTCATCACGAATGAGATGAGACGACATGTAGAAAAACTGTTTGCCTTTATCCAAGAAAAACAGATCAGCATTTTGTCCCTCCCTGTATCGTTTTTGAAATTTATCTTTAACGAAAAAGATTATGCGCAAAGCTTCCCGCGTTGCGTCAAGCACATAATCACGGCAGGGGAACAACTGGTCGTCACCCATGAGCTACAGAAATATCTACGAAACCAACACGTATTTTTACACAATCATTACGGGCCGTCGGAGACACATGTGGTAACCACCTACACGATGGACCCAAGCATGGATATACCAGAGCTGCCACCAATCGGAAAACCGATCAGCAATACAGGCATTTATATCCTGGATGAAAAGCTGCAATTGAAACCTGAGGGCATTGTTGGAGAGCTGTATATCTCTGGTGCGAACGTAGGAAGAGGGTATTTGCACAATCTGGAACTGACTGCGGAGAAATTTCTCGAGAACCCATATCGATCAGGCGAAAGAATGTATCGAACGGGCGACCTGGCCCGTTGGTTGCCGGATGGCACTATCGAGTTTTTAGGGCGGATCGACCATCAGGTAAAAATCAGGGGTCATCGGATCGAGCTGGGAGAGATCGAATCGCACTTGCTCAACCACGACTTAATCAAGGAAGCCGTAGTCATCGACAGAGCCGATGAGACTGGTGGAAAGTACTTGTGCGCCTATGTCGTACTGACAGAGGAAGTCAGCAACGAGGAGCTGCGGGTGTACTTATCCCGAACGCTCCCTGAATATATGATCCCTTCGTTCTTTATGAACCTGGAGCGGATTCCGGTCACGCCTAATGGAAAAACAGACAGAAGAGCCTTGCCCATACCTGAAGGGAATGCTTTTAACGGAGCGGAATACCTCGCTCCGACAACCGAACTGGAACAGAAGATGGCAGCTATTTGGGAAAACGTACTAGGCGTGACGCCGATTGGCATTCAGGATAATTTTTTCACGCTGGGAGGTCATTCGCTAAAAGCGATTCATCTCATTTCCCGGATGCAAAAAGACTGCCAAGCAGATGTACCGCTTCGCGTATTGTTTGAGCGACCAACCATTCAAGAACTCGCCAAGTATGTGGAAGGTGAAGAGGCAGGAACGTATCTCGCTATTCCGCGGGTCGTCATGGAAGAGCATTATCCTGTATCCTCTGCGCAAAAGCGCATGCTCATTTTAAACCAGCTTGATCCGGCTAGTACGGTTTACAATCTGCCCGTTGTGACGGTACTCGATGGGGAATTGAATGTGCAGCAGCTGGAGGATGCCATATCCAGCCTCGTGAGTCGTCATGACTCGCTGCGAACCTCCTTTCATACTATCAACGGCGAGCCGGTTCAACGCATCCACCAGGAATGCAAGCTGCCAATCGCCTACATGGAAGCGACAGAAGAACGTTTGAATCAAGTCATCATGGATTTCATGCGTCCGTTTGATTTGGAAAAAGCTCCATTAAGTCGGGTTGGACTGGTCAAACTGGGAGAGCGACGCCATGTCATGATCATCGATATGCACCATATCATCTCGGATGGCGTGTCCTCGCAAATCATCCTGAATGATCTTGCGCAGATCTATCAAGACAAATCCTTACCAGAGCAACGCATTCAATATAAAGACTTCGCGGTGTGGGAAAAAGGTCTGGCACAGTCAGACGAATTCAGAAAACAGGAAGCGTATTGGACCGAGCGATTCGCTGGTGAAATTCCTGTCTTGAACCTGCCTTTGGATTACTCTCGACCATCTGTTCAAAGCTTTGAGGGTGAACGTTATCTATTCCATACAGAAAAACCGCTGATGGATCGTTTGCAGCGAGTTGCATCCGATACGGGTACTACACTCTACATGGTGCTAATGGCAGCCTATCATGTTTTGCTCGCGAAATACTCCGGACAAGAGGACATGGTGGTCGGAACCGTGACAGCTGGAAGAACGCACCCTGACACGGAAAGCATCACAGGCATGTTTGTCAATACGCTGGCCATGAGAAATCAGCCGGTGGCAACCAAAAGCTTCAAGCAATTTTTACGAGAAGTGAAGGACAATACTCTCGCTGCTTTTGAGCATGGGGATTACCCGTTTGAGGAGCTCGTCGAAAAGCTGGCGGTCAATCGAAATCGAAGCCGTAATCCATTGTTTGACACCTTGTTCATTTTGCAAAATATGGATGCCGATCCGATCGAGATCGAAGGCATGACAGTGACGCCTTACGTGCCAGAGGGCAAAATGGCGAAATTCGATTTGTCGCTTGAAGCAACCCAAAACCATGCTGGTCTTATGTTCTGCTTCGAATTTTGCACCAAGCTGTTCAAGCGGGAGACCATCGAACGCATGTCGCGTCATTATATCCAAATCTTGCAAGAAGTCATCCGGAACACGGACGTGGCTCTCTATCAGATGGAGATGCTAGCCGAGCCAGAAAAGCAGGAATTGCTGGTCGATTTCAACGACACATTCAAGTCTGTTCAGTTGGAAAGCACACTTCCACAGCTATTTGAAGAACAAGTGCTGAAAACACCTGATCAAATCGCGGTAGTTTGCGGCGACAAACGATTGACATATGAGGAGCTCAATAAGAGAGCCAATCAGCTTGCACGTACTTTGCGGAAAAAAGGAGTGAAGGCTGACCAAAGCGTTGGGATTATGGCAACTCGCTCCTTGGAAATGGTGATTGGAATCCTGGCCATTCTCAAGGCTGGTGGAGCATATGTGCCCATCGATCCAGAATATCCGAATGATCGCATCGCTTATATGCTGGAAGATTGCGAAGCCCGTCTGGTACTTACGCAAGAGCATCTTGGAACAAAGATTGCTGATAGCGTGGAATGCCTATATCTGGAGGATATGAGTAACTATTCTCGTATCACCACAAACTTAAATCCGATTCATACGGCAACCAATCTGGCTTACATCATTTACACATCTGGTACGACAGGCAGGCCAAAAGGGGTCATGGTGGAGCACCGTGGGATTGTCAACAGTGTGACGTGGAACAAAGAAGAGTTTGCCTTATCTGTCCATGATAGAGGTTTGCTGGCTCTATCCTTTGCCTTTGATGGTTTTGTCCTTACTTTCTTTGCGTTGATTCTATCCGGTTCAACCGTTGTCTTGACGAAGGATGAAGAAGCCAAAGATCCGATAGCGCTCAAGAACCTGATCGCAACATGGAGTTGCAGCTACACGTTATGCGTGCCAAGTTTGTTCCAGGCAATTTTGGAATGCAGCACTTCCGACGATATCAGTCCGATGAAAATGGCTGTGCTCGGGGGAGAAAAGCTATCGCCGAAGCTGGTTGAGATGTGCAAAGAGATGAATCCACAGATGATTGCTGTCAATGCGTACGGTCCAACAGAAAGTAGCGTTATTGCCACCTATTTGTGCGATACACTGCCAGATGCTCCGATTACGATTGGACGGCCAATTGCAAACACAAGCATATACATCGTGGACCATTCCCACCAGCTGCTACCAATCGGTGTAGTGGGAGAAATATGCATAGGCGGACTCGGTTTGGCACGCGGATATTGGAACAGACCAGAACTTACCGAGGAGAAGTTTGTTGCCAATCCATTTGAGCCGGGTGAACGCATGTACAAGACCGGTGACCTTGGCAGATGGCTCCCTGACGGAACGATTGAATTCGCAGGACGGTTAGATGAACAGGTAAAAGTGAGAGGATACCGGATTGAGATCGGGGAGATAGAATCGGTTCTGCTCAGCTATGAAACGACCAATGAAGCGATTGTCGTTGCCTATCTGGATGGAAGCGGAGACGCGTATCTGACGGCGTATTTCACTGGTAAGGAAACCATCTCTGAAGCGGCGCTTCGAGCACATCTATCTCAAGAGCTACCAGCGTATATGGTACCAACCTATCTGGTTCAACTGGATGCTTTCCCGCTCACACCAAATGGCAAGATCGATCGCAAAGCCTTGCCGATGCCTGAAGGAAAGCCTACAACCAGTGTGGAGTATGTCGCGCCTGCTAATGAAGTAGAGGCAACACTGGCAAAGATTTGGGAAAACGTCCTTGGCATCTCCGGTATTGGAGTGATGGATAACTTTTTTGAGCTGGGTGGCCATTCCTTAAAAGCTATGACGGTAGTGGCGCATGTGCATCGGGAGTTTCAAACCGATCTCCCTTTGAAGCATTTCTTTGAACAGCCTACCGTTCGGGCCTTGTCCCAGTTGATTAAGCACAGCGAGCAAGCATCAGATAGATCAATTCAACCAGCAGAGCCGCAAGACTACTATCCGGTATCATCCGCCCAGCAGCGTATGTACGTGCTTCATCAGCTGGAAGGAGCGGGTATCAGCTACAATACGCCTGGCATGATCATGTTGGAAGGGAAACTGGTACGTGAGCAACTCGCGTATGCCCTGCAAGCTCTGGTAGACCGCCACGAGATTTGGAGAACGTCATTTGAGATGGTGGGAGATCAGCTCGTTCAAAAAATTCACGACCGCGTGGAAGTGGAAATCGAGTATCGGGAAGCAGAGGAACATCAGATCGACGACATTTTCCATTCGTTTGTCCGTCCGTTTGATCTTACTGTTTCACCGCTCATACGCATGGGCTTGGTGAAAATCTCGGATGAACGCCATCTTCTCCTCTATGACATGCATCATATCGCAGCAGATGCCTCATCCGTCACGATCATATTCAACGAGCTAGCCGAATTGTACCAAGGCAGACACTTGCCTGAGCTGCGCATCCAATACAAGGATTTTTCTGTCTGGCAAAAACGCTTTAACGTTTCCAATGACTTCAAGAATCAGGAAGATTATTGGCTCTATGCGTTTGAGGGGCATAACACTGTCTTGGAGGTTCCGACAGATTTTCCACGCCCAGCTGTGAAAAGCTTTGAAGGCGACCAAATCGTGCTTACTACCGATAGACCTCTGCTGGAAGCTTTACATGCACTGGCAGCCGAAACGAAAACGACCTTGTTTATGGTTTTGCTAGCCGCCTACAATGTGCTGCTCTCGAAGTATACAGGGCAGGATGATATCGTTGTCGGAACGCCAATCTCAGGCAAGACGCGAGCTGAGCTGGAACCGATTGTGGGCATGTTCGTCAATACGCTTGCAATCAGAAACAAACCGACAGCAGAGAAGACCTTCAAGGAGTTTTTGATGGAAGTCAAGCAGAATGCCTTGGATGCCTATGATCATCAGGATTATCCGTTGGAAAGTCTGGTTGAAAAGCTTGGTATTCAACGTGATCCGGGACGCAATCCACTGTTTGACACGATGTTCATTCTGCAAACCGACGAGTTGTATCGAAAAACACTGGGTCAACTGACCTATCAACCGTATGAATCGACGAGCGCGCTTGCCATTTCGAAGTTCGACATGTCTTTTCACCTGACTGAGCGGGAAACAGACCTGTTACTGCGACTAGAGTACAGCACCAAGCTGTTTAGAAGAGACACCGTAGACAGAATGTCGAATCATTTCATGCAAATTCTACGTAATGTTACGGCAGAACCTGAAAAGCAGCTTCAAGCGATTGAGATGCTGACGGCAGAAGAAAAGCAGTTGTTACTGGTGGAGTTCAATCATACAGACAGAGAGTACAAGGAAGACCAGACCATTCAACAGCTCTTTGAGGAACTGGCAGCGAGCACGCCTGATCAAACGGCCATTGTATTTGAAGAGAATCAGATGACGTACCAAGAGCTCAATGAAAGAGCGAACCAGCTAGCCACCGTATTGCGCGAAAGAGGAGTAGGCCCATCGCAAATCGTCGTCATGATGGTAGAACGTTCCTTGGAAATGGTCATTGCCACACTCGCCATTTTAAAAGCTGGCGGCGCCTTTTTACCGGTCGATCCCGATTATCCAGAAGAAAGAATCCGCTACATGATCGAGGACAGTCAAGCGAAGCTCGTGCTTACTCATTCTCACCTGATACACAAGGTGTCCAGTCAGGCAGACATTATCGATTTGGGTGATGCTCACAGCTATTCGTCACAAGCAGACAATCTGTTTTGCATCAACAAGCCGTCTGACCTCGCCTATATTATTTACACATCTGGCACCACAGGCAATCCAAAAGGCGTCATGCTGGAGCACAAAGGGGCAGCCAATCTGCAAGCATTGTTCAAGAATCAATTCGGCGTAACACCACAAGACCGTCCAGGGCATTTTGCGAGTATTTCTTTTGACGCATCGGTATGGGATATGTTTATGGCTCTATTGACAGGGGCAACCTTGTATATCATCTCCCGCGATACGATCAACGATTTCCGCAAATTTGAGGAATACGTCCACAAAAACGGAATTACTATTCTCACGTTGCCTCCGACGTATGCCATTTATCTTGAGCCTGACCGTATGCCGTCATTGCGTATTCTGATTACTGCGGGATCGTCAGCTTCTACCGCGTTGGTAGAGCAATGGAAAGAGAAAGTGACCTATATAAATGGCTACGGCCCCACAGAGAATACTATTTGCGCGACACTCTGGAAAGCTTTGCCGCATGAACCAGTCGGTCAGACCATTACGATTGGGAAACCCGTTCAGAACACGAAGCTGTACATCGTGGATGAACAAATGCAATTGAAAACAGTTGGTCAAATGGGTGAATTGTGCATCAGCGGGGTAGGGCTAGCCAGAGGATATTGGAATCGACCAGAACTGACGGCTGAAAAATTCGTCGACAATCCGTTTGTGCCGGGAGAAAAGATGTACCGAACCGGGGATCTGGCCAAGTGGCTTCCAGACGGAAATATTGAGTACCTCGGCAGAATCGATCATCAGGTAAAGGTTCGCGGTCATCGTGTAGAGCTGGGCGAAGTCGAGAGTGTTTTGTTGCGATATGAGACGATCATTGAGGCGGCGGCCATCACACATTTGGATGACCACGGGCAACCGTACTTGTGCGCATACTATGTAGCCAATGGGGAAGCAAGTCCAGCACAGCTGCGAGAATTTATGGGGAAAGAACTGCCAAACTATATGGTTCCCTCGTTCTTTGTTCAGCTGGATAAAATGCCGTTGACTCCAAATGACAAAATTGACCGCAAAGCACTTCCGAAACCAAGCCACGAAGAAAATATGGGCCGAGAGTATGATGCACCGCAAAGTGAACTGGAACAATTACTCGCAACAGTCTGGGCAGAGGTATTGGGAATCAAACAAGTGGGATTAAAAGACAACTTCTTTGAATTGGGCGGCGATTCCATCAAAGCGATTCAGGTATCCACGCGTCTGCACGCTTCAGGCTGGACGCTTGCGATGAAGGAACTGTTCCAATATCCGTCGATTGAACAAGTCGTTGTTCACGTCATTCCGAACAATAGAGAGAGCGATCAGGGAGTAGTAGAAGGCGCGATTATCTTGACACCCATCCAGAAATGGTTCTTTGAGCGCAATTTCACTGACCGTCACCACTGGAATCAGGCTGTCATGCTGTTCCGCGAGGATGGCTTTGATCCAGGACTTGTTCAACAAGCCTTCTATAAAATCGTCGAGCACCACGATGCGTTACGGATGATATACAGACAGGAAAATGAGACAATCACGCAAATCAATCGAGCGCTGACAGGTGAGCGATTCCGCTTCCATTCGTATGACTTGAAAGACCATGCAAATAGCGTGGCTCACATTTTGGAGTTGTCTGATCACTTCCAAAGCAGTATCGATCTGGAACAGGGACCACTCGTCCACTTGGCACTCTTCTCCACAAAAGAAGGGGACCATTTACTGATCGCGATCCATCATCTGGTCGTGGATGGTGTCTCATGGCGCATCTTGTTTGAAGATTTTTCATCTACCTATTCGCAGGCTCTCCATAATCAGGAGATCGTCTTGCCGAAAAAGACAGATTCATTCAAGGATTGGTCGGCTCAATTGCAAAACTATGCGGAGAGTGATGAGCTTTTACGTGAAGCTTCCTACTGGCACAACCTCGAGCTCACGACCACGGCAGAAAAGTTGCCAACCGATTTTGTCACAGCTGATCGTAAACAAAAGCACACCCGTACAGTAAAGGTCGAGTTGACTGCTCAAGAGACAGAAAACCTGTTACGTCACGTTCATCATGCTTATCACACAGAAATGAATGACCTGTTGTTGACTGCGCTGGGATTAACCGTGAAAGAATGGACGAATACTAGCTACGCTGTCATCAACCTTGAAGGTCATGGTCGCGAAGACATTCAGAATGAAATGAATGTGACCAGAACGATTGGGTGGTTTACATCCCAGTTCCCTGTTGTGCTTGATATGGAAAAATCAAAGGACTTGTCTTACCAAATCAAGCAAATCAAAGAAAGCTTGCGCCATATTCCGAAAAAAGGAATTGGTTACGAGATTTTGCGCACGATGACGGCGGATAAGCTGCGTCCATCCTTGCAATTTTGCCTGCAACCGGAAATCAGCTTTAACTACCTCGGGCAATTTGATTCGGATGTAAAATCGGGCGGGTTTACGTTCTCACCACTCGGTACGGGTCAGCTTTTCAGTCCAGAATCTGAGAGAGTATTCTTGTTGGATATTTCCGGCATGATTGAGGATGGAAAGCTCCAGATCAGTTTTGGTTACAGCAGTCTCCAGTATAAGGAAGAAACCATTGCGAAATTGGCAGCCAGCTATCGGAATCACTTGCTCAATATTATTGAGCATTGCATGTCAAAAGAAAGTGGAGAATTGACACCGAGCGACCTGGGTGATGATGACCTTTCCATGGAAGAACTGGAGAACATCCTGGAATTAATTTAATCACTCGACAAGAGAAATGCTATTCCTCCAATAAAAGCTGGGACATTTCACTTTTATTGGAGGAACCCTCTTTAAATCGATAAATCACAGAGTTGAGGTGCAGAATGAAAAAGCAGGAGAATATCGCAAAAATTTACCCGTTAACCCCATTACAAGAGGGTATGTTGTTTCATGCTGTCAAAGATACAGACAGCAGCGCGTACTGCCTCCAGATGTCCGCGAAACTCCAAGGTGATTTTCACCTGCCCATTTTTGAAGAGGGCATGAACAAGCTCGTAGAGAACTATGAGGTTTTGCGCACCGTATTTGTTTATCAAAACCTGCAGCGACCTCGACAAGTTGTTTTTAAAGAGAGAAAAGTTGCTGTTCATTTCGAAAACATTGCTCATTTGCCAATAGATGAACAGAACGATTACATAAAAGCGTATACCAGTCAGCATCATACGTTTGAGCTGACGAAAGACGTTTTGATGAAAGCTGCCATTTTCCAAACAGGGGAGAACCAGTATCAATTCGTTTGGGCGTTCCATCATATCATCGTTGACGGTTGGTCTTTGGGCGTATTGCTTCATAAGCTCCTTGCTTATTACGCTGCAATTCGTAAGGGCGAGCCCATTTCGCGGGAAGCAACAAAACCATACAGCGAATATATCAAATGGCTGGATAAGCAAAACAAAGAGGAAGCACTTACTTACTGGCAGAACTATCTGGAAGGCTATGACCATCAGGCTGATTTCCCTAAAAAGAAAAATGTAGCGGAAGATGGCAGTTATGTACATGTGGAGAAGCTCTTCACAATCGCACCTGAGAAGACACAGCAGCTGATGCAGATCGCCAATCAGAATCAGGCTACGATGAGCAGCGTGTTTCAATCTCTATGGGGCATTTTGGCAAGCAAGTACAAAAATTCTGATGATGTGGTATTCGGCTCTGTTGTATCAGGTCGTCCACCTGGAATTCAGGGGATTGAGAGCATGGTTGGGTTGTTCATCAATACAATTCCAACCCGCGTGAAAACGAACAGGGAACACACCTTCAGTGGGCTGCTCAAAACAGTTCAGAAGCAAGCCTTGGCTTCTGCTACTTATGATTTCGCCCCGTTGTACGAAATTCAGAGCAAGACGGTACTGAAACAAGAGTTAATCGATCATTTGGTGACGTTTGAAAACTATCCGGATCATTCCAGGAGTGATTTGGAGGATTCCTTAGGCTTTCAATTCAACGTGGAAAATGGGGAAGAACAGACTTCCTATGATTTTAACGTTGTGGTAGCGGTCGCTCCTTCGAATGAGATGTATGTAAAGTTGAGCTATAATGCTTCGGTTTATGAAGAGTCATTCATGAACAGAGTAGAAGGGCACTTGAAAACGATCATTGAGCAGGTCATTCACAATCCGAATGTGTTGCTTGAAGATATCAGAATCATCACGGCTTGGGAAAAACAGCAATTGCTGGTAGCTTATAACGACACGGCCGCCGACTATCCACGCGACAAAATGATTTTCGAGCTGATCGCGGAGAAAGCAAGACAGATACCTTCGAAAGTTGCGGTTGTTTGCGGTGAAGATCGCCTTACTTACCAGGAGCTTCAGGAGCGTTCCAACCAGTTGGCCAGAGCTCTGCGTGGGAAAGGAATTACCCAAGGCAGTATCGTCTCGATTATGGCGGAGCATTCACTGGAATTGATCGTAGCTATCATGGCTGTCCTCAAATCAGGTGGCGCCTATTTGCCGATTGATCCCGAGTATCCGCTTGAGAGAATTCAGTATTTACTAGATGATAGCCAGACGACGATTCTCTTAACACAGTCTCATCTCCAGGAAAAGGTCGAATTTGAAGGCGACATCCTCTATTTAGACAATCCTTCCTTGTATGAAGGAGACAGCACGAATCTTGAACCAGCTTGCACACCGAATGATTTGGCTTACATGATCTACACCTCCGGCTCCACAGGGAACCCGAAAGGCGCGATGATTACTCATCAAGGTCTGGTCAATTACATCTGGTGGGCCAACAAGGAATATGTCCAAGGTGAAGCTGTAGACTTTCCTCTTTACTCTTCCATTTCGTTTGATTTGACTGTCACCTCGATCTTCACGCCGCTTCTGTCTGGCAATTCGATCTATGTCTACAGAGGAACAGACAAGGTACAGGTCATTTTAGACATCATCCAAGATAACCAAGTGGGGATCATTAAGCTGACGCCAACACATTTGAAGCTGATTGAAGAAATAGATGGAACAAACAGCAGCATCCGACGGTTTATAGTCGGTGGTGAGAACTTGCCAACCAATTTGGCGAAGAGAATCTATGAGAACTTTGGTCAGAATGTCAAGATTTTCAACGAGTATGGACCTACCGAAACGGTTGTGGGCTGCATGATTTATTTGTATGACCCTAAAAATACCATCCAAGAATCGGTACCAATCGGAGTCCCTGCAGACAACGTCCAGCTTTATTTGCTCGATTCCTCTATGCAGCCGATACCCGTTGGATCCATTGGTGAAATGTATATATCTGGTGATGGCGTAGCCAAAGGATATTTCAATAGACCGGAGCTGACCCAGGAAAAATTCATCGATAATCCGTTTCGTCCGGGGACCAAAATGTATAGAACTGGCGACCTAGTGAAATGGCTGCCAGACGGCAACATGGAATACTTGGGAAGAATCGACCATCAAGTCAAGATTCGTGGGCATCGGATTGAGATGGGCGAAATTGAAACGCGTTTGACGCAACATGAATGGATCAAGGAAGCCGTCGTCATCGCTGAAAAGGATGACAGTGGTCAAAATGTGCTCTATGCCTACATTGTATCTTGGCAGGAGTTGACCGTATCGGAATTGAGAGAGCATCTGGGAAGTACGCTTCCCTCCTACATGATCCCGTCCTTCTTTATCCATTTGGAGGAAATTCCGCTGACAGCCAATGGAAAAGTAGAGCGGAAGAAATTGCCGAAGCCTGACGGTGCAGTTGTAACGGGGACAGCGTACGTGGCTCCTCAGAATGAAACGGAAACAAAATTGGCTGAAATTTGGCAGCAGGTCCTGGGGGTTAGCCGTGTAGGCGTTCACGATCATTTCTTTGATCTGGGCGGACATTCACTGAAGGCTATGACAGTCATCTTTCAAGTCTCCAAAGCGTTGGAAGTGGATTTGCCAGTAAAGGCACTGTTCGAGAATCCGACTGTATCCCAGCTCGCCGCTTTCATCTCGAAATCGGGGAAAAGCGAGTACATTGCTATTCAACCGGTTGCAGTAAAGGAATTTTATCCCGTATCTTCTGCTCAAAAAAGAATGTACATCCTTCAGCAATTTGAAGGAAGCGGAATCAGCTATAACATTTCGGGCGCAATCTTGCTGGAAGGAAAGCTCGATTACAATCGTTTTGCGAGTACGGTTCAAAGACTGGCGGAGCGCCACGAAGCCTTGCGAACCTCATTCCACCGGATCGATGGTGAGCCTGTACAGAAAGTTCATGATGAGGTAGAAGTACCAATCTTGATGCTGGAGTCTACGGAAGACAACGCGGAGCAGATCATGCGCGATTTTGTCCGTCCCTTTGACTTCGAAATCGCTCCGTTGATTCGAACAGGCTTGGTCAAATTGGGCAAAGACCGTCATTTGTTCTTGCTCGACATGCACCATATCATCTCGGATGGAGTTTCGTCCCAAATTTTGTTGGGTGAATTTGCCAAGTTGTACAAAGGGGAAGCCTTGGAGCCTCTTCCTCTCCAATACAAAGATTTCGCTGCCTGGCAAAATGAACTGTTCCAGACAGATGTGTACAAGAAGCAGGAGCTCCACTGGTTGAATACATTTGCTGATGAAATACCTTTGCTCAATCTGCCGACTGATTATCCGCGTCCAACCATTCAAAGCTTTGAAGGAGATCTTGTCCTTTTTGAAGCAGGAAAAGAATTGACTGAGCGTTTGCACAGGGTAGCAGCAGATACGGGTACAACCCTGTATATGGTCTTGCTCGCGGCTTACCATGTGCTGCTGTCCAAGTATTCCGGCCAAGAGGATGTCATCGTGGGTACGCCTGTCGCTGGTCGTTCTCATGCCGATGTGGAAAACATCATGGGGATTTTTGTGAATACGTTGGCGATGAGAAATCATCCTACGAGCGACAAGACCTTTACCCAATTCTTGCAAGAAGTGAAACAAAATGCGCTTGCGGCCTATGACAATCAGGATTATCCATTTGAAGAGCTGGTGGAAAAGCTTGCGATTCAACGTGACATCAGCCGAAATCCTCTGTTTGACACCATGTTTTCATTGGAAAATGCGAATCAGCAGACATTGGAAATCGAGCAGCTTACAGCAGCTCCGTATGAGTTGTTTAACAAAATTTCAAAGTTTGATCTTGTTTTGAATGCCAGTGAGTCGCAATCTGACATTCAATTCCAATTCGCGTTTGGAACGAAGCTGTTCAGGAAAGAAACCATCCAAAGAATGGCCCATCATTACATGGAAATCCTGCGCACGATTAGTGCACAGCCGAATGCCATGTTAGCAGAAATCGACATGTTGACAAAAGTAGAGAAACGCGCGCTCATCCTGAACGTCAACGATACTTTTGTCGAACGATCCGCTGATCAGGCTTTGCATCAATTATTTGAAGATCAAGTAGCGCTTACGCCAGATCAAGTAGCTGTAGTCTATGACGGATACACCTTAACCTATCGTCAATTGAACGCCCGGGCGAATCAAGTGGCTCGTTTGCTGCGGAGTAAAGGAACTCAACCAGATACGTTGATCGGAATTATGGTAGACCGGTCCATCGGGATGGTTGTGAGCATGTTGGCCGTGTTAAAAGCGGGTGGTGCGTATACACCAATTGATCCTACCTACCCGCCAGAAAGAATCCAATACATGCTCAGCGACAGCAAAGCTCCGATTCTACTGACACAACGTCATTTGAAAGAGATAGTAGAGTATTCAGGAGAAATGATCGACGTAGACGATGAAGCCATTTATGCAGGTGACGACACCAATCTCGACAATGTCTCTGGCGGGAATGACTTGGCCTATGTCATCTATACATCTGGATCGACCGGAAATCCCAAAGGGGTTATGATCGCGCATCAAGCGATTTGCAATCACATGCTCTGGATGAAGAATGCCTTCCCACTGACCACAGAGGATGCTGTCTTGCAAAAAACGCCATTCAGCTTCGATGCTTCCGTATGGGAATTTTACTTGCCATTCATCACGGGGGGACGCCTGGTACTGGCAAAGCCAGACGGACATCGCGACATCGAGTACATGACTCGCATGATCAGAGAAGAGAAGATCACGACTTTACAGATGGTTCCTTCCTTGCTGGACCTGATCATGACTGAACCGGGATGGGGCTCTTGCACGAGCTTGCAACGCGTATTCTGCGGTGGGGAAGCATTGGCACCTGCACTTGTTTCGCGCTTTTACCAGACGCAAACGGCACAGCTAATTAACCTCTATGGCCCTACAGAATCCACAATCGATGCGACCTACTGGATTTGCCCTCGGGTGCCGGAGTATGGCGTGATTCCAATTGGCAAACCGATTGATAACGTCCGTTTGTACGTCCTAAATTTGAGCAACCAGCTCCAGCCTGTAGGGGTTGCAGGAGAACTGTGCATTGCTGGTGATGGGTTGGCCCGCGGTTACTGGAATCGTGAAGAACTGACAATAGCCAGCTTCATCGACAATCCGTTTGAACCGGGTAGCAAGATGTACCGTACTGGAGACATGGTAAGATATCTACCCGACGGCAACGTGGAATATCTCGGACGCATCGACCATCAGGTCAAAATCAGAGGACACCGGATCGAACTGGGTGAGATCGAAGCAAGGCTTTTGCAGCATGAATCGGTAACAACGGCCATTGTCCTTGCTCGTCCTGATGAAAAAGGGCAAAACAACTTATACGCCTATATCGTTTCCAAACAGGAAATCAAGACAGCTGACCTGAGAGCTTACATGGCTTCCCATCTGCCATCGTATATGGTTCCTTCTTATTTTGTTTATTTGGAGAAGCTGCCGCTCACGGCAAATGGCAAGGTAGATCGTAAAGCTTTGCCTCAACCTGAGGGAGCATCCTCATCAGAAACCGTATATGTAGCGCCGCGCAATGAAGTGGAATCCACGCTCGCAGAAATTTGGCAAAGCGTACTTGGCGTGAACCAAATCGGGGTACACGATCATTTCTTCGAGTTGGGCGGACACTCCTTGAAGGCGATGAACGTCATCTCTTTGATCCATCGTTCCCTTCAAGTAGATGTGCCGTTGAAAACACTATTTGAATCGCCTACGATCGCTGACTTGTCGGCATACATCTCTACTGCTAGCAAAGGCAAGTATACGACGATTGAACCTGTCCAAAAGCAGGAGTATTACCCGGTGTCTTCTGCACAAAAGAGAATGTTTATTCTCCGACAAATGGAAGGTGCAGACATCAGCTACAACATGCCGGGCATCCTGTACATCGATGGCAAGCTGGATACAGAGCGTTTGCAGCAAGCGCTCAAGAGTCTGGTGAGACGCCATGAATCTCTGCGTACCTCGTTCCACTCCATGAAAGGAGAGACTGTTCAGCGCGTACATGAAGATGTCGAGCTGGAAATCTCGTTGTTGGAGTCAACAGAAGGAGAGCTCAAACAAATCGTCGAGCAATTTATTCAACCGTTCGATTTGGAAAAAGCTCCACTGATTCGCGCTGGACTGGTCAAACTGGAACTAGAACGCCATCTTTTCATGCTAGATTTGCACCATATTGTGGTGGACGGCGTATCTATCGGTATTCTTGTTCAAGAGCTTGCTCAACTTTATCACGGGGAAGAGCTGCCAGAACTGAGCATTCAGTACAAGGACTTTGCCCATTGGCAGAATCAATGGGTTGAGACGGAAGAGTTTGCTGCTCAGGAAGCCTATTGGATCGATACCTTTACGGGAGAAATTCCCGTATTGAATCTTGCAACGGATTATCCGAGACCTGGTGTGAAAAGCTTCGAGGGTGAGCGATTTATTTTCGGCTCCGGTGCCTTTTTGAAAAAAGAATTGAATCGACTTGCCCATGATACAGGAGCTACGCTCTACATGGTACTGCTGGCTGCGTACAATGTACTTCTCTCTAAATACTCTGGACAAGAGGACATTGTCGTTGGAGCGCCTACTGCCGGCAGGTCCCATGCAGAAACGGATTCTATTATTGGTATGTTTGTCAATACACTGGCATTGCGAAACGAGCCTGCAGGGACTAAGACCTTCCTTACCTTTTTAGCAGAAGTGAAAAACAATACGCTGAAAGCTTTTGAGAATCAGGATTATCCACTGGATGAACTGATTGATAAGTTGAACATTCAACGGGATCTGAGCCGCAATCCTTTGTTTGACACCGTATTTATCTTGCAAAATATGGATCAAAAGCCATTCGAAATGGCGCAACTGACGTTTACACCCTATATGGCAGACGTGAATCAGGCAAAGTTTGATCTGTCCATGGAGGCGTGCGAAGAAGATGAGGAGATCATCTTTAGCTTGGATTACTGCACCAAATTGTTTTCACGAGAAACGATTGAAAAAATAGCGGCTCACTTCATTCGAATCCTTCATGCCGTTATTGAGCAGCAAGCAGTTACCTTATCCGAGATCACTATGCTTTCCGATGAGGAAAAGCATCGCTTGTTAGTAGAATTCAATGATACGCATAAGGAATATCCGCAGAACAAGACACTACATGAGCTATTTGAGGAGCAAGTGGAAAAAACACCACAGGTTCCAGTGGTTGAAATCGGCGATAAGCAGATGTCCTATCACGAACTGAATGAGCGAGCAAACCAGCTTGCCGTTACCTTGCGAGAGCGGGGAGTAAAGGCTAACCAAATCGTAGGAATCATGGCAAACCGTTCTGTGGAAATGGCTGTTGGAATCATGGCCATTTTGAAAGCAGGGGGAGCATACGTGCCTATCGATCCAGAATATCCGGAAGATCGTGTAGCCTACATGCTGGAAGATTGCGAAGCCCGTTTAGTGCTTACCCAAAAACATCTTGGAGCAAAGCTGGCTTCTAGTGTGAGCGTGGAGTGCCTGTATCTGGAGGAAGTGAAGAACTATTCTCCCAACCGTTCGAATCTCGAGCCGATTCAAACTGCTTCCGATTTGGCTTATGTCATCTACACATCCGGGACAACAGGCAAGCCAAAAGGAGTAATGATCGAGCATCGTGGCATTGTCAACAGCGTGTTGTGGAAGAAAGAGGAGTATCAGTTTAGCGTCGATGATAGAAGTCTTGTGCCCCTATCCTTTGCGTTTGATGCCTTTGTTCTTTCCTTCTTTACACCGATCCTTTCCGGTTCAACCGTCGTCTTGGCGGAGGATGAAGAAGCCAAAGACCCTGTATCTCTCAGAAACCGCATAGCAGCTGCGAGATGCACCCAAATGACATGCGTGCCAAGTCTATTCCAAGCAATATTAGAATGCGCTTCTGCTGCGGATATCAGCTCCATGCAAACCGTCACACTTGGGGGCGAAAAAGTATCTGCTCAGCTCGTTGAGAAGAGTAATCAGCAGAATCCGCAATTGGTCATCATCAATGAATACGGTCCGACAGAAAGCAGTGTCGTCGCCACTTGGCAGCGAATTTCGCAACTGGATTCTGCGATAACGATCGGACGCCCCATTGCCAACACCAGCATCTATATCGTGGACAAATTCCATCAGCTACAGCCAATCGGCGTCGTTGGGGAAATTTGCATCGGTGGCCACGGCTTGGCACGTGGATATTGGAACAAGCCGGAGCTCACAGTAGAGAAGTTCGTTTCCCATCCTTATTTGGAAGGCGAGCGCATGTACAAGACTGGCGATCTAGGAAAGTGGCGCCCTGACGGAACAATTGAATTTGTCGGTCGTTTGGATGAACAGGTAAAAGTAAGGGGATATCGGATTGAAATCGGTGAGATTGAGTCTGTTATGCTCTCCTTTGAAAAGTTGACTTCAGCTGTCGTGATTGTCCATGAAGACCAACTGCGCCAAACGTCGCTTGCTGCTTATTTCACGGGAGAAGAAAAGCTTGAAGTCTCGAATCTGTGGTCGTATCTGTCGCAAAGCTTGCCGTCCTACATGATACCTGCGTACTTAGTCCAGCTCGATCAGCTCCCGCTTACACCTAATGGAAAGATCGACAGGAAAGCCTTGCGGAAACCAGAAGGCAAGCCTGTAACGGGAGCAGAATATGTGGCGCCAGCAAGTCCTGTGGAAATCAGGCTGGCAGAGATTTGGGAAGGTGTGCTTGAGGTAAGCAACATCGGTGTCCTCGACAACTTCTTCCAGCTAGGTGGACATTCCTTGAAAGCCATGTCGCTCGCTGCACAGATTCATCGAGAGTATCAAGTCGAGCTTCCACTCAGAGTGCTCTTTGCGACACCTACCATCCAGGCATTGGCACAGTATATCGAGACGAGTGGAAAAGACACACATGTACCGATTCAGCCTGTACCGTGGCAAGAGCATTATCCAGTCTCATCTGCACAAAAGAGGATGTTTGTCCTGCGCCAGTTTGAAGGTACCGGAACAGTCTATAACATGCCAAGCGTGTTGTATATCGAAGGCGATCTGGATCATGCGCGCTTTGAACACGCGATACAAGGGCTTGTCAAGCGACACGAATCGTTACGAACATCCTTCCACACCGTGAATGGGGAGCCTGTTCAGCGTGTACATGAGGTAGTCGAACTGGATGTGCGCTATCAGGATTTGAAGGAAGATCAAGTCGAGCAAACCATTGAATCGTTTGTGCAAGCATTTGATCTAACGAAGGCTCCGTTGTTGAGGGTCGGACTCTTCAAATTAGGAGCGAAGCGACATCTTTTCCTGATGGATATGCATCACATCATTTCGGATGGCGTCTCTGTTGGAATCATCATGGAAGAATTCTCGAAGTTGTATCGAAACGAATATTTGCCAGAGCTTCCTGTTCAATACAAAGATTTTGCTGTCTGGCAGACTGAGCTGTTCCAAACGGACATCTATACAAAGCACGAGAACTACTGGTTGAAGTCCTTCGCGGGGGACATTCCTGTCCTTAATCTGCCGGCCGATTATTCTCGCCCTCTGGTTCAAAACTTTGAGGGAGATTGCATTTCGTTCCAGACAGACAAAACGTTGATGGACGATTTATACAAGCTTGCCCATGGGAACCAAACCACGCTGTTTATGGTCTTGCTGGCGGCTTACAATGTGCTTCTTTCCAAATACAGTGGCCAGGAAGATATCGTAGTGGGAACACCGATTGCTGGCAGATCGCATGCTGATGTAGTAAAAGTCTTGGGGATGTTTGTCAATACATTGGCTTTGCGAAACTACCCGGACGGAACGAAATCGTTCCAGGCATTTTTGGAAGATGTCAAACAGAATACGCTGCAAGCTTACGCCCATCAGGATTATCCGTTTGAAGCCCTAGTCGAAAAACTGGAAATCCAGAGGGATCTCAGCAGAAACCCGCTGTTTGACACCATGTTTATTTTGCAAAACCTGGACAAAAAAGCTTATGAGCTGGATGGTCTGAAATTTGAAGCATACTCCGGGGATGGGCAGCAGGGTAACGCAAAATTCGATCTCACATTGGAAGCCCATGAAGATGAAACGGGACTGCATTTCGGCCTTGTTTACTCTACGAAATTGTTCCAAAAAGAGACGATCGAAAGAATGGCTCGCCATTTCCTCCAGGTTCTGCGAGAAGTCGTTGCCAATCACACCGCTTCCTTGCATGAGATCAGCTTGTTGACCGAAGAAGAAAAGCAGCTGGTGACGGTTGCATTTAACAACACGTTTGTCGATTATCCACGCGAAAGCACCATCCAAGAGCTTTTCGAGGAGCAGGTTCTGAGAACACCTGAGCATGCTGCCGTCATATTTGACGGACAAATGTTGACGTATCAGGAGCTGAACCAGAAAGCCAACCAGATCGCAAGTGCGCTTCGCCGTGAGGAAATCGGGAAGGATTCCGTTGTAGGACTGATCGCAGATCGTTCTCTCGACATGATCACAGGCATCATGGGTATCATCAAAGCGGGAGGCGCCTACCTGGGGATTGATCCGGAGCATCCATCAGAGCGCATTTCTTACATGCTCGAAGATGGCGGCGTGAAGGTTGTCCTTGTTCAAAGACATCTGTTGCATCTCGCAGGCGAAGGTCTCATTCCAATCGTTTTGGAAGACGAGAGCCTGAAGCAAGAAGATGTCAGCAACCTGACCAACCTCAATGACGCCAAGGACTTGGCTTATGTGATGTACACGTCGGGTTCGACGGGCAAACCAAAAGGAGTCATGGTCGAGCATCGAAATGTTACTCGTTTGGTGAAAAATACGAATTACGTTCAGGTACGCGAAGAAGATCGCATGATTCAAACGGGCGCGATAGGCTTCGACGCCATGACGTTTGAGATTTTCGGAGCTCTGTTGCATGGTGCTAGTTTGTTCCTTGTGAGCAAGGATGTTCTGTTAGATGCAGAGAAGCTGGGCAGCTTCCTGCGAGAGAATCGGATTACAACGATGTGGTTAACTTCACCACTGTTTAACCAGCTCTCGCAAGACAACCCGCCAATGTTCGAAGGCTTGCGTGCGTTAATCGTCGGTGGCGAAGCACTGTCTCCGAAACACATCAACAAAGTAAACAGCGCTTATTCCGATCTAGAAATTTGGAACGGATACGGCCCGACCGAGAACACGACCTTCTCTACGTGCTATTTGATAGAGAAGGAATTCGAAGACAATATTCCGATTGGGAAGCCGATCACGAACTCCACTGCTTATATCGTGGATCGCTACAATCAGCCGCAGCCAATTGGAGTGCCGGGTGAATTGTGCGTAGGTGGAGACGGGGTAGCTAGGGGATATTTGAACAAGCCGGAATTGACCGCCGAGAAGTTTGTTCCGAATCCTTTTGTTTCAGGTGAAAACATGTACCGCACTGGGGATTTGGCGAGATGGCTGGCGGATGGAACGATTGAGTATTTGGGACGAATTGACCAACAGGTTAAGATCAGAGGCTATCGGATCGAGCTTGGGGAAATCGAGACCGTTCTCACCAATCTGGAAAAGGTAAAAGAAGCTGTCGTTACAGTGTTGGATGATACGAACGGCCAAAAAGCTCTCTGCGCTTATTTTGTTCCAGAAGAGGAACTCGACGCAGCAGAGTTGAGAGAAGCTATTTCCAAAGAATTGCCTAGCTACATGGTTCCAACCTTCTATGTCCAAATGGATAAGCTGCCTTTGACGGCAAACGGAAAGCTCGATCGCAGAGCATTGCCAGAACCATCTGGTGATCGGGTCCACGGCTCCACATATGTCGCTCCTCAAAACGCGACCGAGACGAAGCTGGCTGAAATTTGGCAAGGGGTACTGGGAATTCATGCGATAGGCATTCACGACAACTTCTTTGAATTGGGCGGACATTCCCTGAAGGCCATGAATGTGATCACGCAGGTGCATAAGGCATTTCAGGTAGAGCTTCCGTTAAAAGCACTGTTTGAATCACCTACGATCCATGAGCTGGCTGCCTATATCACTGCGAGTGAGATGGAAAAGTTCGAGACGATTCAACCAGTAGAGCAAGCAGACTTTTATCCAGTCTCGTTCGCACAAAAAAGAATGTACATCCTGCATGAATTTGAAGGAAGCGGAATCAGCTACAACGTACCAAATGTGCTGATGATAGATGGCCATCTGGAATACGAACGCTTTGAACACGCCATCCGAACGCTGGTAAAACGACATGAATCCCTGCGAACATCCTTCCATTCGATAAACGGGGAACCAGTGCAACGAGTCCATGAGGATGTCGCGCTTCTCATTGGGATTTCCGAGGCGACAGAAGACCAAGTAGAACAACGTATTCATGAGTTGGTTCAGCCGTTTGATCTCGAAGTGGCTCCGTTGTTCCGGGTTGACTTGATCAAACTGGGAGCAGAACGACATTTGTTCTTCATGGATATGCACCACATTATCTCGGATGGAGTATCGCTTGCAGTCATCGCCAAGGAGTTTGCGAGCTTGTACGAAGAAAAGCAACTCCCTGACATGCGTCTCCAGTACAAAGATTTCGCTTCTTGGCAAACAAAGCTGGCCCAGTCTGAGCGCTTCCAAAAACAGGAGGATTATTGGACGAATGTCTTTGCAGGGGAGATCCCATTACTCAACCTGCCAAATGATTTCCCAAGACCTACTGTTCAAAGCTTCGAAGGCGACACGGTAGCGATCGGCACAGGAAATCACTTGCTTGCGGAGTTGCGACAACTCGCTGCAAATACTGGCTCCACACTGTTCATGGTGCTTCTGGCAGCCTACAATGTGCTGCTGTCCAAATACGCAGGACAGGAAGAAATCGTGGTCGGCACACCGATTGCAGGTCGCTCCCACGCAGATGTAGAACGAATCGTCGGTATGTTCGTCAACACGCTCGCCTTGAAAAATGTGGTAGGAGGCAACCTGACCTTCCGCGAGTTTTTGGGTGACGTGAGACAAAATGCACTAGATGCGTTTCAACATCAGGATTATCCGTTTGAGCATCTCGTAGATAAGCTGGAAGTGCGGCGCGATCTAAGCCGAAATCCGCTATTCGATACGATGTTTAGTCTGGGGCTTGCGGACTCTTCTGCATTAGAAATTGCAGGACTCAACATGTCCGCTTACCCGGTAGATGGCAAAATCGCGAAATTCGATATCGCTCTGGATGCGATGGAACAGCAGGATGAGCTTCTCGTGCAATTCAGCTATTGCACGAAGTTGTTTGCAAAAGAATCGATCGATCGCCTGGCAGCTCATTACGTCACTCTATTACAGACGCTCATTGACAATCCAGATAGCAAGCTGGCCGAGATCAGTGTCTTGTCAAAAGACGAGATGGATCAAATGCTGCATGATTTCAATGCAACAAAAGCCGCTTATCCGACGAATAAAACGTTCCAGGGGCTATTCGAAGAGCAGGTTGAAAAAACACCGAACCAGGTAGCCGTCATTTTCGAAGATGAACAGCTAACGTACCGGGAATTAAATGAAAAAGCGAACCAGCTCGCACGTGTTTTGCGTCAAAAGGGAGTCATGCCAGAGAGCAAAGTCGGCATCATGGTAGACCGCTCCTTGCACATGGTAGTAGGGACGCTCGGTATTTTGAAAGCTGGCGGCGCCTATGTCCCGATTGATCCAGACTATCCGTTGGAGCGTCAAGCATTCATTTTGGAAGATAGCGATGCGAAGCTGTTCCTTACCTTGCAACTGATGGATACACAGCTTGCATTCCCTCACGAAACCCTCTATCTCGATGCAGAAGGGCTGTATCAGGGAGAAGCGGGCAATCTGGAGCCTGTGGCACTGCCAGAACATGCCGCTTACATCATCTATACTTCCGGAACGACTGGTAAGCCTAAAGGGGTCGTGATTGAGCACCGTAGCTATGCGAATGTCGCGTTTGCATGGCAGGATGAGTATCATTTGGACACCTTCCCTGTTCGCTTGCTGCAAATGGCGAGCTTCGCCTTTGACGTATCGACAGGCGACTTTGCCCGTGCATTGCTCACAGGAGGGCAGCTGGTGATATGCCCGAATGAGGTCAAAATGGACCCTGCTTCTTTGTACGAGATCATCAAGCGATATGAAATTACCATTTTCGAAGCGACACCAGCTTTGATCATGCCGTTGATGCATTACATTTACGAAAACAAGCTTGATATCAGTCAGATGAAGCTCCTGATTCTCGGAGCAGACAGTTGTCCAGCAGAAGACTTCAAGACCTTGCTGACCCGATTCAGTCATACTCTGCGCATTATCAACAGCTATGGGGTAACAGAGGCGTGCATCGATTCCAGTTATTATGAAGAAACTGATGTCGCATCCATCCTCTCAGGAACGGTACCGATCGGAAAACCGCTTCCGAATATGCAGATGTATGTAATGGATCAACAATTGAATCTTCAGCCTGTTGGAGTCGTGGGTGAGTTGTGCATAGGGGGAGCAGGGGTCGCTCGCGGTTATTTGAACAGACCCGAGCTGACGCAAGAGAAGTTTGTACCGAATCCTTTCAGGCCAGGTGAGCTGTTGTATCGTACGGGTGATCTGGCGAAGTGGCGCGTAGATGGCAATGTGGAATTCCTGGGGCGTAACGATCATCAAGTGAAAATCAGGGGTGTCCGTATTGAGCTCGGCGAAATCGAGACACAGCTACGCAAGCAAGACGGAATCTTGGAAGCAGTCGTGGTCGCAAGAGAGGATCACAGACAAGAAAAGTATTTATGCGCGTACGTTGTGGCAGAACGCGAGATCGACACAGCACAATTACGTCAGGAATTGCTGAAAGAATTGCCTCAAGCGATGATTCCATCGTATTTCGTATCTCTTGAAGCACTGCCGCTTACCGCAAATGGGAAGATTGACAGACGTTCCTTGCCGTCGCCAGATGTATCACTACTCAGAACGACGGAGTACGTAGCACCTCGTACGGAATTAGAAGCGCAATTGGCCCGCGTATGGGAGCAAGTGCTGAATGTAGAGCAAGTAGGGGTTCTGGATGATTTCTTTGTAATTGGCGGTCACTCCCTGCGTGCGATGAGTGTGATTTCGCGCATGCATAACGAATATCAAGTGGATATCCCGCTTCGTATTTTGTTCGAAAAACCAACGATTCTGCAATTGGCCGCACACATCGAAGAGACAGCAAGAGGGTATGTCATTTCGATTCAACCAGCACCTGCTCAAGAGTATTACCCTGTTTCATCGGCCCAAAAGCGCATGTTTATCCTCCATCAATTTGAAGGAGTCGGCATCAGCTACAATATGCCTTCGACCATGCTGATTGAAGGGAAGCTAGAACCGGAGCGAATAGAAACAGCGTTCAAGCAGCTGATTGAGAGACATGAAAGTCTTCGTACATCTTTTGCAGTTGTAAATGGAGAACCTGTTCAGAAGATTCACGAGGAAGTTTCTTTTGAACTCTTGTATACAACGATCACAGAAGACCAGGCTCAACAGGTTCTTTCGTCCCTCGTTCAGCCATTCGATCTGGGAGTGGCGCCGTTGCTTCGTGTCCGGCTTCTGAATATCGGGGAAGATCGTCATGTGCTCTTTACTGACATGCATCATAGCATTTCCGACGGTGTATCATCTGGCATTCTCCTGACAGATTTCGTGCAGTTGTACCAAGGAGATGTTTTGCCAGAGCTGCGAATCCAATACAAGGACTTCTCCGTATGGCAACAGGAGCTTTTCCGATCCGATGCCTTCAACAAGCAAGAAGAGTATTGGGCTCAAGTGTTTGCAGACGAAATTCCAGTGCTAAACCTGCAAACAGATTTCAGCCGACCAAGCATTCAAAATTTCGCCGGAGATCAGTATACAATCGGAACCGGGAAACAGCTGATGGAAGGCTTGAATCAGTTGGCGCGAGAAACAGGAACGACGCTGTACATGGTACTCCTTGCAACGTACAATGTACTGCTTTCCAAGTATTCCGGGCAGGAGGACATCATCGTCGGCACACCGATTACAGGTAGATCTCATGCTGATCTGGAACCGATCGTCGGTATGTTCGTGAACACATTGGCGATGAGAAACAAGCCGCATGTTGCGAAAACATTTACCGAGTTGTTGCTAGAAGTCAAGCAGAATGCATTGGACGCTTACGCTCATCAGGACTATCCGTTTGAGGAACTGGTGGAAAAACTGGACATACCGCGAGACTTAAGCAGAAACCCGCTCTTCGACACCATGTTTACTGTCCAGAACAATATGGATGAGTCAATCGACATGCTAGGCTTGTCACTCGCTCCTTTCATGACGGATCAAGCCGGCAACCATTCCAAATTCGATTTGACATTGATTGCCACAGAAGAGCGTGAAGAGATCAGCATTGGTGTCGAGTACAGCACAAGCTTGTTTGCGAGAGAGACCATTGAACGATTTAGCAACCACTTCATGGCAATTGCACAAATCGTTGTGCAAAATCCGCATATCCGCTTGCGTGAGATTGACATGCTCACAAAGGAGGAGAAGCAGCAAGTTTTCGAGAATTTCAATGATACATCTGTAAAATATTTACAAGACAAAACGCTGCATCAATTATTCGAAGAGCAAGTCGCGAAGACGCCAGATCAGGAAGCCATTCTCTTTAACGAGCAATCACTGACGTACGCCGAGCTCAATGAGCGAGCTAACAGACTGGCAAGAGTTCTGCGCACCAAAGGTATCGGACCTGATCGTCTTGTAGCGGTAATGGCGGAGCGTTCGCCAGAGATGATCATTGGCATCCTTGGTATTTTAAAGGCTGGCGGTGCGTATGTTCCGATCGATCCGGCGTATCCGCAAGAACGCATTCAGTACTTGCTTGCGGACAGTGACGCTGCCCTGCTTCTCTGCCAATCACATCTGTCAGAATTATTGTCTCGCGTGTCGAGTGGACTTGATTGGCTTGATCTGAACGCAGAGCATGACGCCGGGATGGATGGCTCCAATCTCGCATCACTCAATCAACCGACCGATCTCGCCTATGTGATCTATACATCGGGTACGACCGGAAAGCCGAAGGGCGTCATGATTCCGCATCAGGGAATCGTCAATTGCTTGCAGTGGAGAAGAGATGAATATGGATTCGGACCGGAACACAAGGCGTTGCAGGTATTCTCGTTTGCCTTCGATGGATTTGTAGCCAGCTTGTTCGCTCCGCTTCTCGGAGGTGCTTCTTGCATCCTGCCAAGAGAGGAAGAAGCCAAAGATCCAGTAGCGTTGAAGAAACTGATTGCCTCAACGGGAGTTACCCATTACTACGGTGTGCCGAGTCTGTTCCAAGCGATTCTGGATTGCTCGACTGCTGCCGATTTCTCTCCTCTGCGTTGCGTAACATTGGGAGGCGAGAAGCTACCTGCACAGCTTGTGCAAAAAACGAAAGAAAAGCATCCTGAAATCGAGATCAACAATGAATACGGTCCGACCGAAAACAGCGTCGTCACCACCATCTCTCGTTCGATCGAAGTAGGTCAAGATATCACGATTGGTCGACCGCTAGCCAATGTACAGGTGTACATCGTAGATACACAACATCACTTGCAACCGATTGGCGTAGTGGGAGAGCTATGCATTGGAGGCCCCGGACTAGCGAGAGGTTATTTGAACAAACCAGAGCTCACACAAGAAAAGTTCGTTCCGAATCCGTTCGTACCAGGAGAGCGCATGTATAAAACCGGTGACTTGGTGAAATGGCGGACAGACGGCACGATCGATTACATCGGTCGGGCTGACGAACAGGTGAAGGTGAGAGGGTATCGCATCGAGATCGGGGAGATCGAGAGCACCATACTCACTTACGATGGCATCGATCAAGCAGTGGTGGTTGTGCAAGAAGATGACGTAACAGCCGTACAGTATCTTTGCGCTTACCTGGTCACAGCAGCAGAGGTATCCATTTCCGAGCTGAGAAGGGATCTGGCGAAAGAACTGCCTGCTTACATGGTTCCAAGTTATTTTGTTCAGTTGGATCAACTTCCACTTTCGGCCAATGGAAAAGTGGATCGCAAAGCATTGCCGAAGCCACAGCAATCGGATGCGTCCACACGTGAGTACGTGGCACCAAGAAATGCGACCGAGCATCAACTGGCATCCATTTGGCAGGAAGTTTTGGGAATAGAACCGATTGGTATTACTGACCATTTCTTTGAACTAGGTGGACACTCATTGAAAGCAACGCTTCTGGTTGCAAAGGTATATGAGTACATGCAGATTGAACTGCCGTTGAATCTCATCTTCCAGCATCCAACCATTGAGAAGGTAGCGGATTTCATCACGCACAAGAACTTCGAAGGCAACTCCGGAAGAGCCATTCTCTTAAATGAAGAGACAACGAGAAAGGTATTCTGCTTTACACCGATTGGAGCCCAGAGTGTCTATTACCAGAAGCTTGCTGATGAAATTAAGGGCGTCTCCCTGCACAGCTTTGATTTCATCCAAGAAGACAATCGACTTGAGCAGTACATCGAAGCCATTGTCGCGATTGATCCAAAGGGACCCTATACGCTCATGGGATATTCATCGGGAGGCAATCTGGCTTTTGAAGTCGCAAAAGAACTGGAGAATCAAGGATATGTCGTGACCGACCTCATCTTGTTTGATTCGTACTGGAAAGACAAGGTGATGGAGCGGACTCTGGCGGAAACCGAAAGTGACATTGCCCAGTTATTTGCCGAAATTGGAGAAAACATCGAGATGTTCAACATGACACAAGAAGACTTCAATTTGTACGCTGCCAATGAATTCGTCAAGCAAAGCTTCATTCGAAAAACGGTCAGCTATGTGATGTATCACAATCAACTGATCAATACGGGTGCAACGAACGCATCGATCCATCTCATTCAATCAGAGCTGGAATCGGGCGAGGAAGATCTGGTTGCAGTCAAATGGAATGAATCCGCTTGGACACAGGCTACGAAACGACTGATGACGTACGAAGGGAACGGAATCCACTCCAGCATGCTGGGAGGAAATTACGTGTCAATGAATGCTTCCATCCTCAGAGACATCCTGCAGGAGCTGTTCATTCTGAAATAAGACCGCGGCTTTGTGATGATTCCCCTTGGGAACAACGTTTTCCAAGGGGAGTTCATCCAATACATCATTGGAGAGGAGCAGCACATGATTTTTACCAAGCAAGATCAGCATAGAAAGAAAGAACCCGTGTTTGGCTGGGTACTCTCGTATGTAAAGCCTTATCGAGGTTGGGTCATTATCTGCATCATCGCTTCGCTTCTTGTAGCCGTGGCAAACATTTGGATGGGAATCCTGATCAAAACCATGGTTGAACATACGGACGATTTCGACAAGCTGGTCAGTATTGCCCTCATCATTTTAAGTATGACCATCGTCGGTTTTCTCTCGAAATATCTCATCACGTATTCGGCAGCTAGATTCAGTTCAAGAGCGATGAGAGATTTGAAAAACAGCATGGCTTCTCATCTCGAAAAGGTCCCCATGTCTACCATGGATAAATATCATTCCGGCGATCTCGTTTCTCGGTTAACAACGGATGCCCAAATCTTGCAAAGCTTTTTGCAAAAGCATTTTTTCCAGCTTTTTTATCTACCAGTTGTTTTTACTGGAGCTCTTGGACTGCTGTTGACGATCAATTGGAAGTTAATCATCTTCAGCGTCGCGATCCTTCCAGTCGCCATCGTGATCACAGGCTGGATGAGCAGACCGCTTCAAAAGTATTCGGAGCAAGTGCAGGACCATCTGGGTCAAACGAACGCCATCGCGCAAGATACGCTTTCCGGGATTCACATGGTCAAAGCTTTTCAATTGGAAGGTGTCCTGTATCGGAAATACCATGCAGGTATGAAGCAGGTATTGAAAAATGCGATCCAGGCAGAGAAGAAGCGCGCGTGGATGACAGCACCAGGGATTTTATTGTTTTCTTCCCCGATCCTGTTTTTCGTCGCTTACGGTGGGTACTTGATTCAGGTGGGAGAATTGGATCTGGGCAGCTTGGTCCTCTTCAGCTATTTGCTCCACTTTATTATCGAACCACTTTCACTCGCACCCGTGTTGTTTGCCCAAGTACAAGAGACATCAGGTGCGGCAAAACGGCTGCAAGAAATTATTTCACAGCCAGTTGAACAAAATGATCAGCCGGCGATTTCTGTTGATCCAGAGGCGATTCCGGTACAGTTTGAGAACGTTACGTTTGCATACGATCAGGCAAAAATTCTTGATAACGTAAGCTTTACGTTACTTCCGAACAAGACCGTTGCGTTAGTAGGTGCCAGCGGGAGTGGAAAGAGCACCATCATGAAACTGCTGTGCGGGTTTTATCGAATGGAACTGGGCAACGGGAGCATGAAAGTATTCGGGCATTCCATGACTGACTGGAATATGACGGACATGCGGAGCTATCTTTCCATGGTTTCTCAGGATACGACGCTATTCCCCGTGTCCATTGCGGATAATATCTCCTATGGACGCATTCATGCGACACAAGACGAGATCATCGCAGCGGCAAAAGCAGCCAATGCCCATGACTTCATTATGGAGTTGCCGCAAGGATATCAAACAAAAGTGGGGGAACGAGGATCTCGTTTATCCGGAGGACAGAAACAGCGCATCGCAATTGCTCGAGCGATCTTGAAGGACGCCCCGATTCTGCTGCTGGATGAACCTACATCTGCCTTAGATACAGAGTCGGAAGCTTTGGTTCAGGAAGCACTGGAAAATGTAATGAAAAATCGGACCGTTCTCGTTATTGCTCACCGCCTGTCCACGATAAAAGACGCGGATGAAGTGCTTGTTCTGGAGCAAGGACAAATCGTTGAGCGAGGTACACACTACGATTTGCTCGCCCATGGCGGTGTTTACACCAGATTGTATCAAAAACATTTTGCCACAGAGATGCACAGATCGTTGGCAGCAGAGGGGGTATAGGCATGTTCATCCAGAACGTGATGCGGGAACTACTTCAATTGCTGTCGTTTATGAAATCCAAAAAGCGAGCGTATATTTTGGGACTCGTGGGTGACGGAATCGGTCAAGCCGCTGTATTGGTATCCTTGCCGTTCGTGTTCAAGGATCTGACGGATTTGGCGAACACAAAAGACCCTGCTTTATTAACCAGAGCGATTATCACCATGTCTGTGATGTTTCTCTTGCTGAGTATCCTATCGCCATTTTTCAGCTACATCTATCGACGATGCGTTCGCGAGCTCATTGCCAACATTCGGCTTCAGGTCTATCAACGATTGAGCAAGCTGCCTTTCGATTATTATGAGCAGCATCATTCGGGAGATACGATGTCGAGACTGGGTAACGATGTTGTCCTTATGGAAAACGCGTACGCAGAGCAATTGAAAACATTAAGCATTATCCTGCTGTCGCTGATCGGGTCGATCATTGGGATGTTTGCAATGGATTGGAAAATTGCCGTCGTCCTGTTGCTCGTAAGTACATTGACTCTTTATGTAAATACACTGTTTGCTAAGTCGGTACGGCGCATTGGCGACCGAATGCAGCAGCAGATGGGGATGGGGACAGAAAGATTAAACGATTTTTTGTCGGGGTTGCCCATCATCAAAATGTTTCATTTACATAACGTTGTGACCGCACGTTACACGGAAGCAAACGAAGAAGTAACAAGGTCTGCCATCAAACAAGGGCATAAACACGGATTATTGGAAGGGACCAATTTTTTCATCCAATTCTTAAGCTTCGGAGGAATGCTTGTTTTTGGAATCATGATGGTTTCCAAGCAAATGATCGGGTTGGGCGTGCTGGTCGCCCTGGTTCAACAACAAATGCTTGTTACATTGGCATTTCTCCAGCTTGGCCAAGTTATCACAGCGTTACAGACCTCGCTAGCAGGCGCATCTCGCGTCGTCGAATTTCTGAATGAACCGATCGAACCAGAAGAGTATCAGCAGGAGTCCGACAACGAACAGCAATGCGAAAGCATGCTGAAATTGGAGCAGGTCGTTTTCGGATACAACGAAGCTACAAGCGTGCTGGATGGTGTTTCGTTGCGAGTCGAGCAAGGCCAAATGGCTGGTCTAGTAGGAACGAGTGGGAGTGGAAAAAGCACCGTCATGAAACTCCTGTTAGGGTATTACCCACCTGCAAGCGGCACTCTTTATTTGCTGGGCAAGCCCATGGGAGCTTATTCTCTAGCAGAAATAAGAAGCATGATCTCCTACGTCCCTCAAGATGCCTTTTTGTTCGAAGGAACCATTGAAGACAATATCCGTTACGGATGCCTGGATGCTTCGGAAGCGGAAGTCATCAAGGCAAGCAAAGCAGCTTATGCGCATGATTTTATAATGGAGCTATCAGATGGCTACCAGACCAAAACAGGAGAACGCGGTGCGAAACTATCTGGCGGACAGCGTCAGCGAATAGCGATTGCCAGAGCCATTCTGAAAAATGCGCCGATTCTTCTACTGGATGAAGCAACCTCCGCATTGGATGCAGAATCGGAATATTGGGTGCAGCAAGCATTAACCGTACTCATGAAAGATAAAACGGTACTCGTCATCGCTCATCGCCTGTCAACGGTAGAGGATGCAGATGTGATTTACGTGATGGATCAAGGAAAGGTCATCGAGCAAGGTCGTCATGTTGAGTTAATGAGGTACAACGGAACGTACGCAAAATTGTATGAAGTGCAGCAGCGAAAGGATCGCGCAGAACAAATCCATAGTCTTGAATTCTCGGAAAGAAGAGTGAGTCCTACGTGATTGCCATTTATGCTTTGAAAAGTCCTGCTGTCATGGATAAAGCGTTGTTCAGCCGATTTTTGCAAGCACTACCCGAACCGAAACGAGAACGGGTCAACCGTTTCAGAAATCCGGCTGATTCCTATCGGGCGTTGCTCGCAGATGTGCTTGTACGCTCTCTCATTTGTGAAGCCTACGAGATTCCCAATGACAACATCGAGTATGACTACAATGCATACGGAAAACCATTTTTCAAACCATTTCCCAACTTCTGCTTTAATGTCTCGCATTCCGGAGATTGGGTGGTCTGCGTCACGCATGACTCGCAGGTGGGGATAGATGTGGAGCAAATATGTCCGATTGAGTTGGATGTTGCCACTCATTATTTTGCACCAGCCGAAGTAGAGGATCTCCTGGCGAAAGATCCGAATGACCAGCTTTCGTATTTCTACGACCTTTGGACTTTGAAGGAGAGTTATATAAAAGCCAGAGGCATGGGGCTGTCCATCCCATTGCAATCGTTCGCCATTCGAAAACATCTAGACCAATCGATTACGTTAACGCAAAATGATTCGCCCGTTGCATGGTCATTTCAACAGTATGAGATCGACCCAGAATACAAATTGTCAGTATGCGGGACTACCAATGAGTTTGCTGATCATGTAGTCATGAAGGATTTACAAGATTTGCATCAGGCCCTTTTTTACAGAAGGATCTAGATGTCATTACATGAGGAAAGGGCGGGGAAAGAGATGAAACTGTTCTGCTTTCCGTATGCAGGTGGACTACCCAGCATCTATTACGGTTGGAGGCGAGTATTGTCGCCAGCATTTTTGGAAATTGATCCATTCGAGGTGCGGCCTTCATTTCTGGGAGATAGCATAGTTCTTTCCACCTCGATATATGAGGTCTTGGAGGATGTATACCAAAGGATCACGCCAGAGCTGGGGGAAGAGCCATTTGCCTTTTTTGGCCACAGCATGGGCGGATTAATCGCGTTTGAACTGACGCGAAAGCTGTTGCAGAATGGGGGGCCACTGCCCCAACACTTGTTCTTGTCTGCTTCCCGCGTACCACATGCGTATCGTAAACTGGTGAAAACTTACGACCTGCCACATAACGAGTTCATCGAATCATTACGTACACTTGGGGGCACACCCGATGAAATTTTGGACAATCACGAGTTGCTTGAACTATTTTTGCCCACGATTCGCGCTGACTTCCAAGCCGTGCAAACTTACGAAATGAATACCGATCTTCCTCAGCAAATTCCTGTCAATATGTCAGTTTTGTTCGGGAAAGAAGATTCGATTGAACTCCAGGATATTGTGGCATGGCGAGACTATGGCGGGCGAGAATGCAAATTTTACCCGATGCCTGGTGGGCATTTCTTTATTCATCACCAAATGAATCCGATCCTTGCGATCATTCAAGACACATTGAATGCGAAACAAACAGTTGCAATCCGTGCACAATTCTAATGATTGTGTATGGCAACAATAAATTCTAAGGTGAAGGTTGGTGTTCTTTTGATGAATCAGAAAGCACTATCTCGTTTGTTGGCGGCCGTTACATTATCAACGGCGCTGGTCTACCCGCAAGCTGCAAGCGCAGCTGCTCCACCTCCGGCTTTGCATGATGACAATCCAAATGGTCATTTTGGTGACTGGTACACAGGTGCAGTTCCTCCCAATGTATCCGACTCCAAGCCTGTGATCCTGTTTGTCCAAGGTCTGCACTCCACCTACAAAACCTGGTATACAACAGACGGATTTTATGATGCAGCCTATAATGCCGGGTATCGTACTGCTTTTGTGCAACTGAAGGACGCGGATGGTACTGGCGGCAACATGTGGACAAACGGAGCCAAGCTCGCGGAAGTCATTAAAAAGGTTGCGGATTATTACGGTGTCTCCAAAATCAATATCGTTGCACATTCCAAAGGTGGCATTGATACTCAGACGGCACTCGTCCACTACGGCGCACATCAGTATGTCAACGTCGTTCACCAGATTGCTACGCCAAACAAAGGTTCAGAATTGGCTGACTTGGCTTACAGCAATTGGGCAGGATGGCTTGCTGACATTCTTGGTAAAAAAGACGATGCGGTGTATTCCCTCCAAACGTCATACATGGCCAACTACCGTTCCCAGACTGACAACCGTGCCGAAACTCGTTCAACAAAGACATACATGGCCGCCGGAACGGGGGACGATGGCATGTTTAGTCCTACCTGGTTTGGTCATGCGGCTATTCCAGGTGAAGATGATGGCGCTGTTTCCGTAGAATCTGCCTTCGGTTTGTCTTATGGGATTAAGAGCTTTACCAAAGACATTTCCCACGGTCAAATAGTGAAAGCCTCGAATACATGGAATCTGGTCGAACCGAAATTGCAAAAGGCATCCACTCGCGAACGTGCAAATAAAGTAAGCAAAGACAAATCAAAAACATCCACTTTGGAAGAGAGCTCCGTCATTCTCCGTGGTGGCGAAGTGGAAGACAACGCCTCGGAAACATTTTTCCTGGAGAGCGGAATCGCTCAGTTCAATCTGGATACGATGACCTCGTCAGAAGACACCGTTGTGACCTTGATCAGTCCGTCTGGTAAAGAGTATGAAGCGGATCGCAGTAAAAATAGCGATTCGGAAGAGGAACCCGAGATATTCAAAGGTGCTGTTCATCACTTCATTGAAGTAGAGGAGCCTGAAGCAGGCGAATGGACACTTGAAGTGGAGGGCTCTGACGACGCCTTTTTCATGGTTGGTTCTGTGGAAGGCGGAGAACAAGCGAAAGTAAAGGCGAGCAAAAAGGTATTCAAGAAAGGCGACAAAGCGAAGATTTCTGTCGACCTGGGGAAAAACGAAATTGATCAATCGTTACTGGAAAAAGCAAACCTGACGCGTTCGCTGAACGGCGAAAAAGCAAACGTTCTTGATGAAGTGGAGTTTGCCGTAAAAGAAGATGAGCTTATGGGCAATTTTTCCGTGCCGACCAAGCCAGGCGTTTATAATCTCTCCTTTGACGTAACGGGCATCAATGAAAACGGTGAACCATTTACGCGCTCCATCAATTACAACTTTGCGGTGACAAATAGCGATGGAGAATTAGAAAAATAAGAGCAAACCATTTCGCGGCCCTGAAGAAGGGCCGTTTTTTTTCTGAATACAACCGCATCCCAAATGGAATTGTAGTATGGAAGTGGCAGGGAAAGGAGACACCTTCTACTCCCCAATGAACGACAAGCTACAGTTGAAAAATTACGAGAAATCCGATTGTTTGAGCGTTAACTTGACATTCAATCCAACAGAGGTGAACGCACGCATGGTTCAACTTGGCAAGCCTATCCTTATTCTCGATTCTTATGTTTTAATGAGAAAAGAAATTGCAGTCGAGTAGCTATGGAAGAGGGATAACATGAAGCGTCTAACGATCGGCTTGTTTGCCCATGTGGATGCGGGCAAGACTACTTTCGCCGAACAGTTGCTATACCATACGAACAGCATCCGGTCGCGGGGCCGAGTGGATCATCAAGATGCCTTTTTGGACAGCCATGATATCGAGAGGAAAAGAGGTATTACCGTGTTCGCCGATCAGGCGGTGATGCACCATAAGGGCGACGTTTATTATTTGATCGACACGCCTGGACACGTCGATTTTTCTTCCGAGATGGAGCGGGCGATCGGGGTAATGGATTACGCGATCGTGATTGTCAGTGCGGTAGAAGGTGTTCAGGGTCATACCGAGACAGTCTGGCAGTTGTTGCGCAAACATCGGATACCGACATTTTTCTTCATCAATAAAACAGATCGGATCGGCGCGGATGCCAGCAGGACGGAAGAGGAGATACGCAGTCAGTTGACAAGGGATGTCTGTTCCGTCAAGGACAACTTCGCCAACGGCATCGTCGGTGAGAGGCTACGCGAGATGATGACGGAGCGGAACGAGTCATTGCTAGAAGCGTTCATAGAGGAAAGGGACGATCAAGCTTTTTGGCTGGGTGCCTTGCAGGAGATGATACGAGAAGGGTGTCTTTTCCCCTGCGCCAACGGCTCGGCATTGCAGGATGATGGCGTTGTAGAGTTCCTGAATCAACTGTCCTTGTTGACGACTGCGTCTTATGACGAGACGGCTCCGTTCGGAGGGCGCATTTATAAAATTCGACACGCAGCAAACGGATTGAGACTAACGTTCGTCAAAGCGCTGAGCGGCAAGCTGAAGGTACGAGAGCTACTCAGCTATGAGAGCGGTGGACTTCGATACGAAGAGAAAATTACACAAATCTTATTGTTTAATGGTAGGAAATCACACGCGGTTGAACACGTAGCTGCCGGAGATTTGTTCGCAGTCGTCGGCTTGTCCGAGGCCGAAGCTGGACAAGGGGTGGGGCTCTACTCAGACAAGTTTGCTTATGAGACTGAGCCGACACTACAGTCGAAAGTACAGTTTGACGGTTCGCTTCACGTGCAGCAAGTGCTCGGTGCGTTTCGCATTCTGAATGCGGAGGACCCATCTCTGAATGTGGTTTGGGAAGAAAGTTTGCAAGAGATTCACATTCGTGTCATGGGTCTGATCCAATTAGAAGTGCTGGAGCAGGTTGTGAAGGAACGCTTCGGTTTCGTTGTCTCTTTCGGCCAACCAGAAATCTTGTATAAAGAAACGATACAATCTGCTGTGATGGGGTATGGACACTTCGAGCCACTCAGGCATTACGCGGAAGTACACCTCCTACTTGAACCGGGAGAGCGAGGCAGCGGTATCCACTTCACTAGCGTATGTCATCCTGATGAACTGAGTTTTAACTACCAGAATCTGGTTGACTCTCATCTCTACGAACGGGAGCATCACGGGCTATTGACAGGTATGCCGGTCACCGACTTGAAAATTACGCTCCTTAAAGGCCGTGCTCATAACGAACATACGCATGGGGGCGACTTTCGTGAGGCCACCTTCCGCGCGTTGCGGCAGGGACTGGAGAAAGCGGAGAATATGCTGTTAGAACCATATTATGACTTCAAAATAAAGGTGGGAATGAACGAGATGGGGAGGGTACTTTCGGATATTCAGCGCGCCTCAGGTTCATTCGAGCCACCGCAGATGTCGGATACGCATGCGGTCATTACGGGAAAGGTGCCCGTAGCAACATTCATGAATTACAGCACTGAATTCGCTTCCTTCACGCATGGACGAGGCAGCATCCGCTGTATATTTGGTGGATACGATCGCTGCCATAACGCGGAGGAAGTGATTGAAAAGAAAAGCTATGAAAAGGATGCAGATCCGCTTTATACATCCTCCTCGATCTTTTGCGCCAAGGGGGCAGGCTACTCCGTGCCGTGGGACGAGGCAGAAGCCAAGATGCATCTGCTCTGAGCAGAACCGAACAGGGCTGTATCAAGATTTTCAAAGGTTATTTTCAATGTAGAGGGCGAGCCTGATTAGGTTTCGCCCCATTTACATTTGATTTGTGTCTTCAACAGCTCACTATCCCACGCAATCCTTCTATATCCACGACTCGAATGGCACTACGCACAGATAGCTCAATCAAGCCTTGCTGTCGCCATTTCTGCAAAGTCTTGTTCACCGTAATGCGAGACGTATCAATATAGCGTGCAAATGACGTCTGATCGATAGGGATATGATTATTTCCGTGCACAGCTATCAGTTTGAGCAGATAATTAGCCATCTGTAGCTCAATTGGACTGTCAGTGAACGCGATGATTTCAGCCAGGAGACGGAGCTTATAGATTTGTGAATTGGTGAAGATCACTGCCGACTGTGGGTGGTCTTGGCAAACGCGTGATAAGACCTCGTCGGAGAAAAAGTAAATGATGGAAGGAGAAGTAGTTAAGGCTGATGTCAGGTATGAGCCGTTGTAGGCGCCGTGCTCCCCGAACAACCCACCTGTGGGAATGTAATCGATAGACCGCTCATGCCCGTTCTCAGATAAGAGAGTGATCTTTACGCTCCCTTTGTCTAGATAATAAAATCCAGTTCCTACATCGCCTTGATGGTAGATAGTTGTGTGTTTTCCCATTTCGATCTTCTTGCCATATATGAGGTACGGGGTCCACTGATAGCGGAGACAGGCCATTGTGACCACCTCTCACATTTAATGGATGTTACGGCGCTTCTCCATGGAAGGGAAGGTAGTGACTCTTGCCAATTCGATATGCTTACACTGTGCAAGCAGTATGTGCCGTGAGTTGTGGAGGCTTCAGCATATCTGGGCGTTTGACGATAAAGGATCGGTTTTTGATTTCAATGATGCCATGTTCCTTCCATGTCTTCAGGATCTTGTAGACAGTGATACGGGTGAGGCCAGCACATTCAGCAAGCTCTTGTTGAGTGAGGGGAACCTCGTGATTTTTATAGTCTTCGCATATGTTGAGCAGGAGACGAGCGATTTGCTCTTCTGAAGTCAGTGCCTTCATGTTGATGGCGGTTAGAAGAATCCGCATTTTTTGATTGATTGTTTGGGTTAAAAGAGACAAGAGTTCAGGGCGTACCTTCAGCATTTCGAGGAATTGCAAACAGGAGAAATGGTAGACGACTGCATTCTTTACAGCAATAGCCGTGGTGAAATGCGGTTGTTGATCCATCGTCTGAAGACCCATGATTTGACCAGGGACTACGATGTTCACCAGGCGATCTTTCCCCTTGATGGTAGAGGTCACAATCTTGACTAATCCCTTATGAAGATAATAAAAACCTTCTCCCATCGTCTCTTGCTTATAAATAGCTGTTTTTCCTTTCACAAATTGACGAGTGCCATATTCTAAAAGGGTTTCCCATTTCAAATCAGTTTCAAAAGGGGATACCATCCTCACTGCTCCTTTCCTCATCCATTATCTTGCCTCTTCCAATCACCCACCCAAGATTAAGTCTTAATTTTCTGAACTCACTACTCTTGATTATATGAAAATAAAAAGCTCCTTACCAATGTTTCAACGTGAAAATGACGTGCATTCGAAAGAAAAACAGAATTGATGTTAATTCGTTTACATATCCTCAGTTGCCCATGAATTATTTTTCAGCCGTGATGTTAAGTGGGTTACATTTTTCAGAAAAGACAGACACTATAATGCGGTTTAAGAACAAAAACGACTCAATCAACAAAAAACAACAGGGAGGAATTGTGGTGGGAATCCGTACTGGTGACCAATACATTCGGGGCTTAAGATCACGACAACCGGAGATTTGGCTGCAAGGCAGAAAGGTGACAAACGTATGTGAGGAAGCTGTTTTTCGACAGCCGATTCATGAAATAGCCAAACTGTATGACATGCAGCATGACGAGAAGTATCAGGAGAAGATTACCCATATTTGTCAGGAGACCGGTGAGCGTGTGAACAACGCCTTTCTCGTTGCAAAGACCCCTGAGGAATTGCAGGCGAAACGAGCCTTGTACGAAGCTTATGCGGAAGCCACTTTTGGCTTGATGGGAAGAACGCCGGATTTTCTCAATGTTGTCTTGACGTCGCTATACAGCAATGCGTCTTTCTTGGAAAGTTACAATCCGCAGTGGGCGGAAAACGTGAAAAATTATTACAAGTATGTTCGTGACCAAGACCTGTTTTTAACACATGCGATTATCAATCCGCAAAATGACCGCAGCAAGTCCTCCCATGAACAAAACGATGTGTACACCCATTTGGGGGCAGTAGAGGAGACGCCAGAAGGGCTGATAGTCAAAGGAGCGAAAATGCTGGCAACGCTGGCGCCGATCACGGATGAAGTCTTCATTTATTCGTTCCCGGGGTTCAAGCCAGGAGATGAGCGTTACGCCTTGGCATTTGCCATTCCGATTAACACGCCGGGCCTACGCATCATTTGTAGAGAGCCCATGCAGGATGGAACTCGTTCCGTTTATGACCATCCTTTGGCATCGCGCTTCGAAGAAATGGATGCTGTTCTAGTCTTTAATGACGTACTCATACCTTGGGAGCGCTTGTTCCTGTATAACAACGTAGAAGCGGCCAACCTGCTTTATCCAAAGACAGGCATCGGACAGCAACCGGCGCACCAGACAGGGGTGAGAGGACTGTTGAAGCTCCAATTTGCCACCGAAGTTGCCATGCGGCTGGCAGACTCCATCGGGGTAGACATCTATCCGAATGTCCAAAACAATCTCGGGGAGCTAGCGCAATCGCTGGAATCGGTCAGAGCGCTCCTGCGGACAGCTGAGCTAGAATATGAGACCTTGCCGTCGGGCGAGCTCATGCCGGGTTACGTACAGCTCGAAACCATTCGCGGACTGCTTCCGAAGCTGTACCCGCGGGCGATCGAAGTCATGCAAATTATTGGAGCAGGGGGATTGCTCATGTCCCCGACTGACAGTGATATGGAGCATCCCGAGTTGATGGAGGATATGGAAAAGTTTTATGCAGGACGGAAGGGTGTCTCCGGTACAGATCGGGTTCGCTTGTTTAAGCTCGCTTGGGACCTGTGCGGGGAAGCTTTCGGACAGCGTTTGCTGCAATACGAGCGGTACTATACCGGAGATCCAGTGCGCAAACTGGCGATTTTTTATAACAATTACAAGAAGTTTCATGCATGTACGATGGTGGATGACGCGCTCAGCGTTTTTGCTGCCAAATCGGCATCGCAGACGGAGCAAGTTCTTTAAACAAGCAGGAGAAACGATCTCACATAATCGCTAGGAGTTAAAAAAACAAGGAGGGAATAGAGTATGAGTAGATTGGCACCTATCCATTTGTGGAAGTTTATCGAGGATCACATCGATCAGCTCAAGCCACCGGTGAATAACAAGGTGATTTGGAAAGATGCAGAACTAATGGTCATGGTAGTGGGAGGGCCGAATAAGCGGCGCGATTTTCACATTGATCCATCCGAGGAAGTCTTTTACCAGCTCAAGGGTGATTGCTTCGTAGAGATCATGAATCAGGCTGGGAAGCGAGAGATCATTACGGTCAGAGAAGGCGAAATGTTCCTTCTTCCTGCGAATGTCCCGCATTCCCCACACCGGATCGCGGATACGATCGGACTCGTGATTGAGCGCAACAGAGATGAGGGAGAACTGGAGGACTTTGCTTGGTTCTGCGAAAACTGCGACCACGAAATGCATCGTGTACGGATTCAATTGACCAACATAGAGGTGCAGGTAAAAGAGGCGATCGAAGGATTCAACAGCAATCTGGAGCTGCGGACATGCCAAAAATGCGCGCACGTCATGTCTCCGGAAGCGAGTGAGTGGAAATGCGAGTAGACTTCCATACCCACATTATTCCAGAGGATCTCCCCAACCTGGCTGAGCGCTTTCATGGAGAGCGTTGGCCAGTTCTGCACCGCACTTGCACATGCGGGGCAAATATTATGGTCGGGGGAAAAGTATTTCGCGAAGTGACGGATCAGGTGTGGGATCCCCAAAAACGGATTCATGACATGCAGCAAGAAGGCGTGGATATACAGGTGTTGTCACCCATTCCAGTCACGTTTTCCTACTGGGCCCCGGCAGCCGAAGCGGAAGTGATGGCGCGGATTCAAAACGATTTTATCGCAGAGACGGTCAACCAACATCCGAATCATTTCATCGGATTGGGTACAGTTCCCTTGCAAGACACCGAGGCAGCCATTCGGGAAATGGATCGCTGCATGCACGAGCTCTGCCTGAAAGGGATCGAAATCGGTACCAACGTAAATGGCAACAATCTGGACGACCCGGGACTGCTTCCTTTTTTTGAAATGTGTCAGACATGGGATGTGCCACTCTTCGTACATCCATGGGAGACGCTGGGCAGAGAACGGATGCCTCGGCACAACCTGATGTACACCGTCGGGATGCCAAGCGAGACAGCGCTTGCCGCAGCAAGTCTTATCTTGGGAGGCGTGATCGAGAAGTTTCCGCGCCTGAAAATCTGCTTTGCCCATGGCGGCGGCTCTTTTCCTTATATTCTACCCAGGCTGGACCAAGGCTGGAAGGTATGGCCGCATCTGCGTCTGACCGATCAACCGCCTAGTGTGTACGCGAAACAATTCTACTTTGATTCCTTGACGTACGATCCACTGAACATCCCATACATGATGAAGCGCTTTGGCGAAGATAGGATCATGATGGGATCGGATTATCCCTTCCTGCTTCGTGAAACACCTCCCGGGGAAGTCATCGATCATACATTGGAGCTGACTGACGAACAGAAGCGGGCGTTGCTGGGTGAAAACGCGCTTCGCTTCCTGAACCTAAAGGAGATGAACGGACAGTGAAGCATCAGACTGAAACGCCGGAACAACGTCTACAGGCTATGGGCCTAGACCTGCCCGAACCAAGACAGCCGGCCGGGAATTATGTCGGTTGTGTCCAAGTGGGCAATCTCCTCTTTCTGGCAGGCCAAGGGACAAACGAATATCGAGGGAAGCTGGGACAGGATGTCACGATAGAGGAAGGTTACCTGGCTGCCAGGCAGTGTATGCTCAATCTGCTGGCTGTTGTCAAACATGAGCTAGGGGAACTGGGGAGAGTCAAACGAGTGGTCAAAATACTCGGATTCGTTAACAGCGATCCAGCTTTCATAGATCAGCCTAAAGTCATGAATGGGGCATCCGATTTGTTGGTGGAGCTATTCGGCGAAAAAGGCAGGCATGGGCGGTCCGCTGTAGGGATGGCCCAGCTCCCACTAAATAACGCCGTAGAAGTAGAGATGATCTTGGAAATCGAGAATTAGGAGGATTCCCATGAGTCAGACTGCCAAGGAAAACCAGGTACGAAAAGACGCCAAGCTATTCATAGACGGAGATTACGTGGACGCTGTTTCCGGTGAAACCTTCGATACGATCAACCCAGCGACAAATCTCAAGCTGGCCTCTGTGGCCAATGCAAGTGAGCTGGATGTAAAAAGGGCGATCGACGTGGCGCAGCGTACGTTTGAGTCTGGTGTTTGGAGCGAGATGTCCGTAGATGATCGCGCCAAGATTCTCTGCAAAATGGCTGACCTGGTGATGGAGCGTGTGGACGAACTCGCTTTGGTGGAGACGCTCGATGTCGGCAAGCCGATCAAAGAAAGCCGGGGCTTCGATATTCCGAGGGCGGCGGCCAATTTGCGATTCTTTGCCGAAATGGCCAAATACATGGTCCATGAGCATTATGAAATGCGCCATTTTATGTCCTACGCCAAATATGCTCCGGCAGGTGTGACAAGTCTGATCATTCCATGGAATTTGCCCTTCATGCAGATGACCTGGAAAGCATCGGCGGCTTTAGCGGCGGGAAATACCGTCGTTGTAAAGCCTGCCTCGTACACGCCTCTCTCTGCGGTGATGCTCGGTGAGATTGCCAATGAAGCAGGTCTGCCTCCTGGCGTGCTCAACATTATCACTGGTCCGGGCGTGACTGTCGGGACGGCGATGACGACGCATCCCCATGTGCGCCGGATATCTTTTGTGGGAGAATCTAACACCGGAAAGACCGTCATGCAGAATGCCGCTTCGCAACTGATTCCGGTATCGCTCGAATTGGGAGGCAAATCAGCCAATATCGTGTTTGAAGATGCCGATCTTGATGAAGCGGTAAAAGGGTCGATCGAGGCGATATTCCGCAATCAGGGCGAGATTTGTCTGGCAGGATCACGTTTGTTGGTGCAAGAAAGCGTATATGATCAGTTTCTGGACAAATTTGTGGCGGCTGTTCAAAGGATCAAGGTGGGAAATCCTTTGGAATCAGAGACAGATATGGGAGCGCTGGTGTCCCGCAGTCACTTAGAGACGGTGGAGCACTACATCCAGATCGGACTGGAAGAAGGAGCCAAGCTCGGTTACGGCGGAAAACGGATCAGCGGGCTGGGTGACGGCAATTTCCTAGAGCCAACCGTTCTCTATGATGTAGACAACAAAATGAGGGTGGCCCAGGAAGAGATTTTCGGTCCAGTCATCGTGATCATTCCATTCCGTACAGAAGAGGACGCTATTCGGATCGCTAATGATTCGGTTTACGGCTTGGCAGGAGTGGTTTGGACCAACGACCTGCGTCGCGCGCATCGCGTGGCTGATCGAGTGAAGTCAGGTCTTTTATGGATCAATTGCTGGTATGTGCGTGATTTGCGAACTCCGTTTGGTGGTGCCAAGGACAGCGGGATTGGCCGTGAAGGCGGGCGTCACAGCTTCGAATTCTACTCCGAGGTCAAGACAGTCACCATGAAATTATAGCGAGAAGGACAGCAAATGAGGGAGGGAGCCGTGTGAACATAGAAAAGATCACGCGATTCGCCGATCATTTAGCGGCGGCGAGTCGTGAAGGAGTGGGAGTAGCGCCACTCACTTTACTGGATCCGCAAATCAGCGAGATAGAGGCATACCACGTTCAATTGAAGACGATTGAGCGAAAAGTGAAAGAAGGCGCGAGGATTACAGGAAAGAAAATCGGCCTGACCTCTCGTGCCATGCAGACACTGCTTGGTGTGGAACAGCCAGACTATGGACATCTATTAGACGACATGGTCGTGGAAAACAACGGAGAACTGCCTTTCGAGCATGTACTTCAGCCAAAGGTAGAAGCAGAAATTGCCTTCCTGCTGAAACGCGATCTGAAAGGACCACACGTAACAATCTATGATGTCTTGATGGCAACGGAATATGTAGTGCCTGCTTTGGAAATCGTGGACAGCCGTATAGCCAACTGGCAAATCAAACTAGAAGACACGGTTGCGGACAATGCATCCTCGGGCTTCTATGTGCTGGGTGGACATCCCGTGAAACCGCAAGATCTGGATCTTCCCCTGGTAGGAATGGCGTTTTATAAAAATCAGGAGCTGGTCAATACAGGTGTTGGTGCCGCCGTATTGGGCAATCCCGCAGCCTGTGTGGCGTGGTTAGCGAACAAGCTGTACGAATTAGGGATTACACTCAAAGCAGGAGAAATCATCTTGTCCGGTGCGTTATCGGCAGCGGTTGAAGCTAAGCCTGGCGATGTATTTCACACACGGATTGCTGGACTTGGTTCAGTAGGAGTCAGGTTTGGCAGGTAAAAAATAGGAAAGGAGGGCATGCATGAAGAAAGTAAAAGTAGCAATACTGGGCTCGGGGAACATCGGGACAGACCTGATGATCAAGCTTGGAAGGTCGCCAGTTCTTGAACTGACGTCCATAATTGGAATCGATCCTGATTCAGACGGTCTGCGTAGAGCAAAGGCAGCTGGATACTACGTATTTGACGGCGGATTGAAACCGTATTTGGAAAGCGGTGTGGATCTAGCGGATATCGTCTTTGATGCTACTTCAGCCAAAGCACATATTCGGCATGCCAAGGCGCTCAGGGAGGCAGGAAAGTTCGCCATCGATCTGACGCCTGCTGCTGTGGGTCCCTATGTAGTACCATCTGTGAATCTCGGTGCGCATTTGAATGAAAAGAACATCAACCTGATCACGTGCGGCGGCCAGGCTACTATTCCGATCGTTCATGCGATAGGGAGTGCGAGTCCGGTCAGCTACGCAGAGATCGTGGCTACTATTTCTAGTAAAAGCGCGGGTCCTGGCACACGTTCCAACATCGACGAATTTACAGAGACGACCGCACATGGTATCGAAGCGATCGGCGGAGCGAAGAAAGGCAAGGCGATCATCATCCTGAATCCGGCGGAGCCGCCGATCCTGATGAGAGATACGGTCTATGCAGTAGTGGAGGAAGGGGCGGACCGACAGGCGATCGTGAAGGCTATCCACCAGACCGTTGCCTATATTCAATCATACGTTCCTGGTTACCGCCTTCGCTCAGAACCGATCTTTGATGAAAACAAAATCACCGTTTTTTTGGAAGTGGAAGGCGCGGGTGACTACCTCCCTACTTATTCAGGCAATCTGGATATCATGACGGCGACAGCGGTGAAGGTAGCAGAGGAATATGCCAAGCATGCTGTCGGCATCGGTACGGGTATATAGCCACGAATGAAAGGAGGAACCGCATATGAGTCGTGATATTGTGATTACCGAAGTAGCGCTTCGAGATGGGAGCCATGCGATCAATCACCAGTTTACTGTGGAGCAAGTATCCGCGGTGGCGCGTGCATTAGATGAAGCGAACGTACCGTATATTGAAGTCTCCCATGGAGATGGATTGGCCGGATCGTCCCTGCAGTATGGGCTGTCCAGGACCCCTGAACTGGAGCTGATCGAGGCTGCCGTTTCCGTTTGTAAACAAGCGAAAGTGGGCGTGCTCTTGCTGCCGGGAATCGGCACGATCAAAGATTTGAAGACGGCAGCAGGGCTAGGGGTAGGCATGGCACGAATTGCCACACATGCGACCGAAGCGGACGTATCAGCCCAGCATATTTATCGGGCTAAAGAACTTGGCTTGACGACAGTTGGCTTTTTGATGATGTCGCATATGGCTGCTCCAGAAAAACTGGCGGAGCAAGCTGGACTCATGCAAAGCTATGGAGCTGATGTCGTGTACATCGTCGATTCTGCTGGCGCTCTGCTACCTGATCAAGCAGGGGAACGAGTCCGGGCATTGAAGCAATGTCTGAAAATTCCCGTTGGCTTCCATGCACACAACAATTTGTCTTTAGCCATGGCCAATACGCTCGTCGCCATTCAAGAGGGTGCCAACTGGATTGACGGCAGTGTTCGGTGCTTGGGTGCAGGTGCGGGCAATACACAAACCGAGGTTCTCATTGCTGTACTGGATCGAATGGGCATTCAGACGGGCGTCGATCTGTACAAAATGATGGACATGGCAGAGGAAATCGTGTCGCCGATTCTTCAAGTCCCACAGGAAATTACCAGAGACGCTCTGATTCTCGGATACGCGGGTGTTTATTCCAGCTTCCGGCTTCATGCCGAGCGTGCAGCCAAGAAATTCGGCATCGACTCCCGGGATATTTTGATCGAGCTGGGAAGACGAAAGGCCGTCGGTGGACAAGAAGACATGATCGTGGATGTCGCAGCGGAAATCGCCCAACTGAACAGCTCTACCAAAATCAGATAGGGGGTGATCAGCGTGCAATCGGAACTATTGTACAAAAGGTTGGCTCAGAAGCTGGTGGATGCGGAGTTGAATAGGGAGGAGGTCGTGAAATTGACGGCTGAATACCCCGAGCTGACAGTGGAAGATGGATATCGTATTCAAAATGAGCTGGTCTCCCTCAAGCTTCGGCAGGGACATCGAATCTTTGCCTCTAAAATGGGATTGACCAGTCAGGCAAAAATGAAGCAGATGAATGTTCACGAACCGATTCGGGGCTACATTTTTGACTATATGAATATCGAGGACGGCATTCTACCGATCAATGAATTGATTCACCCCAAGGTGGAAGCGGAAATCGCCTTTGTTTTGAGTGAGGATTTGGAAGGACCCGGCATCACTTACTCTCATGTCCTAGCAGCCACTGACTATGTGGTTCCCGCACTGGAGATTATCGACAGCAGGTATGCGCAGTTCCAGTTTACCTTGCCGGATGTCATTGCCGACAATACTTCGTCTTCCCGTGTGTTTATCGGATCGATGTGGAGAAAGCCTGATGAACTTGAACTCGATTTGGTAGGCGTCACTCTTTCGATCAATGGAGAGCTCAAAGACTTGGGGGCTGGTGCGGCAGTTCTCGGTCATCCAGCCCACTCGGTTGCGATGCTGGCGAACATGCTTGCTCGCGAAGGGCGCAAGCTTCACAAGGGAGATTTGATATTGTCCGGGGGCATTACCGGTTCCCACCAGCTACGGGAAGGGGATGTCGTAAGCGCCAAATGGGGTGGCCTCGGAAGCATTGAGTTTGTGGTGAAAACGGGATAGGCAGTAAGGCGAAAAGCCGAGAAGCCGAGAAGAATGAGGGAGTTATCCCATATTCTCTCGGCTTCTTTTTACGTCCCAATTAGGTCTCCGCTGAAATAAGCCTGGATTACCGATACCCCTTATTGTTGAAGAGCAGAGGATGAAGGACCTGCGGATCACACCCCATACATTTACCCGACAAGTTCAATAAAAAGTTTATATTTTTAAACAATTTTAACTATCACGGATGCACAATTTGAATATGACGAGGTCATCAATAAGTTTCCCGTCTAATTTCCGCTACTTTGTGGTTGGTGTCAGCGAGATGATACTACTAATCCTTAATTAAAAATGATAGTATTGCTGGGTAAAATCACAAGGGAGGTATCATCCATTGCCAAAAACCATCTTGATCGTTGAAGATGAGCATATATTGCGAGAAATCTTGAAGGATTATTTCGTAAACGAAGGCTATGAAGTGTTAGAAGCTTCGGATGGGAATGAAGCACTATCCTTATTTCAGACGAGTGAAGTACACTTAATCCTATTAGACATCATGCTGCCTGAATTGGACGGATGGTCTGTTTGCCAACGCATTCGCAAGTCTTCCAACGTTCCGATTATCATGCTGACAGCTCGCGTCGATGAGGATGATACGATCTTTGGGTTTGAACTGGGGGCAGATGATTACGTGACCAAGCCATATAGCCCTCCTATATTATTGGCACGAGCAAAACGGTTGTTGGAGAGTCGGCATGTTCCCGGACTAGCAGATGAGGAGTTGTCGAGCAGCGGCATTACGATCCATTTCCCATCCCGAACAGTTACGGTAGATGGGAGCAAGACCGATTTAACGCATACTGAATTTGAAATGTTAGCTTATTTGATGAGGAATAAAGGGATGATCATCACGAGGGAGCAATTGATCACCAAAATATGGGGATATGATTTTACGGGCGATGATCGAACCGTAAATAGTCACATTCGTAATCTTCGCTCGAAACTAGGGGGAAAATCAACATGTATTACCACGGTCGTTCGGTCCGGATATAAATTCGAGGAACTAGTATGAAGCGCAGCATAGTATTGAAATTGTTTCTCTTGACGACGACTTTATGCTTGGCTATTCTTGCTTCCATTTATGTGGGACAGACTGTTTTCTTCAAACAATTTTACATCAATAAAAAAGTGGCGGATGTTCAAGAGAGCTTGAAAACATTTGAACAAGCATATGCAAGCAGTTATAAAGATGTGCAAGCAATCCAGCGGCTGGAGCAAGAATATTACCGCCAGCACAATACATGGGTCACCACACTGGATCATCTTGGGAATATCAACTACGCCCAGGATGTTGCCATAGAAGTCAAACTGTCGCCTGATAATGTCAGTCCCTTTTCCAATCAAACTCTGATCATTCCACTATACGGCTTCCTGAATATAGAGGAACTCAACGAGGGAAGCTTTCTTCGTACCGGAGCGATGGTTACCATTCAAGGGATTACGAAAGATAAAGCGGCGGTTGTTCCTTATCGGCTGGGAATTGAGTGGGGGAAGGTAACATTTGAAAATAATCAAATCGCCAAAAAAGAGCACGAGCTGATTCCAAAATTTCAAGACAGGGAAACATCGCTCAAAGCTTTCCCATCCATCTATCTTTTTGGAACCATTACCAAAACTCATCTTCCTGTGAAGAACGAAACACCCCGACTACTCTATACAAACCTTGTGTTTATGGACCGAATCAAAGAATTTCAAGCTAACCTGTTACTCAGTCCAGAAAAGATGAAGTTGACTGCCCCCTGGACGTATCTTGTAGAAAAAAACGATATCAAGTACCAATTGTTCGTCCATCCCATACAGAATAAGGACGGGAAGCCAGAATATATTTTTGCCATGACATCCTTGCAGCCCGTTGATGAAGCGATCAGTATGATTAAAGAATACTATGTATACCTCATTTTATTTGTCCTGCTCCTCATCTTGCTAAGTTCCTTCTACTATTCGAAACAGATCGCGAGACCTTTACTGCGTATCAACCATACGACAAAAAAGATCGCCAGTCTGGATTTCTCGGAGAAAATTCCCATTGTATCCAAAGATGAGATCGGGGATTTATCACACAATATTAATATGCTCTCTGACCGGCTGCATTCTTACATCGAACAACTACAGCAAGATATTGAGAAAGAAAAGCAATTGGAACATACGAGAAAGGAATTCATCTCAGGGGTATCGCATGAGTTAAAGACACCGCTAAGCGTGATCCAAAGCTGCCTGTCGATCCTAAAAGACGGGGTGGCGAGCCATAAGAAGGATTATTATTTCGAAGCGATGGAAAATGAAGTGAAAAAGATGGACATGCTCATTGTAGATATGCTGGAATTGGCGAAATACGAGTCCGGGACGTACAAAATGAAGATGGAGCAGTTTCCGCTAGATACAGTAATTACTCAGACTTGTGAGAAATTGCGGTCAGGAATGGAAAGCAAACAGTTGAAATTGCATACCGATCTTGTTCCGGCCAACGTAGTGGCCAACCAACTACGCATCGAGCAAGTTCTCGTCAACTTCCTGACAAACGCCATTCGTTATACGCCTGAACATGAAACCATCATCATTTCGAGTATGGAAGAGAAGGACATGGTAAAAGTTTGTATCGAAAACAAAGGGGCTCATATACAGGAAGAACATCTCAAGAAAATATGGGATCGATTCTATCGAGCGGAGTCTTCCCGTCACCGTTTAACAGGAGGAATCGGGCTCGGTCTTGCGATCTCCAAAAAGATTTTGGAAATGCATGACGTACCATACGGCGCTTACAATACGGAAGAAGGCGTCATGTTTTACTTTTATCTAAATAAGGAAGCATAGACATTATGTATTTGTTCAGTGAAAATAAAGTATTAGACCGGAACCCCTTATGGCACAAGGAGTCCCGGTCTTCTAAATCAATAGATATTTGAAGAATAGTTTTAGACTCAACGTCAGAATGAAGCAATTCAAAGATCTAAACTGAATAATAAAGTTGTAGACTGCCTCATTGAACTAACGTTCTCCGTTAGTTGAAAAGAGGCTACCTCGTAGTCCACAGGTAGCCTCTTCTTGCGCATATATTCTACTCTCAATTCCCAATTGGTAGTGTTTAGTATTAATTTCTAAGGAGATATAGACCGAAACCTAATGTATCTCTACCCCATTCTAGATACGTATTTCTCCAACTCCTAATTCTTGTTAGCATAACTTCCACGTCGGGATCATTAGGGTTTTCATAGCAATATTTTTCAATAGAGCTCGCATAAAGACCCTCGTATGCATCCCAATCATCTTCACTTGCTACAACGGAGTAAAGCGGTGTCAGCCCCAACTGTTCACCCAGTTTTACATTTCCATGATGTGTCTTCAAATCTTCAAGTTGTGCGCCGAGCGCCTGTAAATACTCATTTGGTGGATTTTTCTTCCAATATCCCTCACCAACGAGAATATAACCACCGGGATGAACGCATTTCCTCAACGCTCGCAACGTAGCTGCTAAATCCCCAATTGCATGTGTAGACCCAATGCATATACCCAGACGAAACTCGAAAGTGGAATAATTGTCCATCACTTGTTTTGCATCTTCATTGACAAATTGGATGCGGTCTAACGAAATTCTCCCGTTGGCACGATTACGAGCCGTTTCGATCGAACCATTATACAGCTCAATAGCAGTGGCTGAAATGTTATATTTCTCAATATAACGGATGAGCAATTCACTTGTTCCAGCTCCAATGTCAATCACTTTATCATTGGGGGTCAACATTGTTTGATTAATAATCGTGTTGATCTTGCTTTCGCTGATCGGATTGCAAAATTCATGATCCCTGTGGGCTATCGCCGAGAATTTGTTTCTGTCCATTGTTTTCTCCTTTGCTTGAATCAGTCTTTATATTCAGCGTAAAAGGCTGACGGGTCGATTTCCTCAATTATGGCTTGAAAGGTTATTACCGAGGGGATTGATCGTGACACCCACTCCTCTCTAAGCCTAGAAGTGTGGAGCAGCTTTCGTCCCATATGACTGATTATTTCCGGGCATGCTTTTAGATATGAGTGTATTTAATTCGATCTTGGAATGACGATGATTAGCTCAATTGGCTCTTTCGCCCACGTCCGATCATAGATGACCTCGCTGTCAAGTAGTCCGGAAAAGAATCGCAAAGGCACGATAAGGGTGGTGTTTTGAAATAGTCTTGGTTCGCTATTTAATACCCTGTCCTGATCCCCATTCAACGAATAATAAGGGTTTCCTACTGAGGTAAGTATCGATGTGTTCCCTTTCTTAACCAAAGCAGATTGAGTACGCTCCTCCCAGGTCACGGTAGCTCCGAGTGCTTCCGCTAGATCGCGTAACGGTACGTACATGGTGTCATAGTCATCCACAATATCTGAGTCTAGCCTCTGGTTATTGACGAATATTTCCTGACGATTAATTCGATGGGGCGTTGAGTGACCGTACTCCGTTTCCAACCTGAAGGAGATGTCTTTTATTTCTGGCAAAGGAACAGCAGGTCCTTCTAACGGGAGATCGAAGGATACTTTGACAAATCGCCCTGGCTCCAATGTCAGAGATTCGTTAAGGAAGGGATGCTTTTTGTGTATATGACATCATAATAGGGTGGTTTCTCCCCCCAGCCTACAATCACAGAATCCCATTTGAAGTTAGTAGCAGTTGCATCACCTATGTTGAATACAGCAGCTTCCACATGCAGCTTGTTATCTCGATACGAGGCAGAGAGCAGTTTCGTCTCGATATTAGCCTGTGGAATCGTCTGTCTTCCCGGGCTAAAAGAGAGCTGATCACGAATATAAGCTCCATCTAGTTGAGAGGCATCCGTAATGTCTTTTACGAGCTTGAATTGAAGATCTGCAACAAGACTCAGTTCACTATCACCTGCTAACACAGGATCTTTTTTGATAGTAGCTGGTGCCAGGCTGATTTTCTTGCCGTTTTTACTATAAAGGTCGAGAGTCGCTTCCAAATATTCAATTTCACTCGGGCTGGTATTTCCCCAAGAAACAGTGGCATATGCCAAAGGTGGATTTTTTGATTCATCCAACTCTATATGATCCAAGCGGAATTGGAGCGGGCCGGAATCAGTAAAGTCATCTGCAAAAGCTTGCACGGGGACAAGGAGTAAGTTTTCATGAGTGTCATCACCATCCAGTAAGTAATGTAGAAATGGAAAAATATTCATTGCTATTATCATTCTAGTGTAAACAATATCACTTTGTCTGCAAAAAGAGGAGATTCCATAGAGTTGGAGGCGTATTGGGTGGTGATCAGCACAAATGAATAAAATAGCGCGGAAAAGCCTTGCAACGTGCTCCAATACTTCGGCATCCTTCATGTGCTTATAGGTATCCCGTCTAGCCTTCTGATCTCGTCAGCCAGATTGGTCAGTGAAAATAAAGTAGTAGACCGGAACCCCTTATCGTTCAAGGAGTCCCGGTCTTCTAAATCAATAGATATTTGAAAATTAGTTTTAGACTCAACGTCAGACTGAAGCAATTCATGGATCTAAACTGAATAATAAAGTCATAGACTGATTAAAATTGCCCATTTCTTTTCTGATACTATCGTAATTCTATCAGATCACGCTTTGCAATACACTTTTCATTCCAGGGAATATACGGGCAAAGACATTAAAATATATCATGATTAAAGATATAATAATAGCTATTAGTAGAATGGCCAATAGTTTCTTTTTGTTTTTCGGGATTGTAAGTAACAAAACAACTATCATTATTAGATATATTCCTATAAGCCATGGTATTAAATAGTAATGAGTGTGAAAGGGTAAGTAAGCGTTACGTAATTCAAATCCTTCTGACAGCAATACTGTGATTGGAAAGGCCGAAACAATATTAGAAAACAATCCGCTTCCACGCGCATACCACATAATATAAGCGCAAACAGGTGATACAGCCGCGCATATGCTCCAAAAAATAATTTCTCTTTCCGGGAAAAAATGTAGCACAAGCGTTGTGTACACATAATAAACGGTAAGCATCGCCCCAAAAAAGGCGAATATTTTTACAGCCGCTAATTTGGGCGAATAGCTAAAAACCGATAAAAGTGTTGCAACAAATACCCATATACCAAGACGATCACCTATACTAGTGAATATTGGGTTGAAATCAGGACTATCCACAATTTTTGCTGCTAAACCCAAAATAACTCCGGCAACAGTTGCACATACTATTGAAAAAACTTTTTGCTTTGCAGTTGATTTGTTCGCAATTCTAATCTGATTCAACCTATTGTATATTTCCATTATACCTCTCCTATTTTTTTGATTTATTTACATATCCAGAAATAAGAAGCTTGAGAATGTCTAAAAAGAGAGCTTTTTCTCGAGATCCTGTTAATGCATATAGACGATGAGCTACCCGAAGTACTAATACTTCTTACATGTAGTCAACTCAGTCTTACTTCCTCCCAAGAATTATTTTATCAGAATACGGCTGTGATTATTGTGCTAAACTGCCCAATAGCTTAATGATCCTGCGAGTCTAAAACTTTATTTTCTCTGAACACTATTACCCAAGTGCAGAACTCGCTTCTGTGCTTTTTTGTTTTCTTTTCGTTTTAGCGTATTCTTTAATCCATTTCGATTTATTCTGCACTTTATCTTTATCTCCCCCTAGTATTCTCTTACTAAGCAAGAAGACGAAATCCTTGCTGAATGTAAGAAAGAGAGGAGGGGGCAGTAAATGATCAGTGACAAGAAATTCATTTTTATGGCATTGCTCGTATTTGTCATGGTTATGTTTGGTTTTTTGTATAACCATCCTGACATCAGCAATGCTAGGCAAGTCGATTCGCCCGCCTACAAGATTGTCATCGATCCAGGACACGGCGGCAAAGATCAAGGCGCGGAGGGAGTGAGTGGTCAAGTCGAAAAGGATTTTACTTTGCAGCTAGCACGCAAGGTAATGGAGTTAGCGGAGCAGGATTCGCGCATGCAGGTATATCTGACGAGAAGCGATGATCGCTTTTTATCTTCGATAGAGCGAGAAAGACCGCAATTTGCAAATCAGTTGGGGGCAGACTTGTTTATCTCTCTCCACGGAAATACCTATACAGATCCTACTGTTTCGGGAACAGAGACGTATTATTATCATCCGGAATCCCTTCTGCTTGCACAGAGCATCCAGAATCATGTGAGAGATGCGACCGGCTTTAAGGATCGGGGTGTAAAAAAAGCTGATTTTTTTGTCGTCAAGGATACAAATATGCCGGCAGTATTACTTGAGGTTGGTTATCTAACCAATCCGTCGGAAGAACAAAAACTGTTCGAAGAAGATTTTCAATATCGTATTGCCGCTTCGGTAATAGAGGGTATACAAGATTATCTACGAACAACTGAAAACACTTGAAAGGAAGTAATACCATGAGAAAAAATACTTTTGTAACGATACTGACAGGAATTATTGCATTATCAATTACTGCATGCGGAAATCAAGCAACACCACCCTCCGTACCACAAGAGAGTAGTTCCGTTTCCACTGCAACGGAGGCTCCGTACAAAAAGATGTTTCAAACAAGTGTATTTGTAGGGGATTCGATTATGGAGGGGCTTTCCTACCATGATGTCCTGGATGCAGCCAATGTGAGTGCGGGTGCAGGCAAAACAGCCGAATTCGCGTTGGAGGATGTTAGTGAGCTGATAAAAAGAAATCCGAAGCACGTCTTTATTCAACTGGGATCAGATGACATCCTATGGCCGACAGACGATCCCCTGACATACTCGTATAAGCAGTATGCGAAATTAATCGACAGCATCAAAAAAGGACTTCCAGAAGCACAAATAACCTTGTTATCGGTCACACCGGTTACTGTGGAAGCGGAAAAGATCGAGCCTCGTTATCAAAAAATTAACGATTACAACAAAGGATTACAAGTGCTTGCTACTGAGAAAAAAGTGGCGTTCGTCGATTTGTCTCCGATCTTTGTCAGCAATCAAGATCTGTATGATAAGGACGGCATCCATTTTAAGGAAAAATATTACGGGCTTCTGTTGGACTTCTTGAAAGACCACATGAGCTAACATTCTAAAATCTACGAAAGACTGAAGGTGGTCAGAGTTGGTATTTAGCAGTCTCATCTTTCTGTACTACTTTCTGCCGATCACGATATTACTCTATTTTGTATTGCCAACGATCCTAAAAAATTTTGTACTCTTTGCCACGAGTCTGGTGTTCTATGCATGGGGAGAACCTGTGTATGTCTTCCTTATGCTCTTTTCAACGGTTTTTGATTATGCAAATGGCCGATTGATTGACAAGTATAGACACCACAAAGGGATTGCCAGAACGGTGTTTATTACGTCACTTGCCGGAAGCTTGGGCATTCTCGGATTCTTCAAATACGGCGGGTTTGTCCTGGACAATCTCAATCATTGGTTCGGTCTGAATGTGCAAACTGCTGACCTTCCGCTTCCGGTGGGTATATCCTTTTATACGTTTCAAACGATGTCATATATCGTGGATGTGTACCGAGATCGGGTGCCTGTACAAAAAAATATGCTGTCCTTTGGACTCTACGTGACGATGTTTCCCCAGCTGGTGGCCGGGCCTATCGTGAAATACGGCGATATTGCCCACCAGCTTTCCTATCGAAAAGTGACGTTGGAACGATTTGGCGAAGGGGCGGAATTGTTTATAAAAGGATTGGCCAAGAAAGTGCTGCTCGCCAACAACATCGGTACGTTGTGGACGAGTGTGAAAACAGTGCCTGCTGATGAAGTCTCTGTTCTTTCCGCATGGATTGGCATCATCGCCTTCAGCTTTCAGATTTATTTTGACTTCAGCGGATATTCGGATATGGCGCGCGGCCTTGGCAAAATGTTTGGCTTCGATTTTATGGAAAACTTCAGGTACCCTTACATCTCGAAAAGCATAACGGAGTTCTGGCGCAGATGGCATATTTCATTAGGTACCTGGTTCCGGGAGTATGTGTATATCCCCCTTGGGGGGAATCGGGCAGGCATACTGCGGCAGTTCATCAATTTGCTTGTGGTATGGTTTCTCACCGGGCTATGGCACGGAGCAAGTTGGAATTTTGTTATCTGGGGTATGTATTTCGGGCTGTTTATTATGATGGAAAAATGGTTTCTGTTACGCTGGCTGCAAAACTCGCATGCCTTTGTCGGACATGTTTATACGATTCTAGTTGTGATCGTTGGATGGGTCTTCTTTGAATTGGAGCATATCTCTGACGCCTGGACATTCATCCAAACCATTTTTGGATTCGGTTCGCATAACGTCACTGACACGCAATCACTTTACTTCTTGTCGACTCATTGGCTTCTCTTGCTCCTGATGGCCGTGTGCGCGACTCCATTTCCGAAGCAAGTTGTTTCGTACTTGAGAGAAAAATTTCATTTGGCGGGGAATGCTGCCGCTGTTGCCATGCATGTCTTTTTTCTCCTGATGTCCACAGCTTTCCTGGTTAATGAAACGTACAATCCTTTCTTATACTTTCGATTTTGAAGAAGGTGGTATTTCTGAACAGACCTAATTTTACGTACACACGCATGGTCGCAATTCTGCTGATCGTTTTTTTGGGGAGCATGACGGCATGGAACCTTTTGACTCCAGATAAACTGTTCTCAGAATCGGAAAATCGGAGTTTGGAGCAACGAGCGAGCTTTTCCTTTCGAAGTCTGATGTCGGGAACGTTTGCTTCCGATGTAGAGAAATACATTGCTGACCAGTTTGCGGGAAGGGATATTTGGATCGGGTTAAAGTCGGAGGCGGAACGGATGGTTGGGAAAAAGGAGAGCAACGGGGTTTATTTGGGTAAAGATGGATTTTTGCTGCAAAAATTCACCCCGCCTACCGAGGATACTCTGAAGGCAAAGGTCACAGCGATCCATGCGTTCGATGAAGTGACTCCCGCTCTACGAAAATACGTGATGTTGGTTCCTACGGCGCAGAGTGTGCTAACCGACAAGCTCCCTAGCTATGCCACCGATCCTGGCGAGCTCGCTTATAGAACGAAAGTGCATCAATCTTTACGTAAACAGATTCATATCGTAGATGTCTATCCGGCGCTTATCGCCAATCAGGATCAATCTATTTATTATAAAACAGATCATCATTGGACTACCCATGGCGCTTACTATGCCTATCAGGAGTTGGGCAAGAAGATGGGATTTGAACCAAAAACAAAACAAGATTTCCGTATGGAAACTGTGACAAATAGCTTTTATGGTTCTTTGTATTCCAAGAGCGGTTACAGGCATGTGAGGCCAGACAGCATAGATCTTTATTTGCCAAAGAAGAGTCAGACGTACGATGTCACGTATGTTGATGAGCAGCGGCGGTCGGACTCTCTGTACGAGAGAGAGAAATTAGAGAAGAAGGACAAGTATACAGTCTTTCTTGGCGGAAATTATGGCTTGATTAAAATAAGTACGGAAAACCAGGAGGGCAGAAAACTGCTGGTGGTCAAAGACTCCTACGCTAATAGCTTGGTTCCTTTTTTGACGCATAACTTTCAAGAAATCTATGTCGTTGATCTCAGATATTATGATGGGGATATCAAGAAACTCATACAGGAACAGCACATTCACGACATGCTTTTGCTATACAATGTCCAGACGTTTTTTGAAGATCCATCTATCCAGACTTTAACAGAATAGGCGAGAGGAAAGGGGATCAAGTAATATGGCAGGATTGCTTGTTAACAGAGGTAATAATTATTGGAAATGGTTGGTTCCGTTACTTTTTTGGACAATCTTATTAGGCGGGATAACTGGATGTTCGAATACAGAAGAAGATACCTCGATTCATACAGCGACGGAGGTAGGGGAACACATCAAGCAAACTGTAAAGCTGGAGGAAATGAAACAAGGCGATCTTACGAAACTGCAAAAGCTCTACCAGATTGCTCCTGAAGAGGTGGAAGATTTCGTCTTGTTTACGGCTTCATCTAATGTGGAGGCAGATGAGCTCTTGGTACTAAAATTAAAAGACATCAATCAGATCGATGTTGTCAAAGAGAAAGTGCAGAAACGAATTGAGGCGCAGACCGTAAAGTTTAGAGACTATCGCCCGATAGAATATCATCTCGTGGAAAAGCATGTTTGGAGGGTGAAGGACCAATTTATACTCTTCGCGGTCTCCGAAAAAAACGATCAAATTAAACGCGCTTTTGAAGAGTTTTTTCAATAACGACTCTCGTTAGAGTAACACTTATTTATGTGGATGTTTGCTAACTGCTGGTAATTGTTTACTTTGCGGGTGGTGTCAGCTACGCTTGTACTACCCCAAATAACAAAAATTTGAATCGAGCATGAGGCGATTCCATGAGTCTTCAGACTATGGATAGCCTCTTTATTAATTGATAGGCCGGCAACTAACAAGCAGCAGCTCACCTTCAGGAAAGATAGGAAAGTAATCATCCAATTTATCCTGAGTCATTCAAATGTGTGATAATATAAGAAAAATATGAGACGGAACACTAATGAAGAGATAGTGAGTGAAAAGAAATCTAATTTCTGCTAGCGTTCTTTTAAACTAGAGGTGGCAACATGTTAAAACGTATAATTGTTTCAGGATACAAGGCTCACGAGCTTGGCATTTTCAATGAAAAAAATCCGGGGTTAGCCATTATTAAGAAAGCATTGAAGCGGGAACTCGTAAGATTCCTTGAGGAAGAATTGGAATGGGTCATCATATCAGGTCAGCTCGGGGTAGAAATGTGGGCAGCCGAAACTGTTCTGGAATTGAAAAAGGAGTATCCACATCTAAAACTGGCGGTAATTACTCCGTTTTTGAATCAAGAGGAGAAGTGGAAAGAAGAAACCCAGGATTACTACCGAAATATTGTGACGCAAGCCGACTATATTAATAGTGTCTATCAAACACCTTACCAGGGAGTTTGGCAGCTTGGAGAGAAAGACAAATTCTTGCTATCCAATTCAGACGGTATCTTGTTAGTATACGATGAAGAAAACGAAGGCTCACCGAAATTTCTAAGTAAGCTCGCCGCAAAAAAATCGGAAATGGGCGATTATCAGTTATTTCGAATTAACGCATATGACTTACAGAACATTGCAGAGGAACAGCAGCAAGAATTATACAATGACTACTTCTAAACAAATAAACCAGCTACGAAAAGCTGGTTTATTCTTGCATAGTCGCTGAGGACTGAAATCGACCAAAACCCATTGAAAATCGTCATCTTACTTTGGATAAATTATCGAATATGCTACCTCTCACGATCTTTATGCGTAAAGTACGGCTTATAGTCGCTTGAAATCCTCCTCCTTTTTTGCTCTTCAACAAACTCATTGATGAGATTTTCATATAATGGCGTACCTTTTTCTATCATTTGAGGTATCGGATAGAATTCAATCCACCGAAAATGATATCTTCTATGCCAACGGTTTTCATTCAAGTATTTTGAACAGGTTTGAGCATTTCGATTGAGTCTTGCTTTGTAGAACTCATCCGAACAAATTCTTCTGTGATTTATCACGGTTAGGTCCATTTAGGAGCGCTAAACGCTAAAATCAGGCTAATCGATGGGGACTATTCTGTTGTCATCAATGAGCAATCTCCTGCGAAATAATGAAGTTCAAATCTCCAGGATGAATGTCCTCATTCACAATTTGTTAAAGGTACCTGCTGAAGAATGCGATTGAGCATTCCACGTTCAACAGCAAAATCGTGATTCAAGTAAAGATACACCGATCTATACGGAGCTGGTAATTCAAGATTTCGGAGAAGGAATTGACGCTGAGGAATTATCGCATATTTTTGATCGATTCTACAAAGCAAGAGGTTGTAACAAGCATGATTCGACAGGGGTAGGCTTGGCGTTGGTCAAAGCCATTATTGAAGCACATCATGCCTTGATTAAAGTGGAGAGTGAGAAACATAGCTTTACAAAATTTACGATTCCCTTCATGAAGTATTAAGTCGGGGTGTATGTGCGCTGCAAGAAGTTCATGGCCCGTCAAAGAGGGACAACGTCGCCGGCATATAGATGACTTCTGAATCTCACCAGGAGTCATCTATATTTCGGGGATTTATGCCGAATATTGTAGAAACTCTTGATTGGTGATTCTATTTATTCACTACATTCGTACAAATATGAAAAAAATGTGAAGGAAACAGTCATTTTTATCATACGAGATTCACTTAAATCTCAAACTTTTGCCCCATAATACGCAGAATAATCAATCGATCATTGAGGAGAACTATTACTCACCGTCAGGACAAAATTTGTAGCCCACTCCCCAGACGGTTTTGATGTATTTGGAATCGTTCGGTTTATCCTCTAATTTTTTACGGAGCTTGGCAACATGTACGTCAATGGCACGCTCGGTAATAAAGGAGTCGTACCCTCGCAGGGCATAAATTAATTCTTCTCGGCTAAAAACCTTTGATTTATTACTGAGCATTAGTCGAAGGATTTCAAATTCTGTGAAAGTAGTCGTAACAGGATCACCGTGCAAATAGACTGTCCTGCGCTCATGATCAATCATAATTGGATCTTCTGTACTAACTTCCTGAGAATTAGCTGGTTCGTTAACTCGTTGGGCAAACATGCTTCGACGCAAGAGAGCGGCGACACGCGCAGCAAATTCACGCATACTAAAAGGTTTGCAAACGTAATCGTCGGCTCCAGCCTGCAAAGCTTCAATACGTAACCGAACTTCCATGTCCATCGAAATCATCAGAATCGGGGTAATCATTTCATTCCGTATTTCTCCACAGAGTTCAATCCCGGTGCGATCTGGAAGCCATTGGTCCAGGATGATCAGGTCGGGTTTGAGGCTTAAGGCGAACTCAAACCCGGCTAATGCGGTTTCAGTCCTAGTCACGCTATACCCTTCTTCAGTTAAATACATAGACAACATCTCGCCAATCATCAAGTCATCTTCAATGAGTAGTATAGTATTCATGTTGAATCCATCCTTTACTTCGTAAGAAAGAAAAGTATGTATCGAAAAACAATATAGTAAATTATACTATGGTTTCATTTAAATCTCCAATTGTATGCCACGGATATGTGAGGGAGTCATGTTTCGTTTACTTCGTAAAAGAATGATCATCATTTTTCTGATAAATGCAGTTTTATCTTTCGCAGGTATTAAATGCGCCAAGTACCTCATTTCTACTCAACATCAAATCCATCAGACAGAATTAGAATCCTTCATGCTCGTAATGGATGCTACGGAAAAGACTTCTAGTTGGTTGTTTGCACGAATCACAGAGTTAGAAACGGCTGGAAAACTATTTGATAATCATGATCCTACTGAGAGAAGATTAGATGATTTCACGAGGATGATTCTGGATTCAGACGAAACATACCTGTCTTTAGAATTCTTTGATAGGAATGGAAATGAAATGTTAAGGGATGGAAGTTCCAAAAACATAAAGTCCACAGCTCATTTTCAGGAAGCGCTAAATGGCAGGACTACTTTATCTGATCCCTACCAGGATGAAAACGACAATCATTGCGTGGAAATAGCTGCTCCCATTCTCGATTATCAACAGCAAGTGGTTGGTGCAGCTATAGCAACTCTCAGCTTACAGAAAGCATTTTCAGCATTCTCAAGCATAGAAGGGGTTCCAGAGGACAGTCAAATGTGGTTGCTCATTCAACCAACAACCGTCCTGATCGACAGCACGCAAGGAAGCATTGCCAGACAACTCAATCATCTCCTTTATACTGAGCTGAAAGAAGCACTAGAGCAACATGTCAGGTCAGAAGGAAATTACGGTCAATTTGATTTAAGCCAGGATGTGAGAATGTATTACGCCCAAGTGCCAAATACAAATTGGTATCAAGGACTAGCACTTCCCATCGAGGAATGGGATATTCCCCTCATCACAGTATGGTTGGATCATGCAGAAGGCATTCTCTTAGCTGAGTTGGTACTGTCAAGCTTGTTCATATTTGGTATGTATCATGGACGACAACAGCACAGTAGAAATCAAAATCAAATCCGAAAAGAAACAGATGACGTCAGCCCAGGTTCTGTTGGTGAAAATCCACCTCTAACCCGTATACACGATCTTCTCGAACCTTATGATTCGTATATTCATCACCATCACTATGTCATGATTGTGACGGATCGAGATTTCTTAATCCGTTCCTTTAATAAAAGGGCAGAAGATGTGCTTGGCTATTCTTCAGAAGAAGTACTGAGAAAAGAAACTCCTCTTTTGTGGTTAGACAACCAACAACTCGTCGAACGCGCATCCTTTTATTCCAAGGAATACGGTAGGAAAGTAGATGCAGATTGTCATGCATTCGTATTTCCTTCTTGTAAAGGCTTTCCGGTGGATACGGAGTGGCTCTGGAAAACAAGGAATGGAGACTCTGTTACGGTAGTGGCCAACGTTAGCCCCATGATGTCATCAAATGGAGCGATAAAAGGCTATGTCATTCTCGCTCGTGAAACGAAGATCAATGAAAGCACAAGAGATCGTCTATTCAATATTGCAGAAAATGCCCGGGATATTATTGCAACCTTTGATGCAAATTGCGACATGTTTTATATCAACCAAGCTGGGTTGAAGTTTTTGGGTATCAATCAGTTACGCGATGAAAATAAAAGTTTGATGTACTATTTTTCTGACAAGACAAAAAAGTTAATTCAGGACGGATTGAATATCGCCGAACAAAAAGGGCATTGGGTACACGAGTCCGAGTTTAATTCGCCACTTGGAAAAAGTATAGTTATCTCACAAGTCATTGTGCCTCATTTCCCAAATGACGGCGGTGAGGTATTCTTTTCTACCATCATCCGAGATATTTCAGAACTCAAGCGTATCCAGGCAGAATTAATAAACGCAAAACAGGAGGCTGATGAAGCCAATCATGCCAAGGGCGTTTTCCTTGCGAAGATGAGTCACGAAATAAGAACGCCGCTGAATGGGATAATTGGACTTAGCCAGCTACTACAAATGACTAGCTTGAATGAGCTACAGGAAGAATATTTGCGAAAGATCATGGATTCATCAAGCTTACTGTTTCAGATTATTACCGATATACTGGACTATTCCAAAATAGAGGCAGAAATGTTTTCATTGGAGTGCAAAGAGTTCCAGTTAGAGGAAATCATTCAGCAACTCAGTGGCCCCTTGAGCGTGCTGTTGGGAAATAAACCGGTTGACTTGCTTGTCGAAATAGACGACCATGTACCGAATACCATTACCGGAGATTCTCTCCGACTGGCTCAAGTATTGTTGAATTTGTTAAGTAATGCGATCAAATTCACGGATGAAGGCATGATTGAGCTTACCGTTAGAAAGATAGAGGATGCTTATAAGGAATTCAAATTAGAATTTGTCATTAGAGATACCGGAATAGGGATTCGCCCTGAAATCATGAATAAACTGTTTCAACCTTTCGTACAAGCAGAAGAAGCAACGACTTGGTACCAAAGTGGAACTGGTCTGGGGCTGGTAATTGCAAAAGATATTACGGATGCAATGGGTGGAACCATCAAATGCAACAGCAAACCTACTATTGGAACAGAGTTTAACATTATTCTTCCATTCGAAAAAAGCACAAAGGAACTCCGCCAGCCTTTCTTCTTGCCGGTTCGGATACTTGTCGCAGAAGAAAACGAAAGAGTAAGAGATAGCTTGATAAAAGCGTTTTCTCCCCTATGTAACCAGATCATTGGCACGGATACTTGGTTAGGTGCCATACAATGCATGGAGACCCAAACATTCGATGTCCTGATAGTAGACGGGGAGTTAGCGTACGAAAAATCGAATCCGTTACTAACCTGGTTGCCGATGATCATGGAAGGAATGCGGGACGACATGAGGACGATCGCTTATACGACTCTGGAGGGAAGGGGGATCATTCAACAATTACCTGTTCAACACAGACCAGACAAAGTTTTGGTTAAGCCTGTTACTTCGTTATGTTTAACTCAGGCAGTAGCCGCTGTTTGTTCACTGGATTACTTTGAAGAATCTTCACCAGAAAATGAAGATGAAGCACAGAAGGCCCCACCCGTTCCTGGTGATCGCGTACATCTCCTTCTTGTTGAAGATAACAAAATCAACCAGATTGTTATCCAGCATCTTCTTGAAGCACATGGATATAAGGTGACGATAGCCGAAACTGGAAGGCAAGCTCTGCAAATCCTTGAGAAAGAAGTCTTTGATGGCATCCTGATGGATCTGCATGTTCCCGAAATGAACGGCTTGGAAACGGCAAAGAGAATCCGCAAAGATTCTCGATTTTCCCAGATCACGATCATCCTCCTTACTGCTGACATTACCCAGCAGCTATCATTACACAAGGAGTTCAATGACGTGCTCTACAAGCCAGTTAATCCTTCTCAATTAATCGAAGCGTTGCCTATTCATTTGAAGGTCAATCCAAGAAAATCCAATTCCTCTGAATGGAGGGACAAAACTAATCTGGTTTTCTCCCCAGAGCTTGGCATCGATGTCAGGGAAGCATTAGACAGGCTGGATGGAAAAACACATATCTACAAGAGAATGTTACAAGTTTTTCAGAAAGAATATGAGACTTTCTTCGAGCGGTTAACGAAGTGCGTGTCAATTCATGACTATGCTTTGGCCTTACACATGCTTCACGCCCTAAAAGGTGCAGCCGCGAATTTAGGTGCTATTGAATTGATCGATGCAGTAGCCGTCGCAGAAAAAACAATTGCTGACAGTGCGGATCTCACTACAGTCCTGGAGCATCTGCAAGACAGCTTGAACAAAGCTTTGACTGCATGCACTTGGTTACTCGAACAGCTTTAAATCATTGGTCCCTTTCCGTTGATTACAACAACCGAAAGGGACTATTTACTTTTCCTGACAAATGAAGCGAATCGGCTGCTGAGAAAAATATTAACAGTCTTTACGAATGTTCATAATGACTCAGCTCATATTCGAACTTTTTTAACACTTATCTTGCATCCTTATACATATACAGCAATTACAATCCTCATTGGGAAAGAGGCGGAAAAATGAAAGAATGATCTCAAGCGATTCCATTTCAAAGCTACTGAAAGGAGAACATCTTCATATGAAATCAATCAAGTTTACAGACCCGAGCAGAATTAATAGCAAAGTATGTAGAAGCAAAAAGGAATGCGAACCTTCAATATATAGAAGCCGTTTCACAATATGCCATCATGCAAGAAGATCATATACAGCATGATGAAAAGAAATCTTTTTTAGAACAAGAAGCTAGGCGGACAGGATTTGACGCTTTTGTCCTCACGGATCTTTCTGGCAATGTACTGAACGCTTGGACGAACCTATAAATATCAGTGACAGAGATTATTTTAAGCTGGCATTGACAGGAACAGAGAATGTTCGAAAAGAGAGTTGTTTCGTTGGGGCTATCCAAAAAGTCTGCCAATTCGCGACTTTACGGACAGCCCCTCTGTTTGGCACAAACTTCTCATGAATATATTTCCAATTTGTTAATTCATGGTTTTTTTGAATATTAACATTTCTTTTTGTAGGAACTGAAACTTTTTTAAATATTTTCCTGCATAATCGGCCTTGTCGAGAGGGTATGGAATAAAAGCGGAAGGAGGAGAAACGCAATTCGTAGATTCGCCTCTCTATACTCTTCTTTGACTGACTGTCACCAATTACATGTAGCAAACGTGTTGGCTGGGAACTGTCTACTGCATGTCTACTGCAACAACGAAAGCTGTAAGCCTCGTACATGTAAAAGAAAAGGGGAGAGTATGAATGAAAAAATGGATGTGCTTGCTGTTGGCATCAGCCGTTTGCGTAGTACCAAGCGTTGTGGCTCCGCCAGCTAATGTGATGGCAGCGGAACAAAGCAAGAGTGGCGCTGTTCAAGATATTGACGAAAGAATTGTCAAAATGATTAAAAGTGATGATGGACAATTAGGCTGGGGACAGTATTACACAGATCATAAGATAGACGATTTTGTATTGCGTGGCAGTAATATACAAAGCTCCAATATCGAGAATACGGAAATTTTAACGGTACATGACAGTTTGTTAACGAACAACTTGCCATCTACACAAACGATGACATCAGCAGCTTACGAACATGCATTTACTGAGACGACCAGTACAACAAATACAACGGGTTGGACATTTGGTTATGCATACAATGCGTCTGCTACTGTGTGGGTTGTTTCTGCATCGCATAATTTTAGTGTCGACTATAATATGTCCACAGCGAATACTACAGAAAAGTCCGTACAGAGAACCCTCATTGCACCTCCTCAAAACGTTGTTGTTCCCCCGTATAAAACATATAAGGTCAATTATGTTTTTGAAAAAATGACGATCTCCGGCAAAAACAACATTGAAGCAGATTTGTTTGGCAGAGTCTTCTATAGAAATGTGCCAGATCTGTCCTATTCTTTAGGACAGACATGGGCTTGGGCCAAAGATAAACAGGGCTTCGAGAGAGTAAATCGAGAGCTCAATTATCCATATGATCACTGGCTCCGAAATGGAATTCGCACCCAGGGCGTAGGAGAATTCAAAACGGAATTTGGAACGAGACTTACGGTTGTCTTTGAAGACGTGACCGATCCCCGTAACCCAGTAGTAGTAGAAAAGAGAGAGGTTCCTGTAAAATTTAAAACAATTTCCGAGAACGTTAGAGAAGTAAAATAAATAGCAAATAGGAAGACGTTGACCTGGCACTAGGCTGGGTCTTCTTTGTTATCCGTGGACTATCTGACCAGCCTGGGGCACAGTCATGGCAAATTAGGCAGACAACCAACAAGCAGCAGCTCAACTTCAGGAAAATTAGTTTAGCGAAAAGGCAAAACTAACGGAGCAAAAGCTGCAAATGCTCGTCCCAGCGCTCGATACCTGATGACAAGCTGGCCTATAAGAGCGCCGATACCTTCATGGAGCGTTTGATCGGTGAAATGCGCAGCCCGTACAAGGTAACGCGAGCTCCAGTAGGCAATGTCATCTATACACGCCACCTAAGTCGGTCTAATACTTTCATTTATTACCTACAACTTTATTTTCACGAAACAATAGGCGCTTGAATTTCGATCAACAACACTTTATCCTTTTCAACAACAAGACGGTGAACGGAGGTGCATAGCATGATTGGCGGAAAGAAAATAGGGATCGGGCTGATGCTCGGAGTGATTCTGCTCATGACTATCGGCATGACGATCCCCAGCGAGGTACATCAGGAAAAAGTCATTCGCATCGCAGGGGACAATAATTTTCCGCCCTTCGAGTACTTTGCCCAGACTGGCGTTTTCAGCGGCTTTAATGTAGACATCATGAACGCCATTTCGATTGAGACAGGTATGCGAATTGAATTCGTGCCCTTGCCCTGGAATGTAGCTCTCGATGCCTTGCGAAACGGACATGTCGATGCCGTGCAAGGAATGAAATACAGTCCTGCGCGTGACAAGCTGTACGATTTCTCAGCTCCATACTTTTTAAGCTCCCAGGGGATATTCGTGCGAACAGACAATGTGCACATCTTCGGGATCGGAGACCTGACTGGTCGGAGGGTCGCCTTCCAAAAAGCAGACATCGCGGCTGATCTTTTCCTTGAGCTTCAAAATACCAGCTTCATCGAGACAGACAGTCAGGAAGAAGCTGTGCAATTGCTCCTCGACGGAAAGGTAGACGCGTTTGTCGGCAATCGCATCACGGGGCAGTACTTCCTGCAAAAAAACAACCAGCAATCCCAAATCAAAATCGTAGGCGACCCGATCGATCCGACTGATTATGGAGTCGCGGTTCTTCCTAAAAACGTGCAGCTACTGACTGAGATCAACAAGGCTATCTCCAAGATCAAACAAAACGGAACGTATGACAAAATCGAACGAAAATGGTTCGGACAGTACATTAGACCAAACACGCCTAACTTGGAGCGCCTTCGCCTCTATCTAGAGTGGGGCTCCGGCATTGGCCTACTGATCGTCCTCGGGATTTTATGGTGGAATCGCATGTTGAAAAAGGAAGTACAGAGAAGAACCTCCCAGATCCACGAAATTAATCGGGAGCTGAAAGAAAAAATGGCGCTGCTCGAGGAGAATCTGCAATTTCAACAGCAGCTACTCAACAGTACCTACAGCTTTTATGTCACACTCACCCAGCACAGCCGCATTTTTTTGATGAATCGAAAAGCAGTCGACTTTCTTGACGTCGATCACCATTTAACGGGCCTTCCCCTGAGCGGAACGATTCTTGCAGAGTTTATTCCCAATAATCAGGTCGAGGATGTCCTAATGCAGGGTAGTACGTATCTGGAGCAGGAGATCGTTTGGGAAAGGGAACGAGACGGGCAAGCCCAACGGCTGGTGATCCGCTACAATATTTTTCCGATTATTTCTCCTGCAAAGGAAATCACAGGAGCCATCATCAACTTTCATGATGTGACCAAGCAAAAAGACATGGAAAAGAAGCTGGAGAGCGAAAACAGATTGCGGTCGTTAGGGCAATTGATTTTGGGGATTGCACACGAAATCCGCAACCCCCTGACCTCTATTCTCACCTATACTCAGCTTTTGCCGACCAAATTTGACAACCCCAAATTTCGCAATTTCTTCGCGCAGCAGGTGCCTGGCGAAATCCTGCGCCTGAATGATCTCGTGAATGATCTGTTGGAGTACGCCCGGCCAAAACCGCCGCACCCAGCCCGTTTCCGTGTCGCTGACCTGATGGAAGCGGTCCTTGCGCTGTGCAGCCAGAAGATCAAAGAGAAAAAGGTTCAGGTGTCACTCAGCCTTCCCCCTCACTTGTGTATCGAGGCTGACATCAACCAAACCAAGCAGATTTGGATCAATGTCGTGCTCAACGCCATTGAATCGATGGAGGTGCAAGGCAAATTGAATATTCGCGGATATACAGAGGGGCAGATGGTCGTCGTCGAAGTAGAAGACAATGGGCATGGCATGTCACCAGAAGACAAGTACCGCATTTTCGAGCCCTTCTTCAGTACCAAAGCAAATGGGGTAGGTCTCGGACTCTCGATCACCTATCAATTAGTCAAAGAAAATGGAGGGGCCATCGACCTGCACAGTCAGCTTGGTCACGGCACCACCATGATTATTCGCTTGCCGATGCCACAGCAAGAAACAGAAGGGAAGGACTCTTATGCACCATCTGTTAGTCATTGATGATGAACCTGCCATCTGTCAGTCACTTGAATTTGCCTTGGAGGAAAAGTATCTCGTCAATACCTTCACCGACCCAGAAGCGGCGCTGCCTTTCCTCCAGCAGGTAGAGATCGCTCTCGTCCTGCTCGATTTAAAAATCGGGGCTCATGACGGAACAGAAGTGCTCAAGGAAATCAAACGGCTGTCACCGGATACCGTAGTGATCATGATGACTGCCTTCGGAAGCATCTCTTCGTCCGTGGAAGCCATGCGGCACGGTGCCTTCTACTATTTGACCAAACCCTTGATGATGGACGAGCTGGACATTTTGCTATCCAAAGCAGAAGAATTGTACCAGCTGCAGACGCGCGTCAAATGGCTAAGCGAAGAGCTGGATAAGCTGTCCGACAGCTACGGTCTGATCGGAAACAGCAAAGCCATGCAACAAATCCTTGATCTGATCGATAAGGTCAAAGACATTGACTCCAGTGTGTTAATCAACGGCGAAAGCGGAACAGGCAAGGAGCTGGTCGCCCGCGCGATCCACTACCAAGGACAACGCAGAAACAAGCGGTTTCAGGCAGTCAACTGCGCAGCTATTCCCGATAATTTGTTGGAATCCGAGCTGTTTGGCTATGAAAAAGGGGCTTTTACCGGAGCCATGCAGAGCAAGCCCGGGCAGTTTGTGCTAGCTGATGGCGGCACGATCTTTCTCGATGAAATCGGGGAAATGGATATGTCCCTGCAAAGCAAGCTACTGCGGGTCATTCAAGAACGAACCGTGACCCCGCTGGGAGGACTGGAAGAGAAATCAATCGACGTGCGGATCATCGCGGCGACCAATCGAGACCTTTGGAAGGAAGTCAAAGCACACCGTTTTCGCGAGGACTTGTACTATCGGCTCAACGTCATCCCGATCCAACTCGCTCCTCTGCGCGAACGAGAAGGGGACGTGCCGCTGCTCGTTCATTCCTTTATCAAAAAAATTAGCGAGCGAATGGGCAAGCCGATCGACGGTATCTCGCAGGAAGCGCTGCAAGTGATGGAAAGCTACGATTTTCCCGGCAACATCAGAGAGCTGCAAAACATCGTAGAACGGGCGATTGCCTTGACAAGCTCATCCCTGATCGAAAAGCGAGATTTGCCAAAGGAACTGCAAGGGACGCAGCCTAAGCAGGTCACGAGCAAGCAAAAGCTGATCCCTGTCTACGTCGGGGATACGCTGGAGCAGATCGAAAAAAAGGTCATCCTGCACACCCTCGCCCATCAGGAAGGAAATCGCCGTAAAACAGCGCAATTGCTGGAGATGGGCGAGCGAACCTTGCGGGATAAGCTGAAAAAATACCAAGATGAACAAGAAGAGGAATAGACGAGGCGGCAGAAATGGCCGGCGGCAATTTTCGCAGGGCGGCGGATTTTGCCGCCTTTTTTGTATTTTCAAAATACTCACCCAACTCATGGCAAACGGCCTAAGAATGGCTTTAGACAGCCTCTCGTTTGCTATTGCTTCTACTTTTCCTCTTCGATTTCTCGATTGGCACGATATGTGAATATAGCTAATGTTCGAAATTACTAAAATATATTTGGTAGGGGGTTTACAACATGAAGGGATTTCGTAAGGGACTGTTCTCTCTGTGTGCACTGCTCGTCACCGGGGCTTTGAT
>NZ_PXZM01000029.1 GCF_003013395.1 Brevibacillus fortis | reverse complement strand
TCTAACGGGTAACAGTTCACGTCAGGCTCGTCGGTCTGTTTTCTTGATTATGGTTCACGAAGGTCGTTCAATGAGATTCCTTGCTCGAGCGCGAAATCAAAATCATCCACATCGTAAAATTGAACAGGCACGATATATTCCAATATCCGATCCTGATAATCAGGCTGGTCTGTGAGAAGCGGGGCCTCAAATTTCATGGCCGTCAACAATAGCTGTGTCTCTACGGGATCAAATATCTCCCCCCACATGGCGTTATCCTCCACTTTTACGACCGTCAGGGTCACACCGTTCGGAAAAGAAAAGGGAACCTTGGACCATGGGGCTATCAGTCCTTTTTCCATTCGCTTGCGGTTGAATGGATCGGCAAAAAATTGGCTCATTTCTTTCATAATCCGACGGACATACTGATCATCAGCAGAGTAGGGCATGATAGGTTCAGGACTCTGGATAAATTCGTCCAATTCATAGATTGTCGACGCGGGTATCAGATATTCTACTGGTTGCGATGGGACCATCAACTCCCCGTAGATAGCCAACATGATCGCTTCAATAACGAATTGTTTCGACATTTCGACAACCCTCCTCGTTACCATCATACAAAAAATCGGGGGCACCGTACAAGGGTGCGAGTAGGGCTCAAAAAGTTCAGGAGGGTGTATCCTTTGTTTGAATCTGCCTTTTTTTCTTCGCTGCTACTCATCATCACCATTAACCTCGTATTAAGTGGAGATAATGCGGTGGTCATTGCCATCGCTTGTCGGAAGCTTCCTTTCGAACAACGAAAACGTGCCATTTTGTGGGGGACGTTTCTTGCTATCATCGTACGCGTGATCGCTACGATTCTTGCTGTTTATTTGCTGAAAATCCCGTATGTGTACATGATCGGTGGGATTATTCTGCTATGGATCAGCTACAACCTGCTACGCGAGGACGAGCGCGAGGAAGCGATCAACTCGAGTGAAGACTTGGTTCAAGCGGTCAAGACGATTGTCGTGGCAGATGTGATGATGGGACTGGATAACGTACTCGCCATTGCGGGGGCAGCGAAAGGGGATGTCGTCCTCATCGTGATGGGCCTTTTGATCAGCGTGCCTCTCATGATTTTTGGTAGCCAGCTCATTCTAAGAGCAATGGAGCGCTTTGAATGGCTTGTTTATGTTGGTTCAGGTGTCCTGGCTGTGACAGCGGCGAATATGATTCTGATGGAAGATGCGATGCATGCGTGGATCGCAGGCAGGGTGTGGCTCGAATTGGCGATCAAAATTGGGGTAGTCGCTCTCGTGTTAGTTGCGGGATATTTGCAACGTACGAAAACAACTCGTACCCACGCATGAAAAAACTGAGATGAATAAGGTATCTCAGCTTGGTCTCGCTTATAAGGTTTTGACGATCGTCACGCTCATCCATTCTTTATCGTAGAGATCGATTTCATATGTGGTGGCTACCTCAGATCCATCTTCATTGGTAAGAATACGGATCGTGGGCCGATTCACTGCCAATGGATTCACTTTGGAAACGACCCCGGTATGCCCTGTACTCAACAATACAGTTGAAGCGATGGGATAAATGGCGACGTGCTGCAGGAATAGCTTGAGCAGGTCGAGGTCGAAATAGGTGTTTCCCGTAGCGAACAAGTACTCGGTAGCATCACTCGGCGAGTAGCTTTTCCGAAATGGACGCGGGGAAACTAAGGCATCGTAAACATCAGCGATTGCGACGATGCGTGCATACTCGTGAATGTTTTTCTCACAGAGTTGACGGGGATATCCTGTTCCGTTGTATCTCTCGTGGTGCTGCAGCGCACAGTGTGCAGAAACGACCGAGATATTATGTTGATTCCGCAAAATATTGAAGCCCTCTTCGGTATGGTATTGGACACGTTGTCGTTCTTCTGGGCTTAACTCGGTACGCATGGTCCAGAGCTCCTTAGGAACCTGCGTCATGCCGATGTCGAACAAAAGCGCACCAATGCCCAACTCCATCATCTGCTGCTGGTTGTAGCCTTTGGCCATCCCTACCACACCAGACAGAACGGCGACATTGACAGCGTGGTGAAAAAGGTAACCATCCAACACGTGAAGACTGGACAGGTTGACCAAGATGTCTTTTCGACTACTCAAATCTTGAAAGATTTCACGAAAAACCTTCTGAAAACTGCTCCCGAAATCAGGAACGGACGTACGGCGTTTGATCTGCGGCTGATCCATGAGGGTGGTCATCGTTTTGTATACGGCATCCACGGCTTCTTTACGCGTCTCATCGCGGATTACATCTTCCGGCATGATATCTTCTGTGTGCTTGTCTTGAATGTAAAGGGTATCAATTCCCAATTGAACAAGCCGTTCGATGTAACGGGGGGTTAGTTGTACCCCGATCCCCAACAGAACGTTTCCGTTTTCCTGAAACACGCTCTTGGCGATGACATCGCCCGGCTTTACCGAAGTAATATGCAATTTTCTCACAACGAAAGCCCCAGTCCTTTTTTTGATGGAATGTAAATAGTCCTGATTTTCAGTCAGTTCATATAGTACCATTTTATCACAGTAGAACATGGGGAGACTACCGCTGTTGAAGTACTTCTCTTAATTGTCATTTTTTTCCGTATCAGTTTGCATTTATTGCTCGGCTGCCCGATCTGAACGTGTAAACCAGCGGAAAGGGTTGAGTGACCAGCGGGGCTCGTAGCGGGCATAGCGTTCCTTGCGACGAGTCAAGCGCTGCTGCATAAGATCCAGTTCAAAAGTAACACGGCGCATTTCCAGGCGAAGGGACTCTTGCATCTCTTCAATATCCGCAATCTTTTGCAGAATGGTCGATTGCATATGGTTCATAGAGGAGAGCTGTGTTAGCTCCTGCTGAAATTGGACGAGTGTCTCGTGGACCGTCAATTCCACTTCTCGCATGCCCGTTCCCAGCTTGTTTGTGGCGCTGATCGTAACTGCGGTTTCTTCCGCTCCTGTGAGTTCTTCTTCCATGAGCATTTCCTCGGACAGGCGTCCTTCTTCTATCAGTTGGCGCTGAATATCTTTTAACGAGCTGTTGCCGCTGTCTTTTCTTTCCTTCACTTCCTTGAGCAGTTCAAAGCCTGCTTCGCTGATCAAATAGTGACCCTGCGGATTTTTCAGACGTTCCTGTGCAGGTACGAACAAGTCCAGCCAGTTACGCAGTGTACGAACATGCACATCAAGGCGATCAGCTACCTCTTTTGAAGCCATCCAAACTTGTACATCCATCCAGAATCACTCCTTTTTTTCCTCTCGGTATTCCCGGTGGACTCATTATAGCACCAAAAATTTCCGGGTAAGAGAGAATCGACAAAGGTTCTAAAAACTAGTGATCTTTCGTCCGATTCGGACAGATCGTCGTATTTTGTCAAATATGGTTGTCTGCTCATAATGACCGGGACAGGCGCGTACATATGGAAGGAGTAACCATGTTTTTGCTCGTTGGGTGAGGAGAGGACCGGATGATGCAATCTGTTTTCTGGATTGTCCTTTTGACTGCTGCCTTGGCGAGCAGTATCGGGGGACTGCTGTTATGTCTGCGTGCCTGGTCATCAGAGGCATTGTTTGCGATGATCAGTGCAGGGGCTGGGCTGCTGCTGGCGATTACGCTGCTAGATTTGATGCCACATGTCTTTTCTGACCAGAGCTTGTGGTTGATGCCATTTGTGCTCGTTGGCTTTGTGACGCTTTTTGCTCTGGAATTAATCAGCAAGTCTAGCGGAGAGTTTGGCTCCACGGGAATCATTGGGGTCATGACGGGTTTTTTATTGCATGCATTTGTCGAAGGGGTTTCATTGGTCGCTAGCCTGAGGATGGATTCAGAAGTAGGGGTATCGGTCCTGGTGGCTATGCTGCTACACAAAATTCCGGATGGTGTGACCATTGCCTCTCTGCTGCTCGCAGCAACCAATTCAAGAAAGAAAGCATTTTGGGGGGCGACATCGCTTGGAATCGCGACGATTGCAGGAGCCTTCAGCTTTGGTTTTGCCGAGCAAATGTTTCCAGCGAATTGGTCTGGCATTATGTTGGCCATGACGACAGGTATTTTTCTGTATGTATCCGCCAGTCATCTCGTTCCTTATATCGGACAAACCAAAAAGGCACAGTACGGGGTTTATTTTGTGGGGGCTATGGCCGTGTATCTTATTTTGTCTGCGTATTTGCACGCGAACCACTTGCATGCATAAAATGTCCCATTCCTACCCAGTCTAGACTGGAGGAAGGGAGTGTGGACTGACAGTATGAACAATCAAGAGCAAATGCAAAAGGACGATCTCTTGCAGTCACTGACTGAATTCCCGGTCATGGGGACATCGTTGAATCCATTGCAGGAATCGTGGGCTTCCTCTGAAGTTTTATCTGCGCTGACCGATCAGGCCGGAAGTACTGATTAAATGTTTTTACCAGCCCCTCTCGTTTATCCCTCGTATCCATGGACAAGATCGGTTATAATGCAGGGGAATAAGTTGGGAAAGGGGCAGATACATAATGAATACATTGTTGCAAGGAAAGAACATCGTCATCATGGGCGTAGCAAACCACCGCAGCATTGCCTGGGGAATTGCACAATCCTTACATAATGCTGGAGCGAATCTGATTTTTACGTACCAAGGGGAGCGTCTGCGTGAAAACGTGGCGGCACTCACGGAAAAATTGGGAGTAGAGTCGCTGTTGGTGAATTGCGATGTTACGAAGGATGAGGATGTAGAAGCGGCTTTTGCTGTGATCAAAGAAAAAGTGGGCGTTATTCACGGACTGGCGCATTGCATCGCGTTTGCGAAAACCGAAGAGCTCGAAGGCGAGTATGTCAACACATCCCGCGAAGGATACGCGTTGGCACAAGACATTAGCGCATTCTCCCTGGTTGCAGTTGCTCGTGCTGCTCGTCCGTTGATGACTGAGGGCGGAAGCATCGTAACCTTGACGTACCTTGGCGGTGAGCGCGTCATTCAAAACTACAACGTAATGGGTGTAGCCAAAGCTGCGCTTGATGCATCTGTTCGTTACTTGGCAAACGACTTGGGCAAAGAGAACATTCGTATCAATGCGATCTCCGCTGGTCCAATTCGTACGCTTGCTGCAAAAGGAATCCGCAATTTCAACACCGTGCTGAAGGAAATTGAGGAAAAAGCGCCATTGCGCCGCACGATTGACCAATCAGAAGTAGGCGACACTGCGCTCTTCTTGTTCAGCAATCTCTCCCGAGGAATCACGGGTGAAATTCTGCACGTCGATGCTGGCTACAGCATTATTGGCGGCTAACCAGCAGCAAATTTATCGAAAAAGAATAACAGGCCCCGGTTTCTCGCATACTATACCCAAAATGCGTGAAAGGGGGCCTGTTTTTTATGTTTCCATTGATTACGAACATGGAAGAATTCTTGATTTATATGGGCGGTGGTTTTCAGTACTTACCTGCCCATCTCGGCAATGAAGCGGGAGGTGCGGGTCTTTCGTCCGAATCGCTCCCGGGGGATACCGATACACAAGCTGCGACGGGCCCGGGTAATCGCGACGTATAAGAGTCGGCGTTCTTCTTCAAGCGCACCAGAGCCGCCTTTTCGCAGCTCATCCAATGTGTACTCATGAGGAAGGGCACCTTCTACCAGATCGGGCAAGAAGACGTGGTCGTATTCGAGACCTTTTGCCCGATGGATGCTTAAAACATGAACAGCTTCGTCCGGGAGTGGTCGCATCGTGCGCCACTCTTTTTCTTGTCGTGCCATTTGATCGATATAAGCCAAAAAATCGCTGATCGACGCATGGCGCTTGGAAGCTGCCAGTATTTGCTGCAGCTCATCGCTCCAACGTTCCCGGCCATCTTCCCGGTCTTTCGCGCGTTTTTTTAGATAGTCGCGCAGTTTGCCATCCTCATAGATGAGCTCCAGTGCCTGGGCAGGTGGAACATCCTTGCACGCGGTGAGAATCTCGTTAATTTGCTGCATGTGCTTGCGCTGATACGGTTTGATCTGTGTCAGATGCGGAAGAACGTGCAGAATCGGCTTGTCCTCGATGATAGCTTGGCTGCGCAAGGCATTCCACATTTCAGCTGAGATGTAGAGGGTAGACAATATTTCTTTAAGCGCGTCTGTGTCATCCGGGTTTAGCGCGAGCCGCAAATAATTTAGCGTCCAGCGAACTGTCTGGCGTTGGTAAAAGGAATCCTCCTCTTGGGTGTAATGAAAAGGAATCCCTGCTTCGCTCAGGCGCTCCAAAATGGGGCGCGCAGATTCATTGGTGCGGTACAAGATCGCGCATTCACCCAAAATGGCCCCTTGCTCGCGACGGTGGATAATTTCATCGACGATCCGAGAAGCTTGTTCTTCTTCGTCTTCCGGCTCGAATAAATACGTGTCGCCTTCCTCGCGATGAAAAGACTGACATTCCTTTGCCCAACGCTCCCGGTTGTGACCGATCAGCGAATAGCCAAGACTGACAATCGAGGAATGGGAACGGTAGTTGACCTCGAGTGTAAATGTCGACGCTTGCGGAAAGTCTTTGGTGAAGCCCAAGATGTACTGCGGATTACTGCCACGAAAGCCGTAAATGGACTGATCGTCATCCCCGATGACACACAAATTGTTTTGGGGAGCGGCTAGCAGCTTGACCGTCTCATACTGAATGCGATTGATATCCTGAAACTCATCGACCATGACATAGGTGATGCGGTCCTGATAGCGGCGCAGAAGCCCTGGATCATCGCGCAGCATTTCGTAGCAGCCAATGAGCATGTCGTCAAAGTCAAACCAATGATGCTTTTTCTTCGTGGCCTCATACAGCGGATAAAGCTGAATCGCCCGTTTTTCTGCATCGTTACTTGCTTCCCGATACGCGACCTCCTGGGGGAGGATGTATTCGTTTTTCCAACGGCTGACGATGCCGAGTGCTTCCGTGATCTCTGTTTCCTTTAACGCGGCAAGGTCGTCATGACCAAGCAGTGCGCCAGTCTCGCGCATCAAGCGCCATTTTTGCCAATCCTTTTTCAAGAGGCGCTGCTGATCCCAGCGATCTGACTGGTGATGCAAGAGCATTCGGTAAAAGATGCTATGGAACGTGCCAGCAATCAGTTCACGTGCTTGTCCAGCAGGTAGCTGCCGGGCAATGCGCTGGCGGATTTCATCGGCGGCTTTGGTCGTAAAGGTCACGACCATGATTTGATTCGGCTTTACGCCCAACTCACAGATCAAGTGAGTCGTGCGTGCAGTCATGACGCGCGTTTTGCCACTTCCGGCTCCGGCGAGGATGAGAAAAGGCCCCTCGGTAGCGTGCACCGCTTGTTGTTGTCCTGGGTGTAGCGGTTGATCACGCATTTGCTCAGCCATATGAGAGATGGTCTTCTTCGGCATCAAGCGTTTGCGGAAAACCGGTGGCTTCGGAGCTGGCGGGGGAGGCGTTGTGCTTGAGCCAATCGTTCTTTTTTTCGGAAGGCGAAAGGAGCCGATGGCCGTTGTATTTTCTTCGTCTAGGGATGCCTCGCTGTGCTCTTTGGTTGAGAAAGCGAGTGGTTCTTGCGTGTTATCCTCGCTGTGATCCTTTTCGACCGTAGTAGCCAAGACAGCCTGAAAGGCAGTTGCAGCCATTTCATCTATTGCTTGTAACGAATCGAGTGGAGCAGGACCATTTTCCGTCAGAAGCGGGCATTCTGCTCCTTCAGGATGGAAGAAGTGCGGCTCAAAGCTGATGCCAGCATGAAGACGAAGTGCTGATGCACAGACTGGACAGCGTACCTTGTCCTGTCGGGCAGCCATGCGCCAAAACGGTATGCGGTTATAGTTCTCTGGTAGCAACAGGATGGGTTTGTTGTCTAGTAAAGCATAGTTCATCATGACACCTCGGAAATAAGAAGTGCCCCCTGTCGGCAGGGGACACTTGCCATTATGGTTGTTGGTTTCGATTAGGAGCGCAGCGACACGATGTCCTCAGACAGAGCGGACGAATCTTCCGCGCCCAGATACGTGATGCTCACCCGTGTTATGCGATGGTTTTCCAGTTCACTGATCGCAAAAAGATAGCCTTGGAACGTGACGGTTTTGTCCTTCGCGACCTCTTCATTTAACTGGCTGTAGACCCATCCGGCAATGGTGTCGACTTCGTCGGAAACGACTTCAATCGATATGTAATCATTCAGTTCTGTCAAGAGAGTTTTGCCGGAAACCGAGAGCGTATTGCTGGAGCTTTCTTCAATTTCAGGGCGCTCATTTTCATCGAACTCATCCTGAATATCACCGACGATTTCCTCCAAAATGTCCTCCATCGTTAACAACCCTGCTGTACCTCCGTATTCGTCAATCACGATGGCGAGCTGGGAACGGCGTTTTTGCATTAAGCGCAGGACGTCGCTAATTTCCATTGACTCCGGCACCGTCAATAAAGGGCGGAGAAAATCATGTAATTCTGCTTTTCCTGTCGTCAACGCAGAGAGGTAAAAATCTGAGGTGTGCACAAAGCCAATCAGCCTGTCCTTATCCTCGTGGGCGACGGGAAAGCGTGAATGGCGAGACTCTCTCATGATCTCTAGGTTTTCGTCAAACGTGTTGTCATCGTACAGGCAAATCATATCAATCCGTGGGATCATGATTTCCCGGGCAAGACGTTCGGAGAACACGAAGACATTGTCGACGAGAGCCATCTCGGTCTGGTCAATGTGACCAACTTTATGACTCTGGTTCATAAGAAGGCGGATTTCTTCTTCCGTATGAGCCGATTCGTTTTCGGTGGCAGGCTCAATTCCAAGGCGTCTGATCAGTAAATTGGCCGCTCCGTTTAAAAACCAGATGAGCGGATAGCTCAGTTTGTAAAAAAACATGAGCGGTGCGGCAGTCCATAGGGAAGTGGCCTCCGCTTTTTGGATCGCCAAAGACTTGGGCGCAAGCTCTCCGAAAACGATATGTAAAAATGTAATGATAGCAAAGGCGATCGCAAGAGAAATTGGACCGACCAAATAAGACGGGAAATGAAATAATGCCATGACGGGCGCGACGTAATGGGCGACGGCAGGTTCACCGACCCAGCCTAACCCCAGCGAAGCCAGTGTAATTCCGAGCTGGCAGGCAGACAGATAGGCGTCGAGCTCTCGTGTGACTTTTTGCGCGTAGCGGGCACTTTTGTTATTGCCTTCACTGACGAGCTGAGTCAGACGAGTTTGGCGAACTTTTACCAAGGAGAATTCTGCTGCGACGAAGAAGCCGTTCAGAAGAACCAAAAATACCACGAGCAGCAGATTCAGCGTAATCTCCCCTATCGGACTCTCCAAGCACACCTCCGCCTCCCGCAGTGCGAAAGGAGGAGAATTCACCTCCGATACGATAATGGTATTTAACATGTACGACCAAAAACGGATAAATATTCGATCTAAAGCCTGTAGTTGATACACCCTTTATGAGCCATGCTACAGGTTTTCTTGTTAGTTGTAAGTATACCAATAGGTCAACCGAACAGTCAAAACGTTCCGATATGAATGAGCGCATTCTGAGGCAATGCTTGGACATACCTGCTTCGATCCGATCATAAACATAAACGAGCATGGTCCAAGGAGGGGAGCGACGTGTACTGGCTGCAAAAAAGTGTAGCGATTTTTACAGGAAGCGTGCTTCTAGGCGTAGGAGTCAATCTGTTTTTGGTTCCGCACCGCCTGATGGACGGGGGCATGATCGGGATCGGTTTGTTGGCGACGTATTACATGCAGATGCCGCCGGGTCTCGTGATGATTTTGGTCAGTCTCCCTGTGTATGCCATCGTCTTTTTTTATGATCGCAGATTGTTTTTTCACAGCTTTCACGGCATGCTGATTTCTGCTTTCTTTATCGACATTCTCTCGGATATACGTGGTTGGAATATGTGGTCAACATCCATCTCCGCAGTTACTGGCGGCGTGTTAATCGGAATGGGTATCGGCGTGATGCTTGCCTACGAGACGAATACGGGCGGGACAGACCTGCTCGCGCAATTTCTTGCCAGACGATACAAGCTGCGGGTTGCTTTGCTGATTTTTCTAATCGATGGGCTGATCGTCCTATGCTCGATTCAGACGATTGGGAAGGAAAGAATGATTTTCTCCATGCTGACAATCGTCGCAGTTGCAGCGACTACGCATATGTTCAGTGGACTCGGACGACCTTTGCCACCGTATACGATCATTGGCCCGCTTATTTCGCGCTGGGACGGGGAAGGGGAAGACGATATTTTGGAGAAAATAAATAGGAAAAGATGAAATGAGGGGCTTCTTTGTCTGGACAAGCATTTCAAATGATAACGGAGCGTGTCGGCTATTTTCCCGGTCATGTTAACATAGGCCTCGTCATTGGTGAGCGTGGGGCGATCCTGATAGATTCTGGTCTGGATACCCAAAACGCCAAAAAAATCAAAAAAGGACTGGACGCTATCGCCCAGCCCTTGTGTGCAATCATTCAAACACACTCTCATGCCGACCATTTCGGTGGCAACGCCTACTTGCTCGGATGCTGGCCCGAAGCAAAGGTCTATGCGCCACCGCTGGAAGAGGCGATCATTCGGAACCCCATACTTGAACCCATTTACTTGAACATGGGTGCAGCACCGCTTGAGGATCTCAAAAACAAGTTTTTGCTGGCGCAGCCTTCTCGGGTGGACCACCTCCTTCCACTGGATGAAAGGATCGAAATTGCTGGCGTACCTTTCTTTATCCTTTCTCTGCCGGGGCATAGCTGGCAACAGGTCGGTGTTGTTTGTGACGAGATTTGCTTTGCTGCCGACAGTTATTTAGGCGAAGAGGTTTTGGAAAAGCACAAGCTGCCGTTTCTTGTGGATGCCTATGAGACTCTACTCAGCCTCCATAAACTGCTTGCTACCAGATACAGGGGATACTTACCTGGGCACGGAGCATATACCACCACCTCTCAAGATGCCGTGAACAAAAATATTGCTTGGCATGAGCGGATTTTCTCGGTGATCGAAGCCATTTTAGTAGAGGAGAGAACACCAGAAGAGGCATTCACTCTCCTGTGTGAGCGTTTACACATTTCCATAGAGAATGCTTCGAGCTACGTCCTGTTTCGAACAGCCTTTATGGGGTACATGGTCGGGCTTCAGAAAACAAAGAGGGTGGCTTACCGGTTTGAACATAATCGGTGGTTGTGGAAAATCGTTCAGGATGGAGCGGAGGGAGCAGAAAGGTAATCGGCGATTTCTGCTAGCTTATGCTCTGCAGCCTCGCGGACGGCCTTGGGAATGAAAAAAATTTCTTCGGATGAGGTGTTCATATAGAACTTTGCTTCCAAATACGGATGACCCAGTTTGACATTCAGTTCCCCTTTTCCGGTTGTCGTGCTGGTGTAGTTCGTAGGGATGCGCAAAAAATACGCGCTGCTGCTGGCGGAATCGTACATGACGACATCGTATGTAGGCATACTGTCCCCGCCTGATCGATGAAAGCCTTGTTGCCGAAGCATTTTGTCAACATAGGAGAGGGGCTGAACAACACCGGTAAGGGTCTTGTTTTTTAACCGCATGGACATCCTCCTCGGTTTAACCATTGAGAAATCAAGCTTAGTCTCATACTATGTACGGCAATACCATTTCAGACTTGTAGAAAAAGAAAAGAAGGAGTGGAAGAGGATGCAACTTATGGCAGATTTGCATACACATACAAAAGCGTCAGACGGCACCTGCGAGCCAGCAGAAAACGTACGTTTGGCCAAGGAGGCCGGACTTGCTGCACTGGCGATCACGGATCACGACACGGTAGCAGGGATTCCAGAAGCAATCGAGGCTGCTCGCGCACTCGGTGTGGAAATCATTCCGGGAGTCGAAGTGAGCTCTGTAGGGAAGGGGCAGGACATTCACGTTCTCGGCTATTTTGTCCCATATGATAACCCAGCTTTTGAAGAGCGTCTATTCCGTTTGCGAGAGACAAGACATGAGCGTAACCAACTGCTGATAGCACGGTTGCAGGAGCTCGGTATCGACATTTCATTGGAAAAGGTATACCGCCGCAAGCAGGGCATGGATAAAAACATCGGGCGACCGCATATTGCTGAAGAACTGATGGAGCTGGGCGTCGTGTCTACGATTGCGGAGGCCTTCGATAAGTACTTGGGCAAAGGGGGAGCGGCTTATGTCAATCCTCCACGTATTACCCCGCAGGAAGCAATCACGTTGATCAAAGAGGCTGGCGGAGTGGCGGTGCTCGCTCATCCGGGGCTGTATGACGATGATGAGCTTGTGCAGGAGTTGATCGTATTCGGATTGGACGGGATAGAAGTCAATCACCCGGACAACGATGAGGTACAAAAAATGCGTTACAGCAAGTGGGCAGGACAATACGGACTTGTTGAAACAGGCGGTTCTGATTTTCATGGCTGGCGTGGAGAGGAGCCGTTTCATGCGATGCTTGGCTCTCATACGGCAGCGATGGATGCTGTTGAACAGCTACGTGCGATTGCGGCAAAGCGGAAGGCGTAATTCATTTATACGGAAAGTAAGCGACCCTCTTCTCTTTTACGGGAAGAGGGTTTTTGTGAACTTAAAACAATGCCAGTAGAAATGATATCCCTAACCACAAGCATAGAGGGCTAAACAATACCGTATCTTGACGGGCAAACTTCGTATTTTTCACTTTTTTAAAAAAGCCAATGTAGTTGAAGTCTCCCACTGCTCGCAGGATAAACACAGCTGCACAGAGCATGCATCCCCATCGAATCAAAGAAGGGGCTATTATGGGCGAGAGATAACCGCTCTGGGCGAGCAAAATGTAAAAGGCACAAAATAGCAAGCAGGCAACGGCGATCGTACCGCCTCTCCGAGGTGAAAATGTCCGACGTGAATGATCGGCTGTTGTGGGAATGACGGAATCCGTGCCCCATTTTCCTCCGAGTGCCCAATAAACATGCAGCAAGGATACGATGGCTAAGAAGACAGCAGATGAGATGGAGAAAACATGCGTCATGGGAAAACCTCCTACTGATTCGTAAGGATATTTGCAGAAGATACGCATCCGTATGTTTTGGGTGAAAAAATTCCTGCGCAGGTAGTCTGTCAGGCAGGAGAGGTATCAACTCCAAGTCATAAAATGATGCAAGGGCGCGGACATGTCAAAAGGCGCTTCTAGCTCTCTTCGCACGAGCCAACCAATATAGAGGAGGTACGCAAACTGTGCGCGTGCCTTTGCATCAGCGGGACCCAATCCTTTTTTCTCATACAAAGAGGCGACGAAGCCGATTCTGCGTTTCTCGATTTCCACAAGACGTTTGGAAAGGGCAGGATGCTGTTTCGCCCAGTTGTATATTGCAGCTTCGATTTTTCGCTCACTGCTAAAAACGCTCGACAGCAGTTGTTCCAACGACATGTTGTCCGAGTGTGGCGCCCGAATGATCCGCTCCGTCGCATGCTCCTCCCAATAATCGATCATGGCGTCCAGTAGCGCTTGACGATCTTGAAAGTGATGATAAAAGCTTCCTTTGCTGATCTTCAGTTTTCTGGCGAGAGGTTCCACACGAACAGCGTCAATGCCTGCTTCAGCCAACATATCGAGCCCTGCCCGAATCCAATCTTCACGTACGTATTGCATGGTTCACCTCAAAAGATACGGCATCGTATGTTTCTGCTTTCATGTTATTCCACCGGGTGATGATGTGTCAAGAAGCACTCCTTGTTCATGTCTGCTGTGATCTGGTACGGCAAACATAACGGCGACGGAGTTCCTCCCATACACAAGCTGGTGATTTGAGTGTTTGTTGAAATGAAAAACACCCTCGCTTCGCATGATGATCATAGCGAAAACGAGGGTGTTTTTCCGCTGAGGGAATAGGGCTACACGCAGCTTTTTTTATTCGCGAATGGATTTAACCATCGCAATATGCTCGATACCCGCATCGTCAAATAAGTCGCCAAATGCTTGATAACCGAGCTTTTCATAAAATTGTTGGGCCTGCGTCTGGGCGCTCAGCTTCAGGCTGTCATACCCGTGTTGTTTGGCCAGCTCTTCCATCGCGAGCATGATTTGGCGGCCCAGTCCGGTACCGCGTTCTGTTTTGGCAACCGCTACCCGTTCAATTTTTCCTACCCCAGGTGCGTAGGTACGGAGACGGCTTGCCCCCACTGGATTTCCTTCGCGGTAGACTACAAAATGAATCGTCCCGCTATCCAATGTATCATGCTCATCTATTTCCAGGTCTTCTGGCACTTCCTGTTCCTCGATGAATACGACTCGGCGTACGGACAGGGCATCCGCCAACTCTTGTTCAGTGGTGACTTTTTGGATCTGGTAGGTTTGCAGGTTCATCGGAATTCGTCCTTTGTTAGAAAATATCCCTCCCTACGACAGATACGCAGGGAGGGTTGGTGATTGAGGGGGGGTGTTTATTTTTTGAGAAGGAAGGTCTGGTAAACGCTCCAGATGCCATCCTCGAGTTGATAAACCAAGTGGAAGCGATCAATCTCGCTGTTCAAATCGATTTTTGCCATGCTCAGTTGGCCGGTTACATCCCGCAGCTCATCGTCGGACAGGTCGCGCCCGATGGTCAGATGCGGTACGTATGCATAGGTTTCTTTTTCATTCACACACTGATTGGCAATCTTTTGATGCAGCTCGTTAAATGGTTCTTTGTTTTGCACAGCCAAATAGATCACGTTGGTGGTAGGGTGGAAAGTAGATACCCGATGGAACTGAGCCGAAAAGCTGTCGGTAGAGGAGGCAACCTGCTCCAGATGGCCCACCAGTTCAGGCAACTTGGCTTCGTCCAGCTCAAAGGCTTCCTTCAAACGGATATACGGAGGAACCAAAGCATAGCCCGGGTCATAACGTTTCCGGTAAGAGTTGGCTACTTCTTGCACCTTGCTAGATGGGAATATTACGATACTGTACATCATCAGAACCACTCCTCCTTACTATCTATCATGCTCTACAAGATCTTATTTTAACAGAAAATTCTTCATTTGTGTAATGTTAAGCGTGGGTCCGTATATTCCTTGTGCCAAAGGAAAGACTGTGTAGTGCAAGGAGGTGCCGCACTGTATGTATACGGCAATGATGATCACATTCATTTTTCTCGTTCTGCTTCTACTGTCTGTGCTGACCTTCACCATTTTGACCGCGATACGAAAAGGAGAATTCGAAGAGGCACTCGTATCGACTATCAAGGATGAAGGTCCACAAGAAGAACAGCCACGGTAAGTTTACCCGTAAAGCGTCTTAAGCATACGCGGTAGATTACGCTGCCAGTGGCCCCACGTATGGTCACCCTCAAACGTTTCATAAACGAGGGTGGCTTTTTTCGTGCTTAAAATCTCGCGCAATTCCTCATTGGCCGCAAGAAGATTCAGTGTACCGCGGCCCGTACTTACGGCCGTCTCCTCCGTCCCGATTTCCAAATAGAAGGTTTGCGGTACGGAAAAGTCAGCGTCAGCTACCAGACGATTTAACTTGGCGTCCATGGCAATAGACTGGCAGGCAACTTGTCCAAACGTATGCGGATAGTTAAGAGAAGTGAACAGAGAGACAACCCCGCCCAATGATTCGCCAAGAAGTGTTCGTGCGTTTCCCAAAGGATGTGTGGAGTAATGCGTATCGACATAGCTCACGACTTCATCGGCGAGGAAGCGACGGTAGGCCATATGCTCCTTGCCATCCGGATGATAACGATCGTTCCGTTTGCTTTTCTCGACAGGGAGAAAGACAGCGATGATATCAGGCAATTCTTTGTCACCATTCAATTGATCCAGCAAAGAAGCCAGTCTGCCCATTGCCAAGTAATCTTCTCCATCCTGTACGTAGAGGACTGGATACGAGTAGAGTGGCGAGTAACGTAGGGGTGTGTAGACAATCAGCTTTTCCGGCGTCCCCAAATACCGGCTTTCCAGGATTATTTCCTCAAGGGCCACTGCGTTGTCCTCCTTATTGGGATATTCCTTTCATTATTATACAGGAGCGAGCGGGCATGCCCAACAGTTTGGGTGCAGCTTCAGTCAGGCTGTGGGCGAAAGATTGTCGCAATTTGGTCAGCGTGTGATACTATGGTAGGAAACGACTTCACTCGATTTGTGGAAGGGGTTGTCTCTTATATGAAGAAGCAAGTACACAGCATCGAAGTCAGAAACGCTGCTCTCGCACGTTTGGCAGAACGCGGAGTGACGTTGGATGATATCGCAGAGATCGTGTATCTCATGCAATCGCCTTACCATCCAGATCTCACGATGGCGCAGTGCATCGAGAGCGTGAAAGCGGTCTTGGAAAAAAGGGAAATGCAGCACGCCATCCTGGTTGGCGTTGAGTTGGATACGTTAGCAGAGAAAGGCCTCTTGTCTGAGCCGCTCCAATCCATCATCGCATCAGATGAAGGACTGTTTGGATGCGACGAAACACTGGCGCTAGGTTCCGTATTTGGATATGGAAGTATCGCGGTGACCACCTTTGGACATTTGGATAAGCACAAGGTCGGGGTGATTAAAAGGCTGGATACAAAGTCGGGAGAGGGTCGTGTGCATACATTCTTGGACGACCTCGTGGCGAGTGTGGCAGCCAATGCGTCTAGCCGGATGGCACATCGGATGAGAGATGAGCAGGAGGCGGAGTTGGCACGAAGTGAGGCGTTGAAGCAACAGGAAGCAGAGCTGCGTGTCGAGGAGAAAGGGAAAGGGACAGAGCAGGCGGGGTAGGTTAGGTTTGGGATGAGGAAATTTGTTTCGATCGTTACCTAATTATCTTGTTTGCTTTATCCTCTATAGGGTCGTCTTAAACAGCAGGAGCCAATTCTTCACCGATGTAGTTCATATGCTTGATGTAGTCATGGATGATGTGATGCGATCATGCCAGCATGTATGCTATCCCCAAGATTTTGTAGGGGAATGTGGGCAGCAGCGGTGGGGAATGGCTTTTTTGTTGAGGGTTTGGTAGCGACACGTAGCTGAAATGAGATGGTCTAGACTTTTTACAAGGTAAAAACAAGCCTGATTTCACTGGGTTTCTTAGTGTTCTTTTGGTAGGAGTGAAAATTTTTACAAGAAATTATTCATTTGCTCTTGAAATCCATTTTACGATGCTGTATAGTAATAAATGTGATCGACGTCCGATACGATTCGGGCCCTTAGCTCAGTTGGTCAGAGCGGTCGGCTCATAACCGATTGGTCGTAGGTTCGAGTCCTACAGGGCCCACCATTTAAACGATCACACACATATCCCATGATCCGGTAGCTCAGTTGGGAGAGCACCATCTTGACAGGGTGGGGGTCGCTGGTTCGAACCCAGTCCGGATCACCATATATAAGACGTTCAAAACCCTTGCTACGCAAGGGTTTTTTTGTTTTTCTAATCTTTTGATTCTAATAATAAAGGGAGTGAAAACACCTCGTGGTCACAGCGTAGTTACAAGGGTTTCACCCCGCTTTTATTTTTCCAAAGGTTTTTGCTGTTTCTTTTTCTGCTTCGAGCATTTCTTGGATCGTTTCAGCAAACAAATCCTTCAAAGCCGACTGTACGTCGTCCACAGACTTCATATTCTTCTCTTTGATCCACTGTTTGATCTGCTCTTTTGACATCATAAAAAATCTCCCAACCTTTCTAAGACTAATTGTAGTTTAGAGGTTGAGAGTTTACACAGAATATTTTACAGACTCTTTGGATTTATTCCAATACCCATCCACTGCTATTGCTACAGTCCTGAAATATTGATCTCTTAAATAGGATTCCTGCTCCTCTTTATCATGGGATAAAAACCATTCTTGCTGCATATCCTCATCTCTAAAAACATATGGTCGCCAAAATGCCAGCCCCAATTCATGAAAGGTATAACTATATCCTAACTCCCAATCATTTCTATCATATGGAGAAATTTTATCAATTCGTTCAACTAAATCCTCTGCTTTTGTCTCAAACACATTAATATCCATAAGCAAACAGGTTATATCATGATCACCCTTAAAAGAAGACAGTTCTATGAATATAACTCTATCTTCCGAATCGTACTCTACCTTGAAATCTCCAACGGACTGCACCGCCGTTGAATCTTTCCTTGGATTGAAGAGTCTCAAACCATTTGCTTCGGCGTACTTTCTTACTTCCTCTCTAGTCATTCCTAACGTTATCTGCCCAATTCCTTTTCGTGGCTCAACTATGATCGTTTCCATGAGCATCCTCCCTTTTTATTTCTTAATATAGCATTAAATATTGATTGCAATGTTAAATGGTTAGTACAAAGTGGGGTTTGTAATTTCTAAATTGCCACTTCATTAGTTCAATAACAACTTGTAAATTAACAGGTACTAGCAATTAATATAATACTTTTTTAGCTCTTTTATTGGCATCTCTTTCAATCATTAATGTTAAGAAATATCGGGGTATGAAGATTACCCAGAAAGAAATGTCAAAGATGCTGCTGAAACTTAATGAAGTTGGCTTTAATGAACGTGAGCTGGAAATTCTTGAGGAGTGCAATGCAAAGTCAGACAGAGAGCACTTTGGGTCGTAAAACAAAAATAAAAAGTGCTACATGAACAAGCTCTCACTATAGGAGTTTACTTAAGACCCAATACAAATGGGTCTCGTTTTATTTTCGCTCTAGATTATTGATAAGCTCAACTACAGTCCAAATCAATTGTGTCTAAAATGTGAAAACATCATAAGTGCAGGAACAAAGCTAAGAAATAATTTAGAGATTTATCAGATATGGTAAGTTATTGTAAGAAAAAGGAAATTCCAAATATTGTAATTAAACAAGCAAGGTCGAGCATCTTTTACTCAGTCATTTCAGTTCCATACTGGAAAGGGGGAAAGAAGTGCGCGAATCGTAATGGGAGAATAAGAAAAACCAATATAGTACTAGGAGTGAATTAAATGTTTAGCAGCAAACATATCAAAGGCATTGTAGCCAGTGTATTAGGAGTATCCTTAGCAATCAGTGGTAGCTCTGTTTTAGCAGGAAGCAAAGATAATAGCAGCGCAGATAAAGTATTAAAAGTTGATGTGGGGAGTGGCAGCGGAGAAATTGCTTATTCTTCTGATGAGGAATTGGAAGATATAGAACTGAGAGGCCCCAAAAGTTTTGCGGTTTCTGGCAGTGGGGAATTTTTCATTTTGGATACGATTGGGCACCAGATTGAAGTTTACGACCAAAGTGGGAATAGTGAGCGAACCATTGACTTACCAGAAGATAAAGAGTTTTTTGATGTTGAAATCGATGAAGACAATAATATCTACGTACTGAGTGACTTGGGGCATGTTCTTCAATTCAAAAACGGCAAGCTGGAGAATGAAATCCAAGTACCTGTAAATCAAAAAAGATTTGAAATTAGTGGTCTGTTTTTTAATAGGGACAACGAGATTGGTGTTCGCTTGCTCGATGATACAGAACTCAGTCTTAACAAGGGGAAAAGAGCTCTAAAAGAAGAGCCTACTTTTGAAGTGAAAAGTATTGATGATAACACTGTTGAATTGGTTACCTCAGACCAAAAAGTTGAAGTTTCATATGATCATGTTCCTGTTGAAACAGCCCTTCTAAAAAGCACAGAAGAAGGGGAGCAGCTAATTGTTGAAAAGGAAGCGGTAATTGGTGAAGGCTTATATGTTGAAACAAGGGTAGGACGCTATCAAGATGGTGAGCAAATTGGAACTGCTCTTGCAATTCCCACAAAAGATACTTACTTTACTTCGATTCCGTTTAAGTTCTTATATGTAAAAAAAGAGGGAAAAGCATATCTAATGATCACAAAGAAAAATTCCGTAGAGATTTATGAACTCCCCTTTACTGAAGAAAAAAAGACTAACATTGACAAGCAACTACTTAAAAAAATCCAACCTGAAGATAAGCATAATGTAGCATTCTTTGACGAAGAAAAGGTTGAGATTAGAAGTTCTAAAGCAAAAGCTCAAGTAAATGATTGGTATACAGCGCTACAACGAGCAGAAGAAATGACATATATATCATGGGATTACAATCCTAAGAAGATGAAAACTTCATCAACTAAAAACACGACACCACCTGATCATCTAGCAAAAGTTACGAAGACGGTTGAAGAACAGGGTATTCCATATAACTGGGGAGGATATGATGGTGTAGATACTTCCAACTCTTCAGGGGATAATTTCAAGGATAGCATATCCAATGGGGATACGGCTGGAAACGTAAATACAAACTTAGACTACCGTTCGTCTGGTACAGCAGGAATTGATTGTAGTGGTTTTATATCATCTGCATATGAATTAGGTGACAAATATGGAACCTCTAATTTGACAAAGAAATTCAAAAAGACTAGTTGGTATGACTTCCAAGCTGGTGACATCGGACTTAGAAAAGGACACGTTTGGATGTTGGAATCAGTAAAAAAGGGAACAGATAATCCTAAAGGATTTTATACCTATGAAGCAACAACTGATGGAACCGGAGACAAAGCAAAGTCGTACTACAGAAGTTGGGATGATGCTCAAAGTTATACACCTCACACTATAAAAGAGTAAGGGAAAATATACATTTATGCTAAGATATTCATATTATTGGGTATCTTAGCTTTTTATTCTAACGAAAGGGGCTGCATATTTTGTATAGGAATCTAACTAAAGGTATATGGATTTTGCTTTCTTGTATTCTGACCACTCTATTAGCTGGATGTCTTCAAACGGGTGAAAAGGTGAAAGAGAACCATCAAGATCCAGATATAGTTTTGAATCAATATTTTGATGCTTTGAGTAAACAGGACTATGACACAATGGTAAAATTGTACGGTGGTGATTATGAGTCCCTGATTGGAAACAATCCATCAGTAGCCAAAGATGATTATAAAAAGCTGCTGGAAAATTACTGTACAATCAATGGGGGGAACATAGTAAAAATTGATACAATAATTGAAAAAACTAAGATTAGTGATGAAGAATATGTCTATGTTCTTTCTTTTAAATATTTGGATGACACATCATTTGAGAACGGAAAACAAATTGAATACACCGTGAAAAAAATAGATGACTATTTTAAGGTAATGGGCTTGCCACCTTATATCCCATAAGGGTGAATTAGGAATTGAAACTCTATGAAAGCAACGTCCTTTAGGGTGCTTACAAGGTGAGAAAATAGAGTTTGAATGAAAGTGACATTTAATTGAGTCTTACAAACTTCAAATGGTAAAATACAGGAAAATGCACTTATATCAGGAGTGGCCTATGAAACATGCTCTGAATGTAACAGGTTTATTGGTCACTTCTTTGGATGTGGTCGGATGTTCTGAGCAGCAACAGGCAAGTAGACAAGAAGTTGATCAGTACAGAAGTGTTTGCTTATGCCAAGAGTGTTGATGTAAATGACTCTAGAGAGCTGACTAAACATATTGATGTTGTGGTACATATGCATGAAGAACTGACTGCTGGGCTTGCTACACAGCATGTATTAACACAAACTTACGACTTTCTTCAACAAGAAGACATTAAGGGAGCTAAAACCGTTACAATAAGTGTAAAGCAAGGGGATAATCGTGTTTCCCAGTTTACAGTTGATGTAACCAAGTTTAAAGCAGGTGAGCATTTGATTAAATCTATTCTAGACGCTTCAACAATTGATAAGATGAGTGATGAAGTAAAGGAACATGGTAAGGTTTTGGAGTTATGGTGATTGATCCATTTATATAATATACGCATTTAATTAGAAGACTTTGCTAGTTAAGCGAAGTCTTTTTTGCTTGCATCTTTCTTTGACTGGAGTTCTGAACGGATCAAGAAAGAGAGTCTAGTGAATGTGACCTAGGAGGACTCGAAAATGTATGAAGAGTTAGATGAATATTTATCAGGGGAATTTACAACAGATTATTGGTACGATGAAGGATTCTCCATTGCTAGAGAGATGCTAGAGGAGTTTAATAATAACGATTGGGAAAAATTATTGAATGCTATTCTTTTAAAATCTACAGAGTGGCAAGTCAGATACGCTTACTGTGTTGACAATGATATTAATGATGATGCCGTAGTGAAAAGTTTGCTTTTACTCTCTACTGTAGATGATGAGGAATTATTTACAACGTGTGTTGATTCATTAAGAGTGATTCTTAATTCAACTAATATTGGATTAGTGTCAAATGATGAGGCAATCATGCAAAGAATCAAAGAAATTCTTCCAAAGTGTGGCATGGCTACACGAAAAATATTTGAGGATTTTATTAAGAAGTTTTCAAAATAACACGTTCAAACTATATGAGTCTGTCAAAAAATTTGTGTAACCTTGTAAAACCGAATCCAGCAACTAGTTATTATCAGGGCTTGACTTGGAGCGACGGCTGTTCAAAAAAGCCCCATCCAGAGCAGAATGAACCCCTTTACCTTACAAGCAATAATATAACCTTTATTCTGCCAGAAGTAGCTTTAGAATGTCTGAAAAAGTATACCTAACGATGCACTAGAAGGGTTGACATATCTGACGTATTTGACGGTTTTTGCAAACAAATCAAAAATCGCTCTATACTAAGTGTACGCACGATGAATAAGCCACTCGGGAAAACAACCGGGTGGCTTTTGCTATGGGGTGCGATATGCCAATAAAACCGAAAAGACCATGCAATCAAGCAGGCTGTACCGAGCTTACGACTGACAGGTATTGTGAATCGCACCAGTATATACAGCAGCAGAACAGGAATAGGTAACACAGAAATTACGATAAGCACCGACGCGATAAGCAAGCCAGCTACTATCACAGCAGAGCATGGGAAGCAGTAAGGAACGAAGCTTTACAGCGTGACTATGGTTTATGTCAAGACTGTATGCAGGAGCAGCGTATCACACAGGCTGATGTGGTTGACCATATCAAGCCGATCGGCAGCTATTGGGATTTACGTCTACGTTTGGAGAATCTGCGGTCACTGTGCCATTCACACCACACCAAGAAGACAGCAGAGGACAGGAGAAGGTACGGGGGGAGGTCAAAAATTTGTAGGCGTCTTTTTATAGACCGCCTCGCCCCCTCGCACGAATTTTTTCGTTTTTTGAGATTTTTTCTGAAAAAAGGTGAGCCCTCGTGGCAGGAAGACATGCAAAACCGGTTGCTCTGCATCTGGCAGAGGGCAACCCGAATCGATTGACCAAAGAGCAAATCCAGCAGCGAAAGGATGCAGAAGTCAAGTTAGGAGCCCAAGACCTAAAGAAATTGAAAAAGCCAAGCTTCGTCAGCAAAGACAAGATCGCAAATCGCTTGTGGAATGAGCTGGTGAAGGAGTACACGGGGGCGGCTGATCAAGGAGTCGAACTACTGACCAGTTCAGACGTTGGAACGCTTGCCTTGTACTGTAAGATGTTCAGTGAGTATGAGCGTCTGCTTGTGCAGTATCAGCGAATCGAGAACATTGATGAACACATCCTTGATGAGTACATTGGCCGTGCCGAAGCGGTAGACGAGGTGAATTACAAAGCCCTCCGTTACCTAGCCCAGCTGGCAAGTATTGAAGGCATACTCAAAATCGAAACAGCAATTAACAAGAAGATGGATATGCTGCTAAAAATACAAGATCGGCTGTTCCTAAATCCATTGGCCAAAGTTAAGAACGTCCCGAAGCCGAAACAGAAAGAGAAAAAATCAGCAATGGCACAATTCTTAAATAGGCGTGGTAGCCATGGCTCATGATGAACAACGAGTGCTAGAACCAATCGAGTTTATGGGGATGCTTAACGGTGCTGATGATTTTTATGGGCAACATCTTATTTTACTAGATCTTGCTATGGGATGTTTACGGCACCGTCAACGAGAGTGCCTACCGTCAGTATCGATACGCCTATCCGGAAATGCCAAAGAAAAACGGCAAAACGACAATGATTGTGATTCAGCCCGAGCGGATTATGCTATTACAGTAACGTGGTGGAAGCAAGTAAAAGGCAACCTGGGAACTACATGTAGGATGTGGGGAGTTGTGAAGTGGATCGATCAAAACGGCACCCAGTCCGGATCACCATAAAACAAACGTTAAAACCCTTGAGGAATCAAGGGTTTTTCTTATGTCCTCGTCCATCCACCCTGACAACATAATCCCTCTACGTTGCTGATTGACAACCTTTATTCAACTAAAGTTGTTTGAACGTTTCTGTTTCATCATTTTCTCGAAGTTGTCTTCTTGTGAATTACTTGCCTAAACACAAAATGCTCAAAATGATAAATTGGCAAAAATGAAAACTCCTCCGAACTTGGAGGAGCCTGCAACTAACTATATTGGCGCTACTTGAAACATTCCTGTAAAACATGGTACTGCTTAAAAACCTCAAGTATTTGAACTTTTTGAGAAGAGCATTTATCAAAATGTGTAGGCAGAAAACGAGGAAAGGTAAAATTAATACCCGATCATTGGATCGGGCAAAGGAAAATGTCTCGACAAGAAAGACAACACAAATAATAGTGATGTAAATGTATTCCTGGAACTTCTTAAACACGGATACACCTCCAGAAATAGTATTTACCAAATCATAGCATGTTGATGGGCTAGTTATCCAGTTGGAGGTTCGCTGTATTTTACACAATAGTTATTGAATTAAATGAATCAGTTGGCTCCAAATGTTGGGATCCATTTCCATTAATTCGCCGATCTTCTTTATTGCTTCGAATACATCTCTTTGGATAATAATTCTCTCTTCAATAATAGTTGAACAAAGATGTTCCAAGGCAACGCCCCATTCATTGTGATCCAATAGCTCGAAAATGATGTCCATATCCTTTTTTGGCATTCCACTAGTTTCTTTTACAATCCGAATTATATTTTGACTTTGATTGGGATACATCATTTTCACCACCTTACTGTGATTATAGCAGGAATAGGGAACAGCTTAACACAACGGTAATTAAGAAAAGTAATTTTTCAAGGTAATCGAGTAGATAAGCACTCCAAAGATCAAGGCAACAATTCCTTGAATTCGGTTCCGATGTTTTAAATGGAAAAAACCTATAGATAAAAATGAGAACAATAGCCCGAGAATTGACCATAAAATTTTGTTTTCATTGCGTAGTTTTGCTTCTCTAAACAACCAGATGCTCATCAAGATACTGATAATCGGTAGAAACATATAGTATACCCCTTAGATTTCAAAATGTTTTACAAAATTATACAACATGGGATTATCCAAGGGAATATGAACAATTTATCACAACACACGATTTGTTAATTGGGAGGGAGAGCGTTTGATCAGGGATTACTCGATTGTTGGAGCTGATGGAATTTTGGACGGGTTGTTTCAAACAAATAGTGTCACGGAGTACCTAGCAGCTACATTGCAGCTAAAGCTGAACGGTTATAAAGGGACCGTACAAGAAGTGACGGCAGAAGAATACACTCAGTTGCTGGATTCAACAAAAGCCAATTTTCATTAAACACAACAATCGATTTGTAAAGGAGGAAGGCGGGACGATGAGGGAAGTAAAGGATTATGAGTCGGATTGGGAAGAGTTTTGGAAGGAGATCTGCATTAACCCAGATGGCTCCATTAACCTCGATCAGATCAAGAGAGAGTTGTCGGATTACCGAATGGTGATGAAAACAGCATCTGAAGTGTATTGCCACATCACGGGGAATGCGATTAGCAAGGTTAATACACGAGTGAGTGCGATCATAAGTGAAGCCGATGCTCATTACGAAAGCATCCATGAAAAAGCGTTTTTAGAGAATCATGTCAGTTTGTACCGACTTAGCGAGGAAATGTTTGGTTTTGAAATATCGGAGCGTTCACATGATTTAATCGCAGAAACTATCCCTTACACACTGATTCACGAAGGCGTTCCTCTTAAAAAGATCGTACAGATCGCCAAAGACTTCTATGACGCTCACGAGTGGGCGCAAGATGACATTCCTCAATGCTTCACTACTGGTCTTCATAACGAAGGATTGATTTAACTTAATATTACGTTTGTACCTAAAACGTAAGTTTGCTTCAAGATGTATCTCCATATTTCAAATAGAACCTGACCGATGAGCAGAGCGGTAAGAAACTCTTGGAATATGAGGAAACACCGCGCGCTGTCAGCTACTTTTCATTTCTACATTCAACACATTAAACGGTTTCCGACTAATTGGGAAATTGAATACGGATTTGAAACGAACACGAGAGATGAAGCACAGCAAATATCTCCTATGGAATATGAAGGCGAAGTCATCGGAAATATTCATGAGAACCCAGAGTTTTTGGAAGCTAGTTAACTTTGATAAAGAAAAAAGACCATGGAAATACCATGATCTTCAATCAAATCATTTTCTTAACGGCTCTCGTGCTTTTAATTAAGGAGTTAAAGTGACTGTTTCAGGCCCATTATCACCAATCCACTTATCATTGTAGAATTTCCAAGTTGAAGTGTCTTTTTGTATTACAAAGGAGTATGGTAACCATCCTGGCTTATTACCTTTGCCATCAGATTTAATCTCAATTTTTTGAATGCTCCCAAGAGCGGCGGATGCGGTTACGTAATATACACCTGTAGCACCTTGCTCAAAATCATCACCAGCACTGTCTAAGGTTGTCAATGGGGAATCCTTCTTGGAGCCATGTAATTTAATTTGAATTTTCGAATTTGTTCCTGCGTCATCTGCACTGTTTGTTTTGATAGTAACTTTATAGGTGTACGATGCAAGGGGTTCAATTTGATTTGAATTTTGGAGGCTCTCAGTAGCATAAGCGCTTGTCCCACTTAACATTAATGCAAAAGCTAGCACAGTAGAGATCCCTAAACGTTTCATTTAAACACTCCTTTAAATCGGTATTTTGGAAACAATATAAGTATACAAAAAAAACTTACTTTAATGTGAATATATGGATATTTAGATCGGGTGTGTAATTGATAAAAATAGATATGAAAGGTGCCAGCAAGTTAAGGGAGATAAAAAGGAGGTTCAATCCATATTTCGTATAGAAATGCAGGAAGGCGTTGTTAGCTGGAGCATGTATGAGATAGAGACTGAATTAGTATTCCGTGCAGTAGAAACGAAAGGAGTAGGCGATGTAAGCAGAGCGTGAGTTGGATGCCAAAGTAGCGGAGGCGTTGGGTACAAGGTGCTGCGGGATAAAAAACCGTGGATGATTAAGTCAAATCCAATGCCAAAAAACATACTACCGTCTTATTCCACCACGTGGGAAGGTATGGACGCGCTGGTGGAGGAGGCGCGGAAGCCTCAACATGGCATTTGGATCGATATTGAAACAACGGATGAGCATTATAGCGCGACGCTAATTTCTTCATTTCAGAATCTCTCCCTAGCCATTGATTTGGATAACAGAAACCGTTATCTAACAATAATTACAAAAAATCCGATAAAATAGTTATTGTATTTTTGAAAGTTTCATTTTTTAACATAATATTTCAGGAGTGAAGTAGATGGACCAAATAATTTTTTGCCCGAAGTGCAGTATGAGCTATCAACCAAACAATTTATTTTTCTGCTATCACAAACATTCAATAAAAAATAGGGTATGTGCTTTCATTGCTGCCGCTGGCATCTAGGGCATGCGGGGTACGGAGGGTAAAAAGGAGGAGAACATTGAAGGTTGCCGGCATTTTAGACGACGGACAACACAAAGTATTTGATACTGGGGCGAAACGGATCGAGCCACAGGAAAAGGGGATGCCAATCAGTGAATTTATGGACAGCGCTCTACGGCGCATTTTTCAATACATGGCTGGCGATAAGCAAGAGGATCATTCGGCTGCAGCAGCTTGGAACTTGAATTGCGCCATACCCCAGTCACGAAATTTCACTCAGACCACTTCCGATTGTAAAAAATAGTAAACAAAAACAGGATTATGGCATTTTCAGTAGAATAGAACAATCAATCAGTAATTGGGGTGATAAAGTCAAATGCTGTTGGTTCTATTTTCGACATTAGAATACCTCGCAATATTTGCGCTTATGTTTACGATATTTAGGTTTGAGTTTTGGAGGCATATCAACCGTATTCTCTTTGTGAGTCTGCTATTAATGCTTACCTCGTTTGGGCTACGACAATTTACTCCATATGGAGACTATGCAACCATCGCCCAAGCATTCATAATCTGTTGGGCATTAATCACAGTATGGGGCGTTAATTGGGGACATGCAGCCTTAATGACCATTTTAACCGCGGGAATATACTTGGGCATTCAGATGGTGGAAGTGTTTATCCTGACAGCCACAGGAACCTTAGAGTCAATGGAATCGTTACAGGATCGAAGTATCAGGATGGGGTACATATTCCAGACAAGCACGGCATTACTTACCTTTGCATTATGTTATGGACTTAGAAAAGGTAATCTTCATTTTTCATTTGTCAGAGATGGAGCGCATTTCTCTTTATACCATAGAATCAACATGGTTATTTTGTCGCTAATCATTGTAACAGGCGTATTGATAACGGTCTTGTTTAATTTAGCGAAAACACATGGAATTGCTTCTTTAGTGTGGATTTTCCTTGGGATGGCTCTTGCAATTACTATACTAGCGTGGCTGGCTATAAAAAGGGATGGGGAATATGATTGAAACGCTTGCTGAAAGAATAGCCATTCAACTAAAGCAGATCAATCCACATGAAACGAAGTCAGTCCCTACAATGAAATTTGGGTTAATCCTTATCATTAACATGCTTCTCATCATTACTACTAGCCTTACCATTTCACTAATGATAGGAACCTTTTATGAAACATTGATCACCTTAGCTGGTTTTTTAGTGCTACGCCAATTTTCGGGAGGATTTCACTATTCATCGTCTGTCTACTGCACTATGACAAGTATAGGGGGAGCTGTAATAATCCCTCTAGTTAACCTACCTAATGATTTTGTCACCCCAATTATTATCATCACACTCGTCCTAGTTGCACTGTTTGCACCGCAAGGAATGGAAATGCAATCACGGATCTTCAAACAAAAGCACACTTTTTTCCTCAAGATCATTTCAATTATGATCGTTAGTTCTTTATTTCTCATAGACAGCGAGACACTGGTTAAGACCTTCTTTGTGCAATCACTGACACTGATTCCATTGAAAGGAGGTGGAAAATGATGAAAAACAAAACGATGATGTTCGTTGCAAAACATGTTTCTGCAATTGCTTCATTTGTTGCTGTACTGGCGGTATCTACAGCCTCCTTCGGTTTTGTGGGGAAACCTGAAATCCCAGAGGAATTAAAGAAATAAGGAGCAATGTTCTGATTTGGATTCCTTCTATTATCGAACCAGGAAAACAGGTTGCTCCATTGCGCTATTGTAAATGCTAACTTTATAAAATCCGTGTACTTATTGACTGCTTTTTTAGATTATTTGTTTATAACTTTCCCCCCCTTAGTAGACAAGGGGGTTCTTATTTTGTTTCGCCGGGATTATATTTGAATACAACCGGACAGAAATTTACCGAAGGCTGCCTCTTAGTCAGAAAATCGACTTTTGAGACAGCCCCTTATCAATTAATGAAACTTGGAAATAGCGAATTTAGCTGTAAAATTCATTTTTTTCATATAGGAAGAATTCGCACCTGCCTGAAATTGTACAGAAATATTGCCGTCTTTTTGCGCTTTGAAGATGCGTCCGTAAGGTGAGTTAGCTTGGTATGTACCAATTACTTGATTATCCGCATCAAAGACTGTATAAGAAATCGGGAATCCTGAATTGTTTACAAAGATCGTAAGTTCTTCTCCCTTTTTTAGCGGAAAAGATTCTTTTTGAGTCACTTCGTATGAACTAAGAGAATAGTATTTCGTAACCTCTTGAATGTCTAAATCCACAGTTGCTGCGCTAGCTTTTGAGACTTCCAATCCTGGCAAATTTGCACCTGAAAGTAATGCAACTGCAAATGCCCCTGCTAACATGGCTTTTTTCATAACTGTAACTCCTCCTTTTATATCATCCGTGAGCGAAAGTGGAAAAATGGAAAATATATCCACCAAAGTCATTATAGCCTAAATGATAATAGTTATCAATACAAATGGGATTTTTTGTTATATTTTTACTCTTACAGCGGAAAGGTAGCAGAGCTACGTTATACGATTTGGCTAGACATGATAAGCATTTTACTCGATAGACTGAAGACGCCAGGCAATAAAAAAAGAGAGTGATTCAATGGAATCAACACCCTCCAAAAAAAGGCACACACATCTCCGTGTCCGGACAAAAGCCCTCATTCTCTGCACATAACCTCTCAGTAAACTCCGGATTTTCCCGCCCCAGGAACTTAAAATAACAAACAATCTCATGATTTCTTACAGCCAAACTATTCAACTGAAAATCCAACAAATACTTCCGATCCACATGCCGATAGTACAATCCTTTTTTTGTAAACGGAGGCAGATACACTTTGGACGGCAGAGTCGGAATAATATCATGAACATTCACGATCCGAACACTGTTTTTTACGGTCTCATTAAACCGCGAAACAAAGATAGGATCTCCGACACGAGGACTCCCATACGTATACACAAAAGGATGGGGAAACTTCGTATTCACCGCAATATCCAATCCAGCAAGTACAGCCAAACTGCCCCCTAAACTGTGTCCCGCGACAAATAGTTTTTTCGATCTTGATAGCTTGCTCAACTCCCGAATCAATTCATCTCTCGCTGATTGATAAATACAAGTAAACCCGCGATGGGTGTTTCCAGCCTTTTTAACAAAAGGATAGGGGACTTGATACAAATCTTGATCAGACTCATTGTCGTTAAATGTGCGGGTTCCCCGAAACGTGACAACGATACTGTCTTGTGACTCGGCTACAAAACCAAATACCTCCGGCTCCGGTGTTTCAATACCAGCTAATGCTCGAATAGTCGAGCGCTGATGATACCCTTTTGGCAAGACAAGTGAATCTGTTTCAAAGAGCTGATATGCCTGATGGATCATGGCTGCAAGCAATATCGCATCTTCGCTGTTAATCCGATCGATCATTCAGGTGACTTCCTTTCTGAGTTTTAAGGCCGTAAAGGTTTGCATTTGCCTTGAAACGGAATACACGTATCGGTATCGGGACAAAACCCGGGATTTTCCATACAGAGGGATTGGGCATATTGAGGGTTAAGCTGACTAATGTTTTGAAAATAGCAGGCGATGCTATCGTTACGGGGAGTATTATTTAGTTGAAACGAGAGCGGAAACTTGTTTTTTACATGTTGATAATAGATACCCTCCTTGGTAAAAGGAGGCGGATACTTTTGATCAGGAAAGGTAGGAAAAGAGTCGTGGACATTTACAATGCGTAGACTATTGGTAACGACTTGATTGAAGCGTGAGGCGAATGCAGGGTTCCCAATACGCGGACTGCCATAGGTATAAACGATTGGTTGCCTAAGCTTCGTGTTTACCGCAATATCTAAAGCAGACAGTACAGCCAGAGCGCCGCCGTAGTTGTGGCCAGTTATAAACAGCTTTTTAGATGCTGAAAACTGATTTATTTTTCTGATGAACCGATCCCGCGTTGATTGATACAGGCACGTAAATCCACGTGAGGTTTTCCCTGCATCTGCAACAAAAGGATAGGGGACTTGGAGGATGTCATAGGCTGCTAAAAGGTCCGCCGGATATGCCGCGTACCCTCTGAAGGCAATGATGATTTCATCTTTTGAATCTGCCACAAATCCATATATATGTTCGGTTGGATTCTCTACGTCAGCAGAAGTACGAATGGTGTATCGAAGCTGAAAACCTTTAGGTAAGGTAAGCTTCCCTTCAAAATAGAATGGATAAGTCTGATAGCTCATGGCTGCAAGGAAAATGGCCGCTTTACTAGTAAACATGTTGTTTTCGTCCCAGAAAACCATGTATACAAATTCCTTTCCGAACAAGAATAGGTAACGAACGCTTTTAAAAGGTCGTACAGCGAACTCTTGTCTGTCTCTCGCAAATGAAAGCATGGCAATCCTATTCGAATGACACTTACCATGAGCCTATGTTTTTATCAGGGAATGTGTGCTTGTATGAAGAAAATATATGACTGCTTATCGGGCTTGTGCCTTCTAAAATAAAACACACTTTCTTTCAGTACAAAAACGCTGAGAGAAAGTGTGTTTTTATGTTTCGTAAGTTTGCTAGATTGACGCTCCCATTTACGAAGGCTTTGAGAGGATTTCAATTCCTACATCAATTGTTTTCTCTACTCCCATAAAGGTTAGAAAAATTTTTGCCCTGTTTTTGTGCTTATCCACTTTTTTGATAATACCTTCCAGTCCTTTTAGCGGACCAGATTCCACGATAACCGTGGAATTTTCCAGATAAACTTTTGAGTAATCGACAACCTCACCGTTCTTCATCAATTGGAGTATCGGAGTGATTTCTTTTTCGTCAATGCTCGAGTAATACGTGCCTTCATCCTGCGAGTAGTAACTACCGCTATTTACTAAACGCAAACTTCTAGGAATTTTTTTGATTTTATGGAACATATCGTTGTTCATTTCAGTCTTAATAAGTACATATCCTGGAAATATATTCTTGATGACATTATACACGATGCCTGACTTCTTCTCAGGAACCAATCTCTTCGGTACAACGGACAATAATGACTGCTCATTAAAATAGAGTCTGAGGTACTTTTGAACAACTTCTTCTTTTCCAGATTCTACAAAAATAGCATACCATTTCAAGGTGGTTGATCCTTTCATTATGAAGTAGATTCGTAGGTAGCTTGAGCGTTTTATGCTTCTACGATTTTTGTAGTTGTTCCCAAAAAATAGGAATGATTTCGTATATATCTTTTCGGAAATTGTGGTAGTATACTAAATGTATCCATTTATTACAGAAATTTCAAGAGGTACTAGGTTAAGAGTATGCTTGTATAAATCGAAAGTAAAATCTCTGTGGTAATTTAAACGATGTTTCGGCACGTTAAAGGAACGTAGGGAGGTCATACGAAGAACCGGTAGTGTGTATATTTTATTGCACACGAACTGGGGAAGCTCTGCCCTTTGGCATAGTAGTAGAACGAGAGAAGGCGGAGATTCGATGCCCAAGGAGTGAATGATGATTTTACGAGGAGAACGAAAAAGTGATAACAAGCTGTTTCCACAAGTTTCTACGAAAGAATTAGTGATAAAAGGAACGGATAGAGAGTTTCGTGCCAGCTTGTGCATTGGCTACTTTTCTATTCCCGCAGATTTTTTAAAAGCGGTAAAATTTCTGCACGCGAAAGAATTCGAGTACTATTTTACCTTGGAGTTTGAGCGGAGAGTAAAAAGCTACCTGACAGGGAGATATGTCGCCAAAGAAGCCGTTTCGTTTTTGTCAGGAGAAAAAAGTTTAGAACGAATATGTATTGAACAGGGCATTCTTCATCATCCTGTCGTGACCCTTCCGAATACACCCAATATCCAAGTGAGCATTACCCACTGTGATGATCTTGCAGCGGCCATTGCTTTTTCGGAAGAACTTCCGATGGGGATTGATATTGAGAGAATAAGCGTTGATCAAAATAAAGTTCTGGAGACGCAAATGACTGCGAAAGAGAGCAGCTTGTTTTCTTGCCTGCCTTATTCCTATGAAACGACGCTCACTCTTTGCTGGACAGTCAAGGAAGCGTTATCCAAAATTTTGAAAACAGGCTTGACCACTTCATTTCACATCTATGAAATAAGCCAAATGGAGATAAGGGATGGGGTTGTTTATAGTCTCTTTGAAAACTTTCCTCAATACCGTACAGCCTCCTCTATCCTTGGTAGTTATGTGTGTTCAATCACCTACCCGAAAAAGACAGAGTTGAGTGTAGCTGTAGTGAAGGATGTACTCCAGGAAATAGAACAATCCATGACAAATCGCTTATAAATTCCCCACTAGCTGTCAATTGACCAGGCTGTGGGGAGTTTTGTTTATAAAAACCTTTCATAAAAGCAAGGGGTGCATCATACATGGAAAAGCCTGTTGTGTTTATGTTTTCTGGACAGGGGTCTCAGTACTATCAGATGGGGAGAGATCTTTTTGAGCAGAATCCGGTATTCCGCAAATGGTTGCTCAGATTAGATGAAAAGGTACATTCCCTGATCGGGGAGTCTGTTCTTGCTCAGTTATATGATGACACGAAGCGTCGGGACGACATATTTGATCGCACCCTTTATACGCATCCCGCCATTTTTATGGTGGAATATGCTCTGGCCCAGGTTCTCATGGAAAGCGGAATAAAGCCCGACTATTGTCTAGGGAGTAGTTTGGGGGAATTTGCGGCAGCGGCTGTGTCTGGGACCATGCCTGTGGAAGAATTGCTGCAACTCGTGGTTGAACAAGCCACCCTGTACGAAACGTATTGTCAGAAAGGGAGTATGCTTGCGATTCTCCACAATCCCGATTTGTATCATCAAGACCCGTTATTGCATCAAAATAGTGAGTTGGTAGCGGTGAATTTTGATTCGCATTTTGTCATTGCCGGGAGCAGTCATCAGCTACAACGCATGGAGGATTATGTAAAAGGCAAGGGGATAATTTGTCAACGATTACCCGTATCGTATGCCTTTCACTCCGCTTTCATCGATCCGGCTGAACCACATTATCGGGATGTATTGAAACACAAATCGTTTGGAATTCCCCAGATTCCCTTTGTATCGTGTGTAAATGGTGAAATCATGAAGGAACTGCCAGCAGACTACTTTTGGCAAGTAGTAAGAAAACCGATGCAGCTTCCAAAAGCTGTCCAAGAGCTGGAGAAACACCAGAGCTACATCTATTTGGATTTGGGACCGGCAGGAAATTTGAGTAATTTTACAAAGCGAAATCTGCGGCGTGATTCACAGTCAGAATGCTACTCGATCATCACTCCTTTTAAAAAGGACGGAGAAAATATCGAGCGCATTAAGCAGCTATTCTCAAATAAACGATTGAATACGAATAGAGAGGAAGGCAGAAAAATGACCACATACGTTTTCCCAGGGCAGGGCTCCCAAATAAAAGGAATGGGGGGCTCTCTTTTTGATGAGTTTCCAGAAATAACGGCCAAAGCTGATCGGATATTAGGTTATTCCATCAAAGAATTATGCCTGAATGATCCGGACAAGCAGTTAAGTAAAACCCAGTTTACCCAGCCTGCCTTGTATGTGGTAAATGCGCTTAGCTATCTTAAAAAAGTAAAGGAAACCGGGAAAAAACCTGACTATGTGGCGGGGCACAGCTTAGGTGAGTACAACGCACTTTTTGCATCAGGGGCGTTTGATTTTGAGACAGGGCTACATTTGGTGAAAAAAAGAGGCGAGTTGATGAGTCAGGCCGTCGGCGGGGGGATGGCGGCAGTGATCGGGTTTACTTTGGAGCAAGTGGAACGTGTATTACATGAAAACGATTTGACCAGCATCGATATTGCCAATCACAATTCTCCCTCCCAATTTGTGATTGCAGGTCGGAAAGAAGATATTGAGCGTGCCAACCCCATTTTTCAGGAAGCGGGCGTAAAAGTATACATACCATTAAAGGTGAGCGGAGCATTCCATTCCCGTTACATGAGTGATGCGAAGCAACGTTTTGAAGACTATTTGGATCAGTTTGCGTTTTCCAGTATGACCATCCCTGTGATTTCAAATGTTCACGCAAGACTTTATAAACAGAGCGATGTGAAACGGAATTTGATTGAACAAATTACACACCCAGTGAAATGGAATGACAGCATTCGATATCTCATGGGCTTGGGGGAAAACGAGATAGAAGAAGTCGGCCCTGGTACTGTGCTGACAAAGTTAGTGACGACGATCCGAAATGAAGCAGAGCCGCTGATTGTAGAAGAGAAAGAAGAGAAAGAAGAGAAAGAAACCATTGTACAAGAGGCGAAGCCGGGCTTTATTGCCGTACAGGCGGAAGAGAAATCGAATAGCATGGAGCAGCCAAAAGATATTACTGCTTTTTCGTTGGGAAATCAGCAATTTAAACAGGACTACAAACTGAAATATCCCTACGTGGCCGGAGCCATGTACAAGGGAATCTCATCGGAAAAGCTGGTCATTAAAATGGGGAAAGCCGGGATGATGGGCTTTTTCGGAAGCGGTGGCTTACAGCTGGATAGAATCGAGCGTGCCATCCAACAGATTCAACGTGAACTACAGCATGGCGAGCCGTATGGGATGAATTTGTTGCATCATCCAAGCGACCCGACTATGGAAGAAAAAACCGTCGATCTGTATCTTGCTTATCAAGTGAGGGTGATAGAAGCATCTGCGTTTATGGCAATTACCCCTGCGTTGATCATCTATCGGGCCAAGGGATTAAAACGGGGGATGAACGGGTATGTGGAAGCGGCAAACAAAATTTTTGCTAAGGTATCACAGCCTGAGGTAGCGGAAGCCTTTTTAAGTCCTGCACCTGAGTACTTGATAGAAAAATTGGTGCAAGAACAGAAACTGACGAGGGAAGAAGCAAGCCTGTTACGAGAAGTTCCGATGGCGGATGAGTTAACGGTGGAGGCCGATTCTGGGGGAAATACCGATCATGGCGTGGCTTCTGCTCTGATGCCAGCGATGATCAGGTTACGAGATAACATGATGCAAAAGTATGGCTACCGTAAGCCGATCAGAATCGGGGCTGCGGGCGGAATTGGAACTCCTGAGGCGGCAGCGGTCGCTTTCATGCTCGGGGCGGACTATATTGTCACAGGGTCGATTAACCAGTGCACAGTGGAGGCGGCGACCAGCGAGTCGGTGAAGGATTCGTTGCAGTTGGCCAATGTTCAAGACACAGAGTACGCTCCAGCCGGTGAAATGTTTGAAATGGGAGCCAAAATTCAGGTGTTGAAAAAAGGGTTGTTCTTTCCAGCGAGAGCGAACAAATTGCACGACCTCTACCGTCAATACAACTCTCTAGATGAAATCGATGAGAAAACCAAGAAACAGCTACAGGAAAAGTATTTTAAACGCAGCTTTGAAGAGGTGTATGAACAGATGAAAACCACTTGTCCGCCTCAGGAATTGAAAAGAGCGGAACGTACGCCTAAATATAAAATGGCATTACTTTTCAAATGGTATTTTAACCGCTGCTTTGACTGGGCTTTGGATGGAGCGGAAAGCTATAAAGTGGACTATCAGATTTACTGCGGTCCTGCGTTAGGTTCTTTTAATCAATGGGTGAAGGGAACAGCTGTTGAAAACTGGAGAGACCGTCATGTTGAGCAAATCGGTGAAATGCTGATAAAGGAGACAGCCAACCTTTTGAATCAACGTATTTACGTCTTAACAGGTTCAAGCAAATAAAAAAGGAATGACTCTCAAATAAGAAAGGAACTGCGAAAATGAATTTGGAACTAGTTGAATACCACCCTGAAGGCGTTTCAAGCGAAGCGCCTCTTCTTTTTGTGCATGGAGCATGTCACGGAGCATGGTGTTGGGAGAAAAACTTCCTACCTTATTTTGCGGATCAAGGCTTTTCTTCCTATGCGCTGAGCCTTCGTGGACACGGTGAAAGTGACGGCTATGAGAATCTTCATTCCTACACACTACAGGATTACACGGATGATGTTCTTGAAGTGATAGGTCGTCTAAAAAGCAAGCCAGTGCTGATCGGACACTCCATGGGCGGAGGAATTGTGCAAAAGATCTTGCACCAGTATCCGGATATAATCTCGGGTACTGTTCTCGTTGCCTCGATTCCTCCTCATGGCGGTATGCGTGACTTATTCCGATTAATGTTCAGGAATTTTAAAGAAGCTATGCAACTGTTTACATATAACGACAAAAGAGATGCCTCATTGCTTGCCAATGTCTTTTTTTCCAAGGAGCTGCCGATTGAAAAAAAGGACGAGTGGGTGAAGCTCTTGCAACCTGAATCACTGAAAGCAAGAACCGAGATGAATGGGAAAATTGTTCCTAAAACCATCAGTGCGAAAGCTCCGATGCTGGTTCTTGGCTCCAAACAAGATCGGATGATTTCTGAGAAAACAACGCGCCGTATTGGCAAGGCATACGGAATCGAGCCTGTCCTGTTCCAACATGCCAGTCATGATATGATGCTTGATCCTGAATGGGAAGCGGTTGCTGGTCAGATTTTGGCATTTTTGAACGAATCTTATCTGAATGGCGGAGGTAGGGAATAACATGGAAGGTTCTTATCAAATCGCAAACATTGCAACGAATGTTGAAGTAGAAATAGAACGTTTGAAATCTCAGGTGGAGTTGTTTTGGGATAAAGAGCTTAAGCATTATATCGAGTTTGGTCTGACAGATGGGATGTCGGTCATAGAGCTAGGCTCGGGGCCAGGATTCGTGATGGAAAAGGTCATGCAGAAGTTTCCAAATGGCAGAGTGACGGGATTGGAGATTGATCCTCTTCTCGTTGATTATTCAAGAAACTATTTGACACAAAAGCAATCGGATCGATTTGAGATTGTCGAGGGATCGATCATGGAAACTGGCTTACCTAGTGATTCCTACGATTTTGCGATAACGCGACTCGTATTGGAACATTTACCTGACCCAGTCGGTGCGGTTCGCGAAGTGGCGAGGGTGTTAAAACCAGGTGGCAGGGCGGTATTTATCGACAACGATTTCGAGATGCACATCATGACCACACCACATGTACCAGAATTGAGAGAGCTGTATGATGCCTACTGCGCGGCACGCTATGCGGAAGGTGGCAACCCGAAAATTGGTCGTGAATTGCCAACGGTCCTCAAGCAAGGCGGACTTGGAAAAATAGATTTCGAAGTCATCTGCGCCCACAGTGAGCTTCTCGGGTATGAAATGTTTCTAAAGTCGGAGGGAGTAGGCATACCTGTGCAGTTGGTGCGTGACGGTTATTTATCCAGCAAGGCGTTGGGTAAGCTATCTGTTGCATGGCGAAACATGCTTCATAGTGAAGGGCATTCTATCCTCAGACAGCTATACATGGCTGTTGGTGAGAAATCAGTGTAGGAGAAAGGGGGGAGTCGAGTATGAAGGTGCTTTTTCATTCATTTCATGATATTGAAACCATAGTGAAAGAAGTAATGACCGACTTATTAAAAGATACGACGAATCCCTTGGATTTCGATAAAAACTTTGTAGAATTAGGTATCAGCTCGGTATTGTCTGTAGAAATGGTAGAGCTGATCAATGGGAAGCTAGGCATTGACTTGGGGATTGAGGTCGTTTTTGATCATGAGAATACCCAGCAACTAGCCACACACATTATAGAAAAGTATCAGGGAATCGCTCCAACAACAGATCATACCCAGGCCGATAACGGTTCATCGACGATTGCGAGCAAGATCGGTAAAATCATCGCTCAGCTATTGGATACACCAGTAGAAACCTTGAATTTCGATAAAAGTTTCATAGAAATGGGCATTCATTCTGTGCTGGCGGTCGAATTAGTAGAAGCAATTAATACTGACTTGGGGATTAATCTAGGCGTAGAAGTTATTTTTGATTATACAGAGGTGGGTGAGCTGGCTGAATATATCTCTCTGCAATTTGCGGCAGAGATAGTAGCGGATGACAGCCGAATCATTCAGACTGTTTCAGCAAACGAAGGGAATCTATCGGATGATACAGTCAAAGAAATTCGCCACTCCGATATCGCGATCATCGGAATATCTGGCAGGTTTGCTGGCTCGGATTCAGTGGAAGAGTTTTGGGAGCATCTTGCATCTGGCAACAGTTGTATCGAGGAAATAACGCGCAGTGGTTGGGAAGAAGATCAATATTACGGCGGCCTTCTCAAGGACATTGATCAATTTGATGCATCCTTTTTCAATATTTCGCCTGATGAAGCAAAAAGTATGGACCCTCAACAACGGTTGTTCCTGCAAGAATCCTATAAAGCTTTTGAAGATAGCGGATACGCTGTTGAACAGTTATCTGGGAGAAAAGTAGGTGTGTTTGTGGGGGGACGCAATTCAGACTACAAAGAGAAATCTTTGTTGGCCGAAGGTGTCTCTTCACATACGATGCTAGGCAATGAAATGTCGATGCTAGGGGCGAGACTCTCCTACTTTTTCAATCTCAAGGGACCAAGTCTTGCTGTAGATACAGCATGTTCCTCTGCTTTGGTAGCCATTCATTTAGCCTGCGACAGTCTTCGTAGGGGAGAAACCGAAATGGCTCTTGCAGGCGGAGTGGCGATTCACAGCTCCCCTGATTTTTTTGTGATGTCCTCGAAAATGGGCGTGGTGTCACCTGATGGGACATGCAACACCTTTGACAATCATGCAAATGGCATGGTGTTTGGAGAAGGCGTTGGAGCGGTCGTACTGAAGCCAGTTGCCCAAGCAATGGAGGATGGCGACCATATTTATGCTGTCATCAAGGGCTCGACCGTGAATCAGACAGGAAAATCAAATGGTATTACAGCACCTAGCATGCTTGCCCAAAAAGAATTGATTGTGGATGCCTATGAAAATGCAGGGGTTGATCCTGAGACGATCAGTTATATCGAAACGCATGGGACAGGAACGCAATTGGGTGACCCTATTGAAGTGAAGGCATTGATTGAAGCATTTCGTTCGTTTACGGATAAAACGGAATTTTGCGCGATTGGATCGCATAAGCCCAACATCGGTCATACCACGATGGCATCGGGACTGGCGAGTCTGTTTAAAGTTGTCATGGCGATGAAATATAAGAAGATTGCTCCTACGATCAGCGTCAAGGAAGTCAATAAGCATATCAAATTGAACGAAAGTCCCTTTTTCATCAACACCGAGCTAAGAGAATGGAATACCAGTGATGCAACTCCGCGAAGAGCAGGTGTGAGCGCTTTAGGATCGAACGGAACCAATAGTCATCTGGTACTGGAAGAGGCGCCAAAGGTACAACCGATATCAAGCACTCAGCAAGCAGGAGCTTATTACTTGTTCCCTTTCTCAGCCAAGAGCGAGTCAGCTCTCAAGCGAAAAGTGAACGAAATGTCCCATTGGTTAGCAAAAGAAGCGGGACGTTTTCACGAACAAGATATTTCCTATACCTTGTTCACAGGGAGAAGTCATTTTTCGCACCGTTGCATGTTTATTGCCAAGGACGTAGATGAATTGCGGCAAAAAATCGCGGAAGTAAAAGAAACAGGAACAACTGCTGATTATTTTGTCTATTATGAAACGGATTCTGTGAAGCTAGAAAAGAGCTTAAAAGAGTTCGGGGAAAAGTTAATTGCAGAAGTAGCAGAGAACAGTTCGCTAACCACCAACGTAAGTAAAGAAAAGCTGTCCACGCTTGCCGATCTATTTGTAAAAGGATACAAGCTGGATTGGAGCTCCTTATATCAAAACGGCAGATACACCCGAGTGCCTTTGCCAGCCTATCCATTTAGAGGGGAACGCTATTGGCTGCCCCAAACAAAGAGACAGGATCGCTTGCACAATACCCACCCCGAGTTGTGGAAGGAGATGGACGAGCTTCTCTGCAAACTGTTATGGGGGCAAATGCAGTCCATCGGTTGGTTTACTGACAAAAATGTGAATGTCGCTGACCTCAAGGCAAAAACAGGCTTACTTCACCGTTATGAAAAATGGATGGAAGAAAGTATTGCGATGTTCACTCGTCATGGCTATCTCGATGGTTATGATGGAGAGCAATGCTTGGTGGTTGATCCGACCTTTATTGAGGTAGAACCTGTATGGGAGGAATGGAATCGGCGTAAGGTGGCATGGCGAGAAGATGCCAATCTGGAAGCTCGGATAAGATTGCTGGAAGCCACGATGAAATCCCTGCCGCATATTGTAACAGGCAAGCGACTTGCTACGGATGTCATGTTTCCAGGCTCTTCTATGGAACTGGTACAAAATATTTATAAAAACAACCCAGTTGCAGATCACTACAATGAAGTGCTCGCGCAAACAGTCGCAACCTACGTGGAAGAACGGGTGAAAAAAGATCCTTCTGCAAGAATTCGCATCATAGAGATTGGTGCGGGGACAGGAGGAACAAGCACTTTTGTTTTTGAAAAGCTGAAGCCTTATCAGAAGTGTATCGAAGAATATTGCTATACCGACATTTCCAAAGCATTTTTGATGTATGCACAAAAGGAATATGGACCGCACGTTCCGTATCTGACCTATCAGATTTTTAATGTGGAAGCGCCTTTTGCTGAGCAAAGAGTTCGAGAGGGGTATTACGATCTGGTGATTGCGGCTAATGTGTTGCATGCCACCAAAGATATTCGTAAAACCTTGCGCCATACCAAAGCTGTTTTGCGAGAAAACGGTTTGGTGCTTTTAAATGAGATTAGCAGTAATTCCTTGTTCCTTCATCTGACCTTTGGTCTCTTGGAGGGCTGGTGGCTGTCTGAAGATACGGATGTACGTATTCCAGGTTCTCCTGCCTTAACTCCGGCATTGTGGCAAACAGTGCTGGAAAAAGAAGGATTTCACACGATCTCTTTTCCAGCTCGTGAAGCTCATGATCTGGGACAACAGATTGTCATTGGAAAAAGCGATGGCGTCCTTCACCCTGCAAAACCCAAATACATTCCAAGCCAGTCTGTTGTGACCGAGCAGACGGTGACGGATTATGTGAAGGATACGATTATTGAAAAGCTGGTCACCGCATTGGAAGTAGATGTCGATTCGATCGATGTGGATGACGCGTTCAGAGATTATGGATTGGATTCCATTCTTGGCGTTAGATTGGTTCAAGAGATCAATCAAGCATTGATGATTGAAATTGAGACGACGATTCTTTTTGATTACAGCTCGGTAAATCAACTTGCAAGCTATATTTTGTCTGAGTACAAAGAGGTCATTGCTCAAGCGTTAGGGCAGAAGAGCAGTCTATCCGAGCAGAGTGAAGATTCCGTCTCTGCTATTCAGACTGAGCCATTCATTCAAGAAGCTCCTATGCTTTCAGAGGAAAAAGTGAGCGTGTCAGAAAAAGCTTCGTTCTCCACTGAACCCATTGCGATTATTGGAATGAGCGGTACCTTTTCCTCATCGAACAACGCTGATGACTTATGGGATCACTTAGTGAACGGCTCGGATTTACTTAAGAAAGTGACACGTTGGGATTTATCAGAGTACGGTCTGGACGAGGCAGATGGTTATCAATATGGCGGGCTTGTAGAGAATATTGACTTGTTTGATCCGCTTTTTTTCAACATCTCCGGTCTGGAAGCTGACTATATGGATCCGCAGCAACGATTCTTTTTAGAGGAATCCTGGAAGGCGTTGGAGGATGCTGGCTATGCGGGTCTAGGCGTGCAAGGAATCCAATGTGGTGTTTACGCAGGATGTGCCAAAGGAGATTACGATCGTCTCGTGGGAGAGAATCCTCCTGCCCAAGCATTCTGGGGAAATATGGAGTCCATTGTGCCTGCTCGGGTTGCTTATCATCTGGACTTGCAAGGACCTGCCGTCACGATTGATACGGCTTGCTCCAGTTCCTTGGTAGCGATTCATATGGCGTGCCAAGCCTTGCGGACAGGTGAGGTCGACATGGCATTGGCAGGTGGTGTCTTCATTCAATCTACGCCGGGCTTCTATTTGTCTGCCAAGCGAGCGGGGATGCTGTCACCGACAGGACGTTGCCATACGTTTGATGAACGGGCCGATGGCTTTGCTACGGGGGAAGGCGCTGGTGTCGTTGTACTGAAACGACTCTCGGAAGCTATCGCGTGCGGTGACCATATTTATGGTGTCATTCGAGGCTCGGGAATCAATCAGGATGGTACGACGAATGGGATTACTGCGCCGAGTGCGAAATCTCAGGAACGCTTGGAACGCAATGTCTACGATATATATGACATCAATCCTGCCCAAATTACGATGGTCGAGGCTCATGGAACAGGGACCAAACTAGGGGATCCGATTGAGTATCAAGCGCTGACTCGCGCTTTTCGAGCCTATACGGATAAAAAAGAATTTTGTGCGATTGGATCGATCAAGACGAATATTGGTCATACGCAGATCGCAGCAGGCGTTGCAGGGGTCATCAAAATCCTTTTGTCATTAAAACACAAACAAATAGCGCCATCCCTACATTTTGAGGAAGGGAACGCCAACATTAAGTTTGCAGACAGCCCGTTTTATGTGAATACAAGCATGAAGGAATGGTCAGTGGAGCCGCAAGCCAAACGTTGTGCGGCGATCAGTTCCTTTGGAGCTAGCGGTACAAATGCGCATATGGTCATCGAAGAGGCACCACAGGTAGAGCGGAGTCATGCGAAAAAGCCGGGCTATTTGCTTGTGCTGTCGGCTCGCACTTTTGAACAGTTACGTCAGCAGGTTGCCCAATTGCTTTCGTTTTGTGAAAAAGCACCGGAGACGGATTGTGGAAATATCAGCTATACGCTGTTAGTAGGCAGAAAGCATTTCCATCACCGCTTCTCTTGCATTGTTCAGAATAAAGCCGAGCTCGTTCAGCTTTTGAAAAAGTGGCTGGAAACAGGAAAAGCATCGCAGGCTTTTGTTTCCGAGTTAAATGAAAAGGACCATCGTGAGCAAACCGCACTGAAACGTTACGGAAATCAAAGCATCGAGAATCTGCATGTGACGAGTCAGGCGAGTGAATATTTGGAACAGTTGTCTGTGATCGCGGAATTGTTTGTGCAGGGATATGGATTAGATTATGACAAGCTGTTTGCGAACGATCAGTATTCTCGTATTTCACTTCCCACGTATCCTTTTGCCAAGGAACGCCATTGGGTACTTGAGAGTGAAACAAATGCAAGGGTAATGGCAAATGCCACCACAGCGTCCGTGATCCATCCCATGCTGCATCAAAACACTTCTACTTTTTCCGAGCAACGGTTTAGCTCCACTTTCACGGGAAAAGAGTTTTTCTTGGCAGATCACGTAGTCAAAGGGCAGCGGGTGTTGCCGGGAGTTGCCTATCTTGAGATGGCAAGAACCGCGATGGAGCACGCTGTAGGAGAGAACGTCCACGGGGATACGGCGATAAAATTACAGAATGTCGTATGGGCTCGTCCGATTGTTGTAGGCGATCAGCCTGTTCAGGTACATACGGGTCTCGTACTCGAAGAAGATGGTGAGGTATCTTACCAAATCTATAGCGAGACAGAGAGCAGTGATGCCGAGATCGTGGTACACAGTCAAGGAAATGCTGTGCTTTCTCCACTTTCGGAGTTGCAAATGCTTGATTTGCCCGTTTTACAGGAGCAGTGCAGCGAGCAGGTGATTTCATCCGAGGAATTTTATGAGTTCTTCAAAGCGATCCAGATTGATTATGGATTCGGACATAAAGGAATAGATAAAGTATATGTCGGGTCTGGACAAGTCTTGGCAAAGCTTGTTCTACCGTTATCGGTCAAAGGCTCAGAGGATCAGTATGTCTTGCATCCAAGTCTGATGGATTCAGCTTTGCAGGCATCTGTGGAGTTGACGCTCTCTTCCCGCGACGTGATGTCGTCGGATAGTATAGCAAAACGCAAGCCAGTGATGCCTTTTGCCCTGGAGGAGATGGAAATCATCAGTCCGTGTACCTCTGAGATGTGGGCATACGTTCGTTACAGCGAGGGCAGCCAGGCAGGGGATAAGGTAGAAAAATACGATATGGATCTATGCGACGACACAGGAACGATTTGTGTACGGATGAAGGGATTCACATCTCGTGTACTGGAAAGAGAGATTCAAACAGATCGTACCGCAACGAATGCGCCAGTCGAGACCTCCAGCGAATCGCTGATTGGAACCATGCTGCTCAGCCCTGTATGGGAAGAGGTTGTGATGGACCGTGGTTTGGCAACTCCACTTGCAAACGATCATATTTTGCTTGTTTGTGCAGATGACGAGAACCGAAGCCTTGTTCAACAACGCTATCCTGGGGCATCTGTTATGGAGATTACGCCGGCAGAAAGTATTGATGATATAGCAAGTAAGCTGGAGCTGTTTGGTTCGATCGATCATATCATCTGGATTGCGCCATGGATTGATTTGGAATACCTTGCAGAAGAGGCACTCATCATCGAGCAGGAGCGCGGTGTATTTCATGTGTTTCGCTTGCTAAAAGCCCTGCTCAAGCTGGGCTACGATACCAAGGAAGTAGGATGGAGTCTCGTAACCTTCCAGACCCAGCCGATTCATCAAAACGATGCGGTCAACCCTATTCATGCCAGTCTTTACGGATTAGTCGGTTCGATGGCAAAAGAATACGCAAACTGGCGTATCCGACTTGTTGATCTGGAAGCTGGTCGTGCTTGGCCAATGGAGGAGGTTTTCACACTTCCGGCAGATGTCGAGGGGAATGCATCGGTTTATCGCGGAGGGAAATGGTATCGTCAGGAATTAATTCCATTGCGTCATCCGCAATGGGAGCAGGCTTCCTATAGACAGGGTGGAGTCTATGTTGTGATTGGTGGCGCTGGCGGTATTGGCGAAGTCTGGAGCGAATACATGATCAGCACGTATCAAGCGCAAATCATTTGGATAGGTCGCAGAGAAAAGGATACAGCGATTCAAGCCAAAGTGGATCGACTTTCTAAGCTCGGACCTGCTCCTGTCTATATTGCGGCAGATGCGACGAATCGCAAGTCCTTGTATTTTGCCTATGAAGAGATCAAAAAGCGGTATAAACAAGTGAACGGAGTCATTCATTCCGCGATTGTCCTGCTAGATAAAAGTCTCGCGAATATGGATGAAGAGCGCTTCCGTGCCGGGCTTTCGGCAAAGGTAGATGTCAGCGTGCGGATTGCGCAAGTATTTGATCGGGAGCCGTTGGATTTTGTCATGTTCTTCTCATCGATCAACTCATTTACCAAGTCGCCGGGACAGAGCAATTATGCATCAGGTTGTACGTTTAAAGATATATTCGCGCATCAACTTTCGTTACATAGCCTCAGTGCTGTGAAGGTTATGAATTGGGGATACTGGGCGAACGTAGGAATTGTTGCTTCCAAGGATTATCAGGAGAGGATGGCACAGGCAGGATTAGGTTCCATTGAACCTCGCGAAGCGATGGTGGCTTTGGAAAACCTGCTTGCTGGACCGATGAATCAAGTCGCGTTGGTGAAAACAACGAAATCACAGGCCATGCTCAAGGTAAATCCGGATAAATCGATTCACATCTATCCAGAAAAACTGGTATCACAAATCGAAAGTGTAAAGAATGATATGCCCAAACTAGAGTTTTCGTCACAACGCAGACAATCTGAAATGGAGGCTTATAAATGAATACGATGGATAAGCTTCTCAGTGAACTACTCTATGGTCAATTACAGTCTATCGGGCTGTTTACGGTAAAAAGACAGACGATAGCAGAGTTAAAAGGCAAACTGCATGACAGGTATGGCAAATGGCTGGAAGAAAGTATAGCCGTTCTCGTACAAAACCATTACCTTGCATGCGATGGAGATTTCCTCATCGCAAACGATACCACCCCTATCGATCTCGATACAGCATGGAAAAAATGGGAGGAAGAAAAACGAGTATGGCTCAGTGACCCTAACAGAAAAGCTCAGGTGATTCTAGTAGAGGCAACCATGCGTGTACTGCCCGATATTCTAATGGGAAAGATTCCAGCTACTGAGATCATGTTCCCGAATTCCTCGATGGAATTGGTAGAAGGGATTTATAAACACAACGAGGTTGCGGATTACTTTAACGAAGTGCTCGCCAATACCATTGTTACCTATGTGAAGCAGCGTACGAAGCAAGATGCTTCTGCACGGATTCGAATTTTGGAAATCGGGGCAGGTACAGGTGGAACCAGTGCGATCGTACTGCCAAGGCTACAATCTTTTCAGAAGCATATCGAGGAATATTGTTATACGGATATCTCGCAAGCCTTTTTACTCCACGCCGAAAAAGAATATGGAGCCGAAAATCCATATCTCACGTATCGGATTTTTAACGTGGAAAAGCCTGTTGAGAATCAGGGGATCGCTGCGGGCGCCTATGATTTGGTGATTGCAACAAATGTACTGCATGCTACTAAAAATATTAGCCAAACCTTGCTCCACGCCAAAACAGCTTTACAGAAAAATGGCTTGCTTCTTCTGAATGAGTTGACCAGCAATACCTTGTTTGCTCACTTGACATTTGGCTTGCTGGATGGCTGGTGGCGCTATGATGATCCAGAATGGCGTATTCCCGGCTGCCCTTTGTTAACGGTTGAAACATGGCAAAAGGTGTTGAAAAAGGCGGGATACCAATCTGTTTTCTTACCAGCAGAAGAGCACTTGGATTTATGCCAACAGATTATTGTTGCAGAGAGCGATGGGGTTATTCGTCGCAGCAGCCAACAGAAGCAGTCGGCGGTTACCGTTGCCTATTCGCCTGTAAAAAAGCAAGCCTCAAAGTTGAAGGCGATGCCACTCAAAAAACGCACAACACCAGCGAAAAAGACAGGCAAAGTTATTGAGGCATTGCTTCGGGAAAAAAGTACGGCTTATATAAAAAGGCTAATTGGCGAAACGCTTAGAATACCGACCCATCAAATTAAATCATCTGCCTCATTAGAGCAATATGGGATTGATTCTATTCTGGTTGTGCAATTGACCAATTCGCTTCGCAAAGATTTTGCAAATATGAGCAGTACAATATTTTTCGAATATCAAACAATTGATGCTTTGGTAGAGTATCTCATAGAGACGCAAAAGGAAGCATTGATCAAGGTAATAGGATTAGAAGTACAGGAAGCAGTTGACGAAGCATACCAGAATGAGATAGAGAATGAAGAAATGACCGTCTCTACTTCATCGGAGTACACCGATCTTCCTGTGAGAAAAGCGCGACGCTTTTTATCCGTTCGCGAACAAGAAAGCAAGGAATCCATTTCGGCTTCATCTGTGGTTCGGGATGTGGCGATCATCGGTCTTTCCGGGCGTTATCCCCAAGCGAAAAATGTGGATGAATTCTGGAATCGTTTAAAAGAGGGGAAAAATTGCATTTCTGAAATCCCTCCGGATCGCTGGGATTGGAAGAACTATTTTGACGAGGAAAAAGGCAAACAGGATTCTATTTATACAAAATGGGGCGGATTTATCGATGATATTGATAAATTCGATCCCTTATTTTTTCAAATCTCTCCAAAAGAAGCCGAGGAGATGGACCCGCAAGAACGGTTATTTTTACAAGAAGCATATGCAAGTATCGAGGACGCTGGATATACGCCTACAACTCTGTGTGAAAGCAGAAAAGTAGGCGTTTTTGTCGGTGTGATGAATGGCCATTATTCGACGGGAGCCACTTATTGGTCGATCGCGAATCGACTCTCTTATCTATTAAACTTTCAAGGTCCAAGCGTGGCGGTGGATACCGCTTGCTCCGCTTCTTTAACAGCGATTCATTTAGCCTTGGAAAGCTTGTACAGCGGTACAAGCGAGTGTGCAATCGCAGGGGGAGTCAATCTCATTGTCGATCCCATCCACTATATGAAATTGTCAGCCTTGACGATGCTCTCTCCTACGAATCAATGCAAGTCTTTCGGCGATCAAGCGGACGGCTTTGTGGATGGAGAGGGAGTAGGCGCTATCGTCTTGAAGCCTTTGGATAAGGCGATAGCCGATGGTGACCATATTTACGGAGTCATCAAAGGAAGTATGATGAATACCGGTGGGAAAACGAATGGCTATACCGTCCCTAATCCGCAGGCGCAGGCGCAGTTAGTGGCGGATGCCTTACAACGTGCCAAGGTACATGCAAGAACGGTTAGTTATCTGGAAGCACACGGAACAGGGACGGAGCTTGGAGACCCGATCGAGGTGGCTGGACTTACTCGCGCCTTTGAAAAAGACACACAGGACAAACAGTTTTGCGCATTGGGATCGGCCAAGTCCAATATCGGACATTGTGAGAGTGCGGCAGGAATTGCTGGCGTAACGAAAATATTATTGCAGCTGAAGCACTCGCAATTAGTACCTTCCTTACATTCGCGCACACTAAATCCCAATATTGATTTCAGCAAGACTCCGTTTGTGGTTCAGCAAGAGTTGGCGGAATGGAAACGGCCGATCGTTGAGATCAATGGCACACCAAATGAATATCCACGAATTGCAGGGATTTCCTCGTTTGGTGCAGGTGGAAGCAATGCCCATGTGATTATTGAAGAATATATTCCTGAAGTCAAACAGCAATCTAGTTTGAAGATCACACCTCAGAACCCAGCTATTATTGTTTTGTCAGCAAAGAATGCGGAGAGGTTATATGAGAAAGCACAGCAGTTGTTAGCTTTTATCCAGGAACACTCCTTATCTGATGCGAGCTTAGCCGATGTAGCGTACACGCTACAGGTAGGACGTGTAGCCATGGAAGAGCGTCTGGCTGTCCTGGCAGGCTCTGTGAAGGAGCTGGAACAAAAGTTAACAGCCTATGTAGAAGGGCAAGAGCATATTGCTGATTTGTACCTTGGTCAGGTAAACCGAAATCAGGAAATGCTGGATATTTTGACGTCCGATGATGAATTAGAAGAAACGATAGCGAGATGGATGGAACGCGGTAAATACAGCAAGCTTCTCGACCTGTGGGTGAAGGGCTTACATATCGATTGGAACAAGCTTTATCAAGAAGCGCAACCTAGCCGTATCAGTTTGCCGACGTATCCATTTGCCAAGGAATCTTATTGGATCGAAGCCAAGTCTGCTAGCATCAGCGTAGGGGTGGGGTCGATTCATCCTTTCTTGCACCAAAATACATCCGATTTCATGGAGCAGCGGTTTAGCTCCACCTTTACGGGACAGGAGTTTTTCCTGCGTGACCATGTCATCAAGGGACAACGAGTCTTGCCAAGTGCGGCTTATGTGGAGATGGCACGGGCAGCGATAAAGCTGGCGACGGGAGTCATGGATTCTGGGCAAGAATTCGAAGGGCTTCGTTTCAAAAATGTGGTCTGGACTCAACCTTTGGTTGTTGGGTCAGAGCCTGTTCAGACACATATTGAGCTCTATCCTGAGGCTAATGGTGAGATTGTTTACGAAATTTACAGCGATAGCATGCAAGACCAGAATCAAGCGACGGAAATTGTACACAGCCAGGGAAGTGCCGTGTTGTGTTCCATTCAAGATATTCCAGCTTTTGATCTCACCTCCGTGCAGGAACAGTGCAACGTAAGCACACTCAGCGCTGAACAATGCTACGATGTTTTCAAAAAGATGGGTGTCGACTATGGGCTTGCACATCGTGGGATTGAGCAAATTTTGATCGGTCAAGGTCAGGTGTTGGCGAAGCTGTCTCTGCCTTCTTCCGTGGTGAAGACCCAAGAACAGTTTGAACTGCATCCGAGCTTGCTCGACGCAGCTTTACAATCCTCAATAGGCTTGATGATGGAAACTGGAGATTTTGGGCTGATCCTTCCCTTTGCACTTGAGGAATTGGAGATCGTAGGCGCATGCTCCGCTTCCATGTGGGCACTCATTCGTTACAGTGAGGGCAGTAAAGCTGGAGAGAAAGTGGAGAAATTTGATATCGACTTGTGCGACGAGAACGGGAATGTCCGTGTGCGGATGAAGGGCTTTTCTACGCGCAAGATCGCAGGCGAATCTGTTGGATTAGGAGTTGGAGCGTCAAAGGTCGCCGATACTTTTATCCAGCCATCCGCTGATAAGGCGGCAGTCGGGGAACAACGATTCGATACGGAAAATGCAACCTATTACTTTAAAAAGCTGCTTTCCTCCGTCATCAAATTGCCAGCAAATAGAATGGAAGCAGACGCCTCGTTGGAAAAATACGGTGTTGATTCCATTGTGGCTATGCAGATGACCAAGGAGCTGGAAAAGGTATTTGGATCGTTACCAAAGACGCTATTTTTTGAATACCAAACGATAAAAGAACTGACTGGATATTTCCTTGAAAACTATCGTGAAAAGCTGATGAGCATCCTGGGGATGGGGGAAAATGCGGAAGCCCCCCTCACGCAAGAGCCAGAAGCAACGATTGTGGACGAGAGGACAGCCCAGACAGAGCGTAGGAACAAAAAACGCAAGTCTCAACGTTTCGCGTCACTGCGCATGGAGACCCAACGAGAAAAAGGCGCGTTGGACATTGCTATTATTGGTGTTTCTGGACGCTATCCGCAAGCGCGGAATATACATGACTTTTGGAAAAATTTGCGCGACGGCAAGGATTGTATTACCGAAATTCCAAAAGACCGTTGGGACCACAGTCAGTACTTTGATGAAGCGAAGGATAAGGTCGGTAAATCGTATTCCAAATGGGGCGGGTTCATAGAAGGTGTCGATCAATTTGATCCGCTGTTCTTCCATATTTCCCCACGGGAAGCAGAGCTGATGGACCCACAGGAGCGGTTATTTTTACAGTGTGTCTATGAAACGATAGAGGATGCAGGGTATACGCGCGATTCTCTTGGCAGGCACGAAGGCTTGGGAGGCAATGTAGGTGTTTATGTAGGTGTCATGTACGAGGAATACCAGCTCTATGCGTCCGCTGAACAGGCTTTGGGCAGAGAGCTTACGATTGCAGGAAGTCCGGCTTCCATTGCTAACCGCGTCTCCTATTTTTGCAATTTCCACGGTCCGAGCATGGCGGTCGATACCATGTGTTCTTCTTCGTTGACGGGGATTCATTTAGCGTGTCACAGCTTGCAGCGCGGTGAATGTGAGGTTGCAATCGCAGGTGGGGTGAATGTTTCTATTCATCCAAACAAATATCTGTATTTGTCGCAGGGCAAGTTCGCCTCCAGTAAAGGAAGATGCGAAAGCTTTGGGGAAGGCGGCGACGGATATGTACCTGGCGAAGGAGTCGGAGCGGTATTGCTCAAACCTTTGGCAAGAGCAATCGCTGATGGAGACCACATCTATGGTGTGATCAAAGGAAGCGCCATTAATCATGGTGGAAAAACGAACGGTTATACGGTTCCGAATCCTCAAGCGCAATCAAGAGTGATTCGCAGGGCTTTTGAAGAGGCAGGAGTTCACCCGAGAACGGTCAGCTATATAGAGGCGCACGGTACAGGGACTTCCTTGGGAGACCCTATTGAAATTGCTGGATTGACGAAGACTTTTCAGGAATACACGAAGGAGAATCAGTTCTGCGCGATTGGTTCGGCCAAGTCAAATATCGGGCATGGTGAGAGTGCGGCAGGGATTGCAGGGTTGACCAAAATTTTGCTGCAAATGAAATATAAGCGGTTAGTTCCGTCCCTTCATTCTCACACACTTAATCCGAACGTTGATTTCAGCAAGACTCCATTTGTGGTGCAGCAAGAGCTGGCGGAATGGAAGCGACCCGTGATTGAAATCAACGGAGTATCGAGAGAACATGCAAGGATTGCGGGGTTATCCTCCTTTGGTGCGGGAGGGGCAAATGCTCATCTCGTGATTGAAGAATACATCGAAGAGGGACACCGCCAACAAATCAGCATCTCAGAAAAAAATCCAGCTGTCATCGTATTGTCAGCGAAGAATAAAGACCGTCTTCGGGAGCAGGTGCAGCGGTTGTCGTCTGCTATTAGGGAGCAAATGCTTTCGGATAACGATCTAACAGAGATTGCCTACACGCTCCAAGTAGGACGTGAAGCGATGGAAGAGCGGTTCGCTGTGATCGTTAAGTCGATCTCTGAGCTTGAAGCGAAGTTAACGAATTATTTGGAAGATGAGGATGATATCCAAGACCTGTTCACGGGTCAGGTAAAGCGGAATAAAGAAACGATGGATGTTTTCGCCGCAGATGAGGATTTGCAGCAGGCAATCGATACATGGATCACCAAAGGGAAATACGCAAAGATCTTGCAGATGTGGGTACAGGGACTGATTTTTAACTGGAACAAACTCTACGGAGATACGAAGCCTCGTCGAATCAGTTTACCTGCATATCCTTTTACAAGAGAACGCTATTGGCTGCCAAAGATGGAGTCTCAAGCAATTGGTCTTATCGCAGCAGGAGCGCTGGCTACCGTTCATCCCTTGCTTCATCAAAATACGTCTACACTTTCGGAACAACGGCATAGCTCGACGTTTACAGGGCAGGAGTTTTTCCTTAGAGATCATGTCGTGAAGGGGCAAAAGGTCTTGCCAGGGGTAGCTTATCTGGAGATGGCACGAGTGGCTGTGGATTTGGCAGCAGGTGTCCTGCCTGATAACCAGACGGCGATTCAGCTTAAAAATATCGTGTGGGCGAAACCGGTTATCGTGGAAGAGGCACCGATCCAAGTACACACGGGACTATACCCGGAAGAGAATGGTGAAATCGCTTTTGAAATTTACAGCCAGTCAAGAGAAGCTCAGGAAAGTCTGGTAGTACATAGCCAGGGAAGAGCAGTACTACTATCCGCTATGGAAGCGCCAATGCTTGACCTTTCTGCTATTCAAGCACAGTGCACAGCGAGTAGTTATAGCGCTAGCCAATGCTACGAAACGTTTCATGCGATTGGACTGGAATACGGTCCTTCACACCAAGGGATTGAGAAGTTGTTTGTCGGGTCAGACCAAGTGCTGGCGAAGCTCTCCTTGCCTTCGTCTGTTACGGATACAGCAGGAAAATTTGTACTCCATCCGAGTATCATGGACGCTGCCTTACAGGCATCACTTGGTTTCATAATGGGTGCTTCCGACCTTCAGCCTTCTCTGCCTTTTACTTTAGAACAATTGAACATATACAGTGATTCTACAACGGCTGTATGGGCGTTGGTTCGATACAGTACCGACAATGCAGCTACGCAAAAAGTGCAGAAGCTCGACATTGATTTATGTGATGAGCAGGGTGAAATTTGCGTAAGCATGAAGGGATTCACAACAAGGGTGCTCGAAGGTGAAAAATCTGCCGGAGTTGTACAAGGCAGCAAAGGTACAGGGGAATCAGGCAAAATCACGAGTACGCTGATGCTTCAGCCTGTTTGGATAGAACAAGCCACTCCTAGGGAAACCAAAGCTCCTGAATATGAGCAACATGTGGTGATGCTCTGCGAACCAGGGAAGATTTCCTTGGAAAGCAGTCAATCTGAGATAAACGGTGTGAGATTCCTTGTGTTGTACTCCGATCAGCAAGGGATAGCGGAACGATTCCAAGCGTATGCTGCTCAGGTGTTTGAAGAAATAAAAGTCCTTCTTCAAGCAAAACCAAAGGGGAAGGTGCTGATTCAAATCGTTGCACCTCTCCGAGCGGAACAACGGCTGTTCGCTGGAATAGCTGGTCTCTTGAAAACGGCACAGATCGAAAACCCGAAAGTAATCGGACAGCTGATCGAAATCGATTCCATAGAAGACTCAGAGGGATTGGTAGAGAAGCTGAAAGCAAACAGCCTTTGCCCAACAGACAGGCAGATTCGCTATCAGTCAGGGAAGAGATATATTGCTGGATGGAGTGAGGTTGCAGCTCCACAGCATGAAGCAAGCATGCCGTGGAAAGACAATGGGATTTATTTGATCACGGGTGGAGCAGGTGGCTTGGGACTTATTTTTGCCGAAGACATGGCTGAGAAAGCCCATGGCATCACCTTAATTCTGACGGGACGCTCTGCGCTTAGTGAAGCGAAGCAAGCAAAGCTTCGTAAGCTTACAGACAACGGGGCAAGAATCGAATATCGCCAAGTGGATGTAACGCAGAAACAGGCTGTGGAGGATTTGATCCATAGTATTCAAACAGAGTTTGGCGATCTTCACGGCATCATTCACAGCGCGGGCGTGACTCGCGACAACTTTATTCTGAGGAAAACCCAAGAAGAGGTACAAGCAGTGCTCGCGCCAAAGGTTGCGGGACTCGTTCATTTAGACGAAGCGACGAAGGGACTTAATCTGGATTTCTTTGTGCTCTTTTCTTCGGCGGCAGGAAGCTTGGGGAATATGGGCCAAGCAGATTATGCGACTGCCAATGCCTTTATGGATAACTACTCGGCTTACCGCAACGAACAGATCGCGCTAGGCGAACGGCAGGGGCAGACCCTCTCCATCAATTGGCCTTTGTGGAAAGAGGGCGGAATGCAGGTAGACGAAGAGACAGAAAAGAGATTGTGGGACGATCTTGGCATGGTTGCCATGCAGACGCCTTCGGGTATCAACTGCTTGTATCGGGGGTTAGCTTCTGGACTAGATCACTTGATGGTAATGGAAGGCGATCTTGTACGGATGAAGCAACAGCTGATGGGTGCCTCTGTGCCCTCCTTGACACCACCAGCTCATTCGAACAGCTTGCAAAGCGAGGTTCAAGCGTCTTTGCTGAAAATGTTCGCTGATTTACTCAAGGTTGATAGAGAGGATATTGATATCCGCGCCGAGCTCCATGAGTACGGCTTTGACCAGATTAAGCTGACCGAATTTACAAACAAGCTGAATCAAGCCTATGAGCTGGAACTTACTCCGACTGAACTGGTAGAGTACCCGACGCTTTTTGCTGTCTCGCAATACTTGATAGATGCCTACCAGGATAGATTGAAACAACAGTTCCAACCAGCAGAGAGCGCAAGTACCTCTGCAAAAACAGAGAAAGCACAGCCCGTTTCCGTTGCGCAACAAGATGGGCTTCGGGCAAAAGTAAGGGAGTTTCTGAAAAAGGAAATTTCTGGTGTCATCAAGCTGCCAGCTTATAAAATCGATGAGGATGCTCCGCTTGAGAAATACGGGATCGACTCGGTCATGGCGATGCAATTGACCAATCAATTGGAGAAAGCATTCGGTTCGCTGTCGAAAACGTTATTCTACGAATACCAAAACATAGAGGAGTTGACAGGCTATCTTTTGGCGCATCATCGAGACAAAATCATCGGAATCATGGGAGCTGGGAAAACGGCAGAGACAAGTGCAGTGGAGAATGTTGCTAACGAACCCGCTACTGCTGACTCCATAACAGAGCATCGCCGTCGTTTCTCACGGTTTGTTACGCGTGAGCAGGCAAATAAACAAACAGCAGCTGACCGAGACATTGCCATTATTGGTATTTCTGGTCGCTATCCGCATGCTTCCAATGTACAAGAGTTCTGGAACAATTTGCGGGATGGCAAGGATTGCATTACAGAAATTCCGCAAGAGCGCTGGGATCACAGCTTGTATTTTGACGAGGCTCGGAACAGTCAAGGAAAAGCATACAGCAAATGGGGAGGCTTCATAGACGGTGTCGATCAATTTGATCCGCTGTTCTTCCAGATTTCTCCGCGGGAAGCGGAAATGATGGACCCTCAAGAGCGTCTTTTCCTGGAAACGGTGTGGAATCTACTTGAGGAAGCAGGATACACACGAGAAGTATTACAACGTCAATATGATAATAGGGTCGGTGTCTATGTAGGGGCAATGTATCAGCCGTATCACGCATTTGATACAGATATGGAAAAGGGTTCTATCATTTCCCTCTCTTCCTACCATTCGATTGCCAACCGAGTCTCTTACTTCTTTAATCTGCAAGGTCCTAGCATGGCGATTGATACAGCGTGCTCTTCATCTGCCATTGCCATTTATCATGCCTGCGAAAGCTTGATTAAGGGAGAAAGCTCGCTTGCTATCGCTGGTGGTGTGAATGTTTCCATCCATCCTAAGAAATACCTAGGCTTAAGTCAGGCCCAAATGATTGGAAGCCACGCGGACAGCAGAAGCTTTGGAGATGGAGACGGATATTTACCAGCAGAAGGTGTAGGCGCTGTATTATTAAAGCCTTTAGCCAAAGCGATTGAAGATGGAGATTCCATCTTAGCCGTCATCAAATCAGCCGCGACCAATCATGGCGGACGTACCAATGGATTTTCCGTGCCGAATCCGAATGCACAAGCGCAATTGATGGACGAAAATTTTGCTAGAGCGGGTATTGATCCTCGGACGGTCAGTTATGTGGAAGCCGCCGCAAATGGTTCGCTGTTGGGAGATCCGATTGAGTTGAAGGCGTTAACGAATGCTTTTTCGAAGCAGACGGATGATGTTCAGTTTTGTGCGATTGGGTCGGTGAAATCGAATATCGGTCACGCCGAGGCAGCTTCTGGTATTTCTCAGCTGACAAAGGTGATCTTGCAGCTACAGCATCAGGAATTGGTTCCATCGATAAAAGCGGAGCCATTGAACCCGCATCTAGATTTTGTAGAAACGCCTTTTTATCTGCAAAAAGATCGACAAAAGTGGAGTCGACCAGTGGTGAGAATCAATGGAGAAGAACGAGAGGTTCCACGCCGTGCTGCGATTAGCTCGTTTGGAGCAGGCGGGTCTAATGCTCATTTGATTCTGGAAGAATATATGCCGGCGCAGACTGAGATGAAATCCATTTCTTCTGCCACTTCACCCCAGATCGTGGTTTTCTCGGCCAAAAATGCTGAGCGATTGCGTGCCGTTGCCGAGCAGATGCTTGCATTTGCCAAGCAGCAAGCGTTTGCCTTAGCGGATTTTGCCTATACGCTTCAAGTGAAACGAGAAGCCATGGAATGCAGGTTGGCTATGGTAGTTCGTGATCGAGAAGAACTGATTCATGGATTACAGGCGTATTTGGAAGCGCTCGAACAAGGCAGCGAACCAAATACATGGATGCCTATTTATACAGGAGACCTCGAAGAAGACCAGGCAGGAGTGAGAAATCTTCTTGCAGGTAAGGTAGGAGATACCGTGTTGCAGGTTCTTTTAGCAGAAAACAATCTGGAAAAGCTTGCCCTTCATTGGACGCAAGGAGGTAAAATTCCTTGGGAATCCTTGCATGCACAAGAGCGTCGCATGATATCTCTGCCTACCTATCCTTTTGCCAGAGACCGCTATTGGCTCTCCAGCTCCGAGGGTCAGGAGGAGCAGCTTGGAACTGAATCGATCCGTCAACCTATGGAAAAAGAGACGTTAGCGATTGATATTAACCCTGACAGCCCAACAGAGGAAAATATTCAGCGGGATATGGCGCAATTTCTCTCACGGGAATTACACCTTTCTGAAGGGCAAATCAAGATTAACAAATATTTCTTGGACTATGGCATGGATTCGATCATGGTTACCAAGCTGATTCGTCATTTAGAGCAGCGCTGGAACATCAAAATCAGAGGGCGGGAAGTGCTGGAGAACCCGACGATGAAGTCCTTGGCTCATCTGCTTGCCTTAAAAATAAAAGAGTTGAGTCAGAAAGAGATCGCTTCCACTACAGATGTAGAAACAACGTCTCAGGCTAGCGGTGAACGGACGGAAAATCTCGCAGTCGATATGTTGCAAAAATTCAAAGAAGGCCAGCTAAGTTTAGAAGAGATCGAACAGTTAATCGACAAAGGAGGGATTATATGATGCGACGGGAAATTCTCATGGCTTACAAAGAAGGTAAGCTGTCTGCTGAGGAAGTCCAAGAGAAGCTTCTGGAGCTGGAAAACCCATCGTTTACAAGTCCTCTGTCCGTCGGGCAGCAAGGATTGTGGATGTTGCAAAAAATGTCTCCTACCATGAGTGCTTATAATGTTCCGTTATGCTTTTGCATCCGCCAGAAATGGGACGTAGCATTATTTAAACAGGCTTGCCAACTTGTACGAAAACAGCATCCGATTTTACAGAGTTCGATTATGGAAGAGCAAGGTGTTCCTTATCTGCTTCATCGCCTGGAGCAATCGCTTGCCATTGAGCAAGATGACATCTCGCACCTAACGTCTCAGGATGTTTTGCCGTATCTCAGGAAAAAAGTAAAAGAACCCTTTTCATTGGAAAAGGGTTCTTTGCTTCGCATTCATCTATTGTCACGCGCAGAAGAAGAGCATTTTGTCCTGATTACGATTCATCACATGATATTTGACGGACATTCCTCGTTGCTATTACTACAAGCATTCGTCCATACATATATCGAGCTGGTTGAAGGAAAACAGCCAAACGTAACACCAAATTCAACCGTTTACGCTGACTTCGTAAAGTGGGAACAGGACATGATGGCGAGTGTGGAAGGTGGGGAACATCGTTCTTACTGGCTGGAGCAATTGTCAGGGACGCTGCCACAGCTGGAGCTTCCTGCCGATCGTCCACGTTCTTCTGCACCAAGCTTTGAGGGGCAGGTTTTTACGCACGTATTTTCACGAGAATTGAGTCAAGAGGTGAAGAAGCTCTCCAAGCATTACCGCATGAACCCATCAGTTCTCTTGTTAGGGATATTTAAAGCCTTATTGTATCGCTATACAGCTCAAACAGATGTGATTGTCGGCATGCCGACGATGGGACGTCCAGAAGAAAGATTCGATTCTCTGATCGGTTATTTTGTCAATATGATCCCCATCCGCAGCCAGGTAACAGGGGAAAAGCCCTTCTCCCAGTTCATTCGAGAATTGCAGCTTACACTGATTGACGGCATGGATCATGCGGTCTACCCTTTTCCAGCGATGGTTCGAGAAGCAAACATTCCTCGACTGCATGGAAATTCACCCGTATTCGACATCATCTTTACGTACCAAAATTTTCTGCAATCACAAAACTTGCAGCGACTTTATGATGAATGCCAAAACAAGCTGCCCATCGAATTGATTGATGGTATTCATCAAGAGGGTGAGTATGAATTTGAGTTAGAGGTGTTTGAGCAGGAAGCCGAGTTTGTATTGAATCTGAAATACAATCCACATGTATTTGATCAAGCGACGATACAGCGGATGGCAGAGCACTATCAGAATATCGCAAACGAAGTCATCCAAAATCCTGAGATCGCTTTGGATGAGATACCACTTATTTCTGTGGAAGAACGTAACATGCTGCTCGTGGAGTGGAATGCGACTGAAGCGGCATACCCACAGGCTTTATGCATCCATGATTTGTTCGAAAAGCGAGTCCAACAAACGCCAGATGCCGTGGCTGTTGTTTATGAAAATCAATCGTTGACCTACCGTGAATTGGATGCGCAGATTACCAAGCTGGCGATCTATTTGCAGGCCAAGGGAGCAGGTCCAGAAGCTACAGTTGGGATTTGTGTCGAACGCTCTTTGGAAATGGTCATAGGCATTTTAGGCATTCTAAAAGCTGGGGCAGCTTATGTTCCATTAGACCCAACCTATTCCACAGAGCGGTTGGTATACATGGTGGAAGACAGCAAGACCACTTTGGTGCTTACCCACGCTAGCCTTTTGGACAAGTTAACTTCCTTCACAGGAGAAAATACGAAATGCCTCGTGTTAGACAGGGATTGGGAAGAAGTTGAGCAGACAGCCCAGCTACAGAAAACGCTCAACAGGGAAGTAAACCCAACCAATCTAGCTTATGTAATTTATACATCAGGAAGCACAGGGAAACCCAAAGGGGTTATGGTGAGTCATGAAAGTATCATCAATACCCTATTTTTCCTGGAATCCCGTTATCCCGTTATGGAGAACGACGTTTATCTGCTGAAAACTAACTATGTGTTTGACGTTTCTTTGTCCGAGCTGTTTGGTTGGTTCATTGGCAGAGGACATCTGGTCATTCTTCCGCCACATGGGGAAAAATTGCCGGAGATGTTAGCCGAATACATCGTGAAGCATCGCGTGACGCATGTCAATTTTGTTCCAGCGATGCTTAATGTTTTCGTAAACGGCGTTGTGGAGAATAAGCCATTCCTACAGCATTGCCCGCTAAAATATGTGATGGTTGCGGGTGAGGCCTTTCCAAAAGAGTTGGTGAAAAAGACGGTTGCCACTTTTCAAAAGGCAAAGATTGAAAATATTTACGGACCAACAGAAGCCTCCATTTATGCAGCATGGTTCTCCTGCTCTGAAAATGAACTGGTCAGTAGCAATACACCGATTGGTAGACCTGTCGCAAATACGCAGCTCTACATTGTTGATCGCCATATGAATCCGGTTCCAGTAGGTGTTCCAGGAGAGCTTTGTATAGCGGGGAAAGGCTTAGCTCGCGGTTATTTGAATCGCCCAGAGCTAACCGCAGAGAAGTTTGTGGATAACCCATTTACACCGGGAACCAAGTTGTATAAAACAGGTGATTTAACACGTTGGCTGCCTGATGGAACGATTGAGTATTTAGGACGAATCGATCATCAAGTGAAAATTCGGGGTTTTCGAATTGAATTGGGTGAGATCGAGAGCCAATTAAGTGCTCATCCACAGATCCAAAGCGTTGTCGTGTTGGTGAAAGAAGAGGGAGATCATAAACGGTTAGTTGCTTATTATGTTCCGAAAGCAGGTGCCAACCATGAACGGCTTGAGCCATCAAAATTACGGGATTATTTGAGAAAGAATCTGCCAGAGTATATGCTCCCGGCATTTTTTATTTCCATGGATAAAATCCCGTTAACGGCTAATGGAAAAGTGGATCGCACAGAGCTACTGAATCAAAAGCTTATGGTAACACAGGCAAAGAAACAGAGTCTGCCGCAATCTGATATTGAACAGCGGACGTTAAAGATTTGGCAGGATGTCCTGAATGTAGAGGGGATCAGCACAGAAGATGGCTTTTTCGATGTAGGTGGAGACTCGATTCTAGCTACCATGGTTGTTGCCAAAATGACGGAAGAGTTTCATTGCGATCTTAATGTGACCACTCTCTTTAAGTACGTCAATATTAGGGAGATTAGCGAATATATCGCAACAGTAAAAGAGAATGAATCGGATGAGCAAGCAGATGTTGTCAATCCGAACCAAGCAACGGCGAATAGCGGAGTACAAGTGGAGGAGACTTATCCTGAATACTATGAGGATAGCATCGCGATTATTGGAATCTCCTGCCACTTCCCGGGAGCTAAAAATCATAGAGAGTTTTGGGAGAATTTACGAAATGGCGTAGAAAGTGTGCGTTTCTTCTCTAATGAGGAATTAGATCAATTACACCTACCGGATGAATACTTACAGAATCCTAATTTTATCCCTGTGCAGTCCACCATTGAAGGGAAGGATCACTTCGATCCAGGGTTCTTCCACCTTTCAGCCAGAGACGCAGAATTTATGGACCCGCAGTTTCGACTGTTATTGACCCATTCATGGAAAGCATTGGAGGATGCAGGGTATACACCGAAACAGGTTCCGCAAACGGGTGTATTTATGTCGGCGAGCAATAGTTATTATCAAGCACTCTTGCCGCATTTTACCAAGGAAACACCGAATGTCATGAAGGACCCCAATGAATATGTATCGTGGGTTTTGGCGCAAGGTGGAACCATTCCAACGATGATTTCTCATAAAATGGGGCTGAAGGGTCCGAGCTTTGCCGTCCATTCCAATTGTTCTTCCTCGCTGGTTGGCTTGCATCTGGCTTATCGCAGCCTGCAATCGGGAGAATCGAAAGTGGCTTTAGTAGGGGGCGCAACTATTTTCCCTACGACTTATACAGGGTATGTCTATCAAGCCGGATTGAACTTTTCCAGTGATGGTCACTGCAAGACGTTCGACGCCTCAGCAGACGGAATGATCGGTGGAGAAGGAGTCGGCGTGGTTGTCCTCAAAAAAGCTTCCGATGCGATCAAGGACGGCGATCATATCTATGCCCTTATGAGAGGAATTCGCATCAATAATGATGGGGCAGATAAAGTCGGATTTTATGCGCCAAGTATAAAAGGTCAGGCTGAAGTGATTCAGCAAGTATTAGATGACACCAAGGTTCATCCTGAAACAGTTAGCTATATTGAAGCGCATGGGACGGGCACTTATTTAGGCGATCCGATAGAATTTGCAGCGCTCAATGAAGTGTATACAAAATACACAACCAATAAACAGTACTGCGGACTTGGATCGGTTAAGACCAATATTGGACATCTCGATACAGCCGCAGGGTTAGCAGGTTGCATTAAAGTAGCATTAAGCTTATACCATAAGGAAATTCCTCCATCGCTAAACTATGAAAAGCCGAATCCGAATATCCATTTGGATCAGTCGCCGTTTTATGTGGTTGATACGCTCAAAATATGGGAGGATGCACCCGTTCCCCACAGAGCAGCATTGAGTTCATTTGGCCTTGGCGGGACGAATGCGCATGCCATTTTTGAACAATGGAATGCTGGGGCAGGAGCTAATCGTGGCAGCGTAAGAGATGATGACAACAATCGCGTTTATTTCGTGCCGCTATCAGCTAAAAACGATGATCGCGTACACGCGTATGCTCAGCAACTAGTGGATTTCCTTAGAGATAATCATGAACGAGTCCATATAGCAGATTTGGCCTATACCCTCCAAGTGGGAAGAGAAGCAATGGAGAGCAGGGCCATTTTTATTGTCAAAGATACAGAAGAGCTCATTCAAAAGCTGGATGACTTTTTGAGTGGAGCGGAACAAATAGCGGGTAACTTTAAAGGGAACGCAAAGCAAGCAAGCCATGAAGTCTCCCTATTGAAAAAGAATGAGACGAATCGTGAGCGAATTTCCAAGCTGTTTGCAGAAGGCGAGGGCGAAAAAGCAGCCGAGTTGTGGAGCAAGGGTCTTGATATCGAGTGGGAAGTCCTTTACAACGACGCAAAACCGCGACGTATCAGCCTTCCTACCTATCCTTTTGCTGAGGAGTCCTATGGGGTTCCTGAGATGGCCACGAAACCGAACAAGAATGCCTACACGGAGTCGGGAACGGCTTCTGTACAGATTTCACCAATCGCTTCCGCAACGCCAAAGCAAGAAACGCTTCTTCTCCAACCGTGCTGGAACGAACGGGAGATCAACGAAAGAGCTGGTTCACCTGCTTTTGTGGAGCATCTCGTGATCCTTTGTGAATGGGCAGAGGAATTCAAGGAGCGTATCGAATCCGACATGAACGGAGTGCGCTGCCTAGCCTTACAATCACAATCAAAGCAGGAAAGTATTGCAGAAAGGTTTCATGCTTATACCGTCCAAGTATTCACGGAAATCCAACGAATCCTTGCCAATAAACCAAAGGGAAAAGTTCTGCTTCAGATTGTTGTGCCTGACAAAGAGGAACAGCAATGCTTCTCCGCTCTCTCTGGTTTGCTGAAAACGGCTCAATTGGAAAATCCCAAGCTGATTGGACAGCTCATTGAAGTGCAAGCAGAGGAGCATCCAGCGGAATTGGTCAAAAAGCTGCAACAAAATAGCACCGATGAGAAAAGTAAGCACATTCGTTATCAGGATGGCAAGCGATGGGTGAGCGGCTGGACAGAAATGAAATCTCCTGGGCAAGCGGAGCATGCATGGAAAAATGAAGGTGTTTATCTAATTACAGGCGGTGCTGGCGGATTAGGCTTGATTTTTGCCAAGGAAATCGCTCAGAGAACGAAGGGAGCGACTGTGATTATCGCAGGTCGTTCTTCCTTGGATGAAGAAAAGACAGCCAAATGTAACGCATTGAAAGCTCTGGGAGCCAATATTCAATATCGCCAAGCTGATATCACACAAAAGCAGGCGGTAGAAGAGTTATTTCAAGGCATCAAGCAAGAGTTTGGAAGCCTCACGGGCATCATTCACGCTGCGGGTGTCATTCGCGACAGTTTTATCATTAGAAAAACTACGAACGAACTGGAGCAAGTACTAGCGCCAAAAGTTTCTGGACTGGTTCATCTCGATGAGGCAAGCAAGGATATGGCGCTTGATTTCTTTATTCTCTTCTCCTCTGGGGTGGGATGCTTCGGGAATGCAGGGCAAGCTGATTATGCTGCTGCCAATGCCTTTATGGATCAATACGCCACGTATCGTCGTGGTTTGGTGAAAGCAGGCGAACGCCAGGGCCAAACACTCTCCATCAATTGGCCGCTATGGAAAGAAGGCGGTATGCGTATTGCTGAAGCGACAGAGAAGATCATGGAGGACAGAGGCATGAGCGCGATGCCGACTGCAAGCGGCATTCAGGCGCTGTATCAAGGGGTGGCTTCTGGCTCTGTGCAGATGCTGGTCATCGAGGGCAATCTCCCAATAATCAAAGAACACTTGCTAGGTACTCCTGCCTTGTCGGAGTTCGATTCCACACCAATGCAGGAAGCGAAGCTATCGGTCGATGCAGGCGTGTTAAAAGATAAAACGCTCTATCAGCTAAAAGTGATGTTTGGTCAAGAGACAAGGCTTGGAGCAGGTAAAATCGCTGTCGATGAACCGTTAGAAACATACGGAATCGATTCGATTATGGTTATCCAGCTGAACAAAAAGCTAGAAGATGTCTTTAGCGAATTGTCCAAGACCATCTTGTATGAATACCAGACTCTGGACACCCTTGCAGATTATCTCGTCGCTGAACATCATGAGGAATGCATGAAGTGGACGGGGCTAGATCGTCAGGGTGCGGTCAATGGCGAAACAACACCACTGGTGCGTCATGAACGTGAAACAGCCAATTATGCACCGACTCACAGTGCAGCCGTGCAATCAGGAAATCAGATAGCGCGGGAGCCGATTGCCATTATCGGAATGAGCGGACGTTATCCAAAAGCACGGTCGTTGAACGAATACTGGGAGAATCTGAAATCCGGAAAGGATTGCATTACAGAAATTCCGGAAGAGCGCTGGTCTCTGGATGGCTTTTTCGAACCTGATCCAGACAAAGCTGTTGCAGAAGGAAAAAGCTATGGCAAATGGGGCGGATTTGTAGACGGATTCGCTGACTTTGACCCGCTCTTTTTCAATATGTCCCCGTGGGAAGCGATGCATTTTGATCCGCAGGAACGGTTGTTTATGGAGTCGTGCTGGGAAGTGCTGGAGGATGCAGGCTATACGAGACAACAGCTTGCGGAAAAGTACAATCGACGAGTCGGAGTGTTTGGAGGAATCACAAAAACGGGATTCAGCTTATATGGACCTGATTTATGGAAGCAGGGTGAATTCATTTACCCGCACACATCGTTTAGCTCACTGACGAATCGTGTTTCCTACTTCCTCAACCTCCAAGGTCCAAGTATGCCGATTGATACGATGTGCTCCGCTTCACTCACAGCGATTCATGAAGCGTGCGAGCATCTGTATAACGGGGATTGTGAACTAGCGATTGCCGGAGGAGTCAACCTGTATCTTCATCCTTCCAGCTATGTCTTTTTGTCTGCGTTGCATATGCTTTCCGTGGACGGACAATGCAAAAGCTTTGGGCAAGGAGGAAACGGTTTTGTACCGGGGGAAGGCGTAGGTACAGTGCTGCTCAAACCACTGTCAAAAGCAATTGCAGATGGCGACCATATTTATGGGGTGATTCGTGGAACCAGCGTGAATCACGGTGGAAAAACCAACGGCTATACCGTACCGAATCCAACTGCTCAAGGAGAGCTGATTCGCCAAGCATTGGATAAGGCAGGCGTTCATGCCAATACAGTAAGCTATGTGGAAGCTCACGGAACAGGCACGGAGCTGGGCGATCCAATTGAAATTACCGGTCTCATCCAAGCCTTCCGCAAGGATACGCAGAATACAGGATATTGTGCGATTGGTTCCGTTAAATCCAATATTGGTCACTTGGAAGCAGCGGCTGGAATAGCAGGAGTGGCAAAAATATTGCTGCAAATGAAGCATCAGCAGCTGGTCCCAAGCCTGCATGCCAAAGAGTTGAATCCGAATATTCCGTTTTCGAAAACGCCTTTTGTCGTTCAGCAGGACTTGGCTGAATGGAAGCGACCGCTCATTGAAGTGAATGGAGAAATGAGAGAATTCCCGAGGATTGCCGGGATTTCTTCTTTTGGTGCAGGAGGGGCCAATGCACACGTCGTGATTGAGGAATATATTCCGGAGGTCAAGGAACTTCCTTCGATTACGGTTAGTCCGCAAAATCCGGCGCTCATCGTTCTGTCGGCAAAGAATAAGGAGCGTCTCGTCGAACAAGTGCAAAGACTGTTAGCGTCGATTGAGGAGCAATCATTTTCAGATGTCAATCTGGCAGATATTGCTTATACGCTCCAAGTGGGACGCGAGGCAATGGAAGAGCGCCTGGCCCTGATGACGAGCTCGCTTACAGAACTTGCAGAGAAGTTGCAAAACTTTCTTGCAGGTAATGACAGCATAGTCGACCTCTATCGTGGACAGGTAAAACGCGGCAGAGAAACAGCAGACATCTTCGCAGGCGATGAGGAATTGCAAGAAGCGATTGAGAAGTGGATTCAACGCAAAAAATTCTCCAAGCTTCTCGATTTCTGGGTGAAGGGTTTGAATTTTGATTGGAATAAACTTTATGACGAGAACAAGCCTCGTCGGATTAGCTTGCCTGCGTATCCTTTTGCCAGAGAGCACTACTGGCTGCCAAAACCCAAGGCACAGTCGTCAAATAACGCAAAAGGCACGCTTGGTCTGACTGCTACCCTTCATCCTTTGCTGCATCAAAATACGTCGGATCTCAGTGAGCAAAGATTCAGCTCTACTTTTGATGGTCAGGAATTCTTTTTAACGGATCATGTTGTAAAAGGAAAGAGAATCCTGCCTGGGGTTGCTTATCTTGAGATGGCTCGTGCTGCTGCGGATCTAGCAGCGGGAGCGTTGGAAGAAGAGCCATTCGCGATGGAGCTGAAAAATGTAGGTTGGGCGCAACCGATTGTGGTGGAAGACAAGCCTGTTCAGGTACACATCGGCATTTATCCTGAGGAAAACGGCGACCTTCGTTATGAAATATACAGTGAACCGCAAGTAGAACAGGATGAAGTGGTCGTACACAGCCAAGGAAGTGTTGAGTTTGCAGCGCTCACTGCAACGCCAACGCATAATTTGGATGCGATCAAAGCCCAATGCAGCTATCGCACGCTTCATGCAAGTGAGTGTTACGAAGCCTTTCAAACAATGGGACTTATCTATGGTCCAGCCCATCAAGGAATTGAGCAGGTGTACGTGGGAGAGGCACAAGTATTGGCCAAGTTAGCCATGCCTTCCAAGGTAGCCGAGACGCAAGGAGAATTCACTTTGCATCCGAGCATGCTGGATTCGGCCTTACAATCCTCTATTGGATTATTGCTTGGCGCTGGTGATACGGCGATTCAAAAGCCAATCCTGCCTTTTGCACTGGAGAAGCTGAGCATTTTTAGCCAGACTACATCCCAGATGTGGGTATGGATTCGACAAGCTGTCGGCAGTAGGACGGGAGACAAGGTACAGAAAGTAGATATTGACTTGTGTGACGACCAAGGAACGGTTTGTGTAAGTATGAAGGGCTTCTCCGCACGAGTGCTGGAAGGCGAAGTAGAGACTGCAGATTCCAAAGGGAAAATCGGGACACTGCTGGTTCGTCCTGAGTGGAAGGAACAAGCGGTTGTGAGCAACGCCGAAGCCCCTGACTATACAGAGCGAGTCATGATGATCGTTGAACCGCATCGAGTCTCTTGGAATCATCTCCCAACCTATTTGAATGGCGTACGTTGCATTCCTTTGCGATCCTCACAAGAAGGCATTGCCGAGCGTTTCATTGATTATACGACGCAGGTATTGGAGGTAATTCAAGGCATTATCAAACAAAAAGTACGCGGCAAGGTATTGGTTCAGCTTGTCGTTCCAATGGGAGAAGAACAGCCATTTTTCACCGCATTCTCTGGATTGCTGAAAACGGCGAAATTGGAGAATCCCAACCTGATTGGACAGGTAATTGAGGTAGAAGCGGGAGAAGACGAATTAGATATTGCGGAAAAAGTAAATGAGAATGTAGGTCGCCCATTGGATATTCAGATTCGATACCAAGCTGGAAAGAGATATGTATCTGAGTGGGTAGAACTAGATGCTCCCCAAGCCGCGAGCCTTCCATGGAAAGACGGTGGGCTTTATCTCATCACTGGCGGGGCAGGCGGACTGGGTTATATTTTTGCCAAAGAAATTGTACAAAAGGTTCAACATGCAAACCTGATTCTTACAGGACGTTCCCCATTGGATGAAGAGAAGCAAGGTAAGCTCTATGAATTGAAAAAATCGGGAGCAAGAGTTGAATATCGCCAAGCTGATGTGACGCAGAAACAGGAAATGGCTGATTTGGTCCATACGATTCAACAGGACTTTGGACGTCTTCATGGCGTTATTCATAGTGCTGGCGTGATTCGTGACAGCTACATCCTCAAGAAAAACATGGAGGAGGTCCAAACGGTTCAGGGTCCGAAGGTTACGGGTCTCATCAATCTGGATGAAGCCTGCAAGGATGTAGAGCTGGATTTCTTGGTGTTGTTTTCCTCCGTGGCAGGCAGCTTGGGAAATATCGGACAAGCCGATTATGCTTGCGCCAACGCCTTTATGGACGGATTTGCTCACTATCGCAATGGACTGGTTGCACGAAAGCAACGTCACGGACAGACAATGTCCATGAATTGGCCGTTGTGGAAAGAGGGCGGAATGCAGGCTGGAGCAGATGCTGGTGACATGTTGAAGAATAGCATGGGAGTAGTCGCTATGGAGACTTCAACGGGCATTGCAGCTATGTACCAAGGCTTAGCCTCCGGAAAAGCTCAGGTTATGGTGATGACAGGGGACATGGCAAAGCTCAAACAAACATTGTTTTTGCAAGCACCAGTCAGTTCTTCTCAAACAAAGCTATCTGAAGCTTCGGTAACGATGGATACCAGCAACCTGCTGCATGAAGTGGAACTTGCTTTGATGCAAACCGTGTCGGAGCTGCTTCAGGTTCATACTACGGATATTGATGTCAAAGTAGAATTGTCTGAGCTCGGATTTAATCAGGTTCTACTGACAGAATTCTCCAACAAACTAAGCCAGCAATATAACATTGGGCTGATTCCGACTGTGTTCGTGGAGTGTCCAACACTTCAGAAGCTTGCCTCCTATTTACTTGAAGAATTTGAAGAGATGCTGGTAAAACAGATGCAGCCAGTGGCATCGAGCACACCAACCAGAATTGAGCAAAATGAAAAACAAACGATCACCAGTGTGGAACAAAATGTCCTTCACGAGAGGGCGACTCATTTTGTTAAAAAGGAATTTGCCGAGGTCCTGCAACTGCCAGTGAATCGAATAGAAGAAGATGCCTCTATGGAGACATACGGAATTGATTCGATTCTATCCATGAAATTAACCAACCAATTAGAGAAAAGCTTTGGCTCGCTGCCGAAAACGTTATTTTTTGAATATCAAACCATTCAAGAATTGATTGGATATTTCCTGGATTCCTATCGAGACAAATTTATTGAAATCCTAGGTCTGAAGGAACAGCAGGAAACAGTTGTTATCCAAGAAACAGCATCCGTCACAAAAGAAGAAAACACATCGAAAAGGCTCATGAACAGCCGTCGCGAAAGAGGTCGCAAAGGCTCGCGGTTCACTTCGACACAGAAGGAAACCCAACCAGTAAAAGGCGCTTTGGACATTGCGATCATTGGGGTTTCTGGACGTTATCCGAAAGCGCGGAATACCCAAGAGTTTTGGAACAACCTGCGCGATGGCAAGGATTGCATTACGGAAATCCCTAAAGAGCGCTGGAACCACAGTTTGTATTTTGATGAGGATAAGAACAAACGGGGAAAAACCTACAGCAAATGGGGCGGATTCATAGACGGTGTTGATCAATTCGATCCGCTTTTCTTTAACATCTCGCCTCTGGAAGCAGAAATCATGGACCCTCAGGAACGTTTATTCCTGGAGTGTGTGTATGAAACCTTAGAGGATGCAGGCTATACCCGCGAATCTCTCGGATCGTCCCAAGGATTCGGCCTTGGCGGTAATGTGGGTGTTTATGTCGGCATCATGTATGAAGAGTATCAACTGTATGGCGCACAAGAAACCATGATGGGTAGACCGATGGCCCTTGGCGGAAGCTTCTCATCTGTAGCGAACCGTGTCTCTTATTTCTTTAATTTCCATGGTCCTAGCGTAGCGGTTGATACCATGTGTTCCTCCTCGCTAACAGGCATTCATTTTGCCTGCCAAAGCTTGCTACGCAATGAATGCGAGGTTGCGATTGCGGGTGGTGTCAACGTATCGATTCATCCGAATAAATATTTGATGCTTGGACAGGGAAAATTTGCTTCCAGCAAGGGACGATGCGAAAGCTTTGGGCTTGGCGGTGACGGCTATGTGCCTGGAGAGGGTGTCGGAGCAATACTGCTGAAGCCTCTGGCGAAAGCGATTGCCGATGGAGATCAAATTTACGGTGTGATTAAAGGAAGCGCCATTAACCATGGTGGCAAAACAAATGGTTATACCGTACCTAACCCCAATGCACAAGCGAGTGTAATTGGACGTGCCTTGAAGGAGGCAGGAATTGATCCACGGACGATCAGTTATTTGGAAGCTCACGGTACAGGCACTTCTTTAGGAGATCCAATAGAGATCGCAGGATTGACAAAAGCTTTCCAAGCATACACAACTGACAAGCAGTTTTGCTCAATCGGATCAGCGAAGTCCAATATCGGCCATTGCGAGAGTGCAGCGGGAATTGCCGGGATAACGAAGATCCTGTTGCAGCTCAAACACGGACAACTAGCACCATCGTTACATGCGGAGGTGCTAAACCCGAATATTGATTTCAGCACGACTCCGTTTGTCGTACAGCAAGAGCTGGCGGAGTGGAAACGTCCTATTATTGACGGTAAGGAAATTCCAAGACGCTCGGGTGTGAGCAGCTTTGGTGCGGGTGGCTCGAATGCTCATATTGTCATTGAAGAATACATGCCAGAATATGAGAAACGTCAAGCTATCCAAGTAAGTCACGCGAATCCAGTGATCATTCTCCTGTCAGCGAAAAATGAAAACCAGCTCCACGAACAGGCACAGCGTTTGTTAGCCGCGATCAGGGATCAGTCCTTGTCTGAAATGGACTTGGCGGATATTGCCTACACGCTGCAAATGGGACGAGAAGCCATGGACGAACGCCTGGCTGTAATGACCAGCTCCATTCAAGAGCTTCAGGACAAGCTGATGCAATTTGTAAATGGACAGGAAGGCGTCACAGACGTATTCCGTGGACAGGTGAAGAGCAATAAGAAGACGATCGCCGTGTTTGAAGCAGATGAAGATTTGAAAAAGGCAATCGATGCTTGGATAAGCAAAAGAAAATACGCCAAGCTGCTTGATCTGTGGGTAAGTGGAGGCGTGATTGATTGGCAAAAGCTTTACGGTGAGAAGAAACCTCGTCGCATTAGCTTGCCTACGTATCCGTTTGCAAGAGAACGCTATTGGATTCCTCAGATGGATACGCAATTTGTTAGCGAGGTTGCAGCAGCATCAGAAGGGACGCTCTTCCTTCACCCATTGCTCCAGAAAAACACGTCTGAATTATTGGAGCAGCGGTATAGTTCTACCTTCCGTGGACAGGAATTTTTCTTGTCAGACCATGTTGTGAATGGACAGCAGCTCTTACCGGGTGTTGCCTATCTCGAAATGGCACGTGAGGCAATCGACCAGTCAGCGGGAGCCCTGAGCGCGGGACAGAATGGTATTACGCTCAAAAATATTGTGTGGGCCAAGCCAATTGCTGTCGATGATCAGCCGGTCGATGTTCACATTGGTCTTCAGCTAGAAGACAGTGGAGAGATTGGCTATCGAATCTACAGTGAGCATACAGGAAATGAAACAGAAGAGATTGTCCACAGTCAGGGAAGTGCCGTATTCTATACGGTTGCCGAGACGCCAACGCTTGATCTCGCTATGGTACAAGAAGCGTGTAGCCATAGCATCTTGAGCGGCAGCCAATGCTATGACGTCTATAAAGCAATGGGAATCCAATACGGGCCAGCCCTGCAAGGAATTGAGCAAGTCCATAAGGGCTTCGAGCAGGTGTTGGCGAAGCTGTCTTTACCTTTCGCTGTTTTGGGGACAGAAGAACAGTTTGTGCTGCACCCAAGTATGATGGATTCTGCTTTGCAGGCGGCGATTGGTTTATTTATGGGGGCAGATGACAGGAGCCTCGCTCACAATCTTGATTCGCTAAAGCCCATCCTGCCTTTTGCGCTGGATGAGCTGGAAATCTTCAGTCCTTGCGTGCCACAGATGTGGGCGTATATTCGCTACAGTGATGGCAGCAGTGCTTCTGATCATGTGCAGAAGCTGGATATTGACTTATGTGACGAAGCAGGAAATGTTTGCGTCAGAATGAAGCGTTTTTCCTCTCGTAAGCTGGACGGTAAAGTTGACGGCTTCGAATCCAGAGGGGCACAAGGGATGCTGATGGTAAATCCTTGCTGGAAGGAGCAAGCAGGTGTTCAAGAAACGGCGACTCCTACCTATGCACAGCATATCGTGATGATTGCAGAAGGTTTTGAATCGTCGCTTGCAAGTATATCTGCACAGATGAGCGAAGTGCGCTTGATTTCTTTGCAATCCCAACAGGATGGCATTGCGCACAGGTTCGAGACCTATGCTTCCCAAGTATTTTTAGAAATCCAAAACGTCTTCCAACAAAAGATACTGGGCAAGGTGATATTGCAGGTCGTCGTTCCCCACAAAGCTGAGCAATCATACGTAAGCGGACTTTCTGGATTGCTGAAAACAGCTCGGCAGGAGAATCCAAATCTAATCGGTCAATTCATTGAAATAAACCGAGATGAACATGCGGCAGAAATCGTAGGCAAGCTGCAAGAGAATGCCTGCAATCCGATGGACGACCGAATTCGCTATCAAGCAGGTAAACGCCATGTACTGGGCTGGTGCGAAACTAAGCCATTGCATGATGATGTCACCCTTCCGTGGAAAGATCAAGGAACCTATTTGATTACGGGGGGAGCAGGCGGTTTAGGGTTGATTTTCGCAAGGGAAATTGCGAGTCAAGCGAAACAGTCAACATTAATTCTCACAGGACGTTCTCCTCTGCATGAAGATAAACAAGCGATGCTTCATGATTTGCAAAGGTCAGGGGCAAGGGTTGTCTACCATCAAGTTGATGTGACGGACAAGCAGGAAGTAGAACAGCTCATCCAAAATATTCAACAGGAATTCGGAAGTCTTCACGGCATCATCCATAGTGCGGGTGTTGTTCGAGATAACTTCATCCTGAAGAAAACGACAGAAGAATGGAACCAAGTGGTAGCGCCAAAAGTTGCCGGTCTTACTAATTTGGATGAGGCATGCAAAGATCAGCCGCTCGATTTCTTCGTCCTCTTTTCGTCGATAGCAGGAAGTATAGGAAATGTTGGTCAGGCAGACTATGCTTGCGCCAATGCCTTTATGGATGGCTATGCGAAATATCGGAATGAACTGGTGCAGGCTAAACAACGTCAGGGTCGAACTGTCTCTATCAATTGGCCGCTCTGGAAAGAGGGCGGAATGCAAGTAGATGAAGCAGTTGAGGAGATGGTGAAACAAAGTGTAGGAATGATCGCTTTGCAGACCGCGACGGGTATTCGTGCTTTTTATGAAGCCGTAGCTTCTCGAAAAGATCAGGTGATGGTAATGGAAGGAGATCTACAACGCCTCCACCAAGCACTGGTGGGGAGACCGAAGACAACAGAACAAGACGTCAAAGCCTCTACCGTAATACAACCATCAAGTCATCATTTGCCAAAGGAAAAAGCGATCTATTATTTCAAAAAGCTGGTCTCTTCCGTCATCAAGCTGCCAATAGACCGCATCGAAGCAGATGCCTTGTTGGAAAAGTACGGTATTGACTCGATTATGGTCATGCAATTAACGAATGAATTAGAAAAAACGTTTGGTTCGTTGTCGAAAACATTATTTTTCGAATATCAAACCATCGAAGAAATTGCGAAATACTTCTTAGCTTCGCATCGAGATCAAATGATGAGCATGCTTGGTATGGATGAGAAAGCAGCACCAACGGCATCCCCTGTTATTAAGTCGAGCGTTGCACCAGCGATGGTTGCTGCAACGGCAAAACCGATTATCAACAACCGCAGGAGCAGAGGCAACGCATTGATAGAAACGACGAGAAATACCAAACCAGCCAACGACGCCTTAGACATTGCGATTATTGGGGTCTCAGGTCGATATCCGAAGGCTGGAAATATCAATGAGTTCTGGCGTAATCTGCGTGATGGCAAGGATTGTGTCACAGAAATTCCTGAAGAGCGTTGGGATCACAGCCTGTTTTTTGATGCAGATAAGAAAAAGCAAGGAAAAACCTACAGCAAGTGGGGAGGCTTCCTGGACGGTGTTGATCAATTTGACCCGTTATTTTTCAATATCACACCAAGAGAGGCTGAAATCATGGACCCGCAAGAGCGCTTGTTCTTGGAATGCGTCTATGAAACGTTAGAGGATGCGGGGTATACTCGTGAATCTCTTGGCTCGGCACCTGGCATGGGTCTAGGCGGTAATGTCGGGGTCTATGTCGGAGTCATGTACGAAGAATACCAGCTCTACGGAGCCCAAGAAACGATGCTCGGCAGACCGATAGCGCTCGCAGGAAGTCCAGCATCCATTGCGAATCGGGTTTCTTATTTCTGCAACTTCCATGGACCTAGCATGGCGGTAGATACCATGTGCTCTTCTTCGCTGACCACCATTCATTTGGCCTGCCAAAGTTTGCAGCAAGGGGAATGTGAGGCGGCGATTGCAGGTGGTGTCAATGTTTCGATCCACCCTAATAAATACTTGATGCTTGGACAGGGCAAATTCGCATCTAGCAAAGGACGATGCGAAAGCTTTGGTATCGGCGGTGATGGTTATGTACCTGGCGAGGGGGTGGGAGCAGTCCTGCTTAAACCTCTGGCGAAAGCGATTGCCGATGGAGATCAAATTTATGGTGTGATAAAAGGAACCGCCGTTAACCATGGAGGAAAAACCAATGGATACAATGTACCTAGCCCGAATGCCCAAGCTCGGGTTATTGGACGTGCTTTCGAAAAAGCGGGAATCGATCCACGGACGATTAGCTATCTGGAAGCGCACGGTACGGGGACCTCATTAGGTGATCCCATTGAAATTACGGGCTTAACGAAGGCTTTCCAAGCGTATACCAATGACAAGCAGTTTTGTGCCATTGGATCGGCGAAGTCCAACATCGGGCATTGTGAGAGTGCAGCGGGAATCGCTGGGGTGACGAAGGTGCTATTGCAGCTCAAGCATGGACAATTAGCGCCATCCCTCCATGCAGAAGTACTCAATCCGAATATAGATTTCGGCATGACGCCGTTTGTTGTTCAGCAAGAGCTGGCGGAGTGGAAACGCCATGTCATTGAGGGGCGGGAAGTTCCACGACGTGCCGGTGTGAGCAGTTTTGGTGCGGGCGGATCGAATGCTCATGTGGTGATTGAAGAATATATTCCTAAAACGCAAGAGCAGCCTACTGTAATGGCAAGTCCGCAAAATCCCGCATTGATTCTCTTATCGGCTAAGAATGAGGAGCAGCTTCATCAACGGGTCCAACGACTGCTCGGAGCCATTGAGGAACATGGATTGTCCGATACGGATTTAGCTGAAATAGCGTATACCCTTCAAGTGGGCCGAGAAGCGATGGAAGAACGTTTGGCTGTGATTGCGGGCTCGATGATTGAACTTGAAAAGAAATTGAAGCAATTCGTGGGAAGACAGAAGGACATTGAAGACCTGTACCACGGACAGGTAAAACGTCATAAAGAGACCTTGGCAATCTTTGCAGCAGATGAGGATCTGCCGCAAATGATTGATTCCTGGATGAACAAAGGCAAATACGGCAAATTGCTGGACGTTTGGGTGAAAGGGCTGAACATTGACTGGAACAGCTTGTATGGTGAGAGGAAGCCTCGCCGGATGAGTCTTCCAACTTATCCGTTTAGCAAAGAAGCTTATTGGGTGCCTGGTGGATATACACCATTTACAGGTGCAACATCCATATCCACCTATGAGGAGCCTCCTGTTCAGGAAGACATGCGCTTCGTGAAAAAGCAGTGGAAGGCTTGCCCAGCGATGCCAACCAAGGTAGCCCATCGAACGATTGGTATTCTCACAACGGATGAAACGAAGCAATTGGCGATTCAATTGTCCAGCCAGTTCGCTAAGAGTGAAATCCTAGAGCTGAACGAGCTCGAATCACGATTCCATCGGGATGAGATGGAGTGGAAAAACTATGATGGCGTCGTAGATTTGATCGGTTGTGGACATCAGCAGACTGATTTGTTGACTTGGATTCCATGGTTGCAACAACTCATTGAGAATGGTCATAAGGAAGGCTTGAAGCTATTGGGTGTGACAAAAGGCTTGGAGTCTTACCAGAATGACTTTGTCAATTTGTCGGGCGCCTCACGTGTCGGCTTGTACCGCATGCTGCAAAGTGAGTATAAGCATCTGCAATCACGCCATGTGGATCTGGAGCCATCGGCTGATGTAGAAGAACTTGCGCAACAGATTGCAACAGAGTTTCTCATTGATGACCAGGAAACAGAGGTTTGCTACCGATCTGGTGAGCGTTACAGCGCTTATCTTCAGGAAGCGATAGTAGCAGACAGTCAGGAGTCAGCGCTTGTTTTCCCTGAGAACCATGTTCTATTGATCACAGGAGGTACACGAGGGCTTGGATATTTATGTGCCAAGCATTTTGTAGAGCGTTATGGTGTCAAAAAACTGGTGCTAACAGGGAGAGAAAGTCTGCCACCGCGTGAGCAATGGGGAGCCTATCAGCAGCAAAGCAATTCTGTAGCAAAGAAAATTCAGGCGATACAAGCTTTGGAAGCGCAAGGCGTGCAGGTTCAAGTCTTAGCTGTATCCTTAACCGATGAAAAGGCTTGGCAACAGCATTTGCAGGATTTGAAACAGACGATGGGTCCGATTGGCGGGGTAATTCATTGCGCTGGATATAGCGATGATCAAAACCCTGCGTTTATTCGGAAATCGACTGATGGGATTCAGCATGTATTACAACCGAAAGTGGCTGGACTGCATACGATATACCAAAACTGCAAGGAAGAGCCCCTACAGTTCTTCGTTCTCTTTTCATCTGTTTCGGCAATCATTCCATCCTTGGCAGCAGGACAGAGTGATTATGCGTTAGCCAATGCCTATATGGATTATTTTGCTTGCGCACATGCTGATTCTTGCCCGATCACTAGCATTCAGTGGCCGAGTTGGAAGGAAACAGGAATTGGTGCAGTTACGACCAAAGCCTATCAACAAACAGGACTGGTACACATCACTGATGAGCAAGGACTGCGATTGTTGGACCAAATTCTTTTGCAAAAGATAGGTCCCGTTGTTTTCCCGGCAGTAATCAACCAAGAGTTGTGGGAACCTCATCAATTGATGCAACACAAAAAGCCAGAAGTTTTTGCTGCGAACCTGTCGTCTCATCGTCCAACATCAGGCAAGCCGACGCAAAGCTTAGTTGATCTTGTGAAGACAGCGCAAACAAGATTGATTGGGCTATTTGCGAAGGAGTTGAAAATAGATCCTGCCAGATTGGAGATAGATAAAGAGTTTCCAGACTATGGGATTGATTCGGTGTTACTGGCTCAAGTCATGAATGAGATCAGTAAATGGTTGGGCAAGGACTTGGATCCGACGATTTTATATGAATATCCCACCATAGAAACACTTGCAGAATGGATTGTCGGTAATCACGGTGATTCCATGGCTGACAATCTGGCGTCGACTTCTCCTGAAATGAACGACGATTCGAAGAGTCAGTCCAGGCATAGTGAGACTGTGAAAAGCCAGATGGTGAGTATGAGTAGTCAGGCTGCCCCATATAGAGAGGCAAATCCATCTGATATTGCAGTAGTGGGGCTCTCTTGCCGTTTTCCGGGTGCTCGTAACGTGGAAGAATATTGGAAATTGTTAGCGGATGGCCGATCAGCCATTGGCTCGGTGCCCAAGGAACGCTGGGGGTATGAAAATCCCTATCATGCGGGACTTCTGGACAATATTACTGCTTTTGATCCTTCTTTCTTCCTGATAGCAAAAGAAGATGCGAAGGCAATGGACCCTCAAGCTTTATTGATATTGGAGGAAAGTCTTCATCTATGGCATCAAGCTGGATACACACCGAAGGACATCAAGGGAAAAGCGGTAGGCGTCTACATTGGGGCAAGAAGTAATCATCGCCCAAGCGAAGATCGTCTTCATCAAACACAAAACCCGATTATGACTGTGGGACAAAACTATTTGGCTACAAATATTTCCCAGTACTTCGATCTTAGAGGTCCAAGTATGGTCATCGATACCGCATGCTCTTCGGCACTGGTCGGGATGAATATGGCGATTCATTCGCTTCGTAGTGGAGAGATTGAGGCTGCTATCGTCTGTGGGGTTAACGTGTTAAACGGTGATGAAGCGCATCGGATGTTCCACCAAAGAGGAATCTTAAGCGAAGAGCCTGCCTTCCATATTTTTGACAGGCGTGCGGGCGGACTCGTATTGGGAGAAGGCGTAGGAATGGTTCTATTGAAGACCGTTGAGCAAGCACTTGCTGATGGTGATGAAATACATGCCGTCATCAAGGGAGTAGCGGTCAATAATGATGGACGAACGGCAGGCCCTGCCACCCCGAATCTGCAAGCCCAAAAAGAGGTTATGCAGACAGCACTGGCTAAAGCTGGCGTGAAGCCGGAACAAATCAGCTATATAGAAGCGAATGGCTCGGGTTCAGAGGTTACAGATTTACTTGAACTCAAAGCCATTCAGTCTGTCTATCGCTCATCGAATACAGCCGCTTGCGGATTAGGTTCGATCAAGCCAAATATCGGACATCCCTTATGCGCAGAAGGGATTGCTAGTTTGATAAAAGTCGTGCTGATGCTCAAACATCAAAAATTGGTTCCGTTCCTATCAGGGCAAGAGCGAATGACCCATTTCCATATGGAGTCAACGCCTTTTTATTTTCATCGACAGCTTTCTGAATGGAACGATTCGACCAGAACGGCAGCGATTAATTGTTTTGCAGATGGGGGAACCAACGCCAATGTCGTTTTACAATCCTGGGAGGAGGCAGTCTCGCGTCCGAACAAACGACATTCGATTGCACCTCCGACTCTAAACCGATTTAACGTCTACCGTGAAGAAGCAGATCGTTCAACAGAAACACTGACATATCTGAGCCAGAAACCTAACCATACGACCAGTATTTGGAAGCTACAAATAGTGGAGGGATAAAAGTGCATGATCAGCTTCTCATAACTATCAACCATCCGATCCTCAAAAATCATAAAGCGCACGGTCAGGAACTGTTGCCCGGATTAGCCCATATTGATCTGTTGTATCAAATGTTTCGAGAAAATGGTCATGATTACAGCGAGCTTGAGCTCCGTAATCTAACGATCTATCATCCAATCATGGTAGGACAAGATTATGATGTATGGCTGAGCATACAGTGCCTGGAAGTCAAAGCAGGACAGTGGCAGATTCGGATGGAGGGGCAGACACAGCGCAACGGCATTTTGGAATCGGAGAAAAAGCTATACGTCACTGCTGAAATGCATCGCCATGCTTCTACGCAGTTCGATGAAACGCTGGATCTTCTCATGATAGAGCAAGCTGCAAACAAAAAGGTCCATCTGCATGACGTGTATGAACAATGCCGCCGTCAGGAACTGGTGCACACAGGCTTTATGAAGGCAGAAGGAACGATTTACGAAACAGATTCTGCGGCGGTTATGGAGATTTCTCTCGGTAAACATGCCCTTCCCAGTGCGGAAGGGTTCATGTTTCACCCGACACTGATCGACGGTTCCGCGATCGGCTCGATGGTATTGTTCACGTCGGTAGTCCAAGAAGAGCAACGGCTATTTTTGCCGCTTTTTTATGAATCTTTTCGTGCCTCCGCTCTATTACAGCAACATTGTTTTACCAGAGTACAAACTTCATCCATCCAGCGAAAAAATGAGCTGATGTATATGACGATGGAGTTCTTTGATAGAACCGGTAGAAAAATAGCGCATTTGCAAAATTTTGCGGGCAAGTTAGTTCGTGATCCTGGTCTGATCAATCCCAATAAAAAAGAAGCACCTCAGCTTCGAGCGGATATCCAACCAGCGAAGCAAACAGTATCTCTGTCGAATGTGCCGCAGTCTGCCCTAGTGAATAGAGTCCAAACTTTTTTACAACAACTATTGGGAGATCGATTACAAGCTCCAGCCGCGCTGATCGATACACAGATTGGTTACTATGAAATGGGGCTTAATTCACCGGGCTTGTTGAAGGTTGTGAAGGCTGTTGAAACGAAAGTGGGAACGGTGCTGTCTCCTATTTTACTGTTTGAATATACGAATATCGCTGAGCTGGCCGCCTATCTTGCCGAGAATTATGCTTCTGCATTCAACGGACTTGATTTGATGAAACAGGAAGGTAGACAAGAGTTGCCGCAACCCGAAACGGTCTTAAATTCAGCCTCTGAGAATCAAGCAGCTAATACGAATGAAGAAATTGCAATCATCGGGATGGCAGGTCGTTATCCAGAGGCAAGAAATCTCCATGAATTCTGGATGAATTTAAAAGAGGGCAAAGACTGCATCAGAGAAGTCCCGAAATCTCGCTGGGATTGGCAGCAGTTTGGAGAACTCAAATCCCCTTCTGGAAAGCAGATATCCAAATGGGGAGGATTTATTGAAGATCCAGATTGCTTTGATTCGCCATTTTTCAGGATATCACCACGGGAAGCGGAAACGATGGACCCTCAGGAACGCTTGTTTCTGGAAACGTGCTGGGAAGCGATGGAAGATGCGGGATATACGCCGAAGACGATTGTTCCGCCGCGGGGGAGCAGTAACAGGCGGCAGGTTGGTGTCTTTGTTGGCGTGATGCACAAGGATTATTCCTTAATTGGAGCCGAAGCGATGTCTCGGGGAGAAATGTTCCCGTTATCCTTGAACTATGCACCTATTGCCAATCGTGTCTCTTATTTCTGCAATTTTCATGGTCCAAGCATGGCGATTGACACGGTATGCTCATCTTCGCTGACCGCTGTTCATTTGGCGTTGGAAAGCATCAAGCGCGGAGAATGTGAAGTAGCATTGGCAGGCGGTGTCAATTTATCCTTGCATCCTGGAAAATACTTGTCATATGGCATGATGGATATGCACTCCAGTGATGGCTATTGTCATACCTTTGGCAAGGATGGCGATGGGTATGTTTCTGGTGAAGGCGTCGGTACGGTCGTGTTAAAGCCATTGCGCAAAGCGATTGAGGATAGAGATCATATCTATGCCGTGATAAAAGGAAGCAGTGTTAACCACGTCGGATCGGTGAGCGGACCGTCCGTGCCAAGCCCTGTTGCTCAAGCAGAAGTGATTACGGCATGCTTGGAAAAGAGCGGTGTAGACGCGCGAACGATCAGTTATGTGGAAGCGCACGGGACAGGAACTTCTTTAGGCGATCCGATTGAAATTCAAGGATTGGTGAAAGCGTTCCGTCAATCTACAGAGGATCAGCAATTTTGTTCCATCGGCTCGGTGAAATCAAATATCGGGCATGCAGAATCTGCCGCAGGTATTAGCGGTCTGCAAAAAGCTGTTCTGCAGCTTCACCATAAAACTCTCGTGGCTTCCTTACATTCCAAGGAAGTTAATCCGTTTATTGATTTTGCGCAATCTCCGTTTTATGTACAGCAGCGAACAGAAGAGTGGAAATCGGTGTTCATGGAAAACGGTCAAGAAGTCTCCCGTCTGAGACGAGCAGGGGTAAGTTCGTTTGGAGCTTCGGGGTCAAATGCCCATGTTATTTTGGAAGAATACATCCCAGCTGAAACAATGCCGAAAGCTCAAGCAAATAACCCAGTGATCATTCCGCTATCTGCCAAGAATAAGGAACGACTGCAAGTGTATGCGCGAAAAATAGCGGACTTTCTAAAAGGGGCATCATCTGACCATCGTCCTCAACCAAGCAAGGGAGAGAAGCGGAAGCAACTCCAAGAAATGCTCGAGAAGAAGCTTCGCACGATATTATCCAGTATTATTCATGTGGGAGAAAACATCATTGAGATTGAGCAAGAGTGGCATGAATACGGTGTAGACCTCGTTCAAATCACACAGCTTAAGCAAAAAATGGAAGAGGAGCTGCAAATTCAGCTCGATATCAAGGAGTTCGATCAAAGCAGCTCCATTGCTTCCGTCATCGCTTATCTCATGGTTAGCCATCAAGACGATGTGGAAGAGCAGTCTTTTGCTGACCAAGCAAGGCAAATCGATCTGGAAAATGTGGCGTATACCCTGCAAGTAGGACGAGAAGGGATGAAAGAACGAGTAGCCTTTGTTGTCAAGGGAATACCCGAGCTGATTGAAAAATTGGAAGCTTATGCGAAAGGCGAGAATACGATAGACAATTGCTGGGAAGGGCAATTGAAGCCCAACAACGAGTCATTCGGATTTATAAGCGATGACCAAAGCTGGATTTCAGAAGGCAACGTCAGAAAAATAGCGGAATTATGGGTGACAGGCTATGAAATGGATTGGGAACAGCTTTACTTAAATAGTAGACCTAGACGTGTTCCGTTGCCGACGTACCCGTTTGCGAAGAATCGTTATTGGATTCCAGAGAGCAAAAATAAATCTGTAAGCGGCAAGACAGCAGCCTCATTGACGATCGAAGCAGCCATTCATCCACTGTTGCAGCGGAATACTTCTGATTTTTCTGAACAGAGGTTTAGCTCCACTTTTACAGGTCAGGAGTTTTTTCTAACAGACCATGTCGTGAAGAATCAGAGAATCCTGCCGGGAGTTGCCTATCTGGAGATGGCGAGAGCAGCAGTAGAGCAAGCAACGGCTGCCTTGACAGAAGAACAATCCAGGATTCAACTCAAAAACGTTGTTTGGACACGGCCAATTGTTGTAGGGGACCAACCTGTACAGGTACATATCGGTCTTGTTCCCGAAGAGAATGGCGAGATTACTTTTGAAATCTACAGCGAGTTGGAGGCTATGGATGCAGAGCCTGTCGTACACAGTCAGGGCAGCGTCATGCTTCATTCTATTACGGAGAGACATGTCTTGAACCTGCCAGCGTTACAGGTAGAGTGCGGTCAACGTGAGTTTTCATCCGAACAATGCTACAGCATTTTTCATTCGATAGGAATGGATTATGGTTCGGCTCATCAAGGGATTGACATCTTGTATGTAGGCAAAAGCCAAGTTTTAGCCAAGCTATCCTTGCCAGCCTCCGTTTCCGAAATAGAGAACCCTTTTGTACTGCACCCAAGCTTGATGGATTCTGCTTTGCAGGCATCTATCGGGCTCATGATGGGTGGGGAGGATACCCTATCAGCGGATGGCCCTTCTAGTCGCAAGCCGTCCTTGCCTTTTGCCATGGAAGAAGTTGAAATTCACGGCAAGTGCACATCCTCGATGTGGGCGTACGTTCGCTACAGTGCCAACAGTAGCGTAGATGACAAGGTGCAGAAGCTAGATATTGATTTGTGCGATGAACAAGGAACCGTTTGTGTACGAATGAAGGGATATTCCATGCGAGTGCTGGAGGATGGGAAGCAAGCAAGCCACGTTTCTTCGAGCAGAGCTTCTTCTGTAATCTCACTGGAGCCCCCCGTGGGGAATCTCATGCTGTCCGCTGTGTGGGATTTGACTCCGGTTGAGAAGGGGCAGCATTCCCCTGCTGCTGATGAGCAGGTTGTCATTGTGGGGGGAAATGAAGAGAATTGGAGCGCCATTCAACAATACTATCCGCGTGCACAAAGGTTGACCATTGAGGCTGACAATACCATTGAGGAAATCGCACAACGACTGGAAGAGCTTGGTTCCGTTGATCATATGGTGTGGATCGCTCCTTTTGAAGTGATAGATTCCTTGGCGGATCATCGATTAATCGAGGGGCAAGATCAGGGAGTCATTCTATGCTTTCGAACGATTAAAGCCTTGCTTCACTTGGGATACGGAAGCAAGGAGTTGGGTTGGAGTGTCATCACTGTCCAATCCCAGCCCATTCGTAAAACAGATGTTGTAAACCCTTGCCACGCTAGTATCCATGGTTTAATTGGTTCGATGGCGAAGGAATATCCAAACTGGAAGATTCGACTTGTGGATGTAGAGGCCGAATGTGAATGGCCGTTGGATGATATGTTGACGCTGCCAAGAGATCGTCAGGGGCGTCCGTGGGTTTATCGTCAGGGTGAATGGTATCGCCAGCAGTTGCTTGCCATCGACCATCCTCCGATCGATCAGACACGGTTGAAGCAGGGTGGCATTTATTTGGTTATTGGCGGTGCTGGTGGCATCGGCGAAGCATGGACCGAGTATATGATTCGTACCTATCAAGCCCAGATCGTATGGATTGGTCGTCGTCAAAAAAATGAAGAGATTCAAGCGAAGATTGATAGACTTGCCGCTTTTGGACCAGCACCAGAATATATTACTGCGGATGCAACGCAAAAGAGCGCTTTGCAACAAGCTTATGAACAGATAAAGCAGACGTATACACGAATTGACGGGGTTGTTCATTCTGCCATGGTCTTGGTTGAAGAGAGCTTGGAAATGATGCAAGAGGAAGGTTTCCGAGCAGTACTTTCGTCCAAGGTTGATGTAAGTGTGAACATGGGTGTGGTGTTTGAGAAGGAACCGTTGGATTTTGTTTTATTCTTCTCTTCGCTCATGGCGGTTACGAAAGCGCCTAAGCAAAGCAACTACGCGGCCGGATGTACCTTTAAAGATGCATATGCTCATCAACTGACTCAAGTATGGCCAAGTGCGGTGAAAGTGATCAATTGGGGATATTGGAGCAGTGGACAAGTGGAAGAGTCTCATCAAGAGATGGTAGAAACCTATCGTCGTTTGGAGCAAATCGGCATTGGCCTTATTCAGCCTCCAGAAGCAATGCAAGCCATAGAGACACTTCTCGCAGGAGCCATGGATCAAATGGCTGTAATGAAGATCACGAAGCCGATTGTCATTGAAGGGATGAAGGAAGAGGAATGGGTGGATGTTCACTCTGAACGCTATCCTTCTATGCTACAGCTCTCCGCTCATGAAAATGAAGGTCTTGCTGATGTGGCGGCTTCTTTTATCAAGGAGAGGTTGAAACAGGATCAATCAGCGCGAATGCGGATTCTCGAAATAGGAGCAGGGACAGAAACAACCAGTGCCTCCATTTTACAAAAATTACATGTCTATCAAGAGTGTATTGAAGAGTACTGCTATACCGGTTGTTCCAGAGAAATCGTAATGCGGGGCGAAAAACAATTCGCTGCGAATGATTCATTTATGAGTTTTCAAGTTTTCGACCCAGAAGCGGCGTTTGGTGCACAAGGATTGAACGCTGGCGAATACGACCTGATTATTACAGCTGATAAATTGCACACGGCTCAACATATCCGTCAAGCCTTGCGTAACTACAAGAATCTCTTAAAAAGAAATGGCTTGCTTCTAGTAAAGGAGATGTCTGATCAAAACGTCGCAAAAGGTCTTTCGTTACCTCTTGAAGCTTGGCAGAAAGTATTGAGAGATGAGGGCTATCGAGTTGTCTCCTATCCACAGTTAATGATTGCTGAAAGTGACGGCGTTGTCCGCAAGTCTAAACAGCAGCAGAAATCAACGGGGACCTCAGCTTCCGCTCTACCAGTTCCTCCAGCTACAGACAGAGGAACAGGCACGGAGGATTTGCTTCGTGAGAAAAGCATTGCTTATTTCAAGCAATTGGTCGGAGAAACACTGAAGATTCCATTTGACCAGATCGACTCATCTGCGGCCTTAGAGGAGTATGGCATTGATTCGATTATGATTGTGCAAATGACTAACGTCTTACGGAAAAAATTACATGCGATCAGCACGACCCTCTTCTTTGAATATCAAACCATTGATGCGCTGGTCGAGCATTTCATGACAACACAAACAGATGAATTGCTTGCCTTAGTAGGAATAGAAGAACAGCAGCCTGTTCAAAAGCAAATAACCAACTCAGGAGCTTCTGCAAAGCCAACCAGAGAGCAAGCTGCCCCGACAATTAGAAAGTCAAAATCCCGCCGTTTCCTGCCAGTTCATGATACGGAAGCGGAAAAACCAATAGCATCGTCTAGGCAGGATGTGGCGATCATTGGTCTTTCAGGACGTTATCCGCAAGCGGAGGATGTCTGGGAGTTTTGGTCTCACCTGCAAGAAGGGAAGAATTGTATCACGGAAGTACCGAAGGATCGTTGGAATTGGCAAGAGTTCTTCAGCGAAGAAAAAGGAAAAAGAGGATACATGTACACCAAATGGGGCGGCTTTATCGAGGATATTGATAAATTCGACCCATTATTTTTCCAAATTTCTCCTAACGAAGCGGAGCAGATGGACCCTCAGGAGCGCTTATTTTTAGAAACGGCATACGCCAGTATGGAAGATGCGGGTTATACGCCTTCCACTTTAGGAGAAAGCAGAAAAATTGGGGTATTTGTTGGTGTCATGAATGGAAATTACCAAGCAGGTACGAGCTACTGGTCCATTGCGAACCGCCTTTCTTACTTGTTCAATTTTCAAGGTCCGAGTCTAGCAGTGGATACGGCGTGCTCCTCTTCTCTGACAGCGATCCATTTGGCCTTGGAGAGCCTGTATAGCGGTACAAGTGAATGTGCCATTGCTGGCGGGGTCAATTTAATTGTCGATCCGTTTCACTATATTCGATTGTCTGGAGCGACGATGCTTTCTGCTGGTGACAGTTGCAAGTCGTTTGGCGACCAAGCGGACGGCTTTGTAGATGGAGAAGGTGTGGGAGCTATCGTATTGAAACCTCTGCAAAAGGCGATTGCCGACGGAGACCACATATACGGCGTAATCAAGGGAAGCATGCTCAATTCAGGCGGCAAAACAAATGGATATACGGTTCCCAACCCCATCGCACAGTCGCAGGTAATCGACGAGGCATTGCAGCGGGCAGGAGTGGACGCTCGTGCCGTCAGCTATATCGAAGCCCACGGTACAGGTACCGCTTTGGGAGATCCAATCGAGATTGCGGGGCTGACTCGCGCATTTGGACAATATACGAAAGACAAACAATTCTGCTCCATTGGCTCTGCCAAGTCGAACATTGGGCATACGGAGAGCGCGGCAGGAATAGCAGGTTTAACCAAAATATTGCTTCAGATGAAATACGGTCAAATAGCACCATCCCTGCACGCCGAGGTGATGAATCCAAACATTGATTTCAGTCAAACACCATTTGTGGTTCAGCAAGAGCTGGCTGAATGGAAACGACCGTTCATTGAAAGCAACGGAGTGACCAAGGAGTATCCTAGAATCGCGGGGCTGTCTTCTTTTGGGGCGGGAGGAGCCAATGTCCATATCGTCATCGAAGAGTATCTCGAAACAGATAGACAGCCTCAGAGTAGCATTCAGCCACAACATCCAAAAGTGATCGTGCTGTCAGCGAAGAACGAAGAGAGACTGTTCGCTCAAGTAAATCGATTATTGAAGGCGGTCAAAGAAGAATCATTCACCGATGCCCATTTGGCTGATATCGCCTATACGCTTCAAGTAGGGCGGGAGGCGCTGGAAGAACGCTTGGCTGTTATCGTCAGATCAGTGAATGAGCTGGAGGAAAAGCTAACGCATTTTGCAGAAGGAGCAGATAACATTGCCGAGCTGTATCGTGGGCGAGTGAAGCGCAATCATGACACGGTAGCTCTTTTTGCTGACGAAGATATGAAACAAACAGTGGAGACATGGATGGCCAAAGGGAAATACGCAAAACTGATGAACCTTTGGGTCCAGGGCGTCTCTTTTGATTGGAATAAGCTGTATAGCGACGATAAGCCGCGCCGCGTCAGTTTGCCTACCTATCCTTTTGCCAGAGAGCGTTACTGGATAGATGTTCAAAAGCCAAAGGTAACAGGTAGGGCCGAAGAATCTTCAGTTAGAGGGGATATCCTTCACCCATTGCTTCATAAGAACACCTCTGACCTCTATGAGCTGAGATACAGTTCAAGGTTCACAGGGCAGGAGTCGTTCTTGGCGGATCATCTTGGAAACGAGCAGCGCCTCTTTCCAATCACGGCTTATCTGGAAATGGCACGGGCGGCAGTGGAACAGGCAGCAGGAGATAGAGAGGAGACTTTATCTGGAATCCGAATGACTCATGTTGCTACAGACTATCCGCTAGTGGTGGGCGATGATCTGGTTCCGATACATCTGGGTATCTATCCAGAGGACACTGGAGAGCTTGCTTTTGAAATCTACAGCGAATCGAAAGAAGATGATACCAGGTCTGTCGTACATAGCCAAGGTATGGTCGAATTCACTTCGCTCGTTGATGCACCAACGCTGGATCTACCAGCCTTCCAAGCCGAGAGCAGCGAGATACTTACTTCCCTCCAATGCTACGAGCTGTTAAAAGAACGTGGAATGAATGTTCATCCGAATTTTCGAGGGATTGACCAAGTATACAGGACTCAGGGTCAAGTACTGGTAAAACTCTCCTTGCCTTCAATTGCTGTGGAGACAGCAGGGCAATTCGTTCTCCATCCCAGCTTGTTGGAGTCTCTGTTGCAGTCATCTCCTTATCTCATCAAGGAGTCTACATCATCTGACATCATCAGCTCCATCCAACCAGAGGGTTCTTTTACCCTGGAAGAGCTGGAGATCTTCGAGAATCATCCTGTTGTCATGTATGCTCTCATTCGATCTAGTGATGATGTCCAAGCGGAGAATCATACAAGGAAAATAGATATTGATCTATGTGATGAGACAGGCAGAATAGGCGTGAGAATGAAAGGTTTTTCAGTTGGGATTGAAAAACTAGGTGTAACAGTGAGCGAGACTCAGGAAACAGCGACTTCCACCCCACCGCTGATGGGAACCACGATGCTCACTCCCGTATGGAACGCCGTGTCTTTAGAAAAAGGTGAAATCATTCCAGCAACAAGTGATCAGGTTGTCATCGTTTGCGCCGACGAAAAGGACAGAAGTCGCCTTCAACGTCATTACCCTCAAGCTACTGTTTTGCTGCTTCAGTCAGAGGATTCTATTGAGGTAATCGCAAGGAAGCTGGAAGAGCAGGGTGTGATCGATCATATCCTGTGGGTAGCTCCTGACAGCCCTGTGGAATCCGTAAAAGAGGAAACCTTGATGACCTGGCAGGAGCGGGGCGTTATTCATGTTTTCCGTTTGATCAAGGCTTTGCTTGCGTTGGGGTATCACACGCGAGACTTGGGCTGGACTATCATTACCGTTCAGGCGCAAGCTGTCTACAAAAAAGATAATGTCCATCCAACGCATGCCAGTATCCACGGGTTGATCGGATCGATGGCGAAGGAATATCCGAACTGGAAGGTAAGACTCGTCGATTTGGAAGCTCATGTCGATTGGCCTCTGGGTGATGTTTTTGCTATACCTACCGATGCTCATGGAAACGCTTGGGCATATCGTGGACAAGCGTGGCATCGCCAACAGTTGATGCCAGTCCAGAGTCCTTCCATCAACCAAACCGTTTACAAGCAACAGGGAGTTTATGTTGTGATTGGAGGCGCGGGCGGTATTGGACAAGCGTGGAGCGAATACATGATCGGCACCTATCAAGCACAGGTGATTTGGATCGGCCGCCGCAAAAAAGATGAGTCGATCCAGAACAAAATAGTTCAACTTGCTACCCTAGGACCTTCGCCGCTCTACATTGAAGCAGATGCTACGGATCGCGAATCGCTGCAATCTGCATACGAAGAGATCAAGAAGCGATATGGCAAGATTAACGGAGTGATTCATTCCGCTATTGTTCTACTGGATAGAAGTCTGGCGAATATGGACGAGACAACCTTCCGAGCTGGATTGGTACCAAAAGTAGAGGTAAGTGTGCGGATGAGCCAAGTATTTGGAGAAGAACCATTGGATTTCGTCCTGTTTTTCTCTTCGATTAACTCGTTTACGAAATCGCCTGGACAAAGCAATTATGCTTCTGGTTGCGCCTTTAAAGATGCTTTCGCCCATCAGCTTGCCGAGGAATGGACATGTGCGGTGAAAGTAATGAACTGGGGATACTGGGGCAGTGTTGGAATCGTTGCGTCCAAGGGCTATCAGGAACGAATGGCACAAATCGGCATTGGCTCGATCGAACCTTCGGAAGGGATGGAGGCATTGGAAGCCTTGCTAGCAGGTCCGATGAATCAATTGGCGCTGATGAAAACAACCAAGCCACTCGATATGGAAGGAATCCATACAAGTGAATCGGTTGCGGTCGTTTCAGAGAGAATTTCCTCCAGCATGGCAAGCATTAAAAACAAGCTAAAAGTAAAAAAGATGCCAAAAGCAGCTTATTTTGCATCAGAATCGGATACGGACACAGACAGCTTGTTTGATAAAGTTCAAGCAGCGATCATTCAACTCGCCTCTCAAATCCTCAAGGTAGAGAGAGAAGAGATAGATACGGATATTGAACTACAGGAGTATGGATTCGATCCAGTCAAGCTCACCGAACTTTCTAGCAAAATCAATCAGAAGTACAAGCTTGAATTGACACCAACTGTGATGACGGACTATCCAACGCTTAAACATATCGCTGAATATGTAGTCGATACCACCCTGAAAAATCAATCAGCAAGTGAACAGAAGGAACGGGTTCAATACGTGTAAGCCGAAGGAGTGCCTAGAATGAACAAAATGGACGAGCTTCTTTTAAAGTTACTGTGGAGTCAAATGCAGTCGCTTGGCTGCTTTACAAAAAAGAATCAAGCGCTCAGCGATCTCAAAAGAAAAAGCGGTCTGCTTGACTTATATGACATGTGGCTCGAAGAAACGGCTTCTGTTTTGGCTCAGAATGATTATCTCGTTTACGATCACTCAACATCTACCGTGATCGATCCTGCTCCCATTTCTAGTGCCGATGTCTGGCAAGAATGGGAGCAAGAAAAAGAGGTCTGGCTAAAGAATTCGGATACGAATGCGCAAGTCAAGCTCGTAGAGACAACCTTGCGTGCTTTGCCGCAAATTCTCACGGGAAAAGTGCGGGCCACAGAAATCATCTTTCCCAATTCATCGATGGAATTAGTCGAGAAGGTATACAAAAATAACACGGTTTCCGACTACTTCAATGAAGTGCTTGCCGATACATTGGTTGCTTTTGTTGAGGAACGGCTGAACCAAGATTCTGCGGCACGCATTCGTATTCTCGAGATTGGTGCAGGTACGGGAGGAACGAGTGCTGTCGTTTTCCAAAAACTAAAGGCGTATCATGAGCATATCCAGGAATATTGCTACACAGACCTGTCCAAAGCCTTTTTCATGCATGCAGAAAAAGAGTATGGTCCAAGCAATCCTTATTTGACCTACAAGATTTTCAACGTAGAAGAGCCGCTGATGGGACAAGGAATTGATCTGGGCGAATATGATATTGCGATTGCAGCAAATGTACTGCACGCCACGAAAAATATTCGCCAAACCCTGCGTAATGCGAAAGCCGTAATAAAAGAGAACGGCTTGCTGCTGCTAAATGAAATGAGTAAAAATACCATCTTCCTCCATCTTACCTTTGGTTTGCTGGAGGGATGGTGGCTGTACGAAGACCCAGAGCTGCGCATCTCAGGCTGCCCTGGGTTATCTTCGTCAACGTGGCAGAGAGTATTGGAGGAGGAAGGGTTTCAGTCTGTCTTTTTCCCAACAGAAGAGGCGCATGCGATGGGGCAGCAGATTATTGTTACCGAAAGCGACGGCGTGATTCGCCAACAACAAAAAAAGCAGCCTAAACCTGCGCCGAGAGTAAATGCGGAACAACCAAAAGCAAAGAGAGTGAACATGCCTTCTGCTCCAAAAGGAAGAGCATTCGAGGATGTCCTACGCGAAAAAAGTACGGAATACATCAAACAGTTGATCGCTGAAACGCTGAAAATGCCAAGTAACCGAATGGATACTTCGGAGCCGTTAGAGGCATATGGTATGGATTCCATTTTATCTGTACAACTGATCAATCAATTTCGGAAAATTTTCGGCGAGACCATCAGCGGTACTTTGTTTTTTGAATATCAGACGGTGGATGACTTAGTAGAACATTTAATCGAAACACAAAGAGAAGCGCTGATTTCGTTCACAGGATTAGATGAGCAGAAGCAGGAGCCAAATCGAACGGAAGATCATGCTGAGTTTGATCAATTACTGAAAAGTGAAGTGAAACGAAACCCAAGAAAAACGAGAGCATTTACGTCTTCTACTCACTCGCAAATGACGGCGTCCAAGCCTGCATCCTCCGGTAAAATCGCGATTATTGGCATGAGTGGGCGCTTTGCTCAAGCGAACACCTTGGACGAGTTTTGGGAGAATTTAGTACAGGGTAAAAAGTCTATCTCAGAAATCCCAGAAAAGCGTTGGGATTGGAAAGCGAATTATCATCCAAATCGGGAGGAAGCCATTTCCCAAGGAAAAAGCTATAGCAAATGGGGCGCTTTCTTAGAAGACTTTGATCAGTTTGATCCATTATTTTTTCAGATGACTCCGCGAGAAGCAGAGAATATAGACCCTCAAGAGCGCCTATATCTAGAAGAGTGCTGGAAGGCGTTAGAAGATGCAGGCTATGCCTCATCGAAGATGTCTGCGGAGCTGCGTAAGAGAACAGGGGTATTTGGTGGGATTACGAAACAAGGATTTCACTTGTATAGCACGGAAACCACCCATCACTTTCCGACAACCTCGTATGCATCGATGGTCAATCGGGCTTCGTACTATTTAAATTTACAGGGGCCGAGTATGCCGATCGATACGATGTGTTCCTCAGCTTTGGTAGCGATTCATGAAGCATGTGAGTACATCCGAAACGGTAAGGGAAGCATGGCGATTGCTGGTGGAGTGAATCTGTACACACATCCGCATACCTACTTCGGTCTGACTGTGGGACAGCTCATCTCCCATACTTCTGACAGTGCTGCCTTTGGGAACGGCGGAATTGGTTTTGTACCGGGTGAGGGAGTGGGTGCGATTGTTCTCAAGGATTACGATCAGGCTGTACAGGACCTGGACCATATTTATGCCGTGATACGAGGAACCGCCGTCAACCATAAGGGCAAAGCCAATGGCTACATGACACCGAGCCCCAATCCTATTGCAGATGTGATTGGAGAGGCGTTGGAAGAAAGTGGACTGGACCCTCGATCCATTAGTTATCTAGAAGCATCTGCCTATGGATCAGACATAGTGGATGCCGTAGAAATGACAGCGGTGACGAAAGCTTTTCACAACCGGCAAGGAACAGAAGGGGATTATCGACTCGGTTCGGTCAAACCGAATATCGGGCATTGTGAATCAGCTTCTGGCATGTCGCAGTTAATGAAGGTGATTTTGTCCTTACAGCATCAGACGCTGGTTCCAACCTTGATGCCTGACGATTTGAATCCGAATATTCATTTTGGTCAACTCCCATTTCAATTGCAGCGGGAAGTATCGGAATGGAAACAAGTCACAGTAGATGGGCAGACAGTCCCCCGACGAGCAGGCATTACCAGCTTTGGCGGCGGTGGAGTGAATGCCCATCTTATCGTTGAGGAATACGACCGCAACCTGCAACCTCAAACCCTGTCATTATCAAACAGAGTAAACGCCCCAGAACCTGAGCTGTTTGTCTTTTCGGCCAAGAATAAAGAGAGATTGCAGGAATACATTCAACGCTGGGTTGGTTATTTGCATAAGAACGAGAATATTGATGTAGCAAATACTGCCTACACCCTTCAAATCGGAAGAGAAGAAATGTCTTGCCGTTTAGCTGTCATCACCAATAGTCAAACAGAGCTATTACAGCAACTGGAACGCTGGTTGGAACATCAAGAAGAGACGGAACAATGCTTTTTGGGAGATCTCAAGGATCACAAAGAATTGCTGTCAGACCGGGTTGCTCTGGCAATCGAATCAAGAGATGTAGGCGAACTAGCAAAATTGTGGGTTCTAGGCAATCCCATCCCTTGGCAGAAGCTGCATGCAGGGAAGGAGTTATTCCGAGTAGCTAAGCTCCCAACCTATCCGTTTAAGAGGAGAACATGTTGGATCGAACGTAATCAAACGAATCGCTCTAGGAGGGAGACGAGCATGACATCCGCTCATCCAGAATTCGAAAACAAAGCCGTTGAGATTTATACATATAGCGCCAACAGCAGCGAAGCGGAGTTTTCGGAAGATTACTTGACCGTATGCCCATTTGAAAGGAAAATTCCAGGGTTTTCAATGAGCCGTGTCATCTTGAACCCTGAAAAATATCCGTTGGAAAGAGAAATGGTAAGAGAGAAGCAAGTAGAGATGCGCCAAGTACTATTTTGCAAAGAAAATTTTTCTCGTGTGCAAAAGGTGTTGGACTTCGGATGCGGTCATGGGACAGATGTAATTCAAATAGCAGAGCTCTATCCGCATATTGAAACCCATGGATTTACGATTACCAAGGCGCAAGCAGAGCTTGGAAATCAACGAATCGCGCAGAAAAACCTGGGAGCTCGTGCGAAGATATTCAATAAAGACAGCTCCAAGGATGCTTTTCCCGATCTCTACGACATCATTGTTGGGATTGAAGTAAGCTTCCATATTCGAAACAAACACGGATTATTTCAAAATATCTCATCTTCTCTGAACGAAGAGGGAACGGTTCTATTGATCGATTATATTGCCAATACGCGAGGACCGATTGTAGATCCGAACGTAGAAATCACGATCCCTACTGTTCAAGAATGGATGGAGCTTTTAGCCGAGCATCAGTTCGTGATCGATGAAATCATCGACGTATCGCCGCAGATTGCTAACTCCTTGCATGATCCTGACGTGGAACAGTACATCAAGCATCTGCCTAAAGCCGTTCAAGATTTGTATATTAACACGGTAAATCAATCCATCTCTCTTGAAAAAGGGTGGATCAGCTATTGCTTGTTTAAGCTGAAAAAGGCTCCACATCTTGCGTACACGAAGCGTTGTGAATGGAATGCCAGCAAACTATCGAAGAAAAGGCCTTATCCAGAAGCATTAGCGGAAATGGTAAACAGCGGTTATATTCCTTATCCGAAAAAGCAAACGAGAGCGCTCACCACTCCAAATCAGCAAGACTACAGCATCCATCGGAATAGGGAAACAATCAAAGAATCCTTGGTTGAGGCGTTTGCCGCCGTTTTAGGTCTTCAACCAGAAGAACTGGAAGAAGTAGAGACCTTGAAGGATATAGGAATTGGCTCTCTTAACGCAGTTGCCTTATCCGAAATGATTAACAGTAAATTCAATCTGAAATTACCGACCAGCGTTGTGTTTGAACATAATACGTTAGATTCATTGGCAAGCTATATTGGCAGTCATGTGCAGCAAGACGAGCCTAGCCAACTCGACTCAAGTAAACCATACGTGTCGGATGCTCAACATCAACCGATTACATCAGAATATTCTGGATCAAAGCGTAATTTGGCGGATCAGTCCATTCCAGATCGGACAAAAATCAAAGCGAGCCTGATCGAGGTCTTTTCTACCGTTTTAGGCTTGAGACAAGAAGAGCTGGAAGAAGTAGAATCCCTTAAGGATTTGGGAATTGGCTCGCTCAATGCCGTTCAATTATCCGAAGCCATCAATAGCAAGTTTTATCTGAAGCTACCAACAAGTGTTGTGTTTGAGCATAATACGCTAGGAGCATTGGCGAGCTACATCGCTACTCATCTACCAGAGCGCCAACCAGCGCAAACAGAATCGGTTTACCAAAATCATAGAAATTTTGAAGAGAAGCCTGTTTATACAGAACCGCAGAAAGCAGCCTCCGATGATATTGCGATCATTGGAATTTCCTGCCGCACAGCAGGTGCCCAGGGGCAAGATGAATTCTGGGAGCTTGTCAGTCAGGGTAAGGATTGCATCAAAGAAGTTACGAATCCAGACTGGCGCGCCTTTTTTAAAGAAAATGCACTCGTAGATATTCCGATTAAATACGGGGCGATGGAGGATATTGAATACTTTGATCCAGCGTTTTTCAAAATTTCTCCTACCGAAGCCCAATCGATGGATGTCACGCAGCGCATCCTTTTACAAGAGAGCTATAAAGCGCTAGAGGACGCAGGTTACACCCCGTCCATGCTGAGAGGCCAACCCGTTGGAACCGTCATTGGTGCCATGGCGGGAATGACAGTAGAACAAGATTTCTCTCATTTTGGCATGCTCGGATCGGATACGAGTATTCTCGCCTCGCGCATCGCTTATTTCCTTGATCTAAAAGGACCCGCTTTGGCTGTTAACACAGCTTGCTCATCTTCTTTGGTTGCGATCGATATTGCCTGCCAAAAGCTGAAGACGGAAGAGGTCAATCTGGCCATCGCAGGAGGAGTTACGATTTATTCTCATCCTGCTCCGTTTATCTCGATGAGTAACGCAAGGATGCTTTCTCCTACAGGAGAGTGCCGCCCGTTTGACAATGGTGCGAATGGCATTGTAGTTGGGGATGGAGTCGGCGTTGTGATTTTAAAAAGGTTGCAAGATGCAATGCGGGATAACGACAACATCTATGGTGTCATCCGTGGCAGTGGAACGAATCAGGATGGACGGACATTGGGCATCACCGTGCCGAGCTTTCAAGCGCAAAGTGACCTGCAAAAAACCATTTACGCGAAAAAACAGATTGATGTGGAAGACATTCAATATATTGAGGCACATGGAACTGCAACCAAATTAGGGGACCCTGTAGAGATTCATGCGCTGAGTGAATCGTTCCGCCAATTCACACCGAAGAAACGTTTCTGCGCGATTGGTTCTTTGAAGGCCAATATCGGTCATACCACAGCAGCGGCTGGGGTGCTGAGTGTCATCAAGGTTTTACTCAGCATGAAAAACAAGAAGATGGCTCCTTCTATCCATTTTGACAAAGAGAATGAGCACATTGATTTTGAAAACAGCCCTGTCTATGTGAATACCAAGCTGCAAGACTGGCAGACCAATTCCAAAGGCTCTCGTTTGGCAGCGATCAGCTCTTTTGGTTTCAGCGGCACCAATGCTCATCTGGTAATCGAAGAGCTTGATAGAAGCAAGGTAAGATCCGCTGCTCCTGTTGAGGGTCAAGAGATAGCGACGGGAGTCTTCGTGCTATCAGCGGAATCACGTGAGCAATTAATGGCCTATGCCGAGAAAACAAAGGTATTTATAGAGAAGCATCATGATGTGGACCTGGCAGATTTCCTTTACACCTATCAGACTGCAAGGGAATCCATGTCTCACCGAATAGCAGTCGTGGTCAACAGTAGAGAACATCTGATGGCACAGCTAGAGCAATTCATACAAGGTAATGGGGCAAAGACGGCTGATATGTTTATCGGAGAAATAAACAAAACAGGCGGAATCAAGATCGGCGACACTGAAGAGGGAAGGGATTTTATCCGCAATCTCGCTCTGAACAAGAAGATCAAAAAGCTGGCCGAGCTATGGGTTCATGGTAACGAAATAGAGTGGGAAGCTCTCTATCCAAAAGGAATGGTGAGCCGTATATCAGGTCTGCCAAGCTATCCTTTTGCCAAGGAACGATACCGTTTACCCAAAGTTGTCATAGGCAACCGTACCCGTCAAGAAGCCGCGGCCACCTCCGAGCTAACAGCAGAAAAACACGAACAAAGAGCAACCGACATAACCGAATCAACTGAGCTACCTCGTGTTCAGGCAATAGACACTGATGGGAGGAAGACAGAAAGCCAAAACTTCGTGACCCATCAAAATATCATACATGCTGACGATGACGATGCACCACGTAACGAACTCGTGCGAAAAATTGCGGCTGCTTGGGAAGAGGTACTTGGAGTGAAAAACGTTGATATCCACAAAAATTTCCAAGACCTGGGGGGCGATTCGATCATGGCAACTCAGATTATCTCCAGATTAAAGAATAGCTTCCCGGTTGATTTGAATTTAGACAATCTCTTTTCGGCGCCAACTGTTGCAGGAATGGCGGAGCTGATTGAGGAGGAACTGATTGCTGCTATTGATGAGCTTCCAGAAGAGGCGATTTTGGAGCTATTAAGCTGATGAATTCATCTATAGGGAAGGAGCAATCCAATGATCAATAATAAGGAATCAGCTAAAGCGAGAGATGAGATACTTGCTGAGAGCAGATCGAAGCTTTCCGACAAGAAACTGGCATTGCTTGAGAAGCTGAAAGGCTCAAAGCTGGAGACGAAAAAGGCTGGGATTGCGCGGCGTTCAAGAGAGGGCTTCGTGCCCCTCTCTTTTGCCCAGCAGAGATTATGGTTTTTAGACCAGTTGGTACCAAACAGTCCAGCCTATAATGTGGTTGCCGCCTTTCATCTGTCGGGTGAGCTTCGCACAAACATCATGGAGCAGTGCATACATGAGGTCGTGAAACGCCATGAAGCCTTGCGAACCACCTTTCAAGTCGCAAATGGAGAGCCGTATCAGGTTATCGCTCCTGCATGGCAAATTCCTTTTCCCATTGTCGATCTTACTGGACATCCCGAGGAGGAGAGGGAAGATGAGTTTCGCCGACTAGCTAAAGAGGAAAGCATGCATGTTTTCGATCTGTCAAAGGGGCCGCTTTTGCGTGTTACTTTATTCAAACTCGGCGAGGATTTGCATGCTCTACTTTTGAACGTTCACCATATCATCATCGACGGATGGTCAGTCGGGGTTTTCTTCAGAGAAATGGTTCTGCTTTATCAGGCCTATCTCGCGGACAAGCCTTCACCATTGCCTGAGCTTCCGATCCAATACGCTGATTTTTCCATCTGGCAGCGGGAGTGGCTTCAAGGAGAAGTGCTTGAGAAACAGCTTTCTTACTGGAGAGAAACCCTTGGAAAAGAAAGCAGTGTGTTAGAGCTACCTGTAGACCGTACAAGGCCTCCCATCCAATCGTTTCAAGGAGGGAGCTTAAAACTACAAATTCCCGCTTCACTTTCTCATGCTATGAAAGCGCTGAGCGAGCAAGAAAATGCCACGCTGTATATGGTCATGATCACCGCCCTAAAGATATTGCTGCACCGTTACAGCGGGCAAAATGATATCCGGGTCGGAGTGCCCGTAGCGAACCGTAACAGAGTGGAAATTGAGAATTTGGTCGGCTTTTTTGTAAATACGTTGGTTCTCAAAACCAATCTGTCTGGCAATCAAAGCTTTAGAGAGCTGTTGTCTCGTGTTAGAGAAACGGCGAACAGCGCATACAGGCATCAAGACGTGCCCTTTGAACGATTGGTGGATGAATTGCAGCCTGAGCGTAATATGAGTCAAAACCCACTGTTCGAAGTCTGCTTTGTGTTGCAGAACTTTCCTATGCCGAAAAAAACGGACACGGCTGAATTGGGCTTTTCCTTGGTCAAATTTGAAGAATTCCGTAACCATACATCCAAGTTTGATCTCTGGATTCAGGTTGTAGAAAAAGGAGATATCCTTGATCTGGACGTTGAGTTCAACTCCGATATTTTTAATGAATCGACAATTAGTCGAATGTTAGAAAGCTTTCTAATCGTCCTGGCTGGTATTGTCGCCAATCCGAACCAGCCGATTTCAGATCTGCCGATTTTGACCGCTGATGAAAAGCATAAGCTGTTGGTTGAATGGAACGATACGAAGACGTACTACCGACAGCAAGATATGTGCCTTCATGAGATTATCGAAGCTCAGGCTGCCGAAACACCAGATGCGCCAGCTGTTATTTTTGAAGAAGAGCAACTCTCATACAGTGAATTGGATCAACGGGCGAATCAACTGGCTAATCATCTCCGGAAACTGGGAGTAAGAGCGGAAACGCTTGTGGGCATTTATATGGAGCGCTCATTTGAGATGGTCGTTGGGCTGTTAGGTATCCTCAAAGCAGGCGGGGCTTACGTTCCCCTGGACCCAAGCTATCCGCAAGATCGGGTTGCCTTTATGATCACAGATGCGAATCCTTCTTTCCTATTGACTGCGGAAGAACTGAAGAACACTCTCCCTGAATACGGAGGAGAAGTGATTTGCCTCGATTCAGATTGGGAGACAATCGGCATGGAGAGCCGCGTGGCACCGGCAAGCGGGGTCAACAGCGACAATTTGGCGTACATGATTTACACCTCAGGCTCTACTGGTAAGCCAAAAGGTGCGATGAATGCTCATCGCGGTATCGTCAATCGACTTATATGGATGCAGGAACAGTATCAATTGAACGAAACAGATCGGGTGATGCAAAAGACGCCTTTCAGCTTTGATGTATCGGTATGGGAATTTTTCTGGCCGCTAATGACGGGCGCCTGCATGGTTGTAGCTCGTCCAGAAGGTCATAAAGATACGACCTATCTGGCACGTCTGATCAAAAAAGAGAAAATCACCACCATGCACTTTGTTCCTTCGATGCTCCAAGTTTTCCTGGAGGAGACGGAAATTAGCGGCTGCGATACGCTGCGGCGAGTCATTTGCAGTGGTGAAGCCCTATCGTATTCAACGCAGGAGCGCTTTTTCGAGTGTCTCAACGCGGAATTGCACAACCTCTATGGTCCTACAGAAGCGGCGATTGATGTCACTTACTGGGCATGCCAAAAAGGAAGCAAGCTTAGATCCGTGCCGATTGGACGCCCTGTGGCCAACACCCAAATCTATCTGTTAGACGAGCACCTGAATCCTGTTCCTGTCGGTGTTGCTGGCGAGTTACACATCGGTGGTGTACAACTGGCTCGCGGATACTATAACCGACCTGAGCTGACAGAAGAGAAATTCATCCCTGATCCGTTCAGCAAAAAAGAGGGAGCACGTCTCTATAAGACAGGTGACTTAGCACGTTACATGCCTGATGGAACGATCGAGTATCTGGGCCGAATTGATTTTATGGTCAAATTAAGAGGGTTCCGTATCGAGCTGGGTGAGATTGAAGCGGTATTAGATGAACATCCAAATGTACAAAAAGCGGCTGTGATCGTTCATGAATCCGAGCAGAGACCAGGGCATAAGCAATTGGTATCTTATATCGTGCCAGATTCACAGTCCAAGGAAAAACTGAAAACGGCAACAGAAGAAGCACTCCCTGCGGAACAAGTATCAGAATGGCAGGATGTCTTTGATAAAGCCTATGATGACGAGAATCAATATGAAGCCGATTTCAACATTACCAGCTGGAACAGCAGTTATACGGGTCAGCCTCTTTTAGCGGTAGAAATGCGTGAATGGGTCAATTCGACGGTTGACCGTATCCTTGCCTTGCAACCGAAAAAGGTACTCGAAATCGGGTGCGGTACAGGGCTGTTATTATCCCGGATAGCGCCTCATTGTGAACAATATTGGGGAACAGATTTTTCGACGATGGCGTTGGATTATATTACTGCGAAACTGATCAACCAACGAGAGGATTTATCCAATGTAACACTGCGTAAGAGCTATGCGGATGATTTTAGTGGACTAGAAGGACAACAGTTCGATGTGATTGTGCTCAACTCTGTTGTGCAGTATTTTCCGGATGCGAACTATTTGTTGGATGTGCTGAAAAAGGCCATGCACTCCCTGAGTGACAACGGAGCAATCTTTGTCGGTGATGTTCGCAATCTTTCTTTACTGCAAACCTTCCTCACTGAGGTTGAGATGGAAAAGTCACCGGAGACGTTGACCACGGATCAATTGATGCGCCGGGTGCAGAAGCGAATGAGACAAGAGCAGGAGCTGGTCATTGATCCTGCCTTTTTCTATGCGCTGCAAGAGCAGCTGCATTCAATCAGCCATGTAGAAATCAAGCTGAAGCGTGGGAGTCATCATAATGAATTAACTCGATACCGCTATGATGTGGTTCTGCATCTCGGCAAAAAAGTGCAGCCGATTGAGGACTTTTCATGGCTGGATTGGCATGAGGAGGGGCTCCAAAATATTGATGGACTTCGTCAAATCATGACCAAGTATAAACCGCAAATCTTGGGTCTTACGAATATCCCTAATTTGCGGTTGGACAGGGCGAATCACTACCAGTCTTTGCTTGCTGACAGTGATATTCTCAAAACCGTGGAAGAACTGAGAACAGAACAGAGTCATCCAGGCACTGGAATAGACCCTGAGGAGCTTTGGAAGTTGGGTGCTGAGCTTCGATACAGCGTGGATATTGCTTGGGTTGGTGATAGAGAGGATGGCAGCTATGAGGCTGTGCTCAGACCTGAACATTTACTAGAAAAAAGAAAGCGTAACAAAGTGGTCACCGCGTGGCACCGTCCAACGAAAAGATACCAGCCGATCGAAACGTATGCGAACGATCCTTTGACAGACAGAGTTGCTCGTCAGTTCATTCCAGAGCTGCGCAGTTATTTACGAGATAAGCTGCCAGATTACATGGTTCCGTCTATTTTTGAGTTTATCAAGGAAATGCCAGTGAACATGAATGGAAAATTGGATCGCAAAGCGCTTCCTGCGCCGCTTATTGAAGTGCCAGAGATGGAGGGGGATTTTGTACCACCAACGACGGAGACGGAAAAGATTCTAGCCGATATCTGGGCTGAAATATTGGGCTTGGATAAGGTTGGTATACATAATAACTTCTTCGGCTTGGGCGGCGACTCCATTCATACTATCCGAGTGGTTGCCAGAGCAAAACAATTCGGTCTGGAATTGACTCCACAGCAAATTTTCCAATTCCAGACCATAGCTGAACTGGCAGAGGTTACAGGTGCGGCTTCTACCAAAAATGCAAAACGAGCAGCAACAGCAGTTGAGCTACCAACTCTTGAACAGCATCAGTTGGATAGGATAAAAGCAGACAACCCATACATGGAGGATGTTTATCCGCTTACGATCATGCAAGAGAATATGCTTTATCGATACAAGCATCATCCAGAGCCTGGCTTGAATGTGGTTCATCATGCTTTTCGCATAGAGGGGGGGCCTTTCCATGTAGCTGCTTTTGAGCAAGCATGGCAGCATCTCATCCAACATTTCCCTGCATTGCGAACATCCTTTATTTGGGAAGAGCTGGATGAACCGATGCAGATCGTGCATGAGAAAGTGGATATCCACATCAAACAGGAAGATTGGCGTGACATTCCTGAAGCTAAACAAGATGAACAATTGCAATCTTATATTCAAAAGCTTAGAAAACAAGGATTTGAGATGGGCCAAGCACCACATGCACATCTTGCTCTGCTTCAAGTAGGAGATGATGTCTACTACTTTATTTATGTCTTCAACCTGATGTTGCAGGATGGCTGGAGCTATACGTTAATCGTTAAAAGACTATTCGAATATTATCAAGCGTTTTCCCAAGGGAAGGCGATTGATATTTCGCCTGTATATCCGTATCGGGATTATGTTGCACTACAAAAACAGCAGGACTTAACGGATGCCGAGTCGTTTTGGAAGAAAAATCTTGAAGGAATGACCAGCTCCACTCCTGAATTAGCGCAAGCGAGCGGGGAGAATATTTCTGCCGAAGATCCTCCCTATTCTCAGGAAAGGTTTATCGTATCGCCAGAAGTCTCCGCGGCGTTGTTATCCTTGTCCAAGAAGTATCATCTGACGCCATATACATTGGTACAAGGGGCGTGGGCATTGCTGCTCCATCATTACAGCGGAAAGGAAGACGTTGTTTTTGGGACAATCTTCTCCGGCCGCAGCATAGCGATGATGGAGGTCGAACATTCTGTCGGGCTTTTCTTCAATATTCTGCCCATTCGAGTGAACATCGAGCAAAACATGAGGTTCCTGTCTTGGCTCCAAAACATGCAGTCCAAAGTAGTAGAGACGAGTCAGTACGAGTACACGCCGCTGAAAAAAATATACGAGTGGTGCGATATCCCACGAGATCGTCTTTTGTTTGACAGTTATCTGGTAAGCGAACAGCTTCCTGATTTTTCTTCTGTATTTCGAGGTTTTAATGATGTCCTCGGCGCTACCATCTATGATTCTATCGCGCAGACGGAGCATCCATTACGTGTGGAAATTCTTTTCTATGAACAAGTGCTAGTCCTGCATATCAACTACTATCGACGCTTCTTCAACGCTACGGAGATTAGCAGGATGTTGCAGAACTTGAATACTCTTTTGGAAGGATTAGTAGCGAGTCCTGAGCAAAAGGTAAGCGAGTTGGTCCAGGTTATAAAGTATCATCCCCAACACTAAATTTGTGAACAAGAGGAGAGGTTACTATGTGTGGAATTGTGGGATGGCTTGATTGGGATGACGATTTGTCATCCCAGCATGCTATTTTGCACAAAATGGCGCAAGCGATCCAACATCGCGGGCCAGACGAAGAGGGATATTGGTTATCTCCTCGGGCAGCTATTGCGCATCGTCGTCTGATCGTGATCGACCCAGAAGGCGGCAAGCAGCCAATGATCTACCGAGAAGGAGAGCAGACATGCGTCTTATCGTTTAATGGCGAAATCTATAATTATTTGGAACTGCGCCGCCAGTTAGAGATACTCGGGCACTCCTTTCAAACCAATTCTGACACGGAAGTATTACTGCACGCTTTTTTGGAATGGAGAGAGGATTGTGTCCGTCATCTCAATGGAATTTTTGCATTCGCCATTTGGGACGAAAAAAATCATCGATTGTTTTTAGCACGTGACCACTTAGGTGTAAAACCATTATTTTATTGTCAACGAGGGAGCTCGTTCATGTTCGGCTCCGAACTGAAGGCCTTGCTTGCCCATCCAAAAGTGAAACCTGAGGTAGAAGCGGATGGATTAGCAGATATTATCGGACTCGGCCCGGCGAGAACGCCAGGATTTGGAATTTTCCGTAATATAAACGAGGTTCGAGCTGGACATTGTGTAACAGTCACGAAGGATCAAATCAGGACAAGCCAGTACTGGAAACTGGAGAGCAAGGTGCATACTGACGATATGGATACCACGACAGAAAGGATACGCGCTCTGTTACAAGACACGGTTCAACGTCAGTTAATCTCTGACCTGCCTTTGGTTAGTATGCTGTCTGGTGGTTTGGACTCCAGTGGCTTGGTAGCGTTGGCCGCTGAAGAGCTTCGAAAAAAAGGGAAGTCGTTGCAAACCTATTCGGTTGATTTTGTTGACAATGATCAGCATTTTGAAGAAGGCTTGCTGCACCTTAGCTTGGATGCGCCATGGGCGAAATCAGTCTCAGAGCATGTACAAACGAGGCATCAAGAAATTGCCTTCAACTCGCAAGATCTGATTACTCATTTTCATATGCCGTTGAGAGCGCGGGATCTCCCGGGATTAGGAGAGACGGATACCTCGCTCTATTTGTTCTGCCGTGAAATGAAGAAAAAAGCGACCGTCTCGCTATCAGGTGAATCGGCAGATGAAGTGTTTAACGGGTATCCTTGGTTTCAGAAGGAGAAGTTTTTGAATTCAGGCAAATTCCCATGGATGGAGCATGACGGATGGAGTTCATTTTTAAATGAAGAAGCCATCGAAAAGATTCGCCCACAAGAATATCTTCGCAGGCGGTATGAAGAAGGGATTGCGGAGGTACACCCTTTGGAAGGGGAGACAGCTTTGGAAGCTCAACAGCGCAAAATGTCGTACCTCTTTATCACGCGTTTTCTTCCGTTGCTATTGGATCGCAAGGATCGAATGAGCATGTATACGGGGTTTGAAGTACGTGTTCCGTATTGTGATTACCGTCTGGTTGAATATTTATGGAATGTTCCATGGAAAGTAAAAAATATTGATCAAATCGAAAAAGGCTTGCTCCGCAGAGCGTTCAAAGGATATTTGCCGCATGAAGTATTGTACCGTAACAAAAGCGCATACCCCATGACCTATCATCCAGAGTATTACAACGCGATTTTGGACCATATGAAACAAATTCTAGCGAATCCGAATTCGCCTCTATTACCATTGATTAACAAGTCTGTGATCCAATTTGTACTGGATGGAAAAGCACCTATGAATCTCGCTCAATCAACGAAGCTGATCGAATACCTTGTTCAAATAAATATGTGGTTAGAGGAATACAAGATTTCCATTCGGTAGAAGCCCTTGGATTTGCTGATAAAAAGGAGTGTGTAGGAAATGAATGCCAGTGAGGTAAATCAGAACATGGCAATACCACAACGACTGCCTGCTAACGGAAGTGACAGGTTTAATTACATGGTCAGCTATCTTTCCGATTGCCAACTTCAAATGGTGCTGGAGATGGACGGGCATGTGAATCAACAGCGATTGCTTCAAGCGATGGAGGTAAGCACCATTGCTGAACCTATCATTGGTTGCCGCTTTATCAAAGATCCAGTCCGCCCATATTGGGAGCGACGTAGTGATTTGGCGTCAAGCGGTTGGTGTTCCTTGCAACTTCTTGGTGATTCCGATTCCGAAGAGCAAGGCATACATGATTGGCTGTCGAGCCCAATCGACATCGATGCTGATGCGATGGTCAAAGTTCGTATTCTGCGGACCTCGACCACAGATATCCTATGCATCAAATTGAATCATCTATGCAGTGATGGTGCAGGGTTGATAGAGTATGTTCACTTGTTAGCTTCGATCTATAGTGAGCTTGCCAAAAACCCTCACTACGTTCCCAAGTCAAACCCTGAGGGCAGGGATCAGAATCGTTTGTTCAAGGAAATGGGTATCCCAAATAGCGAGATGCCGCAAGCTCCAGAGCCGCAGGGACCAACACTTCCTTTTACCCCTGGAGAACCAGTGAAAAGGAGACACGCCATTCGCAGAATACCGCGCGAAGAGTGGATGGAGCTGGCGCAAGGATTTAAACAAAAAGGATTCACGGTAAATGATGTGTTATTGGCTGCCTACATGCGAGCTTTATATCAAAATATGAAGAATGTTCCGGCTGAGCAAATCAAAGTCATGGTGACTGTTAATGTAAGAAAATTCTTGCCCACTGGCAAGGCAGACGCCATTTACAACCTGTCTGGCGTGGTTCACGCCTCCATGAACCAAGCAACTGGGACATTTGGAGATAAGGTTACAGAAGTGGCCGAATTTATGAAGAATCAACGCGATAATAAAGAAATTCTGCATGATGCGGTAACCACTTTTGCCTTCGTGGAGAATTTAGAGTTCCAACACACATTGAAGATCATACAGGATGTAAGAAAGCAAATTGTTGAGGATGGAAATAGTACACCAATATTATCAAATTTTGGTATGATTAGTACGAGTCAGATAACATTTGATGATGTGAAAGTCTCAGAGGCATATATAGTCTCCCCAGCCTATTACGCACCAGGATTGATGCTTGGAGCGAGCACGTATCAAGATTGCATGACCCTCAATATTTCCTTCTTTGAATCGAACACAGACGTCGGGTTAATGGAAAAACTCCTTGATACCATGTTAGAGGAAATTAAGTCATTCCGAGAGTAGCAGCTTGCAACAACTACCTACCCATTTCGATAAGGAGTGAAAGAAATGAATAAAATAGTATTCCCGAATGAAATATCAGGTGCCGAGAATCTGCAACAACAGTTTGAACCGTACGGCTGGTATGCCGAAATGAGAAAAAACAGCCCGGTACATTACGATGAAAAGCAACAGGTATGGAACGTATTTCTGTATCCGGATGTAGAACGTGTGTTGACCGATTATCACCTCTTTTCAAGCGATACAGGCAAACGAATCGCTGGCTCCCTCGCATTGAAAGAAAAGGGGATCACAGAGATGGACCCGCCTGATCACGGAAAAAGGAGAGCTCTTTATACAAAGGCCTTTTCCACAAGAACGCTCCAGGAATGGGAGCCGCGTATTCAAGAAATTTCACGTCAGTTATTGGAGGAAGTAAAAGAAAAGCAAAGCATCAAAATTTTAGGGGATCTCGCAGCTCCGATGCCGGTGATTGTCATTGCCGATTTGCTCGGTGTACCGTCCAGTGATTGGATGTTGTTCAAACAATGGTCCGATGTTCTCATCACCTCCGGGACCCGCGAAACGTATGCGGATGTTAACCTCAAGAAGGAAGAAATCATGAAGGAAATGGCCGTTTATCTCTCTCCGATCATTCAAGAAAAAAGAGAGAACCCAGCAAAAGATTTTCTTTCCGATTTAACGCAAACAGAATATAAAGGGCAACAACTATCTGACCGAGAGATTATCGATATTGCAATCAGCTTGCTGCTTGCTGGAAATGTAACGACAAGTACGCTCTTGTTCAGTGTTTTCTACTGCTTTTTACTAGATCGACCAGGTGTATATCGTGAATTAAGAGAGAATCCGGAACTGGTAGATCAAGCGATCGAGGAAGTATTGCGCTTCCGTCCGCCCGCACAGGTTTTGATGCGCAAGGTTCAAGAAGATACGGATATGTTCGGAAGTCTGATGAAAAAAGGCGAAATCGTCATGGCATGGCTCGGTTCTGCCAATCGTGATGAAAATACCTTTGCACAGGGAGATCAGTTTGATATCCATCGACCTAACAGTAATAAGCATTTATCCTTTGGGAAAGGGTGCCACTTATGCCTGGGCGCACCACTATCTAGATTAGAAGCAAAGATAATGCTAACAGAAATGATCAAATGCTATTCTGACATCACAATCGGTGGATTTGATAACGATCTGATCCTCAATGTGACGAGAGACTAATCATACCGTTACCATAAATTTACCCGCTAAAGCAGTTGAGCAGGAAGGATACCCCTGTTCGACTGCTTTTTTTATATAAACCTGATTTTCCGAGAAAATAAAAAAGCAAGGAAAATAGAATTCCTCACTTTTTAAAACTTATCTTTCCGAATCACCAAATAAATAATCAACCCAATAATCGGAAAAAACAATAAAGCAACAAGTACGATGATGGAGAATTCCTTGCTATTTCCTCGTCTTCTCGCATCACGGTATGCCCAGATGCTAATGACAATGTTAATTATGTTCAAAAATAAGAAGAGTAAGAGCGGGAGGAACACGATAAAGGTAGAGGGAGCATCGCCTATTTGAACCAAAGGATCACCTGCTTCAGCATATTTGCAAGACTTTCCTAATTATATATAAAGATGAGAGGATTGTGAAATCTGCTACCGATAAAATGGGTGAGCCATTTTCGTAATCCTCACAATTCCGTTTCTCACCAGATTAGAAATGGGATGTAAACTTCCCCCGGACCTCCTCCAAAAAAGCCTGCACAGCCGGCGCTAAATAACGATTTTTCATATATGCCAAATAAACCGTCCGATCCAACGCAGGTGATTCAATCGTTTTCCGAACAAGCGAAGCATCTGTTGATCCCGATAAATAGTTCTCAGGAATGATCGTAACTCCGAGATTCTCCCTCACTAACGTTAACGCGGTTTCAAAACGTTCTATCTCAAACTTGATTTGCGGGTTCACTTGTTCAAGTGCAAAGGCCGTTAAAATATCCTCCCTCGTCTGGAATCCCTCTGTGCTAATGATAAAAGGCTCACTCGCCAAGTCGTTCAATCGAACAGAATCCTTTTCAGCCAGAGGATGATCCTTGTGCAGCACCAGCATTAAGCGCTCATCATACAGAGGAAATGATTCGATATCCTCTTCATCGATGAATTGGTTAGTAATGAGTAAATGCGTATGATACTTCCGCAGTGATTCCTTCACGGCTTTCCCACTCAGTACTTCGATCAGTTTGATGTTAATAGAGGGAAACCGCCCCTGATATTCGCGAATGACTTTCGGAATCCAATGCTTCACAGACTCAATAATGCCGATGATGAGATCTCCGCTGCCGGTCAGCTTTACTTCGTCCATTTCTTTTTTCAGCATGTTCATTTGGGAAAGAAGCAGCAACGATTTCTGGTACAAAATTTTACCAGCGTCCGTTAATTCCATTTTTCTCGTGTTTCTCTCGAGCAGTGGAGAGCCGACTTCTTGCTCTAGATTTTTAATCGCGTTACTTAAGGAAGGCTGCGAAATATGCAGTTTTTGTGCGGCTTTGGAGTAGCTCAGTTGATCGCAAACTGTCACAAAATAGTGCAAATGTTTGATGTCCAAATGGATCGCCTACCCTTATTTATAGCTTTAAGCTATCAATTTATATAAATTATATATTAGAAATAATAAGTTTGTCATTATATAATCAATAAACAAAAGGTTCAGAAAGGATGAATAGCTTGCCAAAGAGTGTATCAGCAGATTTGTGGACCGGCCGGACTGACCATACGGAGAGAAGAAGCAGTTTTCGTTACCATCAGATTGTGGAAATAACGGACTTGGATACATTGCTAGCTGCCAAGGATCGCACCGTCGCCATCATCGGGTTTGAATGTGAAGAGGGAGTCAGGCGCAACCAAGGACGATTAGGTGCAGCCATTGCTCCAAACGCAATTCGGCAAGCGCTTGCAAGCCTTCCTTGGAAAGTGGAGGAAGGGAAACGGATTGTGGATGTGGGGAATGTTACTTGTCAAAACGAAGAGCTAGAGGCTGCCCAGGAAGTATTGGGGAACGCCGTCTCTACTATCTTTTCCAAATCCATGACACCGATTATTTTAGGCGGCGGCCATGAGACCTTGTATGGACATTACGTAGGTGTCCGAAACCATATTGGAAAAGAGGCTTCTCTGGGAATCATCAATATCGACGCTCATTTCGATTTGCGCTCCTATGAAGTTCAACCTTCTTCTGGTACGATGTTTCGGCAAATACTAGAGCATGATAAAAAGAGCAGCTACCTCGTGTTGGGGATTCAGCGTTTCGGAAATACGCAGGAGCTGTTTGATAAAGCGGACGAGCTCAGTGTCCGATACGTGTATGAAGAAGAGATGACAGACGCACGAATGGATGAAATTACTTTATCTGTAAGCGAATTTATCGAAAAACATGATCATGTCATGCTGACGCTGTGTACAGATGTTTTAAACGCAGCTTTTGCACCGGGGGTAAGTGCTCCATCTCCTTTTGGCTTAACACCAATGGTTGTCCGCACTTTGATCCGTACCGTTACCGCTCATAAGAAAACGCTTTCTTTTGATATTTGTGAAGTGAATCCGGTTTTAGATGAAAACGGAAGAACAGTAAAGTTAGGTGCTTACTTGACGAATGAAGCCATCATGGGATTACTACTAGAGAACTAAGGGGAGACAACTATGACGTTAGCACTTAATCAAGTAACGACGATTTTTCTCGCAGTAGCACTTCTCGTATTAGGTACATTCCTCGTAAAAAAGGCTAGTTTCTTGCAAAAGTTTTGTATCCCGGCACCAGTGGTTGGGGGCTTGTTGTTCGCAGTCATTGCAACCGCTTTGAAAGCGACCGGAATTTTACAAATTACATTGGATACTTCGTTGCAAAGCTTGTTCATGCTCACTTTTTTCACGACGGTTGGCTTGGGAGCGAGCTTTAAGCTGATCAAGCTAGGTGGTAAGCTACTCGTTATTTACTGGCTGGCATGTGGATTCTTGGCTTTGGCGCAAAACGTAATTGGCGTTTCCTTGGCCTCGGTGTTCGGCATTCATCCATTGATCGGGATGATGGCTGGAGCGGTTTCCATGGAAGGTGGACATGGGGCGGCTGGCGCTTTTGGACAAACGCTTGAGGACATGGGCATTCAATCTGCGCTGGCGATTGGGATCGCGGCAGCTACCTTTGGTCTCGTAGCTGGGGGCTTGGTCGGCGGACCGACTGTGAAATATTTGATTACAAAATACGATCTGAAGCCGACGGAAACCGAAACAGTAGTAGAAACAGTTGAAGAAAAAGTACAACCGATTACGTCGAATACCTTCTTCATCCAAGTGCTGTTGATTACATTCTGTATGGCATTGGGAACGTATTTGGGAGAGCTGTTCTCGACCGCAACCGGATTTGTTCTGCCAGGTTATGTGGGGGCAATGTTTGTAGCGGTGATTGTCCGTAACATCGTAGACAAGCTCAATCCAAAGGCAATCGACATGAAGAGCATCAACTTGATCAGTGATGTGACGCTCGGAATCTTCCTGTCCATGGCACTGATGAGCATCAAGCTGTGGGAAGTTGCAGATCTAGCGCTTCCAATGCTCGTAATTGTGTTTGTACAAGTTGTCTTCATTGTATTGTTTGGTATTTTTGTCCTGTTCCGTTTGCTTGGCAAAAACTACGACGCTGCAGTAATGGTCGCGGGCTTTACAGGGCATGGTCTGGGCGCTACACCAAACGCAATGGCGAATATGGCGGCAGTAACTGGACGATTTGGTCCGTCGCGAAAAGCATACTTGGTCGTTCCGATCGTAGGTGCCTTCCTGATTGATGTGTTCGCGATGCCGATCATTATTACCACGATTAATTTGTTTAAATAAAGACGATTCAAAAATCCCTTCATGCTGGAGATAGTCTAGCTGGAGGGATTTTTTGTCTTTACGTTTACTTTGCCCTGTTTTCGTTTTTTGCAAATAATAGATAGAAAAGGAAATATTTTCTTGACTGTTCTCATTGTGTTCGTATATATTTAAATGAGAACATTTGTTCTTGTTTGAGGAAAAATGAGGAGATGATGCAGAGTCAAGAATTGCGGAAGTAGGAGGCATTGGAAAAAATATTTAGTTTTTTCTGCGAAAATTGTAACTTATTGTCATTGATCTCGTATTTATTGGCAGAATCAACCAAACAAAATAAGAGTGGAGGAAATAAAAGATGAGAGAACTTCATGCTGATGTAGTGATTATTGGGGGAGGTACTGGTGGCTGTGCAGCAGCACTGGCAGCAGCGAAATCAGGAAAATCAGTCATTATGACGGAAGAAACCGATTGGATTGGCGGTCAATTTACGAGCCAAGCGGTACCGCCAGATGAGCATCCATGGATCGAACAGTTTGGTTGCACCCGAAGCTATCGCACATTCCGTGACAGCGTGCGTGACTATTATCGCAACCATTATCCAATGACGGCAGAAGCACGTGTCATTCCGAATCTTGACCCTGGTAACGGTTCCGTAAGTCGACTTTGCCACGAACCAAAAGTAGCGCTCGCTGTTTTTTATCAGATGCTTGCTCCTTATATTAATAGTGGTAGACTTACTATTCTGACGAATCACAAGCTGCATGCCGTTCGCATGGCTGGCGATAACGTACTGTCGATCACAGTAGAAGATCGGAAGCATCATGATTTTCATGAATTAGTAGCACCGTATTTCTTGGACGCGACAGAATGTGGAGATGTACTCCCGCAAGCCGGCGTAGAATATGTCCTTGGCGCTGAATCAGTCGATCAAACAGGAGAGCCAAATGCGGTTGTCGGGCCGCCGCAACCAAATGATATTCAGGCGTTTACGTATTGCTTCGCGATGGATTATTTGGAGGGAGAAAATCATACGATTGCCAAGCCGGAAACGTATGACTTCTGGCGCAACTACAAAGCAGATTTCTGGCCAGACAAGCTGCTCAGCTGGACAGGCTCCAATCCGCGAAATACTGCTGACTCTGTACGATATGAGCTGTTCCCGGGGACTAAATATTTTCCGCTCTTCACGTATCGTCAGATTGCTGATCCGAAAAACTTCCAAACCGGTTTATACAAGAGTGGTGTATCAATGGTGAACTGGCCGCAAAATGACTACTGGTTAGGCTCGATCATTGATGTGCCAGAGGAAGAGCGTCAGCGTCACCTTCAAGGCGGTAAACAGTTGAGTCTCTCCCTGCTCTATTGGATGCAAACAGAGGCACCTCGCCCCGATGGTGGACAAGGGTATCCGGGACTGCGACTGCGCAAGGATGTGGTGGGGACAGAGGATGGACTGGCGATGTATCCATATATTCGTGAATCCCGCCGGATCAAAGCCGAATTCACCGTATTGGAGCAGCATGTGAGTGCATTTGTCCGCAATACAGGCAAGGCAGAAGCCTTCCATGATTCCGTTGGGGTCGGCAGCTATCGAATTGACCTGCATCCGAGCACTGCGAATCGTAATTACGTGGATGTGTCGACTTATCCGTTCCAAATTCCGTTGGGCAGCTTAATCCCTGTGCGTGTAAATAACCTGCTTCCGGCGGGCAAAAACCTTGGGGTTACGCATATTACGAATGGATGCTTCCGTCTCCACCCAGTAGAGTGGAACGTCGGTGAAGTAGCTGGCTATTTGATAGCGTATTGCTTGCAATATGGCCTGACTCCTCGCGCTGTCCGAAATACTCCTGATGAGCTGAAAAAGTTCCAAGCGTTCTTGTACGCGGAAGGCGTAGAGTACTTCTGGCCAACGATGTACGCAGTGTAAGCAGTTAGACGATCTGGTTGCCTGAGTTCGGGATTTCACCGAACTCAGGTTTTTTCATGAAGATCGGGCAAAAGATCAGATAAGTCTTGAGAGTGGTGATTTTACATGAGGGGGCATTCAATAAGCCAGACATTACTGGGGAGTTTGAGAAAAAGCCCGCCGCAAGATTTCTTCGACAGTTTCCTCAGGCGTTTGCTCGGAAGAATCGATCCACATGCCAAGCTTTGGTGTTTCAGTCTGCAAGATTTTATTGAGGTGGGCAATCGTCCAGGCACCATACCCTGTTTTGGAACGGGAAGCTTCTCTCTCTTCAATCGCTTTTTCGTTTGGCGTGAGCACTACAACATACAACGGACGGTTCCGAATCATTTCAACAAATTGGCCCAAAAAGGGGCCGACCACAACATCCTGGACAACGACATTAAATCCTTCCTCAAAAAAAGTGTCTGCCGTAGAGGCTGTTATTTTGTAGCGCAGCCACAACTGACGAATGGCTTCTTCTGACGGTTCAGGCATATACTCCTCTCTGCCCGTTACAATCATTCGTCGGAACGAATCACCTCGCAGATGAACACCTCGATTCAGTTTTTCAGCGAGTAATTGAGCTACGGTTGATTTTCCAGACGCCATAATCCCAGTAACGAGAAAAATACATCTGTCTGGATCGTGAAGAGTGGCATTCTCGTGCGACATAATCATCCCACCCTACTCATACGATGTTATTTGAAAATCATATATGGTAATCACTGGATAATCCTTATCTTTTTGCATCATAACATGGCTCTCATTAAAACGCGATTAGGAAAGTGATGAGTCCTGAGGCTGCACAGTCTAGGATGAATTTTTTTGACAAGAAAGCTATAGGATAATTTTTCTACATGTCGAAAAAGCAAAGAGAAGCCACAGTCTACGAACTGCTTTCGTGAACCACAACATGAAAATTCTATCAAAGGAATACTCATGGCGTTTGCTGTATTAGTAATCCAAGGATGGGTGTTGAAAGGATTCATGTCCCAACGAACCTGATTAGTTTGTGTGATAACAAAAATTTTGAAGACATTGATGTTGAGTTTGTTCCGAGTAAAAACTTCACGTATTTGTCCAGCAAAACATAGCCAGTAGCATGTACCATTTCAGGTAAGAACGAAAATACGGAGGTGCTAAGATTTATGGTGAACCTGATCAAAATAAGAGCGAGTGTATTTATCCCCCTGTCATGGACAGAACCTAGGACAGACCCGCAAACAGGAAAAGTCATTCAATTCGAAGGCGATTCACGTGAATTTACTCCCTATGCCGTCAACAGCATGCGTTCCAGAGTGGAGCAAGAGGTCGTCGTAGACTTTATGAAAAAAGAAATGTTCACCTATCAGAACACAGGAATCACAACAGAGAAGATCACGAATCCAGATGGCTCGATTCAGCTGCGAAAAGGAAAAGCGAGTACAGAGGGCATTTTGTGTAGGAACATCGTGTGGAAGTCGGATGAAGAAGTGAGCTTTGAAATGAGCGCAAGTGCGAGTAATCCCTTGAATGAGCAAGCGCCTCCAGTTGACTACTTGTTATCGATAACTGCGAAAAGTGATGGTCTTGTACAGATCGAAGGAGCGCATGATGGGTTCCCTTGCTTTGAATTTTATAAGCAAGCGGATTTTGGGCCGTTTGAAACGATTTATACCCATGATTTCCGTGAAACAGGTGATACTCCGGCAGCACTGGCTGGAGAGATGGAATATCATTTTCGTAAGATTCTGTAGTACGCAAGAGATTTGTTCAACTATCAGTGCCTTTCACTCGGTTTTCCTTCCAGTAGTACAGAGTTGTCACGACAAAAATGCCGATCAATACCATAGTCAAAAAAGGGGTCATAGCCATGAGCCTCCAGATATTTGATTATTTCGCGAGCAGACCACACAATTTTTTTCGATCTACCCACAGCAATAGGCCACACATTACGGTGAGAAGCAGACTGTAATTTTGGGCAGAAATATCAAAAGCAAAATTGACGACTGTAATATTCAAGGTAATGGGGAATAGACAAACTGCTGCGATGGTTCTCGTCCTAGGAAAAAGAATGAGTAGGGCACAGGCCAGTTCAGCAACGCCAATAAATATTTCGTAAAAGCGCGAGTAGCCAAAAAAGTGCCACGCTAAAATAAGTGGCTCATCTTGGCTGGGATCAAACGTAAACGCTTTGGGCGGGCTGAACTGACCAATCACCGTTGCTTATCCTACATGTCCTTCCTATAATAAACCATATTACTACAAGACTATGGAAGGGGAAGGGGCACCAATAATCTCCTCTCCCATGTATACGAGGAGGTTCTTTTCGTGAGTAACCCAACTATGTTCAATCAATTTCCTGTCATCGAAACAGACAGATTGATCCTTCGACAACCTGATCAACAAGACATAGAAGATATTTATGAAGTTTTGTCACATGAAGAGGTGGCGAGATATGTAGGGATAGCGAGGTTTCAATCGATAGCCGAGGCTGAAAATGAACTTCGTTGGTATCGAGACTTATTTGAACAACAACAGGGACTCAGGTGGGCGGTCACGGATCGTTCCACTGGAAAATTTCTTGGCAGCTGCGGCTACAAACATTATCATGCTGTACATAACAAAGCGGAGATTGGGTATGATCTGAATTTTTCGTGGTGGAATAAGGGGATTATGTCGGAAGCGTTGCGGCCCATTATCGCGTACGGGTTTACGCATATGCATCTAAATAGAATAGAAGCTGACGCAGATACGAGAAATACGGCATCCATCCATTTGCTCCAAAAATTCGGCTTTCAAGTGGAAGGGATCCATCGGGAAACAGAATTTGAAAATGGGATGTACATTGATCTTGTGAAGTTAGCGCTACTTCGAAAAGAATATGAGATGAAATCGTAAAAGAATAGTAGTCGATAAGCGGCGGGGGAATGTACGGAATTTTTCATCGTACATTCTCCCGCTCATTTTCTCCCTACCTCTACAGCCACTCGCACAGCCGACTCTATCGCCCCCTGAATCCAGCCGTGATATTCATTCGAGGTGTGCTCCCCCGCAAAATAAATTCTTCCTTCAGATGCACCAATGTAAGGAGAAAATTCCGTCTCCTGCAACGGTTTGAACAAGGCAAAAGCACCAGCAGCATAAGGCTGCAACGCCCAATTATGTGTGATTCCCGTAACAAAGGTGCTGTACACCTGCTCCCCATGAATGTCAGCCAGAAGCTTTACTGCTTGCATAATCTGCTCTTCTTTCGACATGCTGAGCCACGGAAGGTCGTCATCCTCCCATGTGTAACTGACCAATACGACACCCCCAGGCTGATCAAAACCGTGGCTGGGAAAGTAGGAGAGGCGAATAGGCGAATCTGTAACGGTTTGTCCGCTCTTTATTCCCTGTGCTTCCCAGAATCGCTGAGAGAACTGGACGCCTATTTTGGATGAGGAAACATAGTGGAGTTGACGAATGGCTTTCCATTTTTGATAGGAAAACAGGTCGTACGGTTCGACTTGTACAAACTGCAAAACGGTAAAAGGGATGGTAACAATCGCGATATCACCGGTCATCTGAAACAGCTCGTCAGTGTGGGTACACACGCCAGAAATCGTAATTTGATTTCCCGTTTGGACGATTCTCGTCATTTTATGCTGAAAGTAGATATTCTCATGTAATTGGGGGAGAAATGCCTGTGGTAGCTGGTCAAATCCCCCTGCTATTTCGTAAAAGCGTGTAGAAGGATCGAACAGGATGAAGTCTCGTAATATTTCGGGAAAGGCCAGCTCAGGGAACCCTTCGAAGCCAGTCATGACTTTGATCATGTCGATAGCGGGGACGGATAAGGAAGGGCCAACAGGATTGAAGCGCATGAATTGATCCATGGAAAAACGATCGTATTTTTGGACGACGATCGGCCAATTCGTCGCTGGATTGAGTTTGATGAAGTCGATGACAGGCTTGATGGCTTCTCCGGCCAATTCATTGAACGTACGGCCTTTTTCATGTGGAGCTACAGGGAAACGGAGGATGTCCGGATCGCGTTGATAGATCCAACGCCTCGTTTTGATACCATTTACTGAGATGATGTCGTTCGTAGTATTGTTGATAAACGGTTGAAGGGGAAGACCAAATTTTGTCACGTATGCCAAGGTTAGATCGTGTGTATGAGGAATGCGCATGGCACCAGCTTCTAGATAATGGCCATGGGTAAAAGGAGAGCGCAATGTGAAAACTCTACCACCTATCAGGTCTGCTGCTTCCAAAATCGTTACGTTGTGTCCCGCGGCTTTTAGCAACGAGGCAGAAACAAGACCGGCCATTCCAGCGCCTACGATGATGATGTTGAGTGGGGAGTGAGCTTGTGGGAGACCTTTGCGAATAATGGACAGCATTTCAGGTCGTGATAAGGAGAAGGAGGTATTATCCATAGATTGTCTCCTTTCCATTCTTTTTCGATAAAAATATTCTATTCAATCAATTAATCAGATATGCGTTTTGTAAGCCGATAATACAGGACTCTACCATTTTCATCCAAGAAATGATAGGATGAAGAACAGGGGAACAAATGATCGGAGGGGTAGGTATGTTACCTATGAATGTTATCTGGAAACCAACGACAGGTGTCGGATATGAGCACTTGAGAATACGGGAGGGATTGAACCGGATCCACGTAAACAGCATGGTGATCGGGAAGCTGGATGACGAAACCATTTCAAGAATCCAATATGAGATTGTCCTTGATTCAAATTGGATCACGCGAGAGGTTTCAATGGGAATCATGGGTGAAGAAGGTGCTCTGCATCTCTCATCGGATGGCAGGGGAAATTGGACGAACGAGTCGGGGGAGTCCATTCCTGAGCTCTTTGGCTGTATCGATATCGATATTTCTTGTACACCATTCACGAATACACTGCCGATCCGCCGCTTGTCGTATGCTCCAGGTGAACCTCAGTCGATCCAAGTAGCCTATTTCTCAGCCCATGAGCTGACGTATAGACAAGTGCAGCAGCAATATACGTTGCTAGAAAGCACAGTAGACTCCTCTGTGTATCAATACCGGGCAGGAACATTCGTGGAGAACATCACTGTCGATACCAATGGGCTTGTAGTAATCTATCCAGATCTGTTTATACGTGAGCAGGTATAGGAGGTGATTGTCCAGCATGGCTGAAAGGTTTATTGCGGGTATACTCGCCAGTTTTTTATTTACGTTTGGGACTGCGTTTCTGTATTTTCAGGATCGTTTCTCTGTTCTTCCTATCGCTATGTTTACGTTCCCGACGGTGTTTCTCTTAGGAATTCCGCAATCACTCGTCATTGATCGGGTCACGAAGCGATTACCATGGAACAAGAGAAGTCATCTTTTCTTGCTAGAAGCGCTGCTGTACATCATGGCTGGAATGATCGCGACCATGATGCTTTTTTTAATCGTTACGCGCTCCTTTGCCTTTGTTCTGTCAAAGTTTTACGTCTTGGGCATAGTTGCTTCCTTGCTTTACTTTGGTTGTCTGTGGTTCTTGAGGCGTAAAAAGAAGGCCGTACATGTCACGTAAGGAAAAGGGGTGAGTGCAATGCATGATTGGGTACAAGTCATACCAGGAAATATTTTGGAAGCCAAGGAAAATATCATCGTACAGCAGGTCAACTGCATGGGTGTGATGGGAGCAGGGCTTGCCAAGCAAATAAGAGCCAAATATCCAAGTGTATATACAGAGTACAAGCAGCTTTGCGAGCAGTATGCGGATGCACGTGAAGACCTCCTTGGACAAGTGCTGCTTTGTCAGGTTGGGGAAGGGAAGTACATGGCCAACCTTTTCGCACAGCTTGGTTATGGAAAAAAAGGTGTCTACACGAAATACGACATGCTGCAAAAAGGGTTAGAAGAAGTTCTTTCCCTAGCGAAAAAAGAAAATCTGACCATCGCCATTCCATACGGGATTGGCTGCGGATTAGCAGGCGGGGACTGGGATGTGGTAAGTAAACAACTCAACGATATTTTTGTGAGCTTTCGTGTGAAGGTGTATAAATGGGAAGCGGCTTGACGATAGCGGATTACATACGTTAAAGTAAAAAGAACCATATCTAGGGAGAGATGTTGATGTCGGCGGTCGTTCTTAACTAAAGCAATTCCATACAAAAGGTCTTGATTCATCATTCGAAATTTTGCCATGTAGCAAAGTTTCTTTGTGCTGGATGATAATCGGCCTTGGAATTAGTTAAGAACAACGGATATCATACAATGCCTTAGGTGAAAACCCTATCATTGCGCCCAAAATCCGTGCTGAGTTCAGCGCGGTTTTTTATTTGGTTGCGTTTTGTTTAGGTATCCCAAAAAAAGGGCGGAGAATGACATTTGTTCATTCTTCGCCCTTTTTTATTTTTCATAAAAAAGGAGAAATCAGTCATGAATAAAAAAGCATTACAGCGTCTCGAATACGACAAAATCAAAGAAAAAGTAATGGAGTACGCCTTATCGTACGTAGGGAAAAAGCATGTCGAACAAATGGTGCCGATTGACTCTGTAAAAGGAGTGCGAAGTAAGTTGGACGAAACAGCAGAAGCCAAAAACATCCTGCAAAATGGGGCCAGTGTACCGATTCCTGCACTGGAAGGGATGGAAAAGATACTTTCCCTCCTGGGGACGGGATATGTATTTGGTGTAATCGATTTTACGAATCTGTACTTGTTCCTAACGAGTTGCTCACAGCTAACGAAGTACATGGCGACAAAAGCACAATTGGCGCCACGCGTAAGCACTTATGCAGCATCGATGTACGACGCTCAAAAATTGAAAAATGAAATCGAACAATGCATCCGTCATGGGCAAGTTGTCGATTCCGCCAGCAAAGACTTGTTGAAGGTGCGTAAACGCATTGTCGTATTTGAAGAGCGCCTGAAAAGACAGCTGGAATCCATCATGAACAAATATCGTTCGATCATGCAAGAAAATGTCATTAGTACACGCAATGGACGCTATGTCATCCCCATCAAAAAAGAGCATCGCAAGCAAGTAGCTGGCAGTGTTTTAGATGAATCGGCGAGCGGTCAAACCGTCTATATGGAACCGACGGAGATCAGCTCCGTACAGTTCGAGCTGACAGCACTCATGGCAGAGGAAGAACGCGAAGTAACAAAAGTATTGATGCAACTGTCCGCGTTCGCAGAAGAATATACGCACGAACTTGCTGTGAATGTTGAGACCGTTGGAATGTATGACTTCCTTTTCGCAAAAGCGAAGTACGCATTGGCAATCGGAGGTGCGAATGTAGAACTAAACGACAAAGGGATCATCGATGTCAAGGAAGCGCGACATCCGCTACTCGGTCCGAAAATGGTGCCGCTGCATCTGAAGATTGGTCGAGAGTACAAATCGCTTATTATTACAGGTCCCAATACAGGCGGGAAAACATTGACGTTGAAAACGATTGGACTTTTAACAATGATGGTGCAGTCCGGTTTGCTCGTACCTGTACAGGAAGGCAGTCGCTTCTCCATTTTCCGCAACATCGCGGTAGATATTGGGGATGGGCAAAGCATCGAGCAAGCGTTAAGCACGTTCTCCGCGCATATTCATAATGTCTTGGAAATCTTGCAGATTACCGATGCCGCGACCCTCGTTCTGATTGATGAGATGGCTACTGGTACAGATCCAGGAGAAGGTGTCGCCCTATCCATTGCTATTTTGGAGGAGCTGCACAGAAGAGGTGCGACGGTAATTGTGAATACGCATTTTAACGAGATCAAAAATTTTGCCTCCGCAACTGCTGGGTTCCAAAATGCACGAATGGAATTTGACGAAGAGACCTTGCAGCCACTGTATCGCTTGCGAATCGGAGAAGCTGGCCAGAGTTACGCATTCCTGATCGCACTGAAGCTGGGTATCCCGTCTGAGATGATTCAGCGTTCTCGGGAAATTACTCGGAATGGATTCGCTGCTACGACTTTCATGACAGAAAGGCTGGAACAATACCAAAACGACGAGCAGGAAGAGCATGAGGCTCCGAATTATGTGGAGACACGAGTGATAGAAGAGCCAGAAGAAGTGGAAATGACAGTGGCAGTAGAAGTAGAAGAGGAACGGCATGAACCTCTTCCGCAGGGAATTTCAGAAAAAGCAGCAGGTACGCCAGCCACGCCTAAGCGTGACAAACCATTTGCTGTTGGTGATAGTGTATTCATCTCCTATCTCGGAAGAACCGGCATCGTGTTTGCCGCGGAGGACTCCAAAGGTATCGTTGGCGTCATGATTCAAAATCAGAAATATAAAATCAACAAAAAGCGCCTTGTCTTGCATATTGAGAGCAAAGAATTGTATCCGACCGACTACGACATGGACATCGTATTCGAGACAAAAGAAAACCGGAAGAAGCGTAAAATGATGAGTCGCAAGCATGTCGAAGGATTATCGATCGAGACGAAGCGGGAGGGATAAAGGAACGGGCAAAAAGCCGATTTTCTCTAAGAGAGAATTGGCTTTTTGATGTTTGATGGGAAGAACGGATGGGCTATTTGGTTGTATGGCTAGCATTCGTTCGGAATCGGTGACAAGCCATTTTCGTTCGTTGGTTTACTCACACTTTTCTCTTTTTCCTCGATGTAGCGCTGTACGGAAGCTGCTTCCACAGCCGCAGGTGGCAATTGCATTCGGGTTTTGGATCGTAAATCCACCCATCATTCCTGTCTCTTTGTAATCGATTTCGACGCCATCGACATACGGATAGCTTTCCGGATTGACGACCAGCTTCACTCCATCAATATGGATCGTGGTATCGCCTTCTTGATAGGTATCATCAAAACCGAGTCCGTAGGTCATCCCGGAGCATCCCCCGTCCTTCACGCCAAAACGAATGAAGAGAGAAGAGCTTTCTTGTTCGAGCATATTCTGAATGCGAGTTACGGCAGCTTCGCTGATTTGTATCATCGTGAGACCTCCCTTTTTATGCTTACTGTTCACCTACGATTACAACCTCAGGAACAAGCTGAATACCTGATTGGCTGTGCACTTTTTCCTGGATCTGCTTCATGAGTGTCGATACATCAAGTGCGGTGGCATTGCCGGTGTTCATAATAAAATTGGCATGTTTGTTCGATACTTCAGCGCCTCCATACCGCATGCCCTTGAGGCCAGCCTCTTCAATGAGCTTTGCAGCAAAATGGCCTGGAGGATTTCTGAAAACACTGCCTGCACAGTCAAAAGGCAGTGGCTGTGTTTTTAGACGCTTCTCTTTATATTGGTTCCACTGGAGCTTGATGCTTTCGCTGTCGCGCGGAGTCAGCTCAAAGATAGCTTCCGTGATAATGACATCAGTATCTTGCAAGGAGGAGTGGCGATAAGAAAAATCCAAATCTACGGCACGCAGGCGGCGTATGGCTCCAGTTTGCGTGATCACTTCGGCAGAATGGAAAATGTCAGAGATATCCGATCCGTTAGCGCCTGCATTCATATACACAGCGCCGCCTACAGACCCGGGTATTCCTCCTGCAAATTCCAAGCCACTGAGCCTGTGCTTGTTTGCCAACGCTGCAAGCTTGATCAAGGAGTAGGCGGCCCCTCCGTAAATCTGATTGCCCACGATTCGGGCATAGTCCAAAGCCTTGTTCAATTTAATGACCGCGCCACGATACCCCTTGTCTGTAACTAAAAGGTTCGAGCCCTTTCCTAGCACCATCCATGGGACATGATGATCATTCAGTATTTGTAGAACCATGATCAGATGGGATTTACTGCTCGGTGTGATTAGTAAATCCGCTGGTCCGCCTATTTTCCAGGTAGTATGTGCCGCCAAAGGCTCCTGATAAGTCACCTCGACCTGTCGTTCACGAAGAAGGGAGAATACAGGTTTCATTCGTTTCACCTATCCTTTTTGGAAAAAAGCACCTTGCACTTCAATTACAGTATATGCACAAATTTATATATATTCAACTAAAATGTTTAATAAGTTGCAACTGTGTAGATTTCGTTATGAACAAAGACTGTCACTTTGTAAACATGTTTGTTGAATTAGTTTTGCAAAGGGCATATACTGTGAGCGTATCGTTCTTTTCCAATTAAAGGGGCGAAGAGAAAATGGAGAGATATAGACACCTATCTACACGAGAATACATTCTTTTATTGCTGAAAAGGGAAGGGGAGCTCAGCACAAAAGATTTGCAAAACAAGCTGGAGCTCACAAAGGTAGCTGTCAGCAGGCAGATGATCTACTTGGAAAAAGACGGTTTCGTTGTGTGCAGAGTGGGGCGTCAAAAAGCAGGCAGACCGATGCACTACTACTCATTGACACAGCAAGGTAACGAGCAATTTCCGAATGATTACGGGCAATTAGCCGTTGATTTGATGGAGCATATCGTGCTGGCAGATGGGACAGACCGAGTTGATCAATTTTTCGCAAGACAGCAAGAGAAGATTATCCAGAAATACGAGGGACAAATGGCAGGAAAAGAGCTATCTGAAAAGGTAGCAGAGATGGCACGCATCCAAGATGAGAACGGATTCATGGCGAGGTGGGAACGAGAAAGCGATGAGGAATTTGTGATCACACAGCACAATTGTCCATATTTTAAAGTAGCAGACCGGTATCAGATGATCTGTGAAAGAGAGCTGAATTGTTACCGAGCGTTACTCCAGACGAGTGTAGAACGGACGGAGTGTGTGGCAATCGGAGGGAAGAAATGTGTCTATGTGATCCGTTCTACGCATTCGTAGCTACGAAACATAATCACAATAGGAGGGAAGGCAAATATGACCAACGCGAATCCATGGGATGCTGACTGGGAAGTATCCGAACCATTGGCGAGCGCACTCATCTTCCGTCAGTTTCCGCAGTTATCTTCTATGCCAATTAAGCTTATTGGCTGTGGTTGGGATAACGTGGTCTTTCGCGTGGGGGACGATTATGTTTTCCGTTTTCCGAGGCGGAATGTCGCTGTTGAATTGATCAAAAAGGAAGGGGTGCTGCTGCCAATGCTTGCGGCATTCCTGACGCTTCCGTATCCGAAGCCAGTTTTTTACGGTGAACCTAGCAACGACTATCCATTCCCTTTTTTGGGGTACACGTTCGTACCGGGAACGTTTCCAAAAGGCTTGACCGACGAACAGCGTGCTTCATCGGCAGTGGCACTCGCGACATTTTTAAAAAGACTGCACGCGTTTCCGCCCGAGCATGCACGCGAGAACGGGGGCGAGCATGATCACAGGAACCTCCTGGACATTGCACAGAGAAAAGAAAAGATGCAGACATTCTTGTCTACCTTGGCCGTACATATTTCGGACGAGGATCGGGATGCGATCGCGAATTATTTGGGGCAGGTCTTGATAAACCGAATAAGTCCGCGTGAAGTTCTTCTGCATGGAGACCTCCATGTGAAAAATATGCTGGTAGGTGAAGCTGGGCAGATATCAGGCATCATTGACTGGGGAGATCTCAACGTGGGTCACCCAGGAGCAGATTTAAATGTGGCTTACAGTTTTTTACCGCCACAGGCCCGCCAGCCTTTTTTCCATGCGTATGGAGAAGTGGATGAAGAGACAAAAATATTGGCCAGGATGATGGCGGTGTACATTCCGATGCTACTCTGGATGCAAGCCATTGATAACCATGACGAAGAAATGGCAGAGGAAGCACGAATGACGATACGGCGAGCACTCGCTAACGAATAGGGCATCTGCAAAATATTTCGGGGGACAAGCCGCTTACGCTCATCCCCCGATTTCCTTATCCGATTCCTAACTCTTCCATTTTTCGATACAGGGTGCTTCGCGCAATTCCTAGCTTTTTGGCAGCGGCGCTGATTGATGGAGCTTGTGTGATGGCTTGCTGGATCGTCTGTCGCTCTAATTCTCGCAACAAAGGCAATGGTTCCCCAGAAGCTTCTTGCAATCCGTACTGTTGCTGCCATTCACTAGGGAGATGGTGAGAGGTGAGCCACGAATCGCCGTACGCATGTAAAAACGCTCGCTCTATAATATTGCGAAGCTCACGAATATTTCCGGGCCAAGAGTGCTGCTGCAAGATTGCCAGAGCAGATTCACAGATGCCTGTCGGACCGCCAGCGTATTGGGTATGAAGCTGCTGGAGGAACTCGTCAGCCAAGGTTGCAATGTCTTCCTTTCGTTCGCGCAGTGGAGGGATGCGTATTTGCAGGACATTCAGCCGGTAGTAAAGGTCTGCACGAAACAGCCCGTTCCGTACATCTTCTTCAATGGAACGATTGGTGGCAGCGATAATCCGGATGTCCAATGGCTTTTCTTCGTGAGAGCCCAATCTCGTCACTTTTCGTTCTTCCAGCACCCGCAGCAAAAGCACTTGAAGCTCCATACTCATTTCCCCGATTTCATCGAGAAAAAGCGTTCCTCCATTTGCTGCTTCAAATTTTCCCGGTTGCCCTCCTTTTTTTGCTCCAGTAAAAGCTCCTTCTGTATATCCAAACAGCTCACTGGCGATAAGCTCGCGTGGAAGTGCTGCGATATTGACTGCAAGAAAAGGGCCGTCTTTTCGCGAACTGGATGAGTGGATGGCACGTGCAAGGACTTCTTTGCCACAGCCTGTTTCTCCCAGCAATAACGTATTCGATAAAGATTGTGCAGCGATACGTGCTGTATGTAGTTGGGCTTGATAGAGGGGACTATTCGTTTGAATCTCTGAAAACGAGTAGCTGCTAGCTGTTTTTGACAAGGTTGACATGCATGGGCGAATAAGAAAAAGACGATACCCCGTCTTTTCCCCCAGATCGAGTTCTTCCAAAAACCAATTGCTTAAGCGTTCTTGTTCCCAATCTACCTCGAGTACAAGGCCTTCATATAACGAAAATCGTTCTTGTGCCCGCTTGTTAGAAAACAGCACAACCCCCTCGTCACTGACCGCGATTAGGTATTCTTGGCTGTGTTCGGCCCATGCGAAAAGAAGACTCTTCCAATTGGGAGCTGAATGAGAGACGTGGCTGAGAGCTGGAATCACAGGATCAGATTGAGGTGTAGAAGGGCGTCTCGTAGTTGAAAGAGATAGCGGGAGAAATGGCAAAGAGCCATTATGTAGGAAATGAATAAGTGCATCCCTGATCAGAGAAAATTCGTAGGGTGAAAAATTCGCGGAGGCCTGTAATTGCTGATAGAGAGAATGAAAGACAGCATGAGAGATCGTGCGATGATGGGAACGCTCGATTACAGCGGAAGAATCGAAAGACGAGAGCAGTATGCCGGCTTCAAAAATCGTTCTCGCACCCTTTCTTGGTTATAGTTTGTTTGTTCGATCGTGGGACAGGTGTCCGACAAGGAAGCAGGGAAACAAACGACACACAATGACGAAAGCGATACAAGAGATGAGAGATATTTCCGGTCAAAGACAGATCAACTGCATGACCTGTTTTGCGACAAGCTCTATGTAATAAGTATACAGGAGAAAATAGCCAAAAGAATCGGTATCATCAAATTTTTATCGAGACCTGCAAGCATTGGCATGTCATTTGCTTCTTTTTTGTGAATGTACATCATTCGCAATTTTGAACATGTGAGGGGGAAGCAGCATGCCAGAAGTTTTATTTCGAGTTGACTTGAACAAGCCGATGGAGGAGCAGGATACACCTGGTCACAACAGATGGCACCCAGACATTCCGGCAACAGTTTCCGTGAATCCAGGAGCTGTTTTCCGCATGGAATGTAAGGACTGGACGGACGGGCAGATCAGTAACAACGATGACCCTTCCGACATTCGCGATGTCAATCTCAATCGCGTCCATGTGCTCAGTGGACCTGTCTGGGTGAATGGAGCAGAACCAGGCGACCTCCTGGTTGTCGATATTCTCGATATCGGGGCACTTCCCCAATCGGAATGGGGCTTTAACGGGATTTTCGCCAAAGAAAACGGCGGGAGCTTCCTCGTCGATCATTACGCACAAGCGGCCAAGTCGATCTGGGACTTCCACGGAATATACACGACCTCTCGTCATTTGCCAGGAGTCAAATTTGCTGGCCTTCTTCATCCAGGCTTGATCGGTACGGCACCTTCCCACCAGCTACTGGATCGCTGGAACCGAAGAGAGAGCGACCTCGTAGCGACAAATCCTGAACGAATGCCGCCACTCGCTAATTTGCCGACCCCGCACAGCGCGGTGTTGGGCAGTTTAAAAGGAGCCGAGTTTGATCGGATTGCCAGAGAAGCGGCTCGAACTGTCCCTCCTCGCGAGCATGGCGGAAACTGCGATATTAAAAACTTGTCCAAAGGCACTCGCATCTACTTCCCGGTTTATGTAAATGGAGCGAAGCTGTCCATGGGCGATTTGCATTTTTCACAAGGAGACGGTGAAGTGACCTTCTGCGGTGGAATTGAAATGGCTGGATGGCTGGATCTTCATGTCGACGTAATCAAGGGCGGGATGGCAAAGTATAACATCGTGAATAACCCTGTATTCAAGCCAGGTCCAGTAGAGCCTCGCTACACGGAATACCTCGTTTTCGAAGGAATTTCTGTCCATGAGACGACAGGGCAGCAGCTGTACATGGATGCGCACGTCGCTTACCGCAATGCATGCCTAAATGCCATCGAGTATTTGAAAACAGCGATGGGTTTCACGGGGGAGCAGGCCTACATGCTGCTGGGTACGGCACCGGTGGAGGGAAGAATTGCGGGGATCGTCGATATTCCGAACGCGTGCTGCACCTTGTCTATCCCAACTAGCATTTTTGATCGAGATATTTTACCGAAGTAGTCTAGAAAAAGACCGCGAAAGAGGGAGCCAAATACGATGCCGAGATACGATTACATGTGCGAGGAATGTGGTCCATTTGTACAGTGGCTGAAGATGAGCGAGCTTACAGATAGCGTTGCGTGCCCCGATTGCCAGCAACCGTCAAAGCGTTTGTATGCTGCACCAGGATTGATCATGACACCGCAAGCGTTGCGCCAACGTATCGAGCGTGGTGTGGAACCGAAAATCGTCAGGAAACAAGCTCATTCACACGAGGGAGCAGGGTGCAGCCATGGGAGTCACTCGTATGGTGGTCATTCCCACAGCCGCGGGGGGAAGCGACCTTGGATGGTCGGACACTGAGTCATAAGAATAACTTAAGTGGAGAGGGAAAAACGCCGAGTGGTCATCTTGATGATCGTTAGGCGTTTTTTTGCTTTTTCTCATTCAAGTGCAATTGCAGTTTTATCCAGTCTCCCGTACAATTAATGAGAATTGTTATCAATGGATTGCTACATCATGATTCAAGAGGAGTTAGTTATGGGGAAAACAGACAAATATAGTGATCCGAATGTCATCACTGTAAATGATGTGCAAGTTTTGTCCATTTCAAAAGAATGGAAGCTTGCAGAAGCGAGAGATAGAAGCGAACAAATAATCATTCTGGTAATAGAGGGCAGGGCGTCGTTTCGGTTGGATAAGACAGGAGGGATGCTTACCCAGGGAGATTTCTTGGTCATATCTCCAGAGGATATAGAGGAAGGGCTCGCCCTTTTGCCCATTACGGAGAACATCTATGTTTGTTATGTGGCGCTTTTTGCTGCTCATGCCAGAAAAGAAAGGGATGGCTGGCTCATAAACGAAGTGATGCTACCAATCCAGGGGAAGCACCATATCGAAGCAATCTCCTTGATTCACCATCACATCGAACAATTGCATCTGGCATGGCGAAAGGATCATTTCGATCAGGCAACCATGCAAATTCTTTTTCTGAAGCTATGGCAAGCGATTATGGCTGGAATTACGCTGCAAGAGAAAAAAACAGATCGTCAGCAACTTCTTCAAGGGATCGCTGAGCATATGGAGCAGCATTGTGAGGAGACTTTTCAAATTGAAGAGATGGCTCGCTACTCAGGAATGACGCCGACCCTTTTCTATCAGCAGTTTAAGGAGTACACCTCGCTCACTCCCTTGCAATTCATCAATCGGAAACGAATGGAGAAGGCCTGTCAGCTTCTGGTGGCGGAGGACGTGATGATTCCTGAGGTAGCTAGTGAAGTTGGCTATCGGGATGTGTACTATTTCAGTCGGATGTTTAAAAAGATCGTTGGCGTGCCCCCTTATCGCTTCAAGAAATCGTTACACAAGAAAATAGCCGTTCTCCATCCAGCAATCATCGGCGATCTGCTTGCATTGGGGGTTTCGATTCAACATCTGATCCCCGTTTGGGAAAAGCATCGGCAAAAGCGGCCGTACTCCCAGATGGAAGCTGCTACGTTGGAATTTGACTTGTATCGTCTGCGCCAGATGGAGCCGGATTTGATTGTCGGTACAGATCAGGTTGCACCATGGCTTGAACAATTGGAAGCCATTGCACCGACACAGCTCATTCCTTTCAAAACAACGACCTGGCGAGATCATTTGCAGCAGGTAGCTACCATGCTGGGAATTGCAGAGGTGGCGACGAGTTGGCTCTATTATTATGATCTGAAAGCAGTTGCTGCCCGCGAGCGTATCCGCAAAAAAATTGGGAATGAAACCGTTATGGCAGTGAGGGCTTGGGATGGTGGAGCCCGTATCTTTGGGGCGAGAAGGCGGAAAATTTCCGATATTTTATACGGTGACCTACAGGTGAGACCGCCAATGGGAACAGATCATTTTGCCTTTCTGGATATCACGAGCCTGGATGAACTTCATGATTTTCAGGCTGATCATATTCTGCTTTTCGACGAAAGGAAAATTCGCACGGATGTACGCAAGCATCGATTAAAAGGAAATGTACATCGAGCTGGGGTATATCCTTGGCTGCATTATTCCGCACTCGGCCATGAGCAGGCGATTTCAGAGGCGCTCACGCATTTTGCAGAGTCACAGGAATGTACAAAAAAGGAATCAGGTTCTTCAATTTTCTTGCGTCCACAAGTTTGTGATAATGATTGAGAATGAGTATCACTATTGTTGGAGGGAACGAGATGATGTCACCACAGTATCCGATTGCACAAGCGATCCGTGACCGCAGAACCATAAAGAAATTCAAGCCAGATCCGGTTCCACTGGAACTGATTCGTGAGTTGCTGGATGTAGCCGTCTGGGCGCCTAACCACGGACTGCGCGAGCCTTGGCGATTCGTTCTGTATAGGGAGGAAGGCAAGCAGATTGTCGTCGATGCCATTCTTCAAAATGCCATGAAAAAAAGAGATCCTGAATTACTCTTACGCGTTCCGGCGTATTTATTCGTCATCGTCAACGAAGACTCTCGGCAAAGAGAACGGGAAGAGGACTATGCGGCAGCCTGCACGTTGATTCAAAACTTTCAGCTTGCGGCGTGGGAGCGGGGATTGGGCGTCGTTTGGAAAACGGAACCGTTCACGTATCAAGCAGGATTTTTGCAAGCGGTAGGGGTACGTGCGGAGGAAAAACTCGTAGGAATGCTTCAGCTTGGCTTTCCGGAGGTCATCCCGGAAGCACGAGCGAGAACGGCTGCAAATGACAAGCTGACCGTGATTGATTCAACCGTTGCTTTGGAGGATAAGAAGGGAAATGTCACTGTCACAGCCGATCACTAAAAATGCTTCGCTTCGAACTAGGCCGTGGATGGCGACCGTTTTAATTGTTGCGGGGATATGCGCCATCTTGTTCGGGCTAGGTTCATCCATTATCACGGGAGTGGCTAACATCTCGTTTGCCACCGTTTGGAACTCGATTTTTCACTATGATTCTAGCAACGAGCACCACGTCATTATTCAAACACTGAGATTGCCACGTGCCTTGGCAGGAGCGTTGGTGGGTGCTGCTTTTGCCGTAGCGGGAGCCATTATGCAAGGCGTCACGAGAAATCCGATTGCGGATACGGGCTTGATGGGCATTAATGCAGGGGCTGGATTCGTGCTCGTACTCGTTTTTGCTTTTGCACCAGGACTCCCTTTTGAGTCTATTATTCTCTTTTCTTTTATCGGAGCGGGTTTGGGGGTAGGTCTTGTTTATGGACTGGCCTATTTTTCTAAAAACGGTTTGACACCTTTACGACTCGCGTTGGCGGGAGCAGTCGTCAGCTCACTCATATCAGGAATCAGTCAGGCGATTTCCCTCTTGTTTCAGATCAACTACGATCTGGCTTTCTGGTCGGCCGGGGGGATCTCTACAGCGGAGTGGTTTCAAGTATCCGTCATGATGCCATGGATTGTGGGAGGAATCATTGTGGCAATGATTCTTTCTCGCTCCATTACCATTTTGAGTCTGGGAGAAGAGATAGCAGCGGGACTCGGACAAAAGACCAGGCTGGTGAAGGGGGTGGCGGCGGTTGTCGTCATGGTGCTGGCAGGTGCTTCAGTCTCAACGGTTGGCGGTGTTGGGTTTGTCGGTCTCGTCGTCCCACATATCGTTCGTTTTCTGGTCGGGGTTGATTACCGCTGGATTATTCCTTGTTCGGCAGTCATGGGAGGCGTTTTGGTTGTTTTTGCAGACATTGGAGCCAAAATGATAGCGATGCCCTACGAGACACCGCTTGGCGCTATTATCGCTGTCATCGGAGTCCCTTTCTTCCTGTACCTGGCTCGTAAGGAAAGGAGGGAGTGGTAGTGGACATCGATCTATTTTCCGAAAAAAGAAAAAGCCGTAGTGTCCGACTGATCCTCCTTTTCGCGGTACTTTTGCTTGTCGGTTTTGTCCTGAGCTTGAACACGGGACCGTACAGTATTGGGCCCTTCGAGGTGTTGCAGACGTTGCTGGGGGAGGGCTCGAAAAAGCAGAATCTCGTGCTGTTTGAGCTGCGGCTTCCTCGGATGGTGATTGCGGTCATGATTGGGGCTGGGCTTGCTGTATCGGGAGCGATTCTGCAAGGAATCTCTCGCAATGGTCTGTCTGACCCCGGCATTCTTGGAATCAGTTCAGGTGCTGGACTGTCCGTATTGTTGTTCGTCTCTCTTTATCCCGCGACGAATATGGCTCCCCCTTTTTTGATGCCGTTTCTCGCACTCATCGGTGCCACTGTCACTGCGACCATCATCTATCTGCTTGCATACAAGCGGGGCCATGGAATATCACCTACTCGTCTTTTGCTTACAGGGATTGCAGTTGGGGCGGGGCTTAGTGCCATCAGCATTATTTTGACGCTTCAGTTGAATCCGCGGAACCTCGAGTTTGTCGTCACTTGGCAAATGGGATCGTTGTGGGGTTCCAATTGGAAGTTCGTGCTGGCACTGTTGCCGTGGATGGTGATCCTGTTGCCGTACGTGTATCGGAAGGCAAGTGTGCTGAACCTGCTCAGTATGAACGAACAAATTGCAGCAAGTCTGGGCGTATCTCTTCAACGGGAGCGACTGGCCTTGATGGCGGGAGCGGTTGGTCTGGCTGCGTCGAGTGTAGCGACTGGCGGAGGGATAGGGTTTATCGGCTTGCTTGGCCCGCATATCGCGCGCAGATTGGTCGGTCCCCAGCATCAATACATGCTGCCCATTACGGCGCTCGTCGGTTCATTGCTCGTATTGGCCGGGGATACGATAGGGCGAAGCATCATGCCGGCTACAGAAGTACCAGCGGGCATTGTCATTTCCCTCATTGGGGGCCCTTATTTTCTGTATTTGTTGATCCGGTCAAAAGGGTAAGACACGTTTGAAATCAGGAGATGAAAAAGGAGTTCAATATATATGAAAAAGAAACTATCAGGCATTCTGTCCGTAATCTTAGCCACAGCCGTCGTGGCGGGGTGCGGGGCAGGACAGGCGACGACAGACACAAACGCTAACAATAAAACGCAAACGGTTGAGGCAGGAGCATCACAACCTGATACAAAAGGGACAGGGGAGCCTGTGTATCCGCGAACCATCAAGCATACGATGGGAGAAGTCACACTGGAGAAAAAGCCAGAGCGTGTCGCTTCTGTTGATATCATGGGAACAGATTACTTCCTCGTACTAGATTTTGCTCCGATTGTATCCGAAGGCTTTGAGTCGACGAAAAGTAAGTCACCCATTTTTGCGAAGTATGCGGAAGGGAAAACGGTGAAGGATCTGGGTGGAAAAACGAATTTGGAGACCTTGTTGGAGATGGACCCAGAGGTTATTGTCATGACAAGCACCGGAAAAGGCTCTAGATTTGAGGAATTCAACAAAATGGCTGATTCCATCGTCATTGATTTCTCAGTGGATGCACCCAACCGCCTCATGAAAATAGCGGAAGTGATTGGTAAAGAAGAAAAGGCGAAGCAAGTTTTGGCCGATTTTGATAAGCTGAAGAACGAAGCAAAAGCAGCAGCAGATAAGCATAAAGGAGAAACGGTGCTATTCCTCGTTTCCAATGGTAAGGATTTTACGGTGATGCATCCCAAAAACTTCCCGATTTACTATGAGGAAGTGGGGCTGACACCGATAACAGGATTGCCCGAGGATGGCAAGATTGGGGGGCGTATCGGAATCGAGGCGTTGAGTGAGCTCGCTCCCGATCATATCTTTATTGCTGAGAACCGTCGTTCGGCGAAAGCAGAGGAGCCGGAAGGGTTGATTCATATCTGGAAGGATCATCCTGTCTGGAAAAACCTCAAAGCAGTGAAAAACAACCATGTTTACACCATGGATACACTCGCGGGCGATACGTTCTTCCTGGGAGAAATCGCTGGATTGGAAGCCATTAAGATCAATCTCGGAAAATAGAAAATACTTATGCGATAGCCCCCTTGCTGTCACTCCTTTTTCACATGAATGGTTTATCGTAAACGTATAAGAAGCACTCTACAAGATTAGTAGAGTGCTTTTGTTTATTTTCGATTGTCTGATTCCGAATAGGCATAGGAGATAGCTTGTGTTGCTTGTGCAGTCAATTGGATACGTGCTGGGTTTTTCACTTCCAAGGTCATAACGGACATGACGACCATGTGCATGGTTACGAGAAAATAGATTCAAAAAAAGATGTTTTTCAAAAGTGGTGATTCCACGGAAAAATCGTTTCTCCTTCTCATTTAAGAACAACTGCCATTCACGCTCTCTTTCGCATGTTATCGAGTCAGCTGTTGTCCTCTCGATTGCTTTTATTATACAGAAAGAAGCGGAAAGCACGCAAAAGCGCGGATGTTTCATTCTTACAGCCGGAATGGATCGTTTTTGCCAGTAGAAAACACGCGCTCTTTTTGTTAAGCGTGCTGGCTCACTGGCAATCATGGAATCTGTGAGAGGTCTTATCTATTTTCTCATCAATTTCTAATCTCTCTCTTTTTTTTCCTTCATCTGCCCTTTTTATGATAAAGGAGATCAAACAAAACCAGTTAAAAAAAGGAGCGAGATCATATGAAAAAAGTAGTCATGACCATGGTAGGAGCACTGATTGTAGGGAGCCTCAGCGTAACAGCCTTTGCACATAGCAACCAGTACAACAGCGGACAGCAAAAGAACACTTCTACCGTGTACCTGCAAATCGACGATGATGTGAAACACAATTGGGCGAAGCTCGTGCGCATCACTCCTGAAAAAGCACTCAAAAAAGTTCGGGATGTACAGTCTGGTATTATTACGGAATGGAAGCTGGATGAAGAGGACGGTTTCCTCGTATACAAAGCAGAGATCAAAAACAAGCATCAAGAGTTTGATGTGTACGTCGACGCGATGACTGGCGAGGTGTGGCAAACAGTTGACCACGATGACAATGATGATCATGACGACGACAACGACGATCAGTGGAAAAACCAACAAGTGAAAATCAGTGTAGAGCAAGCGAAAAAAATCGCTTTGGCGAAAGTGAACGGTAACATCAAATCCATTAAGCTGGATGAAGACGATAACCAATACGTGTATGACGTGGAAGTGAAAACGGCGAAAGGACAGGAAGTAGATTTGGAGATTTCCGCTACGACAGGTGCTGTACTGGATGTAGACTGGGACGATTAATCGAATCAGCTATATTGCTCACCGACCCTTTACTATGTAGAGGGTCGGTTTTTTGTGTCATGGCCTCCCATTTTTTACTAATTGATCTTGAAAACCGTATTTCCAATGATCCAATTTGAACCTATAATGGATCTTGGGCATATCCTCTAACCTATGGTATAATTTTGACGCCAAATCACGATTAAGGAGTATGGATGATGGAAAAAAAACTAATCTTCGGTCATAAAAATCCAGACACGGATTCCATTTGTTCAGCACTGGTGTACGCTGACTTGAAAACAAAACTGGGCGCGAATGTAGAGCCTGTACGCCTCGGTGTAATCAGCAGCGAAACAGCATTTGTGTTGAATTACTTCCAAGTAAAAGAGCCTCGCCTCGTAGAAACAGTGGCGAATGAAGTAAATGAAGTCATCCTTGTAGACCACAACGAGCGCCAACAAAGCGCGAATGATATTGAGCAAGTGCAAGTGGTAGAAGTGATCGACCATCATCGTATTGCGAACTTTGAGACGAGCAATCCTCTCTACTTCCGTGCAGAGCCAGTTGGATGCACGACAACCATTTTGAAGAAAATGTACAAAGAAAACGGCGTAGACATTCCAAAAGAAATAGCGGGCTTGATGCTTTCTGCCATCATTTCGGATACGTTGCTGTTGAAATCTCCAACGTGCACGGAGCAAGATGTAGCGGCAGCACATGAGCTGGCTGAAATCGCGGGTGTCAATCTGGAAGCATACGGTCTGGACATGCTCAAAGCGGGGGCAGACTTAAGCGACAAAACAATCGCACAACTGCTCACACTGGATGCAAAAGAGTTCCAAATGGGCAATGCGAAAGTAGAAATCGCGCAAGTAAATGCAGTTGATGTCAATGATGTACTCACACGCCAAAGCGAATTGGAATCGGCTATGAATGCAAACATCGCTGAAAAAGGTTTGGACCTGTTCGTGTTTGTCGTAACGGATATCTTGAACAACGACTCTGTTGCAATCGCTCTTGGTAGCGCAACACAAGCAGTAGAAAAAGCGTACCAAGTAACATTGGTAGACAACAAAGCTGTTCTGAAGGGCGTTGTCTCCCGTAAAAAACAAATCGTACCGGTATTGACCGATACGTTCCAAGCTCTGTAAAAAAGAAAGTTGGCTGCCTTGCACACGATGCGGGCAGCCAACTTTCTTTTTTTACATTCCTTGGGTAGGATTGTTGTGCATTTGGAACAAGGTTTGCTGGGCGTATGCATCGTCAGCATAATGGGTGATAGCATGTTTGTCTCTTGCTTTGAGACTGAGCAGCCCTGTTAATCCCCAGCCAGCACCAAGTATGGCTACAATGAAGCCGATGACATAGAGCATCGCATAACCTCCTTTGTAATACCCTTCCTATTATTTTAACAAATAATAAAAATAGAGTAACGCCAATTTTATTATGAAAATGTGTTTGACATTGACGGTCCGTAAATGTGTACGATCAATTTGTCAGGAGGAATGAACATGGAATATACGGTGCAAAAGCTAGGACTCCTGGCGGGTGTCAGCACCCGGACGCTCCGATACTACGATGAAATTGATCTTCTCAAGCCGGCGAGAATCAATTCGTCAGGGTATCGCATTTACGGACAGCAAGAGGTGGATCGATTGCAGCAAATCCTTTTCTACCGCGAGCTGGGTGTGAGCTTGGAGGAGATCAAGGAGATTCTGGATTCACCAACCTTTGATGCTGACCGGGCACTGCGGGAGCACCGCGAGAAGCTCCTGGATAGGCGAGCGCAATTGGATGCGTTAATCGCCAATGTCGATTTGACATTAGCACAAAGAGAGGGGACCAAAACGATGAGTGACAAGCAAAAATTTGAAGGCTTCAAGCAAAAGTTGATTGACGACAACGAGGCTCAGTACGGAGAAGAGATTCGCACAAAATATGGAAGTGACCAGATTGACAAATCGAATCACAAAATCAAAGGAATGACGGAGCAGGAGTACGCCGCACTTGAGCAGTTGAATGAAGAACTGCATGAGACATTGGCGCAGGCTTTTGCGACGGGAGATCCTGCACATGAGCTTTCCCAAAAAGCAGCTGATCTTCACCGTCAATGGCTCAGCTTTTATTGGGACAGCTACAGCAAAGAAGCTCACGCAGGTGTTGCGCAGATGTACGTCGATGACCCGCGCTTTACTGCTTACTATGACAAGGAACAGCCAGGTGTAGCAGCGTTTCTTCGCGATGCGGTCGTCATTTATACCAGCAAGTAAAGAGGTTTCAAACAAAGAAGCTGCGAGCAAGGCAGCTTCTTTGCGTTGTACGATTAGTTATCCCCTTCTACTACAGGAAAAAGCTTTTGTCCCAATGGTGTTGGCAATCCATCCATGCTTCGTACGTTGTTTTCTTGTTGATAAGCAAGCAGTTCCTGCTCGTCTTTCGCCAGGGTCCATTTCTGAAGGGTTTCGCGTTCTTTTGAAAAGGAGTAGAAGGGGATTGCCCAGCCGCAAGAGGTCTTTACTTCCTGTATGTTTACGGTAATGATTTGACGAGCACCGGGCAGAAGTGGGAAGTCATTTACGAGCTCATCCCATCTGGGCGTATCTGGGAGAATAACCGTTCCTTTGCCGTATAGGCGCATGATGAGAGGGGGGCCTTCGAATGCACAGAACATGATAGTAATTCTGCCATTTTCCTGCAGATGAGCACTGGTTTCGTTTCCGCTTCCAGTCAGGTCCAAGTAAGCGACCTCTGTGGGCGATAATATGCGCAAAGAATCGTACCCTTTCGGTGAAAGATTCACGTGACCATCTGTGTCCATAGGAGCAGAGGCAACAAAGAACATCTGTTGCTTCTTGATGAACGCCTCATGCTCAGGTCGTAATTCTGAAAAAAGCTGACCCATTTTTGTACCCCTCCAGATAATGGAATTGTTTTTGCTGCCCTCATATTACGATAAAAATATGAAGATTTTGTGTTGTTTATCCCCAATGCGTCCACTATAGATGGTAAAGTGTAAATATTCCAGCAATATATTGGCTTTTGAAAAGGAGGAGTATTTACATGCAATCAACACAGCCAATCTATTTAGGGGGACGCATCCATTTAATAGACGGTTTTGATATGGGGTGGCCTGAACGTACGGGTACATATGTGATCGCGGAAGAAGAGCTCACATTGGTAGAAACAGGGCCAAGCCCCTCCGTCCCTTATATCAAGGCCGGTCTCGCCAAGCTCGGTTATACGACGGAACAAGTAAAATACATCATCGTGACGCATATTCACTTGGATCATGCGGGAGGAGCGGGACTATTTCTAAAGGATTGCCCGAACGCAAAGGTCGTTGTCCATCCAAAAGGTGCACGACATCTCGTAGACCCGAGCCGACTAATTGCAGGAGCGCGAGCCGTTTATCATGATGATTTTGATCGTCTGTTTGATCCGATTGAGGCTGTTTCTGAGGAGCGGATTTTGATTCGCGGGGACGGGGATACACTACAGATCGGAGAGAATTGCGTGTTGGAGTTTCTGGATTCGCCTGGTCACGCCAATCATCATTTCAGCATCTACGATCCAGTAAGCCGTGGCATGTTCACAGGTGATACGGCAGGTGTACTCTATCCACAGCTTAAAGAGGATGGCATACACCTCGTGTTGCCGTCGACTTCCCCGAATCAGTTTGACCCGGAGGCCATGTTAGCTTCTCTAAACCGTTTTGAAGCGCGCAAGCTGAGTCGCATTTACTTTGGTCATTTTGGGATGTCAGAGCAAGTAGATGACGCGTACCGCCAATTACGTGAGTGGCTCCCCGTGTTTGTGGCGGAAGGAGAGTCAGCGCTTGCTATTGGACAAACATACGATGAGCTGTCTCGTAAGTTATTGGAACGAGTCGCTGATCATCTACAGTCACAAGGCATCAGCGGTGACCACGATGTTTTCGAAGTACTCAAGCTCGATTTACAAGTATGCTCCATGGGCATTCTAGATTATTTGCAGAAACGAGGGAAATAAAGCGTTACAATTGCCTGAACCTTTTGTTCAGGCGTTTTTCATTTTTGGGAAGCCAGATGGCGTTCGCAGAGTGTTTGTCATTCTTTTTTCATCCAAGGAATGCTATGATGTAGGTTGAGTCATGGACTGTAACAATTTCAAACGTAACAGCAAACAGGTGCCTCGTCTTTGAACCAGAAGACCGGGTGAAAAGGGAAGTCGGTGAAAATCCGGCGCGGTCCCGCCACTGTAAAGCGGTTTGTTCCTCAGCCGTAAGCCAGGAGACCTGCCTGTTTGTTTTAGTGCCTGTTGCCTTCGCGGAAAGGATCGGCCTATTTCAGGAAGCGGACTAACATGTCTGTTTGCCCTGAAGTGCCGACCCTTTGATTTCCGAACGGAAGCAAGGGTCGATTTTTTTATGGGAAATGACAGTCAATCAGACATGCAGAAAGGAAGTTTACTATATGAAACGTTCATTGCGATTCATGATCCCACTATTGGTTGCAGCGAGTCTCGCAGGTTGTGCGGGTAACAGTCAACCGGCACCAGGTGGGCAAACAAGCGCACCGCAAGAGAACGCGGCAGTGCAGCCTGCAAAACAAACAACGTATCCATTGACCGTCACGGATGCGACAGGAAAAGAAGTGACCTTTGCAAAAGCCCCTGAGCGAATCGTCTCAACATCACCTGCCGAGACAGAGATTTTGTTCGCATTAGGCTTGGCAGATCGGATCGTAGCGGTTTCAGATTATGACGATTATCCAGATGCGGCGAAGGCAAAACCAAAAGTTGGTGGAGTAGTCAAGCCGAATGAAGAAGCTATTCTCGCTCAGACTCCAGATATGGTAATCGGCGGAATTTCGATGGAAAAGCCTGTAGCAGACAAGCTAAAATCTCTCGGAATGCCTGTCTATATTACCCATCCGACAAAAATGGATGACATCCTAAACAACATTTTGGCGATGGGAGTTATCACCAACAAACAAGAACAAGCCCAAAAAGTCGTGGCGCAAATGAAGAAAGACATCGCCTACGTTCAAGAAGCAGTGAAAAATGTAAAACCAGAAGAGAAGAAAAAGGTATACTTGGAATTTTCCCCAGGCTGGACAGTCGGAAAAGGCGAGTTCATGGATGAACTCATCACACTGGCTGGAGCGACAAACATTGCATCTGACACCGAGGGCTGGAATCCGATCAGTGAGGAAAAGATTTTACAAAACGACCCAGACGTCATTTTGTACGCGAGCGGAATTACTGATGAAAAGACTGGCGTCAAGCTGGAGGATATGATAGCGAATCGCAATGGCTGGGACAAGATGAAGGCGATCCGTGAGAAACAAATCTTTGGCATGGACCAAAATATTCTTTCCCGTCCTGGTCCGCGTATTACACAAGGCTTGATCGAAGTTGCCAAGGCGATTTACCCTGACTTGGTGAAATAAAATGAAGAAGAGATTGTTCGTATGGGGAGGAGTAAGCTGTCTCGTCCTTCTGGCATCGATAGTCATCAGCATCTCGATGGGAGCAGCACATCTCCCCATTTCGCAAGTGTGGCTCATCCTGCTCCATCAGATCCCGGGCTTGTCTGAGTGGATCACAGTAACGTGGCCGGAGTCTTCTGAGCAAATTGTCATGAAGGTTCGTTTTCCACGCGTAGTATTGGCTGTCTTGATTGGTGCCTGCTTGTCACTTGCGGGAGCGGGCTTTCAGGGAGTTTTGCGCAATCCGCTAGCAGATCCGTTTACGATGGGCGTGGCATCGGGTTCTGCTGTCGGGGCAGCCTTCTTGATCCTTTTTGGCTTGCAAATCACCTTTTTGGGTGCATGGAGCACGCCTGTCGTCGCTTTTCTTACCGGACTGCTTAGTTTATGGATCGTACTCGGCCTCGCGAACACGCAAGGAAAGCTGCAAACGGAGACCTTGATTTTGTCTGGTGTAGTGGTGCAGGCTTTTCTTGGCTCGCTCGTTTCCTTTATGGTGTCGCTATCCGATCAGACTGTGAATGAGATTGTATTCTGGCTTATGGGGAGCCTGTCATTTCGCGGCTGGGCCTTCACGTACGTCTTGATTCCGTACTTGGTCATAGGGGGAATGGTGCTCGTGAGCTATGCGCGCTCCTTGAACCTATTTGCTTTGGGGGAGCGGCAGGCTGCGCATCTCGGCGTCCATGTTGATCGAACGAAGCTGGTGGTTCTGGTTGTCTCGACCCTCCTGACTGCAGCGGCGGTTTCTATCGCGGGAATTATCGGGTTCGTTGGTCTGGTGGTACCGCATCTCGTCCGATTGCTGGTTGGTCCTGACTATCGTATTTTACTGCCTATGGCTGCGATCTGCGGCGGTATTTATGTGCTGTGGGCCGACACTCTTGCCAGAATGCTGCTGAGTCCAACGGAAATCCCGCTCGGTGTCGTGACAGCATTTCTGGGAGCCCCGTTTTTCGCCTATTTATTGAAGCAAAATAAACGCTTTAGGAAGAGGTAACGTAAGCTTATGATCAATGTGCGCAACTTGCAAAAATCGTATCAGGATGCGCCTGTTTTACACGGAATCGATTTTTCCGTGGACAAGGGAGAATTTTTTGGCATCATCGGGCCCAATGGAAGCGGTAAATCCACCTTGCTAAAAATCATTTCAGGTGTCATCAAGGCAGATGCAGGAGACATTTTGCTTCAAGAGAAGAAGCTTCATTCGTATCCACGCAAGGAGCTTGCCAAAATACTTGCTGTTTTGGAGCAAGAAGGACTGCCGCCAGTTGGCTTCCGTGTTCGAGAGGTACTAGAGATGGGGCGTTTTCCTTACCAAAATTGGTTGGGAGAAGAGAAGCAGGATGTCGCATCGCTCATTGATGAAATCGTACAGATGCTCGGCCTTGAACATTTGGAAGATCGCACACTGGATCAGTTGAGTGGTGGGGAAAAGCAGCGCGTAGCTTTGGGGAAGGCATTGATCCAAAGACCTCAGGTGCTGTTGCTCGATGAACCTACGACTTACCTCGATATCGGGTACCAGATTCAACTCATGGACATCGTGCGAAAATGGCAAAAGACGACTCAGGTGACGGTCATTGCTGTGCTGCACGATCTGAATCTGGCCTCCCTATACTGCGATCGTATTTTGATGCTTCATAAAGGAAAGCAGATGAGTGTCGGCGCACCAAAAGACATCTTGCAAAGTGACAGAATAGAGGCTGTATACGGAACCAGACCGATTGTCATGGAGCATCCTGTCCATCATTTGCCGCAAATTATTTTGCAATCGCAAGTTTGAACACGTGCGAATAAGGAGAAAGAAGCATGATCGTACTCATTACAGGCGGAGCACGCAGCGGTAAAAGCACATTTGCAGAAAAATACGCGGCTCACTTGGGTTCCTCGGGTGTTTACATCGCGACCGCACAAATCTCTGATGAGGAGATGGAAGAGCGGATCTTGCACCACCGAGACCGCCGCTTGCAGTCTGGCTTCTCTTGGCAAACGATCGAGGAGCCGTACGCATTGACAGAATGGCTCGCGAAGCTGGGAGCTCAAAAGGAAATACAAGATCAACAGACAGTGATTTTGGTTGATTGCTTGATCCTTTGGCTGTCCAATTGGCTGCTGCATGATGGAGAGGAGCAGCCGTTTGAGCAAGTGCTCCGGCAGGTTGATGTGCTGGTAAACAAGCTGAAAGACTACCCAGGGACCGTTTTATTGGTGACAAACGAAGTAGGCGACGGACTCGTCCCACAACACCCGTTGGGCCGTATGTTCCGTGATTTGGCGGGCTTAATGAATCAACGCGTGGCAGCTGTTTCTGATCAAGTTTTTCTTGTCACAGCAGGGATTCCGGTGGAGATAAAAGGACAAGCTTTCCGATTTTAACTCGGTGAAAAGACGGTTTCGAGTCGTCTTTTTACCTTTTTTATGATATAATACAAGAAAAGCCATGGAAGGGATCAGGATACCATGCGTCCCCATAGGACGATCTGGAAACGTTTTGACCTCTCCTACATCTAGCTTCGTAGTAGTCGCTCGTCACTGAAGACGACTAATCTACTACGAAAGCGAGGCCCTTTGTATGAGTAGCGACTTATACTTTCGATGTTCCTCGGTAGTCGGTTGGTCGTCTGTGTCTAAACCGACAAAAATGCGAGGAAACCATGATGAGGAGAGCGCTGCAGTTATCTAAGCGTTATAGTATGATTTTGTTTGGAGCTTGTTTACTTGCTTTTGCGTATTATCACATTAACTTTCAGAACCATTTGTCTGAAGGTGGGTTTGTTGGCTTGGGGTTATTGGCGAAATACGCCTTTGACTTACCGCCAGCGATGGTGATGCTTTTGCTGGATATTCCACTGTTTTTGGTTGCCTGGTTAGTAAGAGGCCGCCAGTTCATTTGGGACACCATTTTTGCATCCCTTGCTTTTACTGGATTTTACGATTTGTTTGAACGTTTTTCACCGATTGTCATGGATATGAGCAGAATGATGCCGCTGGCGTCTGTCTTGTCCGGTGTATTGACCGGGCTGGGCACCGGATTGGTTCTGCGCTATGGAGCTGCGACAGGTGGAGACGATATTTTCTCCCTGTTGATCAGTAAGTACACGGGATTGTCCATTGGTACGGTCTTTCTTTTACTGGACGTCATTGTGCTTTGCATGTCGTTCTGGTTCGTACCGATGAAAGAGATGATGTATACTATTTTGGCCGTTGTCATTTCCAGCCAAGTCATCACCTGGACCGTACATCGTGGTGCAGGAATGGCGGTCATGGAAGAGGAGCACGGGCATGGAAACGTCTCGATGACCCACCGGTAATGAGTAGATATTCAGTTGAAAAAACATGCCTATACAAAAGCAAGCAAAAGGCCAAGTCGGTTTTCATGTCGACTTGGCCTTTTGAACGTTTATGGCCGTTTTTGTACATAATATCCTGCTTCCCTAGTGGATACTAACCAACACAGAAGACTATCGAAGGAAAGGACCTGCCATGAGCGATCCGTTTTTTAGCAACTACAAAGCATTCGTCGTCATACCGGCGGATGAGAAGCAAATCGGACCGGAGCCTTTTGACCCGAAGGATTACGCCAGCCATTTCATCCTGACGTTTTCGTTGTACGATTCGGTTATTACCGCCTGGAGGGAAGCGACAAAGTATAAAGTGCAGGCAAAAAAGAGCCTGTCGAATGTGATCGACGGTTTCAACGCTAAACGCCGCGGTACAGCCCGGCTGCATTTGTTGGAAATGGAAGAAGACCAGGCGTATTTCGTCCTGGCCTTGTCGTTGAGAATTCAAAAAGACAATGAGAAAGCGGTCATAGAAGCGATCACCAATCTGCTGGAGAAAGATTTCGCCACCGATTTGCTGATCGGTGAGACCTGGTATCAGATCATTGGTGCCAAAGGAAAATTCGAGCGGAAGCTGTTCTCTTACAGTGTCCAGCCGTATGATTATCGACCGAAATAATCAGCGAGTGCTTCCGTAATCGCCTGCGCAGCTTTGTCCTGATAGGAAGCTGTACGGACGATGCCTTCATCCTTTGGATTCGATAGGAAGCCAAGTTCAATTAATACGGACGGATCGTCGTTTTCTCGCAGGACATGATAATTGCCGAATGAAATGCCGTTGCTTCGGAGTCCGATGCCACCTGCCAAGCGAGACTCAATCGCTCGAGCTAACGGCTCATCTTTGTCTTGCGAATAATAAAACGTCAGGGTACCGCTATTTGGCTTCAGAGAAGAATTGTAATGGATGCTGATGAAGGCATCTGCCGCCTTGGATTCGCTATAAGCGACACGCTGCGAGAGCGAAGGCTTTTCTGTGTCACTTGTCCTCGTCATGAAGACTTGCGCACCTCGTTGTCGCAGTTTGCTGGCGAGCAGCATGGACGTTTTGTAATTCAACGTTTTTTCCATGCTATTCCACTTCGTTCCCTGTGTCCCGACATCTGAACCACCATGTCCCGGGTCGATGACGATGACTTTTCCTTTTAAGCCTGGCGCTTTGGAGCTTTTGGAAACAGGAGTGTTGGCTTTGGCATCACCAATATACGTCGCAGAGACCCAGCCTGTTTGTCCGCTCGAAGTTCGCGCTTGGATCCAATCTCCTTGCTTTTTCAAAATGTCTACACGGGTTCCACTGGGCAGCGAAAGAATAATCTCATGGCTCGTGCTTGGCCCTTTTCGCATTCGAAGCGAATCGGCCAAAACCGTGCCTTGCTTGCTTTTGACAGTGGATGTTGTGGCTGGTGAAGAAGCCGAACCTGTACTCGTTACCGCTCCTTTTTGCAAGTAATACCCCGCGACCCAGCCTACCTTTTGATTGTATCTAATTTTTGCCCAACCGTATGCTTCATCCGTAATCGTCACGACGGCTCCATACGGCACGGTAGCCACAACGGAAGCATTGGGGGCTGGTTCACTGCGAACGTTGAGAGAGGTTGCGACCACTTTTGCCTGGATGACACTTGCTGCTTGCGCCGGCTCTGTAAGAAACGGCCATGACAAACTAAGCCATAGCCCACATATGAGAGACGCTTTTTTACATGTTGTTTTCATCATTTCTACCTCTGCCTTGGATTAGCTACTATCTCACCTGAATTATAATAAGGGAAATGCAGGAAATCGAATAGGGTATGATTTCCTGATTTTTTGGGACAATCAAAGTGGTGGTTCTGTGTATCTTGCCAAGGCATTCGTTGCCGACTCTGCCATTCGCTGTTTGAGTTGATCGTTTTCTACTATTTTTACCCGCAGGCCGAGAAAACGAATGCGCGATAAAATAAACTCCTGCTCGTCGGATAGAAAATGCAGGGTGATCGTATACACTTGTAATTCGGGGTCAAAAGCGACCTCTTTGTCAAAGCAGGAAAAGGCGTACAATATGCGCTGCAGCTCTGCGTTGTAACGGCGGATGATCACGATTTTTGCCATCTGCTTGCGCTGTTGGATCTGTTTCGAAATGGTCGGTAAAAAACTGTCATACCATACATCTTCTATGTAAAGCTCGTCGACGGAGCGAATGAGATGCAGCGGAGTCGTGATCACGCGGTTGGAAGACATGTTCAGCCAGATCAGGTACCAGGCCTTCTTGGCAAGTGAATATTCCAGCTTGTAGGGAACTCCTCGCTGATCGCGAAAAACCCGGCCTTTGTTCGTGGCTGCGGTTATTTTTATGTGGTTTTTGCCGAGAATGATTCGCCGCAGGGTGCGCACGTGTGGGCTCCAGAGCTGTTTGGCCTGAGTTTGGGCTTTTTCTACGAAACGTTCTTGTTCGGTCGATTCGCTCTCTGACATGTCTGTCAAACGACGAAGCTTATCGAGTGTCGCGGGCTCGAAAATTTCTCCCGCAGATGGATTCGCTAGCATCAAGGCGAGCCACGCTTTTTCGTGTGAGGTTACCGGATAAACACCCGCTTCATCCAGCCGTGTCACTAGCTGGTAATTGTGTATCTTGTCAAACAAATTCATAGTAGGCGAGCAGCTCCTCCCATTCTTTTTGGAATTGCTTGCGAAGAAACAGCGGTTCAAGGACTTCGACGCTTGAACCGAAGCTGCGAATCCACGGTGTAATTTCCATCGTGCTGTTCACTTTGATCTCATAGACAAAGCTCTCACGTGATTCTTCTGTCACAATCCCCCATTGCCCTTGTGCCTCCACTCGCTCTTGGATAAAGGAATGAGGCGTGTCGCGAGGCTGGAAAAAGCGAAGGCGTACGGTTACGAGTTTTCCAGTATCAATTAGCCAGCTGTGGGCAATGCGCTCATCCGCACTTGCTTGCAAGGAAGAGAAAATGTCTCGCGTGACCGATCTGCCTGTTACTAGCTTGGTCATTCCTTCCACACGGTATTTGCGCAGCGGACCATTGCCGCATCCTTGTGCCAGCAAGTACCATCTGCCGTATTGATGATCAAAAATAACCCGGAGCGGAATCACTTTTTGATGTCGCCCCGATGTATCCCTTTGGAAAGCCGGATTCGTATTTTGGGAATCGTAAAACTTTAGGCGTTTGGGCGTGTAATAGTGAAATTCAACGATGTTTCGCTGACGAATGGCTTCGGTGAGAAGCAAAGCTTGATATTCATCGAGAATACGTGAGACGAAATGATATTTGTATAAAAACGCAGATGCATCGGTTCGCTTCAAGCGAAATTTGAGATAACGCTTCACTTTTTCTTGCAGGAGATAACCAGGGACGGCCGGCAGTTGTGTATTGGCCATGAAGTCGATGAAATCATACAGATCCAATAGCTCGTCGTCCGTCAACGAGTCCAGCAGCTCACCGTCGAATTGATAGACGTACGGTCTGACCTCACTAACGTTTTTAATCACGCCAATTTCTTCGAGGTATTTCATGTCCTGGCGAATTGTTTTTTCATCAGGCTCTGTATCCACAAACGTATCCAGCAAGTCTTTAATGGAGTGAGGCTGCTGTCTGAGCTTTTCCAAGATGTGCGACAGTCGCTCTACTTCCGAGTCCTTCAATGATTTTGCATGGTATAAAAACATCAAGAAATTGTCCGTCACCTCAAAATAGTTGTAACGAAGCTGCGCGTAATACTCTTTTTTCTCCTCATCGCCTACATGCTGGTAAAAAGTCGATTGGATGTCTTTCAGCTTTTTTATCGTTTTATCTAGGGTATGAACGGAGATCCCAAGCCGCTCTGCCAATTGCTGACGATTGTAAGCGCCAGCGGTCAAAAACAGGAGACGGAGCAATTGCAGCTCTTTGTCAAAGCTTTCGCGTGCCATTACACTCATCCTTATTCATTCGTCATTTATTTCCAAATTAGTCCTCATATTACGAAGAGGCTGAAGAGAAGTCAATGATAAAAAGAGGTTCGTAATACTTTTACCATGTTCAAAACAGATGCGCCGATGGAAAATAAGGGTATGAAAAACAGCACAGGCTGCGAAAGACAGGAGAAATGGATGATGAAAACAATATTGCATGGAAACAACCATCGTGAAGTGAAGCTGGAGCATGGAAATGTGCACGTTTTTGCGAATGACGAAGTCTTTGCGAGCTTCGGTGAACGTGTATTTCAAATGGCAGACAATAATCTGCGTATTCCGCGAAATGTGTATTTTTCGTATACACCTGATGCGCATGTCGGCGTCGGAACGTGCATTGGGACGACAGCGGTTTGGAATTTTGCCGATGGATTTGTCTCGCCTTCCATCGTAGGATCAGACATTGGGTGTGGAATGCGTGTGCATCTGACTCCCTTGCATCGAGACGACCTCAAAGACAAGAGTCTAAAACGTGCATTGATCGAAGCGATCGAAGCGTACGTCCCGACAAACGAACGGGGAAATACGCATTTTACAGATATTCGCTTGGAAGAAGTGGTGAAGCATGGCTTGAAAGGACTGCCTGGCAACTACATTCCGGACACAGAAGTGGCGCCTGACACACTAAGTCGTTCTTTCTCGCATGTGGAAAAGTACACATTTGAATTCGACCATTCCTTCCTTGAGCAAATCCCGCAAAAATCTTGGAGTCGTGCTTGGGGCCAATTGGGAACATTGGGGGGCGGAAACCACTTTATTGAAATCCAACATATCGAGATCGCGGAGGAGAACAGGGAGATTGCAAAAGCGTGGGGACTGTTCGACGGCCAGGTCGTCATCATGATTCATTCCGGTTCACGGGCGTGGGGGGCAATGCTAGGGCGTGATTATACCAAAAGCTTCAAGGAAGTCATGTACAAATGGGGGATCACGAATCCCGAACCGAGCCTGGTTTATGCTCCGATCCAAAGCGAGGAAGGGAAACAGTATTTGAATTTGATGTACTCTGCTCTGAACTTTGCGGTAACGAATCGGCATATGATTGGATTTTCAGTGGAGAAGGCGTTTCAGGATGTATTCGGAAGTGAGATGCGTACGCCAGTCCTGTATGACTTAATGCATAATTACGCCTTGAAAGAATTCCACCGCAACACACCGATGCTCGTCCACCGCAAAGGAGCGACGAAGGCGCTGCCGGCAGGCCATTTCCAAAATCCGAAGGCTTACCGTGAAACGGGACATCCAGCTTTGATCCCAGGCTCTATGGGAACATCGTCCTATATCATGGTCGGATCTGATGCCGGAGCCAAAAACTTTTATTCGATCTGTCATGGTGCAGGGCGTGTCCGTTCCCGCAAGGCAACCAAAGAGCTAGTGACGATCGATCAATTCGAGCAGGCAATGCGTGTGGGACAGGAAGATGAGATCATGGTGAATCACCGTTCGCTCACGTCCATCCTTGATGAATGCCCGCAAGCCTATAAAGATGTGGATCAAATCATCGATTCAGTTGTGGGAGCAAATCTTGCATCTGTCGTCGCAAAATGTAACCCTCTTATTGCCATAAAAGGAGTATAATGAAGAGTGGCTTCCTGAAAAATTTTGGGGGGAGCCACCTTTTGTGATTTAACTTACACTAAATAACAGGAGTTAAATTGTGAACAAATTGCGTGAGAAGTTTCAAAAAATAGGTTCGAATGTAACATAAATTGCTGCGCTTCCTCAACCGATACCAAAAGAGAGACAAAATAGGGGAGATAGGGGAACAGATATGCCTACATACTATTACTTCACCTGCCTAAAATGCCGAACCCGGGGGGGAGTTTTCGGCGAACAGGCCTGGGGTTGGGGGAACTTTGACATGATCGAGTCCTTCAAATACCTGGCTCACCACATCCGTACATGCGGAGAGGATTCTATTCGCGTGATTTCTGAGGATGTAGATGATTATGTAGATCAGCTTCACGGAGAGTACAACACCTTCCTCGAGCAAACGAAGCATATATTTCCACATTCCAAAGATTGGGAGTTCCTTGATCGATGGAAAACATTAAAAGTAGAAGAAATGAAGCTGAAATGGGTCGAGGAAAACCGGATTATGCATCCAGATGATCGGATGAAAATATGTGGGGTCCTTGATGCCGTGGACATTTTGAAGGAAGGGGCGGGAAGAGTCTCCTTCAGTGCTAGCGTGACAGACGATGATGGGAAAACGTGGAAAATCGTAGCTGACATGCGCGAATTACCCATCTTAAAACACTCGTATATCATCATTGGCGTCATGCAAGAGCATTCTATATTAGGGGAAGTCATCGAGGTGTACAAGATGATTCCACGAGTCGTCGTTCAAGATGAAAGGGGTAACGATCATGATTCTGGAGACAATCGGGCAATTACTAATTAAAGTGCGCGAGGAAAATCCACTTGTCCATAACATGACGAACGTAGTTGTCACGAACTATACAGCGAATGGCTTGTTAGCCCTTGGTGCATCACCTGTCATGGCGTATGCCAAACAAGAGGTGGCAGATATGGCAAAGATCGCTGGAGCTCTTGTATTGAATATAGGGACATTGAATGAGCATGAGATAGAAGCGATGGTGATCGCAGGAAAATCGGCGAATCAACATGGAGTGCCTGTTTTGTTTGATCCTGTGGGAGCGGGGGCTACATCGTACCGAACTGAGACAAGTCAATATCTTGCGCAGGAGCTCGACCTTACCTTCATTAGAGGAAATGCTGCCGAGATTGCTAATGTCATCGGGGAGCGCTGGGAGATTAAAGGTGTAGATGCGAAGGAAGCGGGAGGAGATGTCGCGGACCTAGCGAGAGCAGCAGCGAAAAAGCTAAAGACAATTGTCGCAATTACAGGCAAGGTCGATGTGATTTCGGATGGAGAAACGACTTACTCGATCCATAATGGTCATCCAATCTTAACGAAGGTGACCGGAACAGGCTGTTTGTTAACATCTGTTATGGGAGCGTTTGCAGCCGTTGCGAATGACAAGCTGATCGCAGGAGCTGCGGCATTGGTATGCTACGGTGTTGCTGCGCAGCTGGCAGCAGAAAAAGCAGCAGGAGTAGGTCCTGGCAGTTTCCAAATCGAATTTTTGAATGCGTTGTATAACTTGACACCAGACGAAGTGCGCCGTTTTGGTTACATCGAAAAATAAGAATAAAAATTCCCCTTGAAAAAGGGGAGGAAAAATGGCCGTAGAACGATTAAGCTAGATATGTTAGACAGTAGCTGTAATTTCGTAGTGAATAAGACAGCAGCTTCTTCTGGTGCTCTGATAGTGCTAGGAATATAAATTCTACTTGATCATCATCGTATGGACGGACATAAAAACGGGAAATACCATGACATATAATTTCTCTCTTTAACGTCAGCGCCACACTGGCGTCTGTTCGTATGTGCAATTCCACGCTGCGTACCCTCCTTGGACATTCAATAGAGTACCAAAAAAATACAAGGAAAAACAAGGGAATTATGTCTGATTCATGTCCAAGTTGTTACCAATTTTTGTATGAAAACTGAGAAAGAGAACGATTCAGAAAAAACTAGCGGGGATTGTTGGGAGAGCACCCTGTTCGAGAGAAAAAATTCGAGATGAGTCCAGCCATTCTCCCTTTTTCCGTCGAATTGTTTACTTTATTTCGAAGGCAACGCACCAGCTCCTGATCGCAATGACAAGAAAAATAGCCGTGCTTTCGATAGCAATCATCATGTCGCTTGCAGCATCTGTCGACGTCATCAATCGGCGCACCCGGCCCGGAGCATCCAGGCCCACACCAGTTTCCGTACAAACAGGGGAAGCCTCCTGAACGACGATTTCTTTTTGACAACTGACATCACTCCGTCTTATAAAGGGATACTACTTGTATCATATTGAACAACAAGTGAAGTTGCTTTAGGCAATCTCCCTTTTTTATATCCGATGTTCGAACAAGGGAAAAACTTTGAAAATATCACTTGAAATCATGTTGTGAATATGATAGATTAATTCTTGCCGAAGCGAACGCTTGCAGGCACGATGGATGGATGTCCGAGCGGCCGAAGGAGCACGATTGGAAATCGTGTAGGCGGTGTCGAACCGTCTCGTGGGTTCAAATCCCACTCCATCCGCCATCATACTTGGCCCGTTGGTGAAGCGGTTTAACACAGCAGCCTTTCACGCTGTCATACAGGGGTTCGAATCCCCTACGGGTCACTTAAACATCCCGTATAGTAATCCGGGGCCCCCGCAAAGTACTCGGAATATGCTTCATTGTATTGGCGTCACTTTGTGGGGTATCTGGAGGCTTAGCTCAGCTGGGAGAGCATCTGCCTTACAAGCAGAGGGTCGGCGGTTCGATCCCGTCAGCCTCCACCATTTTCATATGCGGTCGTGGCGGAATTGGCAGACGCGCTAGATTCAGGTTCTAGTGGTGGCAACACCGTGGAGGTTCAAGTCCTCTCGACCGCACCAAGCAAACCCTATACATGGCGGTCGTGGCGAAGGGGTTAACGCACCGGATTGTGGCTCCGGCACTCGTGGGTTCAAGTCCCATCGATCGCCCCATTTATGATGAAAATGTAAAATGAAATAGCCCAGCAGTGGCTCCTGTAAAGGAACTCCTGCTGGGCTTTCTTTGTATTCGTCTACGAATGATCGACAGGCTGATAAAAGTGAAGGCGATTGCCAAAAGGATCAGTCACGCTCACTTCACGAGTTCCCCATGGTGTCTCCTCCAGACCGGGACAAGCGTACTTGTATTCTTGACGCACCAGTGACTGGTGAAAAAGCTCAATGTTCACTACCTGCACGCGAATTGCGGAACCAGGACAAGCATCTCCGTGATGCTCGGACAGATGGAGCGTGCACGATGGAGACGAAATTTGCATATACAAAGGAAAATGCTCCTCGTAACGATGCTCCCAATCAACCTGAAAACCTAGAAAGTCTACATAAAACTCTCTTGCCTTTTCCACGTCAAACATACGAAAAATAGGAGTTATGATCTGGTTCATTTGCCTAGAAACCTCCGGATTGTGTTGATTGATGCGAGATGCACCCCTTCGTGAAAAATCGTTCGGACAAGCACTTGTGCAATCGTATGCATGCCGGATTCAGTTGCGGGAAACTCTTCTTCTAATCGATCCTTGTAAGCGGCTTGTATCTTCTGAGGTTGTTCTTGTAAAAGGGAGACAAGCACTGCGAGTTTTGGTGGTGGGGTATCCCAGTCAGCAGGTTTTGTCCCGAAGTTAAACCATTCGTTGAAGCCAGGGGATAACGAGATCGTTTCTTTTGTAAGGTGGGCAATCCATAAATACTGGTCGAGATAGATATGTCCCAGATTCCACAAGATATTGTTTGAGAAACCATCGGGTATAAGGTTCACATCTTCATCCGTCAAACCATCGATTGCTTTTAATGTCTCCTGTCGATAATCCTCAAGCTGCTGGAATAGCACCCTATGCCGTTTTTCCATACCTTTTCCCCCTTGCGTGGCAGTCTATCGCAAATACATTCGAGCGAGAGAATCTACCTTCCTTCTATAAGAAGGGGTATAGCAACAAAAAAAGCGTGCAGAATCAGCTCGTCTGCACGCCATTTATATACTGTTTATTGGAACTGCACTACATTCTTTCCTGCTCGAGGGCGCGAGAAGGGGAGAATAGTTTCCGCCATTTTACTTGCGGTACACAAATGGCAGCAAGAATCATAAAAACGCCACCCCATTGAGGGAGAGAGACAGTCTCTTGAAGCACGAAGCTCGACAAGAGCACGACTGTAGGCAGCTCGACTGCACTTAAAATAGTAGCCAGGCCATTGCCGATCCGGGGCACACCGACTGCCAAACAGAAGATCGGGATGACCGAACCGAAGATCGCAACTATAAGACCGAGCGGTAGCAGACCTTGCAGAAGCTGACCATTTACCAGGAAAGTGGGTGGATAAACGATCGAGAGCATCAGGGCAGCCGTACTAATTGAAATGGCGCTTCGCAAATAGGGATCCATTCCAGGGAGAATTCGTCCGCTAAAGAAAATAACCAGGGCAAAGGTCGCGCCAGACAGCAGACCGAAGATCAATCCCACCATGTCTACACTCTGAATGCCACTTTCGCCAAGTCCGCTTGCAAGAACCGTCCCTGCTCCAAGCATAACCAGAGACACCCATTTTTCAGCGGTCGGCCATTTGCGATCGACAATCGCCTCCAGCAAGACACCAATCCAGGTAAACTGAAAGAGGAGAACGATTGCGAGTGAAGCAGAGACCCGGCTAACAGCCTGATGGTAAAAAAGACTGGTTGAGGCCATCATGAGGCTGGCTGGTGCCAAAAGCATCAAATACTTGAACGAAAACCGTTGCTTGGAGAAAAAGATGGCCATGACTGTCATGATCAAGCCGCCAAAAATCAATTGGCTCCCGCTCATTTCAAATGGGGTAAAGCCGAGTTGAAAAGCATGCTTCATGAAGATTGAGAGGACGCCGTAGCTGCACGCACCGAATAAAACTAAAAAGATAGATCGCCAGTATGTCATAAGTAAAAGTTCCTTTCGTATGACTAAACTCGGAAGAATAATGACTATTGTACTACAGGTATAAAAGTGGTACAATAAAATTTTTGTCCATGCTTCACTGTGCTACTAAGGTAATTTACTAGCTGCATGCATTGGTAATATGGTAACGGACGAAAGTGTAGGGGACCCATTATACTTCGTGAGAATACATAGCTGTTTTTTCATATTTCCGTTACACTACTCGATAGAGAAGAAGTTCAAAAAGTCGTCTATAGAGAAAGAGAAGGCGAAACACATGGAGGAGCAAGGATGAGACAGGGGATTATTTACGCAATTGTGGCGTATTTGGCTTGGGGGTTACTCCCGCTCTATTGGAAGCTGTTTCAGGCAATGGGGGCATGGGAGATACTCGCTCATCGAATCGTCTGGTCTATTATTTTTGTCGCAATCATTATTCAGGTAACGAAACGTTGGCGCAGTATGTGGAGCGCGGTTACTGGTTTTAAAATGTTCGGAGCATTAGCGATATGTTCACTGCTGATCAGCGCAAACTGGCTCATTTTTATCTGGGCAGTAAATAACGATCAAGTCATGCAAACGAGTCTTGGCTACTACATGAATCCTCTCATCACCGTACTGCTCGGAGTCATTTTCTTAAAAGAAAAATTGAATGCCGGGCAATGGCTCGCGCTTGTACTCGCCGCTTTCGGAGTCTTGTTCATCACCTTCCAGTATGGTGAGATTCCATGGGTCTCTCTATCGCTTGCCCTGACCTTCGCTTTTTACAGCTTAGCGAAAAAGGTCGTCCGGATGGAAGCGATGATCGGCTTGGCGTGGGAGACGCTGTTTGTGGCGCCTATTGCTTTCGGTTATCTGTTGATGCTACAGGTCAATGGGACGGAGACGATGACATCCTTAGTGTGGTGGCAACTCTTGTTGCTGACGCTGGCTGGGGTAGCTACTGCCATGCCGCTCTACTGGTTCGCCCAAGCAACGACTAGACTTCCACTTTCCGTTGTGGGCTTCATCCAATACTTGGCGCCTACGATATCGCTCCTATCAGCTGTTTTCTTGTTCGGTGAGCCTTTCACACAGGTACATCTTATCAGCTTTGGATTCATCTGGTCTGCACTCATCGTATTTACAGTGTCTTCCGTGCGCCTGAATCGAAAAGTTGCCCCAATCAAACCCGAGGTCGCCATCAAAAAACAAGCGTAAACATAAGAAAACTCCTGACCTGCCGAGAAGCCTCGGAGATGGTCAGGAGTTTTTGCTTACCAATACGTGATTAGCAAATCGCTTCGCCGTGCTTTTTCATGCGGTACGCACCGTGATTAGTAGGTCCCACATATTTATTGAGCGCAAACGAGTGGCGAATCGCTTCGGTAATAAATTCTTTGGCGACAGCTACTGCGTTGTTCACAGAGCTTCCTTTTGCCAATTCAGCACAGATTGCAGCTGAGAATGTGCAGCCAGCACCATGAGTAAAGCTCGTCTCAAAGCGCTCTGATTCTAATACCTCGATCGTTTTTCCGTCATAGAAAACATCTACGGCATTGCCGCTTTGAAGCTTGCTGCCGCCTTTTACAACGACATAAGAGGTGCCGAAGTCGTGGATGCGCTTCGCCGCTTCCTTCATGTCATCGACGCTTTTCAGTGCGCCCATTTGGCTGAGAATACCCGCTTCGAACAGGTTAGGAGTCGCAACTGTCGCGTGTGGGAGCAAGACTTCACGCAGGCTGACTGCAATTTCTGGATGGAGGGCTTCATCTGCACCCTTACAGATCATCACAGGGTCAACGACAACATTTTTCAGATCATATTGTTTTATTTTACGGGTAGCGAGGTCAACCAGTTCAGTGGTTCCGAGCATCCCTGTTTTTACAGCATCTACGCCAATTCCGGAAAGTACGGTTTCGATTTGTTTTTCCAAGATCGCAACATCGATCGGAAACACTTCGTGAAACCATTCGTTATGTGGATCTTGAGCTACGATAACGGTGAGGGCGGTCATCCCGAAAACACCAAGCTCCTGAAACGTTTTGAGGTCTGCTTGCTGACCAGCTCCGCCGCTGGTGTCGGAACCTGCAATGGTGAGTGCTTTCTTCATGGTCATTGTGATTATCTCCCTTTGTATACCGCTGCACAATCTAAGCGGATCTGTACTGTCATGCACTGTAATGCCTCTCTCTCTATTAAAGAGGAAGAAATCCGTGCTGTCAATAATATCCCCCAAAATATAAAAACCGCCTCCCATAGCGGGTAAGCGGTTTATGTATGTGTGCATTTATGCTTGAGAAGCAGCGTGGTGGAAAGAGAAGCTGATGGTAGTGGACATGGACTTGGAACGCTTGGTTGCAAGTTGTTTGGCTTGCTTTGCTGCCTCAAACATACTGGGTGCCTTGATGATTTCAACCCATCTGCGTGTTGCTGTTTCAAATAAAAAGCGATAGATAGTCATCTTCTTCGACCCTCCATGGTTTGTTGACATCTACATTGTATGACGTAACGGGCTGCAAAAGGTTACATAGCTGTTACATATTTTTGAAGAAAATATTGTTATTTACGTAAATCGTAAATTGTTTCTGAAAGAGCGTTACGTTTTGCGAAATGTTACGTCTTTAGTATGTGATGTTTACGAAAGCTTCCATTTTGAAAGAACGAATGAGGTGCGACAAACGATGGTCAATTCAACAGGAGAGCTGACGGTGACAGCGGTCAATCACAGCTACGGAACGGGAAAAATCAAAGTGCCCGTGCTGTTTGATATCAACCTTCATATCAACCAGGGAGAATTCGTGGCTCTGTGCGGCTCGTCGGGTTCAGGCAAGTCTACGCTCTTGAATTTGCTTGCAGGCTTGACCAAGCCGGAGGAAGGGAGTGTCACGGTTAGCGGAGCAGTGATTTCCAGTTACAGCGAAAACGAACTATGCATGTTTCGCCGTAAAAATATGGGCTTTATCTTCCAGTCATACAATCTGCTCCCAAATCTGACAGCGTTGGAAAACGTAGAGCTTCCCTTGATTTTTGCGGGCGAAAGCAAGAAAAAACGTCGGGAGAAAGCAACGGAAATCCTACACCGTGTAGGGCTGGAAGGTCGTATCCACCACAGACCCAATGAGCTTAGTGGTGGACAACAGCAGCGTGTCAGTATTGCGAGAGCGCTCGTCAATCAGCCAGGCATCATCTTGGCGGATGAGCCGACGGGTAACCTGGACTCGAAGACAGAACAAGAGATTCTCCTATTAATGAGAGAAATGAACAAGGAAAATGGGACTACGTTCATCATCGTTACCCATGAGCAGGAAGTAGCGGAACAGTCCGACCGCGTTATTTATCTCCAGGACGGACGGGTTGTACAAAAAAGGACAAGACCAGCGTAGGCGAGGGTATGAGGTGAACAAACAGTGAAAGTAATGGATTCTTTTCGCATCGTCTGGAGGAATCTGTGGCGAATGAAGCTGCGGACAGCCCTCACGTCGGTTGGTGTCATGATCGGTACGGCTGCAATCGTCGCGATGATGGCACTTAGTTTAGGGCTTAAGGAAAGTGCAGTAAAAAGCTTGGAGAACTTCGGGAACTTGACAGAGATGGACGTCGAGCCGTTGCGTTGGTACGAGGAAAATGGCGAATGGATTGATGTTCCAGAGGATAAAGTCAAGAAGCTGAATATGCAAGCGGTGCAGGAATTAAAAAAGATTCCTGGCATTCAGGCAGTTATGCCGATAAAAGAATTACGTGAGCAAGCGAAGCTGAAGGTAGGTAGACGAGAAGGTCACGTACAGCTTATTGGCGTCGATGTGAGTGAGTCGGCTGCCTATCGCAAAAATGACATTGAAAAAGGAAGCTATCTGACAGGGGCACCACAAGAGATCGTTGTTGCTTTCGATGTCTCCAGAGAATTGCGCGACGTAGAAAAGGAAAAGCGCGAGGAACGGCGAAGAAAGGCCGGCGGTGGCCGTAATGAAATGTCCAACATGCCGCCGCCTGATATCGGTGGCGGAGAAGCACTGGCCTTCAATCTCGTAGACAGAGCAGGGACTCTCATCTTGTCACGAGAATATCGCATCGACGATGAACCGAAATACGAGAAAAAAGAACTGCGTGTGAAGGTTGTCGGTCAACTAAAGAAGTCTGAAGAACGTAACTCGTCAGCAGCGGTTTATGTACCAATTAACGTTGTGAAAGAGCTGAACGAGTGGGTCACGCGCAGTCGAGGTGACGAAGTTGAAGAGGGTGCATCGCGCCGCTCACGCGATAAAGCAAAAAAGGATACATTTGAATTTGACAGAATTACAGTCAAGGTAGAATCTCGGGAAAAAGTCGAGGGTGTCGTCAAAGCGTTGAAGGAAAAGGGCTTTGAAGTATGGTCGCCTGCACGTGAGCTGGAAACCATCAATAACTTCTTCTTCGTCATACAGATGGTCCTCGGAGGAATTGCAGCAATCTCCTTGCTGGTTGCAACCATTGGAATCGTCAATACGATGATCATGTCGATTTTGGAACGAACCAAAGAAATTGGCATCATGAAAGTAATCGGAGCCACTGTGTTGAATATTCGCTGGCTGTTCTTAATGGAATCAGGCTTTATTGGCTTGATAGGTGGACTGGCTGGTCTTGGCATGGCGTGGGGAGCGGTTGAGCTCGTGAACTACTTTGGTGCGTCTGGCGGTCTCTTGGATAGTCTGAACATGGGCTTTGGCGGTGGAGGAGATCCTGAGGCTGAGCCGACAAAGCTAGCGGTCATTCCGAGCTGGCTGGCACTGTTTGCGATTGGCTTCTCCTTTATTATTGGGGTATTGGCGGGAATCTTCCCGGCGATTCGCGCGTCTCGTTTAAGTGCACTGCAAGCGATTCGATCTGAATAAGAGATGAAATGTGGGGAACGTAAGATGAACAAGAAAAAATGGATCATAATCGCCACGGTCGTGGCCGTTCTTGGAGGGGGAAGCTATTACGGCTATTCGTACTTCAAGGGCGAAGAGGTTACAGAAGAAAAGCCAGAAGAAAAACCGAACTTCCCGACAGCGCTCGTGGAACGCGGTGATGTGAAGAAAACGATCAACTCAGCAGGTACAGTGGAAGCGAAGGCGCGTGAGGAAGTCAAGCCAGAGCTCAATGGCAAGGTGCAACGAGTGCTAGTCAAGGAAGGTCAGTCTGTGAAAAAAGGCGATGTCTTGTTCACGATAGACAGCTCGGATGCACAGCTGGAAATTCAAAAGCTAGAGCTGGAAATTTTAAAAGCGAAAAAAGAACTAAGTGAAATTAAACAGAAAAAAGACAAGATCACGGCTACCAAGGAAGGGAAAGTCATCGAAGTCTCAGTGGATGAAGGGCAAGATGTCAGACCAGAAACAGTAGTCGCCAAACTTGCTAATACCGACTATTTGAAAATTATTGGGCAATTCACTTCCTATGAGTCTGAACGATTCAGTGTAGGTCAAAAAGTGAAGGTATTCATTCCGACTTCCATGTATTTTGTGGATGGTGTTGTCACGGAAGTGGATAGAATTGGTGAAAAAGTAGAAGGTGCTGGCGGAATTCACAATGTCGAGGTATTGGTCAAGAAGCCTGGGGCCATTTATGTCGGGGACAAGGGTGTGGTACAGTACACGGATGATAAGGGCCTCTTATATGTAAGCCGAAATCAGAAAGAATTCCAGCTGCCAGATGAAATGGAAATCTTGGCCGGTACGTACGGCAAAATCGGCAAGATCGATGTGAAAAAGGACGATGTAATCAAGGTCGGGCAACAACTGTTCAAGATGGATATGGAAGCGTCCGGTATGGAGCTGATGGAAAAAGAACTAGCGCTAAAAGGGTCCTTATTGAACATGGAGCAGAAAAAGCGTGAAATTGCGAAGAACCAAGTAACAGCGCCAATTAGCGGTGTAATCACCAAGCTAGGTGTAAAAGAAGGCGAAGCGCCAGGGTCAGAACCTGCAGCCATTATTATGGACACAACTTCTGTTTACTTTATGGCAGCCGTTGGAGAGCTTGATATTCCCGCGATTAAAATCGGACAAAATGTCGATGTTTATGTGTATGCGTTTGGTACCGAGCCGTTTAAAGGCAAAGTCGTAGAGCTCCCGAAAGAAGGAAAGAAGGAAGAAAAGGAAGTTCGTTTCGCGGTAAAAGTGGAACTGCTAGACAAGGCTGATTTTAAGCATGGGATGACGGGAGACAACGATATTATCGTCGCCCAAGCACAGAATGTCCTGCGCTTGCCAAGCAATGCGGTTGAAATTCTGGGTCCAGGTCAGGGAACGGTCATGGTGAAAGATCCGAGTACCGGAGATCCAATGCCGAAAGACGTAGAAATCGGTATTGAAGGATATGATTTTATTGAAATCAAAGGCGGCTTGAATGAGGGAGAAGAGGTTCTGGTGACCAACTCCGAAGGCATGTAAAAGCCAATCGAATTCGTTAATATCGACAGCCCCGTTGCCACTGGCCAAAGACCTAAGCAAACGGGGCTGTTTTTTACACGCATACGTTTTTCAACGGTTTGAACACAATTGCAACGTTGCGGAGATGTGCGACGTCAAACTATATAAAGGATGGGAGATTGCACAGCCGTTTTCCTTTGCAAACTGATCGGCAATAGGTGCCATGGAGAGCTGTGCGACTGCAATAGGTTGGTCTGGAAACGTTTGGTGGAGGTGATACAGGGCGTCCTTTATCGCTTCTCTGTACGCTTCCTGCTTGTTTTCCATGAGTAGGGCAAAAGCATTTTCGACGATGTTTATTTGAATCTCTGGATGAAGGTTGCGGAAATGGGCGTGTTTCACGAGACGCTCCATCGTAGGTTGGACAGTAGCGGGATTGGAGAACAGCAGAACTTGTGGCTCAGTATGCTGGGCAAGCTCATGAAAAAAGGGTCCATCGATTGTGAAGATTGGGACAGTGGCCATTGCCTCATCCTCTGGTGTTACCAGCGAGGCATACTGCGTGCAAGTGATCACGATAGCATCTGCGGCGCAGCTCTGCATCCAGGTTAGTTGATCACGTAATTTGGCATGTGATTGCTCCTTGGTATGGACAGGTGTTCCCACGTTTTGCAGGAGTAGACCTGGATCAACAAAATGAATGAGCTCTACGTCAAAGGTTGCGAACGCATCTGATAAGAGGGAAATATTCGAATGATGTCCATGGAGACAGGCAATACGGGTCATCGTGCAGCTCCCCCATGTAGAGCATCGTTCTCTGATTTCTTATGGGCAATGACGCGAATGCGCTTGTAATCGAGCACCCAGTTACCCTCTTGAAACAAAGCAGGACGCAGTAAGCGAGCGACGTCCCTACATACCTGTTGGATTTCATCTGAGGACAATCCCGCAAAAAAAGGACTGCAAAAAGAATTCAACCAATGCGAAAGCCCCAGGTCCCCATCAGCCATGACAGTGGGACGATCAAAATGGGAGGCAAGTACAACGTGGAAGCCTTGCTTTTCCAAAAGGGTCGTGTACTCTCCCATGCTGGGAAAATACCAAGGTGAGCGCTCATCTGCCGATATACCTTTTCGTGCTAAAACAGTCCGTAATGCCTTTGTTATTTGTCCGCAATTGCCGTGTCCTCCAAATTCGGCAACAAAGCGTCCACCGGGAGTAAGAGCCAACCAAATGGTTTCAACAACTTCTGCAGGACGTTTCATCCAGTGAAGAGCGGCATTGGAAAAGACAGCGTCGTAGCTGACATCTGTTCGATACGTATGCGCATCGGCTACTTCAAAGGCTAACTGCGGATATTTTTGGCGAGCAGCCTCAATCATGGCGGCAGAAAAGTCGATTCCTGTCACATTAGCTCCCGCAAGCGATAGTTGAGCACACAGATCGCCTGTACCACAGCCTAAGTCAAGAATGCTTTCTCCTGGAGCCGGCAGTAGCCAGTCCATTATCTCTTTGCCGTATTCCGAAACGAAATTCATTTTGGTGTCGTATAGCCCGGCATTCCATTGATTGGTTTGTGCCATCTGGATCCCCTCCCTTTCATCAAATTTTTACCGACAGGGTGATATAAGTCAAATCTATATTAATTATAAACTGAATAGCATTTAACTATATCTAGAGGGAGAAAAAGCCATCGATTGTAAAGGATATTTCGCCGTTTTTGTCGAATGATCACAGTTGATAAAATTGTAAGGAAGAAAGTAGGAGGACAATTCGTGAAAAAATGGGTTGTAAAAGCACTTCTAGTGTGTTTGGCAACTGGCACCTTTTTGTCAGGTGTGTCAGTGCCGACAGCCATCGGGGCCGGGGCAACAGCATCCATGAAAAAAAACAGCCAAGTATCTAAGCCGATCCGGCAGCAGCCTGTTCACGATATGGTTATCTTTAACGATTATCAGGTTGCAGGATTGGATTCAAATGGTTGGAACTGGGTGAAGAACGATGAGTTTATTCTTCCTCCAGAGACGCCACTTGATATTGACGTGATACAGACCACTTATGGAACTGGCACTAACCTCAATCGGAAGGAAGTTTTATTGGATGGAGTAGAGTTAACGGAGTTTCAAGCGGAAAATACCTCGTCACAGACTTCTTTCAAATGGCAAGTACCTCGGTTTACCATTCCAGCGGAAAAGCTGTCTGCTGGCTCGCATACTTTGACCTTCATGGTAACGGATGCCAAAGGGAAGAGCAGTACATTGCATGTGCGATTTCTGGTAGAGGCCAAAAATTACCCGAGCATATTTAATGGGGAAAAGGCAGAGGGAGAACCAGTACCAAATGGCGGGCAAACGGCCATTTTTGGAACGATGGGTTCACACGACTTTACCAGTTCTGTACCGGGCACATGGAAATTAACAAATAAGTCCACGAGTACAGAGATGAGGTCTGTTCCTGCGACAATATTTTCGACGGGTACATTATTAACGGGGCAGTATGAGCTCCTCTTTGTTCCGGACGATACAACCATGTCACCTTGGATGACGACGATTCAAGTAGGCGTTGCCGAGCTGTACATGGGAACGGATACAAGCGGTCAAAAGCTGACGCAAGATCAAAAAATTACAGCTCCAGCAGCACCAGGGAAGGTTCCGTTGTATTCGCCAATCCCAGGAAGATGGTCGGTGAACGGAACAGGACAAACCTTGACAGACGCGCAACATTTTGAGGTGGATATTCCTGAGAGACTGGCTGGAATCACAATCACGGTTACCTTTGAGCCTGTTACGGTGCAAAAAGAGACATCGTCTTTGTGGAGCGATACTTCGGCGACAACGGTTCAAATACAAGTTCCAGGTGCACCAAATGCCTGCGGCCCTGCTAGTGGAAATGTCACGATGGATGTGTTGATGAAGCAGAACGAGCAATCAACACCGAGGGTAGAAAAGATGAACCTGTATTCCTCTGATAATACAGTCAAGCTGTATCAAAATCCTGTTCATATGATCTGGCTGGCAACTGCTGCCGAGCACATCGAATATGGAAGCGAAGCAGATGATGATGAGGGGCCAGGTGTATGGGCGATTGATAACGTCATAGTCGACGAGAGCAAATTGAATTGGGATCACACAGCATTGCTGTTGTCCGGCTATAAGCCAGGGCGATACAAAGTCAACTACTATAGCAAAAGAGACCCGGCGCAAGTATGGTGCGGCTACGTTCAAGTGATAGAAGATTTGCCTCCAATCAAGTCGTATCCAGCATGTGAGCCGGGTGACACAGGCGTATCTCCGTCAAGTGCACCACTTCTTCTTCGTAGTGAGAGCGGCAAGGAATACCGGGATGGACAAAAAATTACAGTGAACGCAGGCGATGATCTCGAAGAATGGGAAGACCTAAAGCTGATCGCTACCCATGCTGAGCTTGTCGGGTCCAAAAAGATCAGAGATAAGAGCGAAAAGACGGCCTACTATATGCCGAAATTTGAATGGAAACATGGCGAAATCGGTATTGGTGCCAGTAGGAAGCACAGTAACGGTACCATTTCCTCAGAAAATCGGATCGAGATCTTTTCCGGGGAGGAAAAGATCGCCAGCATCAAGCCAAGCAAAGGTGATGGCGACGATGCTGACGGGCTTGAATCACTGAATTTGAAAAAGTATATCGATACGGATAAGCCTGGAGAATACAAGATCAAGGTAACGAATACGCTCACAAACAAGACCTGCACGGTTATCAACTCGAAAAGAAAGTACAATAAGAAAACCGATGTAAATGAGCGTAATGAAACATTGACGATTACAATTGAAGTGAAGTAGGTAGGTAGACCCCCTTGCATTTGGCATGGGGGTTTTCCACTACAAGGGGAGGAAGTCCTGTGACAAATGAGCAGAAGGCGATCTTGGAAAAGTTCGGGTTTCAGATTGAAGGAGAGCAAGTGAAACATTTGAAGCTAGGAATCGTAAGAAATAAAAAAGAATTCGTCTGTCACGCCACGTCAGAAGAGTTGCAGGACTATATCAAGTCCATCTTGCGCAACCAATGTCAGTGGAAGCGAGGAGAATCTGTGTGAGCTGCCAGGAGGTTGTTGGGTTTGAGGGAGTCTAAGGAGACATTGGTTACAGCATTACGTGAAGTGGAGGCTTGGGAGAAGGATCAGAACGACTTGTGGTTCTGGGAAAAGCTTGGCAGGCTTCCTTTTGTTCTGTTGGATCGGATTACGCCTGCATTCGTTCAAGAGAAGCTGGGAAAAGCCGTAGATGAAATGGCAGCCTTTCTTGAGACAGGTGGAACTTATTTGGTGCAGGATGAACCGATTTACAAGCGCTTTCGCAAACGGTTAGAGGAACAGGGCACGCCTGTTATTGGCAAGGAAGAGATGGCTGCTGTGCCGCTTACAATCATGAATGATGTTGCGATGGAGCTGAAGGATTCGCGTGCGAATTTTGCCACTGTACAAGGTGCGACGACTGGCTTCGGAGGGATTTTTACCCTCGCGATCGATATCCCGTTATTGATGGGGACATCCCTCAAAGTATTACAAGAGATGGCTCTTGCCTATGGCTATCAACCAGAAGAGAAGAGAGAGCGGCTGTTTGTCGTCAAATGCTTGCAGTTTGCCTCGTCAGACATCGTAGGGAAAAAAGCGATACTCACTGAGCTCTCGCGCTTTGATGATCCAAATGCGCAGAGAGAGGTGATGGCGCAATTGCAGGGATGGCGTGAAGTCGTGGTAACGTACACAGAAAACTTTGGGTGGAAAAAATTATTTCAAATGGTGCCCATTGCGGGTATTTTGTTCGGAGCTTATTTGAACCGCTCAACCGTACAGGATGTCGCCGAAGCGGGGATGATGCTGTATCGCAAACGGCGCATCCTGGAGCGGCTACGTGAAAGCGAAAAGAGCGAGGAGATTAATGAGACCACTCTTCAGCAGTAATGGCGTAGATGAGATGGTCCTCCCATACACCGTTAATTTGCAAATAGCGTAACGAAAGCCCTTCTTTGCGAAAACGGTTTTTTTCTAAAATCCGAATGGAAGCTTTATTGCGAGGCATGACAGCAGCTTGCACCCTGTGCAGTCCAGCATCTGTTAAAGCAAAGAGAAGGGCGAGATTTACTGCGGATGTCGTATAGCCCCTGCCATTGCACGACTGATCCATAAAGTAGCCAATCGTCGCATTTTGCCATGCGCCGTGTACGACATTAGACAATGCTACACGTCCAATCATCTTTTCGGATTCTCGGGAGAACACGCCAAAAGCATAGGCAGTGCCACGTTCAAAATCTTTTTGTGCTAGTGAAATCTGCTCTTGTTGTCCTGCGAGGGTCAAAAAAGAAGCGGGACGGATCGGCTCAAATGGTTGAAGAAAGTCATGATTACGCAGCCGAAGCTCTAGGAGCTCGGCTGCGTCTTGTTGGTGGAGAGGCCGTAATAGAATCTCATCTGTATGTAATGACATGAGATCAATCCTCCTAATAAAGTTGGATTGATAGTATATCATGTGCCAGAGTATTTGGTAAATGCAATTTAGCCGAGCAATTCAGCGAACGATACACCAAATGCTTTGCAAGTTTCCACTTCTTTTGCAGTAGGAGAAAGCTCGATTTTCAATCCTTCCATCGGCGTTTCCGCGCCACGCTCGCTCGCTTTTTTCAGCAAAATATCGACAGCTGCACCGACATGCTCATAAGCGGAGTCGCAAGAGCCAAAAGCGACAACCTTTTTCCCGCTGAGGTCAATATCGTTCATTTCCTCATAAAAATCCATGCATTCGTCTGGCAGTTCGCCATCGCCCCATGTGTAGGCGCCAAGAAGAATTCCGTCATAAGCCTCGAGTTCTTTTGCGCTCGCATCCATCACTTCTTTTATCTCCAGCTCAGCACCAGTTGAACGAATACCTTCTGCAATTGCTTCAGCAATTTCCTGTGTATTCCCTGTCATGCTCGCGTATACCATCAAAATGCTCATAAAACGTAAAACCTCCAATTAGATAATGAGTATCATTCTCACCAATAAAAATAATGAAAATGAGAATCGTTGTCAATAACTTTTTTCTTATTGCCACCTTTCATTGATTTTGGTAGAGTTAAATAAAATTAGAATAATGTACTCTAAATAGAGGTGCGCCGAAGAAGAGTAAGCCTTTTCGTAATCTGTCAGGGGACAGGAGAAGGAAGAAAGGCTAAAGCGCCGAAGCTTATGCTATGCCCCTACGTAGCACAGGCTGGGGTGTCTCATGAAAAATGATCATCCTGTCACAAGGGACCTGTGTCTTATTGTGGAGCGCTATTTATGATTTGCTTGTGTAGTATCAAGAGCAATGAGATAGCGAATGCACTCATTGCTTTTTTTGATTTACCATGCTGCTATTTTTGAGGAGGATGTAACAATGAACATGATGGATGCCAACGAAATTATCGCGTTTATTCAAAAAAGCGAAAAGAAAACACCGGTAAAGGTATATGTGAAAGGGAATCTGGAGGGAATCGACTTCGGTGCGAGCTCCAAATCTTTCATTACTGGCCCGACGGGTGTTGTTTTTGGTGAGTGGAAAGAGATTGAGCCAGCGCTCGCTGCTAACGCAGACAAAATTGAAGATTATGTAGTAGAAAGCGATCGCCGCAACTCCGCCATTCCGTTGCTGGATACTAAAGGGATTCAAGCTCGTATTGAGCCGGGGGCAATTATTCGTGACCAAGTGACAATCGGTAACAACGCGGTCATCATGATGGGTGCTTCCATTAACATCGGTGCAGTCATCGGTGAAGGTACAATGATCGACATGAATGTTGTGGTAGGTGGACGTGGAACCATCGGGAAAAACTGCCACATCGGCGCGGGATCGGTTATCGCGGGCGTTATCGAGCCGCCATCTGCACAGCCAGTTGTTGTCGAGGATGATGTTGTCATCGGAGCAAATGCTGTCATTCTGGAAGGTGTACGCGTAGGAAAAGGTGCTGTAGTTGCAGCGGGTGCTGTCGTGATTGAAGATGTACCTCCATACGTGGTAGTTGCGGGAACACCTGCACGCGTAATCAAGCAAATCGATGAAAAAACTCGTTCCAAGACAGAAATCAAGCAGGAGCTACGTCAGTTGTAAGGGAGAGAGTGCACATGGACTGGCGTTCGCTCGATGAACAATATATCGTCTCCACTTACAAAAGACTTCCGATTGCCATCGAAAAAGGTGAAGGAAATTACTTGTACGATACGAACGGAAAGAGCTATCTCGACTTGTTTACCGGACTCGCGGTAAACGTTCTGGGGCATTCTCATCCGCGCATTGTACAGGCACTGCGTGAGCAGGGAGAGCGCTTCTTGCATATTTCCAATGTATTTTTAAACAAGCCGGCGATTCGTTTGGCCGAGCGTTTGGTTGCGAACAGCATCAGTGGGAAAGTGTTTTTCACCAACTCGGGTGCAGAGGCCACAGAATCTGCGATCAAGCTGATTCACAAATGGACAAAGAACGAGGGAGCAGGTCGTGAAGGCATCGTTGTTTTGCGCAACAGCTTTCACGGTCGAACACTTGGAGCCGTGCGTTTGACGAGGCAGGCTCACGTCTATCAAGACTTTCCTCAGCCGGCTTTTCCTGTTTATGAACTGGATGCGGAGGACACGGAAGGGTTGCGAGCGATTTGCCAGGAAGCAAGGCCCGCTGCGGTCCTCATGGAGCCAGTCTTGGGTTCGGGCGGTGTGGTGCCGCTAACGGAAGCGTTCTTGCGAGAAGTAGCTGCGATCTGTGAACAAGAAGGCATGCTCTTTGTTATGGACGAGATCCAGACAGGAATGGGCAGAACAGGAAAGCTGTTTGCTTATGAGCATGCAGGCGTAACACCAGACCTTATCCTTTTTGCCAAAGGGATAGGGGGAGGGCTTCCGCTCGGCGGTGTCATCGCTGGTCCAAAGCTGATGAACCAGTTCAAACCGGGGGATCACGGAACGACGTTCGCACCATCACCACTGTCTGCTGCCCTGGGGAATGTCGTGTTGGACGAATTGCTTGATCCAGCTTTCACCGCTCACGTAGAAGAGGTGATTGCGTACCTGTGGTCGGGATTGGATGCGTTGCGAAAGCGTCTTCCAGATCAGCTGCAATCCCTTCGCGGGAAAGGAATGATGGTTGGAATTCCGCTCTCTTCGACCCCAGAAGAGGTAAGCCACTTGCAGCAAGCATTGCTTGACGAAGGAATTCTCGTTGACGTGACGCAGAAAACGATTGTTCGTCTGCTTCCGCCACTGACGTTGACAAAAGCCGATGTGGATCGTTTCCTTGCTGTGTTCGAGGAGCAATTAACAGCAAGAACGGGTACGAAAAAGGAGACGTAGACCATGACGACTTCCTTGTTTACACAAATTCGCCGAGACCTGCACCAAATACCGGAGCCAGGCTTCGCTGAAGTGAAAACGCAACAATACTTACTCGATTATTTGAATAAGCTTCCCCATGAGCGAATCGAGATCAAAACGTGGCGGACAGGCATTTTGGTCAAGCTGGCAGGATTGGAGCCAAAACGATTAATTGCCTGGCGGACGGATATGGATGGCCTGCCGATCGCAGAGGAAACGTCCTACCCGTTTCCCTCGCTTCATGAAGGATACATGCATGCATGCGGGCATGACATGCATATGGCAATTGCTCTTGGACTCCTGACGCATTTTACCGAGCATCCGATAGCAGATGATTTGCTGTTCCTCTTCCAACCGGCAGAAGAAGGTCCTGGCGGTGCGGAGCCGATGATGGAAAGTGAAGAGTTTGCAGGGTGGCGACCGGACTTTATTTTTGCCCTGCATATCGCGCCGGAATATCCAGTTGGTCATATTGCGACGAAGCCTGGAATTCTGTTTGCCAACACTTCTGAGTTGTACATTGATTTGGTTGGCAAAGGGGGGCATGCAGCCTTCCCGCATAAGGCGAACGACATGGTGGTTGCAGGAAGCCATCTGGTGACACAGCTTCAATCGATTATTTCGCGCAATATTGATCCATTGGATTCTGCCGTCGTAACGATTGGCAAGCTGGAGAGCGGGACGAAGCAGAACATCATCGCGGAGAAGTCCAGGCTAGAAGGGACCATCCGAACCTTTTCGATGGAATCGATGGCACTCGTCAAGAGCCGTATTGAATCTCTCGTAAAGGGAGTGGAAACAGGCTTTGAGTGCCAAGCTACGATTGACTATGGTGTTGGCTACTGCCAGGTTTACAACGAGGAGCAGCTAACGACAGACTTCATGCAATGGGTACAGGAACAATGTGAAGATGTAACCCTCATCACCTGCAAGGAAGCCATGACAGGAGAAGACTTCGGCTACTTTTTGAAAGAAATTCCCGGATTTTTGTTCTGGCTGGGTGTGCAGACGCCATACGGCTTGCACCATTCCAAAATTGAGCCGAACGAAGACGCGATCGAGGTCGCTATACGACTGGTCTCCCGGTATTTTACATGGCTTTCGCAACAGGAGTAGCAGGTGTCAGGAGCAAAAAAAGAGTGGCTTGATAGCCGCTCTTTTTTCTGTGCCCTTCCCAACGGATATTCTCGTCAAGAGTACAGAAGTAGTTATTAACATCTCTGTGCATAAGTCTTTCTTCCTAAGCTTTTTGTGCTTGTGGATAATGTGGATATTGTTGAAAAAACTTATCAGGGCAGCACAACTATTTCCTTTTCCAAACGTATAAACTAGAGAGAAGAAATTCCGGAAAAACAAGCGCTGCCGCGCACACATACAGGAGGATTATTGACATGAAAAAAGCATGGTTATCGGCCTTGTTGGCGTTGACTGTAGCAGCAGGGGTGGGGAGCACTGCCGCGATGGGAGAGGGTGCGATGCGCGTATTTTTCGGCGCTGAAACGGTAGCGAGTGAAATGCCTGCATCCAAGGCTGAATCGGTAGGAACATTAGTGAACAAGCTCGGTGGTTTCGCCGATTACGATCAGCAATCAGGAAAATTGCAAGTGATTAAGCCAAACGTGAATATTATTGTGGTCGAAGGGATTCAGCAGACCCGTAATAAAAACGTCGTTTTCAGCAACCCTGTCAAAGGATACAGCGACAAGAATGTGCCGCGTACGTTTAACGTGTTCGTAGAGGTCGATGACGCGCCTGTAGCCAAAGATTTGCGCATGCAACTCGTGTTGATCGGACCAGACGGCAAAGAAGTATCCAAAGGGAAAGAGTGGAAATACTCCACGCAAAATGCAAACAGCTTCTATTTCTCTGAGCCTTTTGTATCTACTAAACTCGAAGCATACGGCACTTATAAAGTACAAGTTCAAATGAAATCCGAGAAATTCACTTCTTATGTAAACGTTGGTGAAAATTCATTTGCAGTTGGGCGTTAAAAATTATGGCTTGGATGCGTTTCCACTTTGCATGTCCCCGTGCTATAATAGACGGAAAAGCCAATATACTTAGTGGTAGCAAGTACATGAAAGAAAGGAACGATGGGAGCGAATGGAGACAAATCCCCCGCGATCGTCCACAGATGTAGAAGGCCCGAGTATACGCATTGCCTGGAAAGATGAGCAATCCATCCAGGCAGAGTGGAGCATGACGAAAGAGTTCGAGCAAGAAATAGAGCGAAAGTTTGCTATACCGTTTGCTGAACTGCCTTTTGTCCTACGCCTTTTTGATGTGACGGACCGCAAAGAGATCCGAAATGATGGCACTGACCTTTACACTGATTTTGATATCAACCACCGTTCTTCCGAATGGATATTGTACGGAGTGACGCAAGGATTGGAATATTGCGTCGATCTGGGAATTCGGATGGTGGACGGAAGGTTTTATTCGCTGTCCAGGTCTCAAATGATTTGATCAACGTGCTCAAGCAACGTACGACTGAGGCAACTGCTTTTTTATACGAAACAGCCCCATTACCCACGAGATATGTTTGTGGCAATGGGGCTTTTGATTTTTATTCATGCACTCATGGCTTCTCTCGCTGTTTGTCCAGCAGGCGCAGGGCAACCGCTAAAACAGCCCATACTGGCATGGGCTCGTCTAATTTTTTTAGCCAAATAGGCGAGGTCAGCAAGCATAAGCACGGAACTGGGAAGTACGTGTGACCGTCGTTCCGTTTTCGACCTGAACAGGAAAAAACAGCCGATATTTCTCGACTGTTTTAACGTTTTTGCATTATGGCTTTCGAGGCTGGAAGTATTGAATACGCTTGTTGAAGAGGTGGAGCTCTCCTTTATAATCGCGTGCCAAGTATCGACAGTACTCATTTGCCTTGTTTTTATCGCCGTGCGTCGCTGATTCAGGAAGGGACACTTGTATGTAGTGCTTCTCGGAACCGTTTTCATTTTTGCTCCCGACTCCCACAACGATGGCTTTGTACATGTTTGGGTCTTTGCCTTTGAGAAGGAACCACGAGTCCTTTCCTTCAGAGCGTTCTTCTAAGGTGTAAGGGAAAGCGGCGTCAGCATAGGTCCAGCCCAACTGCTTTCCTGTTTTTGTGGTCATGTCAACGTATCGCGTAAACTTGGCTTTCACGTCGTCAATACTTACAGATGCTGCGGTAGAACCATCAACGAAATAGATGTAGGCCGATTGAAGTTTCACGACTGCACTCACTCCTAGTACCGGTATTCTGTGCGTTTAGTGTAGCATTGTCTTCCACTCTTTGGCAATGAGGCAGTTGGCGACGGAAAACAATTGCGCGTTTTTTCTGAAAAGTGTAAAATATATATCATATTTATATAGCCGTTAGATGAACGATAAAGGATCATGGAGGAATATACGCATGCAGGAGGCCTCAATTAGACACGTATTCGAAGCTTTAAACACCATGCGCGCCATCGATGTGGTGAACAAAGAAGACTGGGAGCGGGCAGCGAAGGAAGCCGAATTGGATTCCTCCGTGCAGTTAAACATTCTCTGGATCATCTACTGTTATGAAGGTGTACGCGTCACGCAAATTGCAGATTGGACCTTCTGGCATCCCTCATCGATTGTCATTCATATCAAGAAATTAATGGAGAAAGGCATGGTGACCATTGAGAAGTCGGAGTTGGATGGACGCGTGGTTCACGTATACCCGACGGAAAAAGGAAAAGAAGTATTGGAAGCCAGTCGAAGAAGTGTACCAGATATTTTTAGATTGACGTATGCATTGGAGAAAATGGAGGAACGATACAGTACAGCAGTAGTTGAACTGTTCTTTGAATGTCTTTCCTTTGTCGCGCAATCGTTGCATGGTGCAGAAAAAGTGAGATGGATTCAAGAAGGAGAAGACAGGGTTATTAACCCGACGCGTCTGGTAAATGATGCTATTTGGGTGGCAAAATCGTGATTTTTCGCTTATACTAGTTAATAATCCGAATTTTCCACGAAATTCGGATGCCAAAATACTGTTGAGGAGGGATTGCTGATGGAGCACTACGACCACTTATACGACGTTTCGGAGAACGCTAATGTACGTTTCCTTGGTTTTATCTCAGAGGGAACTCGTTACGACTTTGGCATGGTATTCACACACAAGTTTTATGGGAAGCCGTTGGTGATCTGTATGCAAACAGGGCAATCGACTCTTCTCAGTTCAGAGGATGCGGTGAATCCAGGATACCTGCAAAAAATTTTCAGGCTGGATTCAGAGAACGAGGCAGTCGCGCTTGCTGAATTTTTCCAGGAGCATTTACCGACCATTCCATTTGAAGAAAATCAGTATTAGGTAACGAGCAGAAGTTTATCTTCTGCTCGTTTTGGTTTTTCGGTAAAAAACGGTCTTATCCGTTTTTTAGTATAATCGAAAGAAATCAGGCAGTAGGAGGAACAGTGAGGATGGGTGTACATAAATGGTCGGCCAAAGCCTCTCGGGGAGCAATTGTTCTCGTCCATGGAACGGGAGAGCATCATGGGCGTTATGAGCATGTAGCAGGTTATTTCAATCAGGCAGGCTGGGACGTATATGCGGAAGATTTGCCGGGATGGGGGCGCTCTCCTGGGAGGCGGGGTCATATTCAATCATTCGAAGACTATTTGTCCCGCGTGCGCGAGTGGACGAGTACCGCTCTAGCAGATGCGTCAGGAGAGAAGCCGGTATTTTTAATGGGGCATAGTCTGGGAGGTCTCATCGCGACTCGCTTTATTCAGACAGATGAGCAGAGTAAAGAGCTGGCAGGGCTGATTCTCACATCGCCATGCTTGAAACTAAAACTAACTGTACCGGCGTGGAAGGAGCAATTGGCACAGTTTCTCGATCGGGTCTGGCCAACACTCGTCATGCCGAATGGAATAACTCCCGATATGATATCGCGTGATGAAGCTGTTCAGGCTGCTTATCAGAACGATCCGCTCAATTATTCCAAGGTAAGTGTCAGATGGTTCACAGAATTGAACCGCTCTATGGAAAAGGCGTGGGAAGAAAGAAGTCGAATCAAACATCCAGTCCTTGTTTTGCAGGCTGGTGGAGATACATTGGTTGATGCGGATGCAGTCGAGCAGTTTACAGCGGGCCTTCCAGACAGACAAACGTTTCAACGATTCCCAGGCTTGCGGCACGAGATTTTGAATGAACCGGAAAAGGAAGAAGTTTTGCAAGAAATGGTGAAATGGTTGAATGACAATATTCCAGCTTAATGTGACATACTAATTATCATCAAATGCATCTTGACTCCGAATGTGGTGGCATATTAATATGAATGTAACATAATATTTGTAGGGATATGTGAATCAATTGAATGCGGAGGGGACATAGATGGGAACTATCGTATGTCAGACTTGCGGAACCATCATCGAGCATTTTGAATGTAATTCAGTGAAAACGCTTTATGCGGTATGCAACTGTGACTGCCGACCTGGTGAAAGACAGGAAAAAGAATAAAAAAATAGTCAACAGGCCCATGTCGAGGCCTGTTTTTTTTGACAACCTTTTCCGTATGGAGGATAATGGAGAAGTGTGAAAATCGTTGCAAAAGGAGGAATTGTTTCATGAAGCGAAAACCGATGCAGGGAATGCTGGCCGCTGCACTTTTGGTCACATCTCTGTGGAGCGGGACACCGGCGCTTGCCTACAGTATTGGTGATGAAGAAAAAATCGACGCAAGCAAGCCTGAAATTTCCGGAGCTGGTTATGACATTTCCAAAAAATATGCCGTATGGATGGTTGAAGGGGAAGAAACCGTAACCCTTTACAATCTCGATAAAGGTACGCAAACTCAAATTGGCGACAAGGAATCTGAAAAGACGAATCCAAAAGTCGATGGTGAGTACGTCGTGTGGATCGACTCCCGTGATGGAGGTTCGAACGTCTACTTGTACGACATCGCGAAGCAAAAAGAAACCCGTTTGTCAGACGGCTCAGCATCTGTCGATGGAGTGGAGATCGGGGATAAAAACGTTGTCTGGACAGATAACGGGGACGTTTATCTGCACAAAATTTCCACAGGAGATACAGAGATCGTATCTGCGAGTGGAAAAGCAAGCAATCCAGTGGTAAGCGATGCGTATGTCGCATGGGAAGATGAGCGTGATGGCAACGGCGATATTTATTATTACGATATCAAAGCCAGAGAAGAAAAGCCGGCTGTAGTCCAAAAAGGCGAGCAAGGGCGTCCTACCATCTCCTCCAATAAAATTTTGTACGAGAATCGCTCCCACAACCAGATCTATGTGTATACCATCAGCAATGGCAGAAATAAAGAATTGACGAACGGTTCGAGTGACAAAGAATTTGTACATATGTACAAAGACGATTATGTGTATTCTGAAAATAATAATCTGACCTATCGCACCGTTGATAAATCGTCCAAAAAGAAACTTGATTCCAACCTTTATGGAAATGTAGGGCCGAAAATTTATGGCGACTATGTATTGTATGCCAAGAAGGACAGTAATAAAAGGCTCCAGCTTCACCTGTATGATCTGGACGAGAAAAAGCAAGTTCCGCTGGGGAGTGTAGGTGGCGATCCTATTGATCCGAGTGGTCACGATCGTTATATCGCTTATGCATCAAAGTCTAAGAATAACAATTCCATCGTTCTTTACGATATGGTAAAAGGAACGAGCAAATCCATCAGCGACCCAGATCACGATGCAGCTCGCCCTGTCGTAAGTTCTCGTTATGTTGTCTGGTATGATCAGCGGGAAGACGCACTCTTCTCCTACGACATTCGGAAAGGCGTCCAAACGCAGATTACAAACGAAGATGATGATCAAAAGCCGAGTGAGAAGTTCTATGAAATCGACGGAGAGCGCCTATTGTGGGTCAATGTCGATCGCAGAGCAGAAGTGATCATCACAAATCTGTCCACTGGAAAGCATACGGAGGTATCAAGGCTGAAAAGTGAACCGCTAAGCGTTGATATTTATCAAAACTATGCGACCTGGGTAGTCGAAGAAGGTAAAAAGAAAGCAACGATCGTTCTCTACGATATCGAAGATGATAAAGAGAGAGAAATTCGTAGTAACGTAAAAGTCGAGAAAGCAGAGCTTGGCGATGATTTCGTGGTTTGGAGCGAAGATACTGGCAATTCCAAAACAGGTTGGGATTTGTATTATTACAACATCGACCGTCAAAAAGTCAATCCGTTGCTGCGCTATACGGACGGTGACCAGAAAAATCCACAGGCTTCACGAAATATGATTTTGTTCGAAGACAATCGACTGTCCGGGAAAGGCAAGCAGTCCTACTATGAGCTGTATGATTTCGAAGAGGGGTCATTTAGCGATATCGAGTGGGATGATGATGCGGAAATGGAAAAACCGCGCATGGGTGGAAATCGCATTGTCTGGATAGATGATCGTGACAAAGAGCCTTACGTTTACACGTTGGCTTTCGCTCCGGGTGACGACGAAGACGACGATGACGATGATGAAAAAGACAAGGACTGATTCTGAATAAATAGAGTCAGGCTTCGCTAGAGAAAAACAGACGAAAGGAATTCTTTCGTCTGTTTTCTTTTATGTCCGGCATAAATAAGGCTTCAAAAGTACGAGTGCTACGAGAAACAAAATGACTGCGACATAAGCAGGCAGGAGATGTATAAAATCGACGTACCCTACGGTGAAATGTATGCCTATGCCAGAAACAAAGCCTGGAATGCCTGCTAAAAACAATGTCCACCAAATCCATGCTTCTCCTCGCCTGATCCCCCAAAGACTAATCAGCAAGACGGCCAGGCCATTCGAAACTAATGCTCCGCCAAAGCCAGCGCGGTCATGAGCGATGACCGGAATTAATCGCTCATTGTAAGACTGCAAAGTATCGGCAGACACACAGAGAAAGACGAGATCGGAAGGAACGAAGACACCTGTGACGCCGATAATCGAAATGATAAGACCAGCCCCTGTCAAACCGAATCCGATGATGACAAAGAGCAGTTGTCCCCATAGAGCCATTCGCCAATCCCGATCGTTGTGAAGCTGTGGCGGTAGGCGAGTTAAATGAACGGTTGCAGGTGTTCGTAATGCGAGCAAAAACAAGGGAAACAACATGATTGCTAAAACAGCGTGCAAGTAATCGAAGTACCCGTATCCAATAACTAAAAAGAAGCTGGAAAATCCAACAGCACCAGAGACGAGCAAGATGGTCCGCGTCCAGTGAATGTCTTTGCGAAGGCCATGGTAAGCCAGTTGGCTATACAAAATTCCTATGGATATCATCGTTCCAGCAAGGCTAATCCGATCGTGTGACATAAAAGAAAGGACCTGTGGATTTAAGATCTCAAGCTGTTCGGCTGACATCCCGAGAAAGCGTTCGTCGTAGGGGAGGATGACTGTTGTTGCGGCGACCAGCCAAGCAAGTGCCCCACCGATGATCATTCCTACGCCCAACATGATTCCCCATATCCAAGAAGGAAATAAAAAAGCAGGCCGTTTTTCTTGAGGATGCTCAGCGTCTGGTTGTGTTTGCAAGATGGCTTCGTTGATTCGTTTTGGCAAGCCGGGGCCCGAATAGACCAAGCCGCTGTGCAACTGTACAAAATTGGCACCCGCTGCAAGAAGGGTCAGAGCATCTTGTGGCTCCAGAATGCCACCTGATCCAATGATAAGGGCATCTGACCACTGTTCCCGTGCCCAAGAGACAAATTTGACGGCTTGCTCGTGTGAACTCCTCCCTGTGATGTAAACAGAGTTGTTCGCACATAGTGAATCTTCCTGAATCATACCTCCAGCGACAACTAGACCGTTGAGTCCTGCTTCTTTTGCCGAAATAAAAATCGGGAGTGCTTCCGCTTCTGTAAGGCTAGGAGGGAGCGCCAGCAAGAGTGGCAGATCCGTTTGGCTACGCAAACTGCAAAAATGTTCCTTCCATTCTGGCTGACTCCATCCTGACTGTCCACTGTTCGCCCGCGTATCAATCGTGAAAAACGAACAAAAACGCTCCAGTTTGTCGATCAGCTCCTGACGCTCTTCTGTGGCTTCTCTCAGGCTGGCTTCTGGTCGGCAGGCCAATCTGACTCCGATAGGAATTTTGATGCCAGAAGACCCCTCCAAGCGCCTCTGAAGGGTATACATCCCATTATTTACCAGAGGGCTGGAATAGTGGATATTCATCGCGGCAATGTCACGTTGAACGGTGCCGTGGGAATCAATCGGTTCTTTGGACACAGGTCCTAGCTCTAGGTATCCGAAGCCGAATTTGGACAGAGCCTGGATCGCGATGCATTCTGGGTCCAATCCAGCACCCAGCCCGACTGGAGTAGGGAACGTGACAGGCCCAATTGTTTTGGAGAGCTGTGAAGGAGGCTCCATATGTCCCATCCATTCAATGATGAGCGAACCACCCGGAATTTTTGCCAAAGCGCCGATTGCCTGCAAGGTAATAGACCGGGCCCGTTCGGGTGGCATGAGAAAGAGAAGTGGCCGAAACATTGTTTGATACGACCAGTCTGGCATGGCAGCATCGCCCGCCTTTCCTGATTTTTCCTATCCCCATCTTATCTTAAAATGTTTGCATAAAAAATAAAAAAAGCTGCTCTCTCGTGAAAGAGGCAGCCGTTTTTCGTTTTGGATCGCCTAGCCAGAAATAGCGGTTTGTCTTTTTACGACTTTGATCGTTTTTAGTGTCTCATCTTCAGGGCCCTGTACAGGTAACCCGACTCGAATGTTTTCCTGAATGTACGCGATATTTTCTTCGGTGATTACCTCGCCAGGCAGGAAAATCGGGATGCCTGGAGGATACACCATGATGAATTCAGTGATGACCCGACCTGCAGCTTCCGTCAACGGAATTGTCTCAGTTTCTGCATAAAATGCTTCACGAGGGGTGGTGGACAGCACAGGGATGTTCGGCAGTGAGATAGTAGGCTTCTCTTCTGCTTGTACGTGCGAAAATTCAACGGACAGATCACGCAAGCCATTAACCAACGTACGGATAGACTCTTCCGTATCTCCCGCAGTAACGAAGCAGAGGATATTGTACAGATCGCTCATCTCTACTTCAATGTTGTACTTGTCACGCAGCCAGTTCTCGACTTCCCATCCAGTGATTCCGAGATCGCGTACGTGGATGAGGAGCTTGGTTGGATCCATTGCAAAAGTCGCAGGCTTTCCAAGAATCTCCTTGCCAACGCAGTAGATGCGCGGGATTTCGTTAATCATATCGCGTGCTTTTGCTGCCAGTTCCATCGCTTGATCCGCGAGCATTTTCCCGTTGAGGGCCAAATGCTGACGCGCCATGTCCAACGATGCTAGGAAGATGTAAGAAGTCGAGGTCGTCGTGAGCATACTCATTACAGTTTTAACCCGATCGACATCGACGAGGCCTTCCCGTACATTCAAGATCGACGTTTGAGTCAAAGAGCCACCCAGCTTGTGTACACTGGTCGCTGCCATGTCCGCACCTGCTTGCATGGCTGAAATCGGCAGTTCCTCATGAAAATGAATATGCACACCATGTGCTTCGTCTACCAGTACAGGAATTTCATAGTTATGCGCAGCCCGCACGATCTCACGCAGGTCACCCGCAATACCGAAGTACGTTGGGTTAATCACCAACAAGGCAGCAGCATCAGGATGTGCTTCCAGTGCTTTTTGCACGGCCTTCACAGTGATCCCGTGAGAAATACCCAGACGCTCGTCCATTGAAGGGTGAATAAAGATTGGGATTGCTCCAGCGAAAATAATCGCCGACATAATCGATTTGTGTACGTTACGCGGTACGATAATTTTGTCGCCAGGACTGCAGGTCGCCATGATCATCGCCATGATGGCACCACTTGTACCTTGAACGGAAAAAAATGTATAGTCAGCGCCGAATGCCTCGGCTGCCAAATCTTGTGCTTCTTTAATCATGGCCTTCGGGTGATGCAAGTCATCCAATGGCGCAATGTTGATGAGGTCTATCGAAAGAGCGTTGTCCCCGATGAACTCGCGAAATGCCGGATGCATACCCATACCCTTCTTATGGCCCGGAATGTGAAATTGAATCGGGTTCCGGTTGGCGTGCTCCAACAACCCGCTGAACAAAGGAGTTTTCATTTGTCTCACTACGATCGCCTCACTTTACTAATCAAGAATAAAAAGGACAAAAACAAACAAATTGAGTATAGCAAAATAGGGGGGGAAAGCAAGCGAATTTTTATTCATGTTGGCGAGTGGTGGCAGGAGTTTGACCTGTAAGCCGAGAAGGTCATTTACATGGGGTGATAAAAGGATGAAAACGAGAGTAACGGAGCTACTTCAAATTACATATCCGGTAGTTCAAGGAGGCCTGGCTTATTTAGCTTATGCAGACTTGGCTGCGGCTGTTTCTAACGCCGGGGGACTCGGTCAAATTACGGCTATGTCCTTGCCATCGGCGGATGCATTGCGACAGGAGATTCGCAAGGTCCGCACATTGACAGATAAACCATTTGGTGTGAATTATGCGATTGGGCAACACGGTCGGCCTTATGAAGAAATGCTGGATGTGGCGATTGAAGAAGGGGTGGCGGCTATTTCCGTAACAGGAGGCAATCCAGAGCCGCTGCTGCGCAGACTCGATGGTCATCCCATCAAAAAACTCGTGCTGGTTGCATCTGCCCGTCAAGCACAAAAAGCGGAATCGATTGGTGCAGACGCTGTGATGGCTGTTGGTCAAGAAGGTGGGGGTCACCTGGGGCGTGATGATATCGGAACGTTTGTTCTGATTCCGCGTGTGGTGGATTCCGTGAAAATTCCGGTATTGGCAAGCGGTGGCATCGGCGATGGTCGGGGAATTTTGGCTGCGCTTACACTTGGCGCAGAAGGTGTGGAGATGGGGACGCGATTCATTGCGACAAAAGAGTGTGTCCATGCGCATTCTGCCTACAAAGAGGCGTTGGTTGCTGGAACGGAGCACGATACCGCAGTTATCAAGCGCACACTGGGTACACCTGCGAGGGTCGTTCGTACACCAGGCTCTGATCATATTCTCCAATTGGAACAAGAAGGCGCAGGCTACGAGCAGTTAAAGAGCTTCATCAGTGGTGAGAACAATTGCACATTTATTTATGAAGGCGACAGTCAGCGTGGCTTTGGTTGGGCAGGTCAAGTTATCGGATTGATTGATGATGTACCAAGTGTCCAACAATTGTTTGATCGCATGTTTGGCGATGTGAACAAGTCCTTGGGTCGACTGCAGTCTTTTTCCTAAAACAAAAGAACAGGCCTGCGTTTTTCAAAAGAAAGCGGACCTGTTCTTTTGCATATAACTTAACTAAAGCAAGCGGGAGGCGATCTATCCACGAGAATTTCCTAATGTATAGAGCTTACTCAACACGCCAAATGTTTCTTCGAGACGACGGAGCAATGCTTCTCCGTCTGCTAGGACGGGATCATGACGGTCAATGGTAACTCCACAGAGCAACTCCGCTTTTTTTACCTGTGCCAGCCTGTCCACCAGCTTTTTCACGCCAGCCGTACCAAGCTCTTTTTGAGAGGTGCTTGCTGGTTGCATATGATCTGGAGACCAGTGAAAATGTTCCGGAACCATCGCGATGACCTCATCTAGACGCTTGTTAAAAGCACTGCTGATGACCTCTTTGGAAGGAGACTCGTAGATTACCGCGTACCAAACGAACAAATGTGTTCCCCACAAGCCGATTTGAAAGTGCGGATGTTTCTTGTAGCCGCGTTTATCATTAGCCCAGGCAACCCACGTGTCTGCTGGTGGGTTCACCGTACGGCGTGCATGCTTTGCTATGTGCGTAAACATTTCATCCCCTGTTGATACGGAGAGAAAAGGCGCAAAGTGTTGGCTGAGTGCTTCGAATTTGGGACGGATATTGGTTTTGATCGCGTCCATCCTCGCATCCAATCCATCAATGGCAAAAACATCAAAATCTTCTTGACGAAAGCCTGGAAACGTTGGCATGTAACAAACACCTCTTTTAAGCATCATCGAACCCCACTGGAAAGAAAAGGGCGATCGTCCCCGTCAAGGGAGCTTGGAATCCTCCATATGATATCATACCATCCAGGAAAAAAATACATGCCGAGTTTTATGAATAGCAAAACCAAAGCCTGAATAATATGATATACCACTCACTCCCTTACGGCGAAAAATGATATCTGAGTATTCTGTCAACGGGAGGGGCCTGTAGAAGATGAATCTCGGCATGGAGTTGGAGTATTTTCATTTGGCAGTTTGGTTTGACCGCAAAACATTGCACGCGATGGTGCAGGCCCTGGTGGAAGCAGGGGTGAGCGTCACGTGGAAAGAATCTCCCGAGCAGTTTCACCTCCTCGTGAACACCACAGATGGCCGATCCGACTGGAAAATGCAGCGTTTAAATGGGTCCTATAAGCTGCACATTGCAGGCATTCCTGTCAATGATTCACGGGTGGCACTTGTGCTGTACCACTTCGTAGAGCGGGCAAAAGGGCATGCGATGATCAAGGTCACTTTTGAAGAGTGCGTCTTGCTGAAGCAAATCCAGTACGGGGAAGTTATCAGAATAGTGGAATTAAAAGGAGCTGAGAAAAAAGTGATCTATGAAAAATTTTGCAATGTAACGATGGATCAGGTAATTGCCGCGATGAAACGACGTGACTCGGAAGAACGAATCCCGGTGCTGCGTCTGGAGTTGGATTATGAATTGGCGACATTGTATGATGCGATGCAAGCAAAAGACCAGACTCAAATAAAGCAGTCCATAGAGCGATTAAAACAGCTCCGTCGGGAAATGTTGCTTTTGGAAGCGTAGGCAGACTGGAGGATAGCCAAAGGACGATGAGTTTGACACAAACCAATACGGAATAAAAAAGCGACATCTCAAACAAATGAGGGTGTCGCTTTTTTTGGTGTGAATGCCGCCCATTTAGTAATTGTTGTTTTTAGAAAAGACTTGTTTGAATGGGAGGCCCGGCGGTTGTACAATAAAGAAGGTTTTTGACAGCATATTTACGCACGCGCCAGAAAGGAAGAAAAGTTTTGGAAGCATTCCTATCACAAATCCCCAATGTAGCGATCCTGCTTTTAGCCGTTATCGCATTGACACTGATCCTGTTATGGATCGTGATTATGCAGTCCGTCCGGATTAGTCGATTGAGGAAATCAATCAACCGGATGATGACAGGAACGGGAGGAGCCAATCTCGAGGAAGGCTTGCACAGACTGCTGGATCAGGTAGATGAGATGAAAAAGCAGCATAGCGATCAGCAATTTGCCATCAATCGACTGTCACAACGCATGGCAGCGCAATGCGGCAAAGTAGCGATTGTCCGTTACAATGCCTTCGGGGATGTCGGCAGTGATCTTAGCTTTTCGTTGGCGATAACAGACGACGCTGGGAACGGCGTTGTGATCACCAGCATTTTTGGACGTGAAGAATCTCGTGTGTACGCCAAGCCTTTAGAGCAAGGGACATCGAGCTACCATCTGTCTGAAGAAGAACAGGCTGCGATCAAAAAAGCGATGACCTCCACGGTAGGGATATAAATCCCTCTGAATTTCAATGAAACAGCAAGCATATGAATGAATCAGGGAGTTCTTTTCGATTCCCTGCGTCTGATTGCGGATATTCCGGTTTTTTGCTAAAATTCATCGTCATTTTGCTCAAGACTTTTGAGGGCAGCTGAGGTATAATAAAGATGTCAAAAATGGCTTTTTTGCGAAAAACAAAAAGTAGGTGATCCGCCTTCATTACCCAAATCGATTTTCGATTCGCGGGGCAAGGCCAGGTTCTACAGCGTTCTTTTGTTGACACTTAGCGTATCTCCTCTGATTTGGATAACTGTTCGGTCGTACTCGACCCATGCAAACCAAAAGAATTGAGGAGATATTTATGGCACAGCGTTTAGCAACTAATTACGCCAAGGCCTATTTCACGGTGAATGAAGAAGAGCTGAACCAGTTCGTTTCGCTTTTCACCAATGAACACATTTCAGTCCAAGTCAAAGTGTGTGACAATGGCGATCGTGACGTAACCTTGAATGACAAGAACGGCGAAATTCAATTGAGTTTTTGTCGGATTGGCAGCCGCTACTCATGCGACAGCTCGTATCTGATCCGAGATCGGCAGCTGGCAAATGCGATGAGAAAAGCAATGAAAACGTTCCGAGGCTATGGAATTGTCCACCGGATTTATGACGGCTTCACAATGGTATATCACTACGATCAAGGATCGGTTGTGAGCATTCAGGAGCTAACCGGAGACGAAGAAGTGTCCATCTTTGAAAATAACTCTCTGCACATGGTCAATGAGCTGGAGGCGTTGTTCCAGCAAGTGGGCAGTGAGCAAGAGATTGAGTCCTTACGTCAAGAAACGGACCGATGGCTGGATTTGCGTAATTGGGCAAAGAGAACTGCCCCGGAAAAACTTCCAGCAATTGATGTTCGATTAGCTACGTTATCGCGACGTCTATTTGAATTAGAAGTTTAGTGAGAAAGGGTGCCTTGGGCGCCCTTTTTATTTATCGCAGTGACTAATCAAACGCGGGTACCCCTTCTACCAAGGGATGCCCGCGTTTGCTGTTTGCCCTCACTTAGCGTAATGGCTTGCTCATATTGTACCAGATTGCACCCGCATGATCGGAGTCGGAAACACCGTTGTTGAGGTATCCATGACTTTCATAGTAGCGAATCAAAGCTTCCTTACACGTAAGCGTGATCGTCTCACGACCGAACGCCCTTGCTGATGCTTCCAGGTGTGCTAGGAGCATCGAGGCAATGCCGCGATTTTGAAAAGCGGGAGAAACCGCTATTCCTAAAATGGTTTGATGTCCGCCGGTTGCCGGATTTTCTTTAATCGTTTGAAACAAATCATCGGTAATGAAGGGAGAGTCAATGACAGGTCCATTGACCAAACCTGCAACGACCCCATCCGCCTCCGCTACAAAAAAACTGTCAGGAATCAATCGAATGCGCTTCTCAAATGCTTCTTGTGTTGCAGCCTCTTCTGGCGAGAAGCAAAGGTGCTCGATTGCGATCAGTGCTGGCAAATCTTCTGCTTTGGCATTACGGATAGTAATCATGTGTTGCGATCCTCTCCATTCTGGTTCATTTCCTTTTCTGAAAGTTTAGCACACTTCATTTCGGAAAAAGACAAAAAAGCTTACCGTCATCGCAAGGAACAGGATCAAGTGGGATATGGGCAAGTGAGGATTGTAAAGTTTATCAAAAGTAGCTTGAGTGTAAACGACAATATCCGGTAAGCGCTAGTAAACAAACAAGGGAAAGCATGTGAAAAGACGCATGTAACAGATGGCGGCTCTTCGTCCTATAGAGAAAGTCGTCAGCTTATTTGTATTGTTCTTTTAGATTATTGAAAAAGGGTATTGTCAAACTAGGCCGATACGTGGTATTGTTGTTTTCGTTGGAAACAGGATTAGGAACCAGGATTCACTTTAAAGGGTGGATAACAACGGAAACCGCCCCCGTTAGTGAATGACGCAGGTCCTAGCGATGTTTAACATTACACTCGTTAGGAAGGGGGAACCGAAAGATGGAATATTCGACTTTCGGAAGACACGTTGCTGTTGACACATGGGGAGTTCAGTTTGATTTGTTGAACGACGCAGAATTTTTGAAAAAGGAAATGATTGAGGCTGCTGAGGCATGCGGTGCTACGGTACTGAGTGTGCAAGCGAAGCAGTTTTCTCCTCAGGGTGCTACCGTACTGGTTCTTCTCTCGGAAAGCCACCTGTCCATTCATACGTATCCTGAGCGCGGCTTTGCTGCTCTGGATTGCTACACGTGTGGGGAAACCGTTGATCCGCAAATTGCCATCGACTACTTGGTGTCCGTGCTGAAGCCGGAAAAAACTTACGCGAAGAAATTAGTTCGTGGTTTGGGTGAACTGCAAGTTGTTGAGCCAGAAATGAAACTGGTTGAAGCGGCAAAGTAAGTAACAAATGGAAAAGTTTTCAAGAGGTGCGGGCTGATCCCGCACCTCTTTTATATGGAGCTTCCGTTCATCTTTGTCATCATGGAGTGACAGTAGGAATTCTGCGGTTAAGATCGTGGAGTAGCGAACGAAATTCCGTTGATGTATTGGTAGTCTGGCTTTTCATATCGGGCTTCACATAGACTTGATTGGTCCGCTGCGTCGCTTCTTCATAAATATCGGCATGGATGGCGCGAAGCCGATCAAATGTGGCCGCATCGGAGGCTACTTGGATCGAAAAGTTTGGCACTCGTGAACGAGCGGCTGAATGGACTTGCTGTTCAATTACGCGCGATTGCTCAGGGCCAAAATTTTTCCGAACACGAATCCCGATGACAGCATCCGTACCATTCACGAGCACAGTAGCACGTTCTACACCAGGCACGTCATCTGCGGCCAAGGTGAGCTGTTCAGCCAAATCCTGATTAAAGCCATTGACCGTATAGCCGTTTCGATAATTGCGGGCATTGATTGTGCCAGTGTAGGCATGATAATCATGAGCGAGGCTGTTTCTGGCACCGGGGGCCTGCTGATTGGTGGTACTTTGTGTGTGCGATTGATTTGTGGGATGGCCGCTTGAGCTTGCGCATCCGCTCATCATGGTTGCAATGACAAGCAAGCCAACCAAATATTTCGGGCTGTACCGTTTCATACGTATGCCACCTCCATTTCTCTTAGTATGACGAAAATAAAGTCCCTTACTCAGGAAGTGGCTCCCGTAAAAAACTGCCCATTGTGCCGCGTTTCACGACCTGTTAATATGGAAGGTATGCATAATAGAGGAGGTTCACATGAAGCGTCTTGACATACGCAACATTGCAATTATTGCCCACGTTGACCACGGGAAAACAACTCTGGTTGACAAACTATTGATCCAATCGGGCACATTCCGCTCTAACCAACAGGTAGAGGAGAGAATGATGGACTCCAACGACCTAGAGCGCGAGCGTGGAATTACGATCCTGGCGAAAACTACGTCCGTACAATACAATGAGTTCACCATCAACATCTTGGATACACCGGGCCATGCTGACTTCGGCGGCGAGGTTGAGCGTATCATGAGCATGGTGGATGGCGTTCTTTTGATCGTCGATGCATTCGAAGGCTGTATGCCACAAACACGCTTTGTATTGAAAAAAGCGCTGGAAGCAAAAGTTACCCCAATCGTTGTCGTGAACAAAGTAGACCGCGACAATGCACGTCCTCAAGAAGTTATCAACGAAGTGTATGACCTGTTCATTGATCTGGATGCGACGGAAGACCAATTGGAATTCCCAATCGTGTATGCTTCCGGTCTGCAAGGAATTGCCGGACATGAGCCAGATAAGCTGGAAGGCGACCTTCGCCCACTGTTTGACACCATCATCGAGCATATGCCTGCTCCTGACGCAGACGAATCTGCTCCGCTCCAAATGCAAGTAACCATGCTGGATTACAACGACTTTTTGGGTCGTATCGGGATTGGCCGTATTTATCGCGGAACCATGAACCTGAATGATATGGTATCGGTAACCACTCGTGAAGGTAATGTGAAAAAAGCTCGTATTCAAAAATTGTTCGGTTTCTCCGGTTTGCAACGAGTTGAGCAAAAAACAGCAAGAGCGGGAGATATCGTAGCGATTTCGGGTATTGACGATATTAACGTAGGGGAAACTGTTTGTCATATTGACCATCCAGAGGCATTGCCATTGCTGAAAATTGACGAACCTACTCTGCAAATGACGTTCCTGGTGAATAACAGCCCGTTTGCTGGTCGCGAAGGTAAGCACGTTACTTCCCGCAAACTGCGCGATCGTCTGATGGCTGAGCTGGAGACAGATGTATCTCTTCGTGTGGATGAAACAGATTCGCCAGATGCGTATGTAGTATCTGGACGCGGTGAATTGCACCTGTCCATTCTGGTAGAAAACATGCGTCGTGAAGGCTTTGAGCTAGGTGTATCCAAGCCTGAAGTTATCATCCGTATGGTCGATGGTCAAAAAATGGAACCGGCTGAGCTTTTGATCATTGATGTGCCAGAGGAATACACCGGGCCTGTTATGGAGACATTGGGTCAACGCAAAGCCGAAATGGTCAATATGATCAACAACGGCTTCGGACAAGTACGTTTGGAGTTCATCATTCCATCCCGTGGTTTGATCGGTTACCGTACCGAGTTCTTGACTATCACACGTGGTTACGGCATTCTCAACCACTCCTTCGACAGCTATCGTCCGCTGGTTCAAGGAGCGGTAGGTGGACGTCACGCAGGGGTACTGATTTCCCATGAGACAGGTACAGCCTCCACATACGGCCTGATGTCCGTAGAAGATCGCGGAATGATGTTCATTCAGCCAGGTACAGAAGTATATGAAGGAATGATCGTGGGCGAGCATAACCGCGACAATGACCTGACTGTTAACGTATGTAAAGAAAAGCATGCGACTAACGTACGTTCTGCTAACAAAGATGAGACCGTAAAAATGAAGGCTCCACGCCTTCTTTCTCTTGAAGAAGCATTGGAGTACTTGAATGACGACGAACTGTGCGAAGTAACTCCTCAATCCGTTCGTCTGCGCAAAAAATATCTGAACAAATCAGATCGTGAGCGCTACGAGAAGCAAAGACGTTGGGAAGTACAACCGCAAGCATAAGCTTGAAATAAGAGAACGCCACTTGATCCTGTTCAGGGACGAAGTGGCGTTTTTTTGTTCTATTGATTAGTAATGAGACCTTCAATTTCAGAGACGAGCTCGTCAGGCTGTGTACGAGCACCGATACGTTTTACGACATGACCGTTTTTATCCACAAGGAATTTGGCGAAGTTCCACTCGATATCTTGATTTTCTTCGTTTGGGGCATGCTCCTTCAAGTACTGATACAACGGGTGAGTACTAGGACCATTGACATCGATCTTCGCAAACAGCGGAAATGTCACGCCATAATTTCGATCGCAGAAGGTTGCGATTTCTTCTTCTGTTCCTGGTTCTTGCCCAGCGAACTGGTTGCAAGGGAAGCCAAGAACGAAGAGACCCTTATCCTGATAGCGCTCATACAGCTCCTGTAGCCCTTTGTACTGAGGGGTAAGGCCGCATTGGCTAGCCACGTTCACGATTAGCAGTACATGCCCTTTGAAGGCAGCTAATGTCTTCTCTTCACCGGAAATTGTTTTGACGGCAATATCATACAAGCTCATCTTATTCCCACCTTTTTCTACTGACATATCCTCATCATAGCATGTACGGCGAAAATCATGCCAGCAACATGGAAGGGCCTACCGTTTTTTGACACAGAATCCACCACCTGATAAAGTAAGAAAGATAGCGTTTTCCTAAGAAAAAAGGAGTGACTATTCGTTTCATTCCGCCTATGAGGTGGCATGTGAAGCGTTAGGAGTTTCACCGCTTGAAGACAGGAGAGATAAGTGATGGACTGGATACAAATCGCATCAACCTATGTGCCAGCTAATCCAGATCAGCTCACAGCATATGATAGCTTTCGCGTATGGGCTGATAAATATCGGGCTTGGATTTTGTTCGTGGAATTAATTATCGTCTATTATCTTGGTTTTGCTACACGTATTCGTATGCCTATTTTGAAGAACGTGCTTCTGTACATTCTTTTGTTTGCTGGAGCCCTCATTTTCGCTATTTTGGATGTGCAGCTTCCTGTGAAAAGCGCAATGTTCGTGGCGATTGCGATTCTCGTGATAGTGAAGGTACGGATCAAGCCGGAGCAAACGGGGCGAAAGTGAGGAGAACCGCGTGAAACGTGAAGATGCACTCTTTAATTGGCTCCAAATTCAAGTGGTTGCCGATGCGCGACCAGAAGACCGCTCTGCTTTGGATACAGCTGCTTTTTTCTTGCAATTGCTGCAAGAGGATCATCAAATCAGCGATATTGGCTATCGTCAGGAAAGTAGTTGGTACGTGCTATTTGGAAAAGCTGATTCACAGTCTATGGAAGTCCGATACCCCGCGGAATCAGTCGAAGCTTTACTGGTCGCGATTGAGAGTGAATCCAAGTACAATTGCAACTAACGGGACCAAAAACTCCCCCACTTGCCGAAATGGTTCGGAAGTTGGGTGGAGTTTTTTTGTATCAGGAGCTTGTCATAGGTAATAAGCCGCGGTTTCTTGTATGATGCAACTTTTGAAAATGATTTCCCGTCAATATTCATGCCCCAAGCAACCAGGGGGATTTTGGCAGACTAGAAGGGGGAACTACCATTGAAAAAGTACATGACGAAGCCCGTTTTAGCCGTGGTGACAGCTGCAGGTATTATTGGCTGCTTGACGCCGATTTTTGCCGACGCAAGCTCAATTGCTAGTCCAAGTGCCACAAAGGTAGTCATGAATGACGAGGGGAAGCAAGTCACACGCTACAATCTGAAAGAACTTGCCGAAAATGATCCAACCACGTTGAACATGCTCTTGAAGAATCAAGCGGATCACTTGTACATCATTGTAGAAGAGATCAACTTGAATACGAAGCTGCAAACCTTCATGGAAGAAAACAAAGCAGAGTGGGAGCGTATTTACAACGAATACTACAGCGATATTTGGTTGGAAGTGCGCTTGACTGACAATGACGAAGAAATTGTGAGTGTAAATGCCAAGACTGAAAATAACAAAGTGTACATAAAGGGGATTGTGACTTCGGATGTCACCAAGGTGGTTGTGAAAAAACCGAATTCCGACATCATCGAAGTCGTTCCGACTAAGGAGCACTCTTTTACGGTCAGCTTTGAAGCTCCTGATGCATCCTATGAACCGTATGTAACCGTGAGTGCCTATGAAGGCAGTAAGCTGGTAGATAGCGAAAAGGTAAAGATCGTTCCGAAAGCAGAAGAAGATAAGGAAATGATCATCCATACGATGTCTGTTTTGGATGCGAAGAAAAAGGAATTAAAAGTAAAAGGAATTGTCAAGCAGGGGGCTGACAAAGTAACCGTCACCTATAATGGTGTGAAAAAAGAGGCAAACGTGAAGAAGCTGTGGGATGGCGTAGGCAGCTTTACGGTTTCAGTAAAGGATGTACAAGCAGCGAAAGATCAAAAAGCCTTGATCGAGGTTTACGAGGATGGCAAGAAGGTTGATTCCGAGTCCGTTCAGGTAGAAATCGTCAACGCTCCTGACAAGGATCAAGCTACCGCATATGCCATCAAGGCGACTGCTGTAAACAATCCTGCGGCCAAGTCCATTCAGGTGAAGGGGACAGTAAGCGGCTGGAATAAAAAGGACGATACTGAATTGTTTGTAATCGCTCCTGATGGGAAGAAAAAAGAAATTGAACCGAATGACAAAGGTGAGTTTTCTTTGACGTTGTCTTACAAGAATCGCTCCTTTAGCGCCAAATCGATTCAATTTGCCTTGTATGAAGACGATAAGCTGGTCAAGAAGGCTGATGTTGCACTAAGCACAAAAGTCATTGTCGAGCCTGTGAAGCACACAGACGACGATGAAGACGATGATGATGACAAAAAGAAAAAAGAAAAAAGGAAGCAGAAAGATAAGCAACCCAACGGCAACGGGTATGGTTATTGGAAAAAGCACGATAAGCAATGGAAAGACGACAGAGATGACGACGATGACGACCGCGATGATGATCGTGACAACGACGACGATGACGATGATCGTGGAGACAGAGACTAGTCTCTATCGTTATGGCCGCTGCTTGTAAGTCTCGACGTACTCCACCAATTGTCTGATGTAATCCCCTAAAATGGGGATTGAAAGAAATTGCGTCAAGAGGGAGCCGAGGAAAGCCAAAACGATAGCGGTACCAATCGTTAACCCCAGACCCCGGGCAAGACCTGCGAGGAAATTAATCCAGAGCAGCTTGCGCGGGGCTGTGTAATTTTGAATCACATCTGCTAATCGGATATCTTCCAAGAACATCGCAATTTTATGCATCCGCTCATTTACCTTCCGAACTTCCTGAAGCTCTTCAAGCACTTGATCTATTTGTTGCATGAGGCGGTCTGTAGGCGACATGCTGTCCATCCCCTTCCGTATTTCGGTATCGTTACCTACCAGTCTAGGGAAAAAGACAACCAGAATCAAGGTGAAGAGGAAACGTTTGCCTATCAGCTATGCGAAGGGTACAATGAACGTACAAAACGTTTGTTAGGAGGCTTTGAAATGGCTGAAACTGTTTCCCAATCTCTTTCGGAAGATTTATTCAAGCTCTTGCAAAAGGAGCGTTTTGTTACCTTGGGCACAGTAGACCATGAGTCAGGGGCACCATCGCTCAGCTCCTTGTCCTGGACGTATGCTGTCAGCGCCGATACGATTCGTTTTGCCGTGGATAACCGTTCACGTATTTTGGCTAATATTGCGAAGGAACCGCAAGTTGTCCTGCATTTGATCGGTGCTGGCTCCTCTTTTGCCATTAATGGTCGTGCTACCGTCAAAACAGATCGACTGGAGGGTGTTCCGCTCAAGCTGGCCATGGCGGAAATCAAAATTGAGGCCGTTCGTGATATTATGTTTTACGGCTCCCGTATTTCCGTAGAGCCTCAATATGAAAAGACATATGACAAAAACGCGGCAGCGAAGCTGGACAATCAAGTGATGACTGCCTTGAAAGATGCAAACTAACGGTTGGAAATAAATTGTTGACAAGAATCCTGCCGATCCTTTAGTATTAGGGTCAATCGAATTGAATAGCAATCTTCTTATCCAGAGCGGCGGAGGGACTGGCCCGATGATGCCCGGCAACCAATCACCTGTATTTTTAAACAGGGAGATAATGGTGCTAATTCCTGCAGAGTTATCAAACTCTGAAAGATGAGAAGGATTTGCTTACGGTGACGTAAACAAAGCCTTCTTTCAGAGGAAAGGGGGCTTTTTTGATGCCCTCGTACACTATTGGAGGGAGAGAAATAGACATGAAATTGGAAACGAAGTTGATTCAGGCGGGTGTAGGCAGAGACGAAAAAACAGGGGCGGTGAGCTTTCCTGTTTACTATGCAACTGCTTATCGCCATCCTGCCTTGGGCCAGAGCACTGGATATGATTATACGCGTACAGCCAACCCTACTCGCACCATCCTGGAGGAGACCATCGCTGAAGCGGAATCAGGAGATGCAGGATTCGCATGTGCCTCAGGAATGGCTGCTGTTCATACCGTCATGGGCTTGTTTTCCCAAGGGGATCATCTGATCGTTTCACTCGATCTGTACGGAGGAACCTATCGCTTGTTCGAGCAAGTGCTCTCACGCTACGGTCTTACGTTTTCGTATGTGGATTTGCGTGACTTAGGTGCACTCAAACATGCGATTCGCCCAGATACAAAGGCCATCTTCGTCGAGACACCAACCAATCCGCTCATGCAGATTACCGATATTCGCGCAGTGACGCAATTGGCGAAACAGCACGGGCTCCTAACGATTGTAGACAACACATTCTTAACCCCCTATTGTCAACGCCCGTTGGAGCTTGGCGCAGATATCGTCTTACATAGCGCAACCAAGTATCTGGCAGGACATAACGATGTGCTGGCTGGACTCATCGTAACAAAAGGGGAAGAGTTGTCGGAAAAAATCCGGTTTTTGCACAATTCAATCGGTGCTGTGCTCGGACCGCAAGATTGCTGGCTTCTCGTTCGCGGGATGAAAACACTGGCATTGCGCATGGAGCGTCATCAATCCAATGCCTTGATCGTAGCGGAAAAACTGCGTGAGCATCCGGCAGTGGCGGAGGTGTTTTATCCGGGTCTGCCAGAACATCCAGGGCATGAAATACAGGTGAATCAAGCGACTGGGCATAGTGGGATGGTATCGTTCCGCGTACGTGATGCAGAGCAGGTGGGATTGTTCCTGCAAAATCTGCAAATCGTATCTTTTGCGGAAAGTCTGGGTGGTGTCGAGTCATTGTGTACGTATCCGGCGACGCAGACTCACGCCGATATCCCGCAAGAAGTCAGAGAGCATGTCGGTGTTTGTGATCGATTGTTGCGACTGTCAGTTGGCATCGAGCATCCAGATGATGTCGTAGCCGATTTGTTTCAGGCATTGAATGCTAGTTTGGTCGTAGGGGGGAGCGTACGATGAATTTTGCAACTAAGATCCTCCACGGTTCGACTTGCATTGATCCGTTCACAGGCGCGTCGTCGGTTCCCATTTATCAGGCTTCCACGTTTCATCAGGCTGATATCGATCAGCCAGGCTCCTTCGATTATGCCAGATCAGGCAATCCGACGAGGCAGGCTTTGGAGGAAGCCATTGCGTCGCTGGAGGGAGGCGCACGGGGTTTTGCATTCTCATCTGGCATGGCTGCCATTTCCAGCGTGTTCATGCTGTTTTCAGCCGGAGACCATGTGGTAGTGGCGGAAGATGTATACGGAGGCACATTTCGGTTTTTGACCAAGGTATTGTCGAGAATGGGCATCTCCGTTACATTCGTGGATGCGACAGAAACAGAAGCTGTTCGTGCAGCTATTACACCGGAGACGAAAGGCGTTTACCTAGAGACCCCTTCTAACCCTACCTTAAAGGTGACAGATATTGCAGCAGTTTCCCGTATCGCGAAGGAGCACAGCTTGCTCGTCATTGTCGATAATACGTTCCTGACCCCGTATTACCAGCGGCCATTGGAACTTGGTGCAGATGTGGTCATTCATAGTGCAACGAAGTTTATCGGAGGGCATAGCGACGTCGTGGCAGGTCTTGCCGTGACGAGAGAGGCTGCATTAGGGGAGCAGCTCTACTTCATCCAGAATGGCATGGGAGCGATTTTGGGTGTGCAGGACTGCTGGCTCGTGATGCGCGGGCTCAAAACATTGAAAGCTCGACTGGATGTGAGCACAAAGACAGCTGCGTGCTTGGCTGACTGGTTGTCTACGCATCCACAAGTAAGCCGAGTCTACTATACGGGACTGGCGGATCACCCCGGTCACCTGATTCAGACAGAACAAGCGAGTGGTCATGGGGCTGTTCTTTCCTTTGATGTAGGGAGCCGCGAGCGTGCGAAAGCGCTGTTTGATCGCGTAAAATTGCCGATTGTGGCCGTTAGCCTAGGGGCAGTGGAAACGATTCTTTCGTACCCAGCCACGATGTCTCATGCAGCGATGCCTGCTGAGGATAGAGCTGCAAGGGGAATTACGGATGGTTTGATCAGGTTGTCAGCTGGTTTAGAGGATTTCGATGACTTGGTGGCAGATTTGAAGCAAGCATTGGATTATTTGCCTTCTGAAGCACCAGTCCATAAAGAAAAAGAGGTATTCTCCCGGGCTTAAATCCGGGGGAATACCTCTTTCCTTTTAAGGTGTTCCTGTACGATTTGCATTGATCTTGTTCTGGCCTTGCGGTTCTTTGTGCATGCGTTTTTCTTTTACTTGAGCAGGTGTTTCTTCGGGAGGCTGGACGCTACGCGGCAACTGAGGCATGATCCGACCTACGATATCCGCGAGTTCTTCGGTAATTCCTGAAACAGGATTACCGCGACGAATATCTTCTCCCATTTCCCGTAATCGCTGTACGATGGCAGGGTCAGCGGTTACGACGGCATTTGCCCCTTGAGGATCTTGCTTCAGTGCTTCTGCAACTGTGTACTTAATGACACCAACCTCTGGGCGATCCAGATTCGGATCTACTGTAATACCGACAACTGCATATTTGCCCAAGACCACAGCAGTCGCGTTCTGTACCCTTTTTACACGTGTTGCCACTTGGACGAGACGATCGGCAGTGGCTTGGGAAGATTGATTATAAGCAGGCTCAGGAGCTGTTTGCTGAACGCGTTGAGTATGAGTGGCATGCTTGGGCTGTTTTGCAGCCTGATTCGCCGGTGGATTATTGCCCGACATGCATGCTGTAAGCAACAAGCTAAAACCGAGGCAGCAGATCATGGTCCGTTTCACAGGCATTCTCCCTTTCCCAGTATTGCCTTCCTTCGTGAGGAGGGCAGGGTTACAAGTATTTTGTTCTGGGCTGCCCATTTTCATTCTGTCAATGGGTCGTCTATCTCTGTCTACCTGAACATAGACTGTAGTACATCACGTCGCCGCACTTTAGCATCCCTCCAAAAATTGCATAGGGTATATAAGAAGGGTAATAGGAGGCGAGATTTTGAAGAAAATCTACGTACTGGACACCAACGTACTCCTGCAAGATCCAAGGGCGATGTTTTCTTTCGCTGACAACGAAATAGTCATACCAGCTGTCGTATTAGAAGAAATCGATTCCAAAAAGCGGTACATGGATGAAATTGGCCGCAATGCTCGGTACGTATCTCGGCTCTTTGACAGTTTTCGTGAGCTGGGGCATTTGCACACTGGTATTACCCTAGAAACAGGTGGGTTGTTTCGAGTAGAACTGAATCATTCCTCGTTCCACCGCCTTCAGAAACAATTCACGGAAATGAGTAATGACAACCGCATTTTGGCGGTCGCACTAAACTTACAGGAGGAGGAAAACGGAAAACCACAGCCAAGACCTGTCATTTTGGTAAGCAAGGATGCACTCATGAGAGTCAAGGCTGATGCATTGAATATTTCCGCAGAGGATTTTCTTTCGGATCGAGTTGTGGGGGAGTTCTCCAGTATTTATCCGGGCTATCAGAAGATGATGGTAGCGTCCGATATCATCAAGACCTACTACGCGACAAGAAAGCTGCAGTTGGCCTCCTGTTTTCCACGCTATCGCTTTTACCCTCATCAATTTTTAGTGCTGAAGGACGAATGCAACCCATCTATTTCAGCGATTGGAAAAGTCGACCCGGACGGAAAAATGTTAGAAATGCTTGTGTCAGATGATGATCCGATTTGGGGCATCCGAGCCCGTAACGTGCAGCAACGAATGGCAACCGAATTGCTGCTACGAGATGATATCCCTTTAGTAACCATGACCGGTAAGGCCGGTACAGGAAAAACCTTGCTGGCATTAGCAGCGGGCCTGCTGCAAATCGAGGACCAGCAAAAATACAAAAAACTGTTAGTGGCAAGACCTATCGTTCCGCTTGGAAAAGACATCGGTTATTTGCCCGGCGAAAAAGAAGAAAAGCTTCGGCCGTGGATGCAACCGATTTATGATAATTTGGAATATTTATTTAACACAAAGCGTCCAGGTGATCTGGATAAAATTTTAGCAGGCATGGGTAGCTTGCAGGTGGAAGCTTTGACGTATATTCGGGGGCGCTCCATCCCTGGACAATTTATTATCATTGATGAAGCCCAAAACTTGACAAAGCATGAAGTGAAGACGATCTTGACGAGGGTAGGGGATGGCTCAAAAATTGTGCTAATGGGTGATCCGGAGCAGATCGATCATCCGTATCTGGATGAGAGCAACAACGGTCTAACCTACGTGGTAGAAGTATTTAAAGACCAAAAGCTGGCTGGACATATCCAGTTGGAAAAAGGGGAACGGAGTGTGCTCGCTCAGCTGGCCGCAGATTTATTGTAAAGAGGATGTATGAAAAATAGCGAGGAGGTCATACTATTTCTGTCGAGCCCGATGATTCATGTAAGTAAACGGCGAAATGCCTTGCAGGAGGCGAAGATCCGTGGATAATCATGATCAAGCAATCGACGAAAGTCGTATGGAGATAAACCGATTCCTTTAGCTACTTTTCTCTACGATGGAGGTTGAAGAGCCAAAGAGAATAACCGGTAGAACCCCATAAGCAATTCGGGCTCGACAACGACCGCTCCTCATTGGAGCGGTTTTCATTTTTGGAGGGTTCGCAGCCAAAAAGAAAAACGCGGATAAAATGTCCCGCGTTTTTGTCTGATTTTCCTTATTTAGCAGCCGCGATTGCTTTTCGCAATGACGAAATACATCCGATGTGCATTCCTTCATGGAAAAGAGTGAAGACCATCATTTCCCCATACGTATGCATAATGCCTTTGTCTCCTAGTTCAAACGGTTTTGGCAATGGTTCATGCAAGCGGGAGTGCAATTCTTCTTTGATACGTACATGCTGTTCTTTTAGCTCGGCAGCTAAGGTTTCGAGGGAAGGCCCTTCTTTTTGCCAATCAGCAGGCTTGGTTCCTGGAGCGAACATGGCTCCGTAATACGAAGGACATTTCATTCCTTCTGGTCCGAAGAGCAAGTAATCCTGTGTCAGGAGAATATGACCAATATTCCAGCGAATGTTGTTTTTAAAGCCAACTGGAACCACGTCTACTTCTTCCTCGGTTAATTCCGTTAATCTCGCCAAAAACATTCCACGAATCAAGTCATACTGATTCCATACAAAAGAAAAGTCCTGCATAGCAATCCCTTCCCTTCCTCATATTTACATGCACTTCACATGTTACCGCATAAACAATAAAGGGGAAATATTCAAACTGCAAAAAAATTTGCAAGTTGTCCCTCGATCTCCATACATATGTACAAAGGAGGGAAGAATGATGGTTACGTTGGATTCATCTATTTCTTTTTTGATTTATATAACAGCGGTGTCCAGCGCGGCAGCGGGTGTTACGGAAGCTTTTAAATCAGTCGTTCCCTTTTTGGCAACGGACTATGAGGCGAAAGAAAATTGCTGGGAGGATCATTATCTCGCTGCTCGATTGATGCACTATAAGCGCTTTTTCAATTTGCTTATTTCCGTATTGGCTGCTGGTATCATTTTTGGCATGCTTGGTCTGGATCCGGCTCTCATTTTAACGGGGGCAGAATCAGCCTATGTAAAAAACTCGTGGCAATTAGGAACTTGGATGTGGGGAATTGTTGCGGTGTTCGGCTCGCCTTTTTTCGCATCACTTCTCAAAATATTAGAGAGCTTCAAACAATCGGTGGACAGCAACCTGCCACCAAATCGACCACGTCGCAAAGTCAGCGGAACACGAGAATAAGCTCGTCTCCCTATGTTGCCCGATGCTTGCCGGATACGCTAAGATAACCAAAAGAGAGGTAGCAAAGGTGGGCATAGGTGATGATGGGGAAATGCTTGCGAATGACTGCGTTTTGGGTGTTAGCAGTAGTTGTCTTGGTCGCGTGTTCGGCCCAGTCGGAACCAACTGCTTCATTTGACCCTGAAAATCAAAAGGAATACGGAGTGAACGGCATTTTTCTCGGGCAGAACATAAAAGAAGCGATGGATATCTTGAAGCCGACGAAAGCTGATTTTATGGATATGGTGACAAGGCAAAGCTACACGGAGGAGCAGATGGCGCAAGGGGCAGGTGACGCCGTGATGGGGATGCTCTTGGTTGATCAAACCCAGATGATGATCAAAGTACACAAAGGTGAATTGACATCGATCATGCTGGGAGGAGTTCGCCGTGAGGATGCGCAAAAGTTCAAAACATATCGAGGGCTCGTCATGTTTGATAGCGCTGAACAGCTAGAGAAGCTGTATGGCAAAGGAAATGGCGATCAAGAAGTGGTCTATGAAGGCAGCAAGTACACCGCCAATTTTGGTCTTGTGGACAATCAAGTGGCATGGTTCCGATTTGATCGTAAAGCATCGTAAAAAGGGAAGGGGGAGTTCGCTTATTTGGAACTCCCTTTTTATTTTTATAGAAATCATTTAATTGGATGGAGCCAAACGAGCTTCACTTGATAAGCCTTCGCGATTCCCTCTGCCAATGGAATCAAGCTTTGATCGATCAAGTAGGCTTCGGGTTGTTGGGAATTTTCAGGTATCACGCCTAGAACATGCTCGCGGAGTTGCTCCATGGCTGCCCATTGATCGTCTGATTGGGCAGAAGCCCCGAGCGTTACGATGGCAACTCGATCTGCATATACATACAAATGTTCATTTTGGGAGACAAAACCGATATCATCGAGTGGATCGATTGTAGATGCGGAAGGGAGCAGCAATAGCGAAAAAGCATCACCTAACATGTTGGACTTCTCCAAAATGGTTTCCAGCTTCTCCTGTTCGGCTTGATTCTCTACAATAAAAAGCAGTTTGTCCCGATCAAAGACATTGACATGATCTCCGATTTTATGTATGACTTGAGCATAGAAGCCAGGGAGCTTCCCGGCCGGTACATTCAGTTCAATTCCGTACATATGGCGCATGTCGTTCCCCCATGTTTGCAACGTATTTTTATCTATCGTATCAAAAAATCAAGGAGGTTTCCTATGACGAATCAAAATCTTGCTATTGAATCCTATGCGTTGGGAGCATTTCAAACCAATGCGTATGTGGTGACAAACACCGCGACCAACCAAACCATTGTGATTGACCCGGGTATGGAGCCAGATCAGTTGCTCCGTGCTCTCGCAAATAAAAACGTAGTTGCCATTCTTTTGACGCATGCCCATTTGGACCACATTGGCGGCCTCAACCAAGTAAGAGAATTGGCTAAAGCCTCGGTTTACATTCACCCACTGGAGCAGGAATGGCTCACCAACCCTGATCTCAATGGATCTCGACGCTGGAATCTGCCTGAACTCATCGTATGTGAGCGGGCTGAGCACGAGCTGGAGGATGGTCAGACTCTGGAGCTGGCAGGTTTTCACATTCAAGTGCTGCATACGCCAGGTCATTCTCCGGGCAGTTGCTCATTTGTAATTGGCCAGCACTGCTTCGGTGGCGACGTTCTGTTTAACCAGAGCATCGGGCGTACGGATCTCTTCGGAGGAGATTACGAGACACTGATGATTAGCATTCAAGACAAACTGTTTGAACTCGATGATGAAACCATTGTTTATCCAGGACATGGACCGAAGACGACGATCGACTACGAGAAAACGTACAATCCGTTTGTCACAGGCATGCTTCGTTAGTCCCTTCATTATTCTTTATAAAGAATGGGAGAGGATTTTGTCAGATGGTGGAGAAAAGGAAGGGGTCACCATTTACTAAAGGAGCTATTCATTATGAATCGAACATGGAAGTGGGCACTCATTCTCGTTATCGCCTGCACGAGTCTAGTTGGGTGTGCAGCACCTATCGCCCAAGCAGATAAGACGACCCCAGCTCCCAACGTGAAAGTGCCTGATCCCGCAACACCATCACAGACAGTGCCAAACCAACAGGAGTCGCAACCTCCGACATTGCCATCAAGATTTCCTGAACAACGTATCTCCCTTCTTGCTGTTGGGGATATCATGATGCACCAGGAGCAGTTGGATGCCGTCTGGGACCCAGCGACGAAAAGCTATGATTTTAAGCGTTTCTTCCCGAATGTCATCCCGATGTTCCGCGAGGCAGACTGGGTCATCGGCAATCTTGAAACAACGATGAGCGGAAGCAAGGCAAAATACTCAGGTTATCCGATGTTTAATTCTCCTGAGTCGCTTGCACATACGTTGAAGGAAATGGGATTTAGTGCGGTATCGACAGCGAATAACCATTCGATGGACCGCAAAGAACAAGGGGTTCTGCAAACCATCAAATATCTTGATGAAGCTGGTCTTCCGCATACGGGAACATTTGCAAGTCCTGAAGAACGAGATGAGCCCTTGCTGTTGACCAAGGACGGATTCACACTAGCCTTGCTATCGTATACGTACGGCACGAATGGAATCGCGATTCCAGAAGGTAAGCCATATCTGGTCAATCTGATTTCGCCTGCGCTGATGAAAAAAGACATCGCCCGGGCAAGGGAAAAGGGAGCCGATCTGGTTGCAGTGGCTCTTCATTTCGGAAATGAGTATCAACGCATGCCCAGTCCTGAACAAATCAAGACCGCTGAGCAAGCTTTAACATTTGGAGCGGACTTGATATTGGGCGCGCATCCACATGTGGTACAACCTTACGAATGGAAGACGGTTACACTCGAAGACGGGCGTGAACACAAAGGGCTGATCGCCTATTCTTTGGGCAATTTCATCTCTGCGCAGCGTTGGGACTACAAGGATGTTGGTGCAATCCTGAAGCTTGAGCTGTACAAGAATGAGTCCGGAGAGGCCAGCATCGAAAGCGCGGAAATGATTCCGACCTACGTTCATTTTTATCGGAAAAATAACAAGCGTAATTATGTCATTTACCCAGTGCCAGAAACATTGGAAAAGCTGAAACAGGGACAGAAATACCCTACGCTTACGAAAGAAGCGATTCAGTACATGACTCAATTGCAGAAGGAAATGCCGGCTCATGTAAATAAGGCTGTTTCCAAGAAAAAAGCCAGCTAACAAATAGCTGGCTTTACTTCTTTCCGAATCCAAATGGAAGATTGAGTTGTAACTGGAGCTTTAATTCTTCGTCCATCAGCGTGATGCCTTGCACTTGGATATTGGGGGAGATCAGCTCCGGATAAAATCCGAGATCGTATGCTTCCTCCATTTCCTCCACGGTCGATTGAGGCAAGGCAAAGCCGTCAAAGTACAGCTCGGTGATGTGGAATTTGAGATGAGTTGGGGAGACGAGCTCGTAGTTACCAACGAGCTTGAGTTCCATTTGATCATACGTGCCTTCCACGGTCAGCTTGTTATCCTTAAATGAAAAACGTGATTGTTTAAACAAGGCGTCTTTCTCTATCAAAAAATTGTTGAAGTCCGTCTGGTTGATGGTTAGCGTATGTTTGAGGAGACCGTCCGACTGAATTCGATCCGGCGTCGCCAACTCGGGAACTTGAACCATGACCTGCGCGAGCATTCCAAAGAACGTCTGGAAAGCGGGCAAACCACGTTTTTCCCAGTCTAAAATCAAGTGATTCATCATGGATTCCACGACCGTCGAGTCATCCAGTTTTTGTACGTTTTTTTCTTTTTCAGCGGCAATGGCGAGCATCTCTGTTAATTGAAGCTCGTATTTTTTTCGCAATGTTTGAAGTTGGTCCAATCGATTCTTTTTGTCGGATTGCATCGCGGTGAGCTTGGTGCGCTCAGTATGATAGGACTCTAGTCGAGACATGTCACGCTCGAACAAGATCTCGTAGAAGTCGTACATCAATAAGAACTGATTGAAATTTTCCGCATTTAATAGTAACGTCAGAAGATTAGTACGCTCGCCCATGTAATAGGCCCGCGCTACCTCACCGGCCCGACGTTGTGTCGCTTCCATCACCAGCTTTTGTCGTTGCAAATCGAGATCCATTTGTGCGATTTCCCCGTATGTCCGCGTCTCTTCTTCCTTGAGTAAGGTGAGGGTTCGCTCCAGCTCTTTCTGTGTAAAATGCTGCTGCAGGATGAGCTGCTCCAAAGGGGTAGCGGGCTCTTCCTGGGCGAACACCGTCAGTGGACATACAAGCAGGAACAAGACGAGAAGAATTTTGCGCATGATTTCACCTTTTGCTTTTGCCTTTCCATATTGTATGCTTCTTTTCGTATTATAGCCTTATCTAGTTGAATTTGGATAGCAGGAGAAGAGCTAATGACGATGATCGAACTGATTCACAAGGAAATAGCAAGCCAACCAGCGAAAGCGATTACGTTCGCGCGCTTTATGGAGTTGGCACTATACCATGACACTTATGGATATTATATGGTCGAACAACCCAAAGTAGGCAAAGCGGGAGATTTTTATACAAGTGCATCGGTACATCCCGTCTTTGCGGAAACGATCGCAGATGCCCTCTTGGCATTATGGGAGGAGGCGGATATTACTTCGCCTGTTCTCGTTGAGATTGGTGGTGGTACCGGGGCTGTTTGCCGTCACATGCTGGAGCGCATCCGTGAGAGCAAGCCAGAGGTATACAAAGAACTGACGGTCGTTCTAATAGAAGCGAGTCCGTATCACCGGAAAATGCAGCAAGAGGCGCTCCAGTGGCATGAGGGTCGTAAGCGGTGGTATTCTTCCGTGAGTGAAGCTGCCAAGCATGAAAAAATAGAAGGAGTTATCTTCTCAAATGAATGGCTGGATGCATTTCCGGTACATATTGTAGAGAAAACCAGATCAGGCTGGCAGGAAGTGTGGGTGCGTGCTGGTGAGGACGGGTTGGAAGAGTGTTTGGGGGAGATGACGCCAGCGCTAGGGGAATATGTGCGCGGGCTGAACTTGAAGCTGCCAGTCGGAATGCGTATCGAGGTAAACTTGGCGATGGAACAAGCTGCGCAAGAAGTTTCCGGCCTATTGAATAGAGGATTCATCATCACCATTGATTACGGTGACCTGCAAGAGGAGCTCTACCATCCCAGTCGAAAAAACGGAACACTGATGTGCTACCATCGTCATCAGGCTCATACGAATCCGTATATCAACATTGGCGAACAAGACTTGACGACACACGTGAATTTTTCTGCGTGGAAAGAGTATGGAGAAAAGGCTGGTTTACGGGAAATAGACTATATGAGGCAGGATCGGTTTTTGATGAGGAATGGCTTGCTTCATAAAGCAGTCGCGCATATGGATACAGACCCTTTCACGAGCGTTGCGATGAAACGGAATCGGGCGATCCAGCAGTTGATCGATCCTGCTGGCTTGGGCGGGCGTTTTTGGGTCATGGTCCAGGAAAAAGGCACCCGGGAGTAAAAGAAGAGGAGAACGGAGAACGCAAAAAAAGATGCTCATGGTGAGCATCTTTTTTCTTACATGATCAATTGTAGAAAAGCGTGTTCTTGTGGTCCTACAGGCATCACGAAGAACGTGTAATACGTGAATCCAACAAAAGACAGGAACATGAAGCCGAAGAAAATGTTTAGGTATACTCGTTCAGTCAGGTTCATGTAGCTCAGCGCTACGAAGAAAGCAGTCAAACTGAAGAAGATGAGCGCCATCGGGTACAATTCTGCCCAGAACGCCATCAACGCGATCACGATGGTCCAGAAACCAAGAACGCGATACATACGATCCATTTTTGTCCCCCCTTTTTGCCTCGATCGGTAAGATTTACAAGATTCCTTCCCCATTATATAGGACAGGTGAACACGTGTAAACGATAAAGGTATGACGGATTATTGTCACCCGGGGAGGAGAGACAGGACTTGCGGTGCTAATACTGAATCAACGTATAGTTGCATGATTGGCAGCCGCGAATTTTGGAATCATCCTCACGTAATTCAATGTTCCCTAAGTACGTTTCGAATATTCCCATCAACAGAGCGTTATGCATCTGGCATACGGCATTCGGATATTTTTTGGCACTGTCAGAGAAGGTGCAATTATTTACGCGAAAACGCAGCTTTCCTTCGGCCATTGCTTCGATGTCTGGTTTCAATCCCTGAGCCACGACAATCCGATGGATCAGGTCCAATTTTTCTTCCATAGAGGCTGTTTCTAAATTGATTCCACTTTGGACAACCGCCCGTTTTGCCATCTCTGTTCCAATGCGATGTCCCATTTTAATTAGAGCGGCTTCGCCAGCTTCGCCGAGCGAGAGAAGACTTTCAATCGCGATATCGGCCAGCAGCTGATAGTCACGTGGTGGGAATTGCAGACTCACAACCTGTTCAGATAATGAGTACAACCGACTGGGCCGTCCTCCCTTACCACTTTTGTCTGTAACAGCTGTGAGTAGATTCACGTCCTCCAGCTTCGTCAAGTGCAAGCGTGCCACATTAGGGTGGATAGAGAAGTGATCAGCTATATCCTGAACCGTGATGGGATCTTTACAGTAGGCGACAAATTGGTAAATGGAAAAACGGGTGGGGTCAGCTAAACAACTGGTTAACTTTTGCGCATCGTGGTTCATGCCGATACCCCTTTCTCAAAACAATCTCCATAAATTCGAGTAAACAATCCACATAAGTGTATCCCATTTTGTGTTACTTGTTAAGGTAGCAGTGTGCTACAACAGAATATCACATGAATTTTTCGTCTAGTTTTTAGATTAACTACTATTGACATAGTGTTAATGAAGCAGTAAAATCCAAAGTAAGGAAAGAAAATTTATTGACTAACTTTTTGTAAGTATTTGAACGAAACATCAAGAACTGCTAATTGTAAGACTTTTATAGATGAAATCATTCGTGATAGTTGAGATGGAGGGGTAACCAATGGCCGTTGCTGAACGTACACAAACACAAAAATTAACGTTTTTCACTTATCCGAGCTGCACATCCTGTCGCAAAGCGAAGGCATGGCTGGCAGAAAACGGTGTGAATTACGAAGAGCGTCACTTGTTCAAAAATCCACCGACAGCAGAAGAACTGCTGGATATTATCAAAATGACTTCAAATGGCTTGGATGAAATCTTGTCGACGAGAAGTCAGCGTTTTAAAAACCTGGATGTCGATATTAATGATATGTCGGTGAAGGAACTGCTTGAAATGCTTAGTGAAGAACCTCAGCTTTTGAAGCGTCCGATCCTGACTGACGGTGAAAACCTGATCGTCGGATTCAATTCTTCCGCCATGAAAAATCTGCTGTCGTAATGAAGAGGGGGTGCATACCTCCTCTTTTTTGTTTGTCCGCTGAAAGGTACAATAAAGCAACAACCTGATAAAGAAGGTGGGAGTTATTATGGAGACCTTGCTTTTGCAAAAACAGGACGGAATCGCCACGATCACATTAAATCGACCGCATGTACATAATGCCATCAGCGTGGAGCTGGTTGATGAACTGCATCAGGTCTTTCAAGACTGCCAAGCCGATCCTGAGGTAAAGGTTCTGATTGTGACGGGGACGGGCAGAAGTTTTGTTTCCGGGGGCGATTTGAATCAGTTTATTGCAGCGCGCGGTTTTGCACAGGCCCATCCATTGCTCAGTAAAGTGACAGGGCTTTTGTCGGCGATTGATCAGTATTCCAAACCAGTGATTGCCATGATTAACGGAGCAGCTGTCGGAGGTGGCTGTGAGTTTGCGGGAGCATGTCATTTCCGTTTTGCCAGTGAACGGGCGACTTTCGGGTTTGTACAAATCAGCATGCATATTACGACAGGCTGGGGTGGAGGGAGTCGGCTGTTGGACTTGCTGCCAGAGTCAAAAGCACTCGCTCTCCTGTTGACTGGAGACAGATTGCGTGCAGAGGAAGCCAAGTCGTACGGTTTTGTTGATGAGGTTTACACAGAAGAGAAGCTGCATGAAGAAGTATATCGTTTCGCTCGGAAAATGGCGGCTCAACCGCTAGCTGGCATTGAGGCGTACATGAAGATCTTGCAGTGGAAGCGTATGGGCATCCCGCAAGAAGAACGAATCCGTCGCGAAGTGAGTCAATGTGCGCATCTATGGGGTAGCCCTGAACACGTCGCCGTAGTGGAAAGTTTCCTGACTAAGCGCCCAACATCTTGATCAATGTAGTCCTTTTCGTTTAAACATTTATTTGCTTGGACATACTTTTTCTAGTAGAAAGCGATTCTACAAGAGTAGGGAAAAGCATAGGATGAATTACATCATCCTTTTTAAAGGTAACGGGAGGGACTCATATGGTAGCTTCCAGACAAGACGCATGGACCGAAGATGACGATCTAGTGTTGGCGGAAGTCACCTTGCGCCACATACGCGAAGGCGGCACACAGCTTGCTGCATTTGAAGAAGTGGGTCAAAGGTTAGGAAGGACAGCAGCTGCGTGCGGCTTCCGCTGGAACAGTTGCGTGCGTAAACGGTACGATGCGGCCATTTCGATTGCCAAAAGCCAAAGGCAGCAGCTGAAAAAGCTCGGGAGGATTCAAGCACCGCCTCCTGTGGTGGCTGAGGTCGAGGTTGTCGCGTTGCACACAAAACGTTCTGAGACACCAGCAGTAGAGGTACACAAGTACGAGGATGTTGAGGAGCAGCAGATTGAAGCGGTTATTCGCATGCTCGTCAATCAAAAAGAAATGACTCGTCGCGTACGACAGTTGGAACAAGAGTTGGAAGGAAAAGAGTTGGAGTTAAAAGAATTGAAAGAAGCCCACGAACGCGCTAGAAAAGAACTGGATCAGGTTCAGGGTGTCAACGACGACTACCGTGCGTTGGTACAGATCATGGAACGTGCGCGCAAGCTTGCTTTTTTACAGGAAGAGGATTCCAACAAAGCGATCTTTAAAATGGACGAAAACGGAAATTTGGAGCGCGTGGAAAAATAAGCACCGAAATCAGGCATGAAAAAAGAAGCGGTGATGGAACCGCTTCTTTTTGTTTACGCATTCATCTACTGTCCGTGTTGATAAAGGGGAGCTAGTCTTGCAGCTCTACGCTCTCTGGCAACCAGACGTACGGGTTCTCTCCACGATCACGCATTAGGTTGTACTTCACAGGCGTGAAGCCCATTTTCAGCCAAAAATCGTCTGCGCGACAACGGGAGTTGGTTTTAATAGGAGCTCCAAAGCTCTTCGCGTGGTTGACCAAAGCTGTTCCGTAATCTTTATGACGGTAGTCAGGCAGGACTTCGAGCTTCCACAGCTCATAATAGTCTTGCGCAGGTTGGAAGTAACGGTCGTATTTCCCGTCAATTTTGTAGAGGCTCATACGTGCTACCAGAAGATCGTTGTCATAAATACCGTAAAATGGAGATTCCGAATCGTTTTCCACGATGTTCGCCTCCAGGTCTTCCTTCATAGAAAGCTCCTCCAGGCCAAATTCGCGAAACTTCTGGAATTCCTCCAGTGTCTTATAGTTGATTTGCAAACGTCTTACTTCAAACATGGTTAGCCACTCCTCTCACAGCTCTTTGCCTTGGCCACCTACTGGCCCCGCCCCTTTATTATACACGATGATTGTCTTTTCCGAAGTGTTTTTCTTTTTTTATTGGAGGGATTGTAAGGAAATGATTTCGCTTCCTTGGAAAAATTTAAAATTTCATCCTAGAACTATGAGCATTCTCATGGCAAAATAGAAAGTAGCATCACATGATACAAACCAGGCAAACAATTTGGAAGCGCTTACGGTTGTAGTCGGTTTGTCAAAGAGGGGAGCGTTGCCATGCGCAAGGTATTAATCGCAAACCGTGGTGAAATTGCCAGACGAATTATTCGTACATGCAAGGCAAGAGGAGTGGCTACGGTTGCTGTCTATTCGGATGCAGACAAGGATCTGCCATTTGTACGTGAAGCAGATGAGTCAGTCCATATTGGTCCACCGCCTGTGCCACACAGCTACTTGAACGTAGAGGCCATTCTTGCAGCAGCGAAAAGCACCGGTGCCGATGCGATTCATCCGGGCTATGGTCTTTTGTCAGAGAACGAAGCTTTTGCCCGCCGTGTTCTGGAGGAAGGTCTTCTATTCATCGGTCCAACGCCAGAGGTCATCGGTCAAATGGGTGACAAGCTGACTGCCCGCCATATAATGGAGGCTGCAGGAGTACCAGTTGTTCCAGGGTGCGAACAGGCAATCGATTCACCAGATGAAGCAGCTGTCATCGCTACGTCCATCGGATATCCCGTGATGCTAAAGGCAAGTGCTGGCGGCGGAGGAATCGGGATGCACATTTGTCGAGACGAGGCCGAGCTTCGTCAGGCCTACCAATCGGCGAAAGGTCGTGCAAAGGCGTATTTCGGTAACGATGCGATGTACATGGAGAAATACGTGGAACGTCCACGGCACATCGAAGTGCAGGTCGTTGCCGATCAGCATGGTAACGTCATCCACTTACTCGAACGGGAATGCTCCATACAGCGCAGACATCAAAAGGTGCTGGAGGAAAGTCCTTCTCCATTCTTGGACACAGCTACGAGAGAGCTTCTGTGCGATGCTGCGGTTACAGCAGCGAAAGCAGTGGGCTACTCGGGTGTGGGGACGGTTGAGTTTATCGTAGATGAGCAGAAACATTTTTACTTCTTGGAAATGAATACGCGCTTGCAAGTGGAACATCCCGTGACGGAAGAAATGACGGGCATGGACCTCGTGGCGCTCCAGTTAGACATTGCCGATGGGCATCCGCTATCGATCAAGCAAGAGGACGTCAAAGCGCTGCGCCACGCGATTGAGCTGCGTGTCTATGCGGAAGACCCAGTGACCTTCCTGCCATCGCCTGGGACAATTACTTTGTACCAGCCGCCTTCATTCGAGCATGTACGAATTGATGATGGCGTAGAGACAGGTACACAGGTGACTCCTTTTTACGACCCGATGATAGCAAAGGTCATCGTATCTGGCTCGACGAGAGAAGAGGCTGTGCAACATGCGCAGAAGGCTATGGATCATTTTCTGATTACTGGCATTAAAACAAACATTCCGTTTTTACAAGAAGTGTTACAGGACGATCAATTCCGTGAAGGTAATTATACGACATGGTTTGTTACTGAGCGGGGAGCGAAATCAAGCACGGAAAACCGATAATATGAATGATATGTAAGGGAGAGAAGCATCCATGAAACAAGTAGCAGCCAATATGGCAGGAACCGTGATTAATGTCCTGGTGCAACCAGGTGACGAGATTAATGAAGGACAAGACGTCCTTGTACTGGAATCGATGAAAATGGAAGTTCCTGTACAGGCACAAGCCTCAGGCAAGGTTGTGGAAGTAAAAGCGAATATTGGCGATTTTGTCAACGATGGCGATATCATTGTCGTTTTGGAATAGGATTAGAATACTTCTAAACTGAGCGACCGCTAGGCGAGGAGGTGACTCGTTGTGCATGTACAAATTGTGGAGGTCGGTCCTCGTGACGGGCTGCAAAATGAGAGCGCGATTGTTCCGGCAGCAGCAAAAATCACGCTGATTCATAAGCTGATGGCAGCGGGCTTGAAACGGATAGAAGCAAGTTCATTTGTGAATCCCAAATGGATACCCCAATTGGCGGATGCAGATGAGGTCTTGCAGGGAATCAATCGCAGCCAAGAGGTCACGCTAAGCGCGTTGGTTCCAAATATTCGTGGTCTGGAGCGGGCGCGCCAATGCGGACTGACAGAGATTGCCCTATTCATGTCTGCCTCTGAAACGCATAATCAAAAAAATATCAATAAAGGAATAGAAGACACGTATCCGATCCTGCGGGAGGTTGCCCAGGAAGCGCTGGCAATCGGGATGAAAGTTCGCGGATATATCTCAACGGTGTTCGGTTGTCCGTATGAGGGAAACATTCCACTTGATAATAGCCGCAGAGTGACAGAGGCACTTTTGGAAATGGGAGTGTACGAGATTTCTCTCGGGGATACGATAGGGGTTGCAACACCGAAACAGGTTCATGAGGTCTTTGGAGCACTTGTGAAAGATGTTACGAACGAGCGCTTAGCCGCCCATTTCCATGATACGCGAGGAACTGGATTGGCGAACGTAGCAGCAGCGCTAGATGAAGGAATACGAATCTTTGACAGCTCAATCGGAGGCCTCGGTGGATGCCCATATGCGCCAGGAGCTGCCGGCAACATTTCGACGGAAGATTTGGTCTACATGTTGCATGGAATGGACTATGAAACGGGTGTCGATCTCGAGAAGTTGATTGAGGCTGGTGCGTTTATTGGGCAGCAGCTAGACAAAGAGCTCCCCTCAAAAGTGCTGCGGGCATCGCTTGCCAGCAAACCGACTGAATGATCTGTATTTCCACACATTCGCAAAGAGGGGATAGAATATGACGGTTTCCCTGCAAAGAGAGGGCGCAATTGGCATACTAACGCTGCAACGGCCAGAAGTTTTTAATTGCCTCAATCTGGAAACGCTCGTGACACTGCGCGGCTTGATCAGTGAAATCAGCCTTGATCGTGACATCCGGACGGTCATTGTTACCGGAGCTGGTGACAAGGCGTTTTGCTCTGGTGCGGATTTAAGAGAGCGGCGCTCAATGTCACCACAACAGGTCGAAGTATACATCCAAACGATTCGAGATACGTTCACAGAGCTGGAAAAGCTACCGAAACCAGTCATCGCGGCGATTAACGGGCTGGCGCTGGGGGGCGGTACAGAATTGGCGTTGGCGTGCGACCTGCGGATCATGAGTGAACAGGCCCAGATGGGGTTAACGGAGACATCGCTCGGGATTATCCCTGGTGCTGGCGGAACACAGCGTTTGCCTAGGTTGGTTGGAAAAGGCGTCGCCAAGGAACTGATTTTTACGGCGAGGCGTGTATTGCCGGAGGAAGCGCTGTCCATTGGATTAATCAATCGGATTGTTCCCGCGGATCAACTCATGGTGACAGCCATTTCTTTGGCCGAGCAGATTTCAGCAAATGCTCCACTTGCCCTAGCCCAGGCCAAGTTTGCCATCGATTGTGGAGTAGAGGTCGAACTAGCGAGCGGACTTCAAATTGAGAGCAATGCGTACAAGCTGCTCGTCCCGACGAAAGACCGCCTAGAAGGACTCACAGCCTTTCAAGAAAAACGAAAACCGATATATCGCGGAGAGTGACGAGGGGGATTACGCTGATGACGAAACATTTGGAAGACACATTGCACGAAAAAATCGCCCAAGTAGTGCAAGGGGGCGATGCCAAGTATCATGACAAGCTCAAGGAGCAAAACAAGTTGTTTGTCCGCGATCGTCTCAAGCTATTGTTCGATGATGAGTTCATGGTCGAGGATGGGCTGTTCGCGAATGTGATGGCAGGTGATCTGCCGGCGGATGGAGTTGTGACCGCAATCGGCAAGGTAAATGGTCAAACTGTCTGCGTGATGGCCAATGATTCGACAGTGAAAGCGGGGTCTTGGGGATCGCGGACGGTCGAAAAGATTATTCGCATCCAGGAGACAGCAGAAAAAATGCGTGTTCCTCTTCTCTATCTGGTCGATTCGGCAGGAGCGCGTATCACTGACCAATTGGAAATGTTCCCAGGCCGCCGGGGTGCTGGGCGAATCTTTTACAACCAAGTGAAGCTCTCCGGCAAAATTCCACAAGTGTGCATTTTGTTTGGACCTTCTGCTGCTGGTGGCGCTTATATCCCAGCTTTTTGTGACATTGTCATCATGGTCGACAAAAACGCGAGCATGTACTTGGGCTCCCCGCGTATGGCGGAAATGGTGATTGGAGAAAAAGTAAGCTTGGAAGAGCTGGGCGGTGCACGCATGCATTGCTCCGTCAGCGGATGCGGCGACGTACTGGCCGCCAATGAAGAAGAGGCGATTCAAGCAGCGCGCAGCTATCTCCGTTTCTTCCCGGCGAACTATACGTTGACGCCGCCGACTGTACTGGCGAAAGCCCCAGTGCCTTCCGCGAAGGAAATCACGAGCATCGTGCCGGAGAACCAAAATGCAGCTTTCAATATGCATGATGTGATTACAGCATTGGTCGACGAGGATTCGTTCTTTGAAATCAAAAAGTTATTTGCCCAAGAGCTAATTACCGGATTGGCACGTCTGGATGGCAAGCCAGTCGGAATCATAGCCAACCAGCCGCGCGTGAAGGGCGGAGTCCTGTTTGTCGATTCGGCTGACAAGGCGGCCAGGTTCATCACGTTGTGCGATGCGTTTTCCATTCCGCTTTTGTTCTTGGCGGATGTTCCTGGCTTTATGATTGGGACGGCAGTAGAGCGCGCAGGAATTATCAGGCACGGGGCCAAAATGATCTCCGCAATGGCGGAAGCAACGGTTCCGAAAATATCGGTTATTGTACGCAAAGCGTATGGTGCCGGCTTGTATGCTATGGCCAGCTCTGCATTTGAACCAGATGCCTGCCTCGCACTACCTGGTGCCCAAATCGCTGTGATGGGACCAGAAGCTGCGGTCAATGCCGTCTACAGTAACAAAATTCAGGCGATTGAGGACCCGGCGGAGCGTCAAGAGTTTATTCAAGAAAAACGCAAAGAGTACCAGGAAGACATCGATCTGTACTTGCTGGCATCCAACTTGATCGTAGATGCCGTTGTGCCTCCAAGTGAACTGAGGCGAGAATTAATCCAGCGCTACGAGGTATACAAGGAAAAGCGTCTCGTTTTTTCGGACAGAAAGCATGCTGTTTATCCCGTATAAATCAGGGTTCAGGTTGTCGTCAAAAGGCGATAACCTGATTTTTTTTACAGAAAATGTGTAAGAACAAAGGAATATTTCGATAATTTCGATCTTTTTTTGTGTCAATCAATTGAACAATCCCGAAAACTCTGTTATTCTTGAAAAATAAGCAATGATTAATGTGGGTGAACAAATGCTGCTAGAACCAAAGACGTGTCAGGTGGTAGTCATAGGTGGAGGGTCTGTCGGGCTGCTGTATGCAGCAAGGCTCGCACTCGCTGGACAACCTGTTACGATTGTTACACGCAGTTCACTCCAGGCGAATCAGCTAAATGAACGCGGGCTCAGCTTTCAAAGGCTTGATGGCGAAACAGTCACTGTTCCCATCGTTGCTCGTCCCATTGAAGAAGGATTGCCTGAAGGGAATCTGTATTTGTTAACTGTAAAGCAGCCAGATTTGCACAGCGTACTTCCAGCCTTACAAGGGTTAAATCATGAGGCAAGAGTGATCGCTTTGCAAAATGGTATGGGTCATTACGAGTTGCTTCGAACCGTTTTAACGGAGATGCAGTGCTTCTTTGCGATTAATACGGAAGGGGCAAGGAGATTGTCGGCTACAGAAGTCGTGCATACCGGTACTGGTACTTTGCGCGTAGGTTCTTGGGAGACTTCTGATCGCAATGATCCACTGATTCGCACATTTGTCGAGTGGGCGTTATCAACAGGCATGGAGGCTGTCTACGAAAAGGCGATACAGCCCTTCGCTTGGCGAAAGCTCATCGCAAATGCGTTGATCAATCCGTTAACCGCGCTTTTTGAAATCCCGAATGGGGCTCTCCTCGAAAATTCACATACGCAACATCTCATGCGTGCTTTATTTGTGGAAGCAGCTGCAGTGGCTGCGTATGCCGGACAAAAAATCGAGGATGCAGACTTGCAGGAAATTGTCTCCATTTGCCGAAATACTTCCCGTAATCTTTCTTCCATGCTGCAGGATATAAAGAAGCGCAGACCGACGGAAGTGCAGTCTATCAACGGCTATCTCGTCCAAGTAGGAAAAAAGGCCGGAATTCCGACTCCGCTGCACGAAACCTTGCTTCGCGTTATCCTTCTTAAGTCAGACATGGGAATACGGAAGGAGGGAGGCGACAGTAGATGACCATTTTGGCGGATGTCTGGGCCTATTTGTGGGGTACGCTGACGGTTGTGCCGTTTCTCGGATTTCCGCTCGTTTATTTCATCGTGTATGTGACGACGCGGAACAAGAAATTGGCAGGCCGCTTCGCGATAAATATCACGAATCTTTTGGTGATTCGCTCTGCCGTTTCCGCTTACGAATTGATTTGGCCCGAGGCTTTTTCCGCTTGGTGGTGGGTATTCTGCTTTTACCTGGTGGTAACTTTGCTCCTTGGGTGGATACAGATGAAGTGGAAGGGGCGGCTCTCCCTCAAAAAGGTAGGATTTTCAGCCTGGCGTTTGTCGTTTCTCTGGTTTGGAATTGTCTACATAGTGCTGTTTACGACCGGTATTATCAAAACGATGGGTGTCGTGTAAAGCACTGTTGATACATATCGTATTTATTCCGATAAGAAAGAAGGTTGGAACTATGCGACTTCCCATCGAGACCATCGGTCATAAGATTCGAATGATTCGGAAAGAACGCGGCTTTACCTTGGAAATTATGGCAGGCAAGACAGGGTTAAGCAAAGGTTTGCTGAGCCAAGTAGAGCGTGGAATTTCGCAGCCGTCACTGGATTCGCTGTGGAAAATCACCAAAGCTCTGGAGTCACCTATCATTCATTTTTTCGAAGATATTGATCAAAAGCAAGTGCATGTGACTCGCTTGCAAAAACGCAGACAACTGGTCTTTCCTGAATCGACGGGCACTTATTCGCTGCTCTCGATGGGAGGTAGTGCCAAGCTGGGGATGCTGGAAGTGCGACTGATGCCTGGAGAAATGGCTGTCGACAAGTTCGTGCAGTCAGAGGGAGAAGAATGTTTCACGGTCATTTCCGGTAGTGTGACAGCGCGCTTCAACGATGAAGAGCACGTATTGGAAGCAGGAGACAGTATCTCATTTGATAGCAGCAAAACACACTCAATCGAAAATACGGGAGAAACGGAAGCCTTGTTGATCTGGTCCGTCACCCCTCCACAATTTTAATGCAAGCGCAATCGAGCCTGTATTACACTTTGACAACCCATTAAAGTGGGTTGTCTTGTTTTTTGTGGCTGTGGAGCATGGTATAATTTTGGTTGACCATGGTCCTAAGAAAGGTGAGCTAGCATGAATGTTGAATGTCTCGCGCTTCCATTGGCGAATACGCTGGCACAGGAGTACCAGCAGCAAAATGCCTCTGCAATGCAGTTTTTTGCACATAATCCCTACCGTGAACAGTCCTACCGAGAACGTGTGGAATGGCTTCAAAGTCAATCCTATCCTCACCGGAACCAGCTCGTGGAAGGTTTATATCGTTTTAATAAAGAGATGGGTACTCACCCTGAAGCACTGAAAAATATCGAGTTGCTCAAACAGCCAGACACATATGTGGTCATCGGCGGTCAGCAAGCAGGAGTTCTGGGTGGACCACTCTATACAATCAACAAAGCTGTTCATCTGATCCAGGCAGCGAAGAGGCTGTCTGCAGAGCTTCAGGCGAACGTCATTCCGGTGTTCTGGATTGCTGGCGAGGACCATGACATCGATGAGATCGATCATGTGTTCTGGGGAGCGAATGATGGGAAGCGCCTGCATAAAGAGCGAATGGCTTTGAACAAAAAGGGACGTCAATCGGCAAGTACGCTACCCTTGGACCCTGAACTGTGTACGCAGTTCCTGGAAAAGTTTTTCCAGGGGCAAGCAGAGACTGCCGAAACCAAACAGATTCGTGAGTTGCTGACGAAGACTGCAGCAGATTCGCATACAGTCGCAGAGTGGTTTGCCCGCTTGATGGCAAAACTGTTTGGCAAGCACGGTCTTGTCTTGGTTGAATCCTCGTTGCCGTTTGTTCGTGAGCTGCAGCAACCCATTTTTTCACAGATCATTGAAAACAATGAGCAATTGGCAAAGGTGTTGCTACGGGCAGCGGATCGGATCTCTACGGCTGGTTATCCGCTTCAATTGCAAGTGGAAGAGCATCAAGCCAATCTGTTCATCTATGAGGGCGATAATCGATTGCTGTTAGAACGTCACGGAGAGCGCTTTATCAATCGGAGACGTTCTTACACCCGCGATGAATTGCTCAAGCAGGTTGCAGATTCACCAGAGCGTTTTAGCACAAATGTCGTTACCCGCGGGTTGATGCAGGAGCATCTGTTTCCTACGCTTGCCTTCATTGGAGGTCCGGGCGAGATTGCTTATTGGGCGTATTATCGGGAGGTATTCGAGCTATTTGGGATGCAGATGCCGATCGTATTGCCTCGTTTGTCCATTACCCTTGTGGAAGGTGCTCAACTGAGACTGCTGGATAGCTTGGGGCTTTCTGTTGAACAAGTCTTGACTGATTTCGCCGCATGGAAAACCGAGTGGTCCAAAAAGCAGGCGCCACATCCGTTGGAGCAGCAATTCGCATCAGCACGGGAGTCGATCATGTCGATCTATCGTCCACTGGTAGAGGAGGTCGTTTCTCTGGATGGCGGATTGCGTGGTCTGGCTGAGAAAAATAGCAAGCTACTGTTAGAGCAAGTGTCCTTTTTGGAAGAGCGTCTGATTCGTTCGCTTCAGCAAAAAGATGACGTGGAGCATGTGCGTGTCCAACGAATTGAGACAGCTTTATTGCCTGAGGGTGGGCTGCAAGAAAGAAAGCATTCGTTTTTCCCGTTTGCGAATAAATATGGTCTTGGCTTGCTTGACCGATTAGTAGATGCGCCATTCGCGCATGATGGTACTCATCAACTTTATTACCTGTAATATGCAGCGCAAAATAGTCGGATCGTCCTAAAAGTGGACCCGACTATTTTTTTGTTGTTTACGTAGATGGAAAAGATTTCTTCAAATTATGCTGAAACTTTTCCGACAAATTCTGCGTATTAGTAGTAATGGATTGTTTTTGGGAAAGGTGGTACTCGGGATGCAGATTACATTACAACAAATCGGGAAAAAAGCCACTCTACTAGTTGTAAGCTTGTCGGTTTTATTGACGGGCATTGCAACTGCAGGATTGAAAAAGGCCGACGCACGGGAAGAATACGTGGCCAATTCACCTGCATTTATCGACACAAATGGACATTGGGCAGCAAAAGAAATTGGGATTGCTACCCAAAAAGGATTAATCAAGGGCTTCCCCGACGGAACCTTTAAACCAGAGCAAACAGTGACACAAGAACAGTTTTTATCCCTGATTGAACGCGTCATTCCTTCCTTCACAGGTCATGAGCCTGACAGCTATATCAAAGAGACCTACTTGAAGGCTGCTGTGGGACGTTGGTCGGAAAAAACTTATCACCATTTGGCTTCAGCGGGTATTATGCCATCCGGAAAACCGACGGATAGCATGACGCGGTTGGATGCGGCAAGAACCTTGTTGGCGGCCATCGGGCACCAATCAGAAGGTGAAAAATACCGAGGAACGACAGCAAAATTTTTCACGGATATCTCTGTGGAAAATGAAAATCAGGTGATGACGGTCTACCCTGCCTATAAAATGGGGGTATTGGCTGGATTCCCAGATGGAAGCTTTCGTCCTGAGGACAAAATCAATAGAGCTCAAGCAGTCGTCCTCTTAAACCGACTGGAATCAAAAATCGCAGAGCTGTACCCTGGCAATGTAACAGAGAGCGAGAAAAAGGCAATGACACAAGCTGTCTCGTCATTTGTAGGTGACGTGATGGATAAGCAAAAGATTCGTCGCTTTGATGACTTGGTCGCGTATGCAAAGAAAAACAATCTGCCTGTCAGTGAATCGTTTTTACGCGAGCATTTTTCATTTATGCAGTATGAAGTGTACGATTATGTCCGGTTCCCACAGTTTAATGAATTGATGTACTTTGCAAAAATCGGAATGAATAAATACAGAATGACGGTTCAATATTACGCAGGAGATTTGGGTGGAAGCGTCGATCGCACGTTTTACCTTTCCTCAAGCGATGGCAAAACGTTTAGATTGATTGGAAAAGATGAATAAGAAAAAAGGCTGGGACATGAACCCAGCCTTTTTGTATGTCAGGCATGATGACGTTTTTGCCAGATAAAAAGAACAAGTGCAATCACGAGGGGATAGAGAGCGGACCATCCCAAAAAAGGATAAAGTCCTACTGTACATACGAGAGAAGTCCAGGAAGCGAATCGGCCTACGCGACTATGACGCAAGAGCCGGACCCCAGCGAGACACCCGCCGATGTACGTCGCAAAAAAGGTTGCATTGGGAAGCTCGATGAGTCTGGACAAGTCGATCACGTTGAAATACAGTACGCCCAGAACGACGACAAAACAAAGAGAGAGAAACAGAAGGCCGCCGGTGGGTGTTCGGTACTTGGCATGGAGGGTGGCAAACCAGCGAGGAGCGATCTTTTCTTGCGCCAACGAATAGGCGATGCGTGAAGCAGCTCCGATGTAAGCGTTGGCTGTTGCGATACAAATGAACAAGGCAGTTACGGCTACAATCCATCCGCCGATTGGCCCCAGAGAGAGTTGAACCATGACACTGAGCGAGGCAGCGGAGATGCCGATCCCGTAGCTATGCGTAGCCACAGTCATAAAGGCAACGGCAAAATACAAGAGAGCGACGATTCCCGCACTCCACAAAACACCGCGAATCGCGTTTTTCGTAGGATCGACGAATTCCTCTGAGAGATGCGTCACAGCTTCCCACCCAATAAAGCACCAGAACATCAGACCTGCTGCTTGCACGACACTCAACCAACCGTTTGGCATAAAAGGGGTAAAGTGATTGACAGATGCATGCGGAAGGCTTGCGACAACGGCCAAAATCAAAATCGTGATAATCAGCGAGACAACAATCGTTTGGACACGTGCAGCTACATGCAAGCCTACAATATTCATCACAAGGACAGCGAGAAGAAGCAGAGCAGCCGCCGCATAAACTTGTGACTCACTCCAGTTCAGCAGGATCGCAATGTAGTTGGCCCCTGTCACACTCAGAATAGGTGCGCCAATCGGGACAGACAAGAGAAAGAACCAGCCTACCATGTTTCCGAATCGATCTCCGTACGCTGTCCGTACAAATGTAGAGACTCCACCTGAGCTCGGATAACGAGCAGATAATAGTCCCATCGTAATGGCCATGGGCAGGACGAGAATCGACATGACGAGCCAAGCTAAAATGGAAGCAGGACCAGCCTTTTCGGCTGCGAGTCCAGGGATGAGCAGCACTCCGGAACCGATCACCGCCCCGATGTATAAGGCGACGATCTGTGGAAGTCGCAGTGTTTTGGTTAGGCCAGGGGCTTGCCTGGATAATTTTCCCATAGGTAGATCCCTCACTTTTTTACTTACCTTGTCGTTGGTAACTGAAGTGTAGCATAGACTTAATTATCGGAGTTATCTATAATATTAGATAATTGAAATCGATTTTTTCGATGAAAAGAGGGAGAAATCTGGATACTCGTTATTTGCAAACATTCCGAGAAGTAGCAAAGTGCCAGAGCTTTACGCGTGCAGCAGAAATTTTAGGCTACGCGCAATCCAGTGTGACAACCCAAATTCAAAATCTGGAATCGGAGTTCGGTGTCAGCCTATTTGAGCGTTGGGGCAAAAAAATCAGGCTAACCCACGCAGGTGAAGTGCTTCTCGGCTACAGCGAGCAGCTGCAAGCTGTATTAGATGAAGCGAAAGCCAATCTGTCAGAACAAGCACATCTTGCAGGAACACTGAGTATCGGAACAGTGGAGTCACTGGCAGCCTTTTACTTACCACCCTATTTGCAAAAATTTCGCTTGGAGCAGCCGCGTATGCGGATCATGCTTGCACCGGGCATTTGCCAAGACTTGAGACAGGGGGTAAAGGAAGGGAAGTTCGACTTCGCCTTTGTGCTCGATTGGCTCCAAGATCAAACTGAGCTGACAAATGTCGTTTTAGGTGAGGAAAAACTAGTTGTTGTTGCAGCGCCTACCCATTCGCTTGTGAAAAAAGAGAAGGTAGAAACTCACGATTTTACCGGGGAAACCTGGATTTTTACGGAAAAGGGATGCAGTTACCGAGGGATGATGGAATCGGTGTTGCGTGAAGCAGGAGCCACCGTGGAATCTTCTTTTGAATTTGGTAGTCTGGAAGCGATAAAACAATGTGTAGCCTATGATTTAGGAATTGCGTTACTTCCGAAAATTGTCGTACAAGAAGAAGTGAAAAATGGTACACTAGTTATACTCCCGTTTTCCCATCCGGATATCCGTGTTTTCCGACAGCTGGTCTACCATAAAAAGAAATGGATGCCACAGGCTTTGTTACGCTTTTTGGAGCTACTTATGGTAGAAACCGCAGAGCGTAAATTGCCGTTAATAGGAAAATAATTGGAAAAACTGATGATGGTTGAACTTGCGTATGATATGATAGACAAGGTTGCTTTATGAGACAAAAGGAGGTCCATCCGTACATGAACACAGTATCTGAAAGCATCGTAAAAGATATGGCATTGGCGCACAACGGCCATCTGAAGATTGATTGGGTAAGAGAACACATGCCTGTCCTGAACCGCATTCGTGATCGCTTTGAAAAAGAGAAGCCGTTTGCAGGACTGAAAGTTGCGATCTCCTTGCACTTGGAAGCGAAAACAGCTTATCTGGCAAAAGTAGTTCAAGCTGGTGGCGCTGAAGTAACCATTACTGGTTCCAACCCGCTGTCCACGCAAGATGACATTTGCGCAGCATTGGTGGAAGACGGCATTCGCGTATTTGCGAAATACAATCCAGATCCTGCTGAGTACAAAGAGCACCTGATCAAAACACTGGAAACTCGTCCTGATCTGATCATTGATGATGGTGGCGACCTGATCACCATTTTGCACAGCGAGCGCCGTGATCTGCTGTCTCAAGTACGTGGTGGTGCAGAAGAAACCACAACAGGTATTCTGCGTCTGAAAGCGCTGGAAAAAGAAGGCAAGCTTGAATTCCCAATGGTTGCCGTAAACGATGCATTCTGCAAATACTTGTTTGACAACCGCTATGGTACAGGTCAATCCGTATGGGATGGTATCAACCGTACAACGAACCTCGTGGTTGCGGGTAAAACTGTTGTCGTAGCTGGTTATGGCTGGTGCGGTAAAGGTGTAGCGATGCGCGCAAAAGGTTTGGGCGCAAAAGTAATCGTAACCGAAATCGACCCAATCAAAGCGGTAGAAGCTTACATGGATGGATTTGAAGTAATGCCAATGCTCGAAGCTGCGAAGCACGGTGACTACTTCGTAACGGTAACGGGTAACCGCGACATCATCAGCAAAGAGCATTTTGCTGTGATGAAAGATGGCGCAATCTTGTCCAATGCGGGTCACTTCGATGTCGAAGTAAACAAGGTCGATTTGAATGCAATGTCGACATCCTCCCGTATTGTGCGTAAAGATATTGAAGAATTTGTCTTGGCTGATGGTCGAAAAGTGTATCTGCTCGCAGAAGGCCGCCTTGTGAACCTGGCTGCTGGCGACGGACATCCGGCTGAAATCATGGATATGACCTTTGCACTGCAAGCGGTATCCTTGGCTTATGTCAATGAACAGTACAAAAACATTGGCAAAAAAGTGCTGAACGTACCATTCGAGTTGGATCAAATGGTAGCTCAGTACAAATTGGAAGCCCTGAACATCGGAATCGACAAATTGACAAATGAGCAAAAATCCTACCTGGAAAGCTGGGTCGAATAGTCCCTCGAATCCCGTCTTTTCCCGGCAAAAAAAAATACGAAAAAATCCTGCATACAAACGCAGGATTTTTTTTTATAATAACAAATAGGTACCAGGTGGGGAAAAGTGGGGGAAAGTGGAGCTAACCGACAGGAAAGTGGGGGACTAGGGCGTGTTCATGGGGGAATATCAGCACAGCATCGACGAAAAAGGCCGCCTGACGATCCCAGCCAAATTCCGTGAAGGGCTTGGCACTTCCTTTGTGATTACCCGAGGACTGGACCAATGTTTGTTTGCTTATCCGCAAGATGAGTGGAAGCAATTAGAGGAAAGACTCAAGTCTCTCCCATTTACAAAAGCAGATGCTCGAGCATTTACACGATTTTTCTTTTCAGGTGCCACCGAATGCGAGTGGGACAAGCAGGGAAGGGTAAACATACCACCCAACTTACGTGAACATGCAGGCATGCAAAAAGAATGTGTGATCATCGGGGTGTCAAACCGTGTAGAGGTATGGAGCAAGGAACGCTGGGAAGATTATTTTGCTCAGTCAGAAGGCTCTTTTGGAGAAATTGCCGAAAAACTGGTTGATTTTAATTTGTAGCAGCGAGAAGAACAGGAGTGACGACATTGTCGTTTCATCACGTAACGGTTTTGATGGAAGAGGCTGTCGCAGGGCTAAATATTCGTCCTGGAGGCATTTATGTAGATTGTACACTCGGTGGAGCTGGGCATAGCAGTCTGATTGCTTCCAAGCTAACTGAGGGTGGTCGACTTATCGCCATTGATCAGGATGACTGGGCGCTGGACAATGCCCGCGAAAGACTCGCTTCCTATATGGATAGAGTTACGCTGGTAAAGAGTAACTTTCGCCATATCAAAGACATTGTGAGTGATTTAGGTTTGACTGGCGTAGACGGGATTTTGTTTGACCTTGGGGTATCCTCTCCACAGTTGGATGAGGGAGAGCGTGGCTTCAGCTACAATGCTGATGCGCCTCTGGATATGAGAATGGACCAACAGGCGCCGTTGTCAGCCTATGACATTATCAATGAGTGGGAAGAAGAAGAGATTGCCAAGATCATTTGGCTGTACGGAGAAGAGAAATTTTCCCGGCGAATTGCCCGGCAAATCGTTCAACAACGCAAGAAGCAGCCGATCCAAACAACAGGCGAGCTGGTTGAATTGATTAAGGAAGGAATTCCTGCCGCTGCGCGCCGTACCGGACCCCATCCGGCGAAGCGTACATTTCAGGCGATTCGGATCGCAGTCAATGATGAGCTGGATGCATTCAAAGAAGCTGTCGTCGATGCTATTACTGTTTTGAATCCAGAAGGTCGGGTAAGCGTCATCACGTTTCATTCACTAGAGGACAGAATCTGCAAACAAATTTATCAAGACTTTGCAAAAGGGTGCACATGCCCGCCAGCTTTTCCAATTTGCACATGCGGAAATAAAGCTGTGGTAAAAGTGATTACAAAGAAGCCGATTTTGCCATCAGAAGAAGAATTGGAAGCAAACAATCGTGCACGATCAGCTAAACTACGGGTAGCGGAGAAGCTGTAGACCGGAAGCGACGAGAAAGGGGAGGGAGAAGCGATGAGTTATTACTACCGAGGAAATCTAGCTATGGAGTTGGAACAACAATCCCGCTCTGTAACGAAAACAACAAAGCGTACGGTTCGAATCAAGCCAACGATTCCGACCGGAGAAAAATTGCTGTATCTCTTATTTATCTCGTTAACCGTCGTCGGCTTGGGTCTAGTGGGTGTCCGCTACTCGCAAATTTCCCAGTTGAATTACGAAATCCAAAGTACCAAACATGAAAATCGTATAACGACAGAAAAAAATGCAACGCTGAAATTGCAGATTGAGCAAATGACCAACCGGGATCGCCTGCAAAAAGAAGCAGAGAAGCAGGGGATGGTATACAATCCGGGAGCAGTACATACGATTGGGAAACCAGAAGTACAGGCGAGTTCTCTACCACAATCACAGCCAAAACAACCTTAAATGTTACTGCTCTCATGTGCGGTAACATTTTTTCTTAGCTGGGCCCGAGACTGCTCCTGACTCGGCTAGGTTGCGCTCGTCTCCCCCATCAGCCTTTCTTGGGAGGCGGGCGATCTTTGATGCGACGGAGTTGAATGGAGATGGAATGGAAACGAAAAGTAAATTGGCGTATTCTCGTGGTAGCCTTATGCCTGATCTTGATCTTTTCGACGCTGAGCTTTCGAATTTATTGGATCCAAACTGCAGAGGCTGCCAGAATCATGGAAACGGCACAAAAGCAGTGGGACAGGGAGCATGTTTTGAAGCCGAAGCGTGGAGCGATCTATGATCGAAACGGCGAGATTTTAGCGTATGACGGTAAGGCATACACGGTAAACGCAAAACTGAAGCCGCGCGATGAGAGAGACGAAGATGTGGTGAAAGATCCTTACTACACAGCGAATATGCTGGCTCCTATTTTGAATGCGCCTGTTCCAGAATTGGTGAAGAATTTGACCAAGCCGAACAAAGTCGTGGAATTGGGGCGTTACGGGCAAAAGATCAGTGAAGAGCAGAGGAATCGAATCCTCGCCTTGCAATATCCGAAGCTTCCTAGTGGAGAGCAAGTCAAAAAGAACCAGCTCCCAGGCATCTACTTGACTGAAACGACTCGCCGAATTTATCCGAATAACGCCTTCGCTTCCCATGTGATCGGCTATCTTGATTTGTATGATGAACCGAAAATGGGGATCGAGCTGCAATTGAATAAAGAATTGGCTGGCGAAAAGGGACATATTGCCTACCAGAGGGATCGTGCTGGCTACCAGCTTCCAGACGGAGAAGGGGAGTACATTCCTGCAAAAGACGGCTTAGATGTATATCTCACCATTGATCGGCAAATCCAGAATTATGTAGAACAAGCGCTTGATAAGGTGGAACAGCAGTACAAGCCGCAGGGCATGACGGTCATTGTAGCCGACCCGCAAAGCGGTGAGGTTCTGGCCATGGGCAATCGCTCGCAGTTCAATCCGAATACGTACTACAACGGGATTGAAAATTACAATAACCATGCTGTCACTACGATGTTTGAGCCGGGCTCTACCTTTAAGATTATTACGCTGGCGGCAGCGATTGAAGAAAAGATGTTTAGTCCGACTGAAACCTATCAATCAGGTGCTTATACCATCAAGGGGCAGATTCCGATCCGCGACCACAACAATGGTGCCGGTTGGGGAACCATCACCTTTTTGGAAGGGGTTCAGCGATCCAGTAACGTATTGTTCGCGAAGTTGGGTTATGAACGGTTGAAGCTGGAAGGTCTAAAGAAATACTTCAAAAAATTCGGGATGGGTGAAGTAACCGGAATTGAGCTTCCCTACGAGAAAAAAGGAAGTCTGATCAACCTGGAAAAACCTCGATCACCGCGTGACTGGGCTGCAACAACGTATGGACAAGCAGCGACGGTCACGGCGATCCAGCAGGTTGCCGCTGTAGGGGCGATCGCGAATGGAGGAGAGCTCCTTAAACCACATATTTTAAAAGAAATGCGCGATCCTCACACGGAAGCAGTCGTCAATCGCACGCAACGTGAGGTTGTGGAGCGGGTTGTAAGTGAAGCGACTGCGAAACAGACACGAGACATTTTGGGTAAGGTTGTCTCAGAGAAACCCGGGACGGGTTTACAATATCAGATCGAAGGGTACCAAGTAGCAGGAAAGACGGGAACTGCACAAAAATATGATCCCAACACAGGGAAAATTATGGATGGCCGTTACGTTGTTTCCTTCATCGGTTTTGCGCCAAAAGATAATCCAAAGCTGTTGGTTTATGTCGTCATTGATGATCCGCAAACAGATGCATGGTATGCATTGTGGGGGAAAATGATGCTCGCTCCAATGTTTACATCCATTATGGAACGCAGCCTGCAATATTTGCAGCAGCAGCCTGATTTGTCGGTAGTCAAGAATACACAGATTGGAAAGGCGACGCCGAAGAAAGAAGCCCAGGCAGCACTGGCATCCTCATCTGCTACACCGAAGACATTGCCCAAGTTTGAAGCGATGTCTACGACAGCCGCGCAATTGCGGGCGAAGCAGGACGGTTTGACGGTTACGGTAGCTGGGACAGGCACGAAAATCGTCAAACAGTACCCGGAAGCCTATGATCAGGTTATTCCGGGTGAACAGATCATCCTTGTAACGGACAGGGTCAAAGGAACAAAAATGCCTGACTTCAAAGGAAAATCATTGCGGGACGTCATGGAGTTCAGCTCCTTGATCAATCTCGAAATGAAATCGACTGGAACTGGCTTCGTCACGCAACAAAGTATTCCTCCGGGAACGGTGCTCCAGGGTACAGAGCTGCTTCAGGTGACGCTACAATCCGTATCGGAACCACCTGTGCCGGCACCACCACCACCAGGTCAGGAGGGCGGTATAGTGCCTGCTACAACGAACGCAAACAATGTGACGCCGAATACTACCACAAATCCAACAGGTGGAAATAATCCGGCTCCGCCATCTTCCGGTCAGCAAACTGGGCAAGGTGGAGCAGCACAGCCGCCAGCATCTGGACAGGCACCTCCTGCTGACAAACCAACGGATCAAACAACGTAAACACCAACAACTCCATAGTTCTAACTAGTCCCCCCTGCGAATAAGGTTAAGAAGAGACAACCTATTTGAGGGGGGACTCGCTTTGCGGGTATCCAATGCTACTGTACGCCGTCGGATTTTTATCATCTTGATTGTAGGAGTGGTTCTGTATTCGGCGCTTGTCACCCGATTGGGTTATGTTCAATTGATAGAAGGCCCGAAACTCTCGCAAATGTCAGATGAACTGCTCAAACGGGAAATTAAATTTCAACCCAATCGCGGTCGCATTCTAGACAGAAGCGGCAATGAGCTCGTGACGAATATGACCGTCCCGACACTGGTATCGGTAGGGGCGCAGATCAAGGACCCTAGAGAAACAGCGAGACAGCTCGCCATCATTTTGGAGCAAAAAGAAGAAGATGTATTTCGTGCCATTACGAAAAAAGAAATGAGCAACAACCAGATTCCAGGCGGAAGAAAACTGTCTCTTGAAAAGGCGAGAAAAATACAAGAACTGAACTTGCCAGGTATATACTTAGCAGGGGATACGAAGCGTTTTTACCCGAACGGAAGTATGGCTGCCCATATTCTTGGCTTCACAGGCATTGATAATCAAGGGTTGACAGGGCTAGAAAAAATTTACGATCCCTTTTTGATGGGTACCGATGGCCATATCTCGTTTCCGTCCGATGCCAAAGGACGTGTACTGCCAGGTGGAACTGAAGACTACGTCGCACCCGTAAATGGCATGGACATGTATTTAACACTCGATAGCACCATCCAATCGTTTATCGAACGCGAGCTGGATCAGGCGGTGGTTGCTTATCAGCCTGATGATGTTCTGGCTATCGCCATGAATCCGAAGACAGGGGAAATATTGGGGATGGGCAGCCGGCCGACTTTTCAACCGGATGAGTATAGGGACTATCCTTCAGAGGTGTACAATCGAAATCTCCCAATTTGGAAAACATACGAGCCTGGTTCCACTTTCAAGATTGTGACCCTGGCAGCCGCTTTAAATGAAGGTGTCATCAATCTGAACGAGGGCTTTTACGATCCAGGATTCATCAACGTGGCAGGTAAGCGATTGCGATGCTGGAAGCGGCAGGGGCATGGACAGGAAACGATGTTGGAAGTGGTTGAGAATTCTTGTAACCCTGGCTTTGTTACGATGGGCCAGCGACTGCAAAAAGAACGACTTTTTGACTACATCAAAAAATTTGGCTTTGGACAAAAGACAGGGATCGATTTGATTGGCGAAGAAAACGGGCTGCTATTCAACTTGAAAAAAGTGGGACCCGTAGAGCTGGGGACGACTTCTTTCGGTCAAGGGGTATCGGTAACGCCGATTCAACAAATGGCTGCAGTCTCAGCCACTATCAATGGTGGCAAGCTCATGAAGCCGTTTGTCGCCAAAGAATGGCGGGATAGTGTGACACACGATGTCGTGGCGAGAACCTTGCCGACAGAAGTTCGACAGGTGATTACCGAAGAGACTTCAGCCAAAGTTCGGCATGCGCTGGAAAGTGTGGTCGCTCAAGGAACAGGTAATAAGGCATATATTGAAGGGTATCGGGTAGGAGGAAAGACGGGAACAGCGCAAAAGGTAAAAAATGGTCGTTACGTCGATGGGGAATACATCGTGTCATTTATCGGCTTTGCGCCAGCTGATGATCCGCAGATCGTTGTTTACTTCGCTGTAGACAATCCGAAAGCACTGGCGTTTGGTGGATTAATCGCTGCCCCGAGTGTAAAAAGTATTATGGAATCTTCCCTTCAACATTTGAATGTACCCAAACGAAAAGATGGCATCCCCAAGGAAATTAACAAAGCTCTTGGAGAAAGGGCGCCAATCGAAGTGCCAAACATGGTCGGACAATCCATGAGAGAAGTAGTGACAACGTATGATACTCTGCCGCTAGTCGTTTCAGGTAAAGGTCAGTACGTCATCCAGCAGTCCCCTGCACCTGGAGTAAAAATTGATGAGGGCGGAAAAATTCGCATATACCTTGGTGACAAATTGACCAATTAGCTATAAAATGAGATTTCGAAGGCGGAGGGGAGTAGGCTTGTCTACGTTCGCTCTGCCTTTGTTCGTCAAGACTGCGCCTAAAAGAACGGCGTAGCCAAGTACAAATGTTCAAATTTCTGTCTATACTAGTTGGAGAATGGGGTGCCTGTTTCATGTTTCTACGGGATCTGCTCATGCCTTTGTTACCAGTAACGGTTTCGGGGGATGACAGCATGGAGATTACGGGTTTGACAGCAGACTCGCGCCAGGTAAAGCCCGGCTACTTGTTTGTTTGTCTGACTGGATATACCGTGGATGGACATACGTTTGCGGCCCAGGCGGTGAAGAATGGTGCCGTCGCCGTGTTATCCGAACAAGATCTGGACGTGCCAGCGACTATTGTCAAAGTACCGGATACCCGGCGGGCAATGGCTATGCTGGCTGATCGTATTTTCGGATCTCCCACAAAAGAAGTAAAAGTCATTGGCGTAACGGGAACAAATGGCAAGACGACCACTACGCATCTGATCGACAAAATTTTGTGCGATCAAAGCAAGCAAACAGGCTTAATCGGCACGATCCATATGAAAATTGGAGACGTAACGGAGGAAGTCAAAAATACGACTCCGGATGCCATAGATTTGCAAAGAAGCTTTCGTCGCATGTGCGATGTGAACACAGACTATGCGATTATTGAGGTTTCCTCCCATGCACTGGAGCTGGGAAGAGTGCGCGGTTGCGAAATCCATACAGCGGTTTTCACCAACTTGACGCAGGATCACCTCGACTATCATAAAACGATGGAAAACTATCGCTACGCCAAATCGTTGTTGTTTTCCCAGCTGGGCAACAGCTACGACACAGACCGGTTAAAAACGGCTGTACTGAATGCGGATGATGAGGCGTCCGAATTATACGCCACCGTTACACCTGTGCGAGTCATTACATACGGCATTGATCAGCCAGCAGATGTAAGGGCAAAACAAATCGAAATCACGAGCAAAGGAACTTCCTTTACAGTCGAAAGCTTCGCTGGCAGTGCGCGTCTGAACTTGAAGCTGATGGGAAAGTTCAATGTGTATAACGCTTTGGCAGCTATTGCGGTTACACTCGCTGAAGGTATTTCACTAGAAGAAATCAAAGCGAGCCTGGAAGAGGTAGCAGGCGTAAATGGGCGATTTGAAGCAGTGGATGCTGGTCAGCAGTTTGCAGTACTCGTCGACTACTCCCACACCCCAGACAGTTTGGAAAATGCATTGATGACCGTCAAGGAATTTGCCCGTGGCAACGTATTTTGCATAGTTGGCTGCGGAGGCGACAGGGATAAAACGAAACGCCCAATCATGGCGCAAATTGCAACGAAGTATGCTGATCTGACCGTCTTAACATCAGATAATCCGCGCTCGGAGGAGCCACAGGCGATTCTTGATGACATGCTGGCTGGCTTGTCGGAAGTGGCACCCGAACGTTATGCGGCACTGGCTGACCGACGCGAAGCCATTGCGCATGCAGTTTCGCTTGCAAAGCCGGACGATGTGATCTTGATCGCCGGAAAAGGACACGAAACGTATCAAATGATAAAAGACCAGGTGCTGCCCTTCGATGACCGTAAAGTTGCGCGCGAAGCGATTGCCCGGTACAACCAAGAATAGACAGATGCAACAAACTGCATCGAAAGAAAGGAGGCTCGGGCATGTTCGTTGACAACGTCCTAATCGTCACGATCGTCGCTGCGTTTCTCATCGCCGTACTCATTGGCCCATTGTTTATTCCCTTCCTTCGCCGCCTGAAATTTGGGCAGGCAATTCGTGAGGAAGGACCGCAATCCCATTTTAAGAAGGCTGGAACTCCCACGATGGGAGGCTCCATCATTCTTTTGGCACTCATATTTACCGTGTTGAAGTTTGCCAATGCAAAAATGGAAATTTACTTCCTGTTACTGGTGACTCTTGGATACGGTTTAATCGGCTTTTTGGATGATTTCATCAAAATCAAGAAAAAACGTAACCTCGGGTTAACCGCCAAACAAAAGTTTGCTGGTCAGATTGTCTTGGCAATCGGCGCTTACATTTTACTGCTCATGATGGGGCATGACACGTCCATCCATCTGCCAGGTACACCGTGGAAGCTTGAGCTTGGCTATTTTTACTTCCCATTCCTGTTGTTCCTCTTGGTAGGTACAACAAATGCCGTTAACATCACAGATGGATTGGATGGACTATTGGCAGGGACGGGTGCAATCGCTTTTGGTGCTTATGCGATCATCGCATGGTTTGGTCAAGATTATGACACCGCTATTTTTAGTGCGGCTGTTGTAGGTGCGGTACTTGGCTTCCTCGTCTTTAATGCACATCCGGCACGCGTCTTCATGGGCGATACGGGTTCACTCGGACTCGGTGGAGCGCTGGCGGGAATTGCGATCATGACCAAGACGGAATTGCTTTTGGCTATTATCGGTGGGGTATTTGTTGTCGAGACGATTTCTGTCATTATGCAGGTAGTCTCCTTTAAGACACGTGGAAAGCGTATTTTCCGCATGAGTCCTCTGCATCATCATTTTGAATTAACGGGCTGGTCAGAGTGGCGCGTGGTTGTCACGTTCTGGCTCGTCGGTATGTTCTTTGCTGGATTGGGTGTATACCTTGAGGTGGTGACAATCAGATGATGCGTTTTCATGATAAGCATGTCGTCGTTATTGGTATGGCAAAGAGCGGTGTCGCAGTGGCAAAACTGCTACACCGCTTTGGTGCTCATGTCGTCGTAAATGATAAAAAGCCACGTGAAGAAGCAGTGGGTATAGAAGAGCTGGAATCGTTGGGGATTCCAGTCATTTGCGGCTATCACCCAGATGATCTGATTCATGAAGGGGTATCCCTTGTGGTCAAAAATCCGGGGATTCCGTACGAAGCAGCACCCGTCAAGCAGGCGCAGGAACTTGGCATTCCTGTTGTGACGGAGGTGGAGCTGGCCTCCCAGATTGCCAAGGCACCGATTATCGGCATTACAGGCTCCAATGGCAAGACCACGACCACTACGCTCGTCGGACTGATTTTCAAAGAAGCGGGTCTGGATGCGAAGGTAGGAGGCAACATTGGTACCGTGTTGTGCGGTCTGGCGGAGGAAGCAGGTCCCGACGAATGGCTAGTTGCCGAATTGAGCAGCTTCCAACTGATGGGGACGAGGGAATTCCGCCCGCATATCGGTGTTTTGCTCAATCTGTATCCTGCTCATCTGGATTACCATCACACAATGGAAGAGTATTTGGCAGCCAAACTGAAAATGTTTGCCAACCAAACGCCAGATGACGCAGCTATTTTGCCATATGACCAACCTGAGATTGTAGAAAAATGCAAAGACCTTCCTGCATCCATCTACTATTTTAGCAAGAGTCAAGAGGTGCCAAAGGGAGCTTTTGTCAAGGATGGTTTGATTCTTTTTGCAGATGGGAATGGGAATACAGAGCCAATCGTTGAGACGGCGGACATTACCGTTCCACATCTGGACAACGCACTGGCTACGATTCTTGTTGCAAAGCTCGCAGGCGCGGACAAGCAATCGATCATACAAGTTCTTACTACCTTCCCAGGGGTAGAGCACCGGATGGAGTTCGTAGATTCGATTCGTGGTGTCAAATACTTCAATGATTCAAAAGCGACCAACCCGGAAGCGGCATCGCGCGCTTTGCAAGCATGCAAGGAGCCGATCGTCTGGATTTGCGGCGGGCTGGATCGTGGTGTTGATTTTCGGGAACTGCTGCCTGTGATCCAAGGTCGGGTAAAAGCAGTAATCGCTCTCGGGCAGACGGCTCCGATTTTATTGGAACGCGCTCAGGAAGCAGGGATTAATGAGCGTATCCATGTCGATACTGTGGAAAAAGCCGTTCTTGCTGCTTCCCAGTTGGCCGAATCAGGTGATGTGGTCTTACTGAGCCCTGCTTGTGCGAGTTGGGACATGTTTCCTTCGTTTGAGACAAGGGGGAGCATGTTTAAGGACGGCGTGCATAGACTTAAAACAAGCCTAGCATAACGTCCCACTGCACAATCAAGAATACGACAAAAGCGGGACGGCATGAGAAAGGATGACCTGGCACAATGAGCAAGGTACGCTCTGCCCCCGACTTCGTAATTATTTTTGCAACACTTTTTTTATTGGGAATTGGCATCGTGATGGTGTACAGCGCCAGTGCGATCGTAGCGCAAAAGCCGCCATTTTCCGATCCGTATTTTTTCGCCAAGCGGCAACTTATCTTCGCTCTGTTAGGGATTACATCCATGTACATTACGATGAATATCGACTACTGGGTGTGGAAGCAATGGGCCAAGCCAGGGTATCTGGTGAGCATCGGTCTGTTGATTCTCGTTCTGATCATCGGGATCGAAGTAAATGGTTCGAAAAGCTGGCTGGGTTTTGGAGCCTTTGGAATTCAACCAGGTGAATTTGCGAAGCTTGGCGTCGTTGCATTCCTGGCGAAGTGGCTCTCCGATAATCAGAAGCAAATTGTCTTGTTCCGAAAAGGTCTTATGCCTGCCTTGGGAATCCCGGTTCTGTGTTTTGGCTTGATCATGCTGCAACCGGATTTGGGTACAGGGACGGTTTTGATGGGAACAGCAGTCGTCATGATTTTTGCGTCAGGTGCGCGGATCAGTCATTTCGTCGGATTGGGAATGATTGGAGTTGTCGGCTTCATTGGCTTGGTTTTGTCAGCTCCTTATCGAATCAAAAGGATTACGTCCTTCCTCGATCCGTGGTCTGACCCGCTCAATACCGGCTATCAAATCATCCAATCCCTTTACGCAATAGGTCCCGGCGGCTTGTTGGGTCTTGGTCTTGGGCAAAGCAGACAAAAGCATTTGTACCTGCCTGAGCCTTACAATGATTTTATTTTCTCGATTGTCGCAGAGGAGCTGGGCTTTATCGGAGGCACGCTCATACTCCTGCTTTTCCTCCTCTTGTTGTGGAGGGGAATGCGGACGGCGATTACGGCTCCAGATTTGTTCGGAAGCCTCCTTGCGCTAGGGATCATCGGCATGATTGCCATCCAGGTGGTCATCAATGTCGGTGTTGTGACAGGGATGTTTCCCGTGACAGGAATTACGTTGCCGTTCTTAAGCTACGGAGGTTCATCATTGACACTGATGCTCACCGGTGTAGGTGTCTTGTTGAACATCTCCCGTTTTTCTCGATAATAGAAACCTCAACGGGGAGTAGGGAATAAGCAAGGAAATCAGCCTATTGCTACTCCTTCTCAAAAAAGGGTGTGAACGTATGCGTGTCGTCTTAACAGGCGGTGGCACAGGTGGTCATATTTATCCGGCGCTTGCGGTGGCGAGGGAAGTTTCCCGCCAAAATCCGCAGGCTGCCTTTTTGTATATTGGCAGTAAAAAAGGCTTGGAAGCAGGATTGGTTCCGAGATCAAACATTCCATTCCAAGCGGTGGAAATTAGCGGATTGAAACGCAAGCTGTCGTTGGACAACCTGAAGACCTTGTGGAAATTCGTCCGGGCAGTTGGCGATGCCAAGAAAATGCTGCGTGAATTCAAGCCGGATGTCGTAATTGGGACGGGTGGCTATGTATGTGGTCCAGTCGTATATGCAGCTTCGCGATTGGGGATTCCGACCCTCATCCATGAGCAAAACGTAGTGCCAGGCTTGACCAACAAGTTTCTTTCTCGTTCAGCTACTCGGGTGGCCGTTTCGTTCAAAGAATCGCTTGCCCATTTTCCCTCGTCCAAAACGGTACTGACCGGAAATCCGCGTGCAACAGAAGTCATGCATGGTAATGCAGAGGCGGGTCGTAGCTTTTTGGGCGTGGACAAGAACAATAAAATCGTGCTGATCTTTGGCGGCAGCAGGGGAGCACGCGCTATAAATGAGGCGGTGCTTTCGGTTGTTACGCAGTTGGGCAAATATGCCGATACTCATTTTGTATATGTGACGGGCGACGTTCATTTTGAAACGATCTCGGCACAGCTTCGTGAACTAGGAACACTTCCAAGTAACATTTCTGTGCTTCCTTTCGTCCATAATATGCCGGATGTTTTGGCGGCGACGCATGTATTGGTTGGGCGTGCAGGGGCATCTACCTTGGCAGAAATAACGGCACTAGGTGTGCCTTCGATTTTGATTCCGTCCCCCTACGTCACGAACAACCATCAAGAGAAAAATGCAAGGGGATTGGAACGCGCAGGGGCAGCTCATGTCATCGTAGAGCGGGAGCTTACCGGAGAGAGCTTGCTACTTTCCTTGGAAAATATCCTTGCTAATCCAGCGAAATGGGAAGAGATGAAAAACAGTTCTCTTTCCTTGGGGATGCCGCAAGCTGCGACGGAGATTGTCCGCCAATTAGATGCGATTACACGAAAAAAATGATCAGATGGGCGATTGTCACGCCGATCTGGGCGAACGCATAGTATGGAGCAAACACGTGAGAAGACTAGGTCCGACCTAGCAAACGTATCAGGAGGTTCACAAATGAAAAAGATCGCAGATGAACTCATGCAAGCAGGAATCGAAAAAGTGTGGACCGATGAACCCCTTGCTAATCATACAACGTGGCGGATCGGGGGCCCTGCTGATTTGTTAATCCAACCCAAGGATAAAGCATCCTTGCAAAAAGCCTTGCAGATCATCCATCGTCATGAAATTCCTTGGAGCGTAATCGGGCGCGGTTCAAACCTTCTGGTGAGGGACAGAGGGATACGTGGAGCCGTGCTTAAAGTGGCCGAGGGCTTAAGCCACTGCGAGTTCAGGGGCGAAGAGGTGTGTGTGGGTGCCGGATATTCCATGATCCGCTTGGCGGTGGAGACAGGCAAGATGGGATTAACAGGTATGGAGTTTGCAGGAGGGATTCCTGGTACGGTAGGCGGCGCCGTCTATATGAATGCGGGGGCACACGGATCTGATCTTTCACGTATTCTTATTGATGCCGAGATCCTTTTCGAAAACGGCGAAAGTAAAGTGTTGAGTAACGAGGAACTGAGCTTTAGCTATCGGACTTCTCTTTTGCAGAAGCAAAAAGGGATCGTGCTAGAGGCCCGTTTTCAATTGAGAACGGGAGACAGCAAAGAGATTTCCGCTACGCTTGCTGCGAACAAGGAACGACGCCGCGCTACACAGCCACTGCAAATGCCGAGTTGTGGCAGCGTGTTCCGTAATCCGCCGAATGACCACGCAGGCCGACTAATTGAGGCAGCAGGGCTGAAGGGCTATCGAATCGGAGGAGCTCAGGTTTCAGAAAAACACTCCAACTTCATCGTGAACTGCGGAGGAGCAACGGCTGCCGACGTCCTCACCTTGATTAATCACATCCGGAGCACCATTCTTGAGAAAAATGGGATTGATTTGCATTCGGAAGTCCTGGTGGTGGGCGAGGGGTAACACGGAGGTGAAAGTTTGGAGACTTTTGCGATCGAAGGCGGAAGACCTCTGTCCGGTTCGCTTCGGATCCAAGGTGCTAAGAACGCTGCTCTTCCCATTCTTGCCGCTGCTGTTCTCGCGGAAGGGCAATTCTATATCTATGACGTCCCCCATCTAAAAGATATTAAGGTCATGCTCGAAATCTTGACATTGCTTGGGGCGAATACGAAGCATGAGGACGGATGTGTCGATCTGGATACAACGTCTGTCTGTGTCCCGCAGGTGCCGGATGATTTAATGAGCCAAATGCGATCTTCGATTTTTTTGGCGGGGCCACTCCTGGCACGTCTGGGTGAGGTCACGATTTCTAGGCCAGGTGGATGTGACATTGGTGAGCGCAGGATTGATTTGCACTTGGCTGGATTGACTGCGCTTGGAGCCAAGATCGAAGAATCGGAAGGCTACATTACATTTCGGGCCAAACAATTGCGTGGGTCCAATATCTTTCTTTCCTTCCCCAGTGTGGGCGCGACGGAAAATATCATGATGGCGGCTGTGCTGGCAAAAGGCACGACTCGAATTTGTAATGCGGCGCGAGAACCGGAAATCATCGACCTCCAGAATTTCCTGAATGCCATGGGCGCGAGGATCAGAGGGGCAGGCACCGATACGATTGAAATCAGTGGTGTACCTCGCTTGCGTTCCGTCAGTTACCGGATCATACCGGACAGGATTGTAACAGGAACCTATCTGCTGGCTGTCGGTATTTCACAGGGACATATCGAGTTGACGAATACACTGCCTGAGCAATTGACGGCATTGATTGAGGTCGCTCGTAGCTGCGGTGTTGAAATCAAGACCCGCCATGATATAATGGAAATCAAAAGCACCTCCCGCCCACGTGCCTACGACCGGATCATCACCTCGCCATATCCTGGGTTTCCAACCGACTTGCAGGCGCAGCTGATGGTGTTTCTGTCACAGGCTAGGGGAACAAGCGTCATCAAAGAGACCATTTTTGAAGGAAGATTCAAACATGTGAATGAATTGGCGCGAATGGGCGCCTCTATATACGTAGATCTTGGCTCCGCTATCATTCGGGGTGTCAACAAATTGACCGCTACTAATGTAGAAGCTACAGATCTTCGAGCAGGTGCTGCATTAGTACTCGCAGGGCTTGCTGCAGAAGGTATGACCACGGTGAACCAGACCCATCATATCGATCGCGGATACGATCGGCTGGAAGAGCAATTGCGTCAATTAGGAGCCGATATATCGCGAGTATCGATCTAACCGAGGGAGAGTGGGCGGCATAATGTTATGCCGCTTTCCCTGTTTTGTTTAATGACATTTATTCGAAAGACATCCATAATTTTACTTTGCTCTGGGCAATGAGCCTAAAAAACATGAGGAAGGGTACGGCCATGGCGGTATTTGAGGAACGTATTCCGCAAGTCAAGCAACAACGCCCCAGAAGAAGGGGCAACCGCAAGCTGGTCTTTCTATTGGTGTTGTTTTTTCTTACCATTCTCATCATCGTTTTTATCCGTTCCCCTTACAGTAAGGTGCAAGAGATTCGAGTGATTGGTAATGATATTTATACGACGGAGCAAATCATTGCACAATCTGGCTTGAAAAAGGACATGCAGTTTTTAAACGTATGGGAGAACAGTGTACGAAATAACTTGAAACCATTAGAGGCCATAACTGATGTGACGCTGAGCCGCTCTTTCCCTGGATTGATTACGCTACATATAACCGAACAAAAACGCGTTGCTTTTTGGAGTGGGCAGGATGGAAGCCGCTATGCCTTACTAGACAATGGCTATGTGCTTAAACAGGTTAATTTCGCAAAGCGCGTAGTGGACAGGCCATTGATAAGCTCTTGGGCTTCACCTGAGCTCCTTCCCCACCTCGCCAAGTCGCTATCGAAATTATCACCAGATGTACTCGCGGAAATTTCGGATATTACACTGACGCCAACGGTTTACGACAAGCAACGCGTAACACTGTACATGCGAGACGGGAATGAAGTAAGAAGCGTCATCTACAAGCTGGACAAGATGATGAACTGGTACCCCACGATCGTGAAAGAATTGCCACCAGATACAAAAGGGGTGCTCTCTTTGTTTGAGCAGCCGTGGTTTATTCCGTACGGGGCTCAAGGGGCTATTCCGATACAGGAAGGGCAAGAGCAACCACAGCAGTAAATGAAAAAGGGGAAAGCAGACAATGAGTCGTCGTCGCAAATTTCATTTGTATTTAACCATCGTGACGTTTTCTACCGGCTTTCTAGTGGCCACTTCCTTCGAAACGAACAAGATTACGCGCAAAGAGCGAATGCATGATCAGTTGTTCCAGCAGGAAACCCAATTGAATGACCGAATTCTGGCGGAGAAAGAGCAAAATCGGCATCTGGAAAATCAACTGCTCGATTTGCAGCGTCAGGTGGGAAAAGTGGAAGAGGCGATGGCGGAGCGCAAGTCGGAGGCTGCTGAAACACTCAGTCAACTGGGTGCAGCGCGGATGCTGGCTGGGGTAGTCGCTGTAGAAGGGCCGGGTATCGTCATAACGATGCAGGATAGCCAGAATGCAGCGAACAGCGCAGACATCGCGAACTACATCGTGCATGAGCAGGATGTGCGCCTAGTCGTCAATGAACTGCGTGCAGCAGGTGCAGAGGCGATCAGCATTAACGGACAGCGGGTGGTGAGCAATTCCGAGATCCGTTGCATTGGACCCACGATCATCGTAAACGGCATCAAATCAGCAGCTCCGTTCGTAGTAACAGCGATCGGAAATCCCGACACACTAGACAGTGCTTTGAATTTACCGGGAGGTGTTTTGCACTCCTTGCAAGATTTTGTCCAAATAAGCGTAGCCAAAAAAGAGCGGGTAGAGCTGCCTGCCTTTGTTGGTGACGCGAAAACGAAACACTCCTAAATAAAAGGATGCGTTTACCTATGTTACAAAAAAGCCGTAAAATCACATTTATTCTTGCCATTATTAGTGCTATCATAGGTGTGATGTTGACTGTGCAATTACGAAGCAGTCTTCATCCTATTCATAAAGAGTCTCGCAGCATCGCGGAACTTCGGACCACGTTGCAAAAAGAACTGGAGAAACACAAAAACCTGCTTGCAGACATTTCAAAGTACAATCAGCTGTACTACCAATACGAAACCTCACTCAGTGAAGATGAAAGCATCTCCGTTATGAAAGAGGAGTTGGCACGGACTCGTCGGATGGCTGGTATGGTAGGGATGGAGGGAGAAGGCATCGTCATTGATGTTGTCGACGCCCATCCGGCCGAAGAACCAGTTGTGGATGAACATATGCCTGTGCCTGTTGTAGGCGACTATACGATTGACGATGAAGATTTGCGCTGGTTGGTAAATATCCTGTTTGCAAACGGAGCACAAGCTGTTTCCATTAATGGACATCGACTGATTTCTACCACGGCGATCCGCAATGTGGGAGACGTCATCCAAATCGATACCAGGACGATCAGGGCTCCGTATGAGATAAAAGCATTGGGGGAACCTGAAGTATTGTTATCCGCATTGAAGCTGGAGGGTGTAGAGGAGAACTTTCAGCTGGCGAATAAGAAGGTGCTGGCCGAAAAACGGGACAAGCTGATGATTTCAGCGAATAACGAAACACGTGTCATTCAATTTATGAAACCTGTGAAAGAAAAAGGAGATTCGTAACCATGTGGCTCCCGCTTATCGGACTGATTGTCGGTCTTGTCGTCGGCTTCCTGCTGGATTGGCGTGTGCCCCAGGAGTATAGCAGCTATCTATCAATAGCCCTCTTGGCTGGATTGGATACGATCTTTGGGGGGATTCGTTCGTTTTTAGAACGTACTTTTAACGTTCGTATTTTCATGTCTGGATTCTTTTTCAACACACTTTTTGCAGCAGGCTTGGCCTTCATCGGAGGGTTCTTGGGGATTGATCTATATTTGGCTGCGATCGTGGCTTTCGGGGTCCGCTTGTTCAATAATCTCGCTGTCATTAGGAGAATTGTTCTATCCAAATGGATCAATCAGCAAGAATAACGCGAAGGAAAATGGGAAGAAGGTCATTTTTTTATAAAAAATCAATAAGAAAAAAAGGGAATGGTTGTCCTGTGTGGAATAATTTATGCAGGTGTTCTCACTTTAGCAAGAAAAAAGACGTAGCAAGGGAGGTGTCACAGGTTTGGTAAGCAATGAACTCATCGTCAGCCTAGACATTGGAACATCCAAAGTACGCGTCATGATCGGCGAGATCAACAACGGTTCCATCAACATCATCGGCGTCGGACAATCACATTCAGAAGGCATCAAGAAGGGCGTGATTGTAGACATCGACCAAACCGTGCATGCCATCCGAGAAGCAGTTGATCATGCGGAGCGCATGGTTGGCGTTTCAATCGAAGAAGTGTATGTAGGGATCACTGGAAACCATATCGATCTGCATGAAACCCAAGGGGTTGTCGCTGTATCCAGCGAAGACCGTGAGATACGAGAAGAAGATATTCAACGCGTAATTCAGGCAGCGAAGGTCGTGGCTATTCCTCCAGACCGTGAAATCATCGAGGTAGTCCCGAAGGAGTACATCGTTGATGGACAAGGGAGCATCAAGGACCCGCGTGGGATGATTGGTGTCCGACTAGAAATGGAAGGGACCATTGTGACCGGGTTAAAAACGGTCGTACATAACATCGTTCGCTGTGCTCAACGAACCAATTTGCGTGTAGCTGGAATTTTCTTGCAACCGCTTGCGGCTAGCACTGTTGCTCTATCCAAAGATGACAAAAACATGGGTGTCGTTCTTGTCGACATCGGTGCGGGTTCTACCACGATCGGTGTATTCGAGCAGGGAAAACTGGCAGCGACCACCGTGATCGGCATCGGTGGCGACCACATTACGAGCGATATTTCACTGGGACTGCGTACGCATACAGATGTTGCAGATCGTGTGAAAACCAAACACGGCTGTGCTCTTATTGACGAAGCATCCGAAGATGTGAAATTCAAGGTGAATCGGATTGGCAGCGAAGTCGAAAAACAATTTACGCAAGTGGATTTGGCCAATATTGTCGAGCCGCGCGCTGCTGAAATATTCCAATTAGTCGAGGATGCTGTATACAAATTGGGCTATCGCGACGAAATTGCTGGTGGCTATGTTCTTACGGGTGGTACCGTAGCCATGCCGGGCATGTTGGAATTGGCAAAAGAAGAATTGGACGCACCTGTTCGAATCGCGATTCCTGATTACATCGGAGTGCGAGACCCTGCTTACACCACCGGGGTAGGTTTGATTCAATATGCCTTGCAGTTGATGGAGCGCCGCAGCATTCGCGTCACCCCCTCATTCAAGGGTACTCAGAAGCAAACCGTCTCGTCTTCTAAGCCAAAAGAAGGCGGCGGTTTGATGGAAAAAGTAAAAAACTGGTTTAGCGAATTTATTTAAATGGAGTTCGCTTTGCCGAGGTTAACTACAATGACGAAGTTGGGGATCGATTCGTTCCATTGTGTTTAGTTGACAGGCTTCTGTAGCCACGAAGTTTTCTTATGTTGAATTGGGGAGGACTAGCAATATGCTGGAATTTGATATGGACTTGGAATCCTTTGCACGAATTAAAGTTATTGGTTGTGGGGGCGGAGGTAGCAACGCAGTAAACCGCATGATCGCAGGTGGAGTAAAGGGTGTGGAATTCATCACCTTGAACACCGACGCGCAAGCACTCCAGCTCTCTAGTGCAGATATCAAGCTGCAAATTGGGGAAAAGCTCACACGTGGTCTTGGAGCAGGTGCGAATCCTGAGATCGGGAAAAAAGCGGCTGAAGAAAGCCGTGATTTGATTGAAAACGCTCTGCGTGGAGCTGACATGGTATTCGTAACTGCCGGTATGGGTGGAGGTACGGGTACAGGTGCAGCACCAGTTGTTGCAGAGATCGCCAAAGAAATGGGTGCTCTTACAGTTGGTGTAGTAACCCGTCCGTTCTCTTTTGAGGGTCGCAGACGTTCCCAGCACGGTGAAATCGGTATCGCTGCTCTGAAAGAAAAAGTAGACACACTGATCGTGATTCCTAACGACCGTCTTTTGGAAATCGTTGATAAGAATACGCCAATGCTCGAAGCGTTCCGCGAGGTTGACAACGTACTGCGACAAGGGGTTCAAGGTATTTCCGACCTGATTGCGGTACCTGGACTGATCAACTTGGACTTCGCTGACGTGAAGACGATTATGACTGAGCGCGGTTCTGCTCTCATGGGAATCGGTGTAAGTAGCGGTGAAAATCGTGCTGCTGAAGCAGCTCGTCGTGCTATCTCCAGCCCACTGCTTGAGACTGCGATTGATGGTGCACGCGGTGTTCTCATGAACATCACAGGCGGTACCAACCTGAGCTTGTACGAGGTTAACGAAGCAGCAGATATCGTATCTTCTGCATCGGACCCAGATGTTAACATGATTTTCGGTGCGGTTATTAACGAGGATTTGAAAAATGAATTGGTCGTGACCGTGATTGCCACAGGTTTCGAGCATAGTCAACGCGCGGCGGAAGCTCCTCGCCGTCAGCAACAGCCGATCAACACGCCTGGCAATCGTCCGACACCAGTTTCCAATACGAATAACAGCCGTGCGAAGGAAGAAGAGGAAGACAAGTCCTTCTTCTCCATGGGAAACCTGGATAATCTGGATATTCCAGCATTCCTGCGCAATCGCCGTCGCAACAAAAACTAAAGCGATAAACGACTGTCAAAAGCCTTGTTCCCGTCAGTGGGGACAAGGCTTTTTTTTCGTTGGTTGGATGAAAAATGTTAGACAAAAAAACCAAAAAAACACCGTCAAGAATTGACAGACTTTACATACACATTGATATATACTGCTTTTACTGATAGAAGTCGTCCTACTATTTACCATTTTTGCTAGGACACATGCTTACTGCCAAGTCGGTCAAAAGATGAGGGGGAAAGCAAGTGGTTGTGTATCTTGATATCATTCTACTCCTGAATGTGGCTATTGATACCTTGTTACTCTGGTTTACTGCTTATTTTCGCAAAGAGCGCATGGTGTGGTGGAGAATGATACTTGCTTCCCTGTTTGGCTCCGCGTATCTGGTCTTTTTCTTTTTTCCTGTGTTTTCTCCGATGTATCAGTGGTGGGTCAAGCTGCTCTTTTCCGTCATCATGCTGTGGATTGCTTTTGGGAACAGGAGGTTGTTGTCTTTTGTGCAAAACTTGATCATTTTTTACTTTGTCGCATTTGTATTTGGAGGGGGAGTGCTTGGGCTACAGTATTTTTTGGCGCCGCGAAATGAAATTGTGAATGGACTGGTTGTCACGCATAATGATGGGTTTGGCGTTGGTTTCAAGCCTACCCTGGGGATTGTCCTGATCGGTTTTATCCTGATCTTTTTCCTTGGGAAAAAGAGCTACCGCGCGATCCAGGAACCGCGAAGAATCGAAACCTTTCTCGTCGATGTCGTCATTACGTTGGCAGGGGAAAAAGTCATTTGCCGTGGACTTGTGGATACAGGAAATCAGCTCCACGAGCCGATTACACGAATACCCGTCATGATTATCGAAAATCGCATGTTCGCACATTTGCTTCCGCCGTCGCTTCTCCGACAAGCCGATGAAAACGGTGGAGTGTGGGAGAAGCTGGACGGATCTTGGGACCATTTGCCGCTGGAATGGCAGTCCCGGGTACGCTTGATTCCGTATCGCAGCGTTTCAAGAGGAATGGATTTTTTACTCGCAATCAAACCAGACCATGTCATGGTCGTACAAGACGGGATTCGTTTTGAAACGGAACGGGTGCTAATCGGGCTTAACCCGATCCCCTTGGCCGCTGATGGCAAGTATCAGGCCATCGTGCACCCAGCCATGATGGAAACCTATACTGAAGAATCAACCTTTATTCTCAAACAGGAGGGCTAATCATGTATGTAAAACTTCGCCTACAACTCCAATTGACCTGGTACCGAATCTTGCTATGGCTTGGTGTACGCGCCGAAGAAGTCTATTATATTGGCGGGAGTGAAGCATTGCCTCCACCGTTGACCAGAGAAGAAGAGGAGCTCTTGCTCGGACGTCTGCCGTCTGGTGATCCGGCTGTCCGCGGTATGTTGATTGAACGCAATCTTCGTCTGGTTGTATACATCGCCCGCAAGTTTGAGAATACGGGAATTAACATTGAGGACTTGGTCAGTATTGGCACCATCGGCTTGATCAAGGCAGTGAACACCTTTGATCCAGACAAGAACATCAAACTAGCTACGTATGCTTCTCGTTGTATCGAAAACGAAATCCTCATGTATCTTCGACGCAACAATAAAATTCGTTCAGAGGTATCTTTTGATGAACCGCTCAATATTGACTGGGATGGCAATGAGTTGTTGCTGTCAGATGTTTTAGGTACGGAGAATGACACGATCTATAAAAACATTGAAGACCAAGTAGATCGGAAGCTTCTGAAAAAGGCACTGGATAAGCTGTCTGACCGTGAGCGAATTATCATGGAGCTGCGCTTCGGCTTAGCCGGAGAAGAGGAAAAGACACAAAAGGATGTAGCAGATTTGTTGGGAATCTCACAGTCGTATATTTCGCGTTTGGAAAAGCGAATTATAAAACGGTTGCGAAAAGAATTCAACAAGATGGTCTAACGCATATTTTCCCAGCTTGGGGGGATACTGTTCCTAAACCGAAACAGATGGTGGTTTTTGCCACCTTCTTGGTCGGCTACGCGTCAGTTACGCGGCCTTTCAAGACAACCGGGTTAGGGACTTTTTTCTTGCTTCGAGGAGGGAAAGACGTGACGCGCAATAAGGTAGAGATATGCGGGGTAGATACCTCCAAGCTTCCGGTGTTGACAAACAAAGAGATGCGGGAATTGTTTGAGCGCCTGCAAAGTGGGGAGCTGGCTGCCCGCGAGAAGCTGGTCAACGGCAACTTGCGACTGGTGCTAAGCGTAATCCAACGGTTCAACAATCGTGGAGAGTTCGTGGATGACTTGTTTCAAGTGGGCTGCATTGGGTTGATGAAGGCGATCGACAACTTTGATCTCGGGCAAAACGTGAAGTTTTCCACGTATGCTGTACCGATGATTATCGGAGAAATTCGACGCTATTTACGGGACAACAATCCGATTCGCGTTTCCCGCTCTTTGCGAGACATCGCGTACAAGGCCTTGCAGGTGCGTGACAATCTGACCAACAAACATTCGCGAGAGCCTACCATTATCGAGATTTCTCAGGAATTGAACGTAGCCAAAGAAGATGTCGTGTTTGCACTCGATGCGATCCAGGATCCGGTTTCATTGTTTGAACCGATTTATCAGGATGGCGGCGATCCGATTTACGTGATGGATCAGATTAGTGACGAGAAGAACAAAGATGTCACGTGGGTAGAGGAAATTGCGCTTCGTGAGGGAATGCAGCGACTAGGTGACCGAGAAAAAATGATATTATCCATGCGCTTTTACGAAGGAAAAACGCAAATGGAGGTAGCAGAGGAAATCGGTATATCACAGGCGCAGGTCTCTCGATTAGAAAAAGCGGCCATTGCCCATATGCAAAAGCACGTGCAATCGTAATGAGAAACCACATAGGCAACCCGGCGGTCTTGTACCGTTCGGGTTTTTTGTATGATCGGAAAGTAAGTTTTCTAATCGCCTTACTTTTTGGCAAACAAGCGGACATATTCCTCTTTGGACTCATATACTGAAAGTAACGGAGAAAAGTAGGTGAGGGAGAATGGTAAAAATCTCTGACTTCCAGACCAAAGAAGTGGTAAATATTCTTGATGGGAAACGTCTTGGGCAAATTTCAGATTTGGAGATCGATCTACGTCACGGTCGTGTAGAGGCCATCGTCGTACCAGGACCAGGCAAGTTTCTCGGCTTCTTTTCTGCCGGGAACGATTATGTCATTCCTTGGCGCAATATTGTGAAGATCGGGAAAGATGTGGTGCTTGTTCGGATGGAAGAAGCACTTAAAGTTGAAGTGAAAACTTCCGGTGCAGAAGAATACTAACAGGTAAAGGGAGAAAGGCATGGATAGCCTTTCTTTTCTTTTCGGCTATGGTATGATTAGCCATATGAGGAAGGTGACAACATGAGAGACCCATTTGTCAGGGTAGAGGATAAGTCAATCTTATCGTTAACAGAGTGGGAGCAACAATTTCCTGGATTAGTGGCGGGGTTTACCATTCGCTCAGGCGGGGAAAGTGAACAACCGTACGGGTCTTTTAATATGGGGCTGCATGTGGGCGATGAATCTGCAAACGTAGTAGCCAATAGACGCAAGCTGGCAGAACAAGTCGGGATGTCTTTTACGGCGTGGACATGCGCCGATCAAGTTCACGGTAATCGGGTATGCCAAGTCACGGCTGGTGGTGCCGGAAAAGAAAGTCTGGAGGACGTGATATCTGCAACGGATGGTTTGTTTACCCTTGAAAAAGGAGTATTACTGACCTCGTTTTATGCTGATTGTGTTCCCCTCTATTTTCTCGATCCCGAGTCAGGAGCAATCGGACTTGCGCACGCAGGCTGGAAGGGGACAGTGGGGCGTATTGCCGAGGAAATGATGAAGGCCATGACGAAGCACTATCAGACAAAGCCAGAGGACATACGTGTCGCGATTGGCCCATCGATTGGTGGCTGCTGCTATGAAGTCGACGAGCGAATCATGACGCAGGTACGCGATTGTGTAGGCCATTGGGATAAAGCAGTCATCTCCTCCACAGGGGATCGGGATATGCTGGACCTTCGTCAGCTAAACACAGAGATATTACTCGAAGCAGGAATTTCTTCAGGGAATATTTTATCCACGGATTGGTGTACAAGCTGCAGAACAGACTTGTTTTTCTCTCATCGCAAGGAAGCAGGGATACAAGGGACTACCGGACGCATGGCTTCGTACATTGGCTGGAAGGAAAACGTCTAGAAGAAAGGGAAGGGTTCGTTATGACCAAGGAACAAGAACTGTTAAGAGAACGACTGCAATCCATCGAAGCAAGAATTCAGGCTGCTTGCGATCGGGCGAACCGCAAACGAGAGGAAGTAAAAATTATTGCAGTTACCAAGTATGTCGATGCAGATGCCATTGGGGACTTGCTCTCTGTAGGCGTAGAGAATATCGGTGAAAACCGCGTGCAGGATGCTCTGCCCAAGCACCAGCTACACGGCGAAAAAGGGATCTGGCATTTTATCGGGCACCTCCAAACGAATAAGGCAAAAGAAGTCGTAGGACGATTCCCGTACATTCATTCACTGGATCGACTTTCTTTGGCACAGGAGCTGGATCGACGCGGAGAAGCGTTGGATCATGTCGTAAAATGCTTTTTGCAGATCAATATATCAGGAGAAGAGACAAAATTTGGGCTTAGTCCCAATGACGTATTGGCTTTTTTGCGCGAAACCAGTAATATGAAACATATAAGTATCGTTGGATTAATGACGATGGCGCCTGTTGTCGAAAATCAAGAGGAAGCCAGACAGGTGTTCCGTGGCCTCTATGAGTGGAAGCAACGGATTAACGAAATGGCATTCCCGCACGCACAGGTGGAAGAGCTGTCTATGGGCATGTCTAGTGATTTTGAAGTGGCCATTGAAGAGGGAGCTACATATATTCGTTTGGGATCGGTATTGGTCAAGCCGGAGTAATGGAAAAACAGACCAGACCACTGAGTAAGAGAGGAGGAAGAGTATGGGTGTCATGAATAAATTGATGGGGTTTCTGGGGTTAGAAAACGAGGAATACATCGAAGAGACAACAACGGTTGAAGAAGAAAGAGACGAGCAAGAATCCTCGCACAAGCGCCAGCCGACCAATCGAGCAAATAACGTGGTACCGTTTCAAGCACGGGAAAAGGAGGGAATCCGTTTGATTCTCTGTGAACCCCGTCATTACAGTGACGCACAGGATATTGCTGACAACCTGCGTCATCGTAGACCAGTTGTAGTCAACCTCCATCGTGTGGAAAAAGACCAAGCGAAAAGAATTATCGACTTTTTGAGCGGGACGGTCTACGCGTTGAACGGCGATATTCAAAAGGTCGGGGACACAATCTTCGTGTGCACGCCTGACCATGTAGATATTCAGGGTACGATCTCCAGTGTGTTGGAAGAGTAGCCAACTAAGACAAATGTAGAAGGGTGAGCCAATGAAGGTTGTTTTTGACATTTTAGACTTTGTCTTTATGGTTTATCAATTCATGATTATTGCTTACATCTTGATGTCATGGGTTCCTCAAATGAGAGATACGGGTATCGGACAGTTATTGGAAAGACTGGTTGAGCCATACTTGGCACCGTTTCGCCGATTTATCCCACCGCTCGGCTTTATCGATATCTCCCCTATTGTCGCATTGATTGCATTGCGTTTTGCCTATGCTGGACTGGATGCCATCCTGAGGCAAATCCTGTAGGGCGAGTGAGACGATGAGCATATTTGAACATTTTTCAAAAGAAGAACGTCCCTTTGTTGAACGGGCGCTGGAAATGCTGACGCAAGTAGAGCGGAAGCAGGCCATGCGCCTTACTGATTTTGTAGACCCTAGGCAGTTCATGATTTTTCAGAGTCTATCCTCACAAGTAAGAGATGTGAAGGTTTCTCCTTATGGAGGCTACGAGGGTGCCGAGCGTGTTCGGATCATCATTCATCCAGATTACCTCCCTGTCGACCCCGAGGATTATCGCCTTACCTTATTGGCCATCAAGGCTGATCAGCGCTTTCATGTGCTGGAGCATCGAGATGTGATGGGGGCGATGCTCGGTGCTGGGATGAAGCGGGAGAAATTCGGAGATATGCTGACAGATTCAGCTGGCAGCTATGCGATTGTAGCAGAGGAAGTCGCTGATTTTGTTTGTGCGCAGGTGACGCAAATTCATCGGACATCTGTTCAGTTTGAGCGGGTAGAATGGGAGGCGTTTACCCCGCCTGCACCCAAGTTTGTAGAGAAAACGATCACTGTGCCATCACCGCGAATGGACGCGATCATCGGAGAAGTACATAATATGTCCCGCGCAAAAGCACTGGTGCCAATTCGAGCGGGAAAAGTAAAAATCAACTGGAAAGTAATCGAAGACCCATCTTATCAACTTCAGATGGGGGATATGGTTTCTCTCGCAGGTTTTGGGCGGTTCAAAATTCTTGAGGTAGCAGGTCCAACACGCAGCGGAAGACTTCGCATGATTGTCGGACTGGTTACATAAGATGGACAAAGGCGCAAAAAATTGTAAAATACGGCAGGAAACACTGCTAATCCTGTCGAAATGATTAAAGACGAATTATCGGGAAAAGTGGGGGGTTCATGTGCCATTAACGCCGTTGGATATACACAATAAGGAATTCAGCACAGGCTTTCGTGGGTATAACATTGACGAAGTGAACGAATTTCTCGATCAGGTGATCAAAGATTTTGAGCTCTTGATAAAAGAGAAAAAAGAACAGGAAGAGCGCGTAGCTATTTTGAATGAGCGCGTAGATTACTATAAGAGCTTGGAAGAAAATTTGAGCAAGTCGATTCTGGTGGCGCAGGAGACAGCAGAGGACGTAAAGTCGAATGCCCGCAAGGAAGCGCAGCTCATCTTAAAAGAAGCCGAGAAAAATGCAGACCGAATCGTCAATGAAGCGCTGGCGAAGTCCCGCAAAATTGCAATCGAAATCGAAGAACTGAAGAAACGCGCTTCTGTTTACCGCATGCGCTTCCGGACGCTTTTGGAGGCACAGCTGGAAATGTTGGAGAATGGCGATTGGGATAATATTGAACAGCCACATGCAGATTCGGCTGTCACCGTTGAATAAATCATTGACGTTCGACCAATGATGGTACTATAATGAAAAACAACTTTTTCGAAATAGGCACTTATACAAATCATAGACGATGAACGGGAAGAGTATGTGAGCCAGCACTGCTTAGAGAGTCGGGAAAAGGTGAAAACCCGGCCAGTTGCTTTCGCAGAAAATCACCCGGGAGTTCAATATCCGAAAGCCCAGAAAAACCTCGATGGTTAAACAGGTGAGTAAGTGAGCGCGTCATTCCCGTTACGAATGAGTGAAGTGGAACGAATCCGATGCAGGTTTTTTTGCCGTACGGGTTTGTTCAATCAGGGTGGTACCACGGGAGCTTTCTCTCGTCCCTTTTATGGGATGAGTGAAGGCTTTTATTTATTTAAGGAGTGAATCAGGCCATGGATTACAGCAAAACCTTAGCGCTACCAAAAACAGATTTCCCTATGCGCGGAAATTTGCCAAGCCGCGAGCCACAGATGCAAGCGGTATGGGAAGAGCAAAATATTTATCAACAAGTGCTTGATCGTACGAAAGACCGCCCGTCTTTTGTCTTGCATGATGGGCCTCCGTATGCGAATGGAGATATCCATATCGGTCACGCACTGAATAAAATCCTCAAGGACTTTATCGTTCGCTACAAATCCATGGCAGGCTTTTATGCGCCGTACATCCCAGGCTGGGATACACATGGTTTGCCGATTGAGCAAGCGATTATCAATGCACAAGGGCTGGATCGTCGCAGCATTGAAGTGAACGATTTCCGCCAGCGCTGTGAAGAGTATGCTTGGTCCTATATTGACAAGCAACGCGACCAATTCAAGCGTCTGGGTGTTCGCGGCGATTGGGAAAACCCTTATGTGACACTACTACCTGAGTATGAAGCCAACCAAATTCGCGTATTCGGCGAAATGGCGAAAAAGGGCTATATTTACAAAGGTCTGCGCTGCGTGTACTGGTCTCCATCTTCTGAGACGGCGCTGGCTGACGCAGAAATCGAATACAAAGACAAGCGCTCTCCTTCTATTTACGTCAGCTTCCAGGTAGCAGATGGAAAAGGCAAGCTGGACACAGAAACAGGCGTAGTCATCTGGACAACGACTCCGTGGACATTACCAGCCAACCTCGCAATCAGTCTGCACCCTGAGCTTGAATACAACGTAGTGAAGGTAGACGGCCGGAAATTCCTGGTAGCAAACGGTCTGATTGAAGCCGCGAGCAAAGAAATTGGCTGGGAAGGCGTAGAGATTCTAGCGTCCTTTAAAGGTCAAGATCTGGAAGGCGTAGAGACGAAGCATCCGTTCTACGATCGCAAGTCTCCACTCATCCTGGGTGAGCATGTAACCCTTGATGCAGGTACCGGTTGCGTTCATACTGCTCCTGGACACGGGGAAGATGACTTTAACATCGGTCAAAAATACAATTTGGGTGTACTTTGCCCAGTCGATCACGAAGGTAAAATGACCAGCGAGGCACCAGGCTTTGAAGGTCTGTTCTATGAAGATGCAAACAAAGTGATAACAGAAAAGCTGAAAGAAAACGAAGCACTCCTGAAGCTCAATTTCTTCACGCACTCCTACCCACATGACTGGCGTACGAAAAAACCGGTAATCTATCGCGCGACAGAGCAATGGTTCGCATCTATCGACGGATTCCGTGAGCAAATGCTCGAAGCGATTAAAAATGTAAAATGGATTCCGCATTGGGGAGAAACTCGCCTGGCAAACATGATTGCGGATCGTGGCGACTGGTGCATTTCCCGTCAGCGTGTATGGGGTGTACCGATTCCAATCTTCTTTTGCAAATCTTGTAATGAAGCGATCATTAATGACACGACGATCAACCATGTCGCTGATCTGTTCCGCAAAGAAGGATCGAAAGTATGGTTCTCCCGTGAAGCGAATGAGCTGGTTCCAGAAGGGCTTTCTTGCACCAAATGCGATTGCAAGGATTTCCGCAAAGAAACGGACATTATGGACGTTTGGTTCGACTCCGGTTCCAGCCACCAGGCTGTTTTGCGCGAAAGAGGCATTGCTTGGCCGGCTGATATGTATCTGGAAGGCTCTGACCAGTATCGTGGCTGGTTCAACTCTTCTCTCTCGACGGGTGTTGCCGTGTATGGCACAGCTCCTTACAAATCCGTCTTGAGTCACGGCTTTGCATTGGATGGAGAAGGACGCAAAATGTCCAAATCCCTTGGCAATGTTATCGTGCCACAACAAGTAATTGACAAGATGGGCGCAGATATCTTGCGTCTGTGGGTAGCTTCTGTTGATTACCAAGCAGATGTGCGCATTTCCGATGCGATTTTGAACCAAATCGCTGAAGTGTACCGCAAAATCCGCAATACGTTCCGCTTCCTGTTGGGTAACCTGGATGGATTTAATCCAGCAACAGACCGCGTAGCGTACGAAGAGCTGGGTGAGCTGGACCGTTATGTTCTGGCGAAAGCAGCAAAAGTCGCGAAGCGTACACGCAAAGCGTACGATGAATATCAGTTCCATACCGTTTTCCATGCCGTTCACAACTTCTGCGTCATTGATTTGTCCGCATTCTATCTGGACATTTGCAAGGATCGTCTATATGTAGAAGCGCCAGATAGTTTGAAACGACGTGCTGCACAAACGGTGATGTACGATTGCTTGCTCAGTCTGGTGAAGCTGGTTGCTCCACTGTTGCCGCATACAGCCGATGAGGTGTGGGCGTTCATTCCTGGTGTGGAAGCGAAGAGTGTACAGCTGACGGATATGCCAGAAGGCGACGAGCAACATCAGAGCTTTGCAGCAGAAGCAGAGAGCAAATGGGATGCGTTCCTGGCGATCCGAGACGAGGTTCTCAAAGCCATGGAAGAAGCGCGCCGCAACAAGGTGTTCGGTAACTCTGTTGATGCGAAGCTGGCTCTGTACCCACAAACGGAAGAAGTTGCGAAAACATTGGCAGCAATGGACGATCTGGCTGACCTGTTCATCGTGGCTCATGTGGATGTACACAGCGGGTCTGCTCCAGCAGAAGCGGTACAACTCGAAGGAATTGCTGCTGTGGTCTCTGCCGCAGACGGTGGAAAATGCGAGCGTTGCCGCGTAGTGAAACCTGATGTTGGCACTCGCGAGTCGCACGCGTCGCTCTGCGTACGTTGCGCAGATATCGTAGAACAACACTACGCAGATGTAGCAGAATAAGAATCTGTCGATCAACCTGTCATTCCTATTGGGGATGGCAGGTTTTTTGCTGTGAAAAACATCTCGATGTTTTTCATAAAGGTGGATATGAGCGCATGCGGACCAACAAAACGGTCATGGCCGTTTTGTTGGTCATATTTCCTGCGGGACCAAGACATACTACCTGTTGAGGAAACCAAACAAAGGTGGTGTACAGCGTGGACCAAAAGATGGTGGCCAGCTTCCGGGAAAAGCTGCTGGAACAGAAAAAAGAACTGGAAGACCGCGTACAGGACCATTATGGCATGAGAGAACCGATGACAACCTCTTTGCAAGAGTTTGCCATGTACGATAACCATCCGGCAGATATCGGCAGTGAAATGTTTGAGCGGGAAAAAGATCTGGCCCTAGACAGCCTCGATCGTGAGACATTAAAAGAGATTGATCAGGCGCTTCTGCGCATGGAGGAGGGTACCTACGGCCTGTGTACGGTCTGTGGAGAGCAAATACCCGTGGAGCGATTGGAAGCTCTGCCTCAGGCACAAACGTGCAAGGAGCATGCACCAGCGCCGTCAGTCAACGAGTCGCGTCCGATTGAAGAACAGTTTTTGCAGCCACCGTTTGGACGTACGTCTTTGGATGAAAAAGAAGGACAGAACGGATTTGACGGTGAGGATGCTTGGCAAATTGTCGAGTCATGGGGGACATCCAGTACTCCTTTCTCGTACCAGGAACCCGACAAAACGGATTACGACGAAATGTATATCGAGAGCAATGAGCCGGATGGCTTTGTCGAAGCAGTGGAGGAAATCGGTTATACCGATATTGAAGGCTATCATGGACCGGACAGTGTTCATTTTATGAGAAGCGGGACGTATGAGGAGTACATGAGAAAAGGAGAAGGGCAAGGAAACTTCCTCTCCTATGACGATTATGAGGGAGAGCAGGCAGAACGAGAGGGAATGGATGATTACTCATGACCAGGTAGCCGTCTCTGACCTGCAAATTGAGCGCGTAGAAACGTATCCACTGCTTCATCGTCTATCGCAAGCTTACGGCGATGCGAATGGGTATAAGCGTTATCGAACCAGCTATCTCATTCGGATTATCACACGGGCTGGAATAGATGGCTGGGGAGAAATTATCGATTGGCTACCGACTCTCCATAAGGGCTTTTGTGAGCGCATTATCCCATACTTGCTGGGTAAGCAGGTGGACAACAGAGTAGCCATAGTCGATGTCATCGGAAAGTGGCATCAGCGCTCGGCTTCAGGTGTCAGTATGGCACTTACGGAAATTTTGGCAAAAGCGGCGGGGCTATCTGTGTGTCAATTATGGGGTGGTCAGATTCATGCTGGCATCCCGGTATATGCCTCCCTCCAATCCTACCGTGAAACAGAGGACTGGATGCAACAGTCATGGAACCAAGTCAGCCAGCAAGTCGACGACGGATTCAAGATGGTTAAAGTGAAGATTGGCGGTCGGTCTGTTCAAGAGGATCAGACGCACATCGAAAAACTGATGAATATGCTCCCCGAAGAAGTTCAAGTAGCGGTAGATGCCAATCAGAGCTACGACTGTGCGACTGCAAGGAAGTGGGAGGGGCTTTTTTCCCGTTATGGTAATTGGCTTTGGCTGGAGGAGCCGATGCCCATGGATCGTACAAACGAGTATGTCAAGCTTCGTTCGTCAGTATCCATCCCGCTTGCCGGTGGAGAAAACTTGATCCGCTGCGCACAGTTTTTACCCTTGTATGAGGGGGGCGCCATCGATATTGCACAGCCTGACCTGATGCATACGGGGGGCATTGACGATTATCGAACACATCTGCAAATGGCCCGTCAGTTTGGTTATCGCGTGTCTCCGCATTCCTTTGATGGCTCGCTGGCACGATTGTATACGTTATTTGCACAAGCTTGCTTGTTGGCATGGACCAAGATGGATAGCAATCCGATTGAGCCTGTCGAATGGGATGTCATGGAGAATCCCTTTACACAATTGTTTCCGCTTCGACCAATAAACGGCGAAGTGACTCTTCCTGCTGGCGTCGGAATTGGCGTCGAGCCTGACTGGGAGATTATTAACGCGATGCGCTGGGACGGTAGCGCTTATGCGTAAGACAAGGAGTTTCGTATGGCACAAAATGCGAAAAACCTGATTGGGCTTGTCGGGGTTCCATTAGTTATGGTGTTGGGCAACTCGATGCTGATCCCTGTACTGCCTACAATGAAAACGGAAATGAAGCTCACCGCCCTACAGACGAGCTTGTTGATCACCGCTTTTTCGATTGCAGCAGGTATTGTGATCCCTTTTGCCGGCTATTTGTCAGATCGATTTGGGAGAAAAATTGTCATTATCTTCTCCCTTGCCCTGTACGGTCTGGGTGGTTTGGTCGCAGGGCTTGCCGCGCTGTGGCTGGATCAACCCTATATGGCAATAATGGGAGGGCGTGTTTTGCAGGGAATCGGAGCCGCCGGGACAGCCCCCATCGCGATGGCATTGGTAGGGGATCTGTTCGATGGCGCTTCGGAGAGTAGGGCATTGGGGCTCTTGGAGACATCCAACGGGTTGGGAAAAGTATTAAGTCCGATTATTGGCTCCTTGCTTGCTCTCCTATCTTGGTACATGGTCTTTTTAGCTTTTCCGATTATTTGCGGAGTCGTTCTCCTGATGTTTTTATTTCTGACCAAGGAAAAGAAACAGGATAAGAAGTCGCTCCCCGTCAAGCAGTACATGCATTCGATCGCACAAGTGTTTAAGCAGCATGGAAAATGGCTTGTCCCCGCGTTTTTTATTGGGAGCATCTGCCTGTTCACATTGTTTGGTGTACTCTTTTACCTGTCTGATTTATTGGAAGAAAAATACAAGATCGATGGTGTCATCAAAGGCTTTTTTTTGGCGATTCCCTTGCTCGTAATGAGTATTGCGGCATTTGTGACTGGAATCATCATCAAGAAGAAGCTGAAGTTGATGCGGCGGTTTGTGATTATTGGCATGTTCTTGCTGGCTACGTCTTATATATTGGCCAGCTTTGTCAAAGGGGCTTATGTCCTGATTGGCATTTTGGTCATCGGCAGCTTGGGGACGGGGATGATTTTACCTTGCTTGAACTCGATGATCGTTGGGGCCGTACAAAAAACAGAGCGGGGCATGATTACTTCTTTATATAGCGGTGTCCGTTTTATCGGTGTTGCGATTGGCCCACCTATTTTTACCTGGTTGCTCGGGATTTCGCGAACGGTCATGTTTATGTCCATCGCAGGTTTGTCGCTTGTTTTCGCTGTAGTTGCGCTCTTCTTCTTGAAGCCGAAGCAGGTCGAGCAGCAAGGACAGGGGGCAAAAGACAGCGAGACGCAATCGTGGCGGCAAATATCAGAGGTATTGGGAATTGAACCTGAAACGGTACATGAGGTACAACGTGAGAGAGCTATCGAAAAGTATGGTTTTGATCCTAATGAGCTCGTCAAGCGTGTGCTGTCGGGAAAAAAGGAAAAGGAAAAACAATAAACAGGCTGTCTCTGTCGAGCATTCTCACCGATTTCAATTTCGGGGAGCGACAGGGACGTGCCTGTTTATGTGGTTAGAACTCAGCGAAGGGATGACGTAAAGCTCGTTCGAGTGCGAGCGGGTACACATCGTCTTGCAGAATGCGGCTAAACTCCTGATTGCCTTTTACATCTCGCGGGATATCCGCAAACACAATGGTTGCAAGCACGTCTGAGCCGCTTGGCTGGTTTGTATAGTGCGCTACCTTTGCGATATAGATGTCTTTTCGCATCGAGTCGTCGATGGTGTACTGTCCGATACGCTCTATCCCTTCCAATATGGCGCCGGTTTCTTCATAGACCTCACGAACTGCTGCCGCCAGGCTGTTTTCACCCGCTTCTACTTTTCCCCCTGGTAGCTCCACACCGCGTGTACGATGGCGAGTAAATAACAGCTTCCCTTGATGAAAAGCGAAGATTAGCACGTGACCTGCTTGGTGGTTACGATACTCTTCGGGGGAAAAGGTTAGCTTGACAGGTAAGCCGAAATCGTCGAAAAAAGCGTACATGCAAAGCGCTCCTTCTCTCTACAGGCTCATGGATCGGTTGTTTTGAATTTGCAAGGAAATATGCTTGACCGCCTTCATCGCTTGACCAACTGCCAGAGACAAACTAGCATAAGCGGCTCCGTTGCTCACGTCTCCGACTGCGTATATCCATGGTGAGTGGGCTCGTTGATACGAATCCGTTTGCAAATAGTCATCGCCAAACGTGTCCAAGCCTTCGAGACCAGCTGTATTTCCATGAACACCAATTCGTGGCAGAATCCAATCGACTACGATCGTCTGTGGATTGCCTGCGCGCGTGGAGGTGAGTGTCAGAATAGTCCGAGCCTCTTCCTCCTGATAGTCACTTACTTGTGTTTCCCACAGGACATGGACGTTGGGCAGGTCTGTGATTTTCTTTTGCCATTCGGGACGAGCACGCCACCGACTGCTCCGAACCAACAGATAAACTTGTCGGGCATGAAAGCTCAAATTTGCTGCACTCTCTAATGCACGATCTCCTCCGCCAATAACAGCGATATCTTGCCCTGCGATTGTGTGCGCCTGGGCGGTTGTAGAAAACCAAGGCGTCAGGACGCTCGAACAATCAGAAAGGGCTGTTATTTCATTCCAGCTAACTCCTGTGGCGATGAGTAAAAAGTCGACACGATAGACGGATTTCGAAGTGATCACCTGTTTCGTTTCCCGATCAATGGAAAGAATGGCTTCGTTCAATCGTATGTGTTGCTGCTGGATGAAAGGATGTGCGCTCAGTTCCTTTATAATGGCAGCTCCCTGGTCATATACAAGGGGCGGAAAGTCGGTAATCTCGTTGTAAATGTGATGCAGTTGTCCGCCGAGTCGATCCGTTTTTTCGATAAGAAGACAAGAAAGCCCTAATCGTTGGCACCATATTGCTGCGGACAACCCTGCGATGCCGCCACCTGCGATCAGCACCTGTATGTGTTCCACTCTCAAGTCCCTCCGATTCCCTCATTCATCTATCTGATTTTCCTCAGTTTTAGACTACCTGTTTCGATTCGCAAGTGCAAGAACTCTCATGGAAAACAGATCGCGATGAATCGGCAGGATTCTACATTTTGACGGCATATTGTGGTAAAATGGGACATGGTTTTCCAGAATATATCGAAAAATCAATCGCCCCAAGCACTGTGGACCCTGTGATTCTAAAAAGGAGTGAACCAAACGTGCAAGCCAAGAATGACAAGCCTCAGGCTCCTGCAAAACAGCCGCGCAAACGGATCAAGCGTGGTAAGCGAAGCAAGCGGATGTATCTGCTCTTGGCGGGTTGCTTATTCCTCTGTTTGTTAGCTATAGGAGCAGGCTACGCCCTCAACAAATTAAACCAAACACTGGACGTAGTTACGGAAGACCCGTACAAGCTACCGGATCAACCTGTTGTAGAAAAGCCGTATGAACAAAAGAAATCAATCGGCTTCGTCATCGTCGGGGTGGATACGCGCAAAAACATCGGCATGTTGAACACGGATGTCCTGGTAGTAGCAGTCGCCAATCCGGTTACGCAAAAGCTGAGCATGGTATCGTTGCCCCGTGATACACGCGTTCAAATCCCAGGATATCCAGGCTATCACAAGGTCAATGAAGTATTTGCATTAGGGGAAAATATCAGGAAAGATGCGGAAATAAAAGGGAAGCCTGTTACAGAGAATGGAATGACGATGCTCAAAAAAACATTGAATCACATGCTGGGGATCTCTGTTGAGCATTACGTGCAGCTTGACTTTGAGGGCTTTACAGCGGTCATTGACAAGCTGGGTGGCATTACGGTTGATGTAGATCGCGATCTCGTATACGAATTGCCGAAGCAGGGTGTATACCGCAATTTGAAAAAAGGGAAACAAGTATTAAACGGAGAGCAGGCTCTTGGCTTCGTTCGTCATCGCATCGACAGACGCGGAGACGCTTACAACTCGAGCGACTTCGATCGCAATCGCAGACAGCAGCAGGTGATTCGTGCCGTGGCAGAAAAGAGCATGTCCATGGATGGATTAACGAGTTTGACAGCAGTGCTCGATACCGTTGGTCAGCATATCAAAACCGATCTCTCGAATAACCAAATCAAAGGATTGGCACTCGATTTTGCCAGCTTTTCGTCAAGCAACATGGTTACTTTGGATAATGGGGCGATCTGGAGCTCTCCGTATTCTTTCTGGCCGAGGGAGAACATGCAAGCCGTACGAACTGCCTTGCAAAAAGAAGTGGGCGTAACAGAATCGAGTGGTCAGCTCAGCGATGCCGCTGTAGCGGAAGTAGCCAAGGTCGAAATGAGAACGGAGAAGAGATCGCCAGCTCCGAACCCCAAGCCCACGACAGGACCAAAAGAGCAGCCAAAAACAAAAAAACCAGCAACACCACCATCCAATCCTGCTACAGAACCAACACAGGAGCCTGTAACGCCGCCGACTGTACCAGATGGCAATGGCGAACCAAATTCTGAGCCGACGGATAGTAACATGCCACCACCAGATATTTTGGCCCCGCCTGCACCAGTGACAGATAGCGCTGACATCGGGCAAACTGGATGATCTTGAGCACACCCCCCAGGCAAACGTACATATTCTATCGTACAAAGACAGTCTTGCCTGTGCTGGGAAGGGAGTGCGGAAGTTATGAAAAACTTGCAAGAGACCATGAAGCAATTGCAAAAAGCATCCGAAAGCTTGTCCAAGCTCGGCTTTGACCCAGATCATCCGTGGAAAGCATTGAGCCAGATGGGGCAGTTGCTGGATACGAGCTTTTGGGAAAATATCGCGACGCTCAATAAGCAAACAGCACAAAAGACGGCCACAGCAGCAGCGCCAAATGTACCTCCTGTGAAAAAAGGGAAAAAAAAGCCGAAGGAAAGACCGATGCGTTTCGATCAGGTAGACGACTCGCATTTTTCTCCGGCCACGGATATCTTCCAATCAGAGCAGATGGTCATTGTTTCCTGTGAACTGCCGGGCTTCGAGCGTGATAGCCTGGAGATTATCCTCTCCGGCCAACGTTGGTTGGAGATCAAGGGGAGCATCAAACAAAGTGATCACCAGGGGCTTCGTTCACAAGGGGAGAGAAGCTACGGCCCCTTTTCTCGCAAGCTGGCTCTACCGGTTCCCGTCAGTTCAAAAGGGATGAGGGCCCAGTATCAGGATGGCTTGTTAGAAATCTATTTGATGCGTGATGGAGCTGCGAACGAACGAAAAACAACGTTTAAAGCGAGTTTGTAAAAGGAGGGGGCCTTGTGCCTCCTTTTTTGTATCTTTTTTCGACCAAATAAAAACAGTGTCAATGAAAAAGACATTAACACTGCAGGGATTAGATGTTCCCAAACATCGGTTGATCGACGACATTGGGGTCCAATGTATTGGTTGCGTTGACACCATTGAGCGTATTGACGACGTTGCCTGTGTTGCCGCCTCCTGAACCGGAGAATGTCTTGGCGGCTGTTTTGGGCGATATGTTGAGTGTATCTCCAAAGTTAACTGTACCCGAATTACTATTGATATTGACAGCACCAATGACAGAAGGCACAGCCTACCCCCTCCCTCTAGTGTTTGGCTCATCTTGGAAAAGGTGACGAATGTTAACGACTCGCGTTTCGAGTGTAATGGACTCATTAGAACCAAGATGGACGATGGACGCTCCTGCTACGAAAGGGACTTCCACTTTTCGGATGAAAATGTACGGACAGTCGTGGAACGTATCGATGCAAATCGGATCAACGAGACTGGGAGGAGTTAAGGGAACGGAAAAAACAGAGTAATCCTCGAACATAAATTCATTTTCATAGAAAATGGCCTGTTCACGTTGGACGGCTAAAATGTTCGCGACAGCATCAATCTGCCGGGAATCACCTATTTGCAGAACAGATGAGGTATCGACGGAGAGGACATCCAGCTTGTGGACATGACTAGTCCTTCGGTACATGGAGACAACCCTCCTTAGGAAGCAGGCAGAGCAGTATCAATCGGAATCGAGGCCCCGACAATCATTTTTTCGGGTGGGGTTTCATAAATCGCTCTGAGGTCTACTGTCTGTGTGTCTCCAATAAACAAAGAAGCGGCAGAACTGAGCGCACTGACGGAGACCTTCCTTACACAAATGGCTTCGTTTATCACTTGATACCTCATCATGGTTCGTTCACCTCACGAGGCAAATTTTTCACGAATGTTTCGCACGTCTTGTCGATATCCCGTTTGACCTTTTTGGCTGTTTGTTGTACGAAAACATCGAGCTGCTCTGGTTCTAGTTCATCAGTAGGGAGCTCGCTCAGGTAATACTTAATCCGCTGATCGATCTGCTTTTTAATGTCATCCAAGATAAAGGCACGATAATTGTTATCGAGTGGATAGTTGCACTCTGTTTCGATTCTTTCAAGAACGAGGTAGGCATCCGTCTCTAAATATTGATAAATTTCCTTCTGAACACGCTCAAAAAGGGGGGCATTGCTTTGGGGCGGATTAGGGACATCCATCGATTGATTGATGGAAAAATCTCCGATTCCAGTATCATTTCCTTTTGGGTTTAAGCCGATATTGAGAGTCCCTTCCAGTCGCTCAACCTTTAAGAGATCGAATTTGTACTCGTTCTTGATGACGGAAGGAATCTGTTTTTCCTTGAGATCATTTACATCTTGCTGCAGCTGTTCAAGCATTTGCTTCATCTTCTCGATTTTATTGTTTTGCAATTGTATATAGTCATGTAACTGTTGAAAATACTGCATCATTTCGGGATCCATGTACATGACGACCATCCTTCTTCATCTAGCATACATCGAATTAGGCAAACCGTGAAAGCCTACCAGAGCGTATGGGCGAGGGCTGAACCAAGGGAATGAGGGGCACGAATTCTTCCGAAGCGGTTGTGGGCAGTGGCCCCACTTGTGGAGCTGGCTCTGTGAATCCGCCAGTGTTGTACAGCTTGGATACGGGCTTAATAATCCCGGCGCTTCCTATTTGACATACCGAAGAGTTGCTTATGCCTTCGATCTTGAGCGAATTGATTGCGATGTGTTGCGTAACAAAAAAATTCATGCGAAATCGCGTCCCTTTGCCCTGTAATCGTTCGTTTCTTCTACAAAAAGCGGGATATCATTATCGGATTGTTCATTGACGTAGACGACGCTACGTGGAATTTTAAAGGACAGATTGGTACCAGAATTGAATGAACCTCCACCTGCGAAGGTTTTGGCATAAGTGGTAGGTGCGATTTTACGGACGTCTCCGACATTGAAAACGCCGCCCACGTTGTTCACATTGATGACTCCAACGAATGCTGGCATGTTCGGCACATCCTTTTGGGAGAGGTCCTCTCTGTATTGTATGTCGTAGGCCATTGGGTGTTCATACCTGTTTTTGCGACCGAAGCAGTGTGAGCCGCATAAGATGGATGGATAGGCGCAAGTTTTAGGAAAAGGAGAAAAAGTTCCATGAATATGAAGGTGACGAATAAAAAAATAGACGTCGGTGATTTCAGCTTTGGTGGAGTGTCTCAGTCGTCGATTGTGCTGATTGGGGACACCGATGTCCTGTCCTGCTACTCTATTTTTGATACGCCGCCACATTCTGTGATTTACTCACCCCAGGTTCCTCTCCAGCCGTTAGATCTTGGTTTGCGAAGAGGGTAGTGATGTTTATTACGTGTTCGCGTATTTGCTCTGATAGTGGCTGAGAGCTAGCAATGGCCAAATCCAGCGATAGCTGTGATAAGCAAAGTAAGTGCCGCCAGGACGTCCCCCGCCAGTAGGATAGCGAGTCGTCCAGTCATTTGTTTGATTGTGAGTGAGCAAATAGTGAACCCCTCGTTGAAGCTCTGCGGTCGGCCTTGATGACACGGCTATCAGTGCATCGATTGCCCATGCCGTTTGCGAGGGAGTGCTTGCACCGAGGGGGACGTACGTTTTTTTCTGGTCGCTTTGGCAAGATTCTCCCCAGCCACCGTCGGAATTTTGATTGGCAACCAGCCATGCAACCGCTTTTTGGATGACGGGATCGGTAGCGGAAAAGCCAACCGCCATCAGCCCGGTAATTGCAGCCCATGTGCCGTACAGATAAGCAATTCCCCAACGTCCATACCAGGAGCCGTCTGACTCTTGATGTTTGAGAAGCCAGCGGACTCCTTTTTCTACATGGGGGTCAGTTAATGTTCGCCCAGCATAATTTCCGAGAAGCTCTAATGTCCTCCCTGTCAAATCGGCAGAGGACGGATCTGTACTGACGTTATCGGCTCCTTCGATCGGCAGGTGGCGAATGAAATCAGCGTCTGTGTTTCGTTCAAAAGCAGGCCAGCCGCCATCGTCGTTTTGCATGGATAATAGCCAATCGAGACCGCGCTTCCAAGCGGCTGCTGTTGTTACGTCCGTACGGGCGAGCAGGCGCAGAGAACGCAGAGCAGCCGTCGTATCATCAATGTCAGGGTTCATGGTGTTGTAGTCAGAAAAGCCCCAACCGCCAGGCTTTCCTGTTGGATTACGGATTTTCCAGTCACCGTACTTATGCTGCTGCTTTTGGAGAAGGTAACGATTTGCTTTTTGAATCGCGGGATGTGTAGCAGAAAGCCCGCTTTTTTGCAGAGAAGAAGCCAAGAGCGCGGTGTCCCAGACGGCTGAGGTAGCCAGCTGCAAGTGTGCGCCGTTTTCGTAATCGTAGACACTATTCGTAAGTCCTTGCATCGCTTTTTGGATGAGCGGGTCTTTCGGAGAATAACCGCGAGCGAGCACCGCAAAAATCATGAAAAAGGTAGAGGTCGAATAATTGTACAGAGTACCGTCCGGCTCGATTCGCGCCAGGATGTATTGTTCCAGGCGCCGTAGGGCAAGCTTTTGCAACTGTCCGGGTAAAAAGGGGAGACGCTGCAAGGAATCGTGGATGGTGGCGAGGAACGATTGCCCCTCCTTGAGGAAATTTTCTAGGAATCGATGCGAATAAAGACCGCGAGTGATCGGTGTATCTGCGTATAGATCGGACAAGTCTGGTGCATCGTCAGGCTTTTTTACATATTTGCGATCAGCCACAATCATCATGGGGGCAAGATGGACACGTGCGTACCCAACAAAATCGTAAAAGCTGACAGGGAAGCTCGGGTGCAATAGAGCAATCTCGACGGGAACCAGAAAATGCGAGGGCCACTGATATTGGCCTGTCAAAGCTGTAGCAAATTTAGTCAGCATGTTCGCTTGTGTCAGCCCGCCCTTTTCCAAAATAAACGAGCGAGCCAGTGTCATTCTCGGTTCGTCCTTTTTGTACTTGCCTGATAATAGCAGCGCGTAATACGAATCAATCGTGGTAGACAGATTGCCTTCGTACTCGTCGGGATACAGCTTCCACGCCCCATTATTGTGTTGGAGAGACGTGATGTGAGCAGTGAGCTTTTCCATCAAACGCTCATCATGAATGCCAAGTGTGCGCAATAGGATGATCATGTGAGAATCTGTCATCGGTGAGCTTTCCAAACAAAAGCGCCAAGTGCCATCCTCCTGTTGGCGCTGCAACAAAAAGGCTTGAATGCGGCTGATTTCTTGCTGGATTTCGCGCAACTCATTCACCTCCCGATAAAATACGGCGCATAAGAAAGAGAGGGGGAAGAGCATCGATGGGTTTGCCGTGGTACCAATACGCATCTCGTTTGCCGCTTGCCATGCATCTCAAAAAGGCTCGCACGGCAACATCAGCACCACTGAAGGACCAAGATCGGAGGACGGTAGAGCAGATTAGGCAGGAGACGCTCACCCACAACCGTGACAACATAGACAGAACGCGCGCCTATTTATCGTTTTATCAAAAGCATCCACGCATTCATTGGGCGTTATTGGCACATCTGGTATCGCGTAATGCAGGATGGAATATGACCGATTTGCAGGGAGAATTATTGCCTCGCTTGCTTCGTACAAAAGAACAGCACGATTATTTCTCCTTTTTGGAGCGGGGAAACTGGCTGATTTTTCACGATGCGTACCCTCAATTGTTACTGTATGAGGAAAGTGTCAGACGACAGACCAACCTTTTTTATTTACTGCCTCATCTGGGCGTCTCCACGTTCATGCAGGCGATCTGGAATCATTTCTGGAAAACGGACGACAAACAGCTGCTCGCCATTGGATTGATTATCAATGAACAAAACTATTTGGAAGATCAGATCATGAAAGACTCGGCCTATCAAAATTCAGTTGTTCGCACAATCCCGTTTGCCCTGCAGGAGCTTTTGAAGCTGAATCTGATCTTGTTTCCTCATAAAGGGGCGGACTCTTTACAGCTAGCGGGCGAGCGAGTTTTTCATTTTGCCTCATTACCAGAGCGAATCAGCTTGGGAAAAAGGCTATACAGTCTGTTGTTCGGGGGTACGAATAGGCAGGAGGCATCGTACGCTTGGGCATTGCAACAGCCACACACAGGTTCGCGAAAAGATTACTGGCCCCATCTTTTTCACGATGTGAATGATACAGCTCCTGGCAAGTCTTATCAGGTAAAACTAATGAACTGTCAGCTGCGGTCAGGGGCGAATCGGCTGTTTTCCCCAACGTTACGTCAAGTGTGGAAGCCTATCCACCATGAGCCGCCAAAGGAGTTGGATTGGTACAAAAACAAGAGCGACGTATGGCGCGTGCTGAATCAAGCGGAGGAGGCAGCAAATGCTGCTGAGATGAGTGAGGCATATTGTCAGGCGTTGTCAAAAATCGAATGGGCCGTCGCAGCCAGAACGAGAATACTGGGCTAACTTGTAGTAAAATAGAGAGGAGTACAGAACGTTAGACCGATCCTCGACAGGTTGGCGGTCTTTATTTATTTGATGAAAATGATCATGGCAGAAGATGATAGGTACCTTTGCTTAGAGAGTTTTTATAAGGAGCGATTATCATTTGAAGATATTAATTATTGCGGAGAAACCTGACATGGGACGAAATATTGCCGCCGCAATAGATCCTAAAGCTAAAAATCACCGCACCTATTTAGAAGGTGAAAAATACATCATTACGTGGGCAATTGGGCACTTAATTGAACTAGCGGAGCCTGATGCGTACGACCAAAAATATAAAAAGTGGAACATAAATGATCTTCCTATCATTCCCGATCCATTTAAGCTAGTGCCCAATCGGAAAACAATTGATCAGCTAAAAATGATCGGGCAGTTGGCCAAACGAAGCAATCTGCTGATTAATGCATGCGATGCCGGGCGGGAAGGTCAACATATCTTTTCGCTCATTCAGCGACATCTAAAATTGAGTCACCCTGTTAAAAGACTTTGGATCTCGGATTTGACCCCTGAAACGATCAGGAAAGGATTTGCGGAGATGAAGGATGCCGCAGCCTATGAAAACTTAACGAGGGCAGCGAAGGCTCGTAGTGAAGCAGATTGGCTAATCGGGATGAATGGCTCACGTGCATTTACGACCAAACATAACGTGCTTCTTTCTGTCGGACGAGTACAGACACCTGTCCTTGCTCTCATTTATGATCGACAGAAACAAATTGAGGCTTTCTCCTCGGTTACGTTTTTTCAAGTGGAAGGGCATTTTTCGCAGGGTGAGAGGACGTACAAGGGGATTTGGCAAGGTGATCGCTTAACCGATCCATCAAAAGCAGAAATGTTGGCTCGTAAAGTGAAAGGAAAGCAAGGGCGGATAGCATCCTACGAAGTAAAGGATACCAAGGAGTATCCATTCAAGTTGTACGACCTGACATTGCTGCAACGTGAGGCCAATGGCAAGTACGGTTTTTCCGCCAAGAAAACCTTGGACTTAGCACAGGCACTCTATGAAAAGCATAAGGTGATTTCTTATCCAAGGACGAATTCCAACTATGTGACAGAGCAAAATATTCCCGAAATGCACAATACCTTGTCTGCTTTGCAAGGCACTGGATATGACGACTTGGTAAAGGGTGCGAACCGTAGTTTGGTTCATAAAGGCAACAAGTTTATATGTAATCCAGCAAAAGTAGATGATCACCATGCTATCCTGCCGACAAATCGCAAGGCTTCCGGGCTTACGCCAGATGAGCAAAAGCTATACGATTTGATCGTTCGCCGCTTTTTGTCACAGTTCTATCCACCAGCTGAATATAAGATGCATATGGTCATAACCGAAGTGGAAAAAGAAATGTTCAAAACGTCGGTGAAAGAACGGAAAAGTCTCGGTTGGAAGATTATTTATGCCGATCAGCAGAAGGATAAGCCCAAGAATGTGAAAGGTGCGGCTAAAGAAGAGGATAAAGAAGAGATTGAGGTTAACGAGCCTTTCATCATTCTACCTGATGCCAGCGTAGTATGCTCGGATGCTATAGCAAAGGAGAAAGAAACACAGCCGCCCAAGCATTTTACGGAAGGAACGCTTCTAAAGGCCATGGAAAGCGCAGGCAAGCAAATCGAGGATGAGGAACTGCGTGATGCGATGAAAGAATCTGGCCTGGGAACTCCAGCAACTCGTGCCGCTACGATCGAACGACTGAAAAAAGTCGGTTACGTTGAAATGCAGGGGAAAAAAATTCAACTTACGCTAAAAGGCCGTTCCGCTATCGAATTGATTAGGGGAGCAGGTGTCGAACTATTAACCTCTCCTGAAATGACGGGACATTGGGAGCGCCGCTTGAATGAGATCTCCCGAGGGTCCGCCTCTGACATGCAGTTTATGGAGAATGTGAAGAAATTCGCTACGATGATCGTAGAAAAGGTTCGCGTACAATCTCGTGCTGAGAAGACCTTGTTTGAGAGTGAGAGTACCACTCAGAAAGGATCTTCGAAAACAAGAGGACGAGCTGGCGAGCGAAGTACAGGCAGATCAGGTGGCAGGAATGCCACAACAAAGACTTCAACTCGAACGGTAGCAAAAACCGCTAGTTCAACATCGAGTATCATCACCAAATGTCCACGACCGGGTTGCGGAGGCTCCATTTTCATGGGACGCAAAGGTTACGGTTGTTCGAATTATAACGCGGGCTGTAAATTCGTCATATGGAAAGAGAATTATGGACGTATGCTGACGGATACACAGATTAAAGCACTCATTGAAAAAGGCAAAACGGGTAAAATGAAGCTTGAACGTCAGGATGGGACACAATTTCAGGCAAAACTTCTATTGAAAAGCGTTGAATCGGGCGAACTTACTTTCGAGCAGTAATGTTACGTGCACTACGAAAAGCAAAGTTGAACCAATAAAATAATAAATTGTTGAAACTTACTTGCGTAATGATCGTAAATACAGGTATGACGGGGGCGGCAATATAGGCCGAACTACCTGGTACGTACTGAAGGAGGAATAATCGATGTCCATTTTTAAAAGACTTCGTGATTTGACCATGTCCAATTTGTACGCTTTGATTGAGAAAGCTGAAGATCCAATCAAAATGACAGACCAGTATTTGCGTGATATGCAGGAAGACTTGAATGAAGCAGAGAAGGCGGTTGCCGCCCAAATTGCCTTGGAAAAGAAATTCAAAGTACTGTATGAAGAGCAGGAAGCCTTGGTGAAAAAGCGTGATGAGCAAGCACACATCGCAGCACAAGCTCAGAACATTGATCTGGCTCGTCGAGCTCTGGAAGAAAAGAAAGCCGCCGAGCAAAAAATGAACGAATACAAGGACAGCTACGAGAAAAACAAGCTGGCAGCCGATGGATTGCGAGAGAAGCTGGCTGAAATGAAAAAACAGATCACCGAGCTGAAAAACAAGCGCGAAACATTAGTGGCCCGCGTCAATGCAGCCAAAGCACAAAAGACGATCAATCAGGCGATGGGTAGCTTCGACTCGAACTCGGCTATGTCTGGCTTGAAACGGATGGAAGAAAAAGCACTGCAAATGGAAGCAGAAGCAGAAGCCAGCGGCGAGATTTACAAAAAACAGAGCTCCTTAGACGAAGAAATTGCGAAGCTGAACAAGAATCAAGCCGTCGACGACGAACTGGCTGCGCTGATGAAAAAATACGAGGGGTAAACCGCTTTAGGCGGTTTCCCTTTTTTTACACCTCATCGATGTGGAGTGATTGACTTTGACGTGGACAGAAATACTGGGGATGCTGGTTTGGACAGGAGCCGGCGGCATTTTGCTTTTTGTTTTGATGTGGATTGATTCGTTGTTTACGAAATACAAAGACATCATGGAAATCAAAAACGGAAACATGGCAGTCACGACGCGTTTTGTCATGAAGCTGTTTGCGCAAGGATACATCTTATCGCAATCCATCATTACCTCCAATTTATTGTGGACAGCTTTGCTCGTGTCTGTGGTCTCCTTTATCATCTTGTTCCTTTTGGAGCGAATCGTGGAATGGCTGTTAAAGCAAGTAGCCGGACTGGACTTGGAAAAAGGAACGCAGGAAGGGAAAGTGGCACATGCCATGATGGCAGGTTCATTCCATCTCGTGGGTGCCTTGATCTTGGCTGCATGTCTGTAAGACGTGATAGGGAAGGGAGTACAGCATGAGTTTGATGAAGCGAATCCAAAACATTTTTGCCAAGCATGAGCCTCCTGCACCGGAGAAGAGCATCTTGACGGTGGGACCGGGTGATGTGGTCGATGTATCGCTCGTTACCTATCAAGTAATAGGGAAGGCGACGAATGCGAGTCGCAAAGCCACGATGCTTACGTTACAGGATGGAACGACTATTCGTTACCTGTATATCGAGGAACGGGAGAAGATCGTCTATCATCTGTATAGCGTGATTGATGGACGACTGGATTCAATAGATGAAGTACCGACCACAATCGAAATGGACGATTTGACCTACCATTTGGAGGAGCAATATAATGGCGCCGTTCAGGTTGTGGGGAAAGCTCCTTTTCATACATCAGGGGAGCAGTACATCTGGCAATTCCAATCTGATCAGCGCCAGTTGTTGCGAATCGAGTGGCAGGATGGCCGTTTCATGCTCTATGAGGGAGAGAACGTTCTGCCAGCGGATGTGCAGGTATTGCGCGGCACATAGAGAGGAGGGACAAGTACATGCCAAATCCATGGATGAAATCAATCAAGCTCCTGCTGATTCCGGCGTTGTTCCTCCTTACGCTAGCGGGTTGTGGCACCCCTGCGGTTGGCGAGACCTATCCGCTTGAATCCGTCTCTACCAAGGACAATGGACAGTCGTCACGCATCTATCGTGCGCAAGACAAGACCGTACCGGAAGTAGCCTTGGAGTTGGCGGAGCAGAATACGCCAGATGAAATCTCCAAAGAAGATCCACAGCATATGTTCCTCATTTATCCGGACGAGGTATACCATTTGCAGCAAGACGCTGCCAAGCCGACGGATACGTTGATCGAGGTCGACAGCAAAGAGTACATCCGACAAAACTACGATTCTTCGTTTTTGCAAGGATACATTGTAGCGAGTGTACTGGACGATTTGTTCGACGGGCTTAAGAAAAGTACAAAGGGCAGCTATCGTGGCTACTCCAGCAAGGACATATACAAGCCTTCCGGGACGTATCGCGTGCCTACAACTGAGGACAAAAAAGTAGCGCCGCCGATCACCAAAGAGGGTACGGGAAGTATTTTCAAGCGGAGTAATAGCAAGAACGCGGATGGTAAGGTAGGTTCAGACGGCAGTCTTTTCAAGAAGCAAGGAGAGTCGTCTTCTAGCGGTAGTTCGGGCAAAATTATTCGTTCTTCCAGCAGTGAATCTTCGAAGTCGAGTGGTTCTGTCTCATCAAAACGCTCGAGCTTTTCCCCACCGAAAAGTAAATCGCCCCCACGAACGAAGGTAGGGGGCTCTGGGCGAATTACTAAGCGCCGATAACGGTCAGTAAAACTATCATATAAAGAACGAACACCCCCAAACGATTCTTGTAACTCGTTTGGGGGTGTTTTTGTTCTGCGGATTAGCGCTTCTTGGTCTCTACCGTGTAAACAACGTCTTCATTTTGGTATTTATACACATACAAGTAGTAACGGCCTGGCTTTACTTGATAATGGGCACTTTGCAGATTTCCCTCTATCTCTTGTGGGTATGCTACAGGCTGATCCGGATTTCCTTCATGGAATAGCATCCAAGTCAAACCTTGTCCCTGCTCGGGGTTCAGTGAAATACGTATTTCTTCTGGTTTCTCTACTTGTAAGGCAAAAATATCTTGCCAGTCGTTTGCTTTCATGTCGCCGGATACAGTCGTGCCAATCGGCAATGGACCATTTGCTTGCTGGATAGAATCATTGCTCTCCATTTCTTGATAGATTTGCTCTGACGGGCTACCTTCACCCGTCACCAATAATGTAAACGGTTGGTCTTCTTGCCCTGTACCATACGTATAAGCAGTCACATAGTATGTCCCTGGTTTCGCATCAAATGATCCGATCAGCTTGTTGCCTTCACGCTTGTTCGGATAGGCAATGTAGTTCTCTCTATCGGACTCGTGGAAAACAAGCCAAGCGACCCCATCTCCTCGTTTCGTTTCCATCTCTACTTGAAGTTGTTGGGCTGATTTCACATCGAGACGGAACTCCTGACTCGGTTTTTGAAGATTGACGGTACCTGTAATCTGCTTACCCAATGAAATAGACGTTTCGTCAGGGGTAGGCGTTGGATTCTCTGTCTCAGGTCCATCTTCATGAGCCATCTTCCCGTGGAACACGACATCATAGGCAAAACGTCCATCCTTTGTCGTACGATAATTGGTGAAGTAGCTCGTTACTGTGTCATAGCCATTCCAAGAAAGACCCGATAGCTCCTTGAGGAATCCATCTGTGAGGCGGTTCATTTCTTGCCAATCCTGATATTCCCCTTGGGAAGCTCCACCTGTATAGACCCCACGCAATGTGAAGCTTCGGAAATCCCCAGAGTCTTTTTCATCTGTTTTCACATCCGTCAGCGAGGCAACCTGTGCGATTTGACGATAAATCTCTTCTTTGCTCGTGACGTCCACAGTCTGTAAGTAATCATCTGAAACAAGAGGAACATCCAACTCTTCATACTGGTCGATCAATTCTTCTAAGGTATCTTGATAGCCACGTTCAAGAGCTCGATCACGGCTGAATTTTTCGATCAAGTCATCATAAGCAGATACATCATTGGAACGGATCGTATCATTGATTTCATCCAAACGAGCAAAATCATTCTTGAACATATGGTACTGTAGCGCGAATGAGTAGTCGTAGAATGCCATGGTTCCGTATTTGGCACGCATCATATCGGCCGCGGTGTAATCGAGATAAGTCGCTGTATTTCGAAGGTTGCCTACAATTGATTGGCGAGGCTTGATTCCTTCTGTTCGGGTAGCACCCGCGTAAAACTCAGCTCCGCCTTCCTCATACCAAGGCAAGCGGCTGTTCTCATAAATCTCTCCCTGTCCCCACATGCCCGGCACTTCATATCTTCCTTGCAAATAGTGTACGAATTCATGACGGAACAGCTCTTCCAGACTGTAAATGCTTTGTTCTTTTGTCCGATCATAGGTAAAGAAAGTACCAGTACCCTCAATGTAGATACCACCATTGTCGGTATCGTATCCGTACAAGAAGCGATTCATTTTATATTCATCAGGCGTATTGTAGATGACGATGGTCAGTACATCATCAGGATTACCTCTCTCTAGCTCCTTGTCATTGCCGATGACACGATGAAATTGTGCTTTCACTTCTTTGGATGCCCAGTACAACCGCTCAACCTGTTCTTCTGTCAGTTTATCTCCCGTTTTGAACACAACCGCTCCGTCATCAAAAGTAAATTGCTGCGGAAGGTAATGCTTTTTACCTTCTTTCTTCATTTCATCGAGGTCGATTTTCTTCCCGTTGGCGTCCTCGCCATATGCTTCCTCGATTTGTTGCGCGGCAGTGAAGTATGGCTCGCTCCACTTTTTATAAGTTTTCATCGCTTTCGTCAATATATCATTGGCTTTATTGGGATCACTGTAGTAGTTTCCTAATTTCCCTGTGTAATACAGGGCATTGTTCGTCAACCATACTCGATCGGCAGAAGTGTCACCATTTTCTGCCATGTCAAAAATGGGGTCAAGGAATGCGTCGATACTCCCTTTCAGTTCGTCTTTTTCTGAATCATCTATTCCCCAAAGTAGAACATAGCCAACACCTTGAAGGACGCTGTAAAAGGCATCGCTTGCCTCACGATCATCTGACCATTTATCCCTATCATTGTTAAAATCATCCATTATTTTTGACAGAAGGCCAATTGTCTCAGAATCAACAGTCGTGTTGCTAATCAATTTACCTGTAGAACTAATAATTTCATTCTGAGTCTTTGTACCTAAGCCGAAATTTTGATTGGCAGTAATTGCTTGAAGAGCTGGAATAATCTTTTGCTTATACTTTGGCTCCATCAAATACTTTAAGCCGTCATTGTAGTACCCCAAGTAATACCCCGAACGCAATACCTCTACAAATGTATGTATGCCTTGCTCGTCATCCTTGGTGAAGCTCTTGCCACTCTCTGCCAATGCATCGATGATCGCCTGAACCCGATCTCGATCTTCATAAAATTCCTGCGTGTCATCGTTATACGTAAACAATTCAGGGATTTGTGTCCAACTGATTTCCTTCAACAATTCAACCAGCTCTGAATGATCCAATGTATTCAGATGCGAGATGCTGTACTTCTCCTGTTTCGCTGCTTGGCGTAACTCTTTTTTCGACATGTTTTCCTGAACGGGTGTATGCCCTATCTGCGAATCATTGCTCTCTTGGGATGGGCTTGGCGGCGTACTTTTGGCTTGAGCTGCTAGTGGCAAGCCTGTCGCTACCGCTGAGATTGCTATTGATCCTGCTGTTACCACGCTAATCCATGATCGATTCATTATTTCGTTGGCTCCTTTTTCATTCTTTTTGGAAGTGGAATTGAATATTTTATAGTATCGGTATCCAACAAGAAAATCCTTACAAATAAAACAAAAGATGTTGGAATATAGATCTTTCTTCCTATTTGTCAAAAAGAAAAGAATGTCTAGAGAAGTGGCTTTGTAAGAATGGAAGGAGAGCGACTTTTGTTTGCCTTTGACGAAAACCTAATTGGTGATCGACAAAAGAAGAAGGGATATGCATCCAGCATTCGACAGTCTTTGTTAGTAGCATTGGCTATGATTGACATTGGGAAAGCACAGATAGGCGAAGTTGGCGGAGGAGAGTGCTAGAAGATGCTGGAAAAAATTCTCGAACTGCGTTCACAATCCATGTCCATTGCACAAATTGCCAAAGAGTGCGGTTTGACGATCGGTCAAGTAAAGTATCGCCTGCAGAAAGACCGTGCGAAACCAGTGACACCACCTCCCGCTAGAACGGAACTGGACTGGCAATTGCCTGTGTTTTACGGCAGAGACATTGTCAAAGTCATGGTACAAAGTCCGACTACGTTATTAGTCTATTGGGAAATCACTTGGCCGCGCATGAGAATGATCGCATCGTACCTGCAAGCCGATTATCGTCATATCCAAAAGGGCTTGCGTCTGTATGATGTAACGGAACGCTACTTTGATGGAAAAAATGCGCATTTCGTCCGAGATGTGCTCGTACATGAAGAGGCTCACTCCTGGTACGTGAAAGATATAGACCCAGGACGTACATACATCGTTGATTTTGGTTTATATGAACAGAATCGGTTTTGTCCGATATTGCGCTCGGAAGCGGTAGTTACCCCACGCAATTCAAAAGCTGATTGGGGGGAACCGTTAGTTGAGCCCGTCCATAATCCAGCTACCCCTTCCTGGTTTGAGAACTTTTCCTCCTACTCGTTGTATGCCAAAACATAAAATAAGTGAGGTGTCATTTGTGCACAAAGGTTATCTCTCCCTCGTGTTGCATGCCCATCTGCCTTATGTCCGACACGGGGATCGGGACGATCGCCTGGAAGAGCGCTGGGTGTATGAAGCCATGCTAGAATGCTATCTTCCCTTGCTCATGGTTTTCGACAAGCTTCTCTCGGACGGCATCGCTTTTCGCATGACCCTTGCTATTTCCCCGACATTGCTTTCCATGCTAGACGATGAGCTGATCGTGGCACGCTTTCGCACACATCTAGCGAAGACCGTTGAATTGGCTGGGAAGGAAGTCAAACGAACCGCAGATCACCCCCAGGAACACCGTATCGCCAAAATGTACGTGGAGCGTTTTCGAACCATCATTGCCTATTGCCGCAAGTGGGATTTTCAACTGATCAAGGCCTTTAGGCATATGGCAGACAGCGGATGCCTCGAACTCATCACTTGCGCAGCAACACACTCCTTTTTGCCCTATGTGGAAACAGAAGAGGCGATTCGGGCACAGCTTCAGGTGGGGATTGATACCCATGAGCGGATTCTCGGAAGTCGTCCGAAAGGAATTTGGCTTCCAGAGTGCGGGTATACACCTGGACTGGATCGTTTGCTGAAAGAGGCAGGGCTACGTTACTTCTTTGTAGACAGTCACACGATAGAGCATGCGACGCCTGTACCGCGCAGAGGGGTGTTGGCTCCTTTGTTCACGCCGCATGATGTAGCTGCCTTTGCCCGAGATGAAGTGGCTTCCCGCCAGGTATGGAGCGCAAACGATGGTTATCCAGGGGACTATGACTACCGTGAATACTACCGGGATATCGGATTTGACAGGGAGATTAGCTACATCGAACCGTACATCCATCCTGACGGCATTCGCGTGCATACCGGTTTAAAATACTATCGCATCACCGGAAAAGAAGGGGATAAAGACTGGTATGAGCCAAGCTGGGCGCGCGAAAAAGCAGCGTCACATGCGGGACACTTCCTGTATCACCGGGAGCGCCAAGTGGAGGAAGCCAGTCACTGGATGGATTACAAGCCGTTAGTCGTCGCCACTTATGATGCGGAGCTGTTTGGGCATTGGTGGTTCGAAGGTCCGCAGTTTTTGGATGATCTCATGCGAAAAACGGTTTTTGATTCAAAAGAAGTAAAATTAATCACACCCTCTGAATATTTGGAGGAGTATCCAGAGCAGGATCGCGGTCACTTGTCTATGTCTACGTGGGGAAGAAATGGCTACGGAGAAGTCTGGTTGAACGAGAATAATGGCTGGATATACAGGCATCTTCATCAAGCAGAGCGGGAACTGATCGGAGCGATTACGACCTTTTATGAAAAAAAAGGAGATCAGCTTGCCTTACGATGCCTCAAGCAGGCCGCCCGCGAATTGATGCTGGCCCAAAGCAGTGATTGGGCGTTTATTTTAGACGGTCAAACAGTCGTAGAGTATGCGGTGCGGCGCGTTCATGACCATTTGGTTCGTTTGCAGTCTCTCTTGACTATGTATCGAGAACATCAACTGGATGAAGAGGCGATTGCGCAAGCAGAAGCTGACTTTCCGATTTTTCCTCACTTGGATATCACGTACTATTTGCCTAAACAAACGCATAGAGTGAACGTATCGCGTCAATTGGTAGCGGCTGCGCAAGATCAGTCTCTTGCAAAAACAGTTTTGATGCTTGCATGGGAATTTCCCCCGCACGTGGTGGGGGGGCTTGGTCGAGCTGTCTATGATCTCGCTAGGCATCTTGTCCAGCAAGGAATAGTGGTGCATGTGCTGACACGTGCGTCAGATTCATGCTCCATAGATGAGACGATGGAAGGGATTCACGTACATCACTTGCCTACGTACATCCCCCAAGAACAAGCTGACTTTCTTTCATGGGTGTTTCAGCTGAATTTGGCGATGGTCGATGCTGCCTCCCAGCTCTGGTCAATCGGGGTGCGGCCAGATGTCATCCACGCTCACGATTGGCTAGTCAGCTGGGCAGCGATCGAACTGAAACAGAGGCACTCTCTTCCGCTCGTCAGCACGATTCATGCTTTGGAACATGGTCGTCACCAAGGCATTCATACACCGTTGCAGCGAAGGATTCATGAGTGTGAACGTTCGCTAACACAAAGCTCTGACTCAATTATCGTTTGCAGCAAGTATATGGAGTCGGAAGTCATGCGCCTGTTCGGAACACCACCATCCCAATTGCATGTCATTCACAATGGTGTCGATCTCATTCCCCTACCAGATGTAAATCGTGAGCAGCTTCGGCAGGAATTGGTGATAGGTGATGGTCCTGTTCTCTTTTTTGTAGGGCGCTTGGTTCAGGAAAAAGGTGTTCACCTGTTGATGGAAGCCATGGCAAGGCTGCGCGATGAGTTTCCCCATGCGAAGTTGCTGGTAGCCGGAAGAGGACCGATGCAAGACGAGTGGATACAGTTGGTCCATCAGATGGGGCTTTCTGAGCAAGTCCGCTTCGTGGGCTTCGTAGACGATGTAAGGAGAAATGAGCTGTTCGCATTGGCTGATGTGGCGGTATTCCCGAGCTTGTATGAGCCTTTTGGAATTGTTGCGCTGGAAGCTATGGCTCTGGGTACGCCTGTTCTGGTTGCGGATACGGGAGGGCTGAGAGAGATCGTTCGCCATGGCGAAAACGGCGCTATGATGTATACAGGCGACCCCGAATCGCTGACGAATCAACTCCGCTGGCTACTGCGCGACCCTGATCAGCGGCATCAGCTGGCCCAGACGGCAAAGCAAGACGTCAAACAGTTTTATAACTGGACCATTCTGGCTAGTCAAACCATCGAGATATACCGTTCACTTGGCGTACCCGCGGAAATCGGCATGACAACATAGATTGCAACGATGAAGGAGGAAGGACAGAAGATGAAGGCAGTAATCATGGCTGGGGGAAAAGGTACACGACTACGTCCGTTAACATGCCACACGCCAAAACCAATGGTGCCACTCTTAAACCGGCCTTGCATGGAGTACACGATTGATCTATTGAAAAAGCATGGGATTACAGAGATAGCAGTGACACTCCAGTACCTGCCTGATGTCATCCGCGATACGTTTGGTGATGGATCTCGCTACGGTGTTTCGCTCGTCTATTTTGAAGAAACAATTCCTTTGGGCACGGCAGGCAGCGTAAAAAACTGCGCGGATTTTCTCGATGAGCGCTTTGTTGTGATCAGTGGGGATACGTTGACAGCCATCGATTTGTCGGCAGCCATACGCTTTCATGAGCAAAAACATGCACTGGCTACGTTGATTTTGACTCGCGTAGAGACACCGCTGGAATTCGGAGTTGTCATGACAGATGAGGGCGGACGCATTACCCGCTTTTTAGAAAAGCCGAGCTGGGCGGAGGTTTTCAGCGATACGGTGAATACCGGAATATACGTTTGCGAGCCTGAGGTCTTGTCATATATAGAAGAAGAGCGAGAAGTGGATTTCAGCAAGGAAATTTTCCCGGCCTTTTTACAAGCTGCAAAGTCTTTATACGGCTATGAGGCAAGCGGTTATTGGTCTGATATTGGCTCTTTGGAGGTTTATCAGCAAGCCCAGTTTGACTTGCTGGACGGACGCGTCGGTCTCGAAATAAAAGCACAGGAAATCGCGCCACGCATTTTCTTGGAAAATGATGTTCGCATCGATTCATCGGTCCGTTTAGAGGGCCCTGTCTATATTGGTGAAAATGTACACTTGCAGGCTGGAGTCGCCGTTGGTACTTATTCCATTCTGGGAAAAAATACCGTGATTTCTTCCGGTACAAAGCTGTCCAGGGCGATTATTTGGGAAAATAGCGTCATTGGGAAAAAAACAGAGATCACAGGAACGACCCTTTGCCGCAATGCCCGAATTGAAGATTGTGTACAACTCGGGGAAGGGGCGGTTATCGGAGACCATTGCCACATTGGGGCGAAGTCGGTGGTAAAGGCAGGGGTCAAAATTTGGCCGGATAAGGAAGTCGGGGAAAACGCGACGGTCACCACCTCGCTTATCTACGGTGCCAAGCAAACGAAAAATCTGTTTGGGACGCATGGAATCAAGGGCATTGGCAACGTCGACATCACGCCCGAATTCGTCACGAGACTCGCTGCTGCCTACGCGTACTTACTCCAAGCAGGGAATAAAATCGCGCTCTCGGCATGCTCGCACCCATTTGCTCAACTATTAAAGCATAGCATCATGACGAGTTTGTGCTCTTCCGGAATTGATACGGTCGATCTCGGGATTGGCAATTCACCCTTGATCCGATACGGCGTACGCTCTCTGGCTTGCAAAGGCGGCATTCATGTTTATATGGCAGAGCCAGTGGATGATAAGGAGATTGTCATCCAATTCATCGATCATGCGGGCTTGCCGATTTCCCGTGATATGGAGCGCAAAATTGAGAATGCTTACTGGCAAGAGACTTATGTTCGCAACCTGCATCGGTTGGGAACACTGCAAGTCGAGCATCAAGTACAGGAAGCTTATCTTCACGCTTTGATCGAACAGTTGAATGTATCGTCCATCCAGCGTCAGCGCTTCCACCTGCTGATCGATAGTGAACAGCGTTTTTTCCCGACGTTTCTTGCGCCACTTTTGCATACACTGGGAGTCACTGTACATTACGGCTCCATCCAAGACGGTATTCGTAATAAGGGAGCAGATATAGGGGTTCGTCTCGATAAAAATGGCGAGCAATTTGCCTTGTTTACCGAGCATGGAGAGAAGCTCACGAATGAGCAGATCACGGCTTTGCAGCTGCTGGCTTGTAGTGGTCAACACCGACGCATCGGCCTTCCTGTAAGTGCACCGATAGAATTGGAGCATATGGCCCAGCTGTTGCAAATGGAGGTTGTACGCACCAAGGTCTCTCCGCGCTCCATGATGGAGGTATCTAGCGAACAGCGCTTTCATCCAATGTTTGATGCCGTATACAGCCTCATGCGAATTCTTTCCTATCTCGCTTCTGAGGAAAAACCGCTCAGCGTTCTCCTGGAGCTGTTGCCCGCGTGCCATATGGAGAAAAAGACTGTCTTTTGCCCATGGGCAGCAAAAGGGAAGGTTATGCGCAGAGTGATGGAAGAAAACAAAGGTAAGCTGCTGGAGCTCGTCGATGGAATCAAGGTATACGATTCGAATGGCTGGGTGCTGATATTACCCGATTCAGAGGATTCGCACGTAAAAGTGATTTCGCAAGGGGCGACGGCAGAGACCGCAGCTACGCTTGCTTCTTCCTACGCGAGGCGAATTGCCGAATATCAGTTTCACGAAAAGAGAGAGATCGACAGCCTATAACGAAAAGGACGTGAAGGCATGCCGAGACCACTCGTCGTCGGGAACGGAAAGCTGCTGATTAATTTTGATGACAAGCTGCACATGCGAGATCTCTACTTTCCGTATGTCGGTCAGCTGAATCATGTCGGGGGACACTTTAGCAAGCTGGGGATTTGGGTGCAGGGTCGTTTTTCCTGGCTGGATGAAGACGGCTGGACGCGAAGGCTCGGATACGGACAGGAGTCTTTGGTGACAGATGTTCATGCGCATCATGAACATCTGGGCATCTCCCTGCAAATCGCGGATGGGGTACATCAGCGTGACCCGATTTATTTGAAAAAGGTGGGCGTTCGGAATCTTGCGAGCGAGGTGCGGGAGGTCAGGCTGTTTTTTAATCACGACTTCAGCTTGAATGAGACGGAGGTAGGAGATACTGCTGTTTTTGATCCCCTCCTGCGCACCATTTATCACTACAAGCGCAATGTGTACATCATGGCAAATGGAAAAACGGATACGGGTGGGATCGATCAATATAGCGTGGGAATCAAGCGGTTCAACTATGCAGAGGGGACCTGGAGGGACGCGGAGGATGGTCTTTTGTCTGGCAATCCGATAGCACAAGGCTCCGTAGATAGTACGATCTCCTTTTCCCTTATGCTGCAACCGCAAGAAGAGAAGACGCTCTTTTACTGGATGTGCATTGGTGAATCGTATGAGGATGTCAAAATATTGAACCAGTATGTACTCGAAAGTGATCCGGAACGTTTGCTCAATCGGGTAGCGGTGTATTGGCAGCGTTGGGTGAATAAGGAAGAGCGGGACTTTGCTGATCTTCCAGCAGAGGTTGTTAATCTGTACAAGACCAGCTTGCTTCTCGTGCGCACGCAAATCGACCAGAACGGGGCTATTCTTGCTGCGAATGACTCGGATATTCTCCAATTCAATCGCGACCATTACAGCTACATGTGGCCAAGAGATGGGGCATTGATTGCGAGCGCGATGGCGAAAGCGGGCTACACGGGAGTGGTCGCACCATTTTTTCGATTTTGCGCGGACGCATTGAACAAGGAAGGGTATTTGCTGCACAAGTACAATCCAGATGGGTCTGTCGGCTCCAGTTGGCATCCGTATATCGTTGACGGAGAAATTCAGCTGCCGATTCAGGAGGATGAGACGGCGCTAGTGCTGTACGCGCTCTGGGAGCAATACAAGAGCGGCAAGCAAATTGAGGACTGCCAAGCGCTCTATCCCACGCTGGTTCGTCCGGCGGCCCGCTTTTTGCTGGAGTATGTCCATTCAGAGCTGCAACTCCCAAAACCAAGCTACGACTTATGGGAAGAGCGACGGGGAATTTTTACGTTTACCAGCGCTACGGTTTTCGCAGGCTTGATGGCTGCGGCTCGTTTCGCCCAGCTGTTCGGGGATGATCGACGCTACAAACGCTACGCGGAAGGGGCAGAGAGCATTCGCGGGGCAATGGAAACGCATCTGTACGACCCTGAAATCGGGCGTTTTCTGCGTGGGATTTATGTAAAAGCAGATGGGAGTGTCGAAAAAGATTTCACGGTGGAGAGCAGCTTGTTCGCCTTATTTGCGCTTGATGTGTTTTCTGTAGACGATCCGAGAGTCGAGCGAACGATGGAAGCTGTCAAAAAGAGTTTGCGGGTAGACACTGCGATCGGTGGAATAGCTCGCTACCAAGGGGATTACTATTTCAAAAAATCGCATGACACGGCGAAGGTACCGGGCAATCCGTGGATCATTTGCACCTTATGGGTGGCTGATTGGGAAATTGCCAAGGCGAAATCGATCGATGAACTCCAGGAGCCAAAGAACAGACTGGCCTGGGTCGTACGCCATGCCTTACAAAGCGGCGTGCTATCCGAACAGCTCGATCCGTATACAGGTGCACCAGTATCAGTTGCACCGCTGACGTGGTCGCATGCTACTTATGTTGCCACTGTTTTGCGTTATTTGGAGAAGGTGAATGAGTTGCGGTAACGAGGGGAGAGATGAGGAGATGACAACGATCCGGTTCGGTACGGACGGTTGGCGTGACATAATGGCAGATGGCTTTACTGTCGAGAATGTCCGCATTGTCGCACAAGCCATCGCCAGCTATACCAAGGAAATCGGACAACAGGAGCAGCCAATTTTGGTCGGGCACGACACGCGCTTTTTGGGGAGACGTTTTGCGGAGGAGGTTGCTTGTGTCCTGACCGCCAATGACATTCGAACCTATTTGGTGAACGAAGCAGCGCCAACGCCTGCCGTAGCCTTTGGCGTGAAGCATTTTGCAGCGAGTGGCGCAATCATGATCACGGCAAGTCACAATCCGCCCGAATATAACGGCATCAAATACATTCCGGAGTACGCAGGACCTGCAACGCCTGCGATCACGCAAAGATTGGAAGAGTGGATCACCCAAACCTGCCAGGAGAAAGCAGTGCGGACGATCTCCCTCGCGGAAGCAAAGACCCGCAAGCTTCTGCAAGTCATTGTGCTGCGGCCTCATTACGAGGCGCATCTTAGACGGATGATAAACATGGACGTTTTGCAAAAGTCTTCCTTGTCCGTTGTTGTCGATGCCATGCATGGTGCTGGCATGGGCTACGTGAGCGGTTTTTTGTCAGAGGCCGGGGTGAAAAACGTCGGAATCCGAGAAGTCCCAGATGCGGCTTTTGGAGGGGATTTGCCTGAGCCAAACGATAAACATTTGCATTTGCTAAAAAAAGAAGTGGTAGAGCGCCAAGCATCTCTTGGTCTTGCCAATGACGGGGATGCGGATCGCTTCGGAGTCGTCGACCGCTTTGGACAGTACATTACTCCAAATGAAGCACTTGTCCTCCTGACCTATCATTTGCGAAAAAATCGAGGCTTGACCGGACGAATTGTCAGGACAGTAGCGACCACGCATCTACTGGATCGGATGGCAAAGCATTACGGTCTTGAGCTGGTGGAGACGCCAGTCGGCTTCAAGTACGTCGGGGAGGAAATGCGCAAAGGCGATGTGCTCATTGGCGGAGAGGAAAGTGGCGGGGCCAGTATTCTCGGTCACATCCCGGAGAAAGACGGCGTACTCATCAATTTGTTGCTCGCCGAGATGTGCGCGTATGAAAACAAAGGAATCGATCAAATATTGCGAGACGTATACGAGCAGTTTGGCGAGCTGTTCCATACGAGGCTTGACATGAATCTGCCGGAAAAAGATCAATGGATCCAGCAAATAATCGCCAAGCCACCTGCACTCATTGGTCCTTATCAGGTATTAGAGACTCAACGAGTGGATGGGGTCAAGCTGTTGCTCGAGGAAGGACATTGGGTCTTGATTCGCCCGTCTGGCACAGAACCGCTGGTACGCATCTATTGTGAAGCAACGAATGCGACTGCCTTGCAGAAGCTGCAAGATGCGATTCGCGAATGGTTTTTGGAGATTAATGTGTAAAAAGGATGAGAGGAGAGCCTGCATGGAATTGTGAGGTTCTTCTTTTTTTGTAGGCTCCTGTTATGTAGCTGCGGTGAAGAGAAGAATATTTCCAGTCTAGGCTCCAGGCTCCGTCCCACGGGAAGCCTGGACTGCCCGCTCCGAAGTGATTAGCGGGGAAACGCAAAAGTGGTAGCCGCTTCGATGTAGGGGCACGTTGCGTTTCTTTTACCCGCTAATCCCTTCTCCGCTCGGTAGGACTCCACAAGTCGCTACGTCTGGAAATATTCTTCTCTGACGTAACTG